>CABJBK010000001.1 GCA_902363825.1 Lachnospiraceae bacterium
CTGCTTTTTGTGGGCTGTCTTTTCTTCTTGCCATAAAAATAACCTCCAAACTGAGTAATTTTATCTTACATCAGTTTGGAGGTTTACACAAACTTTGGGATACTCCCTAAGCCGCAAACACTTGATTTTACTGACTTTTGCCCCATTTTCTGGTATAATGATTGCAAGGATTTTGACGAAAACAAATCGTTTTTCTTGCAGTTTTTTACAGATTTTGAGCATACGAGGGACTAAAACAATGTACAAACCGATCGACAAGCTACAGCATTCTTTCCTTGATTTCAACCAGCCTTTGGGTCTCCACATGAAGCCTGATAACCGCTGGATCAAACTGGCTGACCAAATCCCATGGGATACGTTTGAAGCCAAATACGCTGAACTTTTCCCAAGTGATACCGGTAATGTAGCCAAGCCTCTTCGCATGGCGTTAGGAGCTCTGATCATCCAGACAAAGTTCCAGTATTCTGACCGTGAGCTCGTGGAACAGATTACTGAGAACCCATATCTGCAATACTTTATCGGACTTCCCGGCTTTCGGGAAGAAGCTCCGTTTGATGCAAGTACACTGGTTCTTTTTCGTAAACGCATTTCCGCAGAAATGCTGATGGAAGTAAACGAGTATCTTCTTGCGCATAAGGATGATGACAAAGATGACCATACTCCGCCATCCGGAGGAAAAACCAATGATGATGGTACTGCAAAAGAAGATACACACAAAGGAACACTGACCCTTGATGCAACCTGTGCACCTGCAAACATACATTATCCGCAGGACATCTCACTTTTGAACGAAACAAGAGAAAAGCTGGAAAACATGATTTAACGTTTTTGCAAATGTTATGGTCTTAAGCTGCCAAGAAGATATCGCAAACGTGCCAGAAAAGAGTATCTTGCATTTGCTAAGAGCAGGAAGCACACGGCAAAGAAAATCCGTAGCGCACTCCGCAGACAGCTTGGCTACGTAAAAAGAGATCTTGGCTATCTGGAACAGTTCATGAGTGAAGGTTATGCCATGACAGGTAAGGATATCGGTCTATATCTTACCATCATCCGGTTGTATGAACAGCAACAGTATATGTATGATAACAGAGTTCATTCTGTGGAGCACCGCATTGTAAGTATTTCGCAGCCATGGCTCCGGCCGATCGTCAGAGGCAAGGTCAAAGCACCGGTTGAATTTGGTGCAAAATTTGATCTCAGTCTTGACAGCGAAGGTTATGGGCATATCGAAAAAATATCTTTCGAGGCATACAACGAGAGCACCTGCCTGATTGAAGCAATAGAACGATTCAGGGAGCGTACCGGTTATTATCCGGAACGAGTTCTGGCAGATCAGATATACCGGACCAGGGAAAACAGGAGTATCAGGATAATACCGATAGAATCGAAGTGGAGCGCACCTTCAGCCTGAGCAAACGCTGTTATGGTATGAGCTGCATTACCACAAAACTGGAAGAAACGCAGTTGACTTCTATCGCATTATCTGTATTCGAGACGAATCTGTTCAGGATTCAGAGGCGAATACTTTACGCTCTTTTGCGTCTGTTCCGCTTCTGGCATGACTGGAACAGATGTAAGAGCTGGAAGTTGCAGATATCTGCTTAATCAGCAGACACTAATTATGGCATTTAGACTGAAAGACGTAGTCCCGTGGGGAAGAAATATGGAGGAATACAGGTCAATGTTTCTCCTGAGTGAGGAAGATATGAAAAAGAAAATCGCGGGATTTGGGGATGGACCGGCGAGCTTTAATTTTGAAGCGCATTGCCTGGGTTATGACGTTACGTCCTATGATCCGATTTACCAGTTTAATAAAAAGGAACTTGAGGAGCGGATCGAGGAGGTTCGCGGGACGGTAATGCAACAGATGGCGGAAAATATGGAGAATTATGTATGGACGAAGATCCGGGATTTAGATCAGCTGGAGCAGATCCGCATGGATGCCATGCGGCTGTTTTTTAAGGATTTTGAAGCGGGGTGGCGGAACAAAGATACAGGTATCATGAGCTGCCAAATACGTTGCCGGTAGCGGATCATTATTATGATATTGGTTTGAGTTCACATTTCCTTTTGCTGTATACGCAGTTGGGATTTGATTTTCATAAGAAAGCGATCAGCGAAATGCTAAGAGTTTGCAAAGAGGTAAGAATATTTCCGGTGGTGAACCTGGATGCCCGCCAGACGGATATGATCTCGCGTGTGATCGATGAGTTCAAAAAGAACTACAACGTAGAACTGAAGGAAACGGGGTATGAATTTCAGAAGGATGCAAAACAGATGCTTCTGATTCGGAATAACTCAAAATGAGCTGTGGTTAATTTTTTTAACCTTTATTTCATATCTGCTCACTGGTGAAACGCATACATATCTGATAAGATAAATCCATAGAAAACAACAGGGCTGTGAGGGAGGCAGATGTATGCAGGTGGGAGAGGTTATCCGGAAATACCGGAAAAGCAAAAATATGACACAGGAAGAGATGGCGAGGAGACTTGGCGTCACGGCGCCGGCGGTCAATAAATGGGAACATGGGAATTCGCTGCCGGATATCACGTTACTTATGCCGATCGCAAGACTTCTTGGAATTTCAACGGATGAGCTGTTATCGTATCAGCAGGAACTGACGACAGAGAAAATCGGAGAGATCCTAAAAAGAGCAACGACGATGTTGGAGGAAATGCCGTATCAGGATGCATTTGCATGGGCGAAAGAAAAACTCGAAGAGTACCCGAACTGCGAGTCGCTGATCTTGCAGATGGCGGTTCTGTTAGATGCAGAGCGCACGATACAGGAAATCCCGGATCCGGAAACCTATGATGCGTACATCAATTCCTGCTACGTCCGGGCATTGCAAAGTAAAGATGAGAAGATTCGAAAGGGTGCTGCGGATTCGTTGTTTCACTTTTATATGAAAAAAAGGGAGTACGAAAAAGCCGGGGAATATCTGAATTATTTTTCAGAGCAGGATCCGGCGCGGAAAGATAAAGAGGCGCAGCTCTACAGCGAAACAGGTCAGGTCGAAGAGGCATATAAAACGTATGAGCACCTTTTGTTTTCCGAGTATCAGAGAGTGAACGGAATATTTCATGGAATGTATTTGCTGGCGTTAAAGCAGGAGGATCTTAAAATGGCGCATCTGCTGGTGGATAAACAGGTAGAGCTGGTAAAATGCTTTGAAATGGGAAAGTATTATGAGGCGGCCAGTCAGCTGGAACTTGCAACGATCGAAAAAGAGGAAGACCGGGTGATCGCGCTCATGAAAGAGATGCTTGCCGGTGTGAGTCTGATCAACAGTTTTTACGAGTCGCCGCTCTACCGGCATATGGAATTCAAAAAGCCGGGCGAAAAGTTTTTCGAAGAACTGCGCAAAAATCTGTTAAAATGTTTTCGGGACGAGGAAACTTATGGCTTTTTAAAGAGCCGTCTGGAGGAAATTCAATGAGAAAAAAGAGGGGATTATTTGGAGCTTTTGCGGTTTTGGCGCTGTCAGTAACCGTGCTTGCCGTTGTCTGGCGGTACGGAAAGAGGCAGGATGCCGGAAACGAAGAAACGGTGCCGGAGAAGACGGAAACGGAGGAAGCGCAGACGGAGAAAGCGCAAACAGAGGAAGTGCAGACGGAGGAGATAAAGTCGCCGGACAGTAAAGAGACAGCGGAACAACCGGAACCCGGATCGGAGATGGAACCGGCGTTTGCGGACCAAAATCCGGCAGAGGAATTTTACATCACCGAGATCTCAGACGAACTTTTTTCGGAGATGCAGGGAAAATCATACAGGGATGACTGCATGGTGCCGCGGGAGGAATTGCGCTATGTGCATATCCTGCACAAAGATCTGGATGGAAATACGAAAGAGGGGGAGCTGGTCGTAAACCAAAAGATCGCGGAGGATGTGTTAGAAATCTTTAGGGAGCTGTATGAAGCGGATTACCCGATCGAAAAAGTGCGGCTTGTGGATGCTTATGATGCGGATGACGAGGCTTCGATGCGTGATAATAATACGTCTGCGTTTAATTTCCGTTTTATTTCCCACACAACAAAAGTGTCAAAACATGGAGAAGGACTTGCGGTTGACATCAATACGCTTTACAATCCATATGTAAAGGAAGTGGACGGACAGACTGTTGTGGAACCTGAGACAGCGCTGCCTTATGTTGACCGGACGCTGGATTTTCCCTATAAGATCGACCACGGGGATCTGTGTTACAAACTTTTCACGGAACATGGATTTGTGTGGGGCGGGGACTGGGAGACCAGGAAAGATTATCAGCATTTTGAAATGCCGGATACGGAAGAATAGCAGGTGAGAAGAAATGAAAAAGCAGAAACAGGAAAGCATCACAACGCGCGAGGAAGCGCTTGCCTATGGATTGTCTTTTCCGGGAACTTATAAAGAGATGCCGTTTCGTGATACCAACTGGCAGCTGGTTCGTGTGGCGGGGAGCAAAAAGGCTTTTTTGTGGACATACGAGAGAGAGGGATACATCAATCTCAATGTGAAGGTGGATCCGCAGTGGCGGGATTTCTGGCGCAGTGCTTATCCGGCGGTGATCCCGGGCTGGCATCAGAACAAGGAGCACTGGAATACGATCATACTGGACGGTTCAATCCCTGCGGTTGACATAAAGCGGATGATCGCGGAGAGTTATGACCTGGTCACGGACAGTCCGACGAAGCGGATCTATGAAGCGGCAAAAAAGATCCCGCGGGGGAAGGTCGCAACCTATGGGCAGGTGGCGGAACTTGCCGGAGATAAGAAGATGGCGCGGGCGGTTGGAAACGCGCTTCACAAAAATCCAGATCCTGCGGAGATCCCGTGTTACCGTGTGGTGAACGCGAAGGGAGAGCTTGCCGGCGCGTTTGCGTTTGGCGGAGCCGGAAGGCAGGCAGATCTGCTCCGCGCGGATGGGATCGTGGTGGTTGATGACAGGGTGGATTTAAAACAGTTTGGAATCCGCATCCGGGATGGTGTGATCCTGGAATAAAGATAAAAGGGAAGGGAGAATGGACGATGGTAAAGATCGATCTGATCACCGGATTTTTGGGATCCGGGAAAACAACTTTTTTAAAGAAATATGCGGCACGTCTGATGGAGCAGGGCTGCAATCTGGGAATCCTGGAAAATGATTTCGGAGCAGTCAATGTGGACATGATGCTGCTGCAGGAACTGATGGGAGACCAGTGTGAGCTTGAGATGATCTCCGGCGGCTGTGATAAGGAGACGCACCGGCGCAGATTCCGGACAAAGCTGATCGCAATGGGGATGTGCGGCTATGACCGTGTGCTGGTGGAGCCGTCCGGGATCTATGATATGGATGAATTTTTGACGTGCTGCACGACGAGCCGCTCGACCAGTGGTATGAGATCGGAAATGTCATTGCCCTTGTGGATGCGCATCTGGAGGAAAAGTTGTCGGCAGAGGCAGAATATCTGCTGGCTTCCCAGGCGGCAAATGCGGGATGTGTGATCTTAAGTAAGTGCGATGCGGCATCCGTGGAAGAACAGGAGCATACGATCGCCCATCTGAACCGGGCACTTGCCAAGATCGGCTGCAAGCGCCGGTTTGAAGAGAATGAGGTGTTACGGCTTGGCGGAAATGAACTTGCGGAAGCGGATTTTAAGAAGATCGCGTCTGCCGGTTATGTCAGCGCAGTCTATCAAAAGCCGGATCTGACAAAGAAACAGGCATTTGAATCGCTCTACTTTATGGATGTGCATATGAGTGAGGAAGAGCTGAAAAACGCGGTGGAAAAGCTGATGCAGGATGCGTCGGCAGGACATGTTTTCCGCGTGAAAGGTTTTTTGCCGAAAGAGGACGGAACCTGGCTTGAATTGAATGCGACATCAAAAGAGATCACGCTTTGCCCAATTGAGAACGGACAGGAGATTTTGATCGTGATCGGGGAAGATCTGGTGGAAGAAAAAATCCGGGCGTATTTTCAAATGGGCGGTAATGAAAAATAGAGACGATTAGCCCCTTGTAGAACCCGGTCGAAAAGTGGTATGATTGCCATGACTTATGAATCATATACTAAAAAGAAGTAATAAAGGAGAACATAGATATGGCTTGTACGACAATTCTGGTTGGAAAAAAAGCGTCTTATGACGGTTCTACGATGATCGCGCGAAATGATGATTCCGGTTCGGGACATTTCACGCCGAAAAAATTTGTGGTGGTACAAAAAGAGGAGCAGCCGCGCAGTTATAAATCCGAGATCTCTCATGTGGAGATCGAACTTCCGGATGATCCGATGCGCTATACTGCGGTGCCGAATGCGGTGAAGGGAGAGGGCATCTGGGCGGCGAGCGGTGTGAATGAGGCGCACGTCGCGATGACAGCGACCGAAACGATCACTTCAAACCCGCGTGTGCTGGGAGCAGACCCGCTTGTGGTTTATCAGCCGGCAGAGGATGGAAAGGAAGAGATCCCGGGCGGGATCGGAGAAGAGGATATCGTCTCGATCGTGCTTCCGTATATCCACAGCGCAAGAGAGGGTGTCAGGCGCCTGGGAAGCCTGCTCGAAAAATATGGTACCTATGAGATGAACGGGATCGCGTTCCAGGATCAGGATGAGATCTGGTGGCTTGAAACGATCGGTGGACATCACTGGATCGCGAAAAAAGTGCCGGATGACGTGTATGTTGTGATGCCGAACCAGCTTGGCATTGACGCATTTGATCTTGAGGATGCGTTAAACGGACAGCAGGCACATATGTGTTCCGCTGACCTGCGTGAATTTATCGAAAGCAACCATCTGGATCTGTCACTGGATGGAAAACTGAATCCGAGAGATACTTTCGGAAGCCATGATGATGCCGATCATGTATACAATACGCCGCGCGCGTGGTTTATGCTGCGTTATTTAAATCCGCATACCAGGGTATGGGATGGCCCGAATGCAGAGTACACCCCGCGCTCGGATGATCTGCCGTGGTGCATGGTGCCGGAGCGGAAAGTGACGGTGGAGGATGTAAAATATATGCTTTCCTCACATTATCAGGGCACACCGTATGATCCGTATGCGGCGTATGGTGATAAATCCATGCGTGGGGCTTACCGTTCGATCGGGATCAACCGCAATGATTTCCTCGCGGTGATCCAGATGCGTCCGGATAAAGAACGTGACTGCCATACGATCGAGTGGCTGGCATTTGCGTCCAACGCGTTTAATGTGCTGGTGCCGTTTTACGCGGATGTGGACGAAACACCGGAATACCTTTCCAATACGACAGGAGAAGTGTCCACCGGCAATTTCTACTGGGCGAGCCGGCTGATCGCCGCGATGGCAGACGCATCCTATCAGAAGTCCGTGTTCCATGTGGAGCGTTATGAGGAACATGTGATGTCCAAGGGGCATGAACTGATCCACCGGTATGACGCACTGCTTGAAAAAGAAACGGATGCAGCAAAACGGATGCAGTTAAAAACCGAGGCAAACGAAAAGATCGCGGATATGTTAAAAGAGGCGGCAGGAGATACGCTGGATAAGGTACTTTTTGAACTGAGCAGTCAGATGAAAAATTCTTATTCCAGATCGGATGCCTAGAAAACTTTATATTATATAGAAGAAAAAGACGAAAGACGAAAAAAGACCGGTCTTTCGTCTTTCTTTGCAAGGAGGAAAAAACAGGAAACAAAATACGCGAACGGTATACGAATAGGTGCGCGAAGATTGCGTACAATATCCATATATATTTGGAGATTGTACACGATGAGAGAAAACGAATACTAACAGGTGTTAGACCGGATCGTCCAGTTCCGCAAGCAGATGGGCAAAACACAGGTCGATATCAGTAAGGACATGAATCTGAGTCAGGCGCAGGTGTGCCGGCTGGAATCCGGACGCAACCGTTATCAGGCAGAAACGCTCAAAGAGTTTGCCAGACAGGGCATGGATATTGATTATGTCATTACGGGTGAACATCGCAGAGCGGGCGCAATAGAAATTTTGATCGAGCAAAACGGTGTGACTTCCTGGGAGGAACGCGAACAGCTGATGCGGCTTATTGTATGGCTGTTACAGGCGGGCCTTGATCAGGCGGCGGACGAGGTGCCGGAAGAAAAACTGGAATATTATAAAAAAGAATTAAGACAGCTTGGACAGGTACTGGATGACAGAGAAGATACGGTTATTTACAAGCTGAGGAGCATTCATGCGCTCTCCCAGATCGAAATGTCAGAAAAGCTGGAGATCGGCATTAAAAAATACCGCAAACTGGAGCGCGGCGAGACAGACATCGATATTGAACTGATCTGGAACGCGTATCGGAAATTCCATTGCAGTCCGTCGTATCTGTTAAGCGGACATATTGAAAATTTCAACATCTTAAATGAGATCTGGAGTTATCTCGATGAGACGTGCCGTTCCCGGATCACGCAGATCACCAAAATGGGTCTTGAACTGTTAAAAGGCGCGGATGCCTGAGCGATCATCGGATGGATAAGATCATAACCCCCGGAATACGAAAGTAACATCGTATTTCCGGGGTATTTATATTTCCGCGGGAAGCGGTTATAATAGGGATAGCGAAAGAAGAAAGGAACGATGTGCATGTGTACAGCATCAACTTATAAAACAAAAGATTTTTATTTTGGAAGAACACTGGATTATGAATTTTCATATGGAGATGAGGTGACGGTCACGCCTCGGAACTATCCGTTTCAGTTCCGGTATATGGGGGAGAAAAGCAGCCATTACGCGATCATAGGAATGGCGCATGTGGCGGGAGATTACCCGCTTTATTATGATGGGATCAACGAAAAGGGCGTTGGCATGGCAGGGCTTAACTTTGTCGGAAACGCCGTATATCAGGAAGTCTCAGATAACAGGGAAAATGTGGCGCAGTATGAATTTATTCCATGGATACTGACGCAGTCCGCTTCGGTAAAGGAAGCGCGGGAATTACTGGGAAAAATGAACCTGGTCGGGACACCGTTTAACGAAAAACTGCCGAGTGCCGGGCTGCACTGGATCATTGCGGACAAAGACGAAGCGATCACCGTGGAATGTATGGCGGACGGACTGCATATATACGACAATCCGGTCGGTGTGCTGACCAACAACCCGCCGTTTGAAACCCAGATGTTTCTGCTCAACAACTACATGAATTTATCGGAAAAACAGCCGGAAAATCATTTTTCGGAGAAACTTCCGTTAAAGACTTACAGCCGCGGGATGGGTGCGCTCGGACTGCCGGGAGATCTTTCTTCCGCATCCCGTTTCGCAAAAGTGGCATTTACCAAAATGCATGCGATCTCGGGGGAAGGTGAGGCAGAGAGCGTCAGCCAGTTTTTCCATATCCTTGGCTCCGTAGACCAGCAGAGAGGATGCTGTGAAGTCGCGGAAGGAAAATATGAGATCACGCTTTACACCTCCTGCTGTAATGCAGACAGAGGGATCTATTATTACACGACCTACGACAACCATCAGATCACGGCGGTGGACATGCACCACGAAGATCTGGACGGAAGCAGTCTTTCCCGTTATCCGCTTGTGACAGGCGAACAGATCCGGTGGGTGAATTAAAAAAGGCACCTTAGAGACCGGGGAGCAGGTCAGTCCGATTCGATCTTATAGGTGAATCCGGCATCCGTGATCATCTGTAACGTATCGGAGATGCCCTGCCCGTCCGCGGTCAGATAACCGGAGGCAAAGATGGAATTTACGACGGTGAGCAGTTCCTTTTCCCGCCCTTTAAAATAGATCTCACGGCCGGCGGCGCAGCGGATATCCGCCTTTGGCACCATCAGTCTGGCGAGGCATAATACCTTTAAACAATAAGCAGGGGTGAGCGCGGAGGTATCCGTGCCTTCGAGTGGTGTGCCCGGGATCGGGATCAGAAAATTGATCGGCAGCGCTTCCGGATTGATCTCGCGGAGATCAAGTAACATATCAACAACGTCTTCCCTGCTTTCCCCCATGCCGATGATGCCGCCGCTGCAGATCTCAAAGCCGAGTCTCTGCAGCATATGGATATTTTCCACACGCTGTTCATAGGTGTGGGTGGTGCAGATATTCGGATAATAGGAACGGCTGCTGTTCAAATTATGGTTGATGCGGTCGAGTCCGGCTTCTTTTAACATCCGTGCCTGTTTTTCGGTCAGAAAACCGATCGAGCAGCACAGATGTGTCCCTTCCGCTTTCATGACGCGGATGCGTTCTGCGAGTTTTTCAATCTCCTCATCAGAAAATTTCATACCGCTTAATCCCATACAGTGCATGGAAAGATGATTGTCATGCACAAAAGAATTGTCCTGATAGAGTTTATCCTCCGCAACCCATCTGTAAGTCTCGATGTCTGCGGAAGAACGACATGACTGGGCGCAGTAGGCGCAATTCTGGGAACAGTTTCCGCTTCTTACATTGGTCAGAAGATGGATGCCGACCCGGTCGCCCTTATATTTTTTTCGCAGTGCTCCGGCGCGCAGGAGAAGCTCATCTACCCGGTCATCCGGCAGATTGATGAGTGCAACCGCCTCATCGCGGGAGAGAGCCGGTTCGTCTCCGATGGAGAAAAAAAGCTCATTTGCAGGTTCGTTCGACTGAATTTCAGATAACATAGTAATACCTTCCTTAGTAAAAATGATAAGTCAACACTAGCATACCTGAGAAATATTGTCAACTTTTGCAAAGAGACGAGTTTACAATAAAAGTGCAGGTCTTTTTGTTAAAAAATTTAGAAAAAGTTTCGAAAAAGTTAATTTGCGGTCGGAAGGGGAAACGGTTACAATAAAAGCAGAGTATCAGAAAACTTGATTTCGGAGGAGACAAGATGGCGGGTAGTACCAAGTATGCGTTGGAAGATGCACTAAAGAAGCTGCTTCTGCAAAAGCCGATCGACAAGATCACGATCAATGATCTGACCGAGGAGTGCGGGATCAGCCGCATGACCTTTTATTATCATTTCAAGGATATTTATGATCTTGTGGAGTGGGTGTGCATCGAGGATGGAAAGCGGGCACTGCAGGATAAGAAGACATACGACACCTGGCAGGAGGGAATGGGACAGATCTTCGAGGCTGTTCTGGAAAACCGTCCGTTTATCATGAACGTGTACCATTCCATCAGCAAGGACAAGATCGAGAGCTATCTGTATAAGCTGACATATCAGCTGATCGCGGATGTGGTCGGGGAAAAATGTGCGGGGATGGAGCTCGCGGAGGAGGATAAGCGTTTTATCGCCGAGTTCTACAAATACGGCTTTGTCGGCACGATGTTGGATTGGATCGAGCGGGGCATGAAGGATGATTACAGAGTGATCGTGAAGCGCCTGGGAATTACACTGTACGGGAATATTGCCAATTCCATTCACAACTTCGAACAGATCAGGGAGCATTGAGTTTATCAATGGCAGAAGAATGATAAAAATTTTATCATTTCAGACCGGTTGTAAGTGGTAATTATCATAAAATGGGGTAAGATAAAAACAGAAAGCAGCGGATGATGACGCATCCGACAGTTGGAAAGGTGGTTTTCATATGTCAGGTAAGAAACAGATCGGACTTGGGATCGCAGCGCTTGCAGCAGGCGCGGGAATTGCAGCAGTAGCGGCGCAGGGGCGGAAAACTTCTGCCGTATCCAGAGAGGCAAAAAAGAAAAACGAGAAAGAGGAGCGGTCAGAATATCGCAACACCGAGCGTGGAAAATACGAAAAAAACAGCAAGGGAATTTACTATACAAACGGCAATTATGAGGCGTTTGCACGGCCGAAGAAGCCGGAAGGCGTCGATGAAAAGAGCGCATACATTGTAGGAAGCGGACTGGCATCCCTTGCGGCGGCATGCTTCCTTGTGCGTGACGGTCAGATGAAAGGTTCCAATATCCATATTTTAGAGGCAATGGATGTGGCAGGCGGCGCCTGCGACGGTATCTTTGATCCGACGAGAGGTTATGTGATGCGCGGCGGACGTGAGATGGAGAATCATTTTGAGTGTCTGTGGGATCTGTTCCGCAGCATTCCGTCCCTGGAAGTGCCGGGCGCGTCGGTTTTGGATGAGTATTACTGGTTAAACAAAGAAGATCCGAACTATTCGCTGTGCCGTGCTACCGAGGAACGCGGAAAAGACGCGCATACGGACGGCAAGTTCAATTTAAGCCAGAAGGGATGCATGGAGATCATGAAACTGTTCTTTACGAAGGACGAGGATCTCTACGACAAAAAGATCGAGGATGTATTTGATGAGGAAGTGTTTGATTCCACATTCTGGCTGTACTGGAGAACGATGTTTGCGTTTGAGAACTGGCACAGCGCGCTTGAGATGAAACTGTATTTCCAGAGATTTATCCATCATATTGCGGGACTGCCGGATTTCAGCGCACTGAAATTTACCAAGTACAATCAGTATGAGTCGCTGATCCTTCCGATGCAGAAGTATCTGGAGGATGTGGGCGTTGACTTCCAGTTCAATACCGAAGTTACCAATGTCATTTTTGAGATCAAAAACGGACGCAAGGTTGCAAAAGCGATCGACTGCAAGGTAAAAGGCGTGGAACAGGGCATTGTTCTGACGGAAAATGATCTGGTATTTGTCACAAACGGAAGCTGTACCGAGGGCACGATCTACGGAGATCAGAATCATGCGCCGAATGGCGATGCCGAGGTGAGAACGAGCGGATGCTGGAGCCTCTGGAAGAATATCGCAAAGCAGGATCCGGCGTTTGGCCATCCGGAAAAATTCTGCTCGGATGTGGCAAAGACAAACTGGGAATCCGCAACGGTGACGACCCTGGATGACAAGATCATTCCTTATATCACAAAGATCTGCAAACGTGATCCGAGAAGCGGAAAGGTCGTAACCGGTGGAATCGTAAGCTGCAGGGATTCGAGCTGGCTGCTCAGCTGGACGATCAACCGTCAGGGACAGTTCAAGGATCAGGACAAAGAAAAAGTATGCGTATGGGTATACGGTCTGTTTACGGATGTTCCGGGCGATTATGTGAAGAAACCGATGAAAGAGTGTACCGGTAAGGAGATCACCGAGGAGTGGCTGTATCACCTCGGGGTACCGGCAGAGGAGATCCCGGAACTTGCGGAGCACAGTGCGGTCTGCGTTCCTACGATGATGCCTTATATCACGGCATTCTTCATGCCGAGAACCAAAGGTGACCGCCCGGATGTGATCCCGGATGGATGCGTGAACTTCGCGTTCCTCGGTCAGTTTACCGAGACACCGCGTGATACGGTATTCACGACGGAATATTCCGTGCGTACCGCGATGGAGGCGGTTTACGGACTGCTCGGTGTGGATCGTGGTGTTCCGGAGGTATGGGGCAGTGTATACGATGTCAGGGAACTGCTCGACAGCAGTGTGAAACTGATGGATGGCAAATCCCCACTTGAGATCGAGCTGCCGGGACCGCTCAATCTGATCAAAAAACCGCTGTTACGCAAGATTCAGGGAACCGTGATCGAGAAAGTACTGCGCGACCATGATGTGATCAAGGACGGAATGCTCTAAATCGCGGGAAGATTTCCTTGCAACATCCAAAAAATAAGTGTATAATACACATGATATCAAAAATTGATGTTAATGGAAGCTGCGGTTTGTAGACATTTCAGAGAGTCGGTGGCCGGTGAGAACCGATATGGCAAAGAACCTTTCCACTTCCGGAGTCAGCAGGGAAACCTGCGGGTTCGTAGTCCTTATCCTACGTCAGAGAGGTCATAGCAATATGGCAATTTGGGTGGCAACGCGGAAAATTTACCTTCCGTCCCAGATACAGGAGATTCCTGTACGGGACGGGAGGTTTTTTATTTTAGGAGGAAAAAACAGCATGATTGATTTGAAGTTTTTAAGAGAGAATCCGGAAATTGTAAAACAGAACATCAAAAACAAATTCCAGGACAAGAAATTACCGTTGGTGGACGAAGTGATCGCCCTTGACGAAGAAGCGAGAGCTGCAAAGCAGGAAGCAGATGATCTGCGCGCGAGCAGAAACAAGCTTTCCAAACAGATCGGCGCACTGATGGGACAGGGCAAAAAAGACGAAGCGGAAGCAGTCAAAGCCCAGGTAAACGCGAATGCGGCACGTCTTGCGGAGCTTGAAGCAAAAGAAAAAGAACTGCAGGAAAAGATCACCAAAGATATGATGGTCATCCCGAATATCATTGACCCGAGCGTTCCGATCGGAAAAGACGACAGCTGCAACGTTGAGATCGAGAAATTCGGTGAGCCGGTCGTACCGGATTTTGAAGTTCCGTATCATACGGAGATCATGGAGAGCTTCCACGGCATCGATCTTGACGCTGCCGGAAAAGTAGCCGGAAACGGATTCTACTATCTGATGGGAGACATTGCGAGACTGCATTCCGCGATCCTTACCTATGCGAGAGACTTTATGATCGACCGTGGCTTTACTTACTGCATTCCGCCATTTATGATCCGCAGCAATGTGGTGACCGGCGTTATGAGTTTTGATGAAATGGATGCCATGATGTACAAGATCGAGGGCGAGGATCTTTACCTGATCGGAACTTCCGAGCATTCCATGATCGGTAAATTCATCGATACGATCCAGGACGAGGACAAGCTGCCGTATACACTGACCAGTTATTCTCCGTGCTTCCGTAAGGAAAAGGGTGCGCACGGTATTGAAGAGCGTGGTGTTTACCGTATCCACCAGTTTGAGAAGCAGGAAATGATCGTTGTCTGCAAACCGGAAGAGTCCAAAATGTGGTATGACAAACTCTGGCAGAACACCGTAGATCTGTTCCGCAGCATGGATATCCCGGTTCGTACCCTGGAATGTTGCTCCGGAGATCTTGCGGATCTGAAAGTAAAATCCTGTGATGTGGAGGCGTGGTCACCGAGACAGAAGAAATACTTCGAGGTCGGAAGCTGCTCAAATCTTGGAGACGCGCAGGCAAGAAGATTAAAGATCCGTGTCAAAGGAAAAGACGGAAACAAATATTTTGCGAATACCTTAAATAATACCGTTGTTGCTCCGCCGAGAATGCTGATCGCGTTCCTGGAGAACAACTTAAACGCAGACGGAAGCGTAAGCATTCCGAAGGTACTGCAGCCATATATGGGCGGCAAGGAAAAACTGGTTCCGGACCAGAAATAATTACGAAAGAAAAAGGTGACATCAGGGAAGTACCCGGATGTCATCTTTTTAAATTATAATTATATAGAACAGTCAATGGCAGACCCGGACACACCGGAGATGCCGGAAACAGCGGCCGCGGCATCTGCACTGGAAACCGCAGAACCAGAGGTGGCTGCTGCGGCATCGCCGGAAGATGGAGTTTCCCCTGCGTTTATTGCCGCGTTGATTGCGGCTGCCTGTGCGGCGGCTTCCTCCCTGGTCTTTAGATTATCAAAGGAGTACTGGGAAAGCGGCGTGCTGTCGTCCACATATTCATCCATATGACGCCTGCGGTGATCGGAGACCGGAATGCTGTTCGCGATGGCTACCTGCTCCTGCGCCTTTCGCACACGCCTCTTTTTGGCGAGCTTGGAAGCTGTGTTTTTCGCGCGCTTTAAGTTCTTTGCGGCGAGTTCCGTCCGGGCTTCCTTTTCCAGCTGCTTTTCCCTGCGCAGTTTCGCGGATTTTAACGTCCCCTGTTTTTCGATGGACTTGGCGATCTTTTTCGCCTTCTGGATCTCGGAAGAACTGGAAGAACTCTGTTTTACAGATTTTGCGTCAGCCTGTGCCGCGGCGATGACAGCGGATACCTGGGACGGTGTGCGCGCTGAGGCGAGCCGCATCAGATAGCCGGTCTCACTCATACTGCGGTGTACGCTAAAAGACAGGGACTGGCGTTTGGTTTTCTTTGAACCTCCAAAGAAGGAGGAACTGCGTGAAAAAGAACCGGAAATACTCGTGTGCATGATCGGATACTCCTTTCTGCGAAAATCTATCGATAGCACATGCCCATACAAAATAGACATGGCAGTCATTTATATAATATATCGTCAAAGCAGGGGGAGAACTTAACCATTTGGCACACGTATAGAAAATGTTCGGTCATTTCAACGGGATTTCGTTCTGGTTTGCGCTTGAAAATTAAACAAATCGGAAAGAATGATAAAAAAGAATTTAAAAATCATGAAAAAATGACGGGGAAATTGAAATATGATTGTGCAAAACAACCAAAAAAACAGCACCGTTTTTGGAAGAAAGCGGGAATTGACATTCCGGGTAGATTTCAGTAGAATACATTCGGCATTAAGAAATGCTATATTAAATAAGAAAGGAAGGGGTAAATACGGAGAATCTGTCAAAAGCACTGATGGAAGAATTAAACTGTGAGACGGCGTTCACGATTCCCATATTTGGTGGGATACCGGTTGCTGAATCCGTCGTTGTCACCTGGTTTATCATGGCAGTGCTGGTCATAGGTTCGATATTGCTGGTGCGCGGACTGCGGGTGGAAAACCCAGGTAAGAGGCAGCTGGCACTCGAAACGGTAATCGGAACGATCTATGACTTCTTTTACGATCTTCTCGGAGAAGAGGGCAAGTGTTATATCCCGTATCTGATGACGGTCGCTTTTTACATCGCGCTGTCAAACATGATCGGACTGCTCGGAATGAAATCTCCGACGAAAGATGTGGGCGTCACCGGTGCCCTGGCACTGATGAGCATAATTCTGATCGAATTTTCAGGTATCCGGAAGAAGGGACCGAAGAAATTCCTGAAGAGTTTTGCGGAACCGGTTCCAGTCATGCTCCCAATGAACATACTGGAAATTTTCATTCGTCCATTGTCACTGTGTATGCGTCTCTTTGGTAATATCCTTGGCGCATTCGTAATCATGGAACTTATTAAAATCGTCGCACCGCTTTTGGTGCCGATCCCATTCAGCTTCTATTTTGATATTTTTGACGGGCTGATTCAGGCATATGTATTTGTCTTTTTAACATCTTTATTTATTAAAGATACTATGGAATAAAAAAATTAAAACAAGAAAAAGAAAAGGAGTTGTTTCATTATGACATCATTAATCGCAATCGGAGCAGGTTTAGCAGCATTAACAGGTATTGGCGCAGGTATTGGTATCGGTCTTGCAACATCTAAGGCAGTAGACGCGATCGCAAGACAGCCGGAAGCAGAAAGCAAGATCACAAAAGCATTACTGCTTGGTTGTGCCCTGGCAGAAGGTACTGCAATCTTCGGTATGGTTGTTGCCATCTTAATCATCTTATTCCTGGGTTAATCCAAAGAAAGGACTTGGTAGAGAATGCAATTATTAAGAATCGATTGGAACGTCCTCTTTACCATCATAAATCTGATTGTTCTTTATCTGTTACTGAAAAAGTTCCTGATCGGACCGGTAACCGGTATTATGCAGAAGCGTAAGGAAATGATCGAGGGACAGCTTGCGGACGCGGATGATAAGAAAAAGCAGGCGGGTGAGCTGAAACAGCAGTACGAAGACATGTTAAAAGGTGCGCATGAAGAATCTGTAAAGATCCTTGAGGAAGCAAGAAAGAATGCGCAGAAAGAATATGACAGCAAGGTAAAATCAGCAGATGCCCAGGCAGATAAGATCATTGAAAACGCACAGAAAACAATCGAACTGGAGCGCGAAAAGACCGTGCAGGATCTTCAGTCACAGATCGCGGATCTCGCACTCGTGGCAGCCGGAAAGGTGATCGGCGAAAAGAGCACGGAGGAAAGCAACCAGTCATTGTATGATCAGTTTTTAGCTAAAGCAGGTGATTCGGATGACACAGACAGCGAATAATTACGGAACTGTCCTCTATGAACTCGGTGTGGCAGGAGAGGTCGTAGCAGAGACAGAAAGAATTTTTTCTCTTACCCCGGAACTGTCGAAATCTCTGGGAAGCCCGATTGTTTCCGCAAAAGAGAAACACAAACTGATAGATTCCATCTTCCCGCAGGAAGTGAGAAACTTTTTAAAGGTGCTCTGCGACAACGGCAGTGTGGGTGAACTTGCGGATATATTTTCTTCGTACCACACCTGTTATGACGCGCACAACGGGATTCTGCGCGCGACACTTTCCTATGTCACGCCACCGACAGAGTCACAGCTTGCGCAGATGAAAGAACATCTGAAGAAAGAATATGGAAAAAATGAAGTGCAGATAGAACTGATCGAACAGCCGAATCTGATCGGCGGGTTCGTGATTCGTGTGAAGGACAGAGAAGAGGACTGGAGCATGAAAGGGCGTTTAAATAAATTAAAGCAGGAATTGATTTGGAGGTGATAACGTGAGTTCCATAAGTTCAGAAGAAATTATTTCCATTCTGAAAAGTGAAATAGAAAACTATGACATGGTAAGTGGCGGTCAGGAAGTCGGCGAAGTCATCTGGGTAGGTGACGGTATCGCGACGATCTATGGAATCGAGCATGCCATGTATGGCGAAATCGTTATCTTTGAAAATGGTGTAAAGGGAATGGTGCAGGATATCAAGAGAGATCAGATCGGCTGCATCGTTTTAGGAAAAGATACCGGAATAAAAGAAGGAACAAAAGTAACCAGAACAAAGAAAAAAGCGGGTGTCCCGGTAGGAGATGCCTATCTTGGAAGAGTTATCAATGCACTGGGTGCTCCGATCGACGGAAAGGGCGAGATCCCTGCAGATGATTACCGTGCGATCGAGCAGGAAGCACCGAGCATTGTAGACAGACAGTCTGTAAACCAGCCGCTGGAAACAGGTATTCTTGCGATCGATTCCATGTTCCCGATCGGACGTGGACAGCGTGAGCTTATCATTGGTGACCGTCAGACAGGTAAGACCTCGATCGCCGTTGATACGATCTTAAACCAGAGAGGAAAAGATGTGATCTGTATCTATGTTGCGATCGGACAGAAAGCATCTACCGTTGCAAAGCTGGTAAATACCCTGACAAAAAATGACGCGATGGATTATTCTGTTGTGCTTTCCGCAACAGCGAGCGATTCCGCGTCCTTACAGTATATCGCGCCGTATGCGGGTACCGCGCTGGCAGAATACTTTATGTACAAGGGAAAAGACGTACTGATCATTTATGATGATCTTTCCAAGCATGCGGTTGCTTACCGTGCGCTGTCCCTGTTACTTGAGCGTTCTCCGGGACGTGAGGCATATCCGGGTGACGTATTCTACTTACATTCGAGACTGCTTGAGCGTTCCAGTAAGTTAAATGATAAACTGGGCGGAGGTTCGATCACTGCACTGCCGATCATTGAGACACAGGCAGGTGACGTATCCGCGTATATCCCGACAAACGTAATTTCCATTACCGATGGACAGATCTTCCTTGAGAGTGATCTTTTCTTCTCCGGTATGCGTCCGGCGGTAAACGTTGGTCTTTCCGTATCCCGTGTCGGTGGCGCGGCGCAGACCAAGGCGATGAAGAAGGCTTCCGGAAGCGTGCGTATCGATCTTGCGCAGTATCGTGAGATGGAAGTGTTCACACAGTTCAGTTCCGATCTGGATGACGCGACCAAAGAGCAGTTACAGTACGGAAAAGGACTGATGGAATTATTAAAACAGCCGCTTTGCCATCCGATGAGTCTTGCAGAGCAGGTTATCACACTGGTTGCAGCGAACAAGCGTCTGCTTCTCGATGTGGACACCAGGGAGACCAAGGATTTCCAGAAACGGATGTTGGAGTTTTTCGCGGCAGAGCACAAAGACATCATGGATACGATCAATGAAAAGAAAGTATTGGATGACGCGATCACAGAGTCCATTGTAGAGGCAGTCAAAGAGTTTAAGAGCAGGTGATAGGATATGGCAAATACCAAGGAAATCCAAAAGCGAATGAAAAGTATTCAGGATACCATGAAGATCACGAATGCCATGTATATGATCTCTTCTTCCAAGCTCCGCGTTGCGAAGCAGAAGCTTGAGGATACCGAGCCTTACTTTTATTCTCTGCAGATGGCGATTTCCCGTTTCCTCAGACATATTCCGGATACGGAGAGCCGTTACTTTGATCAGAAGACGGAGATCCCGGACGCTGAGAAAAGAAGAGGTTACATCGTGATCACTGCGGATAAGGGGCTTGCGGGCGCATACAATCATAACGTGATCAAAATGGCGCATGAGCTTTTCGAACAGGGAAATAACAACAAGCTGTTCGTCGTCGGCGAGCTGGGACGTCAGTATTTCGCGAAAGAGGGACTGGAAGTAGATACTGAATTTAAGTATACGGTACAGAATCCATCCCTGCACAGGGCGCGTGTGATCACAGACCGTGTCATGGAGCTGTACGACAAGGGCGAACTGGATGAGGTGTATATCGTATACACCAAGATGGAAAATGCGTTTAACATGAACGCGGAAAAGATCCAGCTGCTTCCGCTCAAAAAGGAAGATTTTATGCGGGCACCGATCGATACCTATCAGGAGGAGATCAAGGTGGAACCGTCCATGGAAGCGATCCTTGAGCATGTGGTTCCAAACTGTGTCACCGGTATCATTTACGGTTCACTGGTTGAGTCTTTCGCAAGTGAGCAGAATTCAAGAATGATGGCGATGCAGACCGCGACTGACAGTGCGAAGGAAATGTTACAGAGCCTGTCGATCCAGTATAACCGTGTCCGGCAGGCAGATATTACCCAGCAGATCACCGAGGTGATCGGTGGTGCCAAGGCACAGAAAAATAAGAAAAAGAAATAAATAAAAATAAAGAAAGGAGGTTCCCTCCCGTTATTTGAGAGGTAAATGGAATGAAAAAAGGAAAAATCGTACAGGTTATGGGACCTGTTGTTGACGTTGAATTTGAAGATAACGACCTTCCATTTATTAAGGATGCGTTAGAGGTAGACAACGGTGGTAAGCGGTGCGTAATGGAAGTTGCGCAGCACATCGGAAACAATACCGTCCGCTGTATCATGCTGGCATCCAGTGAAGGACTTCACAAAGATATGGAAGTAACAGCTACCGGAAGCGGCATTAAAGTTCCGGTCGGCAAAGGAACCTTAGGACGTTTATTTAATGTATTAGGAGATACCTTAGACGGTGGTGAGTCTCTCGAGGGAGAGAAGCACTGGGTCATCCACAGAGATCCGCCGAGCTTTGAAGACCAGAGTCCGGTCGTAGAGGTACTTGAGACAGGTATCAAGGTCATCGACCTGCTTGCGCCGTATGCAAAAGGTGGTAAGATCGGTCTGTTCGGTGGTGCCGGTGTTGGTAAGACCGTACTGATCCAGGAGCTGATCCACAATATCGCGACCGAGCATGGTGGATATTCCATCTTTACCGGTGTCGGCGAGCGTTCCAGAGAGGGTAATGATCTCTGGACAGAAATGACAGAATCCGGTGTTATCGACAAGACCGCCTTAGTGTTCGGTCAGATGAATGAGCCGCCTGGAGCGCGTATGAGAGTTGCGGAGACCGGACTTACCATGGCAGAATATTTCCGTGACGAGGAACATCAGAACGTACTTCTGTTTATCGATAATATCTTCCGTTTCACACAGGCTGGTTCCGAAGTGTCCGCACTGCTCGGACGTATGCCGTCAGCCGTTGGTTATCAGCCGACACTGGCAAATGAAATGGGTGAATTACAGGAACGTATCGCATCGACCAAGAACGGATCCGTTACTTCCGTACAGGCAGTTTATGTGCCTGCCGATGACCTGACAGACCCGGCTCCGGCAACAACATTTGCTCACTTGGATGCAACCACCGTTCTTTCGAGAAAGATCGTGGAACAGGGTATTTACCCGGCAGTAGATCCGCTCGAATCCAACTCCCGTATCCTGGAAGAGGATGTAGTCGGAAAAGAGCATTACGAGACTGCAAGACGTGTGCAGGAAATCCTGCAGAAATACACAGAATTGCAGGATATCATCGCGATCCTTGGTATGGAAGAGCTTTCCGATGAGGATAAGCTGACCGTATACCGTGCAAGAAAGATTCAGAAATTCTTATCCCAGCCGTTCCATGTAGCGGAGAACTTTACCGGTATGCCTGGTAAATACGTTCCGTTAAAGGAGACGATCCGCGGATTTAAGGCGATCATTGACGGCGAGATGGATGATTATCCGGAAGCTGCATTCTTTAACGTCGGGACGATCGAGGATGTAAAGGAAAAGGCAAAACAGATGGAGGGCACAGGTTCCGCCAACTAGGAGGAATGAAGCATGAATACATTTAGTCTTAAAGTAATCGCCTGTGACCGTGTGTTTTTTGACGGAAGATGCAAGCAGGTCATTCTTCCGCTTGAGGATGGCCAGAAAGCAATTCAGGCGCATCATGAGAATATGGCGTTTGCCGTGGAAGTCGGAGAGATCCGTATCCAGGAGGAAAACGGCAACTGGATCTACGGTGTTACCGGAACCGGTTTTGCGCAGATCATGAATAACCGTGCCACAGTCATCGTGGATACCTGTGAGTCACCGGAGGATATTGATGTCCGCCGTGCGAAAGAGGCAAAAGAGCGTGCCGAGGAACAGCTCAGACAAAAACAGAGTATTCAGGAATATTACCGTTCCAAAGCGTCCCTCGCGAGAGCGATGGAGCGACTGAAAGCCAGCAGCCACGACAGACCGATCGGTTATTAAAAAGCAGCAGCAAAAGACAGCCATTTTGGCTGTCTTTTTTTGCGTCTGGATGGTACAATAGGAAAAGTGAATAAAAAGGCAGGACAAAAAAGATGATCTATCTGTTTACGGCATTCTATGCGGAGGCACAGTGCGTGATCGCGCATTACAAACTGAAAAAAGATACGGCACATACCCATTTTCAGCTTTTTGAGAATGAGGAGTTAAAGATACGCCTGATCCTGACCGGTGCCGGAAATATCGCGGCGGCGTGCGCAGTCAGCGGCACATTCGGTGAATTTCCGCCCGGAAAAGGTGATTTTCTTGTCAATATCGGGAGCGCGGCGGCAGATGCAAATGATCCGTCCGTGCGGGATGGAGAGATCTTTCTCTGTAATAAGATCACAGAGCAGACAACCGGACGGACGTTTTACCCGGATGTGATTTACCGCCATCCGTTTGCGGAGGCAGAGATCGTGACACAGGCGGTTCCCTACCGTGGAGCGAACGAAACGCAGGATCCGGAAAACGGAGCAGGGGCACGTCTTTATGATATGGAAGCGGCGGCGGTCTATCAGGCGGGAGCCTACTATTTCGGACCGCACCAGATGACGTTTTTAAAGGTTGTGACGGATCACGGAGTTGCCGGTAACGGAAAGACCGGACAGCCGGAGCAGATCGGGCAGAAGATCGCGGCACAGGAGGAGGCGGTCTGCGCGTACATCGACAGCCTGCGCCGGATCACAGAGGAAGCAGCGGAAGAATGCGGATGCGGGGCGAAACAGGACGAAGAGGAGACAGATATCCGGCGTCTGACCGAAGACCTGCACGCTTCAAAGACGATGGAGGCCATGGTACGGCAGCATATCCGTTACTGGACGCTTTCAGGGATCGATTACCGGACGGTGCTTAAAGAAATGTACGCATCTGGAAAACTCCCGTGCAGGGATAAGAGAGAGGGGAAGAACTGCTTTGAAGAGATCCGGCGAAAATTATTATAATACGGCATTTTCCCACATTTATGTGGAACGCGGAGTGAAGGACCATCCGCGCACAAAAAGGATATTGGCGAAATTTCCGCAGGCGCAGGTGGTCTGGATCGATCATTACAAGGATGTGTTCTGCCGGAGGGGGCAGGATTATCTGAGGCAGCACCGGGCGCAGAGCCTGATCCTCGCGGCGAAACAGGGGACGTTGATCTATCCCGGAGCGCCGGTCTGTCAGAACTTCGGAAACTCGTATTTTTATTATACCTCCTGCGTGATGAACTGTATCTATGACTGTGAGTACTGTTACCTGAAGGGGATGTACCCGTCCGCGCATCTGGTCATCTTTGTGAATCTGGAGGACATTTTCGCTGAGGTAAAAAAAATAATAGCGCAGCATGAAATGTACCTGTGTGTATCCTATGATACCGATCTTCTGGCGCTAGAGGAGATCACCGGATACGCAGGGGAATGGGTGCGCTTTGCAAACGAATGTGAAAAAGAAGAACAAGAGGGCGGGAATGGGCTTCGCATCGAGCTTCGGACGAAATGTGCGAATCACAGTTTTTTTAAGCATGCGGAACCGTCTCCCCATGTCGTGTACGCGTTTACGATGTCGCCACAGGAGGTCATAGAGCGGTATGAGCATTACACCCCATCGCTTGCACAGCGCATTGCGGCAGCGGCGGAAGCACAGGCGTGTGGGTGCACGGTGCGGCTCTGTTTTGATCCGATGATCTATCATGCGGGCTGGAAGGACTCGTATGACAGGATGCTTCTTGCGATTGCGGAGCAGATGGACTGGGGCAGACTGTTTGATGTGAGTGTCGGAAGCTTCCGTGTCTCACAGGATTATTTAAAGAAAATGCGGAAGAACGCGCCGGATTCCGCAGTCGTCCAGTTCCCCTATGAAAATGACCGGGGTGTCTACCATTATGGGGACGGGCTGACGCGGGAAATGGAAGGCTTTTTGGTGGAGCGGCTGTCGCAGTATCTGCCGGAGGAAAAGATATTTTTGTGGGAGAAGGAGGAAACATAGATGAGAGAGGCAGTGATCATAACCGGGGCATCGTCCGGGATTGGGGTTGCGGTGAGCGAACGGCTGTGTGATATGGACTATGAGGTGTTCGGGTTTGGCAGGAATTTTGAGTTATGTAAACTGGAAAGAGGAAACTTTCATCCGATCATTTGTGATCTTCTGGATACGGCGAAACTGACCGGACAGGTGAAGCGGATCGCGGCGGAATGGGAGATCCATGTACTGATCAACAATGCGGGAGTTGCCTACTATGGGCTGCATGAGGAACTGAATGCGAAAAAGATCGCCGAGATGGTGCGCACGAATCTGGAAGTGCCGATGATCTTAAGCGCGCAGCTGCTGCGGACCTTAAAAAAGAACAAAGGCCATATCATAGACATCGCGTCCGTCACGGCGGTAAACAGCAATCCGCACGGCTGCGCGTATGGAGCCACCAAGGCTGGACTTTACAGTTTTGGGAGAAGCCTGTTTGATGAGGCGCGAAAGTACGGGGTGAAGGTGACGACGATCTGCCCAGATATGACAAAGACCAATCTCTACCGGAACGCGGACTTTAGGGAAGCGGAGGAAGAGGAGGCGCGTCTGGTGCCGGAGGATGTTGCGGATGTGGTCGCGTTTGTGCTTGGCGCGCGGGATGGCATGGTGCTGTCGGAACTGACCTTAAAACCGCAGTTACACCGGATCAGAAAAAAACCTCTTGCAAAATAACAGGATAAGTGGTATGGTAAATTTCGTAAAAAGAAAACAGATCTTCAGGGCAGGGTGCGATTCCCTACCGGTGGTAAAGCCCACGAGCCGCAAGGCATGATTCGGTATGATTCCGAAGCCGACAGTACAGTCTGGATGAAAGAAGATACGATGATATATTTTGATATCTGAAATATGCGTGAGATGCTCTGAGATGATAGTTATCATTTCAGAGTTTTTTTGTTGGTCAGTATGAGGACAGAACAGGCAGTTTCAGATTATCAGAGATAAGTGCCCTGGAGAAGATTCTTCAGGGCACTTTGTTTCTGCCTGTGACAGGAGGAATTTATGACAGTAGATGAATCTTATATGGATATGGCACTGGAGCTCGCGAAGCGCGGTATGGGCGCGGTAAATCCCAATCCGCTCGTGGGCGCGGTGATCGTAAAGGATGAAAAAGTGATCGGAAAGGGATGGCACGAAAGATTTGGCGGACTTCATGCGGAGCGGAACGCGCTTGCGGACTGTAAGGAGAGCACCGAGGGCGCGACGATCTATGTGACGCTTGAGCCGTGCTGTCATTACGGCAAGACACCGCCTTGTACCGAAGCGATCCTGGCAAGCGGCATCCGCCGCGTGGTGATCGGATCCTCGGATCCGAATCCGCTCGTGGCAGGAAAAGGCATCCGGATCTTACAGGAAGCCGGGCTTACCGTGGAGACCGGGGTATTAAAAAAAGAGTGCGATGCATTAAACGCCGTATTTTTTCATTACATCAAAACAAAAAGACCGTATGTGGTGATGAAATACGCAATGACACTCGATGGAAAGATCGCGACAGCAACGGGCGCTTCGAAGTGGATCACCGGGGAAGACGCAAGGGAAAATGTGCAAAAGGATCGTAACCGCTATATGGGGATCATGGCGGGGATCGGAACGGTGCGGGCGGATGACCCGCGTCTTACCTGCCGGATACCGGGAGGAAGAGATCCGATCCGCATCATCTGTGATACCGGACTTTGTACACCGCCTGAAAGCAACGTTGTGACCACGGCGCATGAGACAAAGACGATCCTTGCGACAGCATGTGCGGATGAGACGAAGCATGCACCTTATCGGGAAGCGGGATGTGAGATCCTGGTGGTTCCCAAAAAAGAAGGACATATCGATCTGAATGAACTGATGCGGATGCTCGGAGAGCAGGGCATTGACAGTATCCTCTTAGAAGGCGGCGGTACGTTAAATTTCTCCGCGCTGAAACAGGGGATCGTACAGCGGGTGCAGGCCTATATCGCGCCGAAACTGTTCGGCGGGGCGGAGGCGAAAAGCCCGGTGGAGGGATCCGGTGCCGCGCTTCCGTCCGATGGCTGGCAGCTGTCAGATATAAGCGTCCGCAGGATCGGAGCAGATCTTTTGGTGGAAGGAGATGTGAAATATTCATGTTTACCGGAATAATTGAAGAAATCGGAACAGTTGACGCAATACGAAAAGGAGCGCGGTCTGCAGTGCTCGTGATCCATGGAAATAAGATCTTTTCGGATTTAAAAATCGGAGACAGTGTTGCCACAAACGGTGTCTGCCTGACCGCGACGGAGATCACGGGAAAGACATTTTCGGCGGATGTCATGAACGAGACACTTTCCCGTTCAACGCTTGGCAAGCTGCGGCCCGGAAGCCCTGTGAACCTGGAGCGGGCGATGGCGGCAGACGGGCGTTTCGGCGGACATATGGTGGCAGGCCATGTGGATGGCACCGGAAAGATCCTTCATATCAGGAGGGATGACAATGCAATCTGGTACACGATCCTGGCGGATCCGGAGATCATGCGCTACATTGTGGAAAAAGGTTCGATCGCGATCGACGGCATCAGTCTTACCGTGGCGGCGGTGGAACGGGATAACTTTTCGGTTTCCGTGATCCCGCATACGGCGGCGGAGACGACGCTTTCCGGGAAAAAGATCGGGGATGCGGTCAATCTTGAGAACGACATGGTTGGAAAATACATAGAAAAATTTGTGCAGACAAAAAGCGGGATCGATACAGCGTTTTTGCAGCAATATGGATTTTAGAGGGAGGAAAAAAGATGTTCGAATTTAACACAGTTCCGGAAGCACTTGAGGCATTAAAAAACGGAAAGGTCATTCTGGTAACGGATGACGAGGATAGAGAGAATGAAGGGGATTTCATCTGTGCGGCACAGTTCGCGACAACGGAAAATGTAAACTTTATGGCGGCACATGGAAAAGGACTCATCTGTATGCCGATGAGCGGGGAGCTCTGTAAGAAACTGCAGCTTCCGCAGATGGTACAGGATAATACGGACAATCATGAGACCGCGTTTACGGTATCGGTGGATCATAAAGATACAACGACCGGTATTTCCGCCGAAGAACGCGGACTTACGGCAAGAAAGATCGTTGCAGAGGACGCGAAGCCGGAGGATTTCAGAAGACCGGGACATATGTTTCCGCTGCGCGCAAAGAAAAACGGTGTGCTGGAACGCAACGGACACACGGAGGCGACGGTGGATCTGATGCGGCTCGCCGGTTTAAAGGAATGCGGGCTTTGCTGTGAGATCATGGGAGACGACGGACGGATGCTGCGCACGCCGCAGCTGATCGAACTGGCAGAAAAATGGAACATCTGCTTTATCACGATCCAGGCGATCCAGGATTACCGCAAAAAACACGAAAAGCTGGTCGAGTGTGTGGCAAGCCCGCTGCTTCCGACGGAATACGGCGAATTCCGCGCTTACGGCTATCGCAACCTGTTAAACGGGGAACATCATGTGGCACTGGTCAAGGGTGAGATCGACGACGGCGAGAATGTGTTGTGCCGGGTACACTCCGAGTGTCTGACCGGCGATGTTTTTCATTCTGCGCGCTGTGACTGCGGACAGCAGCTCGATCAGGCAATGCGGCAGATCGAAGCCGAGGGCAGGGGTATTTTACTCTACATGCGCCAGGAAGGCAGAGGCATCGGGCTTTTGAATAAATTAAAAGCATACGAACTGCAAAGCAAAGGAATGGATACGGTGGAGGCAAATCTCGCGCTCGGATTTTCCGAGGATATGCGGGAATATTATATCGGGGCGCAGATCCTGCAGGATCTCGGCGTGAAGACGCTCCGCCTGCTGACAAATAACCCGGATAAGGTTTACCAGCTTTCCGATTTCGGCATGGAGATCAAAGAGCGGGTTCCGATCGAAATACCGGCAAACCGTTATGACAAATTTTATCTTCTGACCAAAAAGAAACGCATGGGACATCTTTTGGATATCAAAGAAGCAGAATAAAAATTCATCAAAACAGAAAAAGGAGAGAACAAAAATGAAGACATTAGAAGGAAAATTAGTAGCAGGAAACGAAGGAAAAGACATGCGCATCGGTATCGTTGCGTCAAGATTTAATGAATTTATCACAACAAAGCTGCTTGGCGGTGCGACAGACGCGCTGCTCCGTCATGGCGTGAAAGATGACGACATCACTGTCGCATGGGTGCCGGGCGCGTTCGAGATCCCGCTGATTGCGGAGAAGATGGCGCAGAGCAAAAAGTATGACGCCGTGATCTGTGTGGGAGCGGTGATCCGTGGAAATACCTCACACTATGATTATGTATGCAGTGAAGTGTCAAAAGGAATCGCGAATGTATCCTTACAGAGCGGGGTGCCGGTTCTGTTTGGTGTGCTGACCACGGAAAATATCGAGCAGACGATCGAGCGTGCCGGAACCAAAGCCGGAAACAAGGGATTTGACTGTGCAGTCAGCGCGATCGAGATGGTAAATCTGATCCGCGAGATGGAAAAACAGTAAAAGTCGGAAAATGCCGCTTTTTTACGAATGAATTGAAAAATGAGTTATGTTAAACTGAATCTATAGACTGAATTTCAGATGGTCTTATATGCTGGACGGGATCCGGCAGGTTTCGGAAGACAGCAGCATATGAATCAAAGAAAGAACTGCGATGGGCATCAGAGGGGAGGCCTGTCGCAGTTCTTTATAGAATATTCACAAAAACAAAACATGTATGCTTTTTTCATAGTAAACAGGAGCGAAGTGTGCTAAACTTGATTTAAAGTAGCCAGAGTGCAGTTTTTTGAAAAGTGAGGAGAAGGGATATTTCATGAAAAAACAACGATCGGCGAGCACATTTGAGATGCTCTGTGACATCATAGACAAATTTGCTCCCTGTATGAATGATTATTTGTACGCATATGACATCACAAACGATGCTTATTACATATCAAAGAAGGCGTTGGATCGTTTCGCGCTGCCGTCCAATCTGTTCCATGATGTGGTGGAGGCACATAACGTGTTTGTTTACGCGGATGATATCAAGATATTGTCCGAGGATTTAAAGAAGATGCTGCGCGGGGAAAAAGAGTCGCATAATATCAAATACCGCTGGATCGGAAAAAACGGTCAGCCGATCTGGATCAACTGCAAAGGATGCATTTATGTGCTCGGGGAAAAGAAAGAGACGTTTCTGCTCGGCTGTATCAATGAGATCGGAGCCAGACAGGCGGCGGATAATGTCAGCAACCTGCTTGGGGAGGAAGCGTTTAAAGAGCAGGTGCAGCAGCTGCAGGAAGTGGACAAAAAGGGGTATGTCCTGCGGATCGGAATTGATGACATCAAAGACATCAATGAGCGGTTTGGCATAGAATACGGGGATTATATCCTGCGCGTACTTGCCGACCGGATGAAGGAAGCGGCACATCCGGGACAGACGGTATACCGGATGCTCGGGGACGAGTTTATTCTGCTCGATGCCGCAGGCCGGACGGCGGAGGACGCAGTGGCGATCTACAACGGCATCTGCCGCGCGATCGAGGCGGCGATCGAAAAGGATCACTATAAAGCGGTGTATACGGTTTCCGGCGGTATTGTGATGAGCGAGGACATCAAGGCGCGGGACTACGGCGAAATGATGAAAATATCCCAGTTTGCACTCAGTCAGGCAAAAGGAAACGGAAAAAATCAGGTCTATCTGTTTGCGGAAGAAGACTACCGGAAATTTATGCGCAGAAGAGATATCCTAAGGGCGGTGCGTCAGTCTGTGGCGGAGGATTTCAAAGGATTTGAGCTCTATTTCCAGCCGATCATGCGGTCGGAAGGGGGAAATCTTTTCGCGGCGGAGACACTGCTAAGGTTTCATATGTCCGAGCAGGAAATGGTATCGCCGGTGGAATTTATCCCGGTGCTTGAGGAGAGCGGACTGATCATCCCGGTTGGAAAGTGGATCTTAAAAAACGCGCTGCTCATGTGCAAGAAATGTCAGAGCGTGAAACCGGATTTTAAGATCAGTATCAATATTTCCTATATCCAGATCTTAAAAAGCCAGATCTTAGAGGAGATCATCCACAGCATTGAAGAGACGGAGGTTACGCCGTCGAGCGTGATCACGGAGCTGACAGAGAGCGGCGGTGTCGGAAACACGGTGATGATCCAGGAGCTGTGGGACAAATTGAAAGAATATGGCGTGTATATCGCGCTCGATGATTTCGGAACCGGCTATTCCAATCTGCAGAACATCGGAAATATGACACCGCATATCGTAAAGCTCGACCGCAGCTTTACCATAAAGGCACTGCAGCATGATTATGAGAACCGGCTGATGCTCTGTATCATCCAGATGGTTCACAGCATCGGACTTAAGATCTGCGTGGAAGGTGTGGAGACGAAAGAGGAGCTGGATCAGATCCTCACACTCGGCCCGGATTTTATCCAGGGATTTTATTATGGAAAACCGTGCCCGCAGGAAGAATTTTTCGATCGTTTCATAAAAGATTAAACTGGACTGTATAAAAATATAAAAACTGGTTCTTTTCATAATACCAATTTGAATTATAATACCATCATAAGCTAGCGAAAAATAAAAGAGAATCATGATGGAAGAGGAAAATGGTATGGCAAAAGAAAACAGATATGAATTAAATAAAGAACTGGCACAGATGTTAAAAGGCGGCGTCATCATGGATGTTACGACACCGGAGCAGGCAAAGATCGCGGAAGCGGCAGGCGCATGCGCAGTTATGGCATTGGAGCGAATCCCAGCGGATATCCGCGCGGCGGGCGGTGTGTCCCGTATGAGTGATCCGAAGATGATCCGCGGCATTCAGGAAGCGGTATCCATTCCGGTCATGGCAAAATGCAGGATCGGTCATTTCGCGGAGGCACAGATCTTAGAGGCGATCGAGATCGATTACATCGATGAGAGTGAAGTGCTTTCCCCGGCAGATGATGTATATCACATCAACAAACATGAATTTAAAGTACCGTTTGTCTGCGGAGCAAAAGATCTTGGCGAGGCGCTCAGACGTATCGCGGAGGGCGCGTCCATGATCCGTACCAAGGGAGAACCGGGAACCGGTGATGTTGTCCAGGCAGTCCGCCATATGCGTATGATGAACGCGGAGATCCGCCGTATCCAGAATATGCGTGAGGATGAACTGTTTGAGGCGGCAAAACAGTTACAGGTTCCGGTCGATCTGGTGCAGTATGTGCATGAAAACGGCAAGCTTCCGGTTGTAAACTTCGCGGCAGGCGGCGTGGCAACTCCGGCGGATGCGGCGCTTATGATGCAGCTCGGCGCGGAAGGCGTATTTGTTGGCTCCGGTATCTTCAAATCCGGTGATCCGGCGAAGCGTGCGGCAGCGATCGTAAAAGCGGTTACAAATTACAACGACGCGAAAATGCTTGCGGAACTGTCCACAGACCTCGGCGAGGCGATGGTCGGTATCAACGAGCAGGAAATTGAAATTTTAATGGCAGAGCGGGGAAAATAAAATGGTAGTTGCGGTTTTGGCGCTGCAGGGCGCGTTCCTCGAACACGAGCAGATGTTAAAAAAACTCGGTGCGGAAGTCTTTGAGATCCGCCAGAAGAAGGATTTGGAGCGTCCGTTTGACGCGCTGATCCTTCCGGGCGGAGAGAGCACCGTTATGGCGAAGCTGATGCGGGAAGACGGGCTTTATGAGCCACTTCTTGCAAAGATACAGGCGGGGCTTCCGGTATACGGAACCTGTGCCGGCCTGATCCTTCTCGCGAGAGAAGTGGAGGGCGGCACTCCGGCATTCGGAACCATGAATATCCGTGCGCTGCGCAATGCGTACGGAAGACAGCTCGGCAGTTTCTTTACAGAGGAAGAATTTAAAGGGATCGGGACGGTTCCAATGACATTTATCCGTGCGCCGTATATTGAAAAGGCGTATGAGGATGTGGAAGTGCTCGCGACGGTTGACGGAAAGATCGTAGCGGCAAGACAGGGCAATCAGCTGGTCACGGCATTTCATCCGGAACTTGACGCGGATTTAAGAGTACATCAGTATTTCTTAGAAATGGCAAAAAAAGAAAGCAGGTGAGAAATTCTCATCTGCTTTCTTTGTATGGAGAGGCGGCTTATTTTGCTCTTGCCATAGCCTCTTCGTAATCCTTTGTTCCAACGAAGATCTCGTTCTTGTAAGGATTCTTCTTCTGCGCTGCCGCACGTTTCATGATTCCCGCGAATACGGCAACGTTTGCTATGATAGAGAGGACAGCGATAAATCCCATAACCTTAGGATCTGCGCTTTGTGGGTGAACGTCGCTCTTCATGAAGCCGTCTGCGTAGAGAACCGGGATAACGGCGAATTTGCCCTGATCCTGGAATAACGGGAATACCTGCGCGAACATACACCAGATCGCCAGGGTATTGGCACGGTTCTGGATCCAGCCGCCCTTGTTCCAGAAGATCGCTGCGAAGGTCGGTGCTAAAAGCAGAGCCAGTCCGCAGTACCAGGAGTGGGTCGGAAGATTGAGGTAAGTATATTCGAAGTTCCAGATGTCATAAGCAAGGATGAACATCCAGGTCATATCCGGCCAGAGCATATCGTCTTTCTTTTTAGAAGAATAAATGCCCCACCATCCGGTCATACAGAAGATGTTGATCAGTCCTGCGATACCGTTTAAGATGTTCCACCATCCGCCGTAGAGCCATACGCCCTCGGAAGATAACCACCATCTGGAACCGGTTTCCGCAAGTGCCATGGAACCACGGATCGCGGATTCGAAGTCACTGCATACTGCGATTAAGATGTTGATCGCTACGATGATGAACGGGAACGGTTTAAACCAGGCTTTTTTGCCGATGCCCCACTCGTATTTTAACATCATAAAACCGATACAGCCTGCGGTTGCGGCGTACAGTTTCGCGTAGTGGAACCAGCTGGTCATATGTACATAGGTGTCGTTTTCGAGTGCCCATGTTGCGCCTGCGGCTGCACTTGCGTATATTGCGATAAAATATACGGTCAGAATGAGCGGCAGGACGAAGAAGAAAAGAATTCCTCCCATTTTAGTTCTTCGTGCAATTTCATTTGCAAGGACAAGACCTGCGAATACCAGGATCCAGCCTAAAAATTTGTAGATGGAGGCATCTCCATATACCTGAAATAACATAACGAACTCCTCCTTTATAAATATGTAATTTATTTATTTCAACTTCTGTAAAAGAAGGTGAAAGCAAAAAGAAACGTCAGTATGCTTCGATCTCTTTGATGTTGATCTCATTTCCGGTTTCCAGGTGTGTCTTTTCGCTGCCGCAGAACGGACAGACCTTCGCGTAGGTTACGGTCGGATACGTCTTCCCGCAGGACTCGCACAAAGTGACGGCGGGAAGCGTTTCGATAAGCATCTTACAGCCGCGGAGCAGATCATGCTTCTCGGCTGTCCAGCGCCAGCAGTCGGTGAGATAGGAGTCAACGACACCGGAGACCTCACCGAGTTCGATCGTCACACTTGAAATGGAAGTCAGATTGTTTTCTCTGCCGACAGCAAGCAGGCTGTCGGCAATGTGAAATACGATACCAAGTTCATGCATTATTCTTCATCCTTTTTACGGAATTTGATCTTCATCTCACGTTTTAACATGTAAGGCAGGATAGCTTTCATCTTGTCTTCGGATTTTACCATCTTGCTGCAGCCCGGAAGCTCACGGTTTAAGTGGATGGCATCAAACGCGCATTTGGTCGTGCAGATACCGCAGCCGATACACTTATTCGGATCCACAACGGAAGCACCACAGCTTAAGCATCTTGCGGTTTCCGCTTTTACCTGTTCTTCGGTAAACGGAAGCTTCGCGTCACGGAAGGAGGTGTGGCTGTCGATCGAAGCGTCCACGCCGGGAACCTGTCTGGAACCGCTGTCATAGCTTCCCAGCTTGAGATTGTCTTTGTCAAGCTCCACAAATTTGCGTCTGTTTCTGCCGATCACAAGGCTGCTGTGCGGCTGTACAAAGCGGTGGATCGAAATGGCGCCTTCTTTTCCGGCTGCGATCGCGTCGATCGCGAATTTCGGCCCGGTGTATACATCACCGCCGGCAAAAATATCCGGTTCCGCGGTTTGGTAGGTGAGCGGATCCGCAACGATTCCGTTTCCGCGTCCAAGCTCGACTTTGGTGCCGTCTAAGAGATTTCCCCATTCGATGCTCTGACCGATACTTAAATATACGTTCTCACATGGAACGGTGATCGTATCGTCTTCGTCAAAGGTCGGGTTGAACCTTCCGTCATAATCCTTGACGGAGAGACATTTTTTAAATACCACACCGGTCACTTTTCCGTTTTCGGTGAGGATTTCCTTCGGACCCCATCCGCACTGTAAGTTTACGCCTTCCTCCAAAGCCTCTGCAACTTCTTCATCGGCAGCCGGCATTTCGTCTCTGGATTCGAGACAGAACATGCTGACTTCGGAAGCACCGCAGCGGGTGTTGGTGCGGGCAACATCGATCGCAACATTACCGCCGCCGATCACAACGCTGCGTCCGTTGATCGCATAGGATTCGTTTTCGGTCGTAGTATGTAAAAGCTCTACCGCAGACATCACACCTTCGGCATCTTCGCCCGGAATGTTGAGCGCGCGGCTGCCCTGACAGCCGATCGAGATGTAGAAAGCTTCATAACCCTGTTCGCGCAGGGAAGCGATCGTTACATCTTTGCCGACTTCCACGCCGCATTTGATCTCCACGCCCATTTCCTTTAAGACATCGATCTCTGCCGCAACGACATTCTTTTCGAGCTTGAAGGAAGGAATACCATATACTAACATTCCGCCGGGCAGCGGGTTTTTCTCAAATACGGTCGGATGATATCCTTTTTCCGCGAGGTAGAACGCGCAGCTGAGACCGGCAGGGCCGCCTCCGATGATCGCGATCTTCTGCGGGAACGTGCCGCGGTTTGACGGCTGTACGACCGGCGGGATATAACGGTGTTCGGCGTTTAGATCCTGTTCTGCGATAAATTTCTTTACCTCATCGATCGCAACAGAGCGGTCAACGGTTCCGCGTGTGCAGGCGTCCTCACATCTGCGGTTACAGATGCGTCCGCAGACAGCCGGGAACGGATTTTCCTTCTTGATCAGGGCGAGCGCGTCACGGTATCTTCCCTGCGCAGCCAGCTTTAAGTAGCCCTGGATACCAATGTGAGCCGGACAGGCGGTCTTACATGGCGCAGTACCGGTGTCGTAGCAGTTGATCCGGTTGTTGTCGCGGTAGTCCTCGTCCCATTTCTCCGGGCCCCATTTGGTGGCATCCGGAAGCTCGTGTTTCGGATAAACAACCGGGCCTTCCTTGGTGCAGAGCTTCTGACCGAGTTTTACAGCTCCTGCCGGGCAGTATTCCACACAGCGTCCGCAGGCAACACAGTTCTCGGTCTCGACCTTTGCCACATAAGCGGAGCGGGAGAGGTTCGGTGTATTGAAAAGCTGCGAGGTGCGCAGCGCATAACAGACATTGACGTTACAGTTGCAGATCGCGAAGATCTTGTTCTCTCCGTCGATATTTGTGATCTGATGCACAAAACCGTTGTCCTCCGCGCGCTGTAAGATTTCCATGACCTCCTCATAGGTCACATAATGGCCGCGGTTCGTCTCAACGAGGTAGTCAGCCATGTCACCGACACCGATGCACCAGTCTTCCGGATCATCGGCACAGCCTTCATCGAAGGTCCTTCTCGACAGACGGCAGGAACAGGGACTTGCCGCGTATTTTCCCTCGTATTTTTTGAGCCAGTGGGAGATATGTTCGATATCCACCGACTGGTTTTCGGAGGAGATTGCTTTCTCGACCGGGATGACATGCATACCGATACCGGCGCCGCCCTGCGGAACCATCGGGGTGACTTTTTCGAGCGGCTCGCGTGACATGCGCTCAAAGAAACGTCCGAGTTCCGGATGTTCGTCCAGCTGTTTCTGGTTCATGTTGGTGAATTCGGCACTTCCCGGAACGAACATCGGAAGAACATACTGTTTTTCGTGTTTTGGGTTTTCCCAGTTGTATTCCAAAAGACCGGCAACGCTCATTTCCTGAAGCAGATCCTCTAATTTCTTTAAATCGGAGGATTTGGTCTTTTTTGCGATCTGTTCTAAGGTCATTGGTTTGCGCACGTCCATTTTGAGCGCGACCTCTGCCATCTCATCGGTGACGATGCAGGCAAGACCCCAGTATTCCGGGTCATCCGGCGTGATCTTGCGGCCGAGACGGTCGGTGATCTTCTGTCCGAGTTTTAAGATCAGCGGACGGAATTCTTTGTTATTTTCATTAGTAAAATCAGCCATTATGCTCTCCACTCCTTTACTTCTTTGGTCAGCCATTCTTTCCATGCATCCATGCCCTCGCCGGTCTTTGCGCAGATCGGAATGACTTTTGCTTTCGGGTTGCGCATGTGGATGTATTCCTTGCATTTTTCCAGATCGAAGTCAAAATATGGCATGACATCGATCTTGTTGATCAGGACAACATCGCAGACAGAAAACATTAACGGATATTTTAATGGCTTGTCGTGTCCCTCCGGAACGGAGAGGATCATGGCATTTTTTACAGCGCCGGTGTCAAACTCAGCCGGACAGACCAGATTTCCGACATTTTCTAAGATGGCGAGATCGACATCGTCCGTACCGAGTCCCTCCAGTCCCTGTCTTGTCATGGCGGCATCGAGGTGGCACATGCCGCCGGTGTGAAGCTGGATCGCTTTTGCGCCGGTCGCTGCGATCGCCGCCGCGTCAACGTCAGAGTCGATATCCGCTTCCATGACGCCGATCTTAAATTCGTCCTTTAACAGGGCGATGGTCTGACGCAGGGTGGTTGTCTTTCCGGAACCCGGAGAAGACATCAGATTAAGTAAAAAAACGTGCTTTTGCTTCAACAGATCACGCAGTTCGTCCGCCTGCTTGTCGTTGTTCGCAAAAACACTCTGCTTGATTTCGAGTACTTTTACATGATTCATACGATAAACTCCTTATCTGTAGTTGGAACATACCAATACTTTGTTATTATTTTATCATGCATTTGGCATACCGTCAATTTGCCGCAGGGGCATTCTGGTATAAATGTTGAATTTTCACAGTTTTCGGAAGAAAAACAGACTTTGTTTTTAAGGAAAAGTATGATAAACTAAAGTCACTGGTATCTGGTATAACCAGTAGCAAGGAGGGCACTATGAAGTTTGAAAGATTATCTGCGCCGACGTTAAAGAGCCTGTTTGTGAGTCAGCTGCAGGATAAAATATTATCGGGGGAGATCCCGATCGGAACCGCGCTTCCCTCGGAGCGCGAGCTGGCGGCACAGATGCAGGTGAGCCGCGCGGTGGTAAACAGCGGACTCGCGGAACTGGCAGAGGAGGGCTTTTTGGAAATCCAGCCGCGCAGGCGGACGTTCGTCTCTGATTATAGAAGAAACGGGAACATCAGCACGCTGATCGCACTCATGGAGTATCACGGCGGGCGGCTCGGCAGGCAGGAAATCCGTTCTATTCTGGAGATCCGGCGCGCGCTGGAACATATGGCTGCGGAGCAGGCGATCTTATGCGCAACGGAAGAAGAACTGAAAGTGCTTGGCAGAAAGCTGGTGGAACTTGCGATGACAGAAACGCCGCAGGCTGCGGCGGAGGCGGCGTTCGCGTTCCAGCATGAGCTTGCGTTTATTTCAAAAAACAGCATCCTGCCGATCTTTTATTCCTCATTCAAACCGGTGGTCATCACGCTCTGGGAGCGGTACTGTAAGCTGTACGGGATTGAGCGCTTAAGCAGAAATACGGAGATCCTCTATAATTACATCTGTGACCGGGACGCGGACGGCGCGTTTTTGTGGATCGATCAGTACCTGGAGATGGCGATCGGCGGAAAAGAACAGATCTACTATGAATAAGAGAGCAAACGTACAGGTCTTGCCGCATAAGATAGCTTTGTGTTATTATGGCATTATAATAAGAAGTAAGAAAGGAGTTCATAGATCATTATGACGGAAATTACATGTGAAGCACTGAACGAAAACGCATTTCAGATGATAGGAAAAGACTGGCTGCTTCTGACAGCGAAAAAGGATGGAAAGGTGAACACCATGACGGCGTCCTGGGGCGGCGTTGGCGTAATGTGGGGCAAACAGGTTGCATTTTTATTCATCCGCCCGCAGCGTTATACCAAGGAATTTGTGGACGCGGCGGCGGAAATGTCGATCAGCGTGCTGCCGGAGGCTTACCGGAAAGAGTTAAATTACTTTGGTACGGTATCCGGCAGAGACGAGGATAAGATCGCAAAATCCGGACTGGGTATCGCAGAGGAAAACGGGGTTCCGTATTTTGCGGACGCGAGACTCGCGTTTATCTGTAAGAAACTGTACGCGCAGCCGTTAGAAGCGGACTGTTTTATCGATAAGAGCAATATCGAGCGCTGGTATCCGGGAAATGATTTTCATACGATGTATGTGGTTGAGATTGAAAAGGTTCTGACCGCGTAAAGATGACCGGATCGTCCTCCCTGATGAAAATTTTTTGATAAAATTTCGTGTTTTTTCGAGCAGATTAACCGGGTAATACGAGACGGACAACGTAGAAAATAGTTAAAATGACGGAAGAAAATGCGCGATCCAAAAATGGATGGATAGATATAAATAAAAAAATGCCGGATCACACATACTTTTATGTGAAAAAGCATGGAGTGAAAATGATTGAAAAATGAGAAAAATATATTTATAATGTATATTCAAGAATGTTAAAAAAATATCAAAATATATATTAATCCAATTTCAGGGAGGAAATTTAGAATGACTAAGAAATTAATCATCGTAACATCACCGCCAGCCTGCGGCAAGACGTATATTTCAAAGGCATTGGCAAAACGCCTGAACCATTGCGTTTATCTGGACAAGGATACACTGATCGTCCTTTCCAAACAGATCTTTAAAGTTGCCGGCGAACCGTACAACCGCAGCAGTGATTTCTTTGAAGAGCACATCCGCAATTACGAGTACGAATGTGTGGTAGATCTGGCATTAGAGGCGCTTGAGTATGATGATATCGTACTGATCAACGCACCGTTCACCAGAGAAGTGCGTGATGTCGCTTATATGGACAACTTAAAAGAACAGCTTGCGAAAAAAGGCGCAACACTTTCTGTGATCTGGGTACAGACAGATCCAAAGATCGTACATGAGCGTATGATCGAACGCAATTCTGACCGTGATACATGGAAATTAGAGCACTGGGATGAGTATATCGCATCCTGTAATTTTAATATTCCGAAAGAACTGGACAATGCGGACAGCAAGGATGGTCTTTTGATCTTTAAGAACAACAACGAAAAAGAATTTGAAGAATCCATGGTAGAAATTACCGGAATTTTGAAAGAGACGATAAGTGCAAGCTAATTTGCTTGCACTTATTGTTTTATCTTATATATAATGTAATAGCAAGAGAAAACAACCTTGACAATTAAATACAGAGCCATCCGGACGCTGTTTTTGCTGTATGACAAAAACATGTTTTCCCATCCAGCGCCATGCACCTGAACATTCAGGTTAACGAGGAAAAGGGTTATCGAAAATTCGGCGGACGCCCTTTCGTAGATTCCGCTGCGAGATATACCGGCAAATATGCGGGTAACTGCAAAACAAATACGGTATAACGGAAGAATGAGAAAAATAAACTGAGAATGAATCGTTTTATGATATAGAAAAGAAAGATGAGGAAAATTTATGTGTGGAATTATCGGCTATACAGGGAAAAAAAGCGTAAAGGATGTTTTATTGAACGGACTTGAACTGTTAGAATACCGTGGGTATGACAGCGCGGGGATCGCATTGTCCGATCCGGACGGAACAAAGACAGAAATCTATAAGTGTGCCGGAAGAGTGGCTGACCTCAGAAAACTGTGTGAGGGCAGGAAGCTGACACAGACCTGCGGCATCGGGCATACCAGATGGGCAACACACGGAGGCGTGTGTGACGCGAACGCGCATCCGCATCGCGTGGGAAAAGTGACGCTCGTACATAACGGGATCATTGAGAATTACGAGGAGCTTGCGGCGGAGTATGGTCTTTTGGGAAAATTGAGATCGCAGACGGATTCAGAGATCGCTGCTGGTGTGTTTGATCACTTTTACGCGGGGGATCCTTATGACTGCATAAAAAAAGCGGTCGGAAAATTAAAGGGAACGTTTGCGTTTGTGCTGATGTTTGCGGATTTCCCGGAGCGGATCTATTCCATCCGAAACGTAAGCCCGATCGTAGCGGCAAAAACCGAAGACGGAGCGATCCTGGCATCGGATGTGACCGCGATCGGAAAATATACCGGGCAGTATTTTGTAGTTCCGGAATACCATGTGCTTACAATGACAAAAGACGGGATAACACTGACGGATCTTGACGGAAATAAGAAAGAACCGGAGTATCTGGAGATCGATTTTGAACTGAATATGAGCGAGAAAGACGGATTTCCGTTTTATATGGAAAAAGAGATGGCGGAACAGCCGCGGGTGATCGCGCGTATGCTGGAAGAAAAAACAACGGAAGACCTGCCGGACTTTTCCGGGGAACAGGTGCCGGATTCCCTGCTTACGTCGTGTGAAAGCGTATGCATCATTGCGTGCGGTTCCGCGATGCACGCCGGACTTGCCGGACAGTTTCTTATGAAAAAGTTTTTACATATTCCGGTCAGCGTGGAAATGGCATCGGAGTTTATGTATACCGATCCGGTCGTGGATGAAAAGACGTTAGTCATTGCAGTGTCCCAGTCGGGAGAGACGATCGATACCCTTGAAGCGCTGAAATACGCGAAGCAAAAAGGGGCTGGATCGCTCGCGGTCATTAACGTAAAGGGATCTTCCATTGCCAGAGAGAGTGACGCAGTGCTTTACACCAATGCAGGGCCGGAGATCGCGGTCGCAAGTACCAAGGCGTACACATCCCAGCTTGCGCTGTTTGCGCTTTTAGTGGCGCGCATGGCGTATGTGAGAGGGGATTTCACGGAGACAGAGACGAGAGATTTTGTGCGGGAATTAAAGCGGGTGCCGGATGCCATGGAAAAAGTGCTTGCGGGAAAAGAGAAGATCCATCATATTGCCGGACGCATCATCAGCGCGAAGGATATTTTTATGATCGGAAGAGGACTCGATTATTTTATTGCGATGGAGGGATCTTTGAAATTAAAAGAAGTTTCCTATATCCATTCGGAAGCATATGCTTCGGGAGAATTAAAACACGGACCGCTTGCGCTCATCACGGAGCATACACCGGTGGTTGCGGTGGCAACACAGAAACAGCTTTTGTCCAAGGAAGTCTCAAATATCCGGGAAGTGCGTTCGCGCGGAGCGGATGTGGTGCTGTTCGCGAAAGAACAGCTGATGCCGGAGGAGGAAGAGGGATATCTTACCTTTGAACTGCCGGATGTACGGGATGAGTTTATGTGTCTGCCGGCGGCAGCCGCATTACAGCTTCTGGCTTATTACGTTTCATCGGATAAGGGATATGATGTGGATAAACCAAGAAATCTTGCGAAAGTTGTGACAGTAGAATAGAAAGAAACAAACGATCGGAGAACAGTTTTTTCGTGCGGCGGGCAGCGCCCGGATGGCTCTATATTTAATAAAAATTTCATTTCTGTTTTAGAATTTCTATGCTATACTAAGTCTGATTATTGCCCTTTGGGCAGGAAAGATACATTTTTCGGGACAGGGAGAGGAAATACTCATGAAAAATATAATCAAGATCTTTTTATCGGATGTGCGGGGACTGATGAAGAATTTTTTCGCGCTGGTCATCGCCATCGGACTTTGCATCATACCGTCTTTGTATGCATGGTTTAATATTTATTCCAACTGGGATCCCTACGCAAATACATCGAGCGTGCAGATCGCAGTCGCGACGGAGGATAAGGATTACACGCTGTCGGACGGGTCGGTCGTCAATATGGGTGACGAAGTTGTCGATGAGCTGAAAGAAAACGATACCATAGGCTGGGTATTTACCGATAAGGATCAGGCACTTGATGGTGTTTACAGCGGCAAATACTATGCGGCAGTCGTGATCGGCGAGGATTTTACCAGCAATATGTATGAATCGGTCACGAACGGATTCCAGGGTTCCTCCATTACCTATTATGAAAATGAGAAGAAAAACGCGATCGCGCCGAAGATCACGGATACTGCGGCGACGACGTTACAGACCAGCATCAATGAGAAATTTATTGAAGTGGTGGCAAGTACGATCTTTACAGAGACGAACCAGCTGTCGGCGGATCTCAAAAATTCCGATGGGATCGAGAGCTTTGAGGATAAATTAAAGGAGATCAATGCGAGCTTACAGGCGTATGACGGCATGATCGATACCTTTATCCAGGGAAATGAGGCACTGACTGCGTCGGTCAATTCTGCAAGCGACAAGATCCCGGGACTCAGCACCAAAATATCGGATACGGCACAGGATGTGACGGATACCAATGCGAGCCTTACCGCGTCACAGGCGACGCTGGCGGGCTTTAACACGGATGTGCAGGAAGCGCTCAATCAGGTGCAGGCATCGCTGGACGCTGTGGCAACGGATCTTTCCAATGCGGGACTTGGTGACAAGGCAAAAGTGACGGCGGAGAGCATTGCGCAGACAAAAAATGATACGGAAGCGCTGATCGCGCAGCTTAGCACCCTGCAGCAGACACTCGAAGAACTGAGCAGACAGGAAGCGGAGAATAAACAGCAGCAGTTACAGGATGTGACAGACGAACAGAAGATGGCACTGGATGAGAGCGGAGAAAAGAGCACAGAGAGCGGGATCCAGATTCCGGACATCCAGATCCCGGATATTCAGATCCCATCCGATATCCAGCTCAGTGAGGAGACCAAGCAGCAGATCCAGGCGGCACTGGACGCGATCCAGTCACTGCAAAACGGAGCCGGTGATATCACAACGGCGTTAAATACGATCCAGGGAGCGATCTCGGATATCAAGGCGGAACAGGGCAGTGACGCTTCCAAGATCGCAAATGATGTGAAAACTACGATCGATTCGGATGCGGCGGGAATCTCAAGCACACTTTCCGGCTGCAAACAGTCGATCGAGAATATGAAGGGCGTATATTCCAACAACCTTGTGCCGGAAATGTCGAATGTGCTGGACAGCATGTCGCAGGCACTGACGAATGTCACCAATCTGTTAAACAACTTAAACAGCACGCTTGGCAACATGGGACTTGTGTTTGACGGCGTGGAGACGACAATGTCAGGACTGGATGACAGTCTGGTGCAGATCCAGGCGGTGATCCGTTCGGTCAGCAGCGAGCTTACCGATATCACAGACAAACTCGATGCCGCAGGCGAAGACGAAAAAGTGGATGTGCTGATGGATATCCTCGAAGGAGATCCGGAGACCTACGGAGAGTTCTTTGCACAGCCGGTATCCATTGAGACGGAACCGGTCTATGAAGTGAAAAATTACGGCTCCGCAGTCGCACCGTTTTATACGGTACTGGCGCTTTGGGTAGGCGCACTGCTTTTAGTATCTCTGATCAAGGTAAAAGCGGATCCGGACAAACTGGATCATCCGAAGCATCATGAGCTCTTTTTCGGAAGATATCTGCTGTTCTTTGTCCTGGGACAGGTGCAGGCAGCAGTCGTTGTGCTCGGTGATATTTTCCTGTTAAAATGCCAGATCCTCTATCCGGGACTGTTCTGGTTTGCCGCATCGGTCACCAGTTTTACGTTTTCCATGCTGATCTACGCGCTCACCATTGCGTTTGGAGACATGGGAAAAGCCTTTGCGGTCGTTATCGTAGTTATCCAGATCGCCGGATCGAGCGGAACGTATCCGATCGAGATACTGCCGGACTTTTATCAGAAAGTATACATATTTTTCCCGTTCCCATATGCGATCAACGCGCTGCGTGAAACGGTTGCGGGCATGTACGGAAGCACCTTTGAGACGGCGCTCTCCGAACTTCTCGTGTTTGCGGTCGCGGGGCTTATGATCGGACTTGTGATCCGGATCCCGTTTATCCGGCTGAACCACTTTATGGAAAAACGTATGGAAGATACGAAGATGATGTAAGAGGAGGGCGGCATTTATGAATACAGACAATTACAGTAAGTATGAGAGAATGTACGACATTCTTTTGGATTATGAGCAGAAGATCCATCTGAAAAACCAGAAGAGGATCCGTATCGGCTTGAAATGCCTGATCATCATACCGTTGATTTTCCTCGCAATGCTGTTTTGGACAGGCAGCTCAAAAACGATCTTTCTGGTACTTTGGATCGTGTCGCTGTTTATCCTTGCGGCGTATCTGGTCTTTGTAGAATACAGTGATTATAAATTACAGGAAAAATTAAACGAGCTGGATGAACGCGGCGATGCCGGCGTGGAAGCGCTGATCGGACCGGGCGTGCCTGCCATTGACGGGCCGTTAAAGAGCGCGGTGAAAAAACTGGACGCGACATTAAACAGCGAGACACTTGCAATAGAGGAAGAGGGAGCAGATAAGAATGAAGAACATAATTAAGATTTTCTGTGCGGATTTCCGAAGACTCAGCACCAACGTGGTGGCGGTGGTCGTGATCATGGGACTTTCTGTGATCCCGTCTTTATATGCATGGTTCAATATCCTTTCCAACTGGGATCCTTACGCGCAGGAAGCCACATCCAATTTAAAGATCGCGGTCGTTTCCCAGGATGAGGGAACAGAAGTCGCGGGAATTTCGATGAACATCGGTGATAATGTACTTTCCGGGCTGAAAGAAAACAAGACGATAGGCTGGGTATTCCCGGATACGTTGGAAGAAGCGACGGACGGCGTGTACAGTGGGGAATACTACGCGGCACTGGTGATTTCCAAGGATTTTTCCAAGGATATGGTCAGCTTCATGAGCGGAGATGTCACACATCCGAAGATCACCTACTATGAAAACGAAAAGAAGAACGCGATCGCGCCAAAGATCACTTCCAAGGCGAAGACCGCAGTGCAGGAACAGGTCAACAGCACGTTCGTGAGTACGATCGCGGAATCCTTAATGAAGGTGAGCAATGTACTGGTGGATACGGATGGAAATGTGTCACTGGTTGACGCGGTGACCGGACGGCTGGATGAACTTGACGGAGACCTGCAGAATTATATCAATATCATGAATTCCTTTATCAGCGTGACCGGTTCGGCATCAAGCCTGATCGATACGACACAGGTGATGATCCCGGATCTGAACGAGCTGGTCGGAAACGGGCAGAATACGGTAAACGCGATGCAGGGAGCAGTCACTTCCGGGACGGCAAGCGCGGATACGGTCTCTGATATGGTAAGCTACAGCCTGGATATGATAGGCACGACCCTGGATCAGGTATCGTCCATGATACAGAATGACCTGTCAAACCTCGAGGGAAAAGAGGGAAGCGTGACGAACGGACTTGCGGGAGCACAGGCGATTATGCCGTATTTAAAGCAGATGTTCGGTTCTACGACCTCATCGATCGTGGTGTATGACGGCGTGGACGCGCAGGTGATTGAGATTCAGACACAGCTCGATCAGATCTCCACGGATCTGGAGGCGGTTTCCACAAATGCGGGAGCCGGTTCGGATGCGGTCAAAGCACTGGAACAGCAGATCTTAGGCGAGATTTCGACATGTAAGACAAAGATAAACGCATTGGGTGACACTTATACCTATTCGATCAAGCCACAGCTCCGGTCTACAATCAATTCCATGCAGGGCTCTTTGAATTCGGCACAGGCGATCCTCTCCGGCGTGGACGGGGATTTGAGCGGTGTGACGGATGTGCTCGAGGAATACGGAGACACGCTTTCTTCCGGAATGGAAGGGCTGGTGTCTTCGCGTGATATGGCGGTTGATATGAAAGAGAAACTCGATCAGATCCGTACCGACATCACGACACTTACCGGGGATGAACAGTATAAAGAACTTCTGGATGTCTTAAAGACAGACCCGGAACTTCTGGGCAGCTTTATCTCATCACCGGTTGCGCTTGACACAGAAGCGGTATATGAGATCGCAAATTACGGTTCCTCGATGTCACCGTTTTATACGATACTTGCGATCTGGGTAGGGGCGCTGATCCTGGTAGCGATCATACATGTAAAGGTGCATCCGGAACCGGGGATCATGGAGACAAAGCCATACCAGCAGTTTTTCGGACGTTACATCACCTTCTTTCTGATCGGTCAGGTGCAGACACTGATCGCGGTGCTTGGGGATCTGTTTTATATTAAGATCCAGTGCCACAATCCGTTTTTGTTCTGGTTCGCGTGCGCAATGAGCAGTTTTGCGTTTACGATGCTGATCTATTCGCTGACGGTGGCATTTGAGACAGTCGGAGAAGCGGTTGCGGTCGTGATCATGGTAATCCAGGTTGCGGGTGCGGGCGGTACTTTCCCGATCGAGACACTGCCGAAGATCTATCAGGCGATCTATCGTTTCCTGCCGTTTTCATTTGGCATGAACGCGCTGCGTGAGACGATCGGCGGTATGTATGCGATGACTTACTGGAAATGCATTTTAAAACTCTGTATTGTTGTCTGCGTCGGTCTTTTTATTGGACTGGTCGTTGCGGTACCGTTCCGCAAATTGAACCGGATGATCGACAAGAGCAAGGAAAAATCAAGGATCATGTTATAAAAGGATAAGAGGAATAGAGTACAGATGAGCAGAAATATGAAGCGGGATCAGAAGATTTTAGAGTACATCACACTTACGATCGCAACGATCATTCTGGATGTTGGAGTATACTTCTTTAAATTCCCGAATAACTTTTCGTTTGGAGGGGTGACCGGTCTTGCGGTTGTCCTCTCCCAGGTTACGGCACTGCGCGCGAGTACATTGAACTTTGTGATCAATATGGTACTTCTGGTGTTTGGTTTCCTGTTTTTGGGCAGAGGCTTCGGCATCAAGACCGTTTATGTGAGTGTACTTTCCTCACTGGGACTCAGCCTGCTTGACGTGTTCTGCCCGATGCAGGGGCCGCTCACGAGCCAGCCGGTCTTAGAACTGATCTATGCGATCGTACTGCCGGCGTTCAGTTCCGCAATCCTTTTTAATGTCAACGCCTCCGGAGGCGGCACGGATATCATCGCGATGATCTTAAAAAAATATTCCACTTTAAATATCGGAATGGCACTGTTTTTGGTAGATCTCGGGATCACGGTGGCGGCAAGCCTGGTCTTTGACATTGAGACCGGACTGTTTTCATTCTGCGGACTGATGGCAAAATCGCTTGTCATTGACGGCGTGATCGAGAACATCAACCTCTGCAAGTATTTTACGATCGTGTGTGAAAATCCGGAGCCGATCTGCACATTCATCCAGAATGAGTTAAAGCGCGGCGCAACGATCTATCATGCGGAGGGCGCATACGCACATAAAGAAAAAACGATCATACTGACTGTCATGAAACGTTCTCAGGCAGTACAGCTTCGAAATTTTATCCATAAAACGGAACCGGGAGCCTTTATCGCGATCACCAACAGCAGTGAGATCATAGGAAAAGGATTCCGGGGACTCAACTAAAATCAGACAGGGGGAAAACAATGGGAGAAATAGAAAAACTGCCGGCGCGTTCAGAAATCGCGGAGGCGGACAAATGGGCATTGGAGGATCTGTTTTTGACGGACGCTGACTGGGAAGCGGCGGTAAAACAGTTAGAAGAACAGCTCGCGCAGTTAAAAGGCTACGCAGGAAAGGTAAGTGCATCTGCGGATGCACTTTATGCGTATCTGACGCTTGCGGATGAGACGGAGAATCTGTTTGAAAAGGTGTTAGTTTACTCGAATGAGAAGATGCACGAGGATATGGGAAATTTCACTTATCAGGGATATGCCGCGCAGGCACAGGCCGCTGCGACGCATCTTTCCGCTGCCGAGGCCTTTTTCGAGCCGGAGCTGCTTGCAATGGAGGAGAGCAGGCTGCAGGGATTTTTTAAGGAAGATCCAAAGCTTGAAAAATACCGGCTTCTGATCGACCGGATATGGCGGAGAAAGGAGCACACGCTGTCCGCTGCCGAGGAGGAGATCCTTGCAAAGACGTATGAAATGGCAACTGCGCCGGATGATATTTTTTCCATGTTCAATGACGCGGACGCGAAGTTTGGAACGATCCGGGATGAAAATGGAAAAGAAGTGGAACTGACGCACGGGCGGTTTGGCGGATTTATGGAGAGCAGTGACCGCAGGGTGCGGAAAGAGGCATTTGAGGCACTGTATCAGACCTACGATCAGTTTAGGAATACGCTGGCGGCGACTTACAGCGCGAATGTGAAAAAAGCGAAATTCTATGCGGACGTAAGAAAATATCCGTCTGCGCTTGCTGCCGCGCTCGCGCCGGGAAATATTCCGACGGAAGTCTACGACAATCTGATCGAAACCGTTCACCGTTTCCTGCCGGCAATGTACCGTTATGTGGCACTGCGCAAACGCGCGCTTGGCGTGGAGGAACTCCACATGTACGACGTGTATGTGCCGCTTGTGGCGGATCAGACGAAAAAGATCCCGTTCGCGGAAGCAAAAGAGATCGTAAAACGCGGACTTGCGCCGATGGGCGAAGAATATGTGAGTCATCTGGAAGATGGATTTGACCATCGCTGGATCGATGTCTATGAGAACCGGGGAAAACGCAGCGGCGCGTATTCCTGGGGTGCCTATGGCACGCATCCGTATGTGCTTTTGAATTATCAGGGAAAACTGGATGACGTGTTTACGCTTGCGCACGAGATGGGGCATGCACTGCACAGCTGGTATTCCAACGCGAATCAGCCTTATGTGTATTCCGGTTATCTGATCTTTGTCGCAGAAGTCGCGTCTACCTGCAATGAGTCACTGCTAATGCAGTATCTGTTAAAGGAAAGCAAAGATAAGAAGGAAAAAGCGTATCTTTTAAACCATTTTATCGACCAGTTTAAGGGAACATTATTCCGCCAGACCATGTTTGCGGAGTTTGAAAAGATCACGCACGAGATGTACGCGAAGGGCGAATCGCTGACAGCAGAGCGTCTGTGCGCGGTATATATGGATCTGAACCGGAAATATTTCGGAGAGGAAATGGTATCGGATCCGCAGATCGCGCTGGAGTGGGCGCGCATTCCGCATTTTTATACGGAATTTTATGTGTATCAGTACGCAACCGGTTTTTCCTGTGCAATCGCCCTGTCGAAAAGGATCCTCGAGATGGGAGAGGCGGGCGTTGCCGATTATATGAAGTTCTTAAAAGGCGGATGCTCCAAAGATCCGATCGAACTCTTAAAAATGGCGGGAGTGGATATCTCCACACCAAAGCCGGTGGAGGATGCCCTGCAGCTGTTTGAAGAACTGGTGAGTGAATTGGAGGAATTACTGTAAGATGATACTGCGGGTTCCAGACTATTTTGATGAATTTGAGTGTATTGCCGGGCGCTGCCGCCACAGCTGCTGCGCCGGCTGGGAAGTAGAGATCGATGAAAAAACCTTTGATTACTACAAGGCGGTTCCGGGAGCGTTCGGAGACCGCCTGCGGCAGAATATGTCGGAGGGAGAAGAGGACAGTTTCATTCTGATCAACAACCGCTGTCCGTTTCTGAATGAAAAAAATCTCTGTGATATCTATACGGAACTTGGCGAGGATACACTTTGCGAGACCTGTACGGATTATCCGAGAGTGACGTTTACCTATGGAAATATCATGGAGCGCTGTCTCGGACTTTCCTGTGAGGAGGCCTGTCGCCTGATCTTTGCCGAGGAGAAACCGTTTCGGATCGTGGAGCGGGAGATCCCGGATGAACCGGTGCCGGAGCAAGAGACACAGTATGCGGACGATACGGATGAACCGGAAGTGGATGAAGATGAGGAAGATGTCGATACAAGAGAGGACTGGGAATATATCAGAGAGGCGCGGGATTACGCGCTCATTCTGCTGCAGAACCGGGAAAAACCGCTTGGCGCGCGGCTGGAAGAATATCTGGTCTTTGCCGACCGGGTGCAGGAATGCTTAAACTGGGAGGAGCCGTGGAAGATCGAAGCGGTGATCGCAGAGATGAAGACGGAACAGAAACTGCCGGAATATGAAAGTGATTTTGCGTTAAACCAGCTGGAAGCCATGCGGGAACGCGCGGGATTTTATGAGCCGATGGAAATACTCGATGAGGAATGGCCGGGAACGCTGGCACATCTGCTCGAGACGCTTGCGGGAGAGGACAAAACGGAAGCGGATTACATTGGTTTACATAATGAATTTGCGGAGTTTTACCATGACAGATATTATGAGTGGGAACAGATCCTGTGTTATTTTACCTACCGCCATTTTATGCGGGCGGTCTATGACTACCGTTTTCTCAGCCAGGCAAAACTTGCGGTGACAAGTTTTTTGATGATCCGGGATATGGATGTGGTGCGCTATCTCGACAACGGACACCGTTATTCGGTCGAAGACCGGGTCGATGTGGCGCGGATCTACGCGAGGGAGATGGAGCACTCCGAAGAAAATCTGGAAAATCTCGCGGAAGATTTTGACTTTGAGGAAATATTTTCGCTTGAACAGATGCGTGAACAGGTGCGCGCGATCCGGTAAGCGGCGGAAAAGAAAGAGCGGACTGCCATACAGCGACAGTCCGCTTCTTTTTAAACATAAATGTCGATGTTGCTGCCAACGTTTGGATTGACGGAAAGCTCCATGGCACGAACCATGCTGTCGCCCATCGTCTCACTGAGATCGAGCTGCTTTCCAAGTACGGCAATCCCGATGTCGGTGCTGGTACTCGGCATATCCAGTGCAGATAGCGCAATGGAAGTCAAAGAATCAATTCCCATAGCATCCACCTCCTTGCATGGAAATAAACTTTAGTTAATTTCATTATGGCATGGAAGCATCGGGAAAACAAGAAAAAAGTAAAAAAAGTACAAAAATTCATAAAATGTTCAAAATAATGTAATAGTATAAAAGAAGTGTAGTTTTTTGGGAAAGGAAAACGACAATGACATACGATGTGATCATAATAGGCAGCGGTCCGGCAGGACTTGCGGCAGCAATATATGGAAAGCGCGCGCGTTTGAGCACGCTCGTGATCGAAAAACAGCCAATGAGCGGCGGACAGATCCTAAATACGGATGAGGTGGATAATTATCCGGGGCTTCCGGGGATCGGCGGCTTTGAACTCGGACAGAAGTTCATGGAACATGCCAAAAAGATGGAAGCTGAATTTGTCACGGCAGAGGTGAAGGGCATATCGGCAGATGGCGATGTGAAGAAGATCAGCACGGACAAGGGTGACTATGAAGCAAAGACCGTGATCCTTGCAACCGGAGCGGATCACCGGAAACTCGGAGTGCCGGGAGAACAGGAACTTGGCGGAATGGGAGTTTCCTACTGCGCGACCTGCGATGGCGCGTTCTTCCGTGGGAAAACAGTTGCAGTGGCAGGCGGCGGCGATGTCGCGCTGGAGGATGCGCTTTTTCTCGCGCGTGGCTGCAGCAAAGTATATCTGATCCACCGCAGGGACGAATTCCGTGGTGCGAAGGTCTTGCAGGAACAGGTGAAAAAAACCGAAAACATCGAACTGGTACTTGATACCGTTATCGAGGAGATCAAAGGAGAAGGACAGGTTCAGTCGATCGACATCTCTAATAAGAAGACAAAGGAAAAAAGAAGTCTTCCGGTGGACGGAGTGTTCATTGCGGTTGGCACGATGCCGAACACGGAGAGTTTTTCCGGTCTCGTAAAAATGGATGATGCCGGATACATTATCGCGGGAGAAGATACAAAGACGAGCAGACCGGGGATCTTTGCGGCAGGAGATCTTAGAACAAAGCCGCTCAGACAGGTCATCACCGCGGCGGCGGACGGAGCGAACGCGATCACCGCAGTGGAAGAGTATCTGCATGGATTATAAGGAAAAATATTCCAGGATAACACGGTTGACAGTGGGGAAACCCTTTGCTATAATAACCATGTAATAAATGTAATAAATTTGTAACAAATAACAAACGAGAAACGTACGAAAACTGATATGGAGGATTTCGATGAAGAATAAAATCATGAAGCTGGCAGCGATTGCACTCAGTGTTGTGGCACTTTCCGGTACACCGGTAGTTACTTATGCGGCACCGTTTGCGGGCGCATGTGCGGTATCCGGAAACGCGAGCACCCAGGTGGCATCTGCGGCACAGACGTCCACGCAGTCGCAGAATGCAACGGCGGATACGGCGGTATCCGGGCTGGCGGATGAGACAACAACCGTAGCGGGAATCACATCTACGATGTCGCAGATCCAGTCGACGGGAACAAGCGATGTGGCAGAGATCCAGGCGGCAGAAGCACAGACAGCAGCAGAGGAAGCGCAGGCGGATGCACAGGCAGCGAGCAATTCCAACGCGAAGGCAGCGGCAGCCGATGTTGTGAATAACAGCACGTCGGTGGTGACAGCAGAATTTAATGATGTGGCGATCGCGAATGTAGAGAGCTACGTCAATGTCAGAAGCGCGGCGAGTGAGGACAGCGAACCGGTCGGAAAGCTGTACACGAACTGCATGGCTTCCGTAGAAGGCGTAGAGGGAGACTGGTACAAGATCACTTCTGGAAATTGTACCGGATACATAAAAGGTGAATATCTGATCGTCGGTGACGCGAATGTGGCGAAACAGGCAGGACGTCGTGTAGCTACGGTAAATACGGAGACATTGAAAGTCCGTACCGCTCCGTCCACAGATGCAGAGATCCTTGGTCTTGTACCGAACGGAGAAGATCTTACCGTTACAGATGAGTCGATCACCGGATGGGTCAAGGTTTCCATTGAGGAAGGTGAAGGTTATGTATCTACCGATTATGTCGGCCTTTCCACCGAGTATAAATACGGAGAGACCGTAGAAGAAGAACAGGCAAGACTTGCAGCGGAAGAAGCAGAGAGACAGCAGGCAGCAGCGGCGGCAGCAGCAGCGGCAGAGAAAGAAAAGAGCACCAAGGGTAAGGACAAGGATAAATCCTCCTCCAAGGAATCAGGATCTTCCAAATCCTATTCATCCCCGTCTGGCGGCGGTGGAAGCTCAGTTGCAGGCTATGCGTGCCAGTTCGTTGGAAATCCGTATGTATATGGCGGAACCAGCCTGACAAACGGAGCGGACTGTTCCGGATTTGTCATGAGTGTATACGGCGCGTATGGAATCTCGCTTCCACATTCTTCAAGCGCACTGCGCGGAGTGGGATATGGTGTCAGCACCTCCGATATGCAGCCGGGTGATATCGTATGCTACAGTGGACATGTTGGTATTTATATCGGTAATGGATCCATTGTACACGCAAGTACACCGTCAAGCGGTATCAAGATCTCTACCGCATATTACAGAGACATCCTTGCAGTAAGACGTATTTTCTAATTGCATTTGAACGGAATAGAGAAAGACAGCAGAGAACGCAAAAAACGTTTCTGCTGTCTTTTTGTGTACTAGCAACGTGGAAAATGGACGCACAAAGCGCATGATTTGTATGGTAAAATGTGCGACAATTTCAACAGGCTTCCAAAATAAAGATGTTATGTAAAGTAAAAGCCGAGTTATGTAAAGTAAAAACGGAGTTATGTAAAGGAGAGGAGAAAAGGAAACGAAAGAACTGCTCTGGTACGGAGCAGAAAGAGAAGAAGAAAATGAAAAAAGCAAAGTGCACAAATTCCGAACAAAAAAATCCGGGCGGGAAAAAAGAACGTGGAAACTTATCAACATGGGAGAGGGGAAAAAGGAGGAAAAACAGAGTTATACACGAAGTTATGCACATTATCCACAAAAAAGTGGATAACTTGTATGGTTTACATAGTGAAAAAAAAGAACGGGCGTTTTGTATACAAATCATAAAAATATACCTGCCTTAAAATAAAACCGGAAATCTATTGACATTTCAAAAATGAAAATTTGGTGAAAAAACATAAAATTTGTCAGTATTTTATGAAAAAAGAAGAAAATTGTAAACTGTATCGAATGACACATTATGGTAAACAGCTGGAAAGAAAGTTGAAATATAAGCATGTTTTTGATATACTACATATTTGTATCAAACTGCCTTGCAGTGAACAACAGGAAACAGAGGACTATAATGTTAAAAAAATTAGATATATTAGGACTGGAACTGGACAATTACACCGTACGGGAAGCCATGTTCAATGTGGAGACTTATCTGAACAATGATGTGATGAACACGGTAGAGACCATATCTATGCGCATGATCGAGCAGGCGGGCGGCGATGAAGTGATGCATAACTGCTTACAGGAGCTGGATCTTGCGGTGATCGGAGAAAAGGAGATCCTGACAGCGGCGGGTGCCGCTTCAACGCAGCGCATCCGGGAGACGGTTGAGAATGAATTTTTTCTTGAATTTATGAAACGGCTGATCCGCAACAAAAAGACCGTGTATCTGCTGGGGCAGACAGCGGACGCGGTAGAGCGGCTTTATTCCTTTTTACAGGATGAGTATGAAAAGGTGAAGATCGTGGGACAATATGCCATGGAAACCTGCATCGGAGACCTTGACGCGGTCGTCAATGCCATCAATATGGAGACACCGGATGTCATCTTTTCCGTGCTGCCATCCCCATATCAGGAACATTTTCTGGAGGATAACCGGGGAAAGCTGAGTGCCAGGGTGTGGTACGGGCTCGGCGAGCATTACGCGGCAGACGAGAAGGGACACTCTCCGCTGCGCTGGATGCGGCGGATCATTCGCAGAAAAAAACTGACGAACCGTCTGAATGAATATAATAACAATGAAAAATGAGGCTGAATGGAAATGAATTTATTACTGAACCGCAGACCACTTTGGATAGACGCGATCCTGATGGTGGTCGGAACCGGGCTTATGGCACTGGCGATCCAGTGTATCTATGATCCGGTAGGACTGGTTACCGGCGGATTCACCGGTGTTGCGATTATTGCGAAATATGTAACAAAAGGTGCGGTGCCGCTGTGGCTGACGAACCTGGTGTTAAACGTACCGTTATTTCTGCTTGCGGCGCTGATCAAGGGAAAGAAGTTTGTTGCCCGTACCGCAGTGGCGACGGTGCTGCTTTCCGCGTGGTTATATGTGATACCGTTATGGAATCTGGCAGAGGGGGACTATGTGCTCTCCGCGATCTTCGGTGGTGTGATCTGCGGAGTCGGAATGGGAATGGTGCTTCTTGCGCGTGCCACAACGGGCGGAACGGATATGCTAGCTGCTCTGATCCAGCACAAATTAAGACATTATACGATCATGCAGATCATCTGTGTCATTGACGGGATCATCGTTGCGGTCGGTATCTATTCGTTCGGTGTCAAGGCGGCGCTTTACGCCATTGTTGCGATCTATGTCACCTCAAAGGTATCGGACACGTTAATGGAAGGTATGAAGTATTCCAAAGCGGTATTTATCGTTTCGGACCGGTATAAGGAGATCTCGGACGCGATCATGACCCAGATGGATCGCGGAGTGACCGGACTTGACGCGGTCGGAATGTATTCCGGGGATGAAAAATGCATGCTGTATTGTGTGGTCTCCAAAAAAGAGATCGTGGTGTTAAAAGAGATCATTTTAAAGATTGATAATAACGCATTTGTGATTGTGACAGATGCCCGGGAAGTGGTCGGAGAGGGATTTTTGGAATATTAGCATAAAAAAAATCGGTTTTCCTCTTTCTTTTTTTGGTGATTTGCATTAAAATGTTAAAATAAAGAGTTGGTTTTGGACTAAGAAAACCGGATTTTTTTGTGAAAATTGTATATGATTCCAGAAAGGAAATACAATAGAGAAGGAGTGAGTCTATGATTTCAAATCAAATACTTCAGAGTACCATAGATGGGCTGAAAGGGATCACAAGGATCGATCTGTGCATCATTGATACGGAGGGAAAGGTAATGGCAACGACCTTTCAGGATTCCGAAGGATTTGTAGGTCCGGCGATCGCGTTTATGGAATCTCCGGCAGACAGTCAGGTTGTCTCCGGATGTCAGTTTTTTAAAGTGTTTGACGAACATCAGCTCGAGTATGTGCTGATCGTGAACGGAGACAGCGATGATGTCTATATGATCGGAAAGATCGCAAGCTTCCAGATCCAGAACCTTCTGGTCGCTTACAAGGAGCGGTTTGATAAGGATAACTTTATCAAGAACCTGTTATTGGATAACCTGCTTCTGGTGGATATCTATAACCGCGCGAAAAAGCTCCATATCGAGACGGAAGTGCGACGCGTGGTATTTATCGTTGAGACCAACCGTGAGAAGGATGGCAATGAACTGGAGAAGGTGCGTTCTCTTTTCGGCGGGAAATCCAAGGATTTTGTCACGGCGGTAGACGAAAAGAACATCATCGTGGTAAAGGAACTTGCGGAAAATGAGACCTACGACGATCTTGAGAAGACAGCGGAGATCATTTTAAATGTATTTAAGGGAACCGAGACCGAGAAGGATGTCTATGTCGCTTACGGTACGGTTGTCAATGAGATCAAGGAAGTATCCCGTTCCTACAAAGAGGCGCGCATGGCGTTAGATGTCGGAAAGATCTTCTTTGAGGAGAAAAATATCATCGCCTACTCCACGCTTGGAATCGGCCGCCTGATCTATCAGCTGCCGATCCCGCTGTGCAAGATGTTCATCAAGGAGATTTTTGATAACAAATCACCGGATGACTTTGACGAGGAGACACTTACAACAATCAACAAGTTTTTCGAGAACAACCTGAATGTGTCCGAGACTTCGAGACAGCTTTACATTCACCGGAATACACTGGTTTACCGGCTGGATAAGCTGCAAAAGAGCACCGGACTGGATTTAAGGGTGTTTGAGGATGCGATCACGTTCAAGATCGCGCTTATGGTCGTGAAATACATGAAATATATGGAGTCACTGGATTATTAGACTAGGAGGAACATATGATCAGGCTTGAGCATGTAAGCAAATCATATTCAGCGGGAATCCCTGCGTTAAATGATATCAATCTGAATATAGAAGAAGGAGAGTTTGTATTTGTCGTTGGAGAAAGCGGTTCCGGAAAATCAACGCTGATCAAGCTTCTGTTAAAGGAACTGGAACCGACAGAAGGAACGATCACGATCAACGGCAGAAACTTACATAAAATACGAAGAAAACAGATTCCGCGCTACCGCAGAAACGTCGGCGTGGTCTTTCAGGATTTCCGTCTGCTCAAGGATCGGAATGTTTATGAGAATGTTGCGTTTGCGCAGCGCGTGATCGGCGCGTCAAACCGCAAGATCAAAAGCAGTGTTCCGACGATGCTCTCCATGGTCGGACTTGCAGCGAAATACAAATCCCTGCCGAAACAGCTTTCCGGTGGTGAGCAGCAGCGTGTTGCGATTGCCCGGGCGCTGGTAAATGAACCAAAGATCCTTCTGGCGGATGAGCCGACCGGAAATCTGGACAACAACAACGCGTGGGAGATCATGCGTCTGTTGGAGGAGATCAACAAACGCGGCACTACGGTTTTGGTGGTCACGCACAATCTTGAGTTTGTAAAGAAGATGAACAAACGTGTGATCAAGATCGACAAGGGCGTGCTCGTGTACGATAAATTACCGGGAGAGGGAAATTATGAGAATTAGTTCGTTTTTTTATACAGTAAAACAGGGATTTAAAAATATCTGGAACAACCGCCTTTTTTCTCTGGCTTCCATTGCAACGATGGCAGCATGTATCTTCATGTTCGGTATCTTTTATTCGCTTGCGGCCAACTTCCAGGCGATGGTAAAGAGCGCCGAAGAGGGAGTTGCGGTCACGGCATTTTTTGACGAGGGTATCACCGAGGAGCAGATCCAGGCGATCGGCGATAAGATCGAAAAGCGCGCGGAAGTCGCAAGTTACAATTATGTGTCGGCGGAGCAGGCATGGGAAGATTTCAAAAAAGTATATTTTCAGGGCGCGGAGGATCTCGCGGACGGATTTGCGGAGGATAACCCGCTTGCCAATTCCGCGCACTATGAGATCTATCTGAATGATGTTTCCATGCAGGACGCGCTGGTAACCTATTTGCAGTCATTAGACGGCATCCGCAAGGTCAACCAGTCGGAAGTCGCGGCAAATACGCTGTCCGATTTCAATTCGCTGGTCAGCTACATATCGATCGGGATCATCATGATCTTACTTGCGGTTTCCACATTCCTAATCAGCAATACCGTAACGATCGGTATTTCGGTTCGGAAAGAGGAGATCGGTATCATGAAACTGATCGGAGCGACGGACTTTTTTGTCCGGGCACCGTTTGTGGTGGAAGGAGTTCTGATCGGGCTGATCGGATCCGCGCTTCCGCTCGCACTGCTTTATGTGCTTTACAGTAAAGTAGTGGTATATATTGCGGGAAAATTCTCATTTTTGAGTAATATGATGAATTTCCTGCCGGTCAATGAGGTGTTCCGTACACTGGTTCCGGTTGCACTGATCCTCGGTGTCGGAATCGGATTCATGGGAAGCCGCATTACGATCCATAAACATTTGAGAGTTTAGTAAACGAAGATAGAAAAAGGAACGATGGGTGCCCGTATGCCGCTTTGCGGTATTGGACGCCCATATTCCGCTATGAGGACTATATGAAAAACTGGTCAGAAAGAAAGAAAAAAGTTATGGCTGCCGGGCTTGTGGGTGTGCTTGCCATCACTTCAGCGAGCGGTGTGTACGCGGCAGAGAAGACGGCAGGCAGCAGCAGTGACAGTTCCCTTTCCAATGCGCAGCAGGAGAAAGAACAGTTAGAGACCGCCCTGCAGGAGGCACAGGGACTGATCACGGAGCTTCAGAATTCCCAGGAGGATGCCGAGACCAAGATTGCGGAACTCGATCAGAAGATGTCGGATATCTCGGATCAGATGACAGGTCTCGAACAGAAGCTAGACGAGAAAAACTCGGAAATTTCCGATACGGAAACGCTGCTCGCCCAGTCCGAGGAGAATGCGGCGGCGCAGTATGCGAGCATGAAGCTGCGCATACAGTATATGTATGAGAACGCGCAGAGCATGTCTTATATGGAGCTTCTCTGTACATCCGGCAGTGTATCGGATTTCTTGAATTCGGTGGACTATGTGTATGAACTGTCGGCGTATGACAGAAATATGTTGGAGCAGTATCAGAATGCCACGCAGACCGTAGCGGATACGAAAGCGCAGTTGGAGCAGGATTACGCGGATCTTGAGACAATGCAGACCGAACTGCAGGATCAGAAGAGCGCGGTTGCGGCACTGCGTGGACAGAAGGAGACGGAGCTTGCAAACATCGGATCCCAGTTAGACACCGCGGAAGATGCGGCACAGACTTATCAGAATGAGATCGCCGCGCAGGAAGAAGTCATAGAGGAGATCAAGACGCAGCTTGCCCTCCAGGCACAGCGCGAGGCGGAACGCAAAGCTGCGGCAGAGGCGGAAGCAAAAAGACAGGCGGAAGAAGCGGCGAACAGCGGAACGGAAGTCTCTACGGAAAACGGAAACAGCGGAAATTCGGGAAGCTCCACTACGGACTATGTGGAACCGCCAAGCTATACAGGCGGCGCGTTTACCTGGCCGTGTCCGAGCAGCAGACGTGTGACCAGTGAGTACGGAAACAGACTTTCTCCGACCGAGGGAGCTTCTTCTTCCCACAAGGGAATCGATATCGGAGCCTCCTACGGGGCGGATATCGTGGCTGCGGCGGACGGAGAGGTGATCTATTCCGGTTATTCCTCCGCAGCGGGAAACCATGTGATCATCAGCCATGGGAACGGACTCTGTACGGTATATATGCATGCGTCTTCACTCAATGTCTCGGTCGGAGATGCCGTGAGCGCGGGACAGAGCATTGCCAAAGTGGGAAGTACCGGGATTTCGACCGGAAACCATCTGCATTTCGGTGTCAGTGTAAACGGATCGTATGTCAGTCCGTGGGATTATTTGTAGACATAGACAGGAAATGATTTCATTTTTTCGGGGGAGAAAAGAAAAAATTTCAGGATGGAAGGAAAATAGCAAATGGAAGAAAATAAGGAATTGGAACAGAAAAAAGAGCATGGATTTAAGTCCGGCGTGCTGACCGGCGTGCTTGGAACAGTGGCGGTTGTTTTAGCGGCAGGCGCGGTTCTCTTTGCGCATGGAAATCTTAAGGTGAGCGAGACGGCGGGGACTTCCCAGACAGCCCAGACCGTGTTGGATGACGGGACACTGTCCAAACTGGATGAGCTGATGGGACAGATCAATCTGAATTACTATGAGGATGTGGACGCGTCCGACCTGCAGGAAGGGCTCTATTCCGGATTGTTGGAAGGGTTAAACGATCCGTATTCCGCTTATTATACGGAAGAAGAATACAAGGATCTGATGGAGCAGACCCAGGGCAATTTCTACGGGATCGGTGCCGGTCTTTCCCAGGATAAGGAAAGCATGCAGGTGACGATCACAAAGGTTTATGAGGATACACCGGCGGAGAAGGCGGGACTGAAAGCAGGAGATGTGATCGTAAAGGTCGATGACATTGACGCGACGAGTATGGAAGTGTCGGATCTGGTCCAGCATATCCGCGGGGAAGAGGGAACGACAGTCCATCTTGAGATTTACCGTCCGGGAGAATCGGATGATCTGGAGTATGATATTGAACGAGCCAAGGTCAATTATGAGACAGTGACCGGACAGCTTCTGGATGGCGGGATCGGTTATATCTATGTCTCGGAATTTGGCGAGGATACCGCGAACCAGTTTGAAAAGACGATCGCGGATCTGGAAAGTCAGGGCATGAAGGCAATGATCGTGGATTTACGAAACAACGGCGGCGGTATGATCACGGCTGTGACACAGATGCTCGATGACATCCTGCCGGAAGGACTTCTTGTATACACAGAGGATAAATATGGAAACCGTCAGGAGTTCAAATCTTCCGATGATACGAAACTGGAGTATCCGATGGCAGTGCTTGTAAACGGTTACAGCGCGAGCGCTTCCGAGATCTTTGCGGGGGCGATCCGTGATTATGATTATGGAACGCTGATCGGAACGACGACCTACGGGAAAGGCGTAGTACAAAAGATCATTCCGCTCCCGGATGGCGATGCGGTGAAGCTTACGATCGCGAAATACTATACGCCGAAGGGTGAGAATATCCAGGGAACCGGAATTGACCCGGATATCGAGCTGGAGTACGAATACACCGGTGACCCGGATGCGGATTTTGATATTTATTCCGATAATCAGGTGGCAAAAGCGATCGAAGTGCTGGAAGGTGAGCTGGATTAATGACACAGGAGATCAATGAAAATATACATAGCTGGCTCCTCGCGCAGGCTGAGGAGGATTACCGCATATTTACAATGAAACTGCTCCCGGGAACGGAGCATATACTTGGTGTCCGGCTTCCGGTGCTGCGGAAGCTGGCGAAAAAGCTGGCACGCGGGGAATGGCAGGAATATCTTACAGGCGCGGCGGATGATTCCATGGAGGAGATCATGCTCCAGGGAATGACGCTTGGTTATGTTAAGGCTTCTTTTGAGGAAAAGAAGCCTTATTTAGATGTTTTTGTGGGAAAGATCGATAACTGGTCGGTGTGCGACAGTACATGCAGCGGTATGAAGCCGCAGAGCGGGGAGGATGTGGAAGCATTTTTCGCGTATGCGGTCTGCCTTGCAAAAGACCGGCGGGAATTTGTGGCGCGCTTCGGGATCGTTATGCTGCTCGATCATTTTATAACAGATACTTATATCGATGAAGTGCTTCAGGTTTTGGATGAGGTATCTCATGACGGATATTATGTCAAAATGGCAGTTGCATGGGCAATTTCCATCTGTTATGTGAAATTTGAGGAAAAGACGATGGTGCTGCTGCGTGAGAATACCTTAGATGATTTTACCTACAATAAGTCGCTTCAGAAGATCACGGAGTCTTACCGCGTCACAAAAGAGGACAAGGCACGCATCCGGAGCATGAAGCGTGTGACAAAAAAATAAAAAAAGAAAAAACAAAAAAGTTTGTAACGAAATGACATTTCCTCCGTCTAATCAGTGAAAGAAAAGGAGGTGAACGGTTCTGGACTTCGAGAATTTATATCATACCTACTATATGCAGGTGTATTCCTATGTGCTCACGATGGTGAAAGATCAGGCGTCTGCCGAGGAGATCACACAGAATACTTTTTATAAGGCGATGACGGCGAAGAAAAAATATGAGGGCAGATCCAGTGAATTTACCTGGCTGTGCAGTATTGCGAAACGCCTTACGATCGATGGGTACCGCAGGAATACAAAAACGGCAGAACTGAGTGAGGCAGTGCCCTCGGAAAAAGACATTGCGAAAGAAGCGGAAGACCGGAACATGGCGCTTCAGATTCACCTTGTTCTTCACGAAATGCCGGAACCCTATAAAGAAGTGTTCCAGCTGCGGATCTTTGGAGAACTGTCGTTTTCGCAGATCGGCATGATCTTCGGAAAATCCGAGAACTGGGCAAGGGTGACTTATCACAGGGCGAGGTTAAAAATACAGGAAAGGATGGAGGAAAATGAGTAGAGAAAATAGCAGAGATTGCGATCTGGTACAGGATCTGCTGCCGCTTTATCTGGATGATGCCTGCAGCGCATCGAGTAAGAAAGTAGTAGAGGAGCATCTCGCGGAGTGTGCGGCGTGCAGAGAGGTGGTTCAAAAATTAAAAGATCATACGGTGGAAGACGTGATCGCAGCAGAGTCGGAGAGTGTTTTGGCGCATCACGCAAAAAGGGAGAGGACAGCTGCTTTTAAGGCGGGAATCATCATTGCGGGACTTTTGATACTGCCGGTATTGATCACACTGATCGTCGGGATGGCAAATGGCGGAGGACTTGGCGTATTTTTCGTTACGCTCGCGAGTATGCTTCTCGTCGGGGCAATGACGGCGGTGCCGCTTCTGTCCTTAAAAAACCGGCTTTCGCGCACGATACTCTGTGGTGTGGGCGCATTGCTGTTGATCCTGTTTTTTGTAGATCGGATGAATGGCGGCGGTGGATTTCTTATCGTTGCGATCCCGACGATCCTTGGGTTATCGGTTCCGCTGTTTCCGGTGCTTTTGCATGCGGTCAGGCTTCCTGCGGCACTTTCGGATAAAAAAGGGCTGCTTACAATGGCGTGGGATACGGTCTGGCTGTTCCTTACGATCTGCATCGTGTGTGTCCGTGACGGTTCGATGGAGGAACTGCGCGGCGGGCTTACGGTCGCGGCTGTCTATATGCTTGGAGTCTGGCTTGTTTTTGGGCTTGCAAGATACGCAAAGCTCAATCGTTTCAAAAAAGCTGGATGTATTGCGGCAGTCTGCGGGCTCTGGACCGCATTCGGACAGGATATCTGTAACTGGCTTTTAGGGGAAGGAATCCGGCTTACGATCTGTTCCGCCGATTTCTCAAGCTGGAACACCGATCTTCAGATCAACGCGAATGTGTATCTGATCGTTTTGATCGGCAGTCTGGTACTTGGCGGCTTTTTGTTTGTGGCCGGGCTTATCAAAGAGAGAAAAAGGGGATAAAAATGAAAAAGAGAGATCAGGCAATTGGTTTTCTGGTGGTATTTTTAGCGGCAGGCATGCTGATATCCTGCGGCAGAAGCAGAGAAGTGGAGCAGGATGCGGAGGCGCGCGTAGAGGAAGCGTTTACCGAAAACGGGATCACCGACTTTGAAAAAATGGATTTGTCGGCGTATGAACAGCAGGCGGGCGTGGCACTTGCGGATGACTATGTCAGCTATCACTTTTTTTATGAGAGTGACGGGCTGGCGATAGAAGCGTATCTTGGTGCGCCGAGAGAACTGCTGGAACAGAAAAAGCCATCGGACTGCCTGATCTATAATCACGGGGGAAACAGGGATTATGGCGCATTGGAAGGCGTTGAGACCACATTCTATGCGTATCAGTATCAGACGATCTGTGTTGCTTCCAATTACCGGGGATGTGGAAAAAGCGAGGGAACCGATACGTTTGGCGGACAGGATGTGGACGACGTGATCCATTTGGTCGATCTGTGTGAAAAAATGCCGTTTATTGACGGAGATCATATCAATATGCTCGGCGTGTCACGCGGCGGCATGATGACATACGAGGCACTCCGCGCGGATGACCGCATTCACCGGGCGGTTGTGGTGTCCGGGCTCGCGGACAGTTTCATGGAGTACGAGGAGCGGGCGGACATGGTGAGCTTAGCAAAGAGGATGTGGAGAAGATCCGCCAGTGGCTTCTGGAATAGTTGACAAAATAGTTAGCCGGTGCTAACATAACAGGTGTTATGAAAAAGAAAGAAGAGACGATCGACAAGATAAAAAAAGCGGCGGTGCTGGAATTTTTGGATAAGGGCTATGCCAAGGCGAGCCTTCGCACGATCTGCCGGATGAGGCATTGCTAAGGATACTGGCAAAGATGCGGCTGGAAGGCTGTCTTTCGATCAACAAGGGAAATTACGATATGGAATATAGTTTGTATCTCGCAAAAAAGATCGGCATACATGCCGGTGGCGGAACAGAAAAATTAATACAGCATCTGTTAAAAGAGGTTCATGGCAATTCGCTGTGAGCTTCTTTTTTTATAAAACATAACAAATCATAACAGATGTTATGGAAAGAGAGGAAGAAAAGAATGGAAAAGAAGAAATTGATCAATTTAAAAGGGGTACCGGAGACCATGCTGCAGACGTTGTATGCGAGGGCAAAGGAATCGAAAAAAACGGATCATGTGATCTATGATGCGAAGGCGATCGAGATCGTGGAGGAGCTGGACTATGATTTTACAAAGGCGGATAAAGATACCGCAATGGCAAGCGGCGTGATCGCGCGGACGATCGTACTCGATCAGATGGTGGGAGAATTTTTGGAAAAAAATCCGGACGCAGTCGTTGTAAACATTGCCTGCGGTCTGGACACCCGTTGTTATCGGATGGCGGGCAGATATAAGCGGTGGTATAACGTAGATCTCTCCGAGACCATGCAGGTGCGGGAGCGGTTCCTCCGGGAGAACGGACCGATCTATCAGATCGCGGGTTCTGCGATGGATGCGTCTTACGCTGACGCGGTAAAATGTGATGGGGAGCCGGTACTTGCGGTCATTGAAGGACTTACCATGTATTTAAGCGAGCAGGAGGTAAAGCAGATGTTTGGGATCCTGGCAGATAGATTTGCGGAGGTTACCGTGATGGCAGAGACGATGTCACCGTTTGTCGCATCCCATATAAAAGAAAAATCGATCGAAGGCAGCCAGGCAAAATTCAGCTGGGGTATCAAGAACGGAAAAGAACTGCAAAAGCTGCTGCCGCAATTTGAAAATCAAAGAGACGTAAGCCTTGTCGAGGGGATGGAACAAATGATGCCGGTCTACCGTGTGATCGGAAAGATCCCGTTCGTCCGCAATCTCTCAAATAAAATACTCGTGATGAAACGCGTATAAAAAATCCCAATCTTCACAGACTAACAGGGCAGATGATATTTGGATGTCACTGCCAAAAAGTAAAAAGGAGACCCGAGAATGAAAGAACACACCATTGCCCTCCTCACCGAGTGCGAAGCCGGACTGAAAATGGCGACCGGCTCCATGGAACAGACCCTGCCCAAGTTAAGTGATCCCGGATTTAAAACCATGTTTCAGGATTATTATACCAAGCACGCAAAATTACAGGAGGAGTGCAAAAGACAGTTAAAGGAGCAGCAAAAAGAGGAGGACCAGTACGAAAAGAATCCGCCGCTTATCGCAAAACTCATGTCGGACTTAAAGATCGCAAAGTGCGAGGACATGGGAGACGTGGCGGATTTTTATACCGATGGCTGCAATATGGGAATGAAGACGATCGCAAAATGCTTAAACAAATATATGCAGGCATCCGAAGAGAGCATATCGCTTGCGCGGAAGGTCATTAAGATGGAGCAGCACTTTATGGAAGATCTGCGTGCGTACCTCTAAAAATTGGGTAAACGTTTTCCCTGTTTTTTTGGGCGAAACAGACAGGATTTGTTGAAGTCAGACGCCGTGTATGGTAAAAATTACTTAAATATCTGATATATATATCCGGTGTAAACAAAAAACAGGAAAACGTTTCTACAAAAATGGAGGGTAAAGGTATGAAAAGAAAAATAGCAGTGATGCTCGGCGTGACAATGGCAATGGGGCTTTTTGCAGGATGCGGGGCAGAAAACAGTGAGACTTCATCAGGTGGCACTGTGACAGGTGGCACGGAAACGGGCGTGTCCGAAAAGGAAAAGACCGACGGGACGGCGGACACAGATGAGATACATATCTGGCATGACGGGGATGAGACGATCATGCAGGTGATCGAGGATCAGGTGAATGATTCTCTGGCGGAAGATCATGTGACAGTAAAATTTGAGAAAAAGAGCGGTCTGACCGATCAGATCAAATTGTATGGAAATGACGCGGAGAGCGGACCGGATATGTATCTGTACGCGCATGATTCGCTTGGAACTTTTGTGGAGATGGGCGTGCTTGCTCCGATCACGGATGTGATCGATGAGAGCGTGTACGCGGATATGCTTCCGATGACACAGGAGGCGGGACAGTACAAGGAAGAACAGTATCTGCTTCCGGTCTATTTTGAGACACTTTTATTTATGTACAATAAAGACACCTGGGAAGGCGAAGTTCCTTCGACGACAGAGGATCTTTACAGTTATATGGAAGCGCACACCGATACGGCGGCGGGTACTTACGCGGTAGTCAACCAGCATTCCACGGCATACAATGTAGCGCCGGTCATCAACGGATTTGGCGGCTATATCATCGATAAGGACGCAAAGCCGGGGCTGAATGATGAGAAGACCAAAGAAGCGATCACGTATAATAAGAAGTTTGCGGAACTTGAGGCGGATGGAGATTACAATACGGTAACAGCATTATTTAATGAAGGAAAAGCATCTGCGATCGTTGGCGGACCATGGCTGGTATCCGGCATCCGGGAAGCGGGGATCAATCTTGGCATCCGGTCACTGTCTGATTTTACCCTGCCAAACGGCGAAGCACTGGCACCGTATGCGGGTGTGCAGGGCGTTGGCGTGATGAAACATGCGGCGGATACGAAAAAGGATGCCATTGCAGCGGTATTAAAGGCACTTGCACAACCGGAAGTCGGCGTGGCGCTTGCGAGTCAGGCAAACTGCGCATCGGCAAACGCGAAATCCTATGACACACCCGAAGTTTCCGAAAATGAAATGATCGCGGCAATGAAGAAAACAGCAGAGACAGCGCAGCCAATGCCGAATATCCCGGAAATGAGTGTTATGTGGGGACCGGCGGAATCCCTTCTCGCAGCGGTAAACAAATCCGGCGAGGACGTGGATGCGGCAGCGGATCAGTATGAGGAAGAGGCAGAGACTGCGATCGCGGATATGCAGTAGGGAAATATACAAAAAGAAGGAGTGTGCAGTATGAAAAACAGACAGAAGATCCTTCCGTGGATGTACAGTCTGCCCGCGCTTGTCTTAGTTGGGATCATTGTGATCTTTCCGATCTTATATACGGGCTACATATCACTTACCAATATGAACATGTATCACTGGGATGACTACCATCTGATCGGGCTTTCCAACTTTAAGCGGGCGCTTTTAAAGGTAGATTCCGGGTTCTTAAACGCGCTTTTGACGACCATCCTCTGGACGGTAGTAAATATGGTCATACAGGTGGTCGTATCCTTTTTTATCGCGCTCGGACTGAATGCGAAAGGACTGAAACTGGCGAGAGTGTATAAGACGCTTTTGATGTTTCCCTGGGCAATGCCGGCGTATGTGTCCATTTTATTATGGCGGGTCGGGATGTATAACACGGAATTTGGCTTTTTCAATAAAGTGCTTGCGGCACTGGGGTTTGAAAAGATCAATTTTCTGTCCGAAAATGTACCGGCGTTTTTCTCCTGCATGATCTTAAATCTGTGGATGGCGCTGCCCTTTATGATCATGATGATGGACGGCGCGCTGCAGAGCATTGACAAGAGCTATTACGAGAGTGCGAGACTGGATGGAGCGGGATTTTTCAAACAGAACTGGTACATCACGGTTCCGTCGATCCGGCCGATCCTGCTTCCGTCCGTCATCATGACGACATTTACGACCTTTAAGCAGTTTGATATCGTGTATCTGCTCACCATGCAGAAGGGCGCGCTTTCCGGTGCTACGTTACAGACGATCATTACCTATGCGCATCAGAATGCGTTTGTATCAAATAACTATGGACTGTCCTCGGCGGTATCCATCGTGATCTTTGGATTTATTGTCCTCTTTTCACTGTTTACAAACCGGGGGGTGAAGGAGAAAGTATGAGTTTTGGAAAAATAAAATACACTGTGGGACACATCTTGCTGAACCTGTTTTTCCTCGTGATCTGTGCCGCCGCGCTGATCCCGATCTTATATGCGGTATCCCTTTCACTGGGAAACGGAAGCGCGGCGATAAGCTCCGGATTATCCTTTTTTCCGGAGTCTCCCACATTCAAAAATTACAGGGCGATCCTGGTCGAGGAACCATTTTTGCTGTGGCTTAAAAATTCCGCGATTTTAAGTATCGGAACCATGGTGGCTGCCATGGGAACCGCAGTGACGGCGGCGTACGCGTTTTCGAGATACCGTTTCCGTGGAAGGAGCGGCGTGCTTGAGCTGCTTCTTATATTAAACGCATTCCCGCAGATCTTATCGATGTTTGCGATATTCCGGCTGTTTAAGACATTTCATCTGCTGAACTCTTATGTTGGGCTGATCATCGTATACGCGGGCAGCATGTGTATCTTCAGTATCTGGAATATGAAAGGATATTTCGACACGATCCCGGTTGAGATCGAGGAGGCGGCAAGGATCGATGGCGCGGGGGCAGGGCAGCTTCTGGTGCGGGTAGCGCTTCCGCTTGCGAGACCTGCCATTATCGTAACAGCTGTTATGGTACTGATCTTTGTGTGGAATGAATACCTGTTTTCCACGACATTTATGATGAATGCGGACAGTTATACGCTGGCGGCCGGACTCTACCAGCTGCAGGCAAGTGATTACAGCAGGAGCTGGCCATTGTTTTCGGCGGCTGCGATCTTGGTATCCATTCCGATTCTGATCGCGTTTTTTGCCATCCAGAAATATATGGTATCCGGGCTTACGGCAGGAGGAGTAAAGGGATGATGACGCAAAACGATAAGATGGAACGCGCCGCGATTTTACATATTCCGCTGTCGGAGTACGCGTTTGCGGAGTCGGAATATGGCCTGACTATCCGCATACGAGCCAAGAAGCGGGATCTTACCGGCTGCGAATTGTATTACGCGGATCGTGTATGCAAAAAGACACCGATCGATTTTTATAAGATCCCGATGGAGATCTGCGCCGAGGATGCCTGGTTTTCCTATTATGAGGCAAAAATAGAGTCTCCGTTTAACCGCGTCTGCTACTATTTCAGACTGGAAAAGGGCGAAGAATGGACGTACTATTATGCGGATCGTTTTACGAAGAAGTTATCGGATATTGAGCTGGACGATCAGGTGATCGACGGCAGAAGCGGGTATTATCAGTATCCTTTTATTTTGAGAGAGGAAATACCCGATGTGCCGGCATGGTTTAAAAAGGCGGTGGTATACAATATTTTCCCGGACAGTTTCGCGAGTGGAAAAAACAGGCTTGTGGCAGAGAAAAAAGAAAAACGTCTGGCAGACGGCAGGATCTGCAGATCCAGGCTTGGCGGAACCATAAAGGGAATCCGTGAGAACCTCGATTACATCCAGAAGATGGGATTTACCTGTCTGTATTTAAATCCGATCTTTACAGCCGGAGAATATCATAAGTATGATGTGTTAGATTATTATCATATCGATCCGTGCATGGGAACGGAGGAGGAACTGAAAGAACTCGTGGAGGAGCTGCACGCGAGAGGAATGAAGCTCGTGATCGACGGCGTGTTCAACCATTGCAGCTGGGAGTTCTTCGCGTTTCAGGATGTGGTGGAAAAAGGAGAGAAGTCCCGCTACTGCAAATGGTTTTACGAGCTGGAATTTCCGGTGAGGCGGCCGGAAGATCCCGATGAGATACCGGGTTATGCATGCTTTGCCTATGAGCGGAAAATGCCGAAACTGAACACGGCGGAGCGGGAAGTGCAGATGTACTTTGCGGATGTCGGCGCTTACTGGATCCGGGAATATCATGTGGACGGCTGGCGTCTGGATGTGGCAAATGAGATCGACCGCAATTTCTGGCGCAGATTCCGTGAGGCGGTAAAAAAAGAAAACCCGGAGGCGGTGCTGATCGGGGAAGTGTGGGAAAACGCAAAGACCTGGCTGCGCGGCGATGCCTTTGATTCGGTTATGAATTACGAATTCCGAAGGATCTGCGCGGAGTATCTGGCAGAAGGAGAAGCGGATGCAAGACAGGCGGCGTGGCAGTTTGAACAGATGCGGCTGCGCTATCCGACAAACATCGTAAACGGTCAGCTCAATCTGCTCGACAGCCATGATGTGCCGAGATTCTTATCGCTCTGCGGCGGGGACGTGGCGCGTTTGAAACTGGCGTGTGTGCTGCTGATGCTGATGCCCGGTGTGCCAAGCCTCTTTTACGGAGACGAGCAGAAGATCATGGGGATCACGGAAACAGAGTACCGCAGGGCGATGGTGTGGGAGGATAAGGATTCCCTCTGTGCGTTTATCCGGGAACTGACAGAAATCCGGAAAGCGTATGTGGGAGAAAAGACCGCGTACCGTCCAAAGTGGGACTGGATCAAAGACGGGATGTTCGCGTTTGTAAGAGAAAATGCGGACAGCGGTTTTACGGCGGTGTTAAATGCCGGAAAGCCGGAGGAGATCGGAAAAATACCGGAAACGGAGATCCTTTTTTCGGATGGATATGAACATGGCATTTTAAAAGAGAATGGATATCTGATCTTTCAAAATGGGACGGAGCAGGGAAGATAACCCCTGCTCCGTTTTTTTCTATTCGGATTGATTTTTGGTGGAAGAACGGATGATGAGAGAGGGAAGCGTCGAAAAAGACTGGATCTGGAATGTTGGATTTTTGATCTTTTTTAACAGGATCGTTGCCGCCTGCTGTCCCATCTCATCCATGTCGATATCAACGACCGTAAGCGGAGGATCCACCAGCTGCGACAGCGGGTAGTCATCAAAGGTAATGACACCGATGTCATCGGGGATGGACATGCCGTGCTTTTTGATCGCGCTGACAGCGCCCACCGCGATCTGGTTGTTTTCGCAGATCACCGCGTCCGGAAGGCAGCTGCCGCGCAGCAGTTCCTCCATCATCTGAAAACCGCTTTCCTTACTGTAGGTACCGTATTTTAGGAAAGCGGGATCGACGGACAGACCGCCAAGCTGTAAGGCGGAAGAAAAGCCTTTCAGACGGTGTCTGGAAATTTCGTCGCTCTCAGGGCCTCCGATAAAGGCGATCTTTGCGTAGCCGCACCGGGTCAGATATTTCGCTGCCATATCGCCGGAGACATGGTTGTTGATATCGATCCAGCATGCCGTACTGGAAAACTGCGGTTTCCCAATGATGACGTGTGGAAATCCGCTCTCTGTGAGCAGGGAGACAAGCGGACGCGAAGTCGCCGAGCCGTGGATCAGAAGTCCGTCCGCGGATCGTCTGCCGATGATCTCTTTTGCCTTTTTGCAGGCGGTATCCTTGTCCGGAACGCCGATAAAGCTGAAATTATAATTCTTTTCCCGGATCTTATCCTGCGCGCCGCAGAGGATGGCAAACATATGCGGATTATGAAACGCCACATGCGGTTCCGTGACGGCGAGAAAGATGATGTTCTCGGAGCATTTTCTGGCAAAATTGCTTGCCTGTGCATTCGGGTGGTAATCTAACTGCTCCATGACCTGAAGCACATGTGCCCGGGTGACATCCGAGATGGATGGTTTTTCATGGATCACTTTGGATACGGTGGCGATGGAAACGCCCGCCTCTTTCGCGACATCTTTGATCGTAATGTTCATCTGATTCCCTGCCTTTTCGTCTGTTCTGTCATTTATGGTATGCTTTTTGCCGGAAAAAATCAAGCAAAAGGAGGTTTGTCCGCCGTTGACGAACCAGCGCAATACCGATATAATGAAACGGTAAGAATCCCCCTGATCCGTCAGGGGAGGAAAAAAAGAAAGCTGGTGATTCTGTGGTAGAATTAGATTCGTATAAAGTAAAACTGAATTCTTACAAAAGTCCGCTGCAGGAAGTGAGGGATTCACTTTGACCTCGCTAACAAGGATCAAAGGATAGAAGAATTAGAAAAAGAAATGGAGGCTCCGGGCTTCTGGGATGACGTGGAAGGCTCCCAGAAGAAGATGAAGGAGCTGAAGAGTTTAAAGGATGACGTTGCGGTCTATGCCGGACTCGAGGAAAAATTCGAAGACATCGAGACGTTGATCGAGATGGGCGAAGAGGAAAATGACCCGGATCTCGTCCCGGAAGTGGAAGAGGCGATGACAGAATTTGAGGAGGCATTCGAGAAGATCCGCATCAAGACACTGCTCTCCGAGCGGTATGACAAAAACAACGCGATCGTGTCCTTACATGCCGGAGCCGGCGGTACCGAGTCCTGCGACTGGTGCCAGATGCTGTACCGCATGTATACCAGATGGGCGGCGGACAAGGGATTTTCCGTGGAAGTGCTTGACTCTCTGGACGGAGACGAGGCGGGGATCAAGTCCATCACATTCCAGGTGGATGGCGAGAATGCCTACGGATATTTAAAATCCGAACACGGTGTGCACCGTCTGGTGCGTATTTCCCCGTTCAATGCGGCAGGAAAAAGACAGACTTCGTTCGTGTCCTGTGACGTCATGCCGGATATCGAGGAAGATATCGACATCGAGGTAAAAGATGAGGATATCCGTATCGATACCTATCGCTCAAGCGGAGCCGGTGGACAGCACATCAACAAGACCTCGTCGGCGATCCGTATCACCCACTTCCCGACCGGAATCGTGGTGACCTGTCAGAATGAGCGTTCCCAGCATATGAATAAAGATAAGGCAATGCAGATGTTAAAGGCAAAGTTATATCTGTTAAAACAGCAGGAGAACGCAGACAAGGCGGCAGATATCCGTGGCGAAGTGACAGAGATCGGCTGGGGCAACCAGATCCGCTCCTATGTCATGCAGCCATACACGATGGTCAAGGATCACAGAACCGGTGTTGAGACCGGAAATGTGGATGCGGTCATGGACGGATCGATCGATCTTTTTATCAATGGTTATTTGAAGTGGCTTTCGCTTGGAAAGCCGGATGTAAAAGCAGAGTAGGAAAGGAGCTGCGCAGTGAAACTTATCATTGCACTTATCATTCTTATCGTTCTGATCGGAGCGCTCTGCTATGCGAAAAAGAAATTAAAAGAACTTTCGCTCCAGCTGTTTGGAACAGAATCCATACAGGAGGGACTGGAGAAGCAGGCGGATGAACAGGCGCTCACGCCAAAGTCCGTCTGCGGGATGACAAGGATCTTAGAGCCGCAGATCGAAAAAGATTTTCCGGAATTTAACTGGAGAGAGTTCTGTGCGCGTGCAGAGAATATGCTGCTGTCTGCGTTTGCCGCGATACAGAACCAGAACGCTGGACTTTTAAGAGAGGCATCCGGGACAGTAAGAGAGCAGGTGGAAAATAAGATCCAGTCCGATCGGGAAAACGGTATTACGGAAATATATGAGCGCGCGCGGATCCATCGCACGGAGATCGCGCGTTATGAGAAAAAGAACGGGACGTGTATGATCACGCTTCAGAGCGCTGTGGAATATCTGCATTATTCGAACAAAGGCGGAAAAGTGATCAAGGGCGATGAGAAGCGTCTCACACAGACCAGATACAACACAGAGCTTATGTACATACAGGATGCGGGAAAATTCGGGGAAGCGGACGCGTGCGGGGTGAACTGCCCGAACTGCGGAGCACCGGTCACATCCCTCGGCGCAAAGCACTGTGAATACTGCGGGGCAGCACTGACCCCGGTCAACGTGAACGTGTGGAGTCTCGAACGTTTTTATGAAGTATAGAGGAGCAATTACATAAGAAGCAATTCGAAAAGGAGAATGAAAAATGGGCTTAATCAGAGCGGTGACAACAGCAATCGGAAAGAACTTTGCGGATCAGTGGTTAGAGGTATTTGAGCCGGGTGACATGGGAGACCAGACCGTTTTTACAAGCGGTGTGAGAATCCGTAAGGGCAGTAATGTAAAAGGAACGGATAATACCGTTTCCAACGGTTCCGTGATCCATGTATATGAAAACCAGTTCATGATGGTCGTGGATGGAGGAAAGATCGTGGATTACACGGCAGAACCGGGATATTTTACCGTGGATAATTCCTCTCTGCCATCGTTATTCAACGGGCAGCTCGGGGACAGCGTAAAAGAGACATTCCAGAGGGTAAAATATGGCGGTGAGACACCGAGAGAGCAGAGAGTATTCTACATCAATCTTCAGGAGATCAAGGGAATCAAATTCGGCACAAGAACACCGATCAATTACTTTGATAATTTCTACAATGCGGAACTTTTCCTGCGCGCGCATGGTACTTATTCGATCAAGATCGTGGAGCCGCTTCGCTTTTATGCCGAGGCAGTGCCGAGAAATAAAGATCATGTCGAGATCACGGAGATCAATGAACAGTATATTTCAGAGTTTTTGGAGGCGCTGCAGTCATCGATCAACCAGATGTCTGCGGACGGCATCCGTATTTCCCATGTGGCATCCAGGGGCATGGAACTTGGAAATTACATGGAGAAGGCACTTGATGAGAAATGGACTACGCTCCGCGGTATGGAGATCCAGTCCGTCGGTATCGCAAGCATTTCCTATGACGAGGAGTCCCAGAAGTTAATTAACATGCGCAACCAGGGCGCGATGTTGAGTGATCCGGGCGTCCGTGAAGGTTATGTACAGGGCGCGTTAGCAAGAGGTATGGAGGCTGCGGGCTCCAACGCGAACGGCGCGATGGCAGGCTTTATGGGTGTCGGCATGGGCATGAACACGACTGGAAATATGATGGGAGCGGCATCGGCAGCCAACATGCAGCAGATGCAGATGAACCAGGCAAATCAGGCAGTGTCCGGTCAGGCGCCTCAGACAGCAGGAGTATCAGGGGCAGCGGCCGGAGCAGCAGGCGCGGCTGGATGGACGTGTGAGTGCGGTCATGTGAACACCGGAAAATTCTGCTCCGAGTGTGGAAAACCGAAGCCGGAGCCGGCAGAGTGGACGTGTGAATGCGGTCATGTAAACACCGGAAAATTCTGCCCGGAGTGCGGAAAACCGAGACCGGCAGCAGAGTGGACGTGTGAATGCGGTCATGTGAATACCGGAAAATTCTGTTCCGAGTGTGGAAAGACACGCCCATAAGAAAAAAGAAATGCAGACAAAAAGCGGGATGCGGGGACGCATCCCGCTTTGTATTTCACGATCCTTTGCCGGACCGGACAGTTTATGACTGCATTTCAGAAAAGTGTTGCGTGAACGCAGGCTTTGTGTTATCATCTTTCAAGTAAGCACAAATGTATTTGTGCCGCGTACAGATGGAGGAAACCAATGGCAGAAAAAACGACTTATTATGTTTTAAAAGAAAAAGCAGTGCCGGAAGTCCTGTTGAAAGTCGTGGAAGCAAAACGGCTCATTGAGTCGGGACGTGCCGCGTCCGTGCAGGAAGCAACGGATATGGTGGAGATCAGCAGGAGTTCTTTCTATAAATATAAGGATGACATTTTCCCGTTTCATGACAATGTCCGGGGAAAAACGGTCACGATGGTGGTTCAGCTGGATGATGAACCGGGACTTTTGTCTATTGTACTGAAGACGATCGCGGAATATCACGCGAACATTCTTACCATTCATCAGAGTATTCCGGTCAATGGGATCGCGTCACTTACACTCAGTGTGGATGTACTGCCGGAGACAGGGGATGTCGCTACGATGGTGGATGAGATTGAGAGTGTGGAAGGGATCCACTATCTGAAGATTCTTGCGAGAGAGTAGAAATCACATTTTAAGGAGTAAATATTATGATAAAAATTGCAGTAATGGGTTATGGAACGATCGGCTCAGGTGTTGTGGAGGTACTGGAAACAAACCATGACAGCATCGCAAAACGTGTCGGTGAGGAAGTGGAAGTAAAATATGTACTGGATCTGAGGGATTTTCCGGGGGATCCGATCGAAAAGAAGATCGTACATGATTACAAGGACATCACAGCAGATGAGGAAGTAAAGATCGTAGTGGAGACCATGGGAGGCGTGGAACCGGCGTTTACCTTCGTAAAGGCAATGCTTGAGGCAGGAAAGAGCGTTACGACTTCAAACAAGGCTCTGGTTGCCGAAAAAGGCGCGGAACTGCTTGCTGTGGCAAAGGAAAAAAATGTGAATTTCATGTTTGAAGCCAGTGTCGGCGGCGGAATCCCGATCATCCGCTCGATCAATGAGTGTCTGACTGCGGACAAGATCGAGGAGATCACCGGTATCTTAAACGGAACCACAAACTATATGCTGACCAAGATGGCAAATGAAGGACTGGAATTTGCGGATGTATTAAAGGATGCGCAGGACAAGGGATATGCGGAAAAAGATCCGACTGCGGATGTGGAAGGCTTTGACGCATGCAGAAAGATCGCGATCTTAACTTCTCTTGTGGCAGGAAAACAGGTTGATTTTGAAAAGATCCATACCGAAGGGATCACAAAGATCTCTGCGGTTGATTTTAAATACGCAAAGGCAATGGGAAGATCGATCAAGCTGCTTGCGACCAGCAGACAGGCAGACGGAACATACAGCGCGCTTGTAGCACCGCATCTGCTTTCCCCGGAGCATCCGCTTTACAGTGTAAATGATGTATTTAACGCTGTCTTCGTACATGGTAATGTACTTGGCGACGCAATGTTTTACGGCAGCGGGGCAGGAAAGCTTCCGACCGCAAGTGCGGTAGTTGCGGATGTGGTTGAGATGGCAAAACATCTGGATCAGAATATTCCGGTAGAATGGAGCAAAGAAGAGCTTCCGCTGGCAGATTATAAGAAAAATGAAAAGAGATTTTTCGTTCGTACCGAAGCGGACGAGGCAGCAGTAAAGGCAGTCTTCGGTGAGGTGGAACTGGTTCATGCAGACGGAATTTCCGGCGAGATGGGATTTGTGACCGGAAACATGACAGAAGCGGCTTATGAGGAAAAAGCAGCGAAACTCGGCAAAGTACTGCAGATGATCCGTCTTGCGTAAGATGGCATGACAGGCAGGAAAACAGGGAGAAAGGATAAAGGCGAGGAGATATGAAGTATATCGTAGTGTTAGGAGACGGAATGGCAGACCGTCCGATTGAGAGTTTGGGAAACAAGACACCGTTGGAATACGCAAAGACACCGACGATGGATAAACTGGCATCCATGGGAGAGATCGGTATGGTACATACGGTTCCGGATGGCATGAAGCCGGGCAGCGATACGGCAAATCTGTCCGTACTGGGTTACAATCCGAGAAAATATTATTCCGGCCGTTCTCCGCTCGAAGCGTTGAGCATCGGTGTGCCGATGAAAGACACAGACATCGCGCTGCGCTGCAACATTGTGACACTCTCCGAGGAAGAGGACAATTATGAGGACCGCACGATCATCGATCACAGCTCAAGCGAGATCAGTACCGAGGATGCAGCAGTGCTGCTTGAGGCGGTGAGAAAAGAACTTGAGACCGATACTTACAAGTTCTATGTCGGAACAAGCTATCGTCATCTGCTGATCTGGGACAAGGGCGAGGTTGTGGATCTGGTGCAGCCGCATGATGTGCTTGGACAGAAGATCGGAGACAAGCTGCCGGAGAACGAAGATCTGCGTAACATGATGAAAAAGAGTTACGATATCTTAGTCAATCATCCGATCAACATTGAGCGGAAAAAGCGCGGCTTAAATCCGGCCAACTCCTGCTGGTTCTGGGGAGCCGGAACAAAACCGTCACTCTCATCTTTCTCTGAGAAGACCCATTTGAAGGGCGCGATGATCTCAGCAGTCGATCTCTTAAAGGGGATCGCGGTTGGCGCATCCATGAAGGTCATCAATGTAGAGGGAGCAAACGGCGGACTTAATACCAACTATGCCGGCAAGGCACAGGCGGCTGTGGATGTCTTAACCAAAGACGGATACGATTTTGTCTATGTGCATCTGGAAGGACCGGACGAGATGGGACACCAGGGCAGTGTCGAGAAAAAAGTAAAGGCGATCGAGAATCTGGACGAGAAGATCATAAATCCGATCGTTGCAGGGCTTGAGGCTGCGGGTGAAGATTTCCGCATGGTCATTCTGCCGGATCATCCGACACCGATCTCACTGCGTACACATACCGGAGACAGCGTGCCGTATCTTTTATACGACAGCACGGACAAACAGCAGCATGACTGGAAATACAATGAGGCAGAGGCGGCAAAGACCGACAATTATATCGCGGAGGGACATACTCTGGTCGATTATCTGCTTTCAAAATAACAAAGAAAAACAGAAAAAAGCGGGAAGATCCGGCGGATGAAATATCTGCCGGATCTTTTATAAAAATCATGAATTGAAATCCCATCCATAGAAAGCAAAAAAATTACAAATCTGCGCAAAAATATTGTATAATATGACCAACGAAATGTATGGGAGGGGTAACCATGGCAAAGTATGTAATGGCACTGGATGCGGGGACAACGAGCAACCGGTGTATCCTGTTCAACGAGACAGGAGAAATCTGCAGCATGGCGCAGAAAGAATTCCGCCAGTTTTTCCCGAATCCGGGCTGGGTGGAACATGACGCGAATGAGATCTGGTCAACACAGCTTGGAGTCGCGGTGGAAGCCATGTTAAAGATCGGGGCGAAAGCGAGTGATATCGCGGCGATCGGTATTACGAACCAGCGTGAGACGGCGATCGTGTGGAACAAAGAGACCGGAGAACCGATCTACAATGCGATCGTATGGCAGTGCAGACGGACGGCGGATATCGCGGACGAATTAAAGAAAAAAGGCCTGCAGGACGAGTACCGGAAGAAAACAGGGCTTATCATCGATGCGTACTTTTCCGCGACCAAGATCAAATGGATCCTGGATCATGTGGAGGGAGCGAGAACGCTCGCCGCAGAAGGAAAGCTGTTGTTTGGAACGGTAGAGACCTGGCTGATCTGGAAACTGACCAAAGGAAAAGTTCATGTGACGGATTACTCGAATGCGTCCCGGACGATGCTTTTTAACATCCATACACTGACCTGGGATGAGGATATCCTGCGGGATTTGGACATTCCTGCGAATATGCTGCCGACGCCTGTGCCGTCAAGCCAGATCTACGGCTACACAGATCCGGCGTTCCTCGGAGGGGCGATCCCGATCGGCGGAGCCGCGGGAGACCAGCAGGCGGCATTGTTCGGACAGACCTGTTTTGCGCGTGGCGAGGCAAAAAATACCTACGGAACCGGATGTTTCCTTCTGATGAATACCGGGGAGAAACCGGTTTATTCGGCAAACGGACTGGTCACAACGATCGCATGGGGGCTGGATGGAAAAGTGACCTATGCGCTCGAAGGTTCTATTTTTGTAGCAGGAGCGGTCATCCAGTGGCTGCGGGATAATATGAAACTCATCGATTCGGCGGAGGATTCCGAGTATATGGCGACCAAAGTGAAAGGAACCCATGGTTGTTATGTCGTTCCGGCATTTACCGGGCTTGGGGCACCGCACTGGGATCAGTACGCGCGTGGAACGATCGTTGGGATCACGCGTGGAACGAACAAAAACCATATCATCCGCGCCACGCTCGAATCCATTGCGTATCAGGTGTGTGATGTAATTTCGGTTATGGAAGAGGACGCGGGCATCAAGCTGCAGTCACTGCGCGTGGACGGAGGAGCCAGCGCAAACAATTTCCTGATGCAGTTCCAGGCAGACATGATCCATGCGCCGGTGGAACGGCCGGAATGTATCGAGACTACGGCAAGAGGTGCCGCGTACCTTGCGGGGCTTGCGGTCGGTTACTGGAAAGATAAGGAAGATGTGCGCAGAAATCAGAGGATCGCGCGCGTGTTTGAACCATCGATGGATGAGGAAGAACGGAAAAAGAAGATGAAAGGATGGAACAAGGCCGTCCGATACGCCTTTGGGTGGGCAAAAGATGATGAGGAAGAAGATTCCTGACACCCAAAGGGTATGGCGGATCGGCTTTTCAGACATACATTTGAAAGTGAGGTGTCTGCGGGCTGCCGGATTCGACAGCCTTTTTTTGCGCGAGAGCATCATTTTCACCGGTCAGTTCAAAATAGAAGCTGACGCAGGTCTGCTCGAAATAAGGCTCGATCCACAAAAATCCGATGAAACAGGAGCAGATGCCGAGGAGCAGCCAGCCGAGGAAACTGCAATGTAATAAAAAGAGCCGCATCCGGTTCCCCTTCATCAGACGGCTGCTCTCACGGAAGGCGGCGGCCGGTTTCATCTCCGGATGATCGATCAGAAGATAAAAGACCATCGCGTAGCGGTATAACAGCGGAAGCAGACATAGCGCGGAAAGGATAAAGACCGGGATCGCGATCCAGAGAAGAACGGTCTGCTCCAGACGGACGGCGGTCACAGTGATAACGATCGCAGGGAGAAAGACAAGGACAGCAAGTCCGATCAGCAAAAGGTACGAAAGCAAAAGGCGGTCGGGATGGCTTTTAAAAAAGTAAAAAATATCCCGCATGCCATAAGAAAGATTTCTGCGCATTTTTAGGTGCATATAGCACAGACCGCAGGAAAACAGGATCGAAAGCAGTACGATAAAGAAACTCGCAACATAAAAAATGACGGACTGCGATGCGGAGTTGTTTAAAGTCAGGTCGAACGGCAGAAGCAGCAGATTTGATATCGCGCCGGTGATGACAATGCCTGCCATTGGCGCAGCGTAATGTCCGGTCAGAGTTTCTCTTGCCAGACGTTTTAATTCGGTAAGATCACGTTTCATGAAATACTCCTTTTTTGGTAAACTGCATTCATTATAGCATAAAACAGATGAAAGACAAGAGAGAGGATTTTGACAGAACGGTATCACTGCTGTTATACTAAAACGACAGAAAACAGTGAAAAGAATCGGAAAGGAGAGCGTACGGACATGGATCTGACCACCCAGAAAGAAAAAGAAACCGAGATCATAGACCGGGTATTTTTTATTGCGGGGATGCTTGGTGTACTTGTTGTGGCGCTTTGCGTGATCTGGTGGAAGGTAACCGGAAAGTCGCCGATACCGCCGGTTCCTCCCTGTATGATACATGCGGTGACCGGGATCTACTGTCCGGGCTGCGGCGGCACCAGGGCAGCGTACGCGCTGCTGTGTGGAAAGCCTTTGTTATCGCTTTATTACCATCCGATCGTGCTTTACACGGTGGTGGTCGGAGCAGCTTTTCTGGTCACGCAGACGATCGGGCGTTTGAGCCGCGGACGATTCCGGGCAGTGGTGCATTTCAGACCCGTCTATCTCTGGATCGCGCTGGCGCTGGTGGTGATCAACTGCTTTGTGAAAAACTTCATACTGCTGTATTTTCATATTTCATTGCTTTGACAGGCAAATATACAATAGGAAAAGGCGTCATCAATTTCTTTTAGCTCATTGATGACGCCTTTCAGACTGCGTTGTCCATTGGACCTTTCCTCTCTTTGTCTTTTTTTGATGTCCCGTTTCTTTTGTATTATCTTCTAAGAATCTTTTGTCTTTCTATGATTTTTGAAACCGTATCCCTTTTGGATCGTTCTGTTCATTCTTTTGTTTTTTTCATTCATAGTGTCGTTTCTTTGGAAAATAAAGATGGGACAATGATCATTTGTTTCTTTTTTTAGGATGTATCAATTTGTGTTCCTGGTGGTCTCTCCTCCTTTTTAAGAAGTGTGAACTTCTTTTGTTTTTGTAATTACATTATAACGCAAAAAAGAAGAATGTCAATGTATAATAAGAAAATAAAAATAAAACCGGCAAAATGTCAGAAAATAATGTGGGATAATTGTGCAATATTAGTAAAAAAAGAAGCAGGCCTATTTCTGGCTTGCTTCATATGCTTCACGACAGGCATGTGCCAGCTGGTCTCCGCAGGAAGTCTGCTTCATACCGCAGTGGATGCCGGTCAGTTTTTCTTCGACCTGTTCTACGGTGAGCCCCTCTACTAATTTCGGGATCGCGAGAAGGTTTCCCGGACAGCCGCCGGTAAATTTTACATGCTTTACAACATTTCCGTCCAGCTCCACTTCAATTTTGCTGGAGCAGGTCCCCTTTGTCTGATAAATATATGACATGGTGTAACTCCTTTCTGAACGGTAACTGCTTTGCAATTACCATATGCATCTTTTTGTTAAGTGTGAGTATAGCACGATTCCGTGGAAAAGGGAAACATTCATTTATAAAAAATTCATAAATCGTTCATGGGATTGTCTATTGTGAAAAAAACCAGATAGTGGTACAATTAGAAAAGTTGTTTGGATTTAGGAAAAAAAGATAGGAGTATTTGGATGAAAGCAATAGAGAAAATCTTTGGAACCCACAGCGAGAGAGAATTGAAGCGTATTTACCCACTGATTGATAAGATCGAGGCATTGCGACCGGATATGCAGGCATTGTCTGATGAGGAGCTCAGGGGAAAGACGAAAGAATATAAAAAGAGACTGGAAGACGGTGAGACGCTTGATGATCTCCTCCCTGAGGCTTTTGCCACGGTAAGAGAGGCGGCAAAGCGTGTTCTTGGCATGGAGCATTACCGGGTACAGCTGGTCGGTGGTGTGATCCTGCATCAGGGACGTATTCCGGAGATGAAGACCGGTGAAGGTAAGACCCTGGTTTCCACGGCACCGGCATACTTAAACGCACTGGAAGGCAAAGGCGTTCATATCGTTACGGTCAATGATTATCTGGCAAAGCGTGATGCGGAGTGGATGGGAAAGGTACATGAATTTCTCGGACTTACCGTTGGCGTGATCTTAAACGGAATGGACAATAAGGAGCGTCAGGCGGCATACAACTGCGACATCACTTATGTGACCAACAATGAGCTTGGATTTGATTACCTGAGAGATAACATGGTCATCTATAAGGAACAGCTGGTGCAGAGAGGCCTCCACTATGCGATCATCGATGAGGTCGATTCCGTATTGATCGATGAGGCGCGTACCCCGCTTATTATTTCAGGACAGAGCAGCAAGTCCACCAGACTTTACGAAGCATGTGATATCCTTGCGCGTCAGATGCAGCGTGGCGAGGATCAGCAGGAATACACCAAGATGGATGCCATCATGGGCGTGGAAGTGGAAGAAGACGGCGATTTCGTTGTCAATGAAAAGGACAAAGTCGTAAACCTGACCGAGCAGGGGGTAAAGAAGGTTGAGAACTTCTTTAAGATCGAAAACCTTGCCGATCCGGAAAACCTTGAGATCCAGCACAATATCATCCTGGCGCTGCGCGCGCACAATCTGATGTTCCGTGACCAGGATTATGTGGTTAAAGATGATCAGGTCATGATCGTAGATGAATTTACCGGACGTATCATGCCGGGACGCCGTTATTCGGACGGACTGCATCAGGCGATCGAGGCAAAGGAACATGTGAAGGTCAAGAGAGAGAGCAAGACGCTCGCGAACATCACATTCCAGAACTTCTTTAATAAATATAACAAAAAAGCCGGTATGACCGGTACCGCTCTGACAGAGGAAAAAGAGTTCCGTGATATTTACGGCATGGACGTTGTCGAAGTACCGACGAACCGTCCGATCGCCCGTATCGATCATGAGGACGCGGTATACAAGACCAAGAAGGAAAAATTCAAGGCGGTTGTCGATGAGGTGGAGAAAGCACACGCAAAAGGACAGCCGGTACTGGTCGGTACGATCAATATCGATACATCCGAACTTTTGAGCGGCATGTTAAATAAACGCGGGATCAAACATCAGGTCTTAAACGCGAAATACCATGAGCTGGAGGCTGAGATCGTAGCACAGGCAGGTACGCACGGAGCGGTAACGATCGCGACCAACATGGCAGGCCGTGGTACGGATATCAAGCTGGATGACGAGGCAAGAGCGGCCGGCGGATTAAAGATCATCGGTACCGAGCGTCATGAATCCAGACGAATCGACAATCAGCTGCGCGGACGTGCGGGACGTCAGGGAGATCCGGGGGAATCCCAGTTCTTCATCTCACTGGAAGATGATCTGATGCGTCTGTTCGGTTCCGAGAAACTGGTAGATATGTTCAACACACTTGGTGTGCCGGAAGGAGAACAGATCCAGCACAAGATGCTCTCAAGCGCGATTGAGAAAGCACAGAAGAAGATCGAGGCAAACAACTTTGGTATCAGAAAGAACCTCTTGGATTACGATCAGGTTATGAATGACCAGAGAGAGATCATCTACGACGAGAGACGCCGTGTATTAAACGGAGAGAGTATGCGTGACGTGATCTACAAGATGATCACAGACCGTGTGGAAGCAGCAGTGGATACCTGTATTTCCTCTGAGCTTCCGCCGGAAGAATGGGATGTCAATGAGCTGAACCAGCTTCTGATCCCGCTCATTCCGTTAGAGCCGCTGACACCGGAATCCATTAAGGAATACAAGAACAATAAAGAATTAAAGCACAGCCTCAAAGAAAAGGCAGTGAAATTATACGAAGCCAAAGAAGCGGAGTTTCCGGATTCAGAAGCAGTCCGTGAATTAGAGCGTGTCATCCTCTTAAAGGTCATCGACCGCAAGTGGATGGATCACATCGATGATATGGATCAGCTGCGTCAGGGTATCGGACTTCAGGCATACGGCCAGAGAGATCCGCTCGTAGAATACAAGATGGCAGGATTTGATATGTTTGATGCCATGATCTCCAGCATCCAGGAAGATACCGTACGTCTTCTGTTCCATGTACGCATCGAGCAGAAAGTAGAACGTGAGCAGGTGGCAAAGGTAACCGGAACCAACAAGGACGAGAGTGCGCAGAATGCTCCGAAAAAGAGAGAAGCTGCAAAGGTATATCCAAATGATCTCTGCCCGTGCGGAAGCGGTAAAAAGTATAAATACTGCTGCATGAACAAGCAGTAAAAAAAGACAGGAATGGTAAGAAGATCCGGTGTTCCGGGAAAACGGAATGCCGGATCTTTTACTTTATAAGAAAGGGTTGATTCCGGGAAAAGAATTCGTTATAATACGAACGAATACAAGGGGCGGAAGAGTTTTAGACGAAGAAACAGGAGGTAATACGAGATGCATTGTACGAGAAAAGTAACAGGAGGTAATACGAGATGCATTGTACGAGAAAAGTAACGGATCATATTTACTGGGTGGGCGGAAGCGACAGACGTCTTGCCCTGTTTGAAAACATTTTTCCGATCAAAAGAGGCGTATCTTATAACGCGTATGTGGTAATGGATGAAAAAACAGTTCTTCTGGATACGGCGGACAGTTCGATCAGCAGACAGTTTTTTGAAAATCTGACTCATGTGCTGGATGGAAGGACGCTGGATTATCTGATCGTAAATCACATGGAACCGGATCACTGCGCGCTGATCGAGGAGCTGCTGCTCCGCTACCCGGATCTCACGCTGATCGGAAACGCGAAGACATTTCAGATGATGAAGCAGTTTTTCGACTTTGATGTGGATGCGCATGCCACAGTTGTCAAAGAAGGAGATACTTTTTCAAGCGGAGAGCATGTGTTCCACTTTGTGATGGCACCGATGGTACACTGGCCGGAGGCGATGGTGACTTACGAGGAGAAAACAAAGATCCTGTTTTCTGCGGACGGCTTCGGTACGTTCGGAGCGTTAAACGGAAATATCTTTGCGGATGAAGTGGATTTTGACCGCGACTGGCTGGATGACGCGAGAAGATATTATACAAACATTGTCGGAAAATATGGTATGCAGGTGCAGAACCTGTTAAAGAAAGCGGCCGGACTTGATATCGCGATGATCTGCCCGCTGCACGGCCCGATCTGGCGTGAAGATCTCGGCTACATTCTGGATAAGTACAATACCTGGAGCAGCTACGCACCGGAAGATCAGGCAGTCATGATCGCATACGCTTCCATGTACGGAAATACCGAGAATGCGGCAAATGTGCTGGCGGGGATCCTTGCCGACAAGGGCGTAAAGAAGATCGTGGTATATGACGTGTCAAACACGGATGTGTCGGAACTGATCTCAGAGGCGTTCCGCTGCAGCCACATCGTTCTCGCGGCACCGACCTATAACGGCGGCATTTACCCGAAAATGGAGAATTTTCTTGCGGACATGAAAGCACTGAACGTCCAGAAGCGTAAGGTGGCATTTTTAGAGAATGGAACCTGGGCGGCAACCAGTGGAAAGCAGATGGCAGAGCAGGTAGCGGCGTTGAAGGAGATGACGGTGATCTCGGATACGCTTACAGTGAAATCTGCGCTGAAAGAAGACCAGTATGCGTCACTGGAAGAACTGGCAGACAAGATCGTGGCATCAATGGAATAACGGATATAGGAACAGCGGATCGCTTTCAGAAAAGAGAGCGGTCTGCTGTTTTTAAGTCTCACAAAAAAGTGATCGCGGTTATATTTGCGGTGACCTGTCTGCAGCGCCTGTTGTCCTGCGTTGGAACGTATGCAGTATACAGAGGACTTGGGCTTTGCGGCACCGGAGTGATGGACATCGCGCTGCTTCAGGCGGCTGTTTATATTACCGTGGAGATCCTGCCGCTTCCCGGTGCGCAGGGAATTTCAGAAGCAGTCTATCATACGGCGTTTTCCGGTATTTTTACCGGAACGAGCCTTCTGGTGTCCATGTGCGTGACGCGCGGCATCAGTTTTTATCTGAACCTGCTGATCGGGCTTATCGTGTTTGGGGTGAGGATAATGGGCGGAAAGAGCAAAAAGTAAAAAGAAAAGCACAGAACAAAAGTTCGATTTTGCTCTGTACTTTTCTTTTTTATTCTGCTATAATCAGAGACAGTTCATGGAATAATAGCAGAGAAGAATGATGTCTGGAGGAAAATATGGATCATTTTGTATTGCATTCCCCATACCAGCCGACCGGTGACCAGCCGCAGGCGATCGAAAAATTAGTACAGGGCTTTAAAGAGGGCAATCAGTTTGAGACACTGCTTGGTGTTACCGGTTCCGGTAAGACCTTTACAATGGCGAATGTCATTGCGGCGCTCAACAAGCCGACGCTTATCATATCACACAACAAGACGCTCGCGGCACAGCTTTATGGGGAGATGAAGGAATTCTTCCCGGAAAATGCGGTCGAGTATTTCGTTTCCTATTACGATTACTATCAGCCGGAGGCGTATGTTCCGTCTACGGACACTTACATTGCGAAAGATTCGGCGATCAATGAGGAGATTGACAAGCTGCGTCTGTCTGCGACAGCGGCGCTGGTGGAACGGCGGGATGTGGTGGTGGTTTCCTCGGTTTCCTGTATTTACGGCCTGGGCAGCCCGGAAGACTTCCTGGGAATGATGGTGTCGCTGCGTCCGGGTATGGAGCGGGATCGTGATGATGTGATCCGCCAGCTTATTGATATCCAGTACACACGAAACGATATGGATTTTCACCGTGGTACCTTCCGGGTGCATGGAGATGTCCTGGAGATCTTTCCGGCAGACCGTGGGGAGACGGCGATCCGCGTGGAGTTCTTCGGAGATGAGATCGACCGCATTGTGGAGATCGATGTGCTGACCGGCGAGATCAAGAACAGCCTGCAGCATATCTCGATCTTTCCGGCATCGCATTATGTAGTGCCGCAGGAAAAGATCAATCGTGCGTGTGATGAGATCGAAAAAGAGCTGGAAGAACGGGTGCGTTTTTTTAAGAGTGAGGACAAGCTGTTGGAGGCGCAGCGCATTTCGGAGCGGACGAACTTTGATATCGAAATGTTAAAAGAGACCGGATTCTGCAGCGGCATCGAAAACTATTCGAGACCGCTTGCCGGGCTTCCGGCGGGGGCAACGCCGCATACCCTGATGGATTATTTTAAGGATGATTATCTGATCATCGTTGACGAGTCCCATATCACGGTGCCGCAGGTGCGCGGAATGTATGCGGGCGACCGCTCCAGAAAAATGACTCTGGTGGATTACGGATTCCGGCTGCCATCGGCACTGGATAACCGTCCGCTCAACTTTGAGGAGTTTGAAGGCAAGATCGACCAGATGCTGTTTGTCTCCGCAACGCCGAATGTGTATGAAGAAGAGCATGAGCTGCTGCGTGCGGAACAGATCATACGTCCGACCGGACTGCTGGATCCTGAGGTGGAGGTCCGTCCGGTAGAGGGACAGATCGATGACCTGATCGGAGAGGTCAATAAGGAAATCGAAAAGAAAAACAAAATTCTGATCACAACGCTGACGAAAAAGATGGCGGAGGATCTGACCGAGTATATGCGGGAGATCGGCATCCGGGTGAAATATCTGCACTCCGATATCGATACTCTTGAGCGCGCCGAGATCATCCGGGATCTGCGTCTGGACGTGTTTGACGTGTTAGTCGGCATTAACCTGCTGCGTGAGGGTCTGGACATCCCGGAGATCACGCTGGTGGCGATCCTGGATGCGGATAAGGAAGGCTTCCTGCGTTCGGAGACATCGCTGATCCAGACGATCGGGCGTGCGGCGCGAAATTCGGAAGGACATGTCATTATGTATGCGGATACGATCACGGATTCCATGCGTGTGGCGATCGATGAGACCATGCGGCGCAGGAAGGTGCAGCAGGCTTACAATGAGGAACATGGCATCACACCGACTACGATCAAAAAGTCTGTGCGTGATCTGATCAGCATCTCAAAGAAAGTGGCGCAGGAGGAGATGGAGTTCGAGAAAGACCCGGAATCCATGAGCCAAAAAGAACTGGAAAAGCTGATCAAAGATGTGACAAAAAAAATGCAGAAGGCTGCGGCGGAACTCAATTTCGAGGCTGCGGCAGAGCTGCGTGACAAGATGATAAACTTAAAGAAAATGTATGAAGAAACCAAAAAGCAGTGAGGTAGAACATGGCAGCAAAGGAACGGAAATATATAAAAATACGGGGAGCAAAAGAACATAATTTAAAGGGAATCGATGTGGACATTCCAAGAGACGAGTTTGTGGTGCTGACCGGTCTTTCCGGTTCGGGAAAATCATCCCTTGCGTTTGACACGATCTATGCGGAAGGGCAGAGACGTTATATGGAGTCGTTGTCTTCCTATGCGAGACAGTTCTTAGGGCAGATGGAAAAACCGAATGTGGAGAAGATCGAAGGCCTTTCACCGGCGATCTCGATCGACCAGAAGTCAACGAACCGCAATCCGCGTTCGACGGTCGGAACGGTGACAGAGATCTATGATTACTTTCGTCTGCTGTATGCGCGTATCGGTATCCCGCATTGTCCGAAGTGTGGCAGGGAGATCCGCAAGCAGACCGTGGATCAGATGGTGGATCAGATCATGTCCATGCCGCAGGGAACAAAAATACAGCTGCTGGCTCCGGTGGTCCGGGGCAGAAAGGGTGAGCACCAGAAGCTGTTAGAGCGTGCAAAACGAAGCGGTTATGTGCGTGTGCAGGTGGATGGCAGTGTGTATGAGCTGACCGAGGAGATTAGGCTGGACAAAAACAAAAAGCATAACATCGAGATCGTTGTGGACCGTCTGGTCGTAAAACCGGGCATCGAAAAACGTCTGACCGATTCGATCGAGAATGTCTTAAATCTGGCGGAAGGGCTTATGACCGTGGATGTGATCGGCGGGGAGCCGGTGCAGTTTTCCCAGAGCTTTTCCTGCCCGGACTGCGGGATCAGCATTGATGAGATCGAGCCGCGCAGCTTTTCTTTCAACAATCCGTTCGGTGCCTGCCCGGAATGTTACGGACTGGGCTACAAGATGGAGTTTGACGAGGATCTGATGATCCCGGATAAGCAGCTTTCACTTGCGGAAGGTGCGATCCAGGTTATGGGATGGCAGTCGTCTGCGGATCCGTCCAGTTATACTTACGCGACATTAAAAGCACTGTCAAAAGAATACGGATTTTCCTTAAATACCCCGTATCAGGAACTGCCGGAGGATGTGCGCCATATGCTGATCTATGGCACCGGAGGCAGAACGGTCAAGGTGCATTACCGCGGACAGCGCGGAGAGGGCGTGTATGACGTTGCATTTGAGGGACTGATCCAGAATGTAAACCGGCGTTACCGTGAGACCGGGTCGGATGCGATTAAGCAGCAGTATGAGGAATTCATGCGAATTACCCCTTGTAAATGCTGTGGCGGACAGCGTCTGAAAAAAGATGCGCTGGCGGTTACGGTTGCGGATAAAAACATCTATGAAGTAACTTCCTTGTCCATACGAAAACTGCAGGAATTTCTAAATGATATGCAGCTTACCAGGCAGCAGCTTCTGATCGGGGAACAGGTGATCAAGGAGATCAAGGCACGCGTAGGATTCCTTGTCGATGTCGGACTGGATTACCTGACACTGGCGCGCGCAACCGGAACGCTCTCCGGCGGAGAAGCACAGCGTATCCGTCTGGCGACACAGATCGGTTCCGGTCTGGTCGGAGTGGCATATATTCTGGATGAGCCGAGCATCGGTCTGCATCAGCGCGATAATGACAAGCTGCTTGCTACATTAAAGCACTTAAAAGACCTCGGAAACACACTGATCGTGGTGGAACATGACGAGGATACCATGCGTGCGGCGGACTATATCGTGGATATCGGGCCGGGAGCCGGCGAACATGGTGGAGAAGTGGTTGCGGTCGGAAATGCCGAAGAGATCATGAAAAACAAAAAGTCTTTGACCGGGGCGTACCTGAGTGGAAGAATTCAGATCCCGGTTCCCGAAGAACGGAGAAAACCGACCGGATTCCTTACGATCAAAGGTGCAAGGGAGAACAATCTGAAGAATATCGACGTGAAGATCCCGCTTGGCATCATGACCTGCATTACCGGTGTGTCCGGTTCCGGAAAGAGTTCACTGACCAACGAGATCCTCTACAAACATCTGGCGAGGGATTTAAACCGTGCGCGTGTGATCCCGGGTAAGCACGACGATATCCTCGGACTGGATCAGCTGGACAAAGTTATCGATATCGACCAGTCCCCGATCGGACGTACCCCGCGTTCCAATCCGGCAACCTATACGGGCGTGTTTGACATGATCCGTGATCTGTTTGCGGCGACACCGGATGCAAAGGCGAGAGGTTATAAAAAAGGACGTTTCAGCTTCAATGTAAAAGGCGGCCGCTGTGAGGCATGCTCCGGAGACGGAATCTTAAAGATTGAGATGCACTTCCTGCCGGATGTCTATGTCCCGTGTGAAGTGTGCGGCGGAAAGCGTTATAACCGTGAGACGCTGGAAGTAAAATACAAAGGAAAGAGTATCTATGATGTGCTCAATATGACGGTTGAAGAGGCGTTAAAGTTCTTTGAAAATGTGCCGTCGATCCATCGGAAGATACAGACGCTCTATGATGTGGGACTTTCCTATATCCGCCTCGGACAGCCGTCCACAGAACTTTCCGGCGGTGAGGCGCAGCGTATCAAGCTGGCAACGGAGCTCAGCAAACGTGGTACCGGAAAGACCATTTATATTCTGGATGAACCGACGACCGGACTGCACTTCGCGGATGTCCACAAACTGATTGAGATCCTGCGCAGACTTTCGGACAGCGGAAATACGGTCGTAGTCATTGAACACAATCTGGATGTGATAAAGACTGCGGACTATATCATTGATATGGGGCCGGAAGGCGGAGACGGCGGCGGAACGGTGATCGCCGAGGGAACGCCGGAAGAAGTGGCGAAGGTGAAAAAATCCTACACCGGTCAGTATGTCAAAAATTATTTAGAGCAGGGAAAAAAGAAAAAATAGAGAAATAAAAAAGGCGCCTGTGCTGCGGAAGATGCAGCGCGGGCGTTCCTGTCAGGAACCCGGACATATCCGGATCCGCCCGGATCAGATGCAAACCTGGAATAAAAAAAGCTGATATGAAAATCATATCAGCAATAGTTTCGGGGAGTACTTCCCAAATTCCGAAGAACCTGGGAAGCATGAGTTATGAAAAATTATATTAGCTTAATTAGCTAGTACGCTTGTTACTATACGGTATAAATGTGTCTAAAGTATGAACAAATTATAAAAAAGATATAAAATCTAAAAAATGAAGAATTTTATTGCGAAATTATTAAGAAAATATTGACTTTTGACATTTTAGAAAAAAACACTTTAAAAAATGGAAGTTATTGTATATAATAGGATTATATATGTAAGAATATGATTAAATGCATACTCTGTCTTTAGAAATTGGGCAGATATTCGACATAAATGGAAACAGATGAAAGGGGAAACATATCATATGGTTTCAACAGATATAGGAATCGATTTGGGAACAGCCAGCATTCTGGTGTATATTAAAGGAAAAGGCGTTGTATTAAAAGAGCCGTCCGTAGTGGCATTCGATAGAGATACCAATAAGATCAAGGCAATCGGTGAGGAAGCAAGACTGATGCTTGGAAGAACACCTGGAAATATCGTTGCGGTAAGACCGCTTCGTCAGGGTGTTATTTCGGATTACAAGGTTACCGAGCAGATGATCAAGTACTTCATACAGAAAGCACTTGGCAAAAAGAGCTTCCGCAAACCGCGTATCAGCGTATGCGTGCCGAGCGGCGTTACGGAAGTAGAGAAAAAGGCAGTTGAGGATGCGACCTATCAGGCCGGAGCCAGAGAGGTAGCGATCATTGAGGAACCGATCGCGGCAGCGATCGGAGCAGGCATTGATATCTCAAGACCGTGTGGAAACATGATCGTAGATATCGGTGGTGGTACTGCGGATATAGCGGTAATTTCACTCGGAGGTTCTGTAGTCAGCACCTCTATTAAGATCGCCGGTGATGATTTCGACGAAGCGATCGTTCGTTATATGAGAAAGAAGCACAACCTTCTGATCGGTGAGAGAACCGCAGAAGACATCAAGATCAAGATCGGAACCTGTTTCCCGCTTGCACAGGCAGATACCATGGATGTGCGCGGACGAAATCTTGTGACAGGTCTTCCTAAGACCGTTACCGTATCTTCCGAGGAGACAGAGGAGGCGCTGCGTGAGCCGACACTTCAGATCGTGGAAGCGGTACACAGCGTACTTGAGAAGACTCCGCCGGAACTGGCAGCTGACGTGGCAGACCGTGGAATCGTTCTGACCGGAGGAGGATCCCTGCTTCGCGGACTGGAAGAACTGATCGAAGACAGAACCGGGATCAATACCATGACAGCGGACGAACCGATGACCTGCGTGGCGATCGGAACCGGAAAATTTGTGGAATTTCTTGCCGGAAAACGTGATGATGATTAAAGAAAATGTCGATATAAAATAGTAGAGAGAAAGGCGGAAGAACGCCTGGGGGAAGGAGCGCACATATGGTAAAAGGCCTTTATACAGCGTATACCGGGATGATCATGGAACAGAACCGGATGGATATCCTGTCAAATAACCTCGCAAACAGTGCGACAAATGGCTATAAGAAGGAAGGGTGTACAGCAAAATCTTTTGAAGATCAGCTGGCACTCAAGATCAAAGATACCTCGGAATACAATATCCCGAAGCCGCTTGGATATGTCAATATGGGTGTGAAGATTGGGGAGACCTATACAGACTGGAGCCAGGGAAATTTTGAGGTGACAGATAACGCGGAAGATCTTGCAATCGCAGGCGATGGTTTCTTTGCGCTGTCATATACGAACAAGCAGGGAGAGACTTCGGTCAAATATACCAGAGACGGAGCGTTTAAGGTAAATACCGAGGGCTATCTGGTGACAAAGGACGGAGATTATGTTTTGAACCGGAACGGAGCTTTGAATGGAGATCCGGGAGCGGGAAGTTACATCCGGCTGGATCCGACACAGACATTCCGTGTTGATGAACTTGGCAATATCATTCAGAATAATCAGATCGTTGCACAGGTTGGCGTTGTTGATTTTGAAGATTACAATTATCTGCAGGAGTACGGCGAAAACATGTATGATCTTGTGGACGGCGGACAGGCAGTGGCATCCGATGCGGCGATAGAGCAGGGAACACTTGAAAAATCAAATGTCAATGTTGTTACGGAAATGGTAGATATGATCACTGTTTCAAGAGCGTATGAAGCGAACCAGAAACTGATCCAGACGATCGACACGACACTGGATAAGGCAGCAAACAATGTTGGCAAAGTGTGATGATGAGATAAAAGGAGATGTGTGACATATGATGAGATCATTGTGGACTGGCGCATCTGGAATGATTGCCCAGCAGACCAATGTGGATACAATAGCAAACAACCTTTCAAATGTAAATACAAGCGGTTATAAGTCAGAAAAGACAGAGTTTAAATCATTGCTCTATCAAACCCTTCAGACCAAAACAACGTCTGCGAACGGGGAAGAGAAACCGATCTCCGCACAGGTGGGGCTTGGTACAAGAGTGGCGTCTAACACTTCCATCTTTACACAGGGCTCTCTGATCGCAAATGAAAGCAAGTCTGCGTTCGCGATCGAGGGAAATGGTCTTTTTTCTGTCAGAGGAGCGGATGGCGAGACGTATTACACAAGAAATGGTAATTTTTCCTGGGTGAAGGATGGTAACGTAGTATCCCTGTGTACACAGGAAGGATATCATGTGCTGGATTCCAATGGAAATGTAATTTCACTTCCGGCAAATGTTTCTTCTGAAAGTGTGGAATTTCAGTCCAACTCCGGCGAGATCGGATATAAGGACGGAGCAGGAAATTATCACGCACTGAATCGGCGGATCGGCATTTATCAGTTCCGCAATCCGGCAGGACTGGAAAAAGAATCCAACAGCCTGCTTTCCGTGACTGAGGCATCCGGTGATGCAATGAGTGAATATACCAATAACAATCTTACGAGAAGTAAGATTGTACAGGGTTATCTGGAAGGATCCAACGTACAGCTTGCAGATGAAATGGTAAATCTTATTGTTGCGCAGCGCGCGTATGAGATGAACTCCAAAGTGATCACGACATCGGACGATATGCTTGGTATAGCAAATCAGCTGAAGAGATAAGGAGAATGATCTATGAGTATGATGGGATTGGATGCACTTACATCTTATGCAAATACGCAGGCAAGCCAGAACGATACGAGCGCACTCGAGAGCAAACTGAACGCAGACTTTTCGGATGCGTCGGATGAAGAACTGCTTTCGGTATGTAAGGATTTTGAATCTTACTTTTTGGAGCAGGTGTTAAAACAGGTTGAGAAGACAGTCAAGTTTGACAAGGATGATGAAAATTCCTATGCTTCCCAGATGGTAGATTACTTCAAGGATACGGCGATCCAGACGATATCGGATGAGATCACGGATCAGGAAGGCGGAAGCTTTGCACAGATGATGTACGAGCAGATGAAGAGAAATTATAATCTCTAAGAAATAAAAGCGATGGATAAAACTGTCAGGGTATTCTGGCAGTTTTATTTCGTTTGACGGGAAGGATGAAATTTTTGGACGTAATAACGGGCTATGTGGATCATATTGTATATCGCAACGCAGATAACGGGTATACGGTTTTGAATCTGATCAATTCCGAGATGGAGATCACCTGCGTGGGTATATTTTCCGCAGTCAGCGAAGGAGAAAATATAGAAGTTACCGGTGAGTATGTAGATCATCCCACGTATGGAAAGCAGTTTAAGGCAGATCATTATGAACAGAAGGAGCCGACCGATGAACTTTCCATCGAACGCTATCTTGGATCCGGAGCGATCAAGGGAGTGGGAGCAGCGCTTGCGGCACGGATCGTGCGGCGCTTTAAAGCCGATACATTCCGCATCATAGAGGAAGAACCGGAGCGGCTGGCGGAGATCAAGGGGATCAGTGAGCGGAAGGCAATGGAGATTTCCGATCAGGTTGCGGAGAAAAGAGACCTCCGCCAGGCCATGATATTCTTGCAGCAATATGGAATATCGCTGGGACTCGCGGTGAAGATCTATCAGACCTATGGACAGCAGATTTACGGGATCATAAAAGAAAATCCGTATAAACTGGCGGATGACGTTGACGGAGTGGGCTTCCGTATTGCGGATGAGATCGCGGCGCGGGTAGGTATCCGGACGGATTCGGATTTCCGCGTGCGCAGTGGTATTTTGTATGCACTGCTTCAGGCGTCGGTGGACGGACATACCTATCTGCCGGAAGCTGAACTGACCAGACGGGCGAGTGACCTGCTTGGCGTGGATGGCGCGCTGATCGAAAAGCATTACATGGATCTGGCGATCGAGCGGAAACTGGTGCTGAAAGAAAAAGACGGACAGATGCAGATCTATGCGGCATCTTATTATTATGTGGAAAACAATTGCGCCGTTTTGCTGAAAAACCTGGACATGCAGTATGATGTGGCGGATAAGGAGATACAGGACCGGGTCCGCCGGATTGAAAAGCAGACGGGAATGACGCTGGACGAAAAACAGATGGATGCGGTGAAAGAAGCGGTGCGCAGCGGGCTTCTGGTGATCACGGGTGGTCCGGGTACCGGAAAGACCACAACGATCAACACGATCATCAAATATTTTGAGCTGGAAGGAATGGATATTTTCCTCGCGGCACCAACCGGGCGCGCAGCCAAGCGGATGAGTGAAATGACCGGATATGAGGCACGCACGATCCACCGGATGCTTGAGATTTCCGGTGGCGCGGAAGGCAATGCCGGATTTGAGCGGAACGAAAACAATCCGTTGGAAACGGACGTGATCATCATTGATGAGATGTCCATGGTGGATATCAATCTGATCCATTCGCTTTTAAAGGCGATCGTTCCGGGAACCAGACTGATCCTGGTAGGGGATGTCAATCAGCTTCCGAGTGTGGGAGCCGGCTGTGTCCTCAAAGATATCATTGACTCGGAATGCTTTCATGTGGTGAAGCTCACCAAGATTTTCAGACAGGCAAGCCAGAGTGACATTATCGTCAATGCGCATAAGATCAACCGTGGTGAAGAAGTGGTGTTGGACAATAAGAGCATGGATTTCTTCTTCCTGAAACGCTACGATGCGGACGTGATTATCAGTGTCGTGATACAGCTGATCCGGCAGAAACTGCCGAAATTTGTAGATGCAACGCCTTATGATATCCAGGTGCTGACACCGATGCGGAAGGGACTGCTTGGCGTGGAACGGTTGAACCGTATTTTGCAGGAATACTTAAATCCGCCGGATAAAAGCAAGGTGGAGCATGAGTATGGCGACGGGCTGTTTCGTGAGGGCGATAAAGTGATGCAGACAAAGAACAATTACCAGATCGAGTGGGAGGTTCAGTCCAAATACGGATTTGCGATCGAAAAAGGAATGGGGATCTTCAATGGAGACATGGGGATCGTGAAAAAGATCAATACATATGCGGAGACAGTCACAGTTGAATTCGATGAGGGAAGGATCGTGGAGTATCCGTTTAAGATGTTGGAGGAATTAGAACTTGCCTATGCGATCACGATACATAAATCACAGGGAAGTGAATATCCGGCAGTCGTCATTCCACTGCTTTCCGGTCCACGGATGCTTATGAACCGGAATCTTTTGTACACGGCGGTGACGAGAGCGAGAAAGTGCGTTACGCTTGTTGGCAATGAAAAGACGTTTTATGAGATGGTGGAAAACATTACGGAGCAGAAGCGATACAGTGGATTGCGGGATCGCATTTTAGAACAGGCAGAAGAGACAGCCAGAATATAAACAGCTGGAATAAAAAAAGGGAAACGTTTGCGTGAACAGAACGTTTCCCTTTTTGCATACACTGCTTATGCGAGCAGTGCCTTATCGTTTGCGAATTCTTCGCCGCTGATCTCCTCGAATTTCAAAAGCAGATCTTCGACCGTGAGTTTTTTCTTTTCCTCACCGGAAATATCAAAGATGATCTTTCCGTCATTCATCATGATCAAACGGTTGCCGTGGATGATCGCATCTTTCATATTGTGTGTGACCATCATGGCAGTCAGATGGTTCTCAGCAATGATCTTGTCAGACAATGCGAGAACCTTTGCGGCTGTCTTCGGATCAAGCGCTGCTGTGTGCTCATCTAAAAGCAGAAGCTTTGGTTTCTTTAATGTTGCCATCAAAAGTGTCAGAGCCTGGCGCTGCCCGCCGGAGAGCAGACCGACTTTGGAAGTCATGCGGTCTTCGAGACCGAGATCCAGTTCCTTTAAAATCTCGTGATATTTTTTCCGTTCCTCGTGTGTGATGCCCCATTTCAGACCACGGGAAGAACCACGTCTTGCGGCGAGCGCAAGGTTTTCCTCGATCTCCATGGTGGCTGCGGTTCCGGTCATCGGATCCTGGAAAACGCGTCCGAGATAGGAGGCGCGCTTATATTCCGGGAGACCGGTCACGTCGGTTCCGTCAATGACGAGAGAACCGGAATCAACCGGCCATACACCGGCGATCGCGTTGAGCAGAGTCGATTTTCCTGCACCGTTTCCGCCGATGACGGTAACAAAATCACCATCATTTAAAGTGAGTGAAACGCCGTTTAAAGCGTGCTTCTCATTGATTGTTCCGATGTTGAAGGTTTTATAAATATTATTGATCTCTAACATATCAGTTACCTCCATTCTTAGCCGCACGTTTGAAAGAAGTCTTGGATTTTCCGCGCAGATACGGGATCGCGAGGAAGATCGCAACGACAATGGCGGAGAACAGCTTCATGTCTTCGGACGGAAGCCCGAGCCATAATACAAATGCGATAACAACATAGTAAATGATCGCGCCGATCGCTACGAATGCGAGACGGCCGATGAAATTGAGACGTTTGCCAAAGATGGCTTCGCCAAGTACTTCACCGATGATCACAGCGGCGAGTCCGATAACGATCGCGCCACGTCCCATGTTGACATCGGAGTTACCCTGATACTGCGCGTACAGACCGCCGGCAAGTCCGACCAGTCCGTTGGAGATGACAAGCGCGAGAACTTTCGCAAAGTTGGTGTTGATACCCTGTGCTCGTGACATGTTCGGATTGCATCCGGTCGCACGGATCGTAAAGCCCTGTTCTGTTCCGAAATACCAGTAGAGTACGCCGATGATCACGACCAGGAAAAGGATCGTGGTCACAATGGCAGCCGGGATATAACGAAGTGAAACAACGAGGTTATACTTATCAACGCTGACAGCCTGATTGGAACGTCCCATGATGTTCATGTTGACGGAGTAAAGCGCAATCTGCGTCAGGATTCCGGATAGGATATCCGGGATGCCGAGAACCGTATGTAAGATACCGGTAACCAGTCCGGCGAGCATGCCTGCCGCGAAAGCGAAGATCAATGCGACAGATGGAGGAAAACCATTCAGGATCAGCATGACCGCGACCGCGCCGCCGGTACCTAAAGTACCGTCTACGGTAAGGTCGGCAAAATTTAAGATCTTAAAAGTAATATAAACGCCGAGTGCCATGATGCCCCAGATCAGTCCCTGTGCGACCGAACCTGGCATGGCGCGGAAAAGTGATAATACATTCATAATATTCCCTCTATTCTTCGGTTGATAATTTTACATAATCGTCCGGAATGGTGATACCGAGCGCGTCAGCAACGTCCGCATTGTATTCTTTGGTAGTTGCGCTTGCGTATTCGATCTCCATAGTTCCAGGATCTTTGCCGTTTACAAGGATTTCATATGCCATTTCACCAGCTGCCTGACCGATATCGTAGTAGCTGATGGAGAGTGTTGCGAGCGCACCCTGGCAGATACCTTCTTCTCCGGCGATGACCGGGATGCCTGCCGGAACAGTGACGTTTTTGATGATATCAACATTGGCAGCCATGGTGTTGTCGGTCGGAACATACAGGCAGTCGCATTCAGATACGGCTTTGGTCACAACGGATTGGATCTCGTTGGAGTCTGCAGCGGAGTATTCCTTGTATGCAATGCCGTCTTTTTCCAGAGCGGCTTCGATCTGATTTGCCTGGAAAACAGAGTTTGCTTCCGCGGAGCAGTATACGATGCCGACCTGTGTGACATCCGGAACCAGTTCTTTGATCATGGCTTCCTGCTGGTCGAGCGGAGCGAGATCGGAAGTACCTGTGATGTTGGTGCCGGAAGTTCCGTTCCAGTCATCCGCGTTTAATGCGGTTGCATAGTCCGTGATGGAAGTTCCGACGATCGGAATGCTGTTGGTAGCCGCGGATGCAGCCTGCAGAGATGCGGTTGCGTTTGCGAGGATCAGGTCTACATTGTCGGAAACAAAACCGGTACAGATCGTAGCGCAGTTGGTTTCCTCGCCCTGTGCGTTCTGCACATCAAACACAACGTTATTTTCTCCGAGCTTATCCTTTAAAGCATCCTGAAAGCCCTGGGTAGCGGCGTCGAGCGCTTCGTGTTCAACGAGCTGACATACGCCGATGTGGTAGACTTTTCCGTCGGTTCCTGCTTCGGTGGAAGATGTGGAACCGGAAGCGGTCTGGGTGGATGAAGCGTTTCCGCAGCCCACAAGTCCGAGTACCATGGCAGTCGCCATGAGCGTGGATAATAATTTCTTTTTCATAAAAATGTCCCTCCTGTTATCTTTATCGGTTTAACCTTTTTTAACTTTTAAGTTTTAAAGTAATAAACACCATAAATTATAGAGACAGGGCAAATCAAAGTCAATCCCCAAATGCGGATGGACAGCGGAATTTTCAGGAAAATTTAAGAAAAATATAATGGTATTTCGACAGAGCCTGTGCTATGATTTGAAACGCAAAGAGAGAAGAAAGGCAGAATCATAAAAAAGAGAATCGAAGAATGGATCAAAGATATCCTGTTTCCGCGCAGATGCCCGGTCTGCGATGAGGTACTTCCGGTTGTGGCAGCCTGGGAGGAGTCACGCCTGATCTGTCCGGGATGCAGCGCGAAGATAGAGCGGATACAGGAGCCTTTGTGTAAAAAGTGCGGGAAACCGCTGGATGATGAAAAAAGGGAACTCTGCACAGACTGTAAGAAGAAAAAACATGAATTTGAGCAGGGAAAGGCGGTTTTTGTATACAGCGGCGGCATAAGGGAGTCGCTGTACCGGTTCAAATACAGTAACCGGAGAGAGTACGCGGACTTTTACGGAGAGGAAGCGCTGCGCCGTTATGAAAAATGGATATTAAATAAGAAGATACAGGTTATCGTCCCGATTCCGCTGCACAAAAAGAGACAGCGCGTACGCGGGTACAATCAGGCGGAACTGTTCGCCCGGGTGATCGGGGCGAGACTGGGGATCCCGGTATGCGCCGATCTGATGATCCGGGAGAAAAATACAGTCCCGCAAAAGGAACTAAATGAGGCAGAAAGAAAAAATAATCTGAAAAATGCTTTTAAAATTACGAAAAATATAGTACACTTATCCTATATCTTATTAGTGGACGATATTTATACCACTGGAAGCACGATAGACGCCGCCGCCCTGGCATTAAAAAAGGCGGGCGGAACGCATATATATTTTATCTGCGTCAGCAGCGGCAGAGGATTTTAGGAGGCAGTTTACTATGGAAGTAAGAAATTGTAAAGGATGCGGAAGATTATTCAATTACCTTGGAGGACCGCCATTGTGCCCGGCATGTGTCGCAGACCTGGAGAAAAAATTCGTGGAAGTCAAAGAGTACATCCGCAATAACCCACAGGCATCCGTGAATCAGGTCTCTGAGGACAATGATGTGTCCACAAAGCAGATCAAGCAGTGGATCCGTGAGGAGCGTCTTGCGTTTACAGACGATTCACCGGTTGGAATTGAGTGTGAGAACTGTGGAGCGATGATCAAAACCGGACGTTTTTGCGATGCCTGCAAATCAAAGCTTCAGAACAATCTTATGAGCGCGATCGACAAGCCTAAGAAAGTAGAACCGAAGAAACCGGTGCGTGATGGCGAGAGAATGCGTTTCCTCGAAAAATGAGAAATACAGAAAATAAGCTAGCTGCCGTTTTTTGACGGCAGTTTTTTTGTGGATTTTGGCAAAAAACTTTTCAAGGGATTTATACTATGCTATAATGAAAACAATGCTTATAAGATGGGGTGGACTATGATCGACGAAGAACGCGTGAAACAAATGACAAAGATGGCAATATATGAGGAGGGCGAAGGAAAGCAGTATGTGCCGATGACACAGTACTTTCGCCATGATTATGTTGGTAAGGAAATGGTAAAAAGTGTGATCCTTGGGACATTTGCTTTTGCATTGTTTGTGGTCATTTATCTGTCCTGTGAGATGGAAAATCTGATGGAGAATATCAACAGCATCGACCTGGTCGGTTTTGTGACGGGTATTCTTGTGAAATACGGAATTTTTATGGCAGCCTACCTGCTTGTCACCTATGTGGTCTATAATGTCCGTTACAGTGTGGGACGAAAGCATGTAAAGCAGTTCTACACGCATGTGAAGAAGGTGAATAAGATCTATGAGCAGGAAGAAAAATAAAAATTCTGCCGATTAGGAGGATAATACATGGAAACCTTACTGGAGTTGAAGGACAGACTGAAGAGCTTTTACAGCAAGTATGAGATCTATATGATGCCGGTGCTCAAATTCGTGCTGGCGTTCGTGCTGTTCTTTGTGATCAATAAAAATATCGGGTTTATGGAGCGCCTGGACAGTCTGCCGGTCATTTTGATACTGGCGCTGCTCTGCTCCATTCTTTCCCCGAACATGATGGTGCTGTTTGCGGTTGTGCTGACATTGCTCCATCTGTACGCACTTTCTAAAGAAGTGTTTTTGACCGGGGCGGTATTGTTTTTGATACTGGCACTGTTATATTTCCGCTTTGCGCCGAAGGAAGGCTATCTTGCGGTGATGACACCGATCTGCTTCGTTTTCCGCATCCCGTATGTGATGCCGCTGACAGAGGGACTGCTGTTTCAGCCGTACGCAATGTTTTCGGTGGTGTGCGGAACGGTTGTTTATTATTTTTTAGACGGAGTAAAGATGAATAAAGCGGTTTTGGGCGGTGTGGCAGAAGATGACACGACGACCTCGAAATTTGCCGCTTCGATCAATCAGCTGATCGGAAATAAAGAGATGTATCTGGTGCTCGCGGCGTTTCTTCTGACGATGCTTGTGGTTTATCTGATCCGCAGAATGAGCATCGACCACGCGTGGACGATCGCGATCGTAGTCGGGATTTTGATGGAGTTTTCCATTTTGTTTACGGGATATATGTTCCTTGCGATCAGTGGAAAGACCATTGCCCTGACGGTGGGAAGCGCGGTTTCGGCGCTGATCGCATTTGCTTTAAAATTCCTGTTTTTCCATGTGGATTATATGCGGACCGAGCGGGTGCAGTTTGAGGATGATGAGTATTATTACTATGTAAAGGCGGTTCCGAAGATCTCGGTGACCCAGTCCAAAAAACAGGTGAAAAAATTTGCGGGAAAAACATCCGCGCAGGATCATGCGCGAAGAGAGCGCATAACAAGAGAACAGCTTGCAAAAGATATGGATATTGACAGGGAACTGTTAAAATAGGCAGACAAAAAGACGGAAGGAAGTGAGACTGCATGCAGAACATGGTGGGCGTTTTGGGAGCGTTCAAAGAAAAATATCTGGCGTGGATGAACCTGCCGAGCATCACAAAGACCGATATTATAGAAATCATCATTATTGCGTTTCTGATTTATCATGTCATGCTGTGGTTTAAAAATACGAGAGCGTGGACCTTATTTAAGGGACTGATCGTAATACTGGTATTTGTCTTTGTGGCGGCACTGTTTCAGATGAACACGATCCTGTGGATCGCCGGAAAAGCATTTAATGTCGGCATCGTGGCACTGGTTGTTGTGTTCCAGCCGGAGCTCAGAAAAGCCCTCGAAGACCTTGGACGCAAGAATTTTGTGCCGTCGATCGTCTCTATTGATTTTTCAAGAGGCAGCGAGGAAAAGTTCAGTGAGCGTACGGTCAATGAACTGGTCAAGGCGTGCTATGAGATGGGAAAGGTAAAAACAGGAGCGCTCATTGTCATTGAAAATGATGTTTCGCTGGCGGAATATGAGAGAACCGGCATTGCGCTGGATTCGATCCTGACCAGCCAGCTTCTGATCAATATATTCGAAAAAAATACGCCGCTTCACGATGGCGCGATCATTGTGAGGGGAGACCGTGTGGTATCGGCGACCTGTTATCTGCCGCTTTCCGACAATATGGAGCTGAGCAAGGAGCTTGGAACCAGACACCGGGCGGCGGTCGGGATCAGCGAAGTGAGCGATTCCCTTACCATTGTCGTGTCCGAGGAGACCGGAAAGGTGTCGATCGCGACACAGGGTGTGCTCTACCGCAATGTGGACGCGGATTTCCTGCGCAGTAAGCTGGATTTCCTGCGCAAGCACGACATAGAGGCAAACGGAGGACTGGATCTGTTGAAAAGGAGGCTGAAGAATGCTAAAAAAATTCGGCAGCGTGGTAACAAATAATTTTGGCCTTAAAGTATTATCGATCATATTTGCGATTATTATGTGGCTGGTCGTGGTCAATATTGACGATCCCAAGATAACAAAGACCTTTACGACAACGGTTTCAATTACCAACGAATCCGCGATCAGTGATATGGGAAAATATTATGAAGTTGTAGATGGAAAAAATACGGTGACATTTGCGGTTTCGGCGAAGCGTTCCCTGATCGAGGATCTGAGCGGATCGGATTTCAAAGCGGTTGCGGACATGAGCTCGATCGAAGATTTGAGCCGGGTTCCGATTGAAATATCGGCGCTTCATTATACCAACCAGATTTCGATCATTACGAGAAATCAGTATCTGGATGTCACGGTCGGCAATCTTCAGACGCAGTCGTTTATCATTGTTCCAAGAGATTCCGGTACACCGGCGAGTGGTTCTGTGGTGGGAAGTGTCAGCGTTTCTCCAAACGTGTTAAAGGTATCCGGACCGGCGGAGATCGTATCGACGATCGACAAAGTGACGGCAACGATCGATGTCTCCAATATGTCCATGGATATTTCGGATAATGTGATACCGAAGCTCTATGACAGTGACGGTGCGGAGATCGACACGACCAATCTTTCGATGAATCTTTCGACGGTGACAGTCAGTGCGGAGATATTAAATACAAAAGAGGTCGGATTGAACTTCCAGACGACGGGAAAACCGGCGGATGGCTATCAGCTGACGAGTGTATCGTATGAACCGGAAACGGTACAGGTAAAGGGCGCGGCGGAAGACTTAAATAAACTAGACATGATCACGATCCCGAAGGATGTTTTGGATATCAGCGATGCCGAGGGAGATATTACAAAGACGGTGGATATCAGTTCTTATCTGCCGGACGGCGTGGAACTGGTGGATACTGCGGCGAAAGATATTTCTGTCACAGTTGAGATTGAGCAGGCATCCACAAAAGTATTTGACATGCCGGTTGCCAATATCACGGTAAATAACCTGAAATCCGGGTATGAAGCCGAATTTGAGGGAAATACAGTGAAAGTGATCATTGCCGGATTCGCGTCGGATCTAAATGATCTTGACGCGTCAAAACTGACCGGTACCATAGATGCGAGCGGATTAAAAGAAGGGGAGCATACACTTGCCTTAAAGCTGGATCTGCCGGATCAGTATTCTGCGTCAGGTACGCAGACGGCGACATTTCATATTGTAAAGAAGTAAAGAAAAGAAATAAAACGATAGCTGGAGGAAAAAAGATGGCTAGAATGTTTGGAACGGATGGCGTAAGAGGCGTTGCCGGATCGGAACTTACGATCGAACTTGCGACTCAGCTTGGTCAGGCCGGGGCATATGTGCTGACAAAAGAGCAGGAACATCAGCCGACGATCATTGTGGGCTGTGATACGAGAATCTCAGGGGGAATGCTGGCGAGCGCGCTGATGGCAGGAATCTGTTCTGTGGGCGCAAATGCGATATATGTGGGCGTGGTCCCGACACCGGCGATCGCGTATCTCACAAGAAAACACAAGGTGGATGCCGGAGTTGTGATATCCGCTTCCCACAATCCGATGGAATTTAACGGGATCAAATTCTTCAACGGAGACGGTTACAAGCTGTCGGATGCGTTGGAGGACGAGATTGAGGCACTGATACACAGCAATATGGATGGCGTGACACTGCCGACCGGTTCCGGCGTGGGACGCATCGACTACCGGTTTGATCTCAAGGATGAATATGTGGAGTTCATGAAAAAATGTGTTCCGGTCGATCTGAAGGGCTTAAAAATCGTTGTGGACTGTGCGGAAGGCGCTTCTTACTATACCTCCGTGCGCACGTTAGAGGATCTCGGAGCGAATCTGATCCCGATCCACATCACACCGGATGGAACAAACATCAATGCCAACTGCGGATCCACACATATGGATGAGCTGCAGGCGAGAGTGGTCTATGAAAAGGCGGATCTTGGGATCGCGTTTGACGGGGATGCGGATCGTATGCTCGCGGTAGACGAAAACGGTAAGATGGTAGACGGTGACCAGCTGATGGCGATCTGTGGAAATTACATGAAAGAGAAAGGCACATTGAAGAAAAATACGATCGTTGTAACGGTTATGACAAACCTTGGATTCACCCTGATGGGAGAAGAAAAGGGCATTCATGTTGAAAAGACCAGGGTCGGAGACCGTTATGTGCTTGAAAATATGCTGCAGAACGGCTATAATATCGGCGGTGAACAATCCGGGCATATCATTTTCCTGGACGATAACACGACAGGAGATGGACTGCTCAGTGCGCTGCATCTGCTGCAGGTCATGGTTGAAACCGGAAGAAAGCTGTCTGATCTGGCGGCTGTGATGGAAGTGCTTCCACAGGCGCTTGTGAATGCAAAGGTACCAAATCATAAAAAAGACAAATTCATGGAGTATGCGGAGATCTCAGATGCCATAAAAAAGGTGGAGGAGAGATTTGGAGGAGAAGGCCGGGTGCTGATCCGTCCGTCCGGAACCGAACCGTTAGTCCGTGTTATGATAGAAGGAAAAAATCAGGAAGAAATTGACAGTGAGGCGAAAAAACTGGCAGATCTGATCACAAAGATCATGTTATAGCAAATTGGAGGTTAGAACGTAAATATGGTAAGCAAGAAAGTTAAGGTGACAAATCCGACCGGACTGCACTTGAGACCGGCTGGTATTTTATGCAAAGAAGCAATGCAGTATAAATCCCGCATTACGTTTTCATATCGCGAAAACATGACTGCGAACGCGAAGAGTGTGCTCAGCGTACTCGGTGCGTGTGTAAAATCAGGGGACGAAATAGAATTTACCTGCGAGGGCGAGGATGAAGAAGCGGCACTCCAGGCAATGGTAGATGCAGTAAACAGTGGATTGGGAGAATAGACGATTATGATGAATTTTAAAAAGTACAAACGTGTGCCGGTACTGGACTATCCGAATCGGGAGTGGCCGGACAAAGAAATTAAAAAAGCGCCGGCATGGTGCAGCGTGGATCTGCGTGACGGAAATCAGGCACTGATCGATCCGATGGCGGTAGATGAAAAGATCGAGATGTTTCAGCTTTTATTAAAACTGGGATTCAAGGAGATCGAGATCGGTTTCCCGGCAGCGTCCCAGATCGAATATGATTTCCTGCGCAAACTTGTAGAGGAAAACATGATACCGGATGATGTTACCGTCCAGGTGCTGACACAGTGCAGAGAGCACCTGATCGACCGCACGTTTGAAGCGATCGAAGGCATCAAAAATGTGATCGTACATATTTACAACTCCACCTCAGTGCTTCAGCGTGATGTGGTGTTCCATATGGACAAAGAGGCGATCAAGCAGATCGCGATCGATGGCACCAATATGGTAAAAGAGCGGATGAAAAACTGTGAGGGCAACATCACACTGGAATACTCTCCGGAGAGTTTTACCGGAACAGAAATGGAATTCGCACTGGATATCTGCAGCGCGGTACAAAAGACATGGGACCACGCGAATGACAACAAGATCATCTTCAATCTGCCGGCAACGGTTGAAATGACCACACCAAATGTTTACGCAGATCAGATCGAGTGGATGAATAAACATTTCGAGGACAGAGATAATATTATCTTGAGTGTGCATCCGCATAATGACAGAGGAACCGGTGTGGCGGCAACAGAGCTTGCGCTGCTTGCAGGAGCTGACCGTGTAGAAGGTACGCTTTTTGGAAACGGAGAGCGCACCGGAAATGTGGATATCTTAACACTTGCATACAATATGTTTTCCCAGGGGATCAATCCGGGTCTGGAACTCGGGGACATCAATGAGATCCGTGAGGTGTATGAACGCTGCTGCAAGATGAAAGTCGGCATGCGCCATCCGTATGCGGGAAAACTGGTATTCACCGCATTTTCCGGCTCACATCAGGATGCGATCAACAAAGGAATCCATGCGATGAACGAGCGCGGAGACGGCATCTGGGAAGTACCGTATCTGCCGATCGATCCGTCCGATCTCGGAAGACAGTATGAGCCGATCGTGCGTATCAACAGCCAGTCCGGCAAGGGCGGTGTGGCATTTGTCATGGATGCGGCATATGGCTACAAGCTGCCGAAAGAGATGCAGCGTGAGTTCGCGGACGTGATCCAGAAGATCTCCGAAAAACAGGGCGAGGTTTCCCCGTCTACGATCATGGATAAATTCAGAGAAGAATATTTAGACGCGGAAGAACCGTTTGCTTTTATCCGGGCAAAAGTAGAAGAGCCGGAAGAAGAAGGAGAGACCCGTGTTACCTTGCGTTTCCGCTACAAAGGAGAGGAAATGCTTGCGGAGGCAGAAGGAAACGGACCGATCAATGCGGCGATCCAGGCGATCCGTGGAAAAGTCCCGAGCGTGGACGTACATGTGCTCAACTATTCCGAGCATGCACTGAGCGAAGGCTCTGAGGCGAAAGCAGCGGCTTACATACAGATGGAGGATGCAAAGAGCGGCAGGATCACATTTGGCGTCGGCGTAAGCTCTAATATCACAAGAGCCTCCATACGGGGAATGTTCAGCGCACTGAACAGACTTTCAAGATAAGGAGTTATCATTTATGAATAAGTTGCTTCAGAAAGTAAAAGAGAATCTGAATCTGAAAGTCATTCTCGGATTTGTGGTCATGACTGTGATCTTCATGGTGGGAAGATCGGTCGTTTATGTGAATGAGATCGAACCGCGGCGTGAAGATGTATACACGGCGGATGTCATTTCGGGTGATAAAAAGGGAACCATGCTGCCTTTGAAAGAAGGCATGACCGTCACACAGACTTTTGTGTATCCTGAGGATCAGATGATGGCGGTCGGCGTGGAACTGTATTCGGACGCATACAAAAACAAAGGTGAGTTCTCCATGAAAGTGTATGACATGGAGACAAATGAGCTTCTGGGAGAAGATACCTTTGACGCGTCACAACTGACAGACATGAGAGCGGCAGCGATCGATGACGTGTCCTATTTTAACGTGGGAACGCCGAACGATATCTCAGGCAATGAGAACCGGTATATGCGCATCGAATTTTCGGTAGTATCACTTTCCGAAAAATCCAGCGTATATCTTTACGCAAACGGAAATACAAAATATAATCAGGCGCAGGTCACCGGGGCGGACACAGAAGATCCGCTTAACATAGTAGTGCGTGGATACTGCTATCATTACGGTTACTGGGCGGAGTTCTTTAAATGGGGAACCAATGTCATCTATTTTATGCTGGCTGGCTGTTATATCCTGATCATGGTATTCCGGGCAAAACCGCATCAGATCTTTGTGATCGCGGGAACCTGTATGGCACTTTGCTATGCGTTTCTGCTTCCACCGGGAACAGTTCCGGATGAGATCGGTCATATTGAGACGACCTACTACTATTCCAATAAGCTGCTGGGGATCGAAGAACCGGATGCGGAATCGATCTATGTGAGAAAAACGGACCAGGAAGCGATCGGAAAATTACAGACAACACCAACATTAAAAGAATACAATTATTTTATCTTAAATATCACACACCGGTCGGATGATACCAAACTGGTCAAGATCGACGCGACCAAGGGATCGGATAACTGGCTGCTCTACGCACCGGCGATACTGGGTGTGACGGCGGGCAGGCTGATCGGATTAAACGGTATCACAACACTGTACGCGGGACGCTTTTTTATGATGTTTGTATATCTGATATTCGCGTTTTTCGCGATCAAGCGGGTTCCGGTCGGAAAGGCTGCGATGTTTATTGTCGTTCTGTCGCCGATGTTCATACAGCAGAGCTGTTCGTATTCGTATGATGCGATGCCGATTGAACTTACGACCCTGTTCGTGGCGGAACTGTTTTCCGTTCTGTATGAAGACCGGAAGATGCGGAAACGTGATATCATCATACTTTCGGCACTTGCGTTTGTGATCGCTTCATGTAAGGCAGGTACTTATATTCCGGAATGTCTGCTTTTGTTCCTGATCCCGAAGGAAAAATATGAGAGTGAAAAACAGTGCAGGAGAATGCGGATCGGTTTTCTTGTCGTGATGATCCTGGGATTTTTGATCAACAGTATTCCGTATCTTATGATGGTACTTGGAGTTACAGAGGCAACGACGGAATTACAGCAGTATTCCAATTCGCTGAACTGTTATACGGTTTCGGACGTACTGTTCAATCCGGGCAATACGGTGCGCGTACTGATCACGACATTTCTGCAGTACATTGATTTTTATTTTGAGGGCAGTTTTGCCGGACCGCTTGGATGGCTCAATATCGGGATCAACCCAATGTGGGGATACCTGATGGCGGGACTGATGCTGCTTGGTGTGACGGCAGTAAAAGATGAGCCGGAATATATCACAAAAAAACAGAGAGTATGGATCGCCCTGGCGCTTCTTGCCACAGTTGCGATGGTGACAGCGGCAATGTTTGTTTCCTGGACCGGAAAAGGAAGTACCACGATCAGCGGTATACAGGGACGTTATTTTACGCCGATCCTGTTTTACTTTTTCTTTTTGTTCCGTGGGAAATTTATAAAAATAGCACATAATGTGGATAATGCTATCATGTATTTTGGAATAGCGTTGAACGTTATAGTGATAAGCAATATATTGTCAAGTACTCAGACTGTAATGTAAGGAGAAAAAACTATGAAGAAGATTTTGGTGACAGGCTGTAATGGACAGCTTGGTCGTGCAATCAATAAGGAATACGCGGGAGAATCTGTGGAGATTATCAATACCGACGTGGCTGCAGGAGATCACATTGTGGCGTGCGATATTACAAGTATTGATGAAGTGATGAAACTGGCAAGAGAGAAAAAGCCGGATGTCATCATCAACTGCGCGGCACACACCAACGTGGATAAGTGTGAGGAACAGTGGGAACTGGCTTATAAGATCAATGCGATCGGTCCTAGAAATTTAAGTATTGCGGCAACGGAAGTAGGCGCTAAACTGATCCATGTATCTACCGATTATGTGTTTGCGGGAGATGGAACCCGTCCCTATGTGGAATATGACACACCGGCACCGATCAGTGCTTACGGAAGAAGCAAATACGAAGGTGAAAAATTCGTACAGCAGTTTGCAAACCGCTATTTTATTGTGCGTACCGCATGGCTTTACGGGGACGGAAAGAACTTTGTAAAGACAATGTTAAAACTGTCAGAGACACATGATGAACTCTTTGTTGTAGATGATCAGGTAGGATCACCGACAAGTGCGGTGGAACTGGCAAAAATGATCCACTTCCTGGAGCCGACAGAAAATTACGGTCTGTTCCATGCAACCTGTGAGGGAGATACCAACTGGGCAGATTTTACGGAAGAGATCTTTAAGAGAGCCGGTATTAAGACCAAAGTAAATCATGTGACATCCGAGGAATATGCGAGAATGAATCCGGCATCCGCAAAGCGCCCGGCTTACTCGATCCTTGAAGACTTCATGCTCAAGCTGACAACGGATTACCGTATGGCAGACTGGCACGATGCGCTGGATGTTTATATGAAAGAAATGGGGTATTAGGATGGAACCGCTGGTAAGTATATGTATTCCTGCATATAACAATGCAGCATACATCAAAGATACGATCGATTCCATATTGAGCCAGACCTATAAAAATCTGGAACTGGTCATCGTAGATGACAAGTCAAAGGACGATACGGTAGCGGTCATAAAGAGCATACCGGATGAGAGGATCCGGCTTTATGAAAATGAAAAGAACCTTGGCATGTCGGGCAACTGGAACCACTGCCTGGAACTCTGCAAGGGAGAATACATCAAGCTGATCTGCGCGGATGATATGCTGGCGCCGGATGCGATAGAAAAGGAAGCGCGGGCGCTGACCGAGCATCCGGATGTGGTCATGGCGGAGAGTGATACCAGACTGGTTGATCTGAACGGAAAGTACAAAGGATGGTACCGCAGATACCGCACGAAAGGTGTGGAGAGCGGAAAGAAGATTGCGAGAAAAGGGTTCTTTTCCCAGAATTATTTCGGCGCGCCGCTCGCGAACATGTTCCGGAAGAGTGTGCTGGATGAAGTCCACGGATTTGATACGAACTACTATTATATTCTGGATTACGATCTCTGGGTGCGCATAGCGTGCCTTGGAAATGTATATATTATACATGAACCGCTGAATTTTTTCCGGGTGCGGAACGATTCCAATACCGGAGAGGTTATGGCGGGGGATAAGACGGAAACTTATGTGAAGGAACACCGGTATCTGGTGGAAAAACACGCGAAAGAGCTCCATATGTCAAAATTTGAAGTGGAACTGAGCGTTTTGATCCGCAGACTCCGCAACTTCGCGGGTTCTGTTTATCTGAAGCTTTTTGTACATGACTAACATTCTTGGATGGAAGAGGGATGCATGAAAAAACTGGCGATCATTCCGGCATACAATGAGATGGGGAATATAGAGAAGACAGTAAACGATATCAGAGAGAACGCGAAGAGTTTTGACTATATCGTGATCGATGACTGCTCGACCGATGATACCGCAAAGATCTGTGAGGAGCAGGGATTTTCGTTTATCAGTCTGCCGACCAATCTCGGGATCGGCGGCAGTGTGCAGACGGGATATCTCTACGCGGTCAAACATGGCTATGAGATCGCGGTTCAGTTTGACGGGGATGGACAGCACAATGCGTCTTATCTCGAAGAGATGGCAGAATACTTAAAAGAACATGACCTCGATATGCTGATCGGTTCGCGCTATATCAAACGTCAGGGCTTCCAGTCTTCCTTTGTGAGAAGAATGGGCATCCGCTATTTTACATTTCTGATCCGGCTGCTCACCGGAAAGCGGATCACCGATCCAACCTCAGGTATGCGCATGGTAAATGAGCGGACCATGGAGTTGTTTGCCAGAAAGTATCCGAGAGCTTTTCCGGAGCCGGAGAGCCTTACGATGATCCTAAAGCGCAGATACCGGGTGGAAGAGATACCGGTGATCATGAATGAACGGAAAAAGGGAAAATCATCCATTTCCTTAAAAAAATCCGTGGAATATATGTTTCAGGTGACGATGGCAGTGATCCGCGCAGCCTTTCAGTGACAGGAGGAAAACGCATGAAGAATGAAAAACTGGTAAACCGTGTGTTGATCGTGCTCATCATTGCGCTGACAGCGGCTGCTGTCCGGATGATGCTCCGCATTTCAAGACTGGAAAAACAGGAGAAATGGCTTGCCCAGCGCGTGGCACTTCTTAACGAAAAAACGCGCCATTGAACATTTGTAAGTAATATGTTATAATAAAAAAACTTGAAAATTAAGGAGGAAGTACTAAATGAGAACTTATTTAGTAACGGGAGGAGCCGGATTTATCGGTTCAAACTACATTCACTACATGTTTCGCAAATATGACAATGAGATTCGTATCATCAATGTCGATGCGCTGACATATGCAGGCAATCTGGAAAACTTAAAAGACATTGAAAATAGAGACAATTATACATTCATCCGCGCGGATATCACGGACAAAGAGGCGATCACAAAGATCTTTGCCGAAAATGACATTGACCGCGTGGTACATTTCGCTGCAGAAAGCCATGTAGACCGCAGTATCAAGCATCCGGAAGTATTTGTAAATACAAACGTACTTGGCACCGCTGTTATGTTAAACTGCGCAAAGGCGGCATGGGAGCTTCCGGACGGCAGCTTCAGGGAAGGAAAGAAATTCCTTCATGTTTCTACCGATGAAGTATACGGTTCTCTGCCGGATGATGGTACAAGCTATTTCTATGAGACAACACCATATTCTCCGCACAGCCCGTACTCAGCGAGCAAGGCATCTTCTGATCTGCTGGTAAAAGCATATGTTGACACATATCATTTCCCGGCAAATATCACAAACTGCTCAAACAATTACGGACCTTACCAGTTCCCGGAAAAACTGATCCCGCTTATCATCAACAACGCGCTGCAGGGCAAGAAGCTTCCGGTATACGGTGACGGTATGAACATCCGTGACTGGTTATATGTAGATGACCATGCAAAGGGAATCGACATGGTACAGGAGAACGGACGCCTGGGCGAGACCTACAACATTGGTGGACATAATGAAAAACGCAATATCGAGATCATCAATATTATCCTGGATACCTTGCAGGAGATCCTGCCGGATGATGACCCGCGCAAGAAGAATGTAAGCAAAGATCTCATTACTTATGTAGAAGACCGTAAAGGACATGACAGACGCTACGCGATCGCTCCAGACAAGATCAAAGCTGAGATCGGCTGGGAACCGGAGACTATGTTTGCGGAAGGCATCAAAAAGACGATCCGCTGGTATCTGGATCATGAAGACTGGATGAAGAATGTAACAAGCGGTGACTACCAGAAGTACTATACCGATATGTATGAAGGACGCTAAGCAGCCAAGAAAAATGGGGAGCGTACAGATGGAGGAAACAAATGGCTAAGAAAAAAATTCTGGTAACAGGAGCAAACGGATATATTGGAAGACATGTGGTCACAGCTTTACTGGACAAGGGCTGTGAAGTCATTGCGTCAGACTTCGCTTTTGACGGTGTGGATGAACGCGCGATCCGCAATGAAACACCGATCTTTAGTGATGATCCGGAGCTCTTTGACAAAATGGGCAGACCGGATGCCTGTATACACATGGCCTGGCGCAACGGATTTCAGCACAATGCCGAGACACATATCACAGATCTGCCAAACCACTATCTGTTTTTAAAGAACATGATGGAGGGCGGATTAAAGCAGGTCGCAGTCATGGGTACCATGCATGAGATCGGTTACTGGGAAGGCGCGATCACAGAAAACACGCCGGCAAACCCGATCTCCTTATACGGGATCGCGAAAAACGCGCTGCGTCAGATCACGATACAGCTCGCAAAGGAGAAGGGAGTTATTTTACAGTGGCTTCGCGCGTACTACATCCTCGGGGATGATTTAAAGAACAATTCGATCTTCTCCCGGATCGTGAAACTGGAACAGGAAGGAAGCCCTACGTTTCCATTTACTTCAGGAAAGAACAAATATGATTTTATCAATGTAGATGAACTCGCGGCACAGATATCTGCCGCAACCATCCAGACCGAAGTACAGGGGATCATCAACTGCTGTACCGGAAATCCGGTCTCACTGGCAGACAAGGTGGAAGAGTTTATCAAAGAAAAGAATTACAAGATCAGACCTGAGTATGGAGCTTTTCCGGACAGACCGTATGATTCACCGGGCGTCTGGGGAGATCCGGAAAAAATCAATCAGATTATGAAAAATTGTTAAAGCTGGAGGATGAGCAGATGAAAGGTATTATACTTGCCGGAGGTTCCGGTACAAGACTGTATCCATTGACAAAGGCAATATCAAAGCAGATCATGCCGGTCTATGACAAGCCGATGATCTATTATCCGTTATCAACACTGATGCTGGCGAACATCCGTGAAGTGTTGATTATTTCAACACCGCGTGATCTTCCGGTATTCAAGGAACTGCTTGGGGATGGATCCCAGCTTGGAATGGACATTCAGTATGCGGTACAGGAGAGCCCGAGAGGACTTGCGGACGCATTTATCATTGGTGCGGATTTCATCGGAAATGACGCAGTTGCGTTGGTGCTTGGAGACAATATCTTCTATGGACAGAGTTTCTCAAAGGTACTGCTTTCCGCATCAGACCGAGTGGAAAACGAAGGCGGAGCAACAATTTTCGGATATTATGTAAGAGATCCGCGTGAATACGGCGTGGTAGAATTCGATGAGAATGGAAAGGCACTTTCCATCGAAGAAAAACCGGAAAAACCGAAGTCTAATTATGCGGTTCCGGGACTGTACTTCTATGACAACAGTGTTGTGGAGATCGCGAAGAATGTAAAACCGTCCGCCCGTGGCGAGATTGAGATCACAAGTGTCAACAATGAATATTTACAGAGAGGAACACTTTCCGTAGAGACACTCGGACGTGGATTTGCATGGCTCGATACCGGAAACCATGACATGCTCCTTGCAGCTGCGGATTTTGTATCTGCGATCCAGAAACGTCAGGGCATGTATGTTTCCTGTATTGAAGAGATTGCGTTTAAACGCGGATTCATAGACAAAGAACAGTTGATCCAGTTGGCACAGCCGTTACTGAAGACCAATTATGGAAAGTACTTATTAGAAATTGCAGAAGGTTTATAAAGCTTGAAACTGTTCGCTGGGATTGGTAAAACTGCCATTATATGGCGTTTTGCCGGTTTCAGCGAAATTGTTATGTTTAGAATTAGAAAGAGAGGACATTAGAAATGGGAAAAATTAAAGTAACATCAGATTGCAACGGAATTGAAGGATTAAAGGTAATTGAGCCGGCAGTATTCGGAGATGCCAGAGGCTATTTCATGGAAACATACAACTACAACGATTTCAAAGAAGCAGGCATTGACTGTGAATTCGTACAGGACAACCAGTCTTCTTCCACCAAAGGTGTTTTAAGAGGACTTCATTTCCAGATCAATTTTCCGCAGGACAAGCTGGTTCGCGTGGTAAACGGAGAAGTATTTGACGTTGCGGTCGATTTGAGAAAAGGATCCAAGACCTTCGGAAAGTGGTACGGCGTGGTTCTTTCCGCAGAAAACAAAAAACAGTTCTTTATCCCGAAGGATTTTGCGCATGGATTTATCGTATTAAGTGATGAAGCGGAATTCTGCTACAAAGTAACGGACTTCTATCATCCGAACGATGAGGGCGGACTGATGTGGAATGATCCGGAGATCGGAGTGGAATGGCCGATGCCGGAAGGAATGACAGAGAAAGATCTGATCTTATCCGATAAGGACAAAGTACACCCTTCTTTCAGCGAGTATGTAAAGAACCAGAAGTAAGAGGTAGGCTATGAATAGCACAATAGAAAATTTCAAAAAATACAAGCCGCTGCTTTTCGAGCTGGTCAGCAGAGATTTGAAAACGAAATATCGCAGATCCGTATTGGGAGTTCTCTGGACTGTTTTAAATCCGCTCGGAATGATGTTAGTTATGACGGTTGTATTTTCCACTGTTTTCCGTCAGAACATCGAGAATTTCCCGGTATACCTGATGTGTGGACAGCTGGTGTTTAACTTTTTTAATGAAGCAAGTAATATGGCAATGACATCTATTCTGGGAAATGCCTCACTGATCAAGAAGGTGTATGTCCCGAAGTATTTGTTCCCACTGTCCCGTGTGTGTTCAAGTCTGGTCAACATGCTGACATCCTTTATAGCGCTGATCATTGTTATCATTGTTACCCGGACACCGGTGACCTGGACGATCATCACAGCGGTATTTCCGGTTTTGTATGTCAGTATGTTTGCGTTTGGTGTTGGACTTGTCCTTGCGACAGCAGTTGTGACATTCCGGGATCTGCAGCATCTGTATGGTGTTGTGATCACGGCATGGCTGTATCTGACACCGATCTTTTATCCGATTTCCATGCTGCCGGAGTCGATCGGACGCCTTATCAAGCTGAATCCGATCACGTCGTTTGTGGAATTGTTGCGTTATGCTGTTTTATATGACTCTCTTGCACCGTTAAAATATCATGCATATTCGATTGCCTGGTGCGTCCTTGTGGTAGGATTTGGGTTATACATTTTTAACAAGAAACAGGATAATTTTATTTTGAAATTGTAGGAGATACTTATGGAACAGGAAACAGTGATTGAAGTTAATGACGTATCACTTGAATTCAGATTGTACAAAGAAAAAGTAGACAGTATAAAAGAATACTGTATCAAATTCTTAAAGCACGAGCTGGCGTATGAGAATTTCTGGGCGTTAAAGAATGTCAGTTTTGATGTGAAACGTGGAGAGGCGGTCGGTCTGGTTGGAAAGAACGGCTCCGGAAAAAGTACGATGCTAAAGGTGATTGCGGGAGTTATCAAACCAACGTTTGGAACCGTGTCGGTAAAAGGCTCAGTCGCGCCTATGATCGAACTGGGTGCCGGATTTGACTCGGAACTGACTGCGAGAGAAAATATCTTCTTAAACGGAGCGATACTTGGTTATCCGAGAGAGCTTCTGGAAGAAGAAGCGGGACATATCATTGAGTTCGCTGAATTGGAAGATTTCGTGGATGTACCGATCAAAAACTATTCTTCCGGTATGATCACCCGTCTGGGATTTGCGATCGCGACAGTAACAATACCGGATATCCTGATCGTGGACGAGATCTTATCCGTGGGAGATTTCAAATTTCAGAATAAGTGTGAGGAACGTATCCAGGAGATGCGTGACAGAGGAACGACACTCCTTTTGGTATCCCACAGCACGGAACAGGTAAAGCGTATCTGTAACCGCGCGGTTCTGCTCAGAAAAGGAAACATGCTGCTTGAAGATGATGTAAACACGGTTTGTAATATATATACCAAAATGTAGGAAAAGGATTAACGATTATGATTTTAGATTCAGCAAATGCGAAAAGGCTCATTTTATACTTTATGTATGATAAAGACGGAATTGTGGATGACTATGTTCCGTATATGCTGCGTGAATTGAAGAAAAATTCGACAGAGATTCTGGTCGTATGTAACGGAAAGCTGACACGGGAAAGCCGTGAAAAACTGCAGGAAGTTACACCTAATGTTCTGGTCAGGGAAAATAAAGGTTTTGATGTCTGGGCGTATAAGACAGGACTTGAATATTACGGATGGGACAAGATCAGATCCTTTGACGAAGTGATTATGATGAACTTTACGATCATGGGACCGGTATATCCGTTAGAAGAGATGTTTAAGACCATGGATCAGAGAGATCTGGATTTCTGGGGCATCACGATGTTCCATAAATACAAGGAGGGGGATCCGTTTGGCACGATCCCATATGGTTATATCCCGAATCATATCCAGTCTCATTTTATCGCAGTGCGTAAACCGATGTTAAACAGCCTGGAATATCAGATGTACTGGGATCACATGCAGATGATCCATGATTACCGGGAAGCGGTCGGCTGTCATGAGGCAATATTTACAAAGAGATTTGCAGATGCTGGATTTAAATGGGATGTTTATGCGGATCTTGAACCGGATTACAACAATCATCCGATCCTCTGCGCGACAAAACGTATGCTGGAAGAAAAACGTTGTCCTATCTTTAAGAGACGTTCTTTTATGCAGAACTATGACAATATTCTGACAGATACGGTCGGAGAAAATGCGATTGAAACCTTTAAATTTATCAAGGATCACACCGATTATGATGTGGACATGATCTGGCAGAATATTTTACGACTGGAAAATCAGGCGGATATCAAGAAAAACATGCAGCTTAATTTTGTCCTTCCGGAAGACATTTCAAAACCGGTGGACGAGATCGTGAAAAAGAGAAAGATCGCTTTGGTGCTGCATTTCTATTTTGAAGATCTGGCAGACTATTGCCTGCATTATGCGCAGTCCATGCCTCCGGAAGCAGACATTTATGTTACAACCGGCTCTGAGAAAAAGAAAGAACTGATCGAGAAGACATTTTCGGTACTGCCGAATAAGGTAAAAGTGATCCTGATCGAGAACCGTGGACGTGATGTCAGTGCCCTGCTTGTAGGAACAAAGGATTTTATCATGGATTATGATTATGTATGTTTTGTTCATGACAAGAAGGTAAAACAGTTAAAGCCGGATACGATCGGTGCCGGATTTTCCTACAAATGCTTTGAGAACTTACTGACAAGCAGAGATTTTGTAAACAATGTACTTTGTGCGTTGGAAGAAAACCCGAGAGCCGGATTGCTTACGCCACCGCCGCCAAATCATGGTGATTACTATATCACTGTTGGACTGGAGTGGGGCAAAAATTATAAGATCACTAAGAAACTGGCGAAGAAACTCGGAATTACTGTGCCGATCTCAAAGGATAAAGAACCGATCGCTCCGCTTGGAACCATGTTCTGGTTCCGCCCGAAGGCGATGAAGCTGCTTTTTGACCAGGATTGGGAATATGCGGATTTTCCGCCGGAACCGAACAAGACTGATGGTACGCTGCTTCATGCGGTAGAACGCATTTACAGTTATGTGGTGCAGCAGGAGGGCTATTATCCGGGCTGGCTGTTTTCTGAAAAAGGCGCAAGAATTGAAGTGACCAACCTTCATCACATGCTGCGCAATTTGAACACGGTCGTATTTTACGAAGGATCCGGAGCCGGAAATGGCGAGGAAGTGATACGCAAAGCGAAGGTGGCTTTTCAGGAATGGCGTTATTTTTCCGGACTTGCCCCGGAAGATGTCGCGATGAGCGCGAAGCTGTATCTGAAAGAGGAAAATAAGGATTTCGATGAAAACGACACCTGTGTTACGGAATCCAAGATTACGGCAAAAGCAGAGTTTGTTTATGAAAAACTGAGTGAATTTGGAAAAGTCAAAGAACTTCGGTGGGATCCGGGAGAAAGAGCGGGAATCGTGATCAATGATTTTACCGTGACGGTATTTACCGAGGACGGAAAAGAGATTGTAAAGACGGTTGAAGATGTAGAAAGCTCAGCGATCGTTTTGGATAATGAACTTGTATTTGTCACAAAAGATCCGAAGGTCTTTATCACGCTGGATGAGCCGGTAGAGATCCGCAGTGTTGTGATCACGGCAAATGTACTGAGCAAAATCCCACAGGAGTATATTGATCGTACCAGACAGAAATTTGAGATGCTGCGTCAGAAAGAGATCATGCTGCAGCACAAGGATCTTCAGCTTGAATCGATGCAGATATTACTGGATCATGCAAGAAGACCGATCAAACAGAAAATCATTGATAAGATATTAAGGAGAAATTAAAGAGAGGGATTAATATGCAGATAGCGGTATTTCTGGAAATAGACAAAGATCATGCGCCAAAATATATGGATGCATTTGAAACAAGATGCCGTCAGGCAGTCAAAGAACAGGCGTGGGTCATAGCTTCGAAAGAATATGCAGACAAACTGCCGGAAGAAGAAAAGGGAGATTACCTGAAGGTGATCCCGGAAGATATTCTGAAAGAAGTAGACGAGAATGTTGAACAGGCGGCGGATCGCGCGACATTGCTCGTTATTCAGCGGAATGAGAAATTTGAAAACTGGCTTTTGGAACTTTTTGGGGACGATGCGGCAGATGCTGAATCGATCCTCGCGAATGGAACCTATGGCAGCATAAAGCATGTGGCAGAAGAAAAACATATCGCGTTTTATGTAGAACAGAGCAGAAATAATGTGCAGAGTGGCGAGGATAAGAGCAGCTACTATCAGAACAAGGTGGAATTGCTGGAAAACAATCTTTCTGTTTTGAATGAGCGTTATAAAAACGTGAATGAGTCTTACTACAGTCTGCGTGAATATACGACCTCAACAGAGAATTACATGAAAAATCTGCAGGTGCATGCGACGGAACTGGACAATGAGCTGCAGGCAGTGACGGCGGAAAACGAGCAGTTAAAAGCCCAGGTAGAAGAGATCGAACAGATGCGCAAAGAAAACAAAACGACACTTGAATTATATCAGGGCGTATTAAAGGAACTGGATGAGAGAAAAGTGGAGGTGCTTGAGTTAAAGAGCAAGTATCACAGAAGATAGACGGGAGAAGCAGAGCATGAAAAAAGAAAGAATATTCTACCTTGACTTTGTGCGTGCGATCGCGGTGGTCCTGATCCTGATGACGCACTACAATGCGGTTTACCTGTATGCGGGACAGCCGGACAAGGTGTTTATTACAGCGCAGATTGGAAATATTTATATCGGAGATTTTGGTGTGTCACTGTTCTTTATCATATCCGGAGCGGCGCTTATGTATGTATATGATGAAAAGTGTGAACTGATAAATTTCTACAAAAAACGCTTTTTGTCCATTTACCCGATGTTCTGGATCGCTTATTTTATCGCGTTCCTGTATCAGTTTTATGTCAACAAGGGAATCGACCTGACGGTGCCGAAACGCAATATCTTATTGACGCTTTTTGGCTTTGACGGTTATTTCGCGGCGGTGATGCCAACGTTTTATATTTTGGGCGAATGGTTTTTGGGCTGTATTATTTTGATCTATATCGTGTTTCCTTTGCTTCGGTATTTTATACGGACGCATCCGGTGGCGCTTGCGGTTGTGGCAATGGCCTTGTATGTGATATTTTTATTTATCCCATCGCGGCTGAATCCGGTGGAAGTGCTGCCACTGCGTATCCCGGAGATCCTGTTTGGTATGTACTATATCAAATACATAAAAAAGATCAAGTGGCCGGTAGCGCTTGGCGCGCTGGCAGTCCTGGTGGTCAATACGATCGTGGCGCCGCAGTTTGATGTCACGATCCAGACGACGTATATCGGTATTTCCGCGTTTCTGGTGCTCGCGTTTATTTCGGATTATCTGGACTTCGCGGGGGTGCACCGGTGCTGTTCGGTGATCAGCAAATATTCCTACGCGGTTTTTCTGGTGCATCATGTCATTATCATGGCAATGATGGCAACCTTTGATCCCACACAGATCTCAAGGTTTTACAGCTATCTGCTGTTCCTTGCCTGCTGTGTCGTGATCGCACTGTTCGCGAAACTGTTGTATGAACTGCATGGAGCAGTGATGAAAGAGATCTCTCTTTTCCATAAAAAATAGTAATAAGACCAGAAGTTGCTCTGGTCTTATTTACTGTAAAGTGGGAAATGGCGGGAAATGGCGGAAAATGGCGCAAAACGGCTTGTGTGTAGTAAAATTTTGTAGTATTATTAAAATGTTTGGAGTAATGGGGAATGTAAAAAATACGATGAATGGAGAAAATATGAAAGTAGTTATTTTAGCAGGTGGATTTGGTACAAGAATCAGTGAAGAGAGTTATCTGAAACCGAAGCCGATGGTCGAGATCGGTGGAAAGCCGATTTTGTGGCATATTATGAAGTATTATTCGTCTTTTGGGTTTCATGAGTTTGTAATCTGCTGTGGATATAAGCAGCATGTGATCAAGGAATGGTTTGCGGATTATTATTTACATAACAGTGATATTACCTTTGATTTTTCACAGGATAATAAGATGACCGTTCATAATAATGTGGCAGAGCCATGGAAGGTTACCCTGATCGACACGGGATTAAATACAATGACCGGTGGACGTATCAAGCGGATCCGCGAGTATGTCAATAATGAGCCGTTTATGCTTACATATGGCGATGGAGTGTCCGATGTGGATCTGAATGCATTGTTAAAGTTTCATCAGTCACACGGAAAGATCGCGACGATGACGGCCGTCAATATTGGTCAGCAGTTTGGCGTGATCGAGATCAACAAAGAAGGAACGATCGAGAAATTCCGTGAGAAGAATGAAGGAGACGGAAATGTGATCAATGCCGGCTATATGGTATTGAATCCGAAAATATTTGATTATATAGATGGAGATGACACTGTTTTTGAGAAAGCTCCGCTCGAACGGCTGGCAGCAGAAGGTCAGTTAAAGGCGTATATGCATCCGGGATTCTGGAAATGCATGGATACAAAGCGTGATAAAGATATGTTGGAAAAGATGATCCAGGAGAAACAGGCTCCGTGGATGGTATGGGAGAAATAGAATGGCAGATTTAAGTTTTTACAAAGGAAAGAAGGTACTGATAACCGGGCATACCGGGTTTAAAGGATCCTGGCTTTGCAGGATCCTGGTTGGAGCCGGGGCTGAAGTGACGGGATATTCCCTGAGTGCTCCTACGGAGCCGAACCTGTTTGCGCTGTGTGATGTGGAGGGACATATGAATTCAGTGATCGGTGATATCCGTGATCTGGATCATCTGGCAAAGGTGTTTGCGGATACACAGCCGGAGATCGTATTTCATCTGGCGGCACAGCCGATCGTCCGCGATTCTTACAAGGATCCGGTCTACACTTATGAGACGAATGTAATGGGAACGGTGAATATCTGTGAGTGTGTCCGCCGGAATTCCTGTGTAAAATCTTTTTTGAATGTCACGACAGATAAGGTGTACAAGAATAACGAGTGGGAATGGGGCTATCGTGAAAATGAACCGCTTGATGGTTATGATCCGTATTCGAACAGCAAATCCTGCTCGGAGCTTGTGACACACAGTTATATCAATTCCTTTTTTAACGATATGGGAGTCGCAGTGTCAACGGCACGCGCCGGTAATGTGATTGGAGGCGGGGACTTCGCGAATGACCGTATCATTCCGGACTGTGTGCGCGCGGCGGGAACAAAGACAGATATCATTGTACGCAATCCGCATTCGACAAGACCATATCAGCATGTATTAGAGCCGCTTGCGATTTATCTTGCGATCGCGGAGATGCAGTATCAGGATAAGAAATATGCGGGATTTTATAATGTGGGACCGGATGACCGCGACTGTATTACGACCGGGCAGCTGGTGGATCTGTTTTGCGCGAAATGGGGCGAGGACATGAAATGGGTAAACCGTTATGACGGAGGCCCTCATGAGGCGAATTTTCTGAAGCTGGATTGCTCGAAGATCAAACGCGTTTTCGGATGGAAACCGCGCTGGGGCGTGGAAGAGGCCGTTGAAAAGACTGTAGAGTGGTCGAAGGTATATTTCGCGAAGGGTGATATACCGGCGTGCATGGATGCACAGATTAAAGAATTTTTTGAATAAGGAGAGTATAAGATGTCTAAATGGACAAGTGAAGCGGAAGCAAGAAATCAGATCAAGGATCTGGTAAAAGATTATTATGAAGCGTTTAAAAAACCGGAACAGGAAAAAGAATTCAAACCGGGAGACCGTCTTTCCTATGCTTCCAGAGTATATGATGAAAAAGAAATGTGCAGTCTTGTTGATGCGGCACTGGATTTCTGGCTGACCACAGGAAGATTTTCAGATGAATTTGAAAAGAAATTCGCAGAGTGGATTGGCGTTAAATTCGCAAATCTGGTAAACAGTGGGTCTTCTGCAAATCTGATCGCGTTTATGGCACTGACAGCACCGGAACTTGGAGAACGCCAGATCAAAAAAGGCGATGAAATCATCACGGTAGCATGTGGATTCCCGACAACAGTAACGCCGGCGATCCAGTATGGAGCAATACCGGTATTTGTAGATGTGACGGTACCTCAGTATAATATCGATGTGACAAAACTGGAAGAGGCATACAGCCAAAAAACAAAGGCAGTTATGATCGCACACACACTTGGAAATCCGTTCGACTTAAAGAGTGTGCGTGAATTCTGTGACAGACATAACTTATGGCTGGTTGAGGATAACTGTGACGCACTTGGAACACAGTATACAATAGACGGGGAGACCCGCTTTACCGGAACCTGGGGAGATATTGGAACATCCAGTTTTTATCCGCCACATCATATGACAATGGGTGAGGGCGGCTGCGTATATACAAATGACCCTCTTTTAAACAGATTGATCAAGAGTTTTCGTGATTGGGGACGCGACTGTGTCTGCCCATCAGGAATGGATAATCTTTGCGGACATCGTTTTGATGGCCAGTATGGAGAACTGCCACAGGGATATGACCACAAATATGTGTACAGTCATTTCGGATACAACCTTAAAGTTACAGATATGCAGGCGGCAGTCGGAGTGGAACAGTTAAAGAAATTCCCTTCCTTTATTGAGGCACGTCGTCATAACTGGGACAGACTGCGTAAAGCACTCGAAGATGTTCAGGACAAACTGATTCTGCCGGAACCGGCAGAAGGAAGCCGCCCGTCATGGTTTGGATTTCTGCTGAGCGTCCGGGAAGAGAGTGGACTGGATCGCAACAAAGTTACCAGATACATTGAGGATCATAATATCCAGACAAGACTGCTGTTCAGCGGAAACCTGATCAAACATCCGTGTTTTGACCAGATCCGCGGCACGGACGCATATCGGGTGGTTGGAGACCTCGAAACCACAGATTTCGTTATGACACACACATTCTGGGTGGGTGTATATCCGGGAATGACGGATGAGAAAATTGATTATATGGCACAAATTATTAAAGAGGCAGTAAATCAGTAAGGAGTTTATATGGGTGAATTAAAGTTATTGGATTGTACATTACGCGATGGTGGCTATGTGAACGACTGGGAGTTTGGACATAACAATCTGGTAAGTATATTTGAGCGTCTGGTAGATGCAAACGTAGATGTGATCGAAGTTGGGTTTCTGGATGATCGCAGACCGTTTGATATCAACCGCAGTATTATGCCGGATACAGACTGCATGGAGAAGATCTATGGAGGATTGGACCGCAAGCAGGCGATGGTAGTAGGAATGATCGATTATGGTACCTGCAAGCTGGAGAATATCAAACCATGCGCGGAGTCTTTTTTAGATGGTATCCGTGTGATTTTTAAGAAACATCTGAGAGAAGAAGCGTTAGCGTACTGTGCGGAATTAAAGAAACTTGGTTATAAGGTGTTTGCGCAGCTGGTGTCTGTGACCAGTTATGAAGATGATGAGATGATGGATCTGATCCGTCTGGCAAATGAAGTAAAACCGTATGCGGTATCCATGGTAGATACCTACGGATTGATGCACCAGAACAATCTGAAGCATTATTTTAGCCTGTTAAATGAACATCTGCTTCCGGAAATCGGGATTGGATATCATGCGCATAACAACTTTCAGATGGGCTATGCGAACTGTATTGAGATGCTTTCCCACAAAGTAGACCGTATGATGCTTGTGGATGGTACGATCTACGGAATGGGTAAGAGCGCTGGAAATGCGCCGATCGAGCTGGTTGCCATGCATATGAATGATGTTTATGGAAAGAATTATCAGATCAGCCAGTTCCTTGAAGCAATCGATTCGAACATTACCAGTTTTTATACACCGGCAACCTGGGGGTATAATATGTTCTTTTATCTGGCAGCTTCGAATGACTGCCATCCAAACTATGTGTCCTTTTTGATGGATAAGCGGACACTGTCGGTAAGCTCGATCAATGAGATCCTTGGAAAGCTTCAGGGAGAAAAGAAACTGCTTTATGATAAGAACTATATTGAGCAGCTTTATAAAGAATATCAGGATGTTGTAGTGGATGATGAGAAAGATATCGCAGCATTGAGAGAAGCGTTTGCAGGCAGAGAAGTGCTGATGATCGGGCCGGGAACCAGTGCCAATACCAAGTGTGACGCGATCGCGGAGGTAAGTGACAGAAGAAAACCGATCGTGATTTCTGTTAATTTTATTCCGGAAAAACCGTCCACGGATTATATCTTCCTCAGCAATTCCAAGCGATATGTGCAGCTTGCAACGGCATTGTCTTTGAAGGAACACTCATACAAAGTGATCGCAACATCCAATGTCACGAAAACAAATGGAAAGTTTGATTATACATTAAATTACAGCTCTTTGATCGACGAAAAGGCGGAGATCATCGATGATTCTTTCATCATGCTTTTGAAAGTTATGAAAAAACTTGGCGTCAAGAAGATCCTGCTGGCGGGCTTTGATGGCTATGCAGGTGGAACAAAGCCGAACTATGTTCAGGCTGATATGGAATATCATTTCACCGATGAGCAGGCGTTGAAACTGAACCAGTATGTGTCAGACATATTAAAGGACATGAAAGAGGATATGGATTTTGAGTTCGTGACAGATTCTCTCTATGAAGCATAGGTGAGAGTATGAACGGACTGGGACATAAAATATGGATTATTTTGGAACAGATAGCTAAAACAGTTTTGTTTTGGCTATTTGGTCTGTTTAAAATTAAAATTTCAGATGAGCAGTGGGAAAAATTCATGCAGTTTGTGAAATTTGCCTTTGTCGGAGTGGGTAATTTCGCAATTTCGTATGGGGTTTATCTCTTTTTCCTGTGGATACATTCGCCTTGGATCGTGGGGAGTGTTGCAGGATTCTTGATCAGTGTGTTAAATTCATTTTACTGGAATAATAAGTATGTATTTAAAGTAGAATCAGGAGAAAAAAGAGTCTGGTGGAGAAGCCTGGTAAAAACGTATATGTCATATGCTTTTTCGGGTCTGATCCTTACCAACATACTGTTGTTTCTCTGGAACAATATTCTGAGTTTACCTGAGTTTGTCGGGCCAATTTTAAATTTAATAATAACAACACCTATAAATTTCCTGTTAAATAAATTATGGGCATTTAAGGCGAATGGAAAGGAAAAAGAATAAAATGAAAATGAAGTTATCAGATTATGTTGCGGATTTTTTGGTAAAAAACGGTATTGATACAATGTTTATGATCACCGGTGGCGGAGCGATGCATCTTGATGACAGCCTGGGGCATAAAGAAGGACTGCATTGTGTATACAATCATAATGAGCAGGGATGCTCTGTGGCAGCGGAAGGTTATACACGTCTTACAGGTAAGCTGGCGGCGGTATGTGTCACAAGCGGACCTGGTGGAACCAATGCAATCACCGGTGTACTGGGCGGCTGGTTAGATTCCATACCGATGTTTATCCTTTCCGGACAGGTAAAAAGAGAAACAACGACCTGGTCTACTGATGTGCCGATCCGACAGCTTGGAGATCAGGAGTATCAGATTGTAAAGAGCGTGGAACCGATGACAAAGTATGCGGTTATGGTTACAGAGGCAAATGAGATCGCATATCACCTGGAAAAAGCCCTGTATCTGAGCAAAGCCGGACGTGGAGGTCCTGTATGGCTGGATATTCCGTTAGATATTCAGGCAGCGCCGATCGAAACAGAAGAACTTCTGCATTTTGATCCGAAAGAGTGTGAAAAAGACGAAGAACCGCCAAAAGTAGAGACGGCTGCCGCTGAGGAGATCATAAAAAGGATCAAAGCGGCAAAAAGACCACTGATACTTGCGGGAACCGGAATACGTCTTGGAAAAGCACATGATGAGTTCATACGTCTTATCGATAAACTGCAGATCCCGGTTGTGACGGCGTGGAATGCGCATGATGTGCTCTGGGATGAACATCCATTGTATGTTGGAAGACCGAGTACAGTAGGAAATCGTGGTGGAAACTTTGCAGTAGGCAACGCAGATCTGGTACTTACACTGGGATGCCGCCTGAATATCAGACAGATCAGTTATAATTATAAAGACTGGGCGAAGAACGCGTATAAAATCGTTGTGGATATCGATAAAAATGAGTTGAATAAACCAACAATCGCACCGGATATGAAAGTGCATGCAGATGTAAAGGATCTGATGGGAAAACTTTTAGAAGTTTCTTATGACGGCACCACACAGGAACAGAAGGAATGGCTTGCTTTTTGCAGAAAGACAAATGAAAAGTACCCGACGGTATTGCCGGAGTATTATGAATCCAAGCAGTTGAATCCTTATGTATTTTTGCGCAAACTGTCTGAGGCGTGGAAAGAGGGAGATGTTGTGGTAACCGGCAACGGAAGTGCCTGCGTTATTACATTTCAGACGGCTGAGATTAAGAAAAATCAGAGACTGTTTACCAATTCCGGCTGCGCAAGTATGGGATATGGTCTGCCGGCAGCTTTGGGATGCTGCATCGCAAGAGGAAAAGATCGCGTGATCTGTATTGATGGAGATGGAAGTCTGATGATGAACCTTCAGGAATTGCAGACGATCCATTACAACAACTGCAACATGAAACTTTTTGTGTTGAATAATAATGGGTATCATTCCATACGTCAAACACAGAATAATCTTTTTAAAGATGGACTGATCGGCGTTTGCGATGGAAACGGGGTGAATTTCCCACCGTTTGATAAACTGGCAGACACCTTTGGATTTACATATTTTAAAATTGATTCTCTGGATGGGATCGAGGCAAAACTGGAAGAGGTATTGAATGCGGACGGACCGGTTTTATGTGAAGCTGTTCTGGATGAAACACAGTATTTTGCGCCGAAGCTTTCTTCTAAGGTACTGCCGAGTGGAAAGATCGTATCACCGCCACTGGATGATATGTTCCCGTTCCTGGACAGAGATGAATATGAGGCTAATAAATTACAGTAGTACGGAAGAGGTATTGGATGAGTAGAATCGCAATTTTAGGAGCACGGGGTTTTGTTGGAAAAAACCTCGTGGAACATTTGACGGGAAAGCATACAGTATTTGCAATTACGAGAAATGAAATAGATCTTCTGGATGAGATCGCAGTGCAAGAATTCTTAAAGGAGCAGAAGATCGAGGTCGTGATAAACTGCGCAAACCAGGGTGGGTCGAGAAAGACCGGATATGATGTGCAGACAGCCAGTGTTATCGGAAATAATTTAAAAATGTTTTTTAACATTGAAAGATGTTTGACTCCGGATATGAAGATGATCAATTTTGGAAGTGGTGCACAGTACAATAAAGCCAGGGATCTGGTAAAGGTCAAGGAAGAAACAATCGGAGATGTGATCCCGAAGGATGACTATGGATATAGCAAGTATGTGATGTCAAAGTACATTCAGGCAAAGGGCGCAAAGAATATTTATAATCCGATCATTTTTGGTTTGTATGGACAGAAAGAGGATTACACGTTCAAATTTATTTCCAATGCCATCTTAAAAAATATCCTGAACATGCCGATCGTAATTAACCAGAATGTGGTTTTTGACTACCTGTATCTGGGCGATTTTTTGCGGATCATCGATGCGATGATAGAAAAAGATTTTGCGTATCAGGAATTTAATATTACGCCGACAGAATCGATCGATCTGGTATCGATCGCAAAGATCATCAATACATGTGGTGATCACGAAAGTGAGATCATTGTAAAGAATGACGGTCTGAATTTTCAGTATACTGCGGACAATACAAGACTGCGGAAAAATATCGGAACAGAATTTGAATTTACATCCTATGAAGATGGAATAAGAGAACTGTATCAGTATTATCTCTCACATCTGGATGAACTGGATCTGGATGCAGTCAGACAGGATGAACTGATTAAATATTGTAAAACGAAGAAGTAAATGAAGTAGTACAGATTGGGTTGAATTATGATTTTGAAGCCGAAAAAGCTTATATTTGAAAAATTTTCGTTGAATGGGAAAAAATTGAGCAGTGATGTAAAAATATTACATATATACTTTGCAGCCATGTTGGGATTTATCCTGGCTGGTATTGTAAACATCTTTGTGTCAAATGGAAACGCGATATATGATATGCTGATCCCAAATATGAACAATCATTATTGGGATCTCATAACGAGTATTTTTCATAATTATGCCGGAATGCCTTACGAGGAAGGCGTGATATATCCACCGGGAGCGAACATAATATGTTTACTTTTAAGTAAGATGTTTTCTCTGGAATCCTATATGGATGGAATCAATGCGATGAGAGACAGCCAGATAGGAATGCTGGTAATCATGTGGTTCTTACTGTCTACAGTAACACTGTTTATTTCCCTGATCTGTTATCAGTTTCAGGGAACCAGAGCGGAAAAGCTCTGTCTGGTACTGACAATTCTGCTCAGTGCACCGTATGTCCGTGAGATCTCAAAGGCAAATCTGGTGATGGTTAGTGTAATATGTGTTTATGTTTTTATATTATTCAAAGACCATGAAAGTGTTTTTATGAGGGTGCTGGCGTTTGTAGCGCTGTCAGCTGCGGTGGCGCTGAAAATATACCCTGTCTTTTTGGGAATCTTATTGTTACGCGAAAAAAGTGCAAAAAAAATATGGGGATGTATTGGGTGTGGGATAGTTGTGTTTTTTGTCCCTTTTTTTGTGTTTGGAGGTTTGCATGGTGTAGTATTGATGCTCCAGAACATATTTAATACAACATCTATTTTTAATGACAGTGGTTTGGGATTTAAGATAGATATCACAAATACGATCAATATTGTGGGAGATCTGTTTCATTATGGTGGCAATATACGAAGGGTAGGAACTTGTTTCAATTATATTTTCCTGATTTTTGGTTTTGTGATGTCGCTTTTTGTACAGGAAGAATGGAAAGCAGTTACTTTACTCTCGTTACTGACATTGTCTTATCCAACGTTCAGCGGAAGTTACGGGATTTTGATCTTGGTTCCGGCACTGATTATGTTTTTAAATACAAAACCGGGGATAACACATGAAAACATGGCGTATATTCTGCTGTTTGTACTGCTGTTTGCGCCAATGTTTTTTGGAGGACAGAATATACTGCCAGCGCTGGACGGAGAAGTCAGGATAAATCTATTCACATTGACCGAGAGTGTTGCCATAATCCTAATGGAGATGATGCTGATCTTTGATGGATTAATAAGAATGATCTGCTTGGTAGGTAAGAAAATAAAAATGAAATAGGATGAAAATGGTGGAGTTATAGTAATATGAAATATGCACGTTTAGTATATGGGAAGAATAATAAGCAAATGTCAGTGGTTCAGTACGCAAATCTGGGCGATTATTTTCAGACGTTTGCAATAGATAATATTTACAAGGAATTACAGATCAAAGAAGAAGACATTGTGACGATCAACAGATCCGAATTGTATAAATATGAAGGGGAAGAACTGACATTACCTATGCAGGGGTGGTTTGGTTATATCAAGGGGATTGAGATCTTTCCCCTGCCGGAGAAAATAAGACCGGTATTTTTAGGATATAACTGTACATCCAAGGCACTTTATACACCTAAGCATATTGCGACATATAATGAGTATAGCCCGGTTTGCTGCAGGGATGAGAAAACATATAAAAAAATGAAGAAAAAGAATGTGCCGGCTTATTTGACGGGGTGTATGACGATCACGTTGCCGGAACGCAAAACAACTCCTAAAAAAACACATGTGTTTTTGGTGGATGCGCCTAAGGGAATTGAAAAATATATGCCGGAAGAGCTGAGAGAAAATGTAAGCTATATCACACAGGAAATTCCAATCAATACAGAATGTGATGTGGAAGAAGAGATTGAACGTGTGGAAGGTGTAGCAAGAAAATTGCTTGACCGGTACCGGGATGAAGCAACATTGGTGGTGACATCCAGACTGCATTGCGCAGGTCCATGTCTCGGAATGAGGATACCAGTGATCCTGGCGAGAAACTATTTTGATGACAGATATGGCTGGATCGATAAGTATCTGCCATTTTATACACCGGATAAATTTGACCAGATTAACTGGTACCCGGAAGCAGTAGACCTCTCTGCGATAAAACCGGTATTGATCGAATTTGCAAAGAAAGCAATTTTACGGGAACCGGGAAGTGAAGAGCTGATGAAACAGATACATTCTTATTATATGGACAGAGAGCGTCAGAAAATAAGAGTGCCGTTTTATACGAAAGCATATATCAGAATGCATGAAAAGTTTCCGAAAACAGCAGATTTTTTGCGGGAAGTAGTATTTAGAAGATTTACAGTTGCGACAGCAAGAAAAAATTCAGAGATATAGAAAAGGATATGTGAAATGAAATTTACATATGAAAGAGCAGGCAAAGTAGTCGTCGGTATGATCATGTTTTGCTTATCGGCATTTATATTGGTCATGATGGCGCTGAGCGATGGACAATACATACAAAAAGCGTTCGGAATGAGTGAAAATTCGATTTTTTATTCATTTTTTGCTAGGATACAGAATGCCAGAACAGGACAGACAGAGGTGGAATATTTAGGGATGCCGCTTGCAATGCTGGTATATAAAGTATTAAGTTTTGCGATGCCGTCCTACCTTATCGGGTTACCGGTTGAGGACTTCCGGTTTACACAGCAGGCCAATATTGTATGTGTGGGTTTTATGTTTCTGTGTTTCGCGATATTTGCGTGTCTTACGGTATTAAGCCGTAAAAAAGTATACATTACATGGATCTTGCTTGATTTCCTCTTTTCGCTTCCTGGTTTTACGATTATAAATGACGGGGGAATGGGATTTCTTACCTTGATTTTTTTGATGATCTTTTTGGATAATTACCAGTCAGAGAATAAGGTGTTAGAAGAAATTTCCTATGGATGTCTTGGGATAGCGGCCGGTTTACAGGTATCGCTGCTGTTATACATCTTCCTTTTGAAAGACTGGAAAAAACGGATAAGAACGGTTGTTTACGCAGTGGTTATCACAGGACTTAGCTGCATGATAGCTGGTGGCTTGAGTGGACTGGAAGATTATGTGTTGGTCCTTTCGCATGAGGTGTTTGACGGATGGGGCATTTTGTTTTTCGCGTTTGGAGTTCTGCTAATGGTTATTCCGCTAAAGTGTGGGAATGATTGGGAGAAAACAGTATGTGTATCATTGCTGGTTAATATTATATTTTATGGAAGCCGCGAATATGCGCTGTCCTGTTTGCTTGTACCGTTAATCATAGATTGCGTTTATGAGGAACGGACTACAGTTGAAAAAATATTATGCATTATTTTTCAGGGGCTCATGGCAGTTTTACTATATTTGGGAAGTGATGTGACAGTGGTAAAAATTATATGTGTGATGATGGCGGCAGCAGGTTGCATCATAATTTTGATAAAAGAGAAAAGTGGAAGATATGGAAACATTTTTAAATCAGAGCAAAAATCCAGTTAGAGATAGTTATATATGGAACATGGCAGGCAGTTTCCTGCTTGCATTTCAGTCGGTGATCATATTAATGGTGCTGACGCGCATATGTGATCTTAGTGAGGCAGGAATTTTTACGATCGCGTACGCAAATGCGAATCTGTTTTTTACAATCGGAAAATATGGAATGCGATATTTTCAGGCGTCGGATCCAAAGGAGAGATATACGTTTAAGGACTATCTTATGTCAAGAGTAGTAACCACCGTCCTGATGCTTTTGCTGGTCGCGGTCTATGTTTTATGGGTATCTGGAGCCAATGGATATACTGTAAGAAAAATGAGTATTATTTTTCTGATGTGCGTATTTAAAAGTGTAGACGTTGTGGAGGATATATTTTTTGGAAGATATCAGCAGATGGGAAGACTGGATATTGCGGCAAAGGCAATTACACTGAGAGTCAGCTTTTCAACGGTCGTGTTTCTTGTGATGCTCGTGATATCAAAAGATTTACTGGGAACGCTCATGGTTTCTATCCTGTTATCCTATGTCATGTTGTTTTATGTTTTGAAGATAACGATAGAGCCTTTTAAAGGGGAAAGAAATCCGGCTGACTGGCATCAGGTGAAGCAGCTGTTGATCGATTGTTTTCCGTTGTTTTTTGGAGCTTTTTTGTCCATATATATCAGTAACGCGCCCAAATATGCAATAGATGCGTTGCTGTCGGATGAATTACAGGCATGTTATGGCTTTATTTCCATGCCGGTTTTGGTGATCAGTTTATTAAATGGCATCATTTTTAATCCGGTGATCCGGGAAATGTCGATTTTGTGGAATGAGAGTAAAATTTTGGATTTTTGTAAAAGAGTAATAAGGCAGCTCTTTATTGTCCTGGGACTTACCGGAGTTTGCGTTGCGGGAGCATGGCTGATAGGTATTCCGGTTTTGTCGGTGTTATATAATACTGATCTGTCAGATTATAAGATGGAACTGATCATATTATTGCTTGGTGGAGGGCTGCTTGGAATATCGGGACTGTTTAGTACAGTTATTACAATAATCAGATATCAGAAGAGTTTATTGGTCGGATATACGGTTGTTTCAGTGCTTGCGTTTCTTTTATCGGATAAAATCGTGGCGGAATATGAGATTTTCGGAGCTTCGGTACTGTACCTGTTACTGATGTTAGTGCTCAGCATATGTTTTGCCCTGTTTTTGATTATTGGTATTGTGAGAAAAAGAGTAGAGTTGAAATAATGGAGAGAATGATGAAAACAAAATTGGAAAAATGGATAAAGCAGATTACGGTCATTATGTTTTTCTGGTCATTATTTTTGGTCTCAGCATGGGTTTCCCCAGTTATGGAGGAAAAAAGCAGAAAAGGCTATGTTTTTTTTATCTGGGGGATAACCATTTTCTTTTGCGTTTTATTTTGGGGAAGAACAAAGCCAGATTTAAAAAAGGCAATCTGTGAAAACAGAAATCCCATTTTTATCTCAGCTGTTGTAATTCTGTGCAGAATTCCGCTGTTTGATCATATTCAGCGTTGGGATGCAGGACAGTATTACTATCAGCTTGGAACTGCATGTGAAAAATTTGATTTCTCTTTCCGGTCGTTCTATGATAATTTCAGATTGGTGGCACACCCGACATTGGGTGCGTCCTTTTTTTATGCTATGGGTGAATTTCTGGATCCGAGAGAGGGAAAAGGAGTATTTGCGGTCATTCTTATACTGACGGTGGCAGCCTTGTTGTGCGTCTATCAGCTGCTGCAGGATTACTGGACAGATTTCAATGAGAAAGAAGCATTGGCGGCAACATTAATGATCTCGTTTGTACCGTTATTTTTAGGTACATGTTCTTATTTCAACGTAGATTATCTTATATTTATATTTTTTATCTTTTTCGTTTATGAAGAGTATAAAAAAAGATATATCCTGATGTTTTTCTGGCTGTGTGTACTGTTGATGACAAAAGAACCGGCAGTTATCGTAGTTGCAGGGTATTATATGGTATTGGCGTTTAAGGTATTTTTTGCGGGAAAAACAGCGATCACAAATAGGATCCGAACGTTCTTTTGGGATAGCAGGATAAGAGTTTTATTGGGCGGGATCGTAGTCTATATCCTGTATGCGGTATATCAGGGAAGTCTGTTTGCCTGGGCAGGTCAGACGAAGATTGCGGATACTTTAAAAAGCGCAAAGAACGGATCTGTAAAAACAAATTATTTCGGAGTGGAATGGAAGTATATTCTATGTGTACTCAAACAGATCTTTTCGTTAAATTTCACATGGCTGTTGGTAGGAGCCGCCGTATGTCTGAGCCTGTATTTATGGAGAAAAAAAACAAAGATAAAGCTGAATGATTCGGCAATAGCACTCTTTGGAGCAGCATTTGCATATATTGCTTTCTTTTGTGTGTATATTACATCCGCCTTGTACCGGTATCATGTATTTACGGTACAGATCATAACAGTGTTGAGTCTCATCATTATCTCTCATGCGCTGCGGGAAGTGGATCATAGAGTATCAAAAACACTGTTTCTTGTGTTTGCAGGGATAGAAATTTTACAGACCGGGTACTCGATCGATCCGGTTTCAAACCTGGTGTTTAAAAAGCTGGATACCGGAAACGGATTCATTTTGCAGACTACGAACAACGAAAACTATTTTGGTGACGGACTTGTTTATAATGCCCAGTATCTGGGGCTGGACGGGATTTTAGACAAGATGTTTTCTGAGGTGGGTTACAGTGAGAAGATGCAGATCATAAATCCGGGGACACAGGCAGCAGGAACGCAGTTGAATGGAAATGGAGAAAGGTATATAGTTAAGTGGAACAGAGACAGTAAAAAGAGAGAAATGACAGACAGTGACGAGATTCAGTCAGATCTTATCAATATAAATATTATTGGAAGTGAGGAAATTTTTGGAAAGCTGCCTTACAGTTATAGTGGGGTAAAAAATGCAGATAATCTGTCGGATAAGGGAATAGTCTACTTCATACCATATTATCAGGAAGATGAGGATGAAAAACTGGCGGAACTGTCCGAATTGTATTATATTGGAGAATGTGTGGAAATAAAAAAGGGACAGTGGAAGGTCAGATGTTATGAACTGACAAAAAAGGATGATTATGAAGGGTTTTCTCTGAATGATCTTGGGGATGGAAAAAGTAAGACCGCTTATGATGATAAAGAGACTGTAACCTGGAATCAGGTGGAAATGACGGAGAACAGAGATGTGATACAAAAGAATGATATTGTAGATGTGACATGTTCTGCGTTTTATAAGGGAAAAGAAGTTCCGATCAATTATGTCGGAAATTATGACAACAACAGGATCACAATGTGTATCGGCAGTAATTTGTACCTGCCGGAGTTGGAACAGGAAATGATCGGCAAAAGGATCGGAGAGCAGATTGAAGTAAATTGCAAAGTCCCGGATCACTATCCGAGTGCAGGTAAATATCAGGGAAAAGAGCTCACTTTTGTTCTTGAACCGTTACAGATCGTCGGGATTGCGGAAGATATGGAAACGAACCGGCAGGAGCAGGTTGCATTACAGAAAGAAAGCAGTGCAGAGGAATATGCATTCCGGTACTGGGATATTTATGAGAATGACGATGAAGTGTCTGCGGTATTAAATGATGTGGATAACTATTATCATACTTATGCGAGAAAAGCAGGGGAATCGTTTGAAGAAATGCTGACGCAGTATTTTGGAATTTCGGAGGAAGAGTATTATAAACGGATCCAGAAATTGAGCAAGATGGTTTTGGTGAAGCAGGAAGAATTGAATGAGGAATAGAACATATGCAAAAGTATAAAGTAGGAATTATGATGGCAATCGTTTTACTGGTATTGCCGGGACATGTCTATGCGAAGGATAAAACAAAAAATTTTGAGGGAAATGGAACGAAAGAAAGTCCCTATTTGATTCAAAATGAGACCGATCTGTTAAATCTGCGTGATGGAGTCAATGAGCAGGGGAAGACTTACAAGGGCAGATATTTCTTACAGACAGAAGATATTGATCTGGGAGAGGATGCGTGGGTCGCAATCGGAAACATGGAGGAAGAAGCTTATTTCTGCGGACTCTATGATGGAGGAGGGCATGTGATCAAAAACCTTAATATGGAAGAAGAAAATGACGCGGCGATGTTTAATGTGCTGGGAGGCTCTGTTTATAATCTGGGTCTTGAAGATGGAAAAATCAAAGGAAATTGTGTCGCTTCATTTGCAAATCATTCTGTGGATGATACCTCTTATATCGTAAACTGTTACAGCAGATTGGATTTGGATGGAAACCGGGTCGGCGGCATTGTGGACGATTTTTCTGGAAACGTGATAGGATGTTGGACGGAAGGAAACTATTCGGGTGGAGATATAAGCGGGATAGTCGGATATTGCGCGAAGGACGTATCGTACTGTTTTTCAGATCAGGAAAAGCTGATCGGGGAACAGGGAGTCGCCGATGAAACAGGCAATCAGAGTATAGAGGCTGCGCGGATCGATACAGAGGACTTTGAGCAGGCGTTTAATAAACAATTATATAAAGTTTCTCTGCTGTTAGAGGAAAATGAGGTAAGAGATCTGAAACTATGGGAAATGAAAGCCGGGAAATGTGGATTTTCACAGAGTGGCCTGATGGAGCAGGAGATACCATTGGAAGGAGCCGGAAGCAAGGAAAAACCGTATCTGGTTCAATCCTATGATGATTTATGTGTGTTTGCGGCAGAAGTTAATATGGGAATGGATTTCGCAGAACAGTATGTGGAGCAGACTGTAAATATAGACATACCGGAAAATGCAGAGTGGATTCCAATCGGAAGATTTGGAACAGAAAATTACTTTTATGGAGAATATAATGGAGCAGGACATTATATTAATAATTTAGTGATAGACAGTGAGGATAATGTCGGGCTTTTTGGTGTATTGGGCGGAACTGTAAAAAATCTTGGGATTGAGTCTGGTTCTATTTCGGGAAATTGTGTTGGAAGTATCGCATGTATGTCCGAGGGACATAATGGCAATATCATAAACTGTTACAACAAAGCTGCATTGCATGGGACGACGAGAGCGTCCGGAATTGTGGACAGTTTTGCTGGAAATGTCGCGAATTGCTGGAATGTGGGAGAGGTGGATGCACCAGTTGCGGGCGGAATATGCGCATACACAGCGCTTAATATTGAAAAGTGTTACGCGATAAAGGATGGTGTGTCAGAGGAATTTTGGGGAAACATTGTAGATATAGAAGTGGTTTCACCAGATGATATAAACAGCCAGAAATTTGTAGATACCTTGAATCGCAATGTCTATGATCTCGGGAAAATGGCAAAATACCGGAAGATGGATGGCGTTTATTGGAAAACAGAAGATGGAAGACTGACTTTTAGAGATGCGTCGGAAGTGCCAGAGATTGTAAATAAATGGGATATGGTGCGCAGAATACCATTTTTCATCGTTGGCGGAATATTTTTATATATTTTGGTGGCGATGGTGATTCATGCAGGAAAAATGTTGAAAAAAGAATCATCTTGCTAAAAGGTGGAGATTTATATATAATGAATAATATTGAGTTTAAATTTGTACGATAGGAAGATGGAAATGAAAAAAATTAGTGTAATGATTCCCTGCTACAATGAAGAGGAAAATGTAGAACCGATAAGCAAGGCAATTATTGATGTGTTTAAGACTCAGTTATCTAATTATGATTATGAGATTTTGTTTATCGATAATGATTCACAGGATAAAACCAGAGAAATTCTCCGCAGGATGTGCGAAGAAGATAAACATATAAAGGCGATCTTTAATGCGAAGAACTTTGGGCAGTTTAATTCACCTTACTATGGTATGCTTCAGACAACCGGTGATTGTACCATTTCTATGGTTTGCGATTTCCAGGATCCGGTAGAGATGATTCCAAAGTATGTTGCCGAATGGGAAAAAGGATATAAGATCGTTATTGGAATCAAGACCAGCAGCAAGGAGAATAAGCTCTTATACTGGTTTAGAAGCATGTATTACAAATTTATCAAAAAGTTTTCAGAAGTAGATCAGATCGAACATTTTACAGGATCCGGACTCTACGATAAAGAGTTTATAAATGTGCTCAGAGATTTGAAAGATCCGACACCGTTTTTACGGGGAATCGTGGCTGAACTCGGTTATAAGAGAAAAGAGATAGAGTATGAGCAGCCAAAAAGACGGGCAGGAAAAACGAGCAATAATTTTTTGAGATTATATGATGCGGCTATGCTCAGCATTACATCTTATACAAAGATCGGGCTCCGGATATGCAGCTTTATTGGGATTATCATCGGAGGTATCAGTTTTATTATAGGTCTGGTTTATCTCATCATGAAGCTGACGCACTGGAATCAGTTTGCAGTGGGAATGGCTCCGATGCTGATCGGCGTATTTTTCCTTGGAGCGGTTCAGTTGTTCTTTATAGGGCTGATCGGAGAATACATAATGAGCATTAATGTTCGTGTGATGAACAGACCGTTGGTTATTGAGGAAGAAAGAATTAATTTTGAGGATGACAATGAATAAGATAAAAGCAGTGTTATTTGACCTGGATGGAACACTTTTGGATACTTCACCGGGGGTTTTGAGCAGTGTAAAATACACGATTGAAAAAATGGGTTTTCAGTCACTTTCGGAAGATGCGTTAGAGGAATTCATCGGTCCTCCGATTCGGAAAAAAATGGCAGAGGTCTATGGAATCTCGGATGAACTTGCAGGAACGGCAATGGAGTGTTTCCGGCAAAATTATGGCAGGGAAGATCTGTATAAGGCAGAGGCGTATCCGGGATTGACAGAGTTGCTTGATGAGTTAAGACAAAAGGGATATCTGTTAGGTGTTGCCACATACAAAAGAGAGGATCAGGCGCAGAGTTTACTGGAGAAAAAGGGATTAGCCAGATTCTTTGATGTGATCCATGGCTCTGATGTAGACGGGAAACTGACAAAAGCGGATGTTGTGAATTTGTGCATAAGGGATCTTGCAGTTCCGCCGCAGGAAACAGTAATGATCGGAGACAGTTTAAATGACGCGGTTGGAGCAAAAGAAGCCGGATTGAAATTTATAGGTGTTTTATATGGATTTGGCTTTAAATCCGAAAAAGAGATAGAAGCCTTAGATCATATTGGAATAGCAGAGAACTGCATGGGACTGAAAAAATATTTTTAAGATGAGGGAGAGGCTTTTTGTGTTTTACATGAAAAGCCTTTCTTACAAATATAAGGAACACGGAAAGGAAAAAAATGAAAAAAATCAGTAAGGGGCAAAAGATCATAGCGGGATTTGGAATAATAGTGCTAGTGGCATTCATGGTGGCGGCATGGCCGCTAAACCTGTTCTGGGGAAACAGTATCCAGGATAAAGGAACCGGTGAGATTGCGCAGGAATATTCTCTGTCTGAAAATGATTATATTACACAGAATTTTGTCGCGCAGGATAAGAAATTAGCGGGAGTAGAGATCTATCTGACGGATGTAGGATATGAACAGGATGGCAGTTTAGAACTTATCATCGGGGAACAGGGCGGAAATGAGCTGGTGCGTAAAGAAGTACCGCTCGAATCTCTGGATAAAGACAGTTTCAATTATATAAGAACTGACTGTAAAGTGAATTCCGGCTCCGGGTATTATGTTCAGATAGGACTCTCATCAGACAGAAATATTAAATTTGGCACAGAAGAGCAAGGGGAAAATGCAGAGTCCAGCACAGAATTTTTTTACGATGGAACGCAGGAAGAAACCGTGCTTTGTATCAATTATTTTTATCAGAGCGATTTTAATAAAATACAGACGCTTATGTTCTGGATGGTGTGTGTATTACTTGGGATAACGATTTTTTATATTACATTTTTTGATGGCTGGAAAAAGTTTGGTAAAAAGATAACAGATAAAAGAACGTTATGGCAGATATGGGTCGTGCTTGCGCTGATCGCTGCATTCAATTTTGGCGCTTATTTCTCTTCGGCAGTGGAAGTGGAGAGAACGGCAGTACATACCGTAAAGGTCGTGCTGATCTGTGGCATTACACTACTTTTCCTTTGGTATCTGCTCCGGCAGACAAAAAAGGAACAGACGGGAACCTGGAATATCAAAAAAGTGATAACAGAGAAAAAAGAGCCGGTGATTCTTTTGCTTCTCGCAATGGCAGTGCGCCTTCCGATGTATGGTACTTTGCAGAAATGGGATGCCGGTGAATATTACCGGAGTCTGGGAAGAGCCTGCGCGAGCTATGAATTTTCATTAAAAAGTTTTCTGGATAATTTCCGTTTGTGTACGCATTCCAATCTGGGATTTTCTTTCCTGATGGGAATCGGAGAATTTTTTTCTCCGCAGACCGGCAGAGGAATCTTTGTCGTAAATATGATCTTTACATTGCTTGCGGTATACGCGATATATGATCTTTTGAAAAATTACTGGCTGAAATGTGACAGGAAAACGGCGGCGGTACTGGCTTTCCTTGTTTCGTGTACACCGATTTTCCTTGGAACATTTGCCTATGTAAATGTAGATTATCTGTTGGCGGTATTATTTATTTATATCATATATGCAGAGTATCGGAAATGGTATGTGCTGCTTGGTTTTTGTGCCGTTTTACTGAGCCAGACCAAGGAAACTGGTGTTGTAGTGGTAGTCGGTTATTTTGGATTCCAGATTTTGATTCGGTTTCTTAGAACAAAACGTGGGATTCGGGAACGCATTGCTGCATGTTTTCAATATACCGGTACATGGGCAGCCTTTTTTGCGGGCGCGGTTTATGCGTGTATGGTAATACGGCTTGGATCGATATCCGGCTGGGTACAGAGTAAAAGAGCAACATCAACGATGGCGTGGTCATCCAGTGGAATAAATTGTTTCGGAATTCAGCCGAAATATATATGCTATAAGCTGGAACAGTATTTTATCATGAATTTCGCATGGATTATGACGATTGCTTTGCTGGTGGCGCTTATCTTTTTACTGGTGCGTAAAAAGAAAAGCGATGTACTTCGTAAGATGATGGGAATCATAGGGGCAATGCTTGCGTTTGTGGCGTTTGGTCTTCTTTATGTGACATATACACTGGAAAGATACAATATTATGTTTGCGCTTGCACTTACCTTGATTACGGTATGTGTGGTTTACGAAGCGGCAGTTCAGATGAAATGGAAAAAGACCGGGGTGGTTGTGCGTGCAGTGACAGTTCTTTTACTGCTCGTGCAGTCGTTCTGGTGTATCGATCCGGTGTCGGAAGCTGTTTTTGGTACAGCAGATATTGGAAATGGGCATAAAATGCTGTTTTCATCACTGGGATTTGACTATTATGGGGATGGACTGGTATGTAATTATCAGTACAGCTGGCTGGATAAGGCATTTGATAAAATGCTAAGACAGGTAAATTATGATGAGGATATGCAGGTCATTATGACAAGAAAAGGATCGGTTGCAACACATTTGAATGGAAATGGAAGTGCCTATCCAATCACCTGGGATGCAGTGCATGGAAAGCGGGTATTTAATGATGAGAATGCAACGATCCGATCGCTGTCCATTGAATCCTTGCTGGGAATGCTTCCGTATAAAGAGGAAGACTGTGTCGTTTCAGACAAAATGAGTGACCGTGCAATGCTCTATTTTATCCCGTATTATGAGGATAACAGGGAAGAAAATGTAAATCTTCTTTCCAAATACTTTTATCTGCCGGAGGAAGAACAGGTTTCAGCATATGGAGGAACGATTGATTATTATAATATGATAAAAAAAGATTCCTATGGTGTTGCGTCTTTAGGAGAGTATCTGGATGCATTGAAAAACGAGCAGACAGGAAGTGAGTTTTCGGAAGAAAGCTGTAAAGAGATGGTCGTAGACGCGATAGAGAAACAGCAGTGGGGGCAGATGCGGATTAACGACAGACTGGACTGGAACCGGCTGTCACAGGGAAGCATTATGGAATTGGAGGATACCGAGCGATCCAGAGTACAGGAAAATGATGTGATCGATCTTGATATTTATGCTTATGATGAAGACGGAAAAGAGATTGGCATTGATTATCTTGGAAATGCATCAGGTCATATTTATGAAAATATTGTGGTTCAAGATGGAAAGCTGTTGGATGGGATAGTAGATGCTTTGGTGGATACACAAATTGGCGATACGGTTGAAGTGGCATGCAAAATCCCCGAGGATTATATGATGGCAGGTGATAATGCAGGACATGTGATTACCTTTAAATTAACTCCAGTCGAAATAATTGGAAAATGGCACAGTGATTTTTCTGATTATACTGCGCAGGAATGTGACAGTGCGTATAACAATGCGGAATGGAGTATATGGCAGAACGTTTCGCAGAGTGTGGAAAAAGAAATTCTTTTAAATACGGTAGATGTGGCGGATGACAGTGATTCCGAGTTGTTGCAGCGTCATATTGCGGCGGCAAGAGAAGCATATAAAGCATATTTTAATACGGTCGGGATTTCGGAGAGCTGCTTTATAAATGATTACTTGCAGTGTACAGAAGAAGAGTATGACAAGCTGATAGAGCTTGTGGCACGAGCGGATATCCGAAAAGATTTTGTTGATCAGGCGTTGTATGATTATAAATCTGCTTGGGACTATGTGGAACGTTTGTATAATCTGGGAACAGGTGAAGAACCAAATGAACAAGATGAGAAAGTTCAGACTGCGAAATTGGACATGACTAAGGCTGTAGTATTTGGAAATATGACATGGGAACAAGTATATCAGACGGTTTATGATGAGTATACAATGATGTTTGACAAGATGGATGATGAAGAATTTGTAAACGAAATGTATAGAGTTGTATTTGGACAATCAGGAGAGAATAACAGATTTTATGAGCAGATTTTGGAAGAAGGTGGAACGCGCAACGATATAGTATCAAAAATGTTGCAGGAAAAGGAAGAACAGGATTAAGCGGATAAAGTGGCAGATAAAATGGAGGAAATTTATGGAAAAAGCGAGAAAGATAAATACATTAGATTATGTTAGAGTAATTGCTACATTAATGGTATTCATGTTGCATACGCTGATATTTACATCACAAAAAGTGGGGGTGGATTTGAATGAGTATTTTAGACGATTATTTATATTTAAAGCACCGGCATGGGCGGGAGTATGGATATTTTTTATTCTTTCAGGATATTTTGCGGGGAAGGGATTCGCGGAGAATAAATATACGTTAAACATGAGAGGAATTCTGAGATACTATATACTTAGATTTATAAAAATTGGAATACCGACGTATTTTTTTGTATTTTTGTGTTGCACACTTTTATATCCAGATTTTATTTTTAGTGATAAATATGTTCTTTTAAGAATGATGACATTTACATATAATGGAGTTCCGGGACTTGATGGTATAGGGGCAACGTGGTATGTATCTTCATTAATGCAGATGTATCTTATTGTGCCGGGAATCGTCTTTTTACTGGAAAAAATAAAGACAGTAATGAAGAACAATGCAAACTTTTTTGGATATTTTTGGATATTGCTTTTGGCAGTGGGGGTAGTAGTTAGAGTAATTCTTTATAAATCTGGTGTAAATTGGTACAATAGAGTTTATACATTTTCACCTGCAAATCTGGATTTGTTTATTGGAGGGATAGTTTTAAACTATGTCAAAAAGCCGGAGAAGAAAATGAGTAAGCATATAATTGCCTGGGGGATATTTATAGTTGCTATATTATTAAATTGCTATTTATACTTGGAAGCAGATTTAGGGAGAACAGAATATATGTTTGTGTATCAGTATGTTTTTCCTTCAGTTTATTTGTTTTCAGTGAGTTTATTGATATTACAAAACATAGAAGTAAAAAATGAAACAAGAATTATAAAGTGGATCAATCGTATCATTTCATGGTTTTCTGGAATATCGTTTCAATTTTATCTATGGCATTCTTTGATTTTAAGGTGTATATTTCAAATGGTTACAGGAAGAACACCATTGGCATTACATATAAAATTATTGTTAATTGTTTTTGTGCTCACGTCTGTAATGGCAACATTTTTTACAAAAGCTTCTGAAGAAATTTTGAAACCTTTTCAGAGAAGAGTACAGCAATTATTACACGATTAAAGGCTGCTTCAATGTTTACACGCAAGTAACAGGTGGTGTATAATAAAAATACTGATAACTTTAGTTAGAAAATGCTTGAATGGGGAAGGAAGGCAAGGAGCATATAAATGAGAATGAAAAAGGTAAGACGGTGTCTGGCACTGGCATTGAGCGTTGGTCTGATCTTCGCGGATGTCGCGCCGGCGGGGGCGGCTGAGATACAGCAGACAGAACAGGCCGTGGAAGCAGATGAACTGAGCACCGATGAAACAGATGATATGCTGTTTACATCGGATTATTCGGCGGATATCGGGCAGGAAACAGAAAATGAATCCCCTGAAACAGATTCTGCCGCAGAGGAGGGCATGCGTGAGGAAGAAGCGCAGACCGTGGTAACTACCGATGAAACGGCTGAACTGCTTGGCACAGACGGAAGAACGGTAGATTATTGCAGTCTGCCGGCAGACGGCGGAAGCTGGACAGGCACACGTTACTACAAAAAAGACGGAAGCATGGCAAAAGACGTGTTCTTTTTTGATGGAAGCTATACTTATTATCTGATGAGTAACGGAACGCCGATGTGTGACAGCCTGACCTATCATCCGGATGGAGAGCATATCATCTATTTTGACGCCAGCGGTCATGAGGTGTTTACGAGTTTTCAGTATTGTTCGAGCGTAGGTTACACCTGTTACTTTGATTCCAACGGTTATATTTACAAGGATCAGATCACCTTTGTTGGAAACAATGCGTATTATCTGAATGCGAATGGCGCGTTGGAACAAAATGGCTGGTTTCAGTTCGCAAACGGAAGAGATTACGGATACGCGAATGGGGATGGAACGCTGATGACCAATGGATTTTCCTATGATCCATGGGGAAGAGTTGTGTTCTACCACTGGAACGGCATGGTCGCACGTGGGCTGATCACGGATGGCGCATGGTATTATCACATGGATGAAACGGATGGACATTATATCGGACAGTTTCCGAATACATCGGTAACCATGACTTCCAAGAAGGGACTGCAGGGGACAGAAGGTGTGCTGTCGGATACGGGACTTGGCGTGAAGCATTCGGCGATCAATGTCATGATCAATCAGCTTGTCTCAAAGGAGCCGACCAAGTGGTCTTTTAATTACAATGGAACAGATTACTATTTCACGGATCCGGGCGGAATCGATGAGTATGTAAAAAAGGCAAATCAGATGGGAGTTACGGTAAGTATCATCCTTTTAATGCCGTGGGATGAGACAAAACAGAATCTGATCTATGCGGGCGGCAGAAAGTCAGGGCATAAATTTTATGCGATGAACCCGGATGACCCGACGGTTGCGGCAACGTTCTGTTTCCTGGCACAGCGTTACGGACAGGCAGACTGCCACATTGACAACTGGATACTTGGAAATGAAGTAAATATCCCGAATACCTATAATTATTGTGGAACACTGGACTTAAATACAAATGCGTCGATCTATGCGGCAACATTCATTCAGCTGTATAATGCGCTTCAGAATTTAAATCCGGGGGCGCTGGCATATATCCCGTTTGATCATAACTGGACGAGCAACGAAAAGGGAAAAGGGATCGCGGCAAAGAATTACCTGACGGCGTTCTGGCAGGCAGTCAATGCGAGACAGCCAGGGGTGAACTGGAACATTGCGTATCATCTGTATCCACCGGTGCTGACAAGCTCTAAGATGTGGCTGCCGAAGTATACGAAATATACGCCAAACAATGAGAATGCGCAGTATATCAGTGCGGTCAACTTAAATGTGCTGACGGATTATGTGCAGAATCATTTTGGAGCGGGAACAAGGATCATCTTATCCGAGCAGGGATTTACCAGCAGAGAAGGGGAAGAGTATCAGGCAGCGGCACTTGCGTATACGTTTTACGCGGCGCAGTTCAATAATATGATCGATGCGGTGATCTTCCGTTCTTATGAGACAGATCCGAATGACGAGGGACTGGATCTCGGACTAAAAGAAGCCGGGGGCAGGGAACGACCGGCATATAACGTATTCAAATACATGGATACGGCAAATGGGACTTCCTATACAGATCCATATTTACCGGTGATCGGCGTGAGCGGGTGGTCGCAGATCGTACCGAACTACAACAGTCTGGTAAACTGGAATTAGGAAATAAAATAACCGTCGGATTTCAGGCTTTTCATTGCCTGAAGTCGGACGGTTATTTATTTTTATTAATTTTTGCTCTTTTTCGGTTGAAAAACGCAAAAAAATACCACTTATTTGGCTGAAAAATGCAATTCAAAATGGATTTTTCGGTTCAACTATGCTACACTAAATAAAAGATTCAGGGAACGAGGTGCGTATGGAACGAAAAACTTTAAATGAATTACTGAAATGGAAAGAGAAGAAAAACAGAAAACCCCTGCTTTTGACAGGAGTTCGGCAGTGTGGAAAGACTTATATTATAAAAGAATTTGGAAAAAAAGAATTTGAGGATACAGCATATTTTAATTTTGATGGAAACACTGGATTACAGTCTGTTTTTGATTTTGATTTTGATGTAGGGCGGATTGTTGATGAGCTTGCGAATGTGGTTTACGGAGACAAGATTGTTCCGGGCAGGACATTGGTTGTTTTTGATGAGATCCAGGATTGTCCGCGTGCCATACAGTCACTTAAGTATTTTTGTGAAAATATGCCGGAACTTCATGTTATTGCTGCGGGTTCCCTGCTTGGCGTAGCACTTCGAAAAGAAGGTATATCCTTCCCGGTAGGAAAGGTAGACCGTGTTGAAATGTATCCAATGAGCTTTGAGGAGTTCGTGATTGCAGATGGTGGAGAAAAATACATTAACGGAATTAAAAAAATGGCATTTGAAAGAGAAATTCCGGAAATGTATACTGTGCCGTTGGAGAAATATTTAAAGAATTATTATATTGTCGGAGGCATGCCGGAAGCGGTGCAGACTTGGGTAGATACTCATGATTACAAAGAGGTGGAAGAAGTTCAGGACAGGATTCTTAAAGATTATGCTGACGATTTTGGTAAGCATACGATGCCAGATACTATGACGAAGGTGCGGTTGATCTGGGATGCGATTCCTTCACAGATAGCAAGAGATAATAATAAGTTTATTTTTTCGCATGTAAAGCAAGGTGCGAGAGCAAAGGATTTGGAAGATGCGTTGGAGTGGATCGTTAATGCGGGAATTGCCTATAAACTGAATCTGGTATCGACACCGGAACTTCCGTTAGCAGGAATGGCAGATAATACGTATTTTAAGGTTTATATGTCAGATGTAGGGCTTCTTCGGAGAAAATCAAATGTGAACTATAGAACTGTTCTTGAGGGAGATGCTTCTTATATTCATTTTAAAGGGGCATTGACAGAGAATTATATTATGACACAGTTGAAATGTATGGGAGTCGAAAGTTATTTTTGGAGAACAAAAGCAGATGCGGAAATAGACTTTATCACAGATTATGAGGGAATACTTCTTCCTATAGAGGTAAAATCAGCGGATAATACGAAAGCCAAGAGTCTGCACCTGTTCTGCAACAGATATCATCCCCGGATGGCAATTAAGACTTCTTTGAAAAATGTGGGGGATAACATGGATGGTGATACACACGTATGGAGTCTTCCGTTATATGCAATTTACAAATTAAAAGAATATGTAATGCATGAGATGGGGTGGTAAAAAAGCAGATGCAGAATAACCGAAGACATCATATTAAGAAAAATTTAAGAAAAAACTTTTCACATGGAAAGGTTTGCCATTTGACGGATACCGGGATGTGGAGTAAACTAAAAAGCAGAAATAAAATTAAGGAGAGGAGAACAGATGAAGAACTTGAAAAAGCGCATGGCTGCCATTTGTATGGCATTGCTGGTAAGTACATCCATGCTGCCGCTTGATGCATTTGCGGCGGAATATACCGGCAGCACGGAAAGCGCGACAGAAGTAACAACAGACGTTCCGGTATCGGGAGATACGGAACAGCCGGCAACAGAGGTGCCGGTAGACACGGAACAGCAGACAGAGGCACCGGCGGACACAGAACAGGCCGTAGAATCGGACGCAGCTGCATATGAAGCAGTAGAGGCGGAAGCGGAAGAGGATGCAGCCATGGAAGAACAGATGGACGCAGAGGATGAGGCACTTGAGGAAGAGGATGATACGGAGGAAGCCGATACCTTACTGGCGGGAAGTATCAATTATCTTACTGTCGATGCTGCGCAGATTCAGGCTCCGGGAACACAGAATGTAGTTGTCAGCATCGGAAGTGATGATACGACAGTAGACAGTGCGACACTTTCTTATAAGAATGTGACAACAGGAGAGGAAAAGACGGTTGCGGCAGGCACGATCAAACCGGGAGCTGTTCTTTTCTCCATGAGCTATTCAGATACCAGCGAACGTTCGGTATATCAGCTGAGTGGCGTTACATATACAATCGGCAAGCAGACATTTTACGCAGACTTTGCGGCAAATGGAATTGATGCGAAATACGGTGTAAATCAGGAGACTGAGACCAATCCGGATGCTGTTATGACGGATGATAAGGCAGACGAGGAAGCACAGACAGACCTGGATGGCGCGATCAGCGTGGTTTCTATTGATGAAAATGGAAATGAAGTACAGGAATCTTCCATCGCGGAGGCGATCGATGCCGCAAGCGAGGGAACACCGGAGTCAGCGGTCAGTGTACAGAGTGCGGATGAGGCACTGCTGACAGCGAAAAATGTAGTTGTTGTACTGGATCCGGGACATGGTGGATCCGATTCCGGAACAACCGGCGGCGGTTTAAAAGAAAAAGATCTGAACTTAAAGATCGCACAGTACTGCAAGGCGGAATTAGAGCAGTATTATGGTGTGACAGTCTATATGACAAGGACAACCGATACCTATGTGAGTCTGGATGACAGAACCACAATGGCAAAGAACTGGGGCGCAAATGTGATCGTAAGTATCCATATCAACAACTCCAGCAGCACATCGGCGTCCGGTGTGGAGATTTATTATCCGAACAGCAATTATAACAGCCAGATTGGAAGCCAGGGCTCTGCGCTTGCCTCCAGGATTTTAAGTCAGCTGACGGCACTTGGACTTACAAACCGCGGAACCAAGATCAGAAACGCGAACGATACTACTTATCCGGACGGAAGCAAGGCAGATTACTATTCCATTATCCGGAATGCGAAGATCAAAGGATTTCCGGGAATCATCGTAGAGCATGCGTTTTTATCAAACAGCAGTGATGTAAGTTTTCTTTCATCGGATGCAAACTTAAAGAGGGTCGGTGTTGCGGACGCGACCGGTATTGCACAGTACTTTGGACTTTCCAAACAGGCATCCATGTCGATCGACAGTATCACAACGACGGAATCCAAGGGAGCGCTCACGGTAAACGTAGGTTATACGACCAATGCATCCGGTATTCAGTTCCGTTACACTTACTATGATGTAAATAAAGGCAGCTGGGGATTGATCTCTGAGTGGACAACCGCATCCAGCGTAAAATGGAAACCGACACCGGGAACTTACTGGATCCAGGTTTCCGCGATCGACAGCAATAACATTGCAAAAGTTTCAACGGTCGGATTTCAGAATAACACAGACTACAGCAAGAGCTATCTGGCGTTAAACGGAATCTGTTATCAGGTCAAAGATCACAGTATAGATGCTGGAGTTGCTTACGAGACAGATGCTTCAAGTGTACAGTTCCGTTGGCTGGCGTATAACCTGAAAACACAGGAATGGTCAAGTATTTCGGATTGGTATGCCGGAAACTGGACAACCTGGTATGCAAAAGCCGGAGATTACTGGCTGTATGTAGAAGCAAAGACAAATGATGGCGTGACAAAGAATTATACGATCTGTTTCCACGCGGCAGAAGATCATACGAATGATTATGTAAACTTAAATGGAATCTGTTATCAGATCAAAGATCACAGTATAGATGTCGGTGTGGCTTACGATTCGGGAGATCCGAAGGTGAAATTCCGCTGGCAGGCATATAATCTGGATACCGGCGGATGGGAGACCATCGCGGACTGGAATGGAGGAAACTGGGCAACTTGGACACCGCATGCCGGAAATTACTGGTTACAGGCACAGGCAACAACATCTTCCGGAACAGTGGCTGCGTACACGATCTGCTTTGCGGCAACGAAGGATTATTCTGCAGACTATATCAAAGTAAACGGTGTCTGCGTGGTTCAGTCAACCGGAAAGGTAGATCTCGGAGCATCTTATGAAAGCAATGATTCCAATGTGCAGTTTATGTGGCAGATCTACGACCTGTCCTCCAGCCAGTGGACAACGATCACAACCTGGACAGGCGCGAACTGGACAACCTGGAAACCGGCTTCCGGTTCTTACTGGATCTATGTGACCGCGCGTACCAGCAAGGGAAGCACGGCAACGTTCTGTCAGGGAGTTACCTTAAATATGGGATATGCCATTATGGGATCTTCCGGGACGACATTGACGCAGATGATCAACTACTATAACTCCAAGGCAATCTATCCGACGTTTTATATGTATTCGGATGCACCGACGATTATGGACTTCTGCCGGATCTATGTGGAAGAGTGTACAGCGGAAGGCGTGAAGCCGGAAGTAGCATTTTGTCAGACGATGAAAGAAACAGGATTCCTTACATTCGGTGGAGATGTGAGCATTACGCAGTATAATTTTGCAGGACTTGGCGCTACCGGAAACGGAGCAACCGGCGACAGCTTTTCCTCCGTGCGTGAAGGTGTGCGTGCCCAGGTACAGCATTTAAAGGCGTATGCGTCAACCGCATCATTAAGCTACCCGTGTGTGGATAAGCGTTTCTCCTATGTTTCCAGAGGATGCGCTCCGTATGTGGAATGGCTTGGCATTTCTGAAAACCCATATGGAAAAGGATGGGCTACGGCAAAGAACTATGGCTACAGCATTGTAAACGGTTACATCAGCAAACTGCTGGCAGCTGCAAAATAAAAATGAAATAGGAAAAGGCAATAGCCGTCACTATCACGAGCATGTGTAGTGGCGGCTGTTGCTTTTTTCGGGTGGATGGGATTGAACATTGACAAAGTCAGTCAACTAGCAGTATCATATTCTAGGTGTATAGCAATTTTTAAGCTATGCTGACTGACACAATAACAGGAAATCAGGAGAGCAGGAAAGTTGATAAAAAGAAAAATGATATTGGCGTTGATGCTCATGTGCAGTGTCGGGGTCGTGGGATGTGGAAACAGACAGGATCCTGTGCAGCCGGAGACAGAGACACAGGCAGAGACGGGGACGGAAGTCCGGACAGAGAAGGAAGCGGAGACAGAGTATGTGATAGAAGACGCTTCTGAACAGACAACAGAATTTTATCTGCCGAAAGAAGAGACCGATAAGCTTGAGGAGCAGTACCGGGAAGTACTCACACAGATAAAAACAGCAGTTGCGGATCGGAATATGGAAGAACTGGCGCAGTATGTCGCCTATCCGTGTTATGTCGGAATACCGGATGTGATCGCGGTACGGAGTGAGGAGGAATTCGAGACGCTGGATGTGGATCAGGTTCTTACAGAGGAACTGGTCGATGTGATCGAAAATACGGATATTGATTCGCTGGAACTTTATGATGCCGGTTATGTGGTGTCCGGGGAAAGCGGAAAGCCCAATATTACGATCGGAACCGGGGAAGACGGAAAAGTCGGAATCACCGGGTTTAATTACTAAGTATTGTCTGACACTTGAATAAGTGGATTGCAATAGAAGTCAAAAGATAGGAGAGAAGATATGAAAAAAAGAATGCAGCGATTTGTTGTGGCGCTGATGGCGACGATGATGTTTACATCGATATCACCGGTATCGGCGCTGGCAACAGAAATGCCGGTACCAGTGGAAGCGGAAACAGAAGTTTCAACCGAACCGGGAGAGGTAGAACCATCTTCTGAGATGGAAGAAATTCCACAGGTCCCGGAAGAGGAGACAGAAGCAGTACCGGACGAGGAAACGGAAAATGAAGCGGCAGTAGAAGCGTTAGAACAGCAGCTGGAAGCTGGAAATCCGGTCGTGGAAGAGGATGTAGAGCCTGAATTATTACAGGCGTCGGACAGCTATCTGAATTTGACCGGGATCTGCTACAATATCAGAAACAATGGCGTAGATGTCGGAGTTGCGTATGATACAGACGCACAGAGTGTGGATTTCCGCTGGGAAGCATATAATCTGGACACCCAGAGCTGGTCAGTTATTGCGGACTGGAATGGAGGAAACTGGGCGACCTGGACACCGACAGCCGGAAATTACTGGCTGCATGCGGAGGCAAGAACCGCAAGCGGACGTACAGCGGATTATACCATCTGCTTTTACGCGCCGAGAGATTATAACGATAATTATCTTGCACTGAACGGAATCTGCTATATCGATCATGGACATACCATTGATGTCGGTGTAAATTATGACACCGCAAGTTCTTCGGTACAGTTCCGCTGGCAGTCCTACAATCTGGATACCCAGGGATGGGAAACCATTGCGGACTGGAACGGAGGAAACTGGGCGACCTGGACACCGAAAAAGGGCAATTACTGGTTGCAGGTACAGGCGAAAGCAGCTGACGGAAACGTAAAGGCATATACGATCTGCTTTGCGGCAACGAAAAACTATTCCACAGATTATGTAGACTTAAACGGAATCTGCATGATCCAGGATTACAACAAAGTAGATATGGGTGTATCTTACGAGAGCAGCGATTCCAATGTGAAGTTTATGTGGCAGGTCTATGATGTAAATGCCGGAAGCTGGACAACAGTTTCAAACTGGAGCAAGTCAAACTGGACAACGTGGAATGTGACAAGCGGTTCCTACTGGGTAAATGTCACAGCGAGGACAAGCAAGGGCACAGTAGAGAGTTTCTGCCAGGGGGTAAATCTCCAGGATAAGAACTATATTGCAATCAACGGAATTACAATGAACAAGCACAGTCATTCGGTAGATCTGAATGTAAACTACACAAGTGGCGATACAAATATGAATTTCATGTGGCAGATCTACGACCTGTCAACCAACACCTGGACAACCATTTCTGACTGGTCGGCATCGACACAGGCAACCTGGAACGTATCAAGCGGTTCTTACTGGGTAAACGTTACAGCAAGAAATGGCGCCGGAAAAACAGTTTCTTATTGTGAAGGCGTAAACTTACAGAGCAAATTCAATTATGTCGCGTTTGGTAACTCCCTGACCGCACATCCGATCGTAGCAGGTCTGTGGTGGGGCAACTGGGGAATGGCAGCAACTACACCGGATAAGGATTATTTCCATCTGGTAACAAGCGGATTACAGCAGGATTACGCAAATGTTACTGCAAGCTGCCATTATCTGAAATCCTGGGAAGAGGATACCAACCGGAACAATCATCTGGGCGAGATGGATCCGTATCTGAACGCGGATGTGGATCTGGTAACGATCCAGCTTGGCGACAACATTGTTGCGGGAAAAGAAACATTATACAATGACTTTTATAATATCGTAGCGCATGTAAAGGAAAAGGCACCGAATGCACAGATCATGGTGGTAAGTTCTTTCTGCTGGCCGGATCCGACAGTAACGGCGGCACAGATCAACGCCTGCAATGAACTTGGGGCAACCTTTATCGATCTTTCTCCGATCTCCGGAAATCCGGCATATCGTGCAGGAACAGGCGGATCTGTTTATGGAGAAGATGGCGCATGGCACACGATTACAAACGGTGCGGTAGGCGCGCACCCGAATGATGCGGGATTTGCTTATATTGCGCAGCAGATTCTTGCAAATATCAAATAGGATTTAGAGAAACAGGAATATGAAGACATTTGAAAATAATCAGGTTGAAAACTGGATACAGGAAAATCATGCTGCAGTAACCGCGGAAGATAAAATGGTTGACGATGTACGCTTGTTTGCGAACGAGTGGGAGATCGTAGAGCAGGAAAAGATGGCAGCAGAAGATGATCTGCACAACCCGGTTTATGCCGGGCAGAGTGACCGGATCAAACGGCTGAAAAAGAAAAAAATATGGAAGTTCATCGCGCCGCTGTACAGACTGTATGCCAATGTCAAGGTGAGGATCATTCTGATCTGCAAGACCAGCAAAAAAGAAGTGATCGGAAGCATCGTGCGGAAGATGAAAAACAAGCTGTTAAGTAAGATCATGATCAAACGGCGGAACAAACGCTTTATAGCGAAGATCACTTTGAGCAAAGAGCAGCTGGAAGAACAGAGAAATACAAAATTTTCAAAAGATGTGAAATTCAGTATCGTGGTTCCACTGTATAACACACCAGAGCAGTTCTTGCGCGATATGATCGGATCCGTACAGGCACAGACCTATGGCAACTGGGAACTCTGTCTGGCGGATGGCAGTGACGCGGAACATGCGGAGGTCGGCAGGATCTGTGGGGAGTATGCGGCAAAGGATAGCCGTATCGTATATCGCAAGCTGGAGAAAAATGAGGGAATTTCGGAGAACACCAATGAGTGTATCAGAATGTCAACCGGAAATTATATCGCGTTGTTCGATCATGATGATATGTTACATCCGGCAGCACTTTTCAGGTGCATGCAGGAGATTGAGAAAAACGATGCGGAGTTTATTTACACAGACGAGATGACATTTGAAAAGGATTCCATCCAGAACATCGTGACGCTTCACTTTAAACCGGCGTTTTCCCCGCAGAATTTAAACGGTGTAAACTATATCTGCCATTTATCCGTTTTTAAGAAGTCCCTGTTAGAAAAGACAGGACTTTATGATAATCACTATGATGGCAGTCAGGATCACGACATGATCTTAAAACTTACCACAGTGGCAAAACATGTGTCTCATATTCCGGAAGTATTATATTTCTGGAGAGTTCATCCGCAGTCCGTTTCCATGAACATCAACGCAAAGACTTATGCGATCGATGCGGGACGAAATGCGGTTAAGGATAATGAAGCGCGGCTTGGAAGAAAGACAGAAGTTTTTTCTTCCTGTATCTGTGCTACGCATTATCGTCTGGAATACGAACTCCAGGAAAATCCGCTGGTCTCAATCCTTGTTGTGAATAATGGCAGCGGGAAAGGACTGGCACGGCTGGTTGATTCCATCGTAAAGCGTACAGAGTATGACAATTATGAGATCTGTATCGCAGACTTTGGCAAATCTTCACGCGAGACGCAGCAGTTTCTTGCGCTTGCAGAACAGGAACCTTTCATTCAGGTGAGAAGATTCGAAGAGGATGTGACACCGGCAGCAGCATGCAATCAGATGGCAGAGAGCGTGAGGGGAGAGTATCTGGTATTTTTGGAAGCGGATATGGAAATACTGGATTCGAGATGGCTGAACCGTCTGCTTATGTATACCATGCAGGATGATATTGCGGTTACCGGATCAAGGATCATTGATCCGGGAAAATTTGTGCAGGAAGCCGGATATATCATTGGTATCGGCGCGGATGGAATTGCGCATCCGGTTGAACACGGAAACACGTTCAGTGCGCCGGGTTATATCGGCAGAATGTACTATGCGCACAATGTCAGTGCGGTTTCCATGTGGGGAATGATGGTGGAAAAGAAAGCGTTCCTTGAAAATGGAGGCTTTAACAATAAGCTCCAGGGGGTATATTACCTTGGGATTGATTACTCTTTAAGGCAGAGGAAAGCTGGAAAACAGGTCGTGCTCGAACCATATATCATCAATGAAACACACGAGCTGCGGTTGACAAAGCTGGATGAAAACAGAGTGCGTGAAAAAGACGCGCAGGAAATGAAAGCAATGTGGGGTTCTGTGCTCGCACAGGGTGATCCGTATTATAATAAGAATTTTGCGAAGGACGGATCATTTACCTATGACATGAATTCATAAATTAAAAAACTTACCACAGTCCCGGAGGCAGAAAGGCTTCCGGGGCTTTTTTGTTATGGCGACGAGGAAAATGGACGAGTGCCCGACAGTTGCAATTTTCGAAAAAAACTGATAAGATATGGTAAATAGTTAATTGGAGAATATTACAAATAAAGGATGACAAAACAAATGGGTGATCAGTTTTACTATGTGGATAAACAACTGAGAAAATTAGAGGGGAAAGAAAAACAGGAATTACAAAAGAAGATAGATGAAATCGACTGGTCAATCTTAGACGCGGTAGAGCGCAGAGAGACGATCACGGAGCGTGGGGTGTTTGCGCCGCTTGACGCAGTCGAAGTAGATGAGATAGCCGCAAGGGCGGGTGAGTTTAAAAAGACAGGACTTGAAGCGATCCGCGCCGGAAAGATCGGGGCGGTGCTTCTGGCAGGAGGTCAGGGCACAAGATTGGGCTATGATCAGCCAAAGGGAACGGTCAATATCGGGATCGAGCATGATATCTATATTTTTGAGTGCCTGATGAAAAACCTGATGAAGGTGACAGATGAGGCGGGCGTGCCTGTACCACTCTATATTATGACCAGTGTGAGCAATAGCAGGGATACGATCGAATTCTTTGAAGAACATAAGTATTTTGGATATGACAGATCCTATGTGAAATTTTTTAAACAGGAGATGGTACCGACTGTTGATTTTAAGGGGCGCGTACTGATGGCGTCCGAGACGGAGCTTGCCATGGCGCCAAATGGAAACGGTGGATGGTTTTCCTCCATGGTTGTAGACGGAATGTTAGAAGACGTACATAAGCGCGGCATTGAGTGGATCAATGTGTTTGCGGTGGACAATGTCTTACAGCAGATCGCGGATCCGCTGTTTATCGGTGCGACACTTGCGTCCGGCTGTGAGAGTGGCGCGAAGGTCGTGCGCAAGGCGGCACCGGATGAGCGTGTCGGTGTGCTCTGTACCGAGGACGGCAGACCGTCGATCGCGGAATATTATGAGATGACCGATGAGATGGCAACCGCACGGAAAGAAAACGGAGATCTCTTGTATGGATTTGGCGTTATATTAAATTATCTGTTCCGGGAAGATAAACTGGAAGAGATCGCGGATCGTCATATGCCGATCCATGTGGTGGAAAAGAAGATCCCGTATATGGATGAAAAGGGCAATCGTGTAAAACCGGAAAAGCCGAATGGATATAAATTTGAGACGCTGGTGCTTGATATGGTTCATATGATGAATGACTGTATTCCTTACGAGGTCGTGAGGGAAAAGGAATTTGCGCCGATTAAAAACCGGGATGGCGTAGATTCGATCGATACGGCAAGAGAACTTTTACGGGGGAATGGTGTTTTGTTATAAGTAAAAAACGGCATTTGCTGTTTTTATAAACAACTAAACATAAAGGAGGAAGAGTAATGAAATTGATGTACAGAAATCTTGCCGGAAAGCTTACAGTGTTTTTCGCAGCACTGCTTTTGATGCTTCTGGTACACGCGCCTGCAGTTCACGCTGCAGAAAAGGGGTATTACAGCCTGAAAGATGACGGTGGTACGTTTGATGGTACAAAGTATGTTGTGAATGGGGAAACCATCACAAATGCATTTTTCTTTGATGGAGGCTATACCTACTATTTACAGGCTGACGGTTCACCGATGAAAGACAGACTGACCTATCATCCGGATGGGGAACACATCATTTATTTTGACCAGAATGGTCATGAGGTATTCACAAATTTCCAGTATTGCGACAGCGTCCAATATATCTGCTATTTTGACAGCCAGGGATATTTATACAAAGACCAGATTACGTTTGTTGGTGATAAAGTATATTATCTGGATGGGGACGGACGTATGAAACAGAGCGGCTGGTTTCAGTTCGCGAATGGTAGAGATTACGGTTTCGCCAACAGTGACGGAACATTGATGACAAATGGTTTCTCCTATGATCCATGGGGAAGAGTTGTATTTTATCACTGGAATGGTATGGTAGCGAGAGGCTTGATCACAGATGATGTATATTATTACAACATGGATGAGACAGACGGCCATTACCTTGGACAGTTCCCGGTTCCGAAGAAAGTGGTATCACAGATCGAGAACGTAGGTTATGATCAGAACGCGATTGAAGCGGATGTTACTTTGACTGGTTCTGGTACCGGATGCCATGCGAAGATCGTAATGGGAACTCCGACTGCAGCGGTATCTTTTGGTATCCAGTATGATGCGTGCGCGGTAGCACCGTATACCGGAAAGACCATGGCAATGGTAGAAAATGTTATGTCCAATGATCCGGGACAGCAGCAGTATTTCAGACCTGGTGACAGAGAACTGGCACTCGGACAGACCTACCACCTGATGCTGGTAGTAAATCAGGATGGTTCCGGTAACGTATATCTGGACAATGAAATGATCGGATCATTCAGCAATCCAAATCTTGCAGCAAAGGATCTCTCTCTCAGAATTGAAGCTTCCGGCAGAAAGAATGGAGATCAGGTCACAGCATCATTTAAAAATGTAAAGCTGAAAAAAGGTATGTCAAACTATACGGCGCATGCATGGAATACGGTAAACTATCAGTCCAATCCGTCCGTGAATATGATCCGCAACGAGTGGGATGACATTACATTTACAGGTTCTATTTCCGGACTTGGAGCCGGAGACGACTGGGATAACAGATACAATGACGTATCCTATGTGGTTGCATATTACTAAACCGGTGTTTTAAGATCCGAAAAGATAAAAATTATAAAATGGGTATGAAAGCTTTCCGGCTTCCATACCTGTTTTTTTACTGTCCCGATTATTTGCATTTTCCCGAAATTATGGTAGAATATACTCGTGTTTTTATGTAAAAATGGAAAGCGAGAACAAGATTATGAATGATTTTGATACAGTGAATATGAACAAAGCGCAGAAAACCGTGTATTATCTCAGGGAGTACGGCTTTCATTACACCATGCGCCGGGCAATGAAAAAACTCGGATTTAAGGTGGACGAGGATTCGGAATACATGACATGGGTGCGCAAGCAGCAGTGCAGTACCAAAGAACTGGAACTTCAGAGCAAAGAAAAGTTTCCGTTTATGCCAAAGGTAACGGTGTATGTGGAAGGCTGCGGAGAACAGGCAGCGGATGCGGGCTTTACCAAAGCGGCGTTTAAAAAGCAGTCCTACCGTGTCGCAAAGGTGAAAGTTGCGTTGGAGCAGATGTCACTGGATCATCTTTTAAACGAAGATGACGCGGATGTGTTTGTATTTGCGGCGGCAGGAACCAAACCGCGGAATCAGTATATATATGACTGTGTGAAGGCAATGAATGAAGACGTGAAGCTTCTGTATGCGGGAGAGGGCAAGGAAGATACCTTCCGGCCGCTTCTTGTATACACGGATGAAGACCGCATTACACCGGATGGCAAACGCTATGTAAAACCTTATTTCAAGCCGGATATGAGTTTGGAGCTGCTTTGCAACTTCCAGTATGTCGGCGGCATGTTCGCAGTGCGCAGAGAACTGCTCGAGCAGTTCCGCAACACGGATGTGGAAGTATTCGGAAACGGCTGGTACGATCTTTTGTTTTACTGCTTCGAACATACAGAAAAGATCGCGCATATCCAGGAAGTGCTTTTTTCCAGACGCGGGGCGGATACCACACGTTTCGGGCGCAGCGAAGACAGAGGACAGAAGCGTTACATTGAGCGTCACTTAAAGCGGATCGGTGTGGACGCAGTAGTGGAAAACAGCGAGGTACCGGGATTTTACCATGTGAAATACCAGATCAAGGGAAATCCGTTACTGAGTATCATCATCCCCAACAAGGATCACATCGATATTTTAGACCAGTGTATCCAGTCCCTTCTGCACCACAACAATTATCAGAATTTTGAGATCATCATCGCGGAAAATAACAGTACGGAGCCGGAAACCTTTGAATATTACGAAAAGATCAAAAAGGTGGACAACCGGATCAATATCGTATACTGGAAAAAAGAATTCAACTATTCTGCGATCAATAATTTTGCGGCAGAATTTGCGGCAGGTGAGCTGCTGCTGTTTTTGAACAACGATACCGAACTGATCAGCGCGGACAGCCTGACGGAAATGATCAGTTACTGCTACCGTCCGGGCGTGGGCGCGGCGGGCGCGATGCTTTATTACGAAGATGACACGATCCAGCATGGCGGGGTTGTGATAAAGATCGGCGGATTTGCGGCAAACGCACTCTGGAGTCTGACAGACCGTGACGAACGCTATTATCCGTATTCCGTGACGGCGAGAGAGTTTACCGCATGTACGGCGGCATGCCTCATGATGAAAAAATCCGTTTTCCAGAAAGTAGGCGGATTTGATGAGAAGCTGGTCGTGGCACTCAATGATGTGGATATCTGTATGAAAGTCAGAAAGAGCGGAGAACTTATCATGTTCAATCCGTATGCGACACTGCATCACTATGAATCCAAATCCCGTGGTTTTGAGAATACGCCGGAGAAACAGGAACGTTTCAACCGTGAGATCGCGTATTTCCAGTCCAAGTGGGAGAAAGAGCTGGAGGCCGGAGATCCGTACTATAACAGGAACCAGACACTCCACCGCGCGGATTACACCATGGACTACTAAATTTGCATTCACATGCGTCATCTGATACAATAGAGCGAACAGAACGCAGGCGCAGAAATGGAGGAAAAAGAGCATGCAGTTTCTTTTATGTGCAGTATATGTTGTATTTACGATATCAGGGGTCACCTTTATGAAGCTTGGAAGTATGGCGGAAAATTTAAAGGGCTTTATCGTTCCGATTGTGAACCTTCGTATCACAGGGCTTTCCCTGGTAGGGTATATGTGTTACGGGATCAGCTTTTTACTCTATACGGTCATCATCAGCAAGTTTGAACTCGGATATATCTCACCGATCCTAAGTGGTGTGGTACAGATCGTAACACTGATCGTTGCGTTTTTTGTATTCAAAGAGCAGTTTTCCTTAAACGCGGGAATCGGCGCGGCAATGATCATTGCTGGCGTTATCATTATGAACTGGAAATTCTAAAAAATCACAGAATATAATTTTAGGAGAAAAAAATGGACAAGATTGCAGTATTGATACCTTGCTATAATGAGAGCAAGACCATTGAAAAAGTAGTGACAGATTTTAAACGTGTGCTGCCGGAGGCAGTGATCTATGTATATGACAACAATTCCACGGATCATACAGATGAGATCGCGCGCAAAGCCGGAGCGGTCGTGCGCTATGAGCATCGTCAGGGAAAAGGAAATGTCATCCGCAGAATGTTCCGTGAGATCGATGCGGAATGTTATATCATGACGGACGGGGATGATACCTATCCGGCAGAGTCCGCACCGGAAATGATCAAAAAGGTGCTTGAGCGCAACGTGGATATGGTAGTGGGAGACCGTCTGTCTTCGACTTATTTCACCGAGAACAAGCGACCGTTCCACAACTTTGGAAATTCACTGGTCCGCAAATCGATCAATCTGCTGTTTAATACCGATATCAAGGACATCATGACCGGATACCGGGCATTCAGCTATCAGTTCGTAAAATCTTTCCCGGTTCTTTCCAAGGGATTTGAGATCGAGACCGAGATGAGCATTCACGCGGCAGACAAAAATATGTTTGTTGAGAACGTGATCATTGAATACCGTGACCGCCCGGAGGGCAGTGTCTCCAAATTAAACACTTACTCAGACGGATTCCGTGTGCTTCGCACGATCGCAAGACTTTACCGTACTTATAAACCGATGAATTTTTACGGAGTAGTTGCGGCAGTGCTCGCAGTGCTTTCTGTCGGATTTTTGATCCCGATCCTGGTAAAATATTCCCAGACACATCTTGTGCCGAATTTCCCGACACTGTTTGTCTGTGGTTTTGTGATGCTTGCGGCGATCCAGTCGTTTTTCTCCGGCATGATCTTACAGACCATCAGCCAGAAGAACCGTCAGGATTTCGAGATGGAACTGCAGCATATCAATGACAGCAAAGAAGAGAAAATGGAGAAATAAGTAGGAGAGTATTATGGTTTCACTGGCGGCATCAATTTTTTTCGCAGTATCCTATCTGATACTGGCAGGCGGATTTTATTTTCAGAAGAAATCGGATGAGAAGTTTTACGGCATGACCTGGCTTGCACTCATTTTTGTTATGATACAGTGCTATCATGTCTTTATAGCGGCGGTGATCAATGTCATCCATATACCGGTCAACCTTGTGACCTTTGGTATCTTTGATCTCGTGGCGGCTGTGTATTTCTGGCTTCCGGTCTATAAAAAGAAAGAGACACAGAAATATATTTACGGGATCGTGGATGTCATATTCCTGATCCTTGTGGTTGTGGCAGTCGTATGGTTCGCGAGAAACCGCTATTATGGTTTTCATCTGAGCATCAATTATAAAACGGTAGATCCGGCACCGCGTTTCCGTGAGGCAATGGATTTTGTCAACGATCAGTCCATCAGCCGTATGTTCTACGCGCAGGTGGTGAACGGCACGATGATCGAGCTGCTCGCGCCGTTTGAACGTGTGGACTACTATTATCGTTTTTATGTGCTGAGTGATGTGGTACAGCTTTTGATGTCCGGCGTGATGTTCTTTGGCGTGATCCGCAAATACATCAAAGGAAAGTTCCTTGCGGCGGCAGGTGTGATCGCTTCTCTGATCTTTTTACTTGGCTATCCGTTAAACAGCACGATCTACGGATTTACTTATCTCGGCATGAGCCTTACGCTGGTTGCAATGCTTTTTGTTGTAACGGATCTGTTTATGGAAGAGCGGCTGACAAAATGGTTTCATATCTTTTTGCTGATGCTTGGCTGCCATGCGATGTTCCAGTGCTATGCGCTGTTTATGCCGGTGACCTACCTTGCGATCATTTTCGCTATCTTCTTAAAACAGTATCGGAAGAAGATCTTAATCTCAAAAGATACGGTAGTGACCTGCCTTGCGGTATTTTTATTCCCGTGTATTTCGGGACTGTGGTACACCTACATGGATGTGTTTGTAAAAGATGATGTGTCAGTCGGCTCCGCGATCTCGGCGGAGGGAGCGATTTACCGTGATCTGTATTCAAACTTCCTGCCGTTTCTGCCGCTCGCAATCTATGGATTCGTGAAGCTGATCCAGAGCAGAAAGAATAAGATGATCAGCTGGTTTGCACCGTTTTTTGCCGCATTCACACTCGGAATGTTCGGGCTTGCGTACCATAACCGTTCGGTATCTACCTATTACTTATACAAAGATTATTACATGCTGTGGCTCATCGTATGTGCGCTCGCGTTTTACGGCGTTTATCGCATGACAAAAGAGGCACGCGTAGTTACGGCATGCTACATTGGTACCTGGGCATTTGTCCTTTTATTCTATGTGTCCGGGCTGGAAAACCGGATCTATAACAACAACAACCTGTTTATGGACAGCATCAAAGGACCACAGTACAATGATCTGGTCTGCTTTAACTTAAATACCATGAAAGAACCGCCGTATGCGGAACCGCGTATGGCGATGGCACATTATATATATGAGGAGCTGCTTGAGACCGGAAAGACAGACAAACCGGTTCCATGCGCGTATAACGATGACCAGTTTTACTGGTATGAGGGTGTGACGAATCAGCGCCTTTCCGATTATATGTACTGGAAATCTGATTATGATACATTTAAAGAGAATCTCGAAGAAAACTGTGATTATGTCAGTGTAATGATCGACAGCAGGATTTATGTGGACAATCAGGAATATTTTGATTCCATGGAAAAAGTATTTGAAAACGAGATCGGTTTTGTGGCAAAGGTAAAATAAAGATTAGGTGTGAACATGGAAAACAGACAGGAAAAATCGGTTCAGCAGAACATGATTTACAATACAGTTGGCTCACTGGTATATTATTTCTGCCAGTGGGTCATGACAGTACTCATCGTCAGGATGTCAGGCTTTGAAGACGCGGGCATCCTGTCGCTTGCAATGAGCGTTACAGCGGCGCCGGCGATCGTCGGGCTGTTCAATATCAGAAGCTATCAGGTGTCAGACTTAAAGGGACAATATTCGGATTCGGTTTATATCCGCTCGCGTGTGTATACGAATCTGATCTCCTTTGCGGTCTGTCTTTTTGTGGTGATTTTCAATGGATATGCGTGGGACAAGGCAGCAGTGATCCTGATGTTCATGTGCTTTAAGATGGCAGAGGGCGTAGCGGATGTCTATTACGGGATCGACCAGAAAAAAGAGCGTCTCGACTATGCGGGAATTTCTCTGACCATGCGTGGACTGGGTTCCCTGGTACTGTTTTGCGTGGTATTTCTGTGGACGAAAAATCTGTTTCTGTGCGTCCTTTTTATGTCCGTTTTTTCTTTTGCGGTGGTATTTTTCTATGATAGAAAGATCGTAAACGGGCTGATCGGAACGGAGCGGACGGCGGCGTTCGCGCAGATCAAAAGCCTGTTGCTCACCTGTCTGCCGCTTGCGATCGTTGCCTTTTTGAATAATCTTTCGCTTACCATACCAAAGATCTATCTGGAGCGTTATTATGGGGAGGCGGTTTTTGGGATCTATTCTTCCGTGTCATCCCCGACGATCGTGGTACAGCTGGCGGCAACCACACTGTTTGCGCCACTGGTGCCGGTTCTGACCAGACAGTATCAGGAAAAAAATAAAAAAGAATTTCAAAAGATCCTGTTAAAATTCTTTGCGCTGATCCTGGCGGGGACCGTGCTCGGCGTGATCCTCTCGGTATTTTTAGCGGATTTCGCGCTTGGAATCTTATACGGGGCGGAGATTAAACCGTACACCGGACTTTTCATACCGGTCTTTTTTATCGCGGTACTGATCGCGGTCAATGCAAGTCTCTTTTCGGTCTGCACACTGATCCGTGAGATCAGAAGCCAGTATGCGGTCGGACTTGTGGGGATCGCGTCTGCGTTTCTTTTATCGGTGACGGCAGTAAAAACATGGTCTTTGGACGGAACGATCGTGGCATTTGCGGGAACACTGATCCTTCAGATCGCGATCCAGCTGTTTCTGATCGTGCGCAAAGTGAGGAAAATGAATGGGAATCGTAAGTAAAACAGTTGGTGTATACAAAAGATACGGACTGAAAGGGTTTTGTACAAAACTGAATGAAAAGATAAGCTCTCCGATGCGTACCTACGGAAAACGCGTGGCGGAATTTCTGCCGACGGAGGAAGAACTTGGCACACAGCGGGAACACCGTTTCCTGGTGGAGCCGTGTATCAGCATTGTGGTTCCGGCATATGAGACAAATGAACAGTTTTTAAAGGAGCTGCTCGCGTCACTGGAAGGTCAGAGCTACGATAACTGGGAGCTTTGCATCGCGGACGGGAGCAGGACCGATCAGGTAGAGCGGGTGATTAAAGAGCGCATCAGGCAGTATGAGGATGCGGGATGCCGCTACAAGATCCGCTACGAACGCCTGAAAGAAAATAACGGGATCTCCGAAAATACAAACGAAGGTTTAAAACTTGTGACCGGAAGCTATGTCGGCTTTATGGATCATGATGATGTGCTTGAAAGAAACGCGCTTTTTGAAGTGGTAAATGTGATCAACACATTTCCGGATGCGGATGTGATCTATTCGGATGAGGACAAAGTGTCCCATGACCTGGTGCGGCATACACAGCCGCACTTTAAACCGGATTTTAATCTGGAACTTTTACGGGATAACAATTATATCTGTCATTTTCTTGTGGTGTCACGTCCGCTGCTTGCGGATATCGGAGGATTCCGAAAAGAATATGACGGCTCACAGGATTATGATTTTATCCTGCGCGCAACGGAAAAGGCAAAACGGATCTGCCATATCCCAAAGATCTTATACCACTGGCGGATGCACGCGGCATCGACTGCCGGGGACAGCGACAGCAAGGAATACACCTTTGACGCGGGAAAACGGGCGCTTGAAGCGCATTTTAAACGGCTTGGGATAGAAGCCGAAGTAGAAAAACGCATCGAGGTCGGCTGTTTCCATATCCGCTACAAAAGAAAAGAAGCAGAGCGGGAGGAAGATTATATCCTGCTGCTGCCGGATGGCGTAAAACCGATTACCGGGGGCTGGAAAGAGGAACTGATCTCCTGCTGTATGCAGAAACGTGTCGGGATTGTCGGCGGAAAGACGATCGGCACCAACGGAAAGGTGCTTCAGAATGGATATATCTGCGGAAAAGGCGGAGAAGTGAGAACTTTATTCGCCGGACTTCCGGAAAAATATAAAGGTTATTGCAGGCGTGCGGTGCTCGCCCAGGAAGTCGGCGCGGTCTCGTTCGCGTTTGCGGTAATCAAAAAAGAAGTGTTTGACCGTGTGGGCGGTGTGGATGTGACACTTCCGCATCCGTATCTTGAGATGGATTTCTGCAGGCGGCTCCGAAAGGCAGGGTATGCAGTCGTGCAGGCATCCGGCGTGGAAGCGGTCGTGGAAAAAGAACCGGATTACCGCAGTATCTGTGGAAAAGTAGGATCCGATGTGCTGCCGCTTACGGAAGCAAAGAAAAAACTTGCAAAAGACGTGGAAGAAAGCGGATCATCTTATGATCCGTGCTATAATCCGAACTTTGCGGAAAGCGGAAAAACGTTTACGTTATGACCGAAAACGGTGATAGAGTGGGAGGAAAATGGGAAAGCTATGATAAAGATATTTATATGTCCGAAATGCGGATGGATGCGTGAAGTATCGCGGAGAAAAGAAGTCGAATGTTTTAAATGCGGTGAGAAACAGATGGTGCCGGTAAAACTTACCTATGAAAAGTATGCGTATATGACACCGCAGGAACGGGCGGATTATGCGGAAAGCTGGCAGTATATCCACAGGAGCGATAAACAGAGTTAAGAAACATTTAATATAATTTCCGGTTGTCCAAATGATATTTGTATTGTAAAATAAGAAACAGATATTACAAAAATATTACAAAAAAACCAGAAATTGTAATGAGGCAAAAAGATGTATAAAAAAGAAAATAAAAGTTGGGCAAAGCATCTGGATTTTACGCTGCTTGACATTGCGTGTCTCCAGCTTGCGTTTTTGCTTTCCTACTTCCTAAGACTGGGGATCTCTCTTCCATATCGAAATGAGCAGTATCAGAGACTTGCTGTGATCCTGGTCATGATCGATATTTGTGTTGTTTTTTTCGCGGAAGCCTACAAGGGGATTTTGCGCAGAAATAAATATCAGGAATTAAAAGCAGTCATTATCCACTGTTCCGTGATCTTTCTCGGACTTCTGGTATATATGTACGCGACAAAACAATCAGCAATCTATTCGAGACAGATGTTATTTGTATATCTGTTCCTTTCCATTGTGTTTGAATTTATCGGAAGGGTAACATTAAAGCGCTATATCCGCAGACGGATCTTAAACAGCCGTTACCGTTCCACGATGATCATTGTGACCACAAAGGAATATGTGGAGGAATGTTTAAGAAACTTTGAAAATATGGAATACACGGAATTCTCGGTGGACGGTGTCGTTGTCGTGGACGAACAGCTCAAGGGCACTACGATCCGTGGCGTGCCGGTTGTGGCGAACGCGGATGATTTCTTTGAGTATGTGCGGACGAACGTGGTGGATGAAGTATTCATAAACGGAAACACCAGAGAAAGCAGTGAGGCACTGGCAAATGACCTGTTAGAAATGGGGATCATTGTGCATTTCAGCCTGGTAGAGGAATCCCAGATGATGCCAAACCGCGTGATCGAGCAGGTCGGCAGATATCTGGTGCTCACATCGAGTATGAAGATCGCCTCTTCACGGGAGCTGTTTTTAAAACGCTGTATGGACATTGCAGGAAGCCTGATCGGACTGGCACTGACCGGGATCGCGTTTGTGATCTTCGCCCCGATTATTAAGAAGCAGTCGCCGGGACCGGTGTTCTTTGCGCAGGTGCGTGTGGGAAAGAACGGAAGACAGTTCAAGTTTTACAAGTTCCGCTCGATGAACGTCAACGCCGAGGAACAGAAAAAAGAGCTGATGGCACAGAATGAGATGGACGGGCATATGTTTAAGATGGCTAATGATCCGAGGATCTTTCCGATCGGAAAATTCATGCGGAAATATTCCATCGATGAACTGCCGCAGTTCTGGAACATCTTAAAAGGCGATATGAGCCTGGTCGGAACCAGACCGCCGACCGTGGAAGAATTTGAAAATTATGATCTGAAACACAAGGCGAGACTCGGGATCAAACCGGGGCTTACTGGAATGTGGCAGGTCAGCGGACGCAGCGATATCAAAGATTTTGAAGAAGTGGTCGGACTGGATACTTATTATATCGCGCACTGGGATCTTGAACTTGACATCAAAATCCTGTTAAAAACTATCAAGGTCGTAGTGACCGGACGAGGATCAGAATAAAATGAGACATATTTATATTATAGGCTCCAAGGGAATCCCTGCAAACTATGGCGGTTTTGAAACGTTTGTGGAGCAGCTGACGGCGGGGCGCCAGTCGGAAGAGATCGTGTATCATGTGGCATGCATGGATGAAAAGGCAGAGGTTGTGCGCTATAACGGCGCGGAGTGTTTTCATCTCGTGGTGCCGTCCATAGGACCTGCGAAGGCGGTTTATTATGATTTAAAGGCGATCGCCTGGTGTCTGCATGATATCAGAAAGAATAACATCAAAGACGCGGTGGTCTATGTGCTTGCATGCAGGATCGGGCCGTTTATCGGAACATGGAAGAAGCGCCTTGCGGCATGCGGGGCAAAACTTTATGTAAACCCGGATGGACATGAGTGGAAGCGTGCCAAGTGGAATTGTCTCATACGGAAATACTGGAAATTTTCCGAAAAGCTCATGGTAAAGCATGCGGATCTTCTGATCTGTGATTCAAAGAATATCGAAAGCTATATCAGAAGAAGCTATGCGAAATATCATCCGGCAACGACATATATCGCCTATGGAGCGGCGGAAGCAAAAAAAGAAACTGCGGAGACCGCAGCGAAACTGGATGCGTGGTATCAGGAACACGGCGTGAAAAGCGGCGGATACTATCTGGTGGTCGGACGCTTTGTGCCGGAGAATAATTATGAGACCATGCTGCGGGAATTTATGGAGTCCAGAACCGATAAGGACTTTGTGCTGATCACGAATGTGGAGCACAATAAATTCTATGAAAAACTGCAGGCGGAGACCGGATTTGACAAAGATGCGCGGATCAAATTTGTCGGAACCGTATATGATGCGGCGCTGCTTGCGCTGATCCGGAAAAATGCCTACGGATATCTGCATGGGCATGAGGTTGGAGGAACCAATCCGTCCCTGCTTGAGGCGCTCGGAAGCACGGATCTGAATCTGCTTTTGGATGTCGGGTTTAATTCAGAAGTGGCAAGAGACGGCGCGTTATATTGGAGCAAGGAGCCGGGAAATCTCGGCAGACTCTTAAAGCGTGCGGATGAGATGAAGGAAGCGGAGCGAAAAGAGCTTGGTGAGCGGGCGAAGGAGCGGATCCGAAAAGATTACAGCTGGCCTTATATCATAGAAAAATATGAAAAACTGTTTTTAGAGCAGAAGTAGGAAACAGGATAATAATATGGAAGAGAACAAAAAGCGGGTATCTGTCGCGATGGCAGCCTATAACGGACTGCCCTACATCAGGGAGCAGGTAATATCCATTTTGAAAAATCTGACCGCGGAGGACGAACTTATCATATCGGATGACGGATCTACGGATAAGACCCCGGAATTTCTGGCGGAGCTTGCAAAAGAGGACGCGCGGGTGCGTGTGGTGCAGGGGCCGGGAAGCGGGATCAAGAAAAATTTTGAGAATGCGTTAAAACATTGTCTGGGAAATTATATTTTCCTTGCGGACCAGGATGACATCTGGGCGGATGACAAGGTGGAAAAAATGATGTGTGTATTTGAAACAAAGGACGTCTCGCTGGTGATGCATGACGCGGTCGTCGTCAATGAGGATCATACGGAAGAGCTCATGCCTTCTTTTTTTGCGTACCGTGGTTCAAAAGCCGGGGCATGTGCCAATATCATAAAAAACACTTATATGGGCTGCTGCATGGCATTCCGCAGGGAAGTATTGCAGTGGATCCTGCCGATACCGGAAGAGATCCAGATGCATGACCAGTGGATCGGGGTACTCAATGACCTGAAGGGAAGCGGAACCTGTATTATGCCGGAAAAACTGCTTTTTTACCGCAGGCATGAGCATAACAATTCAGATTTTTCCCACAATACGGTACCGGTTATGATAAAGAACCGGATTGTTTTCCTGCGCGCGCTGCACAGGCAGCTGCGGCGTCTTAAAAATTAAACATTTATTAAGAAAAGGGGAAAATATTGACACAAGAATTGATTTATTATATAGTTAATTGGTTGTTTATCGTAATACATAGAGAGAAATGGAGAGAACAATGAGCGAACAGAATGGAAATCGAAACAGACCGTCTGGAAGCAGACCATCTGGTGCACATACATCATCTTCCGGCGGTACACGCAGACCGGCGCAGCAGCGGAGCGGCAGTCAGCATTCCGGTCAGGGTGAGAGAAGAAGAACGACATCCCAGCAGGGAGGAAAGCGTAATACAAACACACGTCCGAATCCAAACGGAAACAGACCGGGTGGAAAGAAAGTGACCAAGAAACAGCGCAAAAAGAGAAAAGTGATCATTTATGTCATTGAGATCATCGTACTGCTGATCTTACTTTTGATCCTCGGCGTCTGGATGAAATTAAACAAGATCGACCGCGGTACGATCAAAGAGGAAGATCTTACGATCAACCAGCTGGACAGTGAGACACAGGCGCTGCTTTCCGGTTATACGAACATTGCGCTGTTTGGACTGGACAACCGTTCCAACGGTGATTTTGATACCGGACGAAGCGACAGTATCATTGTGGTAAGTATCAACAACGATACCAAGGAAGTCCGCATGGTCTCCATCTACCGTGATACTTATCTGGATATGGATACCACAGACGGCAGCTTCGCGAAAGCAAATGCGGCATATTCCAAGGGAGGTCCGACACAGGCGATCTCCATGTTAAATAAAAACCTCGATCTGGATATCACAGATTATGTATCTGTAGACTTTAACGCGGTTGCGGATTGTGTGGATCTGCTCGGCGGAATCACCATGGATATCACAGATGAAGAAGCTGCGATCATGAACGGTGAGACCGAACACCAGGATTACATCGGGGAGGTTGCGCAGGTAACCGGAAAAGAAGCACATTATCTGGATGGTGGTGGAACGTATAACCTCGATGGTGTACAGGCAACGGCCTATGCCCGCATCCGTTATACAGCCGGTGACGATTACCGTCGTGCGCTCCGTCAGAGAACTGTCATCACAAAGCTGATCGAAAAGGCAAAGAAGGCAGATGTCGCCACACTGACCAAGATCGTGGATAAGATGACAGAGGAAGTTTCCACCAGCTACTCCAATAAGGAGCTTCTTGGCATGGCAGTATATCTGCAGAGTTATGAACTGGCAGATACCTGTGGATTCCCGTTCTATAAGAACACGGCCAATGTCGGAAAACAGGGTGACTGTGTCATTCCTTGCGATCTTACGACAAACGTGGAAGAACTCCATACTTTCCTGTTTGAGGATGAGAATTATACGCCGTCCAACACAGTAGAGGCGATCAGTGACAAGATCACGACCAAGACAGGATATTCGGCAGATGATGCGGTGAAGACGTCCGATCCGACGGAGGAAGATCATACGAAGACAGATGATGTAGAAAGTACCGAAACCGAATAGATAGTAAGTAACAGTAAAAAGAAGCGTCTGCTTCCGCGGTTATGCGGGGGCAGACCTTTGTTGTATAAAGAAAACAAAGATAAAGTGAGGAAAGACTATGTGTGGAATTGTTGGATATATTGGAAAAAAACAGGCTGCGCCGATCTTATTGGATGGTCTCGAAAAGCTGGAATACCGTGGCTATGACTCGGCGGGAATGGCAGTGTATGACGGAGCGCAGATCAATATCAAAAAAGCGACCGGACGTTTGAAGGTGTTAAATGAGCTGACGCATGGCGGGGAACTGCTTCCGGGAACCGTTGGGATTGGACACACCCGCTGGGCAACGCACGGAGAACCGTCGGACGTCAATGCGCATCCGCATTTTAACGCGGATCATACGATCGCGGTGGTACACAACGGGATCATTGAGAACTATTTAAAGCTGAGAAACCAGCTGATCGAAAAGGGATATTCTTTTATTTCCGAGACAGATACCGAGGTTGTCGCACATCTTTTGGATTACTACTACAAAAAGTGTGAAAATCCGCTCGAGGCAGTGACAAAGATCATGCACCGAGTGGAAGGATCTTACGCGCTCGGCATTCTGTTTGCGGATGAACCGGATGTGGTTTATGCCGTGCGGAAAGACAGCCCGCTTATCGTGGGAAAAGGAAAAGAAGGAAATCTGATCGCTTCGGATGTCCCTGCAGTATTAAAATATACCAGAGAAGTATATTTTATCGAAAATGAGGAGATTGCAAGACTTTCCGAGAAAAACATTGAATTTTTTAATGTGGACGGTGAGATCATACAAAAAGAGTCCAAGACGATCGAGTGGGACATCAACGCGGCGGAAAAAGGCGGCTATGAGCATTTTATGTTAAAAGAGATGTATGAACAGCCGAAGACCGTGCGCGATACTTTAAGCCCGAGGATCAAGGACGGCAGGATCGTGATCGAAGAACTTGGCATGACAGACGAGGAGATCGCGTCCATTCAGAAGATCCATATCGTTGCCTGTGGTTCCGCATATCACACGGGTGTGACGAACAAGTACATCTTCGAGGGACTTGCGCGTATCCCGGTGGAAGTGGATGTCGCGAGTGAGTTCCGTTACCGGGATCCGATCCTTGAGAAGGGAACGCTTGTTGTGATCATCAGCCAGTCCGGGGAGACCGCGGATACGCTTGCGGCACTGCGTCTGGCGAAAGAGCGCGGCATCATGACACTTGGCATTGTAAATGTAGTCGGAAGCTCGATCGCACGTGAGGCGGATAAGGTAATGTATACCTGGGCAGGACCGGAGATCGCGGTTGCGACCACAAAGGCATACAGCGCGCAGTTAATAGCGCTGTATCTGCTTGCGATCAAGTTTGCGCAGGTGCGCGGAAAGATCACAGAGAGTGAGACGGCAGAGCTGATCACGGATTTAAAGAAGCTGCCGGATCAGATCGAGATGTTACTCCACAATAAGGAGAAGATCCAGCGTTTTGCGAACCGCTATATTGCAGCAAAGGATGTATTCTTTATCGGCAGAGGGATCGATTATGCGATCTCACTGGAAGGATCCCTCAAATTAAAAGAGATCTCCTATATCCATTCCGAAGCCTATGCGGCGGGAGAATTAAAACACGGCACGATCTCACTGATCGAGGACGGCACTTTAGTCACGGCAGTAGTGACACAGAAAGACCTCTATAAAAAGACGATCAGTAACATTGTGGAGGTGCGCACGCGCGGGGCATTTGTGCTTGCCATCACCAACGAGGAAAATACCGAGATCGAAAAGGCAGCGGATTATGTGATCTATCTGCCGCAGACCAACAGATATTTCACCAATTCCCTCGCGATCATCCCGTTACAGCTTTTCGCGTATTATGTGGCGGTCGGCAAGGGATGCGACGTAGACAAGCCGCGTAACCTCGCAAAATCGGTTACGGTTGAATAATTATGGATTTTTTGTGAAGAAAAGGAAATTGTTATCTATTATCACAAAAGCGTCACAATTATATACTAGACTGATGTCACAAAAGAAAAAGAGGAACTGATATCAGAGGAGACGAAAGGAGAAATCGTTATGGATAACAATCAGAACAACAACTTTTCTGGTTCTTCATATAACAACAATCAGTACAATTACAATAATGATAACCAGAATACAAGCGGAACATGGAGCAGCTCGGGAAACGCACAGAATTCCTGGAGCGCAAATGCCGGAGCCAATATGAATGGCGCGAACATGGGCGGCGGGATGAATGATCCGAAACAGAAACGCCCGAAGAAAGAACGCAAAAAAGGCGGCTTTGGAGAAAAACTTGCAAAATGTGTTGCGATTGCGCTGGTATTCGGACTGGTCGGAGGCAGTGTATTTGCCGGAACCAATTACGCAGTCGGCAGACTGACCGGAAGCAATACCACACAGACGGCGAACGTAAAAGAACAGGAGGAAGAAGAGACTACGCACTTAAAGCAGTCCGCAAAGGACAGCTCCGGAAAAGACGCAGTCGATACGACAGATACCTCAAGTACAGCAACTTCAGTATCGGATGTTTCCGGAATTGTTTCGGAAGTAATGCCGTCCATCGTTGCGATCACCAATATGAGTGAGCAGCAGTATGAGAACTTTTTTGGACAGACAGGAACCCGTGAAAGCGAGAGCGCCGGTTCCGGTATCATTGTAAGTCAGGACGATGATTATTTATATATCGCGACCAACAACCATGTGGTAGAGGGCGCGACAACACTGACCGTACAGTTTATTGATGACTCCACGGCATCCGCGGAAGTAAAGGGCACTGCGGCATCCAGCGATCTTGCAGTGGTTCAGGTAGCAAAGAGCAGCATGCAGCAGGATACTTTAAGCCAGGTAAAGGTAGCGACACTTGGTGATTCGGACAGCCTTCAGGTTGGTGAGGGCGCGATTGCGATCGGAAACGCACTCGGATACGGACAGTCCGTAACAACCGGTGTCATCAGTGCAGTCAACCGTTCCGTTTCCATGCAGGATGAGACGACCGGTGAAGAGATCACAAACGAGCTGCTTCAGACAGATGCGGCGATCAATCCTGGTAACAGTGGCGGCGCTTTGCTTAATATGAAAGGCGAAGTCATCGGTATCAATGAAATGAAGTATTCGGATACCCAGGTGGAAGGTATGGGCTATTCCATCCCGATCTCCAAGGCAGCGCCGATCATTGACCGGCTGATCAGCAGACAGGCAGCGGATTCCGCTTCCTACATCGGTATCAACGGTGTTAACGTAACTTCACAGATCGCGTCTGCTTATAAGATGCCGATCGGTATCTATGTTGCGCAGGTAGTCAGTGGATCACCGTCAGAACAGGCAGGTATTCTGCAGGGAGATATCATCACTCAGTTTGACGGAACCGATGTAAAAACCATGTCTGACTTGAAGGATACGCTCGAGTATTACGCACCGGGTACCCAGGTAGAAGTTACCGTTCAGCGGCCGGCGAACGGACAGTACACGGAACAGACCGTTACCGTAACACTCGGTACAAAGCCGCAGCAGTAAAATATGATAGAATAAGGAACAGACCGGAGACTTTCTCCGGTCTTTTTCCGGTTTAGAGGTTGTGGAGAAGTCTAAAATGTGCTAACATAGAGATATATTTTGTGGGAGGTCGACTTTGATGAAAAAAAAGAAGATTGTGATCGCATTGGGACACGATGCGCTGGGAACTACGCTTCCGGAACAGAAAAAAGCAACAAAGAAGACAGCGAAGGCAGTCGCTGATTTTATAAAAGATGATTATCAGATCATTGTCACACACAGCAATGGACCGCAGGTAGGCATGATCCACACGGCAATGTCCGAGTTCTGCCGTCTCTATCCGGAGTACACAGCAACTCCGATGAGTGTCTGCTCCGCAATGAGCCAGGGATACATCGGCTACGACTTACAGAACGCGATCCGCACGGAGCTTTTGAACCGTGGGATCTACAAACCGGTTGCGACAGTGCTGACCCAGGTGTGTGTAGATCCTTATGATGAGGCATTCTATCATCCGACCAAGGTCATTGGACGAGTTATGACCGAGGAGGAAGCAGAAGCGGAAGAAAAGAAAGGCAACCATGTGATGAAGACCGAGGACGGTTACCGCAGGATCGTTGCGGCACCTAAGCCGATCGATATTGTGGAGATCGACGCGGTGCGCGCACTCAGTGACGCAGATCAGGTCGTGATCGCGTGTGGCGGCGGCGGAATCCCGGTTCTGATGCAGGAAAATAATTTACAGGGTGCGAGTGCGGTCATTGAAAAAGATCTTGCGGCAGGAAAGCTTGCGGAGCTGGTAGACGCCGAGACACTCGTTATCCTGACCGGCGTGCAGAAGGTATGCCTGAATTATGGCACACCGTCAGAAAAGCCGATCGATTCCATGTCCGTGGAAGAGGCAAAGCGCTATATGGAAGAGGGACAGTTCGAGGAAGGAACCATGCGTCCTAAGATTGAAGCTGCCATCGATTTCATCGGTGACTCTGCGATCCGTAAAGTATTCATTACAAAGCTGGATGAGACGCACAGCGGAATGAACACGACAAACGGCACTCTGATCCACAAATAGAAATGAAAGGGCAATCATGCCATATGCAAAGTGATAAAAAAGTACAGATACTGATGTCTACTTATAACGGGGAGCGGTATCTTGCAGAACAGTTAGACAGTATTTTCCGTCAGACCTGGCCAAACATCGAGGTGCTGGTGCGGGATGACGGATCAAAGGACGCGACGCTTGAGATTTTAAAGAAGTATCAGGAACAGCACGATAATCTGTATGTATTTCCGGGGAAAAATGAGGGACTTACGAGAAGCTTCCTCGAACTGATCCAGAAATGCGATGCGGATTATGTGGCGTTTTCAGACCAGGATGATTACTGGCTGGAAAATAAGATCGAGGTTGCGGTAGAACGTTTGGAGGCGCTTGACGGACCGGCGCTTTATTGCAGCAACCAGATTCTGGTCGATCAGGATTTAAACCGTCTGCCTGAGGGTGAGATTCCCGATGCGGTTCCGGGATTTGGCAACGCGCTGATCGAGAGTATGTGTACCGGGTGTACCGCAGTGATGAACCGGGCGCTGATCGATGAGGTAAAGGGACATCTGCCAAAGAATGCGATCTGGCATGACTGGTGGTGTTATCTGGTGGCATCTTATCTTGGGACGGTCATTTTTGACAAGGGCGCGTACATCCTCTATCGTCAGCATGGCGACAATCAGCTGGGATCGAGCAGAAGTGCGCTTGTAATGATAAAAAACAAGTGGAAGTTCTTAAAAAAGACGAGAGGGATGCTCGGAAAGCAGATCGCGAATTTTGCCAAAGAGTATCATGGAAATAAAGAAAAGGACGAGCTGGTGCAGCTGCTCCTCGCATCGAAGACCAGTTTTGCGGCGCGTATCCGGCTTATATTTAACAAAAAGATCTATCGTCAGAAACGCCTGGACAACATCGTGGTGAAAGGGCTGTATCTGATCAATCGGATGTTATAAAAACGTTTATAAAAAGAACATGTTCCGGAATTTCCGAAACATGTTCTTTTTGTATTGGCAGTTGTCAGAGTGGGATGCGGAACGCATCCCGCTTTCTGGATTATCCCATTACAACTTCAACCTGAACTTCTTTTTTGGAGCCGTCAAACGGGATCATATTTCCTTCTACCGGAGTGCCGTCTACGGTCATGGAAGCAACACCTTTTTCTGCGCCATTCGGATTCTTGACCGTGATGTGATAGGTTACGCCACGGAAATCACGTTTTGCAGAGAAGCCGTCTAAGGATGCCGGAATACAAGGATCTACAACCAGTCCGTCATAGTCCGGGCGGATGCCGAGGATGTACTGCGAAACGTCAAGGAACGTCCATGCGGCGGTTCCGGTCAGCCAGCTGTTCTTTGCTTCACCAAAGTTTGGCGCGTCTTTTCCTGCGATCATCTGGGAGTACACATATGGTTCGGTGCGATGGATCTCGCTGATATCCTCAATGTAGGCAGGGCAGGTTCTCGTGTATACCTGCCATGCGCGGTTTCCACGTCCGACTACCGTCTCTGCGATAGAGATCCATGGATTGTTGTGGCAGAAGATACCGGCATTTTCCTTGTAGCCGCCCGGGTAGGAGGTGATCTCACCTAACTCTACATGATATTTGGTATAGTATGGCTGGAGCAGTACGATACCATATTTGGTGTCCAGATGCTTTTCTACCGATTCCATGGCCTTTAAGCAGTAGCCGTCTTTTAAGCCGATCTCGGCAATGACACAAAAGCCCTGTGGCTCGATGAAGATTTTTCCTTCCTCGCATTCTTTGGAACCGACCTTGTGTTTGTAATGGTCATAGGCACGCAGATACCATTCGCCATCCCAGCCGGCATCGAGTACGGTCTGTTCCATTTTTTCGATCTGTTTTTCTGCTTCTTTTGCTTCTTCTTCAAGCCCTCTGTGACGGCAGATCGCTGCGTAATCTTTGCCGTATTTTACGAACATTCCGGCGATGAAGACAGATTCTGCATTCGGTCCTTCCGATGGTCCGAAGGTCTGGAAAGATTCACCCGGTTCTTCGGAGAAGCAGTTTAAGTTTAAGCAGTCGTTCCAGTCGGCGCGTCCGATCAGCGGAAGACCGTGCGGGCCCAAATGATTTACGGTATAGTTGAAGGAACGTCTTAAATGTTCCATAAAGTCGGTTGCCTTGGATGCGTCGTTATCATACGGTGTGATCTCGTCTAAGATCGAGTAGTCACCGGTCTCCTTGATGTAAGCGGCAGTTCCCGCAATGAGCCAGAGCGGATCATCATTGAAACCGCTTCCGATATCGGCATTTCCCTTTTTGGTCAGCGGCTGGTACTGATGGTAAGCGCTGCCGTCCTCAAACTGGGTGGAAGCGATATCGAGGATACGCTGTCTTGCGCGATCCGGGATCAGATGTACGAAACCGAGCAGATCCTGGCAGGAATCACGGAAGCCCATGCCTCTGCCGATGCCGGATTCAAAGTAGGAAGCCGAACGGGACATATTGAAGGTGACCATACACTGATACTGGTGCCATACGTTGACCATGCGATCCAGTTTTTCTTCGGAAGAAGATACGGTGAAATGGGAGAGCAGGCCGTTCCAGTAAGCTTTTAAGTCGGCAAGTGCCTGATCCGCTTTTTCGGTTGTGTCAAATTTGGCGAGCATAGCTTCCGCCGGTTTGCGGTTTACCTTATTTAAACCTTCCCACTTTTCGTCCTTTTTGTTCTCCACATAGCCGAGTACAAAGACGAGGTCTCTGCTTTCGCCCGGAGCCAGAGAAATATTGATCTGGTGGGAACCAACCGGAGCCCAGCCGCTTGCAACGGAATTTTTGGCTTTTCCGGTCATCACGACTTCCGGAGCACGGTTTTCGCCGTATGCGCCAAGGAAAGAATCGCGGTCGGTATCAAATCCGTCGATGTCTGCATTGACGGAGAAGATCGCGTAGTGGTTCCGGCGTTCACGGTACTCGGTCTTGTGGTAGATCGTGGATCCGTGGATCTCGACTTCGCCGGTGCTGAAATTACGCTGGAAGTTGGTCATGTCATCCATGGCATTCCACAGGCAGAATTCCACATAGGAAAACAGGGTGAAATCCTTTTTCTCATCGGATTCATTGGTCAGTGTCAGTTTATTTACTTCACACGCAGTGCCCATTGGGACAAAATCGGTGAGGACGGCGGAAATGCCGTTCTTTTTTCCTTCAAAAATAGAGTAGCCAAGACCGTGGCGGCATTTGTAGTCGTCAAGTTCGGTCTTGGTCGGCATCCAGCCCGGATTCCATACGGTATCGCCATCCTTGATAAAGTAGTAAAGACCGTTGCTGTCCAGCGGTACGTTGTTATAGCGGTATCTGGTCAGGCGAAGGAGCTTCGCGTCTTTATAAAAGCTGTATCCTCCGCAGGTATTTGATTTCAAGGAAAAGAAATCTTCACAGCCGAGGTAGTTGATCCACGGCAGCGGGGTACGCGGTGAAGTGATCACATATTCCTTGTTCGCGTCGTCAAAATGTCCGAATTTCATAGTTTATAATCCTCCTGATATCCATATAATCGTATGTTACAACACATCACGAAAACGATTAAGTGATATTGTTCTTGATACCAAGTATATAGTAGAAAAAGTAAAAATGCAATTCATAACCGGACGAAAACAGGAAAAATAGCAGATTACACAAAAAAAAGAAAAACTTTTGTGGAAAGAGACAAGGGACGGTGCGGCAGAAAATGGAGCGATAAAAAAGCAAAGAAGTTTCGTAAATATATAAAAATGCACAAATATCACATGGAAAATCAGTGAAATACAATAAAAACATCTAATTATTATTGCATTTTTGAGAAAATGGACGTATAATAAAAAGACGAAAACGATTAAGCACCTGCGATAAGCGGCGCGCAAGGAGTAAAAAATGGTATCACTGAAAGACATTGCAAAAAAATGCGGAGTTTCAACCGCCACAGTGAGTAAGGCGCTCAATGACCAGAAGGACATTGGCGAAAGCACCAAGGCAAGGATCCGGGAAACGGCGAAAGAGATGGGCTATTTCCCCAATTCTGCGGCACGGGCATTGAAAACAAAACGTTCCTACAGTCTTGGTGTACTGTTTGAGGAAGAGGCCGGGAGCGGCTTAAAACATGAATACTTTTCGAGTGTTTTAAACGGTTTTAAGACACAGGCGGAGTCGCAGGGCTATGATATCACGTTTTTAAATACTTCTTTTGAAAAAAGAAAGATGTCTTATTATGAGCACTGCAAGTACCGCAATTTTGACGGAGTCGCGATCGTTTGCGCGGATTATCACGATCCACAGGTGATGGAGCTTATGGACAGTAATCTGCCGGAAGTGACGATCGATTATATCCATTATAACTGCACTGCGGTATGTTCGAATAATGTAAAGGGAATGGAAGATCTTGTCCGCTATGTATACAGCAGGGGACACCGCAGGATCGCCTACATTCACGGGCAGACCAATTCCTATGTTACGAAAGACCGTCTGGCGAGCTTTTACCGTGTGTGCGAGGAATTAAAGCTTGATGTCCCGGAGGAATATGTGCGGACTGCCGCGTACCTTGAGACGAAGGGAACTGCGGTTCAGACCAGGGAGCTTTTGGAGCTGGACGATCCGCCAACCTGCATTCTGTATCCGGATGACACCTCTTTGATCGGCGGGAGAAATGTGATCATTGAATCGGGCAGAAAGATCCCGGATGACATTTCGATCGCGGGCTACGATGGAATTCTGATGTCGCAGTTACTGCACCCGAAGATCACGACCATATCACAGAATATGGATGAGATCGGAAGAGAGGCGGCAAGACGCCTGATCACGGCGATCGAAAATCCGAAAACAACGTTTATCGAGCGGGTGGTGATCGAGGGGACACTGTTGCCCGGACAGTCAGTAGGGGATGCGCCGGAAACTTAATAAAATAAGAAGAACTTTATGCCGTCTGCGGATAAACCGTGGGCGGCTTTCTTTATATTGCGGATGAAAATGGACGCTGTGCCTGCATGGAAAAACTTGAAAAAAAACTGGCATAGCGGTATTATAATAAAGGCGTTTTCTGCCATAAATGAGGAAGGAAACAGGAGGATGAAGTATGTTTAAAAAATATGAGGGCAGGAAGGTGGCGGCACTTGTGGCGGCAGTGTTTACGGTGTGCGCGGTACTCTTTCTGCTGTTGCTGTACGGAATGAACCAGCGGGTAAAAGTGATCGATGTTTCCGGTTGTGAGACAGACAATGGAACGATCGTATATCAGATAGAAGAGGTTGGAAATTTCTACAATTATGTTTCGGTGCAGGGGTATGCATATCTCCCGGGGGAAGATATTAATGTATCCTGTATGCGGGTGCTCATGTATGATGAAGCAAAAAATATCTATTATGCGCTCCCGACGGAGACGGTGGAACGTGAGGAGATCACCGGGAATGTGGATGACGGGCATAATTATGACTACTGCGGCTTTAAGAGCGCGGTTTATAAAAAGAAGGCGGAAGGAAAACTGATGCTCTTGTATGAATGCAATGGAAGACGGATACTGATCGATCCGGATCAGGAGGTGGAGTAAGGAAATATGGAACGTTTAAAGACATTATTTAAGAAACTTACGAAAAAGGAATATCTTCCGTTCTGTTTTTTTGCCGGGGTTCAGCTCATCTATCACTGGATGATGCGGGAAGGTCCGGGAACGGATGCCATGTGGTTTTTCAGAAACCAGCTCGATGCCTATTCCCTGAAGGATTATCTTACGATCCGCTATCATGGCTGGAGCTCGAGACTGGTGATCGAGGCGGCACTGGTATATGTTTCCAGACATATGCGCCTGTATAAGCTCCTTGACTGGGGCATGTGGATGCTGCTCGCGTGTTCACTTTCCGCAGTCTTTGGAAAAACAAAAGACAAAGCGCGCATGAACTGGGTCCTGGTCGGTCTGCTTTTGATCTATCCGCTCGCGGAACTTGGCGGCGCGGGCTGGATCGCGACAACAACAAATTATATCTGGCCGCTTGCGCTCGGAGTGTTTGTGCTTACAGGGACGGCGCGTGTACTCCGCGGTGAGCGGGTGGCATGGTGGATGCACATCCTGTATCTTCCGGCGATGATCTATGCGGCAAATGCCGAGCAGATGTGCGCGGTTTTACTTGGAATAGAGGGCTTATGCTTCCTGTGGATCCTCTTTGTGAAAAAGCAGGGAAAACAGGTGCTTGTGCTGGCGCCGTATCTGTTGATTGGGCTTGCGGAATTTTTATTCATTCTGAAATGCCCGGGAAACGCGGCGCGAAAGAATGAGGAGATTGCAAATTATCTGCAGAATTATGAAATGTACAATCTGGTCGACAAGGCGGATCTTGGATTTGTGGATACCATGAAACACCTGATCTCTTCGGGAAATCTTCTGTTTTTTGCATTCACACTTGTGCTGGCCGTCCTGGTATTTTTGCGTATGAAGGGATTTATGGAGCGTTTCGTGTCCCTGATCCCGGTATGTATCACGGCAGTGCTCACATTTTTTGGAGATTCGTTTAGTGAGCATTATGCAAAACTCGCAAGCGTACTGGAGAAAAATGAGATCATAAACGGATATAATTATGTATGGGGATATTCTTATCTGCCGTTCGTATTATATCTGCTTGTTTTACTGTGCATTCTGGTATCGCTCGCATGGGTGGCGGGATCCTGGGAAGAATTTCTGTTTTGCTTCTTCCTGCTTGCGATCGGACTTGCGTCCCGCGTGGTCATGGGATTTTCTCCGACCATCTTTGTGTCGGAATCGCGTACATTTTTATATCTGTATATGACGATCGCTGTGACGGCGGCGGCACTGATCGAGTGGCATGATACCGAGTGGAAAGAACATCCGAAGGCGGCGCAGGCAATCGGACTTGCGGGCGCATGTATGCTTGTGATCTCCCTGTTTGGAGGATTTATGGCGGCATCCGCGATCTAGGGGATGTCCGGTGAGAAAGGAAGGAGAACGGTTTGAAAAAGTTTTTATACGCGATGATTGAATATGTCGCGAAGATACATAATTATATCATGGGGCTGAATGATAAATATGAATATGATTTTTCAGATAAGCAGCTTCATTTTCTGGTGATCGGCGCGATCGGCATGTTACTGATCTTTATTGTATACCCGCTGTTTAAGTGGCTGGCAAGAACCGGGCATGTCATGGTGATCGCATGGATCTATGTATTTACGGTGATACTGGTGATCACATTCGCGATCGAGATCGGGCAGAAGGTCACGAATACCGGAAATATGGAATTCGCGGATATCGTGTTTGGTGTGGTCGGATTTTTTGTGATGTTTTTCATATTTGCGCTGGTGCGCAGTATCTATCATGGGATCTTAAGCCTGATCCATCACTGGAACGACCGTTGATAAATAGCAATACAAAAGCTGTGTGAGCAGGAAGGAAACAGATGAAACGTTTGGTCGTAGGAATACTGGCACATGTAGATGCCGGGAAAACAACGCTGTCAGAGGGGATGCTCTATACGGGCGGGAGCATCCGCAAAGTGGGAAGAGTAGATAACGGAGATGCCTTTTTGGATACCTATGCGCTGGAAAAAAAGCGCGGGATCACGATCTTTTCCAAACAGGCGCTCTTAAAGATGGAAGATCTCAGTATCACGCTTTTGGATACACCGGGGCATGTGGATTTTTCCGCGGAAATGGAGCGCACGCTTCAGGTGCTCGATTATGCCATTCTTGTGATAAGCGGCGCGGACGGAGTACAGGGGCATACGCAGACACTCTTTCGTCTGCTGCAAAAATACCGGATCCCGGTCTTTTTGTTTATCAATAAAATGGATCAGCCGGGAACGGATCGTGAAGCGCGCATGGAGGAACTAAAGGACTGCTTTGGGGATGGCTGTGTGGACTTTACGGACGATCAGAGTGAAGCTTTTTTTGAAAATATCGCGATGTGCGAGGAAACTGCGCTGGATGAATTTTTAGTGGAGAACCGGGTATCCGAGGAGAAGATCTGCGCGATGATCGCGCGGCGGAAGGTATTTCCGTGTTTCTTTGGTTCCGCCTTGAAGTTAGAGGGCGTGCAGGAGTTTTTGGATGGCATAAGAAAATACGCGTGTGTGCCGGAGTCCCCGGAGGACTTTGGCGCGCGCGTTTTTAAGATCATGCGGGACGAGACGGGAAAACGGCTTACGTTTTTAAAAGTGACCGGAGGAAGCCTTCCGGTGAAGACTGTGTTCCCGGAACTTGAGGAAAAGGCAGATCAGATCCGTATTTATTCCGGCGACCGGTACGAGACGGTGGATGAGGCCAAGGCTGGAATGGTCTGTGCAGTGACCGGGCTCACAAAAACCGTGCCGGGAATGGGACTTGGAACACAAAAAGGAAAGATCGTGCCGGTCTTAGAGCCGGTGCTGACGTACCGGCTGATCCTGCCGGAGAAAGTGGACGCGGCGGTCATGCTGAAAAAACTGCGGCTGCTCGAGGAGGAAGAACCGGAGTTACATGTGGGATGGAATGAAAAGACAAAGGACATCCTCATAAAAGTTATGGGGGAGGTGCAGATCGAGGTCTTAAAAACGAGGATCGAGGAACGCTTTGGGGTGTCGGTCGATTTTGGCACCGGACATATCGTGTACCGTGAGACGATCGCGGATACCGTGGAGGGTGTGGGACATTTTGAGCCGTTACGCCATTACGCGGAGGTGCATCTGCGCCTGGAGCCGGGAGAAGAGGGCAGCGGTCTTTCGTTTTTTACAGAATGCAGTGAAGATATGCTGGCAAAGAACTGGCAGCGGTTAGTCCTGACACACTTAAAGGAAAAAGAACATGTGGGAGTTCTGACCGGATCCGCGATCACGGATATGAAGATCACGCTGGTCGCGGGACGCGCGCATGTGAAGCACACTGAGGGCGGAGACTTCAGGCAGGCGACTTACCGGGCGCTCAGGCAGGGGCTCATGCAGGCAAAAAGCGTGCTCTTGGAGCCATGGTATGATTTTAGGCTGGAGATCCCGGAAGAGCTGATCGGGCGGGCGATGACGGACATTGACCGCAGGTACGGCACGATGCAGCCGCCGGAAACAAAAGACGGGAAAGCGTATTTAAGCGGCAGCGCGCCGGTAGCGACTATGCAGGATTACGCAAAGAATGTAACCGCATACACCAGAGGACGCGGAAGATTATCGCTTACCCTGGCGGGGTATCGCCCCTGCCATAATGCCGAGAAAGTGATCGGGCAGATCGGCTATGATCCGGAGGCGGATCTGCTAAATCCGACGGGATCCGTATTCTGCGCGCACGGAGCAGGATTTATCGTGCCCTGGCAGGAAGTAAAAAATTACATGCATATCGAAGGTCAGGAAGAGGAAAACCACTCTTTGGAACCGTCCTTTGATGGAAGCACGGGCAGGGAACGGCCGGTCTATGCGGAGGAAGAATGGCTGGATCCGGAGGAGATCGACGCGATATTGGACCGTACCTATCACGCGAATAAAAAAGAAAGCGGCAGTACCAGAAAATGGAGCAGACCCAAAACCAGACCGGTCTATGCGGATCCGGTGGTGCGCAGTGCCGCGAAAAAAGTACAGGAAAAGGAATACCTGCTGGTTGATGGTTATAATGTGATCTTTGCCTGGGACGAGTTAAATGAACTTGCAAAGGTAAATCTCGACGGGGCGCGGGGAAAGCTTTTAGATATCCTCTGTGATTATCAGGGCATCCGCGGCTGCGAGCTGATCGTGGTCTTTGATGCCTACCGGGTTGCGGGACATCCGACCGAGATCTCGGACTACCACAACATCCATGTGGTGTTTACGAAAGAGGCGGAGACAGCGGATCAGTTCATCGAGAAGTTTGCGCATGAAAACGGCCGCAGATACTGCGTTACGGTGGCAACCTCGGATGGACTGGAACAGATCATCATACGGGGAGCCGGCTGCGAGCTGATCTCATCGCGGGAACTGGAAGCGGAGATCGCGGACGCGAAAAAACGCATGAATGAGAATTATGTAAACCATAAGGCGGCGCAGGTTCAGGAAAAAACGAAAACCTATCTTTTAGACGATCTGGACGAGAAGATGGCGGAGCAGATAAAAAAGATCCGGGAAGACGGGGACTTGTCATTCTGACCAAGGAAAGTTATGATAGAAGACAGGATAAAGAAGATGGAGGACATTGGAATGGAAAAAAGAATTTCAGGACATACAGGACTTTTGGCGTTGATCGGTTCACCGGTCGGACATTCCGGCTCACCGGCAATGTACAATTACAGCTTTGAGAAACTCGGACTGGACTATGCCTATGTGGCATTTGATATTAAAGAAAATGAAGTGGCGGACGCGCTTTCCGCAATGAAGCTTTTTAAGATGCGCGGGATGAATGTGACGATGCCATGCAAGACAGAGGCAGCAAAACACATGGATGAACTGTCACCTGCGGCACGCATCATCGGTGCAGTCAATACGATCGTAAACGATGATGGAAAGCTGACCGGTTACATCACGGACGGAGAAGGCTTTGTCAACAATTTAAAGGATCATGGCATTGACATCAAAGGGAAAAAGATCACAGTAGCCGGCGGCGGCGGAGCTGCGACCGCGATCCAGGTGCAGTGTGCCCTAGATGGCGCAAGAGAGATCACGATCTTTAACATCAAGGACAAATTTTTTGAAAGAACATTGGAGACGGCGGAAAAGATCAAAAAAGAGGTGCCGGGCATCGTGGTCAATGTCTATGACATCGCGGATGTCACAAAGATGACCGAGGAAATTAAGAGCAGTGATATATTTGCCAATGCGACGATCGTCGGCATGAAACCGATGGAAAATGAGAGCGTGGTCAAGGATCTTACGGCGTTCCGCCCGGGACTGGTCGTTGCGGATGCGGTATACAATCCGGAGGAGACCAGACTGTTAAGAGAGGCGAAAGAGGCGGGATGCACCTGCATCGGAGGAAAAGGAATGCTTCTGTGGCAGGGCGTTGCGGCATTTAAGCTCTATACCGGATGCGATATGCCGGTCAAAGAGGTCAAAGAGTTATATTTCAGCTAAACGCGAGAGGAAAAGAAATGGTAGATTATATAGAAGTCCGCGGAGTAAAGATCGGAGCGGGCATACCAAAGATCTGTGTTCCGGTCGTCGGAACGACGGAGGCGGAGATCAAAGCTGCGGCAGAAGCGGCAGAGGCGGTAAAACCGGATGTCGTGGAGTGGCGCGCGGACTGGTTTTTAGATGTGGAAGATGAAGATAAGGTGTGCGCGGTCTTAAAAGAACTGCGGAAGATACTGGGTGAGATCCCGCTTTTATTTACGTTCCGGACGAAAGGCGAGGGCGGCGAGCGCGCGCTTGATAAGGAGGCGTATGTCCGTTTAAATCAGAGGGCGGCGGAAAGTGGCCTGGTTGATCTGATCGATGCAGAGCTTTTCACCGGAGAGGATACGTTAAAAGAGCTGGTCGTGTGTGCGCATGCGGCGGGTGTGAAAGTCATTGCGTCCAACCATGATTTTAAGAAGACGCCGGAGCAGGAAGTCATCACAGAGCGGCTGCTTCGTATGAAAGCGCTTGGAGCGGATATCCCGAAGATCGCGGTGATGCCGGAAAAGAAAGCGGATGTACTGACGTTGCTTTTGGCGACTGTGAAAGCCAAGGAAGAGATAAGCGGCCCCATCATCACCATGTCCATGGCGGGGACGGGATTGATAAGCCGTATCAGCGGAGAGGCTTTTGGCTCGGCACTGACCTTTGGAACCGCGGGAAAGGCATCCGCGCCGGGGCAGATGGATGCGAAGGAGCTGCGGCAGGTACTGACACTTTTGCATGAAAATATGGCATAGTAGGAGAGGATTATGAAAAAACTGGAAGAAAATATATTTTTGATCGGCTTTATGGGCGCCGGAAAAAGCACGGTTGCGGCAGAGTTAGAGCGTCAGCTCCATATCCCGCGCGCAGAGATGGACGCGCTCATTGTGGAGCGTGAGGGGATGGCAATCTCCGATATTTTTGCGGAAAAAGGAGAGACATATTTCCGTGACGCGGAGACCGCGCTGTTAAAAGATCTGACGGAAAAAAAGGGGATCATCATTTCCTGTGGCGGCGGAGCGGTCATGCGTGATGAAAACGCGGCACTGATGAAACAGTGCGGAAAGATCGTACTGCTCACCGCGACACCGGAGACGATCTATGAGCGTGTGAAGGACAGCACAGACCGTCCGATCTTAAACGGTAACATGAATGTGGACTATATCCGTGAGCTGATGGAAAAACGAAAAGATCGTTACCTTGCGGTGGCGGATGTGGTCGTTGCGACAGATCAGAAGAGCGCGGAAGAGATCACACGGGAAATTTTGGCAGCATTTGCATAAAAAACTGTAAAAAGAGATCCGGGTACTTGACAAAGTGCCCGGATTGTTTTATATATAATGCATACCCCGTGGGGGTATATGAAAGGGGGATGTGATATGGCATGTGAACACTGCTGCGGCAGCGACGATGATGCGGTAAAGCACAAACATCGGGAGATGCAGGAAAAAAAGAGCCTGATGACCCGCTTAAATAAAATCGAGGGACAGGTTCGCGGCATCCGCGCGATGGTGGATGACGACCGTTACTGTGTGGATATTTTAACGCAGGTGTCTGCGGTGCAGGCGGCGTTAAACAGTTTTAACAAGGAACTGCTGGCGAGACACATAAAAACCTGTGTTTCGGAGGATATTAAAGAAGGAAATGAAGAGGCAGTGGATGAATTGTGCGAATTGTTGAAAAAACTGATGAAATAAGGGGAGAAAGGAGCAAAAGAGGAGATTATGAAGGAAAATTTTGATGTTACGGGAATGTCCTGTTCGGCATGCTCCTCCCATGTGGAGAAGAGTGTCAGCAAGGTAGACGGCGTGACAAAAGTAAGCGTCAACCTGCTCACCAACAGCATGCAGGTGGAGTTTGATGAGAAGACCACAGACACCGGCATGATCATAAAAGCGGTGGAAGACGCAGGATACGGCGCGGCGGTCAAGCAGGAGCACGGCGCGGCGAAAGGAAATGCAGAAAAAGAGACCGGAGTTAAGAAAGATCCGGTGCTTGCGATGAAAAGACGGCTGATCATATCCATTATCTTCTGGATCCCGTTAATGTATGTTTCCATGGGGCATATGCTTTACGAAGCGCTCGGCATCGCGGGACCGGTATTTGAGCAGAAGTACCTCTACGGGGATGAGAACGCGATCACTTATGCGTTTACCCAGATCCTGCTTCTGGTGCCGATATTGATCGCAAACCAGAAATATTTTAAGAACGGATTTAAGACACTGGCGAAAAAGGCGCCGAATATGGATACGCTGGTGGCGCTCGGCGCAACGGCGGCGATCGTTTACGGGGTGTTCGCAATTTACCGGATCGGCTACGGACTCGGACACGGAGATATGATGGTAGTCATGCAGTACCGTCATGATCTGTATTTTGAATCGGCGGGAACGATCCTGACGCTGATCACGGTCGGAAAATATCTGGAGACCAAATCCAAGGGAAAGACCAGCGAGGCGATCACAAAGCTCATGAATCTGGCGCCAAAGACCGTGACAGTCGTGCGGGATGAAAAAGAAACCGTGATCCCGGCAGCGGATGTCGTACTCGGTGACATTTTTCTCATTAAGCCCGGCGAGGCGGTTGCCGTAGACGGCGTTGTGATCGAGGGAGAATCCTCATTCGATGAATCCGCGATCACCGGAGAGAGTATGCCGGTATCCAAAAAGGCAGGGGATAAGCTGGTCTCCGCATCGATCAACAAATCCGGATTTATCCGGGCGCGGGCAACCAAAGTCGGAGAGGACACTACGATCAAGCAGATCATCCGGCTGGTCGAGGAGGCATCTTCCAGCAAGGCGCCGATTGCGAGACTGGCGGATAGGATCGCGGGAATCTTTGTCCCGGTGGTCATTTCAATCGCGGTCGTGACAGCGATCATCTGGCTGCTCTGCGGAACCGGCGTGGAGGCGGCGCTTTCCAGCGCGATCGCGGTACTTGTTATTTCCTGCCCGTGCGCGCTCGGACTTGCGACACCGGTGGCTATCATGGTCGGAACCGGAAAAGGCGCGGAGAACGGCATTCTGATCAAATCCGGGGAGGCGCTTGAGACGGCGCATCTCGTAGACACGGTAGTGCTGGATAAGACCGGAACGATCACGGAGGGAAGACCGGTCGTCACGGACGTGGCGCTCTTTGGAGAAGTGTCAGAGCGGGAACTGCTCGCGGTGGCGGGAAGCCTGGAAAAGGGCAGCGAACATCCGCTTGCGGAGGCTGTGGTAAAATACTGTGAAGAAAATGAGATCACCGTGCAGCCGGTAGAACAGTTTGAGGCAGTCTTTGGAAAGGGCGTCCGGGGAAAAGTGGGTGGAACCCTGTATTTCGCCGGAAACGAAAAGATGATGGGAGAAAACGGGATCCCGCTTAAGGCAGATCACAAAGCAAGGATTGAAGCATTCGCGGGCGAGGGAAAGACACCGCTCTTATTTGCGAAGGAAAAGACGCTGATCGGTATCCTTGCCGTTGCGGATGTGGTCAAAGCGACCAGCCGGGATGCGATCGGAGCGCTGCGTGAGACTGGCATTCGAACGATCATGCTGACCGGGGACAACGAAGTGACTGCGCGCGCGATCCAGAAAGAAGTCGGCGTGGATGAAGTCATCGCGGGTGTGCTTCCGGCACAGAAAGAAGAGAAGGTCGCGCAGTTCAAAGAAGGCGGACACACGGTTGCCATGGTCGGCGACGGGATTAACGATGCTCCGGCGCTTGCGCGTGCCGAGGTCGGTATCGCGATCGGCGCGGGAACGGATGTGGCGATCGAGAGCGCGGATGTGGTGCTCATGAAAAACGATCTGTTTGATGTCGTGCGCGCGATCCGTTTAAGCAAGGCGGTCATCCGCAATATCAAGCAGAACCTGTTCTGGGCGTTCTTTTACAACAGCATTGGGATCCCGCTTGCGGCAGGCGTGCTTTATCCGGCGTTTGGCATAAAATTAAATCCGATGTTCGGGGCGGCGGCAATGAGCTTAAGCAGTATCTGCGTGGTCAGCAACGCGCTCCGCTTAAAGGGCGTAAAGCTCTCCGGGAAAGCAGAAGCGAAAACAGAACCGGAACCGGTAGAAAAAGAGATCATAAGAAAGGAAGAAAAAGGAATGAAAGAAACAACGATCAGTATTGAAGGAATGATGTGCTCACACTGCACAGGAACCGTAGAAAAGGCACTTGCAGGCATTGACGGGGTAAAGGAAGTCTCCGTAAGCCTGGAAAATAAAAACGCGGTCGTAAAGGCAGAAGAATCCGTAACAGCAGATGTCTTAAAGAAAGCAGTGACCGATGCGGGATATGAAGTAAAGGGCATTCAGTAAAAGAAAAATCAGGAACCGGCAGAAGAAATCCGCATAAGATATAGGCAGGAGGATGGAAAGATGAAACAATTTCGTTTCCTTGTCTATGGAAAAGATGAGAGACAGCGCTGTTTAAAAGAAATTCTCGAAAACAGAGGGCATGTCGCAAAAAACGCGGAGGAGTCTTCTGCCGGTTTTTTTGATGCCATTTTGCTGCCGCTGCCGGAGACAGAGACTTTTTTTGGAAAGATCAAAGAGGAGCTTGTGCCGGGGCAGATTGTTTTCGGCGCAAATTTCGGGCAGAGTGTGGCGTGTCAGGCGAAAGAAAAAAAGATCACGGTCGTGGATTACATGAAAGCGGACGGGGTGGCGGAAAAAAACGCGGTGTCCGTCGCGGAAGGGATCCTTGCGGAGGCGATCTGCGCCATGAAGGAAAATCTCTGTGGAAGCCGCTGTCTGGTGTGTGGGTTCGGGAGATGCGGAAGCCGGATCGCCGAGCGGCTGGCGGCGTGTCAGGCGGACGTGGATGTATTTGAAAAGGAAGACCAAAAAAGGCAGGCAGTGGAAGCGGCAGGTGCCACATGGAGGCCGCATGCGGATCCCGGAGCCTATGAACTGATCGTAAACACAGTGCCACAGCCGCTTTTTACGGGACAGGTGCTTTCACGATGCAAAAAAGAGGTCTGTATATTGGATCTCGCGTCCGGGAACGGCGGTGTGGATCTGGAAATCTGCAAAGCATATGGGATCTGCGCGAAACGGTGTCCGGGACTTCCGGCACGTTACGCGCCGAAGGCAGCGGCGAAGATACTGGCGGATGTGATCGAAAAAGAGATGGATGTGAGAAAAAAAGGGGAATAGGGAATGGAAACAGAAAATAAAAAGACTGTGGGTGTTGCCATTACAGGATCTTTTTGCACACATGAGAAGATAAAAGAAACACTGCGGGATTTAAAAGCGCATGGCTGGCGTGTGATCCCGGTATTTTCGGAAAATGCGGCAAAGCTCGATACCCGCTTTGGAAAAGCGGCGGATTTTGTGGCAGAAGTACAAAAGATCACCGGGGAACACGGGATTTTCACGATTCCGGAGGCGGAGCCGGCAGGGCCGAAAAAGCTGTTTGACGTCTTAATCATCGTTCCCTGCACCGGAAACACACTCGCGAAGCTGTCGCTTGGGATCACCGATACCCCGGTGCTCATGGCGGCGAAAGCCCATCTGCGCAACGAAAGGCCGCTTGTGGTCGCACTCTCCACCAATGACGCGATGGGAATGAATTTTAAGAATATCGGGGCGTTATATAATGTAAAGCACATTTACTTTGTACCGTTTGGCCAGGATGACCCGGCAAAGAAGCCAAACTCCCTGATTTCGGACGTGGGGCGGATCCCGGATACGATCGAGGCGGCATGCGCGGGCAGACAGTTACAGCCGGTGCTTTTGCGTTAGCGCGCATCTGTCCGCGTTTCTCCTCCGGTAAGTTTTAAGCCGCATGAAAAAAAGATCTCCGAATGCGAAGACTGCGATTCGGAGATCTTTTTTGGTCAGAGCAGAAGTTTATTCGAGGATCAGTAAAAGTGCCATTTTAAATCTGCTGTTTGCGGTTACGCTGTGAAGTCCGTTTTTTTCAAAGCGGAAGCACTCACCGGCAGAGAGCTCGTAATCTTTGCCTTCATATCCGATCATTGCTTTTCCTTCCAGCGCGAAGACGATCGCTGATTCCGATCCTGGTCTCCATGTGTACCTGGGGAGAACAGCACAGAAACGACGATTCCGAATAAGAGATTAAAGCTCTATCGAAACATGGTATTTGCGGAGAAAATATTCAAGCTGGAGCAGATACGCGATCATCTGCGGGCCTGCCATAAGCTGCCCGTACCAGGGTGCGCCGTAATCTTTCGGATGCTCTAAAAAGAGCCGGAGCGCTTCCTGATTTAACAGCGGAAGCAGGGGCGAGGCAGGATCTGAGAGCGCGTCTTTTAAGCGGTCTGTTAAGAGCGCTTCATATCCGGGATCATAGGTCTTGGGATATGGGCTTTTTTTGCGGAACAGGATCTCGTCGGGCAGAAGTCCCCTTGCGGACTGGCGCAGGATATTTTTTACGACACCGTCCTTTGCTTTCATTTCCCACGGAATATTAAAAACATAATCGACCAGAGTGCGGTCGGCAAACGGGACGCGCGCCTCCAGACCGCAGGACATACTGGTGCGGTCCATGCGGTTTAACAGCGTCTGCATGAAAAACCGGATGTTGAGATAACCGATGCGCCGCCGGTTTGCCTCGGTCTCATTTTCGCCTGGCAGGATATCCACATGGGTAATGGCATCGTCATAAACCTGTTTTACATAAGCTTCCATATCCAATGTGCGAAGCAGCTCCGGCTCTAAAAGCTGCATGCGCGGAGCCAAAGAAGGTGTCCATGGAAATGTACCGCAGGAGAGGAATTTTTCCCGGTGAAACCACGGATAACCGCCGAACACCTCATCCGCGCACTCGCCGGTCAGAACCACCTTGTGGTGTGCCGAAACCTGCTCGCAGAAATACAGCAGAGAGGCGTCAATATCCGCCATACACGGAAAGTCATGGGCATCCACGGATTTTTTCAGATAGTCAGCCTGTATCTGGTTGGTGCATTCTAAAAAGTGGTGTTCGCTGCCCAGAAAAGCGGCCATCTTTTCCACATAGGGGCGATCCTCCGAGGGCTGGAAACGGTTTGCCTGAAAATAACGGTGATTGTCGGTGAAATCAAACGAGTAGGTGGCAAGGGTATGCCCCTTTTTCTTTGTCTCGGCGGCGCAGACGGCGGATACCAGGCTGGAATCGACGCCGCCGGATAAAAAGGTGCAGACCAGGACATCGGACACCATCTGGCGTCTGATCGCGTCAGTGACAAGAAAACGTGTCCTTTCAATCGTTTCCTCATAGGAATCTTCGTGCGGATGGCTTTTTAAAGAAAAATAAGAGGAGCTTCGGATGCCGGCTTTTGTCACGCAGAGACGTGTACCGGCGGGAAGTTCAAAAAAGCCGGAAAAGATCCCGTGTCCGGGGCTGCGCGCGGGGCCGAGCCCTAAAAGCTCATTGAGTCCGTCCCGTTTTAAGACGGCTTTTACGCCGGGAAAGCAGAACAGGCCTTTGGGTTCGGAGGAAAACAGAAAGGTTCCGTTTTGGATCGTATAAAATAATGGCTTGACACCGAACGGATCACGAAAGAGAGTGAGGGAATGGTGTCTCTCATCGTAGATCGCGAGTGAGAAGATCCCGTCCACATCCCGGATGAAATCGGCACCGAATGTCAGATAGGATAACAGGATCACCTCAGTATCGGACGTGGTCTTCGGGACGCAGCCTTGTGAGAGAAGCCTGCGCTTTAATACATCGGTGTTGTAGATCTCCCCGTTGTATACGATGTGACAGCACGCGTCCTTTATTGTCCGCGCCATGGGCTGATGCCCGCCCGCCGGATCGATGATTGATAATCTGGTGTGGGCAAGTCCGCAGTCCTGTGTGAGAAAAACACCGGAATCATCCGGGCCGCGTGGGGTGAGTGCCTGTTTCATATCCTGTAAGATCTGTTCATAAAGATGCCGCTTTGCCGTAAAGTCGGCGGAGGCATCAAAAAAACCTGAAATACCACACATAAGAATACTGTTCCTGAAAAATAATTTCTCAGTAACTAGGATATGAAAGAACAGAACAAAACATGCGTTTTTTCATCTGAATCATTTTATAAAATTGTGCAAAACAAACGAAAAAGTGCGAAAAAACTTTAAAAAACTATGCAATTATGATATAATAGATTCAGACAATAAAACAACAAGTAGACAGTTAGAGAGCGAGGGAGTTTTATGACAGAAGAGAAAAACGCACTTGTATTTACAAATGATAATTGTATCGGATGCAATAAGTGTATCAGCGTCTGTAGTTGCATGGGTGCATGTGTGTCACATGTCGTGGACGGAATTAACCGAATTGACGTGGATAGTGACAAATGCATTGCCTGTGGCGCCTGTTTTGATGTATGTGAGCACCACGCAAGAGAATTTGCGGATGATACAGAGCGCTTCTTTGAAGATTTGAAAAAGGGCGAACGGATATCACTTTTGATTGCGCCGGCATTCAAAGCCAACTACCCATCGGAATATGGTACGGTGCTCGGAGGACTGAAAAAGCTCGGAGTGAACCGCATGATCAGCGTTTCCTTCGGAGCGGATATTACTACCTGGGGATATTTGAATTATATTGACAAATATGGATTTACCGGCGGGATCTCACAGCCCTGTCCGGCGGTTGTCGGCTATATCGAGCGTTATCTGCCGGAACTTCTGCCGAAGCTGTTTCCGGTACAGAGCCCGATGATGTGCGCGGCAATCTATGCCAGAAAGCAGATGGGCATTACTGACAAATTCGCGTTTTTAAGCCCGTGTATCGCAAAGAAAATGGAGATCGAGGATGGAAACAACGGTGGTTATATTTCCTATAATGTGACCTTTGACCATCTGATGCAGTATATCCGCGAACACGGCATTTCAGGAGAGAATGCGACCGATGAGGTAGAGTACGGACTTGGTTCCATTTACCCGACACCGGGCGGACTCAAAGAAAATGTATACTGGTTCCTTGGTGAAAGTGTGTTTATCCGTCAGATCGAGGGTGAAAAACACATGTATGAATACCTTGAGCGCAACAGGGAGAAGATCGCGAAGGACAAGACCCCGTATCTGTTCATCGATGCGTTAAACTGTGCAAACGGCTGTATCTGCGGTACCGCGGTCGAAGAGGACAAAGCGAATACTGATGACGCGCTGTGCGCACTGTTAAAGATCCGGGAATCCGTTAAAAAAGATAAAGGCATGAGCGCGTGGGCGAAGAAGCTTTCTCCGAAACAGCGCTTAAAAAATTAAACCAGCAGTTTAAGAACCTGGATCTTTCCGATTATCTGCGCAGGTACACAGACCGTTCTGCGCAGTGTACCTACGAGAAACCAAGTGCCACACAGTTAAATGAGATATTTGCTTCCATGAATAAGAATACACAAAAAGAACAGACCATCGACTGTTCCGCATGCGGTTATCAGTCCTGTAAACAGATGGCAGAGGCGATCTTTAACGGATTTAACCGGAAAGAAAACTGCATCCATTATGTAAAGAGCATCGTGCAGATCGAAAAAGAGCACGCGGAAGAGCTGGCCGAGGAAGTAAAGCAGGAAAAGATTGAAGTAGAGAACGGGCGTAAGAGAGTGTTAGAAGCGGTCAACACGATTCATGAGGAGTTCGCGACCCTGTATCAGTCTGTGGATGACATGGCGGCGGGAAATGAGAACAATGCCAACGAGAGTACGGGAATTTCCGGCGATATGCAGGAAGTATTCCGGTTCTGCGAGAACTTGAGCAACGCGATGGGAGATATCGAAAAGCTGTTAGAAGAACTTTCGAAGAACAATGCCGAGGTCGTATCCATTGCGTCCCAGACAAACCTGCTTGCGTTAAACGCAAGTATCGAGGCGGCAAGAGCAGGAGAGGCAGGAAAAGGATTTGCGGTTGTTGCGGGAGAGATCAACAATCTTGCTACGGATTCCAGAAATACCGCGAACCGCAGCAGTGAGAGCCAGGAGCAGATCCTCGCGTCGATCAGTTCGATCGTTGCGGATGCCGACAAGCTGATGGAGATCGTGCATGCAGTCAATGACCGTACACAGAATCTGGCAGCTTCCACCGAAGAGATATCCGCTTCCGCACAGGTGATCTTAGAGACGGCGGATCATGTAAAAGCGAGCCTGCAGTCGCTTGTTTCGGAATAAAAACAAAATATTTTTTAATAAGTTTCTTCCTATTATAATGTAACAAAAAAAGAATAAGAAGAAAAAGTGAATAAAAGTAAAAAGAAAAGCCAATGAGAAAGCGGAAGAATTGTGTTTGAATGAAAAACAATCTGAAAAAATCAGGAAAACACAGTTCTTCCGTTTTGATTGAAATGGCGTAAGTCAGCGAAAACTAAAAAACCGAGTGCAGAGGTAGGAAAAACGGGTGTACGCATCAGACGGACATCTTGCCGGGCATGAAAAACACGGTGTATATATATGCGACAAAAACTAATAAAAACACGACACAAAAATGGCGAAAAATGGAGAAAAACGGAGTTTATGCAAGATGCCGAAAGCAAAAAATAACCTTGACAGATTGAAAAAAACATTTTAAAATCATTCACGACTGTAAAGCCTGATATGCGGAAATTGTATAAGAATGGAAGGTATGACACAAGGGAGTGTATAGGTTATACTATACGCTTTTTTTTTACCCGAAGTAAATAAAAGACAAACGTACATGTCAGACGGACAGTGATGACAACGATACTACAAGTTAAGGAGAGGATTTTTTTGAACAAGTATGTCATAAAAAGAATTGGTCTTGCGATTGTTACGCTGGTCATTATCAGCTTAATCACATTCTTTGCCATGAATGCGATTCCGGGCGGACCATTTGACACAGAAAAGGCAACGAGCCCGGAGGTAAAGGCAGTATTAGAGAAACGTTACAACCTGGATAAACCGATTGTGGAACAGTATTTCATTTATATGGGAAACCTGCTGCACGGTGACTGGGGGGTAAGTATCAAGACCGGACGTGATATCTGGCAGACAATGTCCACCAGTTTTTCGATCAGTGCGAAGCTTGGTGGCATGGCGCTTCTCATATCCGTTATTTTCGGTGTTGTACTCGGAAGTATCGCAGCCCTGACAAGAAACAAATGGCCGGATCGTCTGATCGTATTTTTTACGACCCTTATGACGGCGATGCCGAGTTTCGTTCTGGCGACGCTCTTACTCTACCTGTTCTGTATCAAACTCGGATGGATCCAGGTATGGAGCGCACACTCACATAACTACCTGCTTCCGGTGATCTCACTGGCGTTATATCCGATGGCATATATCACCCGTCTGACAAAGACCAGTATGCTGGATGCGCTGGGACAGGATTATGTCCGTACCGCGCGTGCCAAAGGTGTTTCCCAGGCGAAAGTTATTTTCAAACATACACTGCGGAATGCCCTGATCCCGGTTGTTACCTATGTAGGACCGGAGATCGCGTATATCATCACAGGTTCCATGGTCGTGGAAAATATTTTTACGATCGGCGGACTGGGACAGAAATTCGTTACCAGCATTTACAACCGTGATTATACGATGATCATGGCAACCACCATGTTCCTTGCGATCATCATGGTCATTGCGAACCTGCTTACCGACATTGCATACAAGTGCATTGATCCGCGAATTAATTTGGAATAGGAGGCCCGGATATGTCTAATGAGAACGGAATGCCGAAGAAGAATGTGCTCAGCGCACAGATAGATTTAAGTAAATTTGATTTTGCGACCGAAGAAGAGAAAAAGCAGCAGGATGTCATGAGTGAGTCCACTACTTTCTTTAAGGACAGTATGAAACGTCTGCGGAAAAACCCGTTGGCGATGGGAAGTATCATCGTACTGATCCTGATCCTTCTTGTGATCATTTTCGCACCGAAGATCGTACCGTACGGTTATTCGGAGATCATTACCGTAGACGGAGTGAGAGATAAGACAGCGAAGAACCTCGCACCGTTTACCTATTCAAAAATGGAACAGAAATACATCGAAAAAGGCGGTACTGTATTCCCGCACATTTTCGGAACTGACGAACAGTGCCGTGACTACTTTATCCGTGTGGTTTACGGAACAAGAGTTTCTTTGAGTGTCGGTCTGTTCGCAAGTATCATCGTCCTTATCATCGGTGTGGTCTACGGCTCCATATCCGGTTACGCGGGTGGAAAAGTCGATCTGATCATGATGCGTATTGTCGATATCATATATTCACTGCCGGATCTTCTAATGGTCATCCTGCTTAGCGTGGTACTTGGAGAAACGCTTGGAACGGCGATCAAGGGAACGGTCTTTGCAAAACTCGGAAGTAATATGTTATCTTTGTTTATCGTATTCGGACTGTTATACTGGGTAAGTATGGCGCGTCTGGTGCGTGGACAGATCCTTACGATCAAGCAGAACGATTATGTACTGGCTTCGAGAGCGATCGGTACTCCGGCATCCCGGATCATCCGTACGCACATCCTGCCGAACTGTCTTTCTGTTATCATTATTTCCGTAGCATTGCAGATCCCTTCCGCAATCTTTACCGAGAGCTATTTAAGTTTCTTAGGTCTTGGTGTACAGGCTCCGATGCCGTCGCTTGGTTCCCTGGCGAACGCGGCGAGAGACGGACTGACCAGTTATCCGTACAAACTGATTTTCCCGGCTGTTACCATCGTCCTTATCGTGTTGGCATTTAACCTGTTAGGTGACGGACTTCGTGATGCATTAGATCCGAAGCTGAAGAAATAAGGGAGGCATGGACAGTGAGTGAATATTTATTACAGGTAAAAGATTTACATACATCATTTTTTACAGATTCCGGAGAGGTAAAGGCGGTAAACGGCGTTTCCTTTAATCTGGAAGCCGGAAAGACACTTGGAATTGTAGGAGAAAGTGGTTCCGGAAAGAGTGTTACCGCGTATTCCATTATGCAGATTCTTGCGGATACCGGAAAGATCGTAAGTGGTGAGGTATTATATAAGGGTGAGGATATCACCAAGTGGAACAAAAAACAGATGCAGGGATTTCGTGGAAAGAAATGTTCCATTATCTTCCAGGATCCGATGACCAGCTTAAATCCGGTATTTACCATCGGAAACCAGCTGATGGAAGCGATTCTGCTCCACACGGACCGTAACAAAGAACAGGCAAGGGAGCGCGCGATCGAGATGCTGACCTTAGTCGGTGTCAATGAGCCGGAAAAACGTCTGAAACAGTATCCGCACGAGTTGTCCGGCGGTATGCGCCAGCGTGTGATGATCGCCATGGCACTTGCCTGTGAACCGGATATCCTGATCGCGGATGAACCAACGACCGCGCTTGACGTAACGATCCAGGCACAGATCTTAGAGCTGATGCAGGAACTGCAGAAGAAGATGGGAATGGCGATCATCATGGTTACACATGACCTCGGTGTGATTGCCGACATGTGTGATGAGATTATCGTCATGTATGGTGGACGTGTCTGTGAGCGTGGTACCGCGGATGCGATCTTCTATGATCCACGTCATGAATACACCAAGGGACTGCTTCGCTCCATTCCGAGCGTAAGCCGTATGAAAGAACGGCTTGTACCGATCGGCGGTACACCGATCAATCTGTTAAATATGCCAAAGGGCTGTGCGTTCTGTGCCCGCTGTGACAAAGCAATGAAGATCTGTCTGGACACAGTACCGGAAGAACTTCGCGTAGGCGAAACACATCTTGCAAGCTGCTGGATGAATGTAAAAGCCCAGTATGAGGCCGAAAACGGAGGTATCAGCAATGAGCAGTAATGACAAGAATGAATATTTGGTAGAAGTAAATGACTTAAAACAGTATTTTCCGATCAAGACCGGATTTGGAAAGACGATCCCGTTAAAAGCAGTAGACGGTGTGTCTTTCGCGATCAAACCGGGCGAGACACTCGGACTGGTAGGAGAGTCCGGCTGCGGTAAGACGACCGTTGGACGTTCCTTACTCCAGTTATACAAACCAACCGGCGGAGATGTGATCTTCAAAGGGGAAAAAGTGACCGATAAAAATATCAAGTCACTGCGCAAGGAGATGCAGATGGTATTCCAGGATCCGTATTCTTCCTTAAATCCGCGTATGACCGTAGAAGATATCATCGGAGAGCCACTGGATGTACACAAGCTTTACAGCTCCAAAGCGGAGCGCAGAGAAAAGATCCTCGAACTGATGGATCTCGTCGGTTTAAATGCCGAGCATGCGACACGTTACGCGCATGAATTTTCCGGTGGACAGAGACAGCGTATCGGAATTGCCCGCGCACTTGCGGTAAATCCGAGCTTCATCGTCTGCGACGAGCCGGTTTCCGCGCTGGATGTTTCCATCCAGGCACAGGTCATCAATATGTTTGAAGACCTGCAGGAAAAATTAGGTGTTGCGTATCTTTTTATCGCGCATGACCTTCTGGTCGTACATCATATTTCCGACCGTATCGCGGTTATGTATCTTGGTAAGATCGTAGAGATCGCGGACGCGGATGAATTAAATGAAAATCCGCTGCATCCGTATACAGAATCGCTGCTCAGCGCGATCCCGATGCCGGATCCGAACATGGCAAAAGAGCGCAAGCGTATCATCTTAGAGGGAGATGTTCCGAGCCCGATGAATCTGCCGAGCGGCTGTGCGTTCCGCACCAGATGCCGTTACGCGACCGAGCAGTGCGCGAAAGAATGCCCTTCCCTGACGGACAGAGGAAACGGACATATGGTTTCCTGCTTTAACCGCTAGGACATGAGAGAGAATTATTCGTACCGTCTGCGGTATGTTTAATTAATAAATATTTTCAGGAGGAATATTATGAAGAAGAAAATTGTATCAGCAATGTTAATTGCAGCAATGGCTACCAGCATGTTCGCAGGCTGTGGTTCATCTGCAAGCAGCAACAGCACCACAGGTACAGCGTCTACCGAAGCGTCTACAGAAGGTTCTGTATCTACTTCTGACGGCTCTACCCTTCGCATCAACCTTGCGAGTGAACCGGATAAACTGGATCCGGCATTAAATACAACCGTTGATGGCGCAGCTTTGGCAGCAAACAGCTTTGTAGGTCTGTTTACCTTTGACAAGGACAGCAATCCGGTCCCGGCTCTGGTATCTGACTATACCGTAAGTGATGACGGACTTACTTACACCTTTACTTTAAAAGATGGTCTGAAATGGAGCGATGGCTCTGATCTGACCGCAGCAGATTTTGAATATTCCTGGAAGAGAGCAGCAGATCCTCAGACTGCAGCAGATTATTCTTATCTGTTCGATGTATTTGCAAAAGATGGTGACACCATCAATGTAAAGGCAGACGGAAATACTTTAACAGCAGTTCTTGCTGCTCCGTGCCCATATTTCCTGCAGCTTTGCGCATTCCCTGTATTTATGCCGGTACCGCAGGCAGCAGTAGAAGCAGCAAACGCAGACGGAACAAACCCGGGCGCATGGTGCGCTGAAGCTGGATTCGTATCCAACGGTGCGTATGTGTGCACATCCTGGAAACACAATGAATCCATGGTATATGAAAAGAACCCGTACTTTTACGATGCAGATAATGTAAAAGTAGAAAAACTTGAGTTCATGTTATCCGCAGATGATACTGCTACATTCTCCGCTTACAACGCAGGAGACCTTGACTTCATCGACAGCATTCCGAGTGATGAAGTTGCATCTGTGATCAACAACGCTGATTTCCATGTTGATGATCAGTTAGGAAACTACTATATCGCATTCAACGTAAACGACAAGATGTTTGACGGAATGTCTGCAGAAGACGCAGCGACTTTACGTCACGCACTTGGCATCCTGATCGACCGTGGCTACATTGCAGAGAACATCGGTCAGACCGGACAGAAGGTTGCTACCGCGTTCGTTCCGGACGGAATGTCTGATGGTAACGGCGGAATCTTCCGTGAAGATGATTATGATTATCCGGATGCGGATTCTCATGGATACTACACAGCAGAATATGATTTCGATGCTGCAAAAGCAGAAGCGACAGAATTACTGGAAAGCATCGGTTACAAGTTCAACGATGACGGAACTTTAAGTGATGAGAACCCGATCTCTGTAGAATATCTGATCAATGAAAACACAGCACATCAGGCAATTGCAGAAGCAATCCAGTCTGACTGGTCTTCCATCGGTGTTGATGTAACCATTAAGACAGAAGAGTGGGATACATTCTTAAATGATCGTAAAGCAGGTGCATTCTCTATTGCGCGTGAAGGATGGGTCGCAGATTACGATGACCCGATCAACATGCTTGAGATTTTCACTTCTGATTCCGGAAACAATGATGCGCAGTTAGGAAAGAACCCGGAAAACAGCGCAACACCGGACTGGACAGCATATGACAACTTAATCAGCGAGATCAGAACAACAACAGATAACACTGCCCGTGTACAGATGTTACATCAGGCAGAAGATATGCTCATGGATACCTGGGCTGCAGTACCGATCTACTTCTACAATGACGATTATATGTGCAAGACAAATGTAACCGGCATCTACAATACAAAATTCGGTACCAAATACTTTATGTATGCAACCATCGAATAATTGCAGCGTAAGCAGTGATTTGATGTAAAACAAAAAGGCTGCTGCCTTTGCGACTGTAAAGCCGCAGGGCAGCAGTTTTTTTTGGGTTTCCTATGGAATTGATAAACTTGAGACCAAAGGCAGTCATATCCTGATGAGCGGAAACGGGGAAATGGGTGACTTTAATCTGAGAAAACTGGTAGGGCCTTTGGTGGCGGTGACGTTTCACCTTATTATGACACTGATCACACTTTTCTTTATCGGGGCGCTTTTTAAAGCAGTTGGGAAGTGCCAGTCCCCATTTGAGGAGGATGTCATCAAAAAGATGAGGATGTTTGCGTATTCGCTGATTCCGTGGGTGGTATTTTCCAGCATTTCGGATATGGCATCCGAGGGAATTTTTAACAACCGGGTAAAATTTTCACTGTCCGTAAATTTCAATATGGTATTTGTTGTGCTTATGATCCTGGCACTGACGTATATCTTCCAGTATGGCGCTGTGCTGCAGAGAGAATCGGATGAGACATTATAAAGAGGCAGGGAAAAGCAATGGGAAAAATCATATTACGTCTGGACCGGGTAATGGCAGACCGGAAAATGAGTTTGAATGAGCTGTCAGCGCGCGTGGGTGTGTCGAATGTGAATCTTTCCAAGATCAAGACCGGAAAGATCAGCGCGATCCGTTTCTCAACATTAGAGGCGATCTGCGAGGTGCTCGACTGTCAGCCGGGAGATATCTTAGAATATCAGAAGGATGAAGAGTAGAAAGCAAAAAAATTGGGCGGGGCATCGATGGGATGCTCCGCCCTGCTGCTTAAGAACAATTATTTCAGATATTCGGTCAGCAGTAAGAAGGTGTTGATCACGCCGTCCTTGTGGCTGCGTTCATAGCCGTGGGATGCATAGACACCGGAGCCGATGAGCCCGTGTTTTACATCGTAGCCCGCGGTGAGCGCCACGTCGGCATCGGAGCCGTAATGCGGATAAATGTCAACGGCAAAGTCCAGATTTTTGCGTTTTGCGGCGGCGATCAGACCTGACACAACGTCATAGTTATAAGGCCCTCTGCTGTCCTTTGCGCAGATCGACACCTGGTGCTCACGGCAGGTAAGACCGTCGCCGACACAGCCCATATCTACGGAAAGAACTTCGGTGACATCGGATGGGATCGAAGCGGCACCGCCGTGTCCGACTTCCTCATAGACCGTAATGTGCTGATATACTTTTCTTGGAAGCGCGAGCTGTTCTTCTTTCACATATTTGGCAAATCCGAGCAGAATGCCGACACTCAACTTGTCATCCAGAAAACGGCTCTTGATGTAGCCGCTCTTAGTGTATGTCGTGCGCGGATCAAAGCAGACGATATCACCCGGCAGAATACCAAGCGCAAGGGTGTCCTCTTTGGAGGAGACCATTTCATCGAGCACCACTTCCATGTTTTCGTAAGTCCTTTTTGTGGAGTCGTAATCCCCGTTGACATGGATGGAGGCGTTCTGTAACTGGAAAGTGCCGGTGTAGGTTCTGCCGTCTCTCGTGTAGACCGTGCAGTTTTCCGCCTCGGCATTGTTCGCGTTCATGCCGCCGATCGGGGAGAGCGCGAGATAACCGTTCGGGCGGATCTCAGAGACCATGGCGCCTAAGGTGTCAATATGCGCTTCCATGAGCAGGGCATCCTTCGTGTCAGCACCGCCGATCTCACAGAACACGCCGCCCTTTACCGTCTGTACCGGTTCATAGCCGAGCGCGCGGTAAGCGGAGAGTACATAGTCGGCAACATTTCTGGTAAAACCGGACGGACTGTCGATCGCGAGGATCTTTTGCGTCTCAGATAAAATATAATCGAAATACTTTTCGGTATCCATTGAAAAACCTCTTTTCTGTTTATATAATGTAAAAGATTGAAGATACGGATAGAACCGGTATCTCATACTTAGATAATATATAACAGAAAAAGGGATAATACAATGGAATACAGCGGTATTTTTTTGGAAAGGATACACCTATGAAACAGATATTAGTCATTGCGACCGGAGGAACGATCGCCTGTCGTTCTACGGAAAAAGGGCTCATGCCGCAGATCGAGATGGAAGATTTTTTAAATTATGTGCCAAAGATCCGTGAGATGTGCTGTCTGCACGCGGTTCAGCTCATGAATCTGGACAGTACGAATATGCAGCCGGAAAACTGGATCGCGATCGCGGACACCATCCATAAGGAGTACGACAGATACGATGGATTTGTGGTGCTGCATGGCACGGATACGATGGCGTATACCGCGGCGGCGCTTTCCTATCTGATCCAGAACAGCAGGAAACCGATCGTGCTGACCGGCGCGCAGAAACCGATCAATGAGGACATTACAGATGCAAAGAGTAATGTGATACAAAGTATCCTGTACGCAACATCGGACGTGTCCACAAACGTCAGCTTTGTGTTTGACGGGGAAGTGATCGCGGGCACGCGGGGAAGAAAGGTGCGCAGCAAGAGCTTCAACGCGTTTTCCAGTGTAAATTTTCCGCACAAGGCAGTGATACGCGACAACAAGGTGTTCCATTACATCGAAGAGCAGGGAGATGAACCGGTAAAATTTTACGACCGGTTAAATGAGAATATTTTCGTGTTAAAGCTGGTACCGGGCATGGATGCCGGGATTTTGGACTATTTGAAAAATCGTTATGATGCGGTTATAATAGAAGGGTTCGGAGTAGGCGGAATCCCGAGTCTGGAATCCATGAAATACAAAGAGAAGATCGCGGAGCTCATCGATGCCGGAACCGAGGTCGTTATCACAACGCAGGTGCCGATGGAGGGAAGCAATCTTGATATTTATGAAGTGGGACGGACATTCAAACAGAATCCACGGATTTTAGAGGCCTACGACATGACGATCGAAGCAATCGTTACCAAGATGATGTGGGTGATGGCGGAAGCATATACCCACGAGGATATACGAAAGCTGTTTTATAAAAAGATCAATTACGATATAGAAAGATAAAGAGGAAGGTGCATATCGTGGCAAAGGAAACTATTACAGAATTAAGAAAACAGATGAAAGCGCATAACATCGATGCGTATATGATTGTGACCGATGATTTTCACGGATCGGAGTATGTGGGCGATCATTTCAAATGCAGAGCTTATATGTCCGGGTTTACCGGATCTGCGGGCACGCTTGTGGTGACACAGGATATGGCAGGGCTCTGGACGGACGGAAGATACTTTTTACAGGCGGGCGAGCAGCTTGCGGGAAGCGGGATCGATCTTTTTAAGATGGGAGAACCGGGAGTCCCTACCGTACACGCGTTTTTGGTAGATAAATTAAAAGAAGGACAGACGTTAGGCTTTGACGGGCGCACGGTCAATGCAAAAGAGGCATTTGCGTTAAAAAGAGATCTGGAAGAGAAGGGAGCGGGTGTTGTCTATGAGCAGGATCTGGTCGATCTTGTATGGAAGGACAGACCGGCGCTTTCTGCGGAACCGGTCACGCTGCTGGATGAAAAATACACCGGCGAGTCAAGAGAAGAACGCATAAGAAGAGTGCGGGAAGTGATGGAAGAACAGGGCGCGGATCTCTTTGTCCTGTCATCGCTCGATGATATCGCATGGCTTTTAAATATCCGTGGCAATGACGTGGCGTATAATCCGGTCGTGCTCTCCTATCTGGTGCTTGGCGGAACGGAGATCCGCCTTTACATCAATGAAAAGGTTCTGGATGACACGGTGCGCGAGGCACTGGAGGCGGCAGGAGTATCTTTCTATCCTTACGATCAGATGTACGAGGATATGAAAAAGATCAATAAAAAGCACACCGTACTGCTTGACGCTTCCAAGGCCAATTTCGCGATCGTAAGCAATATCCCGGCGGAAGTGCCCGTTTTGGACAGACCGTGTCCGACCGTCCTTATGAAAGCAGTCAAGACACCGGTTGAGGTGGAGAATGAAAGAAAAGCGCACATCAAAGACGGTGTGGCGGTGTGCAGATTCCTGCACTGGATCAAGACGAATGTCGGAAAGATCCCGATGACCGAGATCTCCGTTGCGGAAAAATTAGAGGAGTTCCGTCAGATGGGAGAAAATTACAGGGGACAGAGCTTTGGCCCGATCGCGGCATATGCGGAGCACGGGGCGATCGTGCATTATTCCGCGACACCGGAAACAGACAAGGAGATCAAAGCGGACAGCTTCTTACTTCTGGATACCGGCGGACAGTACCTCGAGGGAACGACCGATATCACAAGAACCGTTGCGCTTGGAAATATCACGGATGAGATGAAAAAGCATTTTACCGCGGTATTAAAAGGAAATCTGAATCTTGTTTCCGCAAAATTCCGGAAGGGCTGCCTTGGGATCAACTTTGATTATCTTGCGAGGGAAGCACTCTGGGAGATGGGACTCGATTACAACCACGGCACTGGACATGGCGTCGGCTATTATCTGAATGTACATGAAGCACCGAACGGATTCCGCTGGAAACAGGTTCCGGAGCGTAACGAGAGCGCAGCATTTGAGGCGGGCATGATCACATCGGACGAACCGGGTCTGTATCTGGAAGGAAAATACGGCATCCGTCTGGAAAATCTGATCGTGTGCGAGAAATACATGGAAAATGAATACGGTGAATTTTTACAGTTCAAACCGCTCACCTTTGTGCCGTTTGATCTTGACGCGGTAGATCCGTCCCTTATGACAGAAAAGGAAAGAGCGCGCTTAAACGCATATCATGCAGAGGTCTTTGAAAAGATCAGCCCTTATCTGGATGAGAAAGAAACCAGATGGCTTGCGCATGAGACCCGCGCGATTTAAGAAACCAAAGATCCGGCTTTAGAAAGTCACGGTTCCTGCCGATATAAATACCGGAAGATAAATTTGGATTTTCCGGGAGGCAGAGCTATGACAGTAGATGGAAAAAAGATCGGAGCGACAGCAATGCTGGCAGATCAGAACGCGCTCCGCAGGCGGAAGGAACAGTTAGAGGAGACCGCACGGAAAAAAGAAGAAGGACAAAAGCAGGCAGTGCATATCCTTACGACCGCAATGGAGAAAGGAACGTCCATGGAAGAGGCGCGCACTGCGGCAAATGATCTTCTTGCGGCACTGAGTGATGAGATCGTCTCGGACTGCATGAGCCGGGCACGCGACCGTATCAGTGATATCTTAGAGCAAAACCAGAAGAAAGCGGATGAGATCGCGGAGAAAAAAAGAAAAAAAGAAGAACAAAAGCAAAGAAGAGAGGAACGGGAAGCGATCCGCAAAAGAAAACTGGTCTTAAAGCGGGTGTTAGTTCCGGTAACGCAGGCAGGTGACGGTGCCTTAGACGAGGTGCCCTGTGATCCCATAGACGAAGGAAGCCCGGATGAGGCTTATCTGGTCGGGGTGCAGAAATATGTGATGACGACGGAAGTCACAACGCCGACAAAAATACGAAGCCTGTTAAATTTAAAAGCATAGAACAGAACAAAAAGGCTGTTCCTGTGGTGAAAACCGCAGGGGCAGCCTTTTTGAATCATAGGAAATTCTTTCCTGACGGCTGCTGGCTGGAAATGGAATGCAATAGGAAAATATATGAAAAACAAGGAAAATAAAACAAAAAACGTGTAAAATTTGTAAAATATAGGTTTACATAGGAAAACAAATGAAATATAATGAAATCTATAAAGGAGGATGCCGGTATGCTGGAACAGAAGTGGTACACAGTTGCGGATGTGGCGGCGCTGACCGGACTGACAGACCGGACGATTCGGAATTATTTAAAAGAGGGCACCCTGCACGGAAAGAAAGTCGGAGTCCAGTGGCGTTTCACACAACAGGATATCGAATCCCTGTTCCGGGAAGCGGATGTCACAGAGCCGTTTACGGAGCTTTTGGATGAGCTGGTGTCGGATTTTTTGCATGGGTCACAGCGACCACAGGAAATGGAATGCAGGATTTTGGATATCCCCTGTAAAACAGAAGAGTTGTGGAAAAATATCGTAAAAAAGCTGCGAAAGCAGATCGATGAGAAAAGGGGAGGATGGCCGGAGATCGCCTGGGAATATAAAAGTGAGGAACAGATGCTTCGGGTTGTCGCGGCAGGCAGACCGGAGGATACCGAATGGCTGGCGCGCCAGGTGAGAAAAGGCTTAAAAAAAGATGCAGATTGATATGGCAACCACCGTTGCGGAACGGTGCATTGATTACTATTATGATAAAATAGAGCAGGAAAACAAAAGAAAATACGAAGAGATACAAAAACGCAAAGAACTGCGCAGACACAAATACAAGACAGCGGCAAATATCGCCGTCTTACTTGTTATGATCGGACTCTGCATGTCGATGGTCTTTCTGGAGATGCGGGTGCGCAGTCAGGCGCTCCATGTGGCAGGTCTTCAGTCAGAGTTAAACAATATCGTGAGTGAGAACACAGACGCGAAAAAGCGCATGATGGACGCGGCAGATTACGCGTGGATCGAACAGGAAGCGAGAAAACTTGGCATGACATATCCGACGCAGGACATGGTCATCTATTATAATGCGCCGACCGAAGATTATATGATACAGACTCAGGAAATACCGGAAGAATAAAGTCCGGTATTTTTTCCTTTTCCGGCAGGTAAAAAGCGGGTATAATAAATAATAGAAAAAAAGTGGAGGAAAACTATGTACGGACTGATACATCTGTATGAAGGGGATGGAAAGGGAAAAACGACAGCGGCGGTCGGACTCAGCGTCCGGTGTGCCGGAAATGGCGGGAGCGTGCTGTTTACCCAGTTTTTAAAGGACGGGACTTCCGGGGAGATTCCGGTGTTAAAAAAGATCCCGCAGATCACCGTGTTTTCCGCGACAGAAAAATTCGGCTTTACGTTCCGGATGAAAGAGGAAGAAAAAAAAGCGGCGGCGGCCTATTACACGAATTACCTAAAAGAGATCGGACAACTGGTAAAAAAAGAGCATTATGACCTGTTGGTTTTAGACGAAGCCGTCGGGGCGTGCAGCAGTGGGATGATAAAAGAGGAGGAGCTTCTTTCCTTCTTGGATCACAGACCGGACGGGCTGGAGGTAGTCCTGACCGGCAGAAATCCTTCTGCGGCGTTAAGGGAACGCAGCGACTATGATTCGGAGATACGAAAAGAAAAGCATCCGTTCGACCGTGGCATCACAGGCAGGGACGGAATAGAAAGGTAACAATGAAAAAGAGCAAAAGAAGAAACAGACGCAAAAAAGAACAGGCATTCGCCCGTGTGCTGACCGTGCTTCTTGTGACCGGGCTGTGTCTGACTGGTGTGCTGATCTGGCAGAGGGAAAAAAGGACGGCTGCGACACAGACGGCAATGGAGGATGCCGACGGGAGACCGCCGCTTGATGTGGAACTTTTGACGGTCAATCCGTATTCGAGACCGGGAACGGCGATCGGAACGATCCGGGGGATCGTGATCCATTATACGGCAAACCCGGGGAGCAGCGCGCGTCAGAACCGTGATTACTTTGAAGGGTTAAAAGATTCCGGCGAGACACACGCGAGCAGTCATTTCATCATCGGGTTGGACGGTGAGATCGTACAGTGTATCCCATGCAATGAGATTTCCTATGCGTCGAATGACAGGAATGATGATACGATCTCGATCGAATGCTGTATCCCGGATGAGACCGGGCAGTTCCGGCCGGAGACGTACCAGTCGCTTGTGACGCTTACGTCCTGGCTCTGCCGGCGTTACGGGCTTTCGGCGGATCAGGTGATCCGGCATTATGATGTGACCGGAAAGCTGTGTCCGAAGTATTATGTGGAGCACCCGGAGGCGTGGGAGCAGTTTAAGAGTGAGCTGGAAACGTCTTGATAAATAAATGGGAATCAAGTAAAATAATGGAAACAGATAAGACAAAAGAACGAAAAGGAAAATTTATGATAGAAGCGGTATATGAAGCAATAAAAAACGGGGAAGATGTGCGGCAGAACCTGTCGAAGTTCCGCCAGTGCATGAAAGAGGAGGCAGTGCCGGAACAGGCGGATACGTCGGTGTTTATAGGGCTGCTTTCTGCGGAAGATCCGAAAGAACGGAAAAACGCGGCGTTGGTGCTTGGCGATCTGGGCGCACAGGAGGCATTAAAACCGTTATATGAGGCGTATGAAAAGGAAGAAAAAAAATTTGTAAAAAGTTCCTATCTTTCCGCGATCGGAAAGCTTGACGCAGGCGGAATTATTGAAGAATTAAAGCAAATTTACCGGGAACTGGGTGAGTGCAGCCCCAAAGAGGAAGACAAAAAGCATGTGAACGCCCAGCTCAAGGAACTGGACAGGATCCTGGCGAAGTATGGAGAGAGAAAAAAGCATACGTTTACCGGGTATGATCGGGAAAATGTTGTGATCCTTACGACCGGAAAAGATTTCTATGATGTGACGGCAAGACAGGTAGTATACGGAAAGACGAAGCCACATCCGCTCGGTGTGCTTGTGGCAACGCGGGATTTGAAACCTCTGCTTTCGATCCGCACATACCGGGAACTGCTTTTTGTCGTACCGCATAAAAGAGAGATCGGCACGGATGCGAAAGAAGCCGGAGAGATTCTTGCGGACTGTGGACTGCTTCCGTTGCTTTTGGAATGCCACGACAGCGGAGCACCGTTTTTCTTCCGTATCGAAGTGCGCAGCACGATGTCACCGGATGAAAAAACAGCGTTTGTCAAAAAGGTGGCAGCAGTGATCGAGGAAAAGACGGACCGGCAGCTCATAAACTCGGCAACGGATTATGAGGTTGAACTCCGCCTGATCCAGACCAGGAGCGGCAGATTTTTCCCGTGTGTGAAACTTCAGACGATCCCGATGAAGCGGTTTGCTTACCGGAAGATGAGCATTGCGGCATCGATCCATCCCGCACAGGCGGCGCTGATCATGCAGTTAGTTAAGCCTTATTTAAAAGAGGACGCGCAGATTATGGATCCGTTCTGCGGAGTCGGCACGATGCTGATCGAACGGAACAAACTGGTACCGGCAAGGGAGATGTACGGAATCGATCTGTTTGGAGAGGCGATCGCGAAAGCGAGAGAGAACACACAGAACGCGGGCGGCCGCATCTGGTATATCAACCGCGACTTTTTCGATTTCACGCATGATTATAAATTTGATGAGATCATTACGGACATGCCGCCGCGTGGAAAAAAGACCAAAGAAGAACAGGATGCGTTTTACGCGCGCTTTTTTGCGAAGGCAAAAGAGCATCTTGAGCGGGAAGCAGTGCTTATTTTATATTCCAATGAGATCGGATTTATAAAAAAGCAGCTTCGTCTGGATGGCAGTTATAAGCTCTTACAGGAGTACTGCATGCGGAAAAAAGACGGATATTATGTATTTGTGATCGGATATAAGGGAGGTGAGTTGTGATGGAACGCAGTATTGTGCCGGAAGAACGGCTGATCGATCTGCAGCTGACAAAAGAAATGCAGGAGCGGTTCTGTGAGGCGAATGACCTTTACACGATGTGTCTGGACAGCCAAAAAAGGACGATCGGGGAACTGTACGGTACGGAGGAAGAAAAGGCTTTTATCAAAGGAAGAGTACCGGAGGAGCTGTACGGGGAACTGTTAGAGCGGCTTTATGCCACGGAAGTGGAGGATATGATCGAGGAACCGCTTGCGGAGGAAAATATCAGGCTGTGCGGTGCGGTGATCCGGATGGGCGGAAAACCGATCGCAGTCTGGATCGTGTTTGCGGTGCTCAGTGACATCGGGGAAATCCCGGAAGATATGCCAAAGACCATGGGAACCACATCCGCGGATCATTTCTACAAATCCATGCGTTTCCTCACCACGCTTTCGAGACAGTATTTCGCGGCAAAGATCGATGAGGCGTTCGCGCAGGAGGCGTCGGTTAAGAGTATTGAGGAGAAAGAGCGCGCGGAAGCGGAGTTAAAACGGAATGAGGCAATGTCTGCGATTGTGCAGGAGATCGTGAGTGAACGCGAGTTTACGGAGACCGCGAAGAGCATTTTAAGAGAGGTGTGTGAATTTTTACAGATCGGAAATGCCTGCCTGCTCAAAGTAAGCCCGGATCAGGGAACGGCGGACATGATCTGTGAGTGGACGGCGCAGGGGCTTCCGTCCCATCAGGATCTCGTGCAGAAGATTCCGGTTGCGAAGATCCCGTTTCTCACGGACAAACCGTTTGTGATATCTTCCGACACACCGCTTCCGTCCCGTTTTGTGGAAGTATTTGAAAAGATGGGCGCGAAGGCAGCCATGACGATCCCGATCGAGGTGCATGCAGAGACCGGAATGTACCTTTGCTTTTACGAGACCGAAAAAGAGCGGATATGGGAATCGGCGGACATCAAATTTATCCATGACGCAAAGCAGGTGCTGCAGAGCATTTTGGCGAGACGGGTCGCGAGCAATTCCCTGGCAAGCTCCTACATGTCCTTAGATGCGATCCTGGAAAATGTGGGATGCGGGATCTGTGTAAAAGATCCGATCACGCGAAAGATACTTTATACCAACCAGCAGTTTCATGAGATGTTCAAATCTGAAAAAGACGTGGCAGAATTTGAACTGCTCTTAGAGGAACAGTATACCGGAAGACCGCAGGGAAAGAGCATGGAAGTGTATTCGGATCTTGAGAACAGCTACTATGACATCTGTTACACACAGATCCACTGGGTCAACGGCAGATCGGTCATGCTCTGCACGATCTATGATGTGACAGATAAAAAGATATATCAGCAGAAGATCGAGCGCCAGGCAAACAATGATTTCTTAACAGGGCTTTACAACCGTATGCGCTGTGAACAGGATCTGACCGAATATATCAAAAGAACCAAAGATGCAGGCGGACAGGGCGCGCTGCTCTACATCGACCTTGATGACTTTAAGCATATCAACGACGGACTCGGACATCAGTACGGCGACGTGCTCTTAAAGGCGATCTCACACAGTCTGCAGCATGTTTCCGGAATCGAGACGACCTGCTACCGGATGGGCGGCGATGAGTTCATCATCATCGTTTCACATTATCATTTCAGCATGTTAAACCGGATCCTCGGGGATATCCAGGCGATCTTTACCAAACCGTGGTTCTTAAAGGGAGCCGATTATTACTGCTCCATGAGTATGGGTGTTGTGCGTTTCCCGAAGGACGGAGATACCGTTCAGGAGCTGATCAAAAAGGCGGATATTGCGCTCTATGAGGCGAAAAAGAGCGGAAAGAACCGCGTGGAATATTATGATGACCATGTGGAATCCACCTCCTTTAAGCGGCTGGAGCTTGAAAAAAATATGCATGACGCGGCGCTGGATTCCTGCAAGGAGTTTGAGGTGTATTATCAGCCGGTCGTGGATATCTCAAAGCCCGGGGATCCGTGTTCCGGCGCGGAGGCGCTGATCCGCTGGAATTCCCAGAAGATGGGATTTGTCTCACCTTCCGAATTTATCCCGCTTGCCGAGTATCTCGGCCTGATCAATCCGATCGGGGATTTCATTCTGGAGGAGGCATGCAAACGCTGCAAATACTGGAACGACATGGGACATCCGGAATATCGTATCAACGTGAATCTTTCGGTCGTCCAGCTGTTACAGAATGACATGGTTGACCGCATCCGCCGTGTGTTAAAGGAAACAAAATTAAAACCGACCAATCTGACGCTCGAAGTGACAGAGAGCCTTGCGATCAATGATATGGCGCGCATGAAGCGTGTGCTCGCACAGATCAAGCAGCTGGGTGTCTGGGTGGCGTTGGATGATTTCGGAACCGGCTACTCGTCCCTTAACCACATCAGGGAACTGCCGATCGACGTGATCAAGATCGACCGCTGCTTTGTCGTGGACATCGGAAAAGACGATTACTCGGAAGTGTTTGTCAAGATGGTCTCCGAGCTTGCGGATACGATCGGTGTGCGCATGTGCGTGGAAGGCGTGGAAAAAGACGAACAGCTGGACAAGCTGCGCCAGATGAAGGTGCAGTATATCCAGGGATTCTATTTTAACCGGCCGATGCGCGCGATCGACTTTGAAGAAAAATATCTGTAAAAGGGGAATAGCATATGTTTACAGAGGATCATACCTTTGAAGAAATAAAAGGAAAAGAACCGATCGGGCGGGCACTGGGTAATCTCTTCCCATCCTGCTGGATCTCACGGATACAGGAAGAGCATTACGGCGATACCATGGCGAAGATAAAAGAAGAGGATACGATGGAGTGGGGACAGCCGTTCCTCTCGGAAGCGCTGGTGGAAAGTGCCAATCTCTTAGAGATGGCGGCGGAAAAGAAAAACTTTATGTTTGTGCCGCTCTGGGAAAAAGACGGTGCGACAGCCGGCTGGAAGGACGGGATACCGGACGCGGATTTAAACTGCGAGGAAGGTGTGTGGCTGTTTACCGGAAATCCGGCTGTGGACAATATGGCATTTGCGCATACAGCGGGAGAAGCTTCCGTGCCGCCGTATCCTTCGGAAGCGGCAGCGCAGGAAACAAAAGATGTTACGGAAAAGAGACCTGCGGTCATTCTGTGCCCGGGCGGAGCATATGAGATGTTATCCATGTATTCGGAGGGGATCCAGCTTGCGCAGCGCATGGAGCGTGATGGAGGCTATAAAGCGTTTCTTTTAAACTACAGGATCGCGCCGAACTGCTATCCGCAGTCCCAGATGGATCTGGCGCTTGCGGTGATGCATGTGCGTGTTCACGCGAAAGAATACGGGATAGATCCGGAGCGTATCGTTGTGGTCGGATCTTCGGCAGGCGGACATCTCTGCGCGAGTGAAGCGTATTTGTACGAAGAATTAAAGGAAAACATTTTAGAAGAGTGGAAGAAAAGATCCAAAGAGGCAGCGGCACAGTATGAGAAAGTTACGGCGCGTCCGGATGGCGTGGCGCTGCTTTATCCGGTGATCAGTTTTACCTTGGAATATCATGAGGGCAGTTACCGCAATAACACAAAGGAAAAGCCGGGACTGAGAGAAAAGCTGTCCGTGGAGACGCATGTCACGGCAGATTATCCGCCGACCTACGCGTTTGCGAATGAGGACGACGGCTGTGTGCCGGCAAGCAATACAAAACGCCTGGATGAAGCGCTTGCGGCAGCAGGTGTGCCGCACTTATGCGAGCTTTATCCGACCGGAGATCATGGAGTCGGGCTTGCCTATGGCTGTTCATCCAGACGCTGGAGTGAAGAGATGCTTAACTTTTTTGAAACCGTGTGGAAAGACCACGCACGTCTGTCTTAGGACGGATCGAAATCAAGTTCTACCGGGCAGTGGTCAGAGCCGGTGATGCCGGTTAAGATCTTCGCGTCCTTTAAGTGCGGATCCAGGCACTTTGAGGTAAGGAAGTAGTCGATCCGCCATCCGGCATTTTTCTCCCTTGCCTTAAACCGGTAGGACCACCAGGAATAAATGCCTTCCGCGTCCGGATGAAAATGGCGGAACGTATCGGTGAAACCGCTGTCTAAAAGCGCAGAGAATTTTGCGCGTTCTTCATCGGTGAAGCCGGCGTTTTTCCGGTTGGTCTTTGGGTTTTTCAAGTCGATCTCCCGATGCGCGACATTCAGATCGCCGCAGAGGATGACCGGCTTTTCTTTTTCGAGAGTTTTCAGATAGGAAAGAAAATCATCTTCCCACTGCATACGGTACGAAAGCCGTTTTAACTCGCTCTGGGAGTTTGGTGTATAGCAGGTGATAAAATAAAACGACGGGTATTCGAGGGTGATCACACGCCCCTCGGTATCGTGCAGAACGACCCCTATGCCGTAGCGGACGGACAGGGGTTCTTCTTTCGCAAATATGGCAGTGCCGGAATAGCCTTTCTTTTCGGCGTAATTCCAGTACTGGTGATATCCGGGCAGGTCAAGGGAGATCTGACCCTCCTGCAGTTTTGTTTCCTGTAAACAGAAGATGTCCGCATCGATCGCATGGAAGAAATCAAGAAAACCTTTTCCGGTGCATGCGCGCAGACCATTTACATTCCAAGAGATAAATTTCATAGTGCCTCCTTATTTAAAGCCTCATTTTTTTAAGTCTATTATAAGAGATTACGCGGCTTTGTTCAATTTGATTTTTAGCCTGTTTCGTAGTATAGTATTTATGTTGGAGGTTATGAATTATGGAACGTGTAGAAGACATTGAACTGTGCAGGATCACAGACGTAAAAGTAAAGGAAAAAGTGATGTTTTTACTGATACGCCACAGAGTGCCCTATGCGGAACGGTGGGATGAGGTACCGTTTCTGAAACGGAGCAGATATCACGGCGCAAAGGAAGTCTGTGTAGTACTGACGCATCCGGCGCATCGCAAAGAAGCGGTAGAGATCATACAGGGTATGGATAAGGAAATGCAAAACAAGATTATCCTGCCGGAAGAGGAAAAATAAGAAAGCGGGGAAAACGCCATGAAAAAGACAGAGATCAGTAAGGCACTAGAGGTTTTAAACCGGATCAAAAACCAGAATCTGGAAGTCTGCTTTGACGATATGACAGCAGACCGGACGATCGATCTTGCCATTGAAGCGCTTGTCATGCAGTATGACAAAGCAGAATAGGAAAAACAGGGTTAAGGGATGAGGCAATGAACATAGTAATGTTGCTGCGGCCCAAAAGTGAGGTCGCGTATATATACAATGACAATACGATCCGCCAGGGGCTCGAAAAGATGCATACGCATGGTTATACAGCGATCCCGGTCATTGACCGTGACGGCGGATATGTAGGAACTGTCAGTGAGGGGGATTTTCTCTGGCATATGTTAGCGCATGGAAAAGCAGATATGCATGACCAGGAGGCGTACCGGATCACGGACATCATGCGGAGCGGCTTTAATATGCCGGTCAAGATCGATGAGACGATGGACGAGCTTTTGCTCCGTGTCATGGATCAGAACTTTGTCCCGGTCGTAGATGACAGGGGCAGCTTTATGGGGATCATTACAAGAAAAGACGTGATCAAATATTTTCACGATCAAAGGGAAAAAGAAAAATGATAAAAGCAGTTATATTTGATATGGACGGCGTGCTGATCGATACAGAGAAACATCTGGTGCGCTGCTGGTGTCAGGCAGCAAGAGAAGCGGGCTTTCCATTTACAAGAGAAAACGGACTTGAACTGCGCAGCCTTGCGGCGAAATACGCGGGACCTCTGTTACAGGAGCGGTTTGGCAAAGAATTTGATTATGAGAAAGTCAGAAACCGCAGGAAGGAACTGATGAATCAGGTCTTAAAAGAGCAGGGGATCGAAAAAAAGCCGGGTGTGGATACCCTGCTTGATTTTTTGCGTGTGCACGGCATAAAGACCGCGGTGGCAACCGCGACAGATGAGGAACGCGCATCGCGTTATTTAAAAGAGATCGGAATTTACGACAAGTTTGATCATATTGTCTGTGCGACCATGGTGCCAAATGGCAAGCCAAAGCCGGACATTTATCTGTATGCCTGTGAAAAGATAAAAGAAAAGCCCTGCGACTGCATGGGCGTGGAAGATTCCCCGAATGGGATTCGGGCGGCACTCGATGCCGGATTAAAGACGGTTATGGTACCGGATCTCACCGAACCGGACGAGACCTTGAAAAAAGAGCTTTTTGCGGTGGCAAAGTCTTTGGACGGTCTCATTCCGGTGATCGAACAGGAAAATAAATGCTGATCGAATCAGCAGATAAACAATTCTAAAACGAATACAACGATACAGGAGAATACAGCGACCTGAAACAGGCTGCGTCCCTTAAATGCGAGCAGGACACCCACAATAAGCGCTGCCCATGCGGAGTAAATACTTCCGGTGGCGCTCAAAATAGCAGGGAATGTCATGACTGCAAGCGTGACATATGGGACATAGTACAAAAAGGAGCGTATTGTCCTGTTTTTTATTTCTTTTCGGATCAGTGTCAGTGGAAGCACCCGGATCAGATAGGTCACAAGTGCCATGATACCGATGTAGAGATATATTTTAGCGTTCATGTTCAGATTCCTCCTTGATCGGGAAAAGTACTGCGGCTGCGCCCGCGATCAGAATGGTAAGCAGTATGATGCGGATACCGGATGAAATGTCACGCACGACCGGAAGCTTTTCAAAAAGATAGCTGGCAGCCATGGAGATGACGACGAGTCCTGCGATCACCCTGTTCTTTCTTGCCGGCGGTATGATGATGGCAAGGAACATACCATACAGTCCGACACTCAACGCGTTTACGATGCTGACCGGAAGCACATTTCCCATGATACATCCGAGCAGAGTTCCGAGTGCCCATGCCGGTCCGCCGAGTGTGATCATCCCATAAGTATAGAAGGGATTTAAGTAACCGGGGCGCGCGATCGAAAGCCCGAAAAATTCATCCGTGATATAAAAGCCAAGGATCAGCCGGTGCCTAAGCGGCGTGTCCGGGGACAGCTTCTGGCTCAGCGCGCAGGACATGAGCAGATATCTCGCGTTGGCGATAAATTCCATGACAGCAACCTCGAGAAAGCCGGCGCCGGCGGCGATCAGCGTGAAGCCTGCGAATTCACCCGCAGAGGCGTTGATGAGCATACTGGTCAGCATGGACTGAAACGGAGCAAAACCGGCGTTTTTCGCGGTGATGCCCAGAGTAAAAGACACGGCAAAGTAACCGAGCGCGATGGGAACACCATCGGTCAGTCCCTTCCGATACCAGGTCTTGTTTGATTCGATCATTTTGTTTTATTCTCCTTAGTAATACCAATTTTACATAACAGATATTGTAACCGTTTTCTTGAAATTCGTCCAGTGAGTATTTATAATAAAAGGCAGAGAAATACGAAATGCGTTGTATCAGATCTTTTTCCCGGCAGAGTACGGCGCTCCGTTCTCCGGCACGGCAGTTTGCGGGAACATCGAAAAACTGTATGTGGAAGTTGTATGGCATGGTCGGACATACCACGCAATTTGTCGAAGCCGTCAAAGACACAGGAGAGACACAACGAAAGGAAATTGGAAAGGTGACAGAAGAGAGAGCATACCGCTTTTTATGGCAGAAAACAGAAGATGGAAATGCAAGGCTGCTCCGGGCTTTTTGTGAGGTGCCGGATCTGGTGCTGCCGGAAAGGATAGACGGATGTCTGCTTACCGAGATCGGAGATTACTGTTTTGCGGAGGCGGAGCATCTGCCGGGAGAGGGTGTGCGCGTCTTTTCTGCCGGAGTGGATGAAAAAGAAACGGAGGGCAGACTGGCACCGTTTTCCGGGAATTATCCGGAAGTGATCCGTCTGCCGGAGTCTGTAAAAAAGATCGGAAGTCTGGCTTTTTATAATTGCGGAAATCTAAAAGAGCTTACCGTGGGAAAGAATCTTTGCGGGATCGGAAGTGATGCGTTTATGAACTGCCGGAAGCTAAAGGCTCTGATTGTGATGGCGGATGTGCGGGAGAAAACCGGGTTAAAGCAGATCCTCGCCCAGATCTCATGGGATATCACGGTTTCCTTTTTGTGTGGAGGAAATATCCGGGCAAAGATCTTTTACCCGGAGTATCAGGAATTTTACGATGAGATTACGCCCGCGCATATCTTTGGACGGAATATAGAAGGAGAGGGATTCCGGGCGAGACAGGCATTTTCAGAAGGTGTTGTGCAGCCCGCGCAGTACGATAAGATCTTTCCGCGCGCCTGTGTGGAGGAAAATGAAGATACGCTGGTTCAACTTGCGGCAGCAAGGCTGCTTTATCCGGTGGACTTAAAAGGGACAGAGCAAAACCTCTATGAAGCGTATGTCAGGGAGCACAGCTTTTCTCTTGCCAAAAGACTGATCCGGGAAAGGGATCTTGAACAGTTGAAATTTCTCTGCGAGCGGAAATTTCTCGCGGGTGGAGTGTTAAACGAAGCGGCGGCATTTGCTGCGGAAACGGCATGGACAGAGGGTGCGGCGAGCCTTTTAACGTGGAAAAAAGAATTTGATGTGGAAAGAACAAAAGAGCGCTATACATTTGACGGATTTGATGATTTTTAAGGAATGTCAGGAAAAAAATCCGGGGAAAGGAGAAAGAGATGCCACATATTGAGACACAGAGCGAATGGGAAGCCCGCATGGCGGGAAAGATCCTGGATTTTGTGAGAAATGAGATCTGTGTGGATCTGCGTTTCCTGCAGCCTGCATTTTCCGTATTGGAACGAAAACCGGATACCGAATTAAACGCGTTCGCGACGGACGGGAACAGGCTTTATTTTGCACCGGAATGGATGATCTCGGTATTTCGCAAAAATCCGGCGTATCTGGACCGCGCGTATCTGCACACGATACTGCACTGCATTTTTTCCCATCCCTGGATCGGAGGAAATTTTGAACGGACACTTTATGGGCTGGCGTGCGATATCGCGGTGGAGTACACGATCGACAGGCTGGACAAGCCATGTACCAGGCGGGCGCTCAGTTACATGAGGCAGCAGTTTTACGAAAAAATGCGAAGGGAGAAACAGGCAGTTTCCGCCGCGGTCATTTACCGTATATTAATAGAAGAAACAGATGCAGAATATATCCGTGCATTGCAGATGGAATTTTATACAGATGACCACAGATACTGGCCGAAGGAGGAGAAGTTAAGCGCGGCGGCAGGAGCAGCACAGAAGAAATGGAACAAAGTCGCAAGGCAGATGACTCTGGAGCAGAAACGCCGTGGAGAAGAAAAGGAAGAGGGAGAACAGCTGCTTGCGGCACAGGTGCAGGCGGGAAAGAGCCGACGCAGTTACAGGGATTTTTTACAGAAATTTTCGGTGCTGCGGGAGGAGATCACATGCGATCCCGATGAATTTGATCTGAATTATTATACATACGGACTTCATATATATAAGAACATGCCGCTGATCGAACCGTTAGAGAGCCGGGAAGTGAAAAAAATACAGGAATTTGCCGTGGTGCTTGACACCAGCTATTCTACAAGCGGGGAACTGATCCGGAACTTTTTAAAGGAAACGTTTGCAGTGCTGAGTGAGCAGGACAGCTTTTTTACGCAGTGCAGGATGCACATCATCCAGTGTGATGAGAAGGTGAGAAGTGATGTGGAAATAAAAAGCAGGGAGGAGCTAAAGCAGCTGCTTACGGATTTTACGGTCGTGGGCGGAGGCGGAACCGATTTCCGCCCGGCATTTTCCTATATCAATGAACTGGTGGAGCAGGGCGTTTTCAAAAACCTGAAAGGGCTTTTGTATTTTACGGATGGAAAAGGAACTTACCCCAAAAAGAAGCCGGCCTATCAGACGGCGTTCCTGTTTTTGGACGATTATGACGGGAGCGCGGTTCCGCCATGGGCAATGCGGCTTCGGCTGGAGCCGGAGGAATTTGGCAGGAAAGAAAAAAGAGAGAGATCAGGAGAACAGATATGAATATCAGACAGGCAAAAGAAGAGATCAAACATACGGTGCAGGCGTATTTGAAGAAAGATGAGAGCGGTGCGTACCGGATCCCGGCGATCCGCCAGCGTCCGATCTTAATGATGGGACCGCCGGGGATCGGAAAGACGCAGATCATGGAACAGATCGCGCGCGAGTGCAGGATCGGGCTGGTTTCCTATACGATCACCCATCACACCAGACAGAGCGCGGTCGGCCTTCCGTTTATCCGTGAGGAGACTTTTTCGGAAAAAACATATTCGGTGACGGAATACACGATGAGCGAGATCATCGCGAGTGTTTACCGCAAGATCCGGGATCAGGGAACAAAGGAGGGGATCCTCTTTATCGATGAGATCAACTGCGTGTCGGAAACGCTTGCGCCTACAATGCTCCAGTTTCTGCAATGTAAAACGTTCGGAAACCAGGCGGTACCGGAGGGATGGATCATTGTAGCGGCGGGAAACCCGCCGGAATATAATAAGTCGGTGCGTGATTTTGATATGGTCACGCTTGACCGTGTGCGCGAGCTTGATATTGAGGCGGATTTTTCGGTGTGGAAACCGTATGCGAGGGAGAGACGGATCAACAGCGCGATTTTAAGCTATCTGGAACTGCGGCCGAAAAATTTTTACCGTGTGGAAGCGGACGTGGACGGACTGCGTTTTGTGACGGCACGCGGATGGGAAGATTTAAGCAGTCTGATGGCGGTTTACCGGGAGCTTGACATTCCGGTGACCGAGGAAGTGATCGGCGAATTTCTGCATCATCCCGACGTGGCGGAAGATGTGTCGGCATATCTGGATCTGTATCAGAAATATGAGGATGATTACGGAATCGCGGATATCCTTGCGGGAAAGGTGAGATCCGATGTCTACGCGCGGGTTTACCAGGCGGCGTTTGACGAGAGATTCAGCGTGGTACACCTGCTGCTTGACGGACTCTTTGGCTATCTTGACTGTGCGGAAAAGACAAAACGTCTGCTGGACGCGTGGTATGCCTTCTTAAAAGAATACCGCGCCGAAGTTGGGAACGCAGCGTCACCGGCAGAACTCTACCGGACTTTGCTTGAAGAAAAGCAAAAAGTTTATGAGGCGGAGAAAAAGGGCGGATTTCTGACGAAAGAAGAAAAAAGCGGATGGGAAAAACTGCTTGCGTGCCTGAAGGAAAACGTGCCGGGAGAACAGCTGGACGCGAAAGAGAGCTTTTTTATGGCAAAAGAAGGATTTGACCGTGAGCGTGAGAAGTTAGAACGCGAGGAGCGAAACGCAGAAGAAGCGCTTGCACATGCATTTGACTTTATGGAGAAAGCGTTTGAGGACGGCGAGGAGATGGTGCTTTTTGTGACCGAACTTACGGTGAGCGCCGGATCGGCCCGTTTCCTTGCGGAGCATCCATCGGAAAAATATGAACAGTATAAGGAAACACTTCTGATCGGAACGAGAAAGGCAGAACTCTTATCCGAACTGAACCGGTAAAGGAAGGAAAAAGGCAGGGAAAAATCTCTGTCTTTTTTGTTAAAAATGGAAGAAAAAGTGAGAAAAAATTATCAATAACATTATTGACATCTAATAATCGTTAGAGTATACTAACCAACGAAGTGATGAAAATGATTATCAATAAAGATAACGGAAAAGAGGAGATGATATGATGCCGCTCACAATGGCAAATGCCGGAGAACCGAATATCATTAAGAAGGTCGGTGGAAAAGAAGAGACAAGAAAGTTTTTGGAAAACCTCGGATTTGTGACAGGTGGTACCGTGACTGTTGTATCAGAGACAGGCGGGAACATGATCGTGAATGTGAAGGATTCCAGAGTTGCCATTGGAAAAGATATGGCAAATAAGATCATGATCTAACAATTTTCAAAAAATCACAAGAAGGAGCAGATTATGAAGACATTGAAAGAAGTTGCCTGCGGGCAGACTGTTACCGTAAAAAAACTTACGGGTGAAGGTCCGGTAAAGAGACGTATTATGGACATGGGAATTACAAAAGGTGTTCCGGTTTATGTAAGGAAAGTAGCACCGCTTGGAGATCCGGTTGAGGTAACCGTTCGCGGTTATGAGCTTTCTTTGAGAAAAGCAGATGCCGAGATGATCGAGGTAGAGTAATTTTTTTTTCACCATAAGTTAGAGAAAACTAATAAAAGATAGGAGTATGAAAATGTCAATGAAAATTGCGTTAGCAGGTAACCCAAACTGCGGAAAAACAACATTATTCAATGCACTTACGGGTTCCAACCAGTTCGTAGGTAACTGGCCGGGCGTAACAGTTGAAAAAAAGGAAGGTAAGTTAAAGGGACACAAAGATGTCACCATCATGGATTTACCGGGTATTTACTCACTGTCCCCGTATACGCTTGAGGAAGTGGTGGCGAGAACCTATCTCATCACAGAGAGACCGGACGCGATCTTAAATATCGTAGACGGAACCAACATCGAGAGAAACCTGTACTTATCCACACAGCTCATGGAACTTGGCATTCCGGTTGTCATGGCTGTAAACATGGTTGATATCATGGAAAAGACAGGCGACAAGATACATATCGACAAGCTGAGCAAGAAACTGGGCTGTGAAGTCGTTGAGATTTCAGCATTAAAGGGTACCGGCGTTCAGAAAGCTGCAGAAAAAGCAGTTGCGGCAGCCGGAAAGAAAGACGCTTCTGCCAGAGTACATGAATTTAATCCGCAGGTGGAAAGTGTCATCCAGACAGTAGAAGAAAAACTGTTTGATGATATCCCGGAAGATCAGAAACGTTTCTTCGCGATCAAGCTTCTTGAGAAAGATGACAAGATCAAAGAGCAGATGAAACACTCACCGGATGTATCCGCTGAGATCAAAACTCTGGAAGATGAGTTTGATGATGATACCGAAAGTATTATCACAAATGAACGTTATGAATACATTTCTTCTATTATTGATGAATGTGTGACAAAGGGAACCAAGAAAGGTGAACTTTCTGTTTCTGATAAGATCGACCGTGTCGTAACAAACCGTTTCCTGGCATTACCGATCTTTGCGGTTGTTATGTTCATTGTATACTATGTTTCTGTAACAACAATCGGATCTATCCTTACCGACTGGACCAATGATACCCTGTTTGGTGAATGGATCGTTCCTGGAGCACAGAGCTTCTTTGAAAACATCGGATGCGCAGACTGGCTGACCGGACTTATCGTTGACGGTGTGATCTCCGGTGTCGGCGCAGTACTTGGATTCGTACCGCAGATGCTTGTATTATTTATTTTCCTTGCATTCCTGGAATCCTGCGGATACATGTCCCGTGTAGCATTTATCATGGACCGTATCTTCCGTAAATTCGGACTTTCCGGAAAATCCTTCATCCCGATGTTAATCGGTAGTGGATGTGGTGTGCCGGGTGTCATGGCATCCCGTACGATCGAAAACGACCGTGACCGTAAGATGACCATCATGACAACAACATTTATCCCTTGTGGAGCAAAATTACCGATCATCGCCCTGATCGCAGGTGCGTTCTTCGACAATGCAGGATGGGTTGCATGGAGTGCTTACTTTGTAGGTGTTGCAGCGATCATCTGCTCAGGTATTATCTTAAAGAAAACAAAAATGTTCTCCGGTGAACCGGCTCCGTTCGTTATGGAACTTCCGGCATATCACTGGCCGACAGTTGGAAACGTATTAAGAAGCATGTGGGAGCGTGGCTGGTCTTTCATCAAGAAAGCCGGAACCATCATCTTACTTTCCACTATCATTCTCTGGTTCTTAATGAGCTTCGGATGGGTTGACGGTGGCTTTGGAATGCTCGAAGCAGAGCAGTTAAACGACAGTATCCTGGCTAAGATCGGTAGCGCGATTGCTTGGATCTTCGCACCGCTTGGATGGACACAGGCAGGCGAAGGCTGGAAGATGGCAGTTGCCGCAGTCAGCGGCCTGATCGCAAAAGAAAACGTTGTAGCAACCTTTGGTCTTCTCTTTGGATTCGGCGAAGTCGCAGAAGACGGACAGGAAATCTGGGGAAGCCTTGCAACCGTTATGACACCGATCGCTTCTTACGGCTTTTTGGTATTCAACCTGTTATGCGCACCTTGCTTTGCAGCGATGGGAGCTATCAAGCGTGAGATGAACAATACAAAGTGGTTCTGGTTCGCAATCGGATATCAGTGTATTCTGGCTTATGTGGCAGCAATGTGCATCTACCAGATCGGTACTCTGATCACAACCGGAGCATTTGGAATCGGAACAATCATTGCTTTCGTATGCGTGGCTGGATTCTTATATCTGTTATTCCGTCCGTATAAAGAAAGCGAAACATTAAATGTAGATGTAAAGAGCGTAGCAAGCGCAAAATAAGCACTGCACGCAATAAGGAGGTAGTGAGCTATGGGAACAGTGATTACAGGAGTTGTTTTTCTTGGAGTGATCGCTCTGGTGATCCGGAGCATGGTCCGCGATAAGAAGAATGGCAAATCTCTCCAGTGCGGCGGTGACTGTAAGAATTGTGGAGGACACTGCAGCTAAAAAGGAGGGGCGAAAATGTCGAAAAATCTTTCCGGAAAAAGCGAAAGAAAGGCGGATGCCAGAAGTTATCACAGAACACAGATGCAGAAGGAAATGATCATCCAGAAATTAAAAGAAGAGGGATGCCGTATTACAAAACAGCGGTTGATGCTTCTTGATATTATCCTGGAAGAGGATTGTTCCTGCTGCAAGGAAATTTACTACAAAGCATCAAAACTGGATGGGAAGATTGGTTCTGCCACGGTATACCGCATGGTAAATACGTTGGAAGAAATCGGCGCGATCAGCAGGAAAAATATGTATAAGATTTCCTGCGGGGAGGAGTGCCTTGAGGAAAATGCATGCTGCGTGGAACTCAGTGACCACACGACCTGCAATCTTTCCGCAAAAATGTGGAATGCCGTGATCCGTGCCGGAATGAAGGCATGCGGCTATATCGACAACCAGGAGGTCAGAAATGTAGTTGTGACTCCCTGCGAGTGCGGAAAGTAGCGAACCGAAAAAAATATGTTTATTACCGCGAAGCGGCATGGCCTTTGGGCTGTGCCGCTTTGTTTTTTTGCAATGATACTGAAAAAATGTGGTATAATAAAATTTACAGGACTATCAGATGAATCAGCATAAAAATGGGGAAAACGGAGGAAAATTATGGCAGGCAGTCACATTGCGATCCCTACGATCTTAAAGGTCGGGAAGGGAACATTAAAAAATCTTGGAAAATACATCAGATCGAACGGCATGGAGCATGCAGTCCTTTACTTTGGAAACGGGCTGATCGATATGTTCGGGCATGATGTCATGGATTCGTTAAAAGAGGAAGGCGTTACGGTCATGGAGTACCGGGAGCTGGATTCCACAAAAATCGAAGACATCATTGAACTGGCGTTTGCGATCGAACCGAAGGCGCAGGTCATCGTGGGCATCGGAGGCGGCAAGGTCATTGACGTTGCGAAATACGCGGCATATCTGCGCAAGCTGCCGTTCATCAGTGTACCGACATCCGCGTCAAGTGACGGATTTTCCAGTGCGAGCGCGTCACTGATCGTAAACGGAAGGAGAACATCCGTGCCGGCGAGACTGGCATATGGGATCGTCGTGGATACGGATATCATAAAGAGCGCACCGGAGAAGTTTTTATATTCCGGAATCGGGGATCTGGTGTCCAAGATCACGGCGCTCTATGACTGGGTATATGAAGACCGCATGGGCTACACAACGCTCAATGACTTTGCGATGATGATCGCGAAAAAAGCCGTGAACAGTTTTGTGCGCACGCCGTTTACGGACATCCATGAGGATCTGTTTTTGCGCGAACTGGTGGATTCTCTTGCAATGAGCGGGATCGCAAATGAGATCGCGGGCAGCAGCGCACCGACGAGCGGCAGTGAGCATCTGATCTCGCATGCACTGGATAAGACATTGGAACAGCCGATGTTACACGGCATCCAGGTCGGGGTCGCGACCTATCTGATGAGCCGGGTGCAGGATCACCGTTACAAGCGTGTCAATACGATTTTTACAGACACGGGATTCTGGGACTATGTTGCCACACTGGATATGAAGCGGGAGGATTTTGAGCGTGCGATCGATCTTGCGCCATCCATCAAGCCGTTCCGCCATACTTATCTGCACGAGGAAAAATACCGCAGGCTGGCAAAAGAGATTCTCTGGGAAGATGAGACGTTAAAAAGAGTGTTTAAACAGGAAAAATAAGGCGGTTTGTCGATACGTCCATTCTATACGAAAAGCAGGTCATGATAAGGCTTGCTTTTCTTTCATATATCCGATATCATGAAAGGGAAACAGCGCAAAAGCCCCTTATTGAGAAAAGCAGATGAATAGTAAGCTTGCTTTTTGGAGAATTATTAGATATCATAAACTGGAGTTAGGAGAAACTAATAAGGAATTCTATCAATAGGAGGTACATATATGAGTGTTGTTATTATAGGTGGACATGACCGCATGGTCAGTCAATATAAAAAAATCTGCAAGGAACATAGCTGTAAGGCAAAGGTATTTACCCAGATGCCGGGAAACTTCAGAAATCAGATCGGAAGCCCGGATCTTATTATTCTGTTTACCAATACCGTATCACACAAGATGGTGAAATGTGCGGTGACAGAAGCAGAAAAATCAAATGCCGATGTGGTGAGATGCCACACCAGCAGCGGAAGTGCGCTTTGTGAGATCTTAGATGAAGCAACAGAAAGATTAGGCGCGTAATGAGACAGCATCGTGAAGCTTTGCTTTGCGATCATTTCATAAAAAAGAAAAAAGAAAGGATGCAGAAATGAAAGAATTTGAACAGTGGCAGGGATTTTCAGGAAGAAAATGGAAAGAAGGCGTAGATGTCAGAGACTTTATCCAGAACAACTATAAGCCTTATGACGGAGATGAGTCCTTCTTGGCAGGACCGACAGAGGCTACCGATAAATTATGGGGCAAGCTGCAGGAACTTCAGAAAGAAGAAAGAAAAAAAGGCGGCGTGCTGGATATGGAGACAGAAGTTGTCTCTTCCATTACAGCATATGGTCCGGCATACATCAGCGATGACATGAAGGATCTTGAGCAGGTTGTAGGTCTTCAGACTGACAAACCGTTAAAACGTGCATTCATGCCGTACGGCGGTATCAAGATGGCAGAGCAGTCCTGTACCATGTATGGATACAAACCAAGCGAGAAACTGCATGAGATCTTTACCAAATATCACAAGACACATAACGAAGCAGTATTCGATGTATATACACCGGAAATGAAACTGATGCGTCACAACAAGATCTTAACCGGACTTCCGGATACTTACGGAAGAGGAAGAATCGTAGGCGATTACCGCAGGGTTGCCCTTTATGGTATTGATTACCTGATCGAAGAAAAACAGAAAGACTTCGCAGGAACCGCAAGACGCGGCATGAGAAGCAAAGAATTCCGCCTTCGTGAGGAGATCGCAGATCAGATCCGCGCACTGCGTGGCATGAAGGAAATGGCAGCATCTTACGGATTTGACATTTCTGAGCCGGCAAAAGACGCCAAGGAAGCATTCCAGTGGCTGTACTTCGCTTATCTTGCAGCAATCAAGACACAGAACGGTGCCGCAATGAGTGTTGGCCGTGTATCTACATTCCTTGATATCTATATCGAAAGAGATATGGCAAAGGGAACTCTGACAGAGGAAGCTGCACAGGAACTGGTTGACCACATGACCATGAAGTTCCGTATGGTAAAATTTGCGAGAATCGAATCTTACAACCAGCTGTTCTCCGGTGACCCGGTCTGGGCTACACTTGATGTGGCAGGACTTGGTATGGACGGACGTTCCCAGGTAACAAAGACCGATTTCCGTTTCTTACATACCTTAGAGAACATGGGACCTTCTCCGGAACCGAACCTTACGGTATTATATTCTTCTCATCTGCCGGAAGCGTTCAAGAAATATGCTTCTCATATTTCCATCGCTACAAGCTCTATTCAGTATGAGAATGATGATGTTATGCGTCCGGTATGGGGCGATGATTATTCTGTATGCTGCTGTGTATCCGCAACAGAGACAGGAAAAGAGATCCAGTTCTTCGGCGCGAGAGCAAACCTTGCAAAGTGTCTGCTTTACGCGATCAACGGTGGTGTGGATGAAAAGAACAAAGTCCAGGTAGGACCGGCTTACCGCCCGATCACATCCGAATATCTGGATTATGATGAAGTAATGGAAAAATACGATGCAATGATGACATGGCTGGCTGAGACATACGTTGAGACCCTGAACATGATCCATTACATGCATGATAAATATTACTATGAAGCATCTCAGATGGCGCTCATTGATACCGATGTAAGACGTACTTTCGCAACCGGTATTGCGGGATTCTCTCATGTAGTTGATTCCTTAAGCGCGATCAAATACGCAAAAGTAAAAGTAATCCGTGACGAGAACGGACTGGCAGTTGACTATGAGACTACCGGAGACTTCCCGAAATACGGTAACGATGACGAACGTGCCGATGAGATCGCGGTATGGCTGTTACGCACATTCATGGACAAATTAAGAAGCTGCCATACTTACCGTGATTCTGAGCCGACAACTTCCATCCTTACCATTACATCCAACGTTGTATACGGTAAGGCAACCGGATCCCTTCCGGATGGAAGAAAAGCAGGAGAACCGTTATCTCCTGGAGCAAACCCGTCCTACGGCGCAGAGAACAACGGACTTCTTGCTTCCTTGAACTCTGTAGCAAAACTTCCTTACGAGGAAGCATTAGACGGTATCTCCAATACACAGACCATCAACCCGGGTGCGCTCGGACATGATGCGGATGAACGTGTACAGAACCTCGTTCAGGTACTGGATGGTTACTTCGATCAGGGTGCGCACCACTTAAATGTCAATGTATTCGGAAAAGAAAAACTCATTGACGCTATGGAGCATCCGGAAAAAGAAGAGTATGCAAACTTCACGATCCGTGTATCCGGTTACGCAGTTAAGTTCATCGACCTGACCAAAGAGCAGCAGATGGACGTTATCTCCAGAACCTGCCACGAGAGAATGTAAGCAGAAAAGTAAAAGAAAAAGAGGAACAACTATGACAGGCGAAAAGAATATAGGTTATGTCCATTCGCTTGAAAGCTTTGGTTCCGTAGATGGTCCGGGAGTCCGGTATGTGATATTTTTATCCGGCTGCGCGATGCGCTGTCAGTTCTGTCACAATCCGGACACCTGGGACAGGAATTCCGGCACGCCCTATGAGGCTGGGGCGCTGCTGGAAAAAGCCTGTAAGTACCGCTCTTACTGGGGAAGTAAGGGCGGTATTACTGTAAGCGGAGGTGAACCGCTCCTTCAGATCGATTTTCTGACGGAGCTTTTTCGCAGGGCAAAAGAAATGGGCATTCATACCACCTTGGATACCAGCGGGAATCCCTTTACGAGGGAGGAGCCGTTTTTCTCAAAATGGCAGGAACTGATGAAGTATACAGACCTGCTTCTTTTGGACATCAAGCATATCGATGAGGAACAGCACCGGATCTTAACCGGACAGACCAACAAGAACATCCTTGACATGGCAACACTTCTGTCCGAGATGAACAAACCGGTCTGGATCCGTCATGTGCTCGTGCCGGAACGAAACGATAAGGATGAATATCTTAACCGGCTTGCGGATTTTATCCGCACCTTAAAAAATGTGGAGCGCGTAGAGGTGCTTCCTTACCATACCCTTGGGGTATTCAAATGGGAACAGCTCGGGATCCCGTATCCATTGGAGGGGATCGATCCGCCAAGCGCGGAGCGCATCAAAAACGCAGAGACGATCTTACATGCGGCGGCAGGTCAGAAAACGGTATAAGGGCAAACGTGAAAAAGGAGGAATGATGTATGATCGAGACTACAGTAGGAATAGATGGCATGCAGTGCGGAATGTGTGAGGCGCATGTAAATGACACGATCCGCGCGGCATTTCCGGTAAAGAAAGTGAGCGCTTCCCACAAGAAGGGTCAGGCAGTGATCCTTTCCGAGGAGGAGATCCCGGAGGAAGCGTTGAAAGAGGCCGTAAAGAAGATCGGCTATGAGGTGACATCCGTAAGCAGTGCGCCGTATCAGAAAAAAGGACTGTTTCACCGGTAAAAATTAACAGAATAACTGAAAAAAAGTATCAATTAGCTACTCCCATTTTTCCGGAAAAGGTAGTATGATAAAAACAGTTACAAAACACTAATAACTGTTAGAATAAACTACCAAGAAATGGAAAGGATGAGGAACATGGCCAGATATTATCGTTTTTCAAAACCCGTATCGGATGAAGAATCCGCGGAGATCTTAAAAGAAATGCGGGATTTAGAAGACATTAAGATGGCAGAGATCACAGAGGACCGCGCATACCTGGAAGTAGAGACCCTGGATGATATTTATAGCGGAGTCATGAGCGCAGCAGTAAATATTTGCAGCAGAATCGCACATGGGTGTGAGATATCCTTTGCGAAGTTTGGGATACAGTAGTCAGAGACGAAGGAAAGTCCCGGAACATTATGCTCCGGGGCTTTCTTTCGTTTATGAGAAGAAAAATCAGGAGGAAACAGGATGATGATCGACAAACGTCTGGTGGGAATGGTGCCGGACAGCAAAAAATACATTGCGGGGAATGTAGTGCTCATGTGGTGCTCCCTGGTGGCAAATATCGTTATGATGTCAGGGATCGCCTTACTGTTACAGAAACTTTTTTTAAAAACTGCGGACAGCCGGGACATCGTTCTCTTTGCCGGTCTTGTGGCAGCAGTCAATGTGGCGCGTTATTTTCTTACGACCGGGGCAAGCCGGATGAGTTATCTGTCTGCCCGCGCGGTAAAAAAGACGCTGCGCGAACAGATTTATCAGAAGCTTTTAAAACTGGGGATGTCCTACCGGGAAGAATTAAAGACGTCCGAGATCGTGCAGGTGGCGGTTGAGGGAGTTGAGCAGCTGGAAACCTATTTCGGCGCATATCTGCCGCAGTTTTTCTATGCGATGGCAGCACCGCTCACGCTTTTTATCGTGCTGCTGCCGGTGAGTGTTCCGGCGGCGGTGCTTCTGTTTGTCTGCGTGCCGCTCATCCCGGTTGCGATCGCGCTCGTCCAGACCTGGGCAAAGAAACTGCTGTCCGGATACTGGGATCAGTATACGGCGCTCGGAGATACGTTCCTGGAAAATCTGCAGGGGCTCACCACGTTAAAGGTTTACCAGACGGACGGAATACGCCACGCAAAAATGAATGAGGAATCCGAAAAATTCCGGAAGATCACGATGAAGGTGCTTACCATGCAGCTGAATTCGATCACGATCATGGACATCGTCGCATACGGCGGAGCCGCGCTTGGTATCGTTGTGGCGCTGTTGCAGTACCGTGGCGGGTATACCGGGTTTGGGGGATGTCTGCTCATCATCCTTCTGTCTGCGGATTTCTTTCTCCCGATGCGGCAGCTTGGCAGCTTCTTCCACATTGCGATGAACGGGATGGCGGCGAGCGGAAAAATATTCCGGCTTCTGGAATTAAAAGAGGAACCGCAGGAGAAAAAACAGGAGATCCCGGATACAGAGGCGCTGATCCGGCTGGACGAGGTCTGCTTTTCCTATGAGCCGGAACGGGAGATCCTGCATGATATTTCCATGGAATTAAAACCGGGCAGCTTTACGGCAATCGTGGGAGAAAGCGGCAGTGGAAAGTCCACGCTTGCGTCCGTTTTGACCGGACAGAACAAAAGAAGGAAAGGAACGCTTACGATCGGCGGCGTGGATTTTGATGACATTTCAGAGGAAAGCAGGATGCGGCATATCACCTACGTCAGCCACAACAGTTATCTGTTTGGCGGGACGGTGCGTGACAATCTCCTTATGGCAAAGCCGGATGCATCGGAGGAAGAACTCTGGCGGGTTTTGGAGCAGACAAAGCTCTCGGATTTCTTAAAAAGCGAGCAGGGACTGGATACCGTGCTTACCGCGCAGGCATCCAATCTCTCGGGTGGACAGCGGCAGAGACTTGCGCTTGCGCGGGCACTTTTGCATGACAGCCCGGTCTATCTGTTCGACGAGGCGACTTCCAACATCGATGTCGAGAGCGAGAATGACATTATGGAACAGATCATTGCGCTGGCACAAAAAAAGACCGTGATCGTGATCTCACACCGGCTTGCGAATACGGTAACCGCAGACCGGATCTATGTGCTTGCGGACGGAAAACTGGCAGAGCGGGGCACACACGAAAAGCTGCTGGAAAAGCGTGGCGTGTACGCGTCACTCTGGAATACACAGCAGGCATTGGAACATATAGAAAAGGAGGAGACGGCATGAAAAAGAGAAGTAATATTACCGTAATGGCAAAACTGATCGGGCTGGTAAGACCGCTCACAGGATATATGATCCTTGCCATTTTCCTTGGACTGCTCGGACATCTCTGCGCGTCTTTGCTTACCGTTTTTGGCGGCTATGCGCTGCTTGGCATCGCAGGTGTTTACAAAGTTCCGACCGGTTTTGTTTTTACCCTGCTTCTGGTGTGTGCATTTGCGCGTGGATTTTTGCGCTACGGGGAACAGTCCTGTAATCATTTCATTGCGTTTAAACTGCTTGCGCTTTTGCGCAACCGTGTATTTTTTGCGCTGCGGAAGCTTAGTCCGGCGAAACTCGAAGGGCGTGACCGGGGCGACCTGATCGCGGTCATCACATCGGATATCGAACTTCTGGAAGTGTTTTACGCCCACACGATCTCTCCGGCAGTGATCGCGTTTCTCTTTACCGTGACCGCGTGTGTGTTTATCGGAAGCTTTCATCCACTGCTTGGGGTGGTCGCGCTTGTGGCGTATCTTACCGTCGGGCTTCTTGTGCCGTTTCTCTTATCAAAAGCAAACGGGGATAACGGTCTGCGCTTCCGGGAACGATCCGGCGCGTTAAGCGGCTTTGTCTTAGACAGTCTGCGCGGACTTTCGGAGACGATCCAGTACGGACAGGGAGCGGAGCGCCTGCGCCGGATGAACGAACAGACAGACGCGCTCGCGGAGGATGAAGCGCGCATGAAGCGGCTGGCGGGACGCGGCACGGCGGTGACCGGTGCCGTGATCTTAACAGCGGATCTTGTCATGCTCGTCTGCGCGTCCTTCCTGTATCAGGGCGGGGCAGTCGGATTTGACGGAGTGCTCATCCCGACGCTTACGCTTATGAGTTCCTTTGGACCGGTGGTCGCACTGGCAAATCTCGGTAGCACATTGCAGAATACGTTTGCGGCGGGAAAACGTGTGCTTGATATTCTGGAAGAAAAACCACAGGTCGAAGAGGTAACCGGAAAAGAAAAAGTCACATTCCGGGATGCCGGGGCAGAACAGGTGACGTTTTCCTATGGATCGGAAACGATCCTTTCGGATGTCTCCTGCAAAATACCGGCAAATACCGTGACCGGGATCATCGGAAAAAGCGGAAGCGGAAAATCCACACTGTTAAAGCTGTTTTTGCGTTTCTTTGAAGTAAAACAGGGAGAGATCAAAATTTCCGGTGTGCCGGTGGCAGACATAAACACTTCGGATCTCCGCGCAATGGAGAGCTATATGACGCAGGAGACCAGTCTGTTTCATGACAGCATCGCGAATAATCTGAAGGTGGCAAAGCCGGACGCGACCGAAGAAGAGCTGACCGCGGCGTGTAAAAAAGCGTCCATCCATGATTTTATCATGAGCCTGCCAAAGGGATATGACACCGAAGTCGGGGAACTCGGGGATACGTTATCCGGCGGGGAAAGGCAGCGGATCGGACTTGCCAGAGTATTTTTGCATGACGCGCCGTTTATCCTGCTGGATGAGCCGACCAGCAATCTGGACAGCTTAAATGAGGCAGTGATCTTACAGTCGCTCGCAAAAGAGCGCGGCAAAAAGACGGTGGTACTGGTGTCGCACCGGCCGTCCACCATGCGGATCGCCGACCAGGTCTATTCGGTAGAAAACGGGAGGATGAGCTGATGCGCGATAAGGAGAGCAAGCGTGAGCGCGAAAAGAAGATGGTTTCTGAAATGATCGCGCTTTACTGCAAAAAGAAACATCACACGAAGATCACACGAAAAAAAGACGGATCGCACAAAGAGGAGCTCTGCCCGGAATGCCTGGCACTGTCAGAGTATGCGTGCGCGCGCAGTGATAAATGTCCGTTTATGGAGACCAAGACCTTCTGCTCGAACTGCAGGGTACACTGTTATAAACCGGAAATGCGGGAAAAGATCCGTGAAGTCATGCGCTTTAGCGGGCCGAGGATGCTTTTTTATCATCCTGTTATGGCACTGCGCCATGTGATCGAAAGCAGAAAAGATGATAAAAAATAGCTATTACCGTCTCTTGATTTTTCTCAGAGGTTTTGATACTCTAATCTAAGTTAGCAAAGACTAACAAGAGAGTGTAAATCATATGACAGACTCCGGGAGAGTAACTGCTGAATACTTTCCTTCCCGCCGGGAATTGGAGCTTCCCGGCGGGAGGATTTCTGTCAATAACGGAAGGAGTATTTTAGAATGAATTATCTTGAAATCGAGAAAGTAATCGGACGCGAAATTTTAGACTCCAGAGGAAACCCAACCGTAGAGGCTGAGGTAACACTGGTCGATGGAACGATCGGCAGAGGAATGGCACCGAGTGGAGCTTCTACCGGAGAATTCGAAGCATTGGAACTGCGTGACGGTGACAAGGCAAGATATCTTGGCAAAGGCGTGGAGAAGGCTGTAAATAATATCAACACGATCATTAACGATACACTCTGCGGCATGGACGCATCTGACATCTATGCAGTAGATGCTGCTATGTTTAAAGCAGACGGAACCAAGGACAAATCCAAACTCGGAGCAAACGCGATCCTTGCAGTTTCCATTGCATGTGCAAGAGCGGCAGCAGAATCACTTGACATTCCGCTTTACCGTTTCTTCGGCGGAATCTCCGGAAACAGACTTCCGGTACCGATGATGAACATCGTAAACGGAGGATGCCATGCGCTTTCATCCGGACTTGACGTACAGGAATTCATGATCATGCCGGTTGGTGCACCTTCTTTCAAAGAATGCTTAAGATGGTGTGCGGAAGTATTCCATGCACTGGCAGCGATCTTAAAAGACAGAGGACTTGCAACATCCGTTGGTGATGAAGGTGGTTTCGCACCGGCACTGAAATCAGATGAAGAAGCGATCGAGACGATCCTTGAGGCAGTAAAGAAAGCCGGCTATGAACCTGGCAAAGATTTCAAGATCGCGATGGATGCGGCTTCTTCCGAGTGGAAGACCGGAAAAGTCGGCGAATACAAGCTGCCGAAGGCAGGCACGGTATTTACATCCGATGAACTGATCGCACACTGGAAAGGCCTGGTAGAAAAATATCCGATCATCTCCATTGAAGACGCACTGGACGAGGAAGACTGGGAAGGCTGGAAGAAACTTACCGCAGAGCTTGGCGATAAAGTTCAGTTAGTCGGCGATGACTTGTTTGTTACCAATACCGAGCGTCTTGCAAAGGGTATTTCCCTTGGCTGCGGAAATTCCATCCTGATCAAGTTAAATCAGATCGGTTCCGTATCTGAGACACTGGAAGCAATCAAGATGGCACACAAGGCAGGCTACACAGCGATCGCTTCCCACCGTTCCGGTGAGACAGAGGATACTACGATCGCGGATCTTGCGGTAGCGTTAAATACCTGCCAGATCAAGACAGGCGCACCGAGCAGAACCGAGCGTGTCGCAAAATACAACCAGCTTTTACGCATCGAAGAAGAGCTTGGCGCAGCGGCAGTATATCCGGGCATGGGCGCATTCAACGTAAACAACTAATTTATTTATGGGATGATGAAAAAAATTTGATGGGTAACAGATAAAAAAGAAGCAGTAGGAAAGCAGAGTTGCTTTCTTACTGCTTCTTTGATAAAAACAAAGATCAGTCAAAAACCGCTTTGATACTGTCGTAATGTAAAAAGATGCCCTGCTTTGCGTAGTCACTGATCTCAGAGAGCGTGGCGAAAGAAAAACCGGAGGTTTCGGCCTCCTGCAGTTTTACATCAGAGGTATCGATGTCCATGGTAAATTTGTAGACATCCACAAAATAGTTGTTTTTTTCTTCCGGGTTGACCCGCTTGTAGGAAAACGCGTAGCCGCCGTCCGCACCGGTCACATCAATGCCGGTCTCCTCGAGGATCTCACGCTTTACGGCATCCGCGGAGCTTTCACCGGCAACGACACCGCCGCCCGGGACTTCCCACCAGCCGGCTGCCCATTCCTTATCGAGCTTGCGGCGGGTGATCAGATAGGTGCCGTCCGGGCGCTTTATCACACCGAGCACGGTCAGGTGAAATTCATCCGGCTTCATATTCCAGTCGTTGCGTTTCATCGTGCGGCCGGTTTTTTCTTTGTTTTCATTATAAATATCCCATAATTCCATTTTTCTTTTTCCTTTGCTGTAAATGATTGCGAAACACTATAAATAATTTTAACAGTATTTTTAGGAATTGACAACGGTTGTATTTTTGCTATAATACATATAAACATATGAACAATTATTCATATATAAAAACATATAGAAGGGAGAGCTAATTATGTTTTTGGAGATTCATGAATTAAAAAAAGGTTACGGAAGCGGTGAGAACCGCACGGAGGTACTGCAGGGCATTGATTTTACGGTGAACAAAGGTGAGATCTGTGTGCTGCTCGGGCCTTCCGGTTCGGGAAAATCCACGCTGCTTAATATTATAGGAGGGATCGATACGGCGGACAGCGGCTATGTATCGGTCAATGGAGAAAAGACCAGGGATATGAGCGAAAAGACGCTGACGCGTTATCGCAGAAAACATCTGGGCTATGTATTCCAGATGTATAATCTGATCCCGAATCTGAATGTGAAGGAGAATATCGAGGTCGGCGCTTATTTAAGTGACAGTCCGCTTGACATTGACGACCTGCTCCACACCCTGGGGCTGTATGAGCACAGACACAAGCTGCCGAACCAGCTTTCCGGCGGACAGCAGCAGCGTACCTCGATCGGGCGTGCGATCGTCAAAAATCCGGATATCCTGCTCTGCGATGAGCCGACCGGAGCGCTTGACTACCACACGTCAAAGGAAATCTTAAAACTGATCGGGGATGTCAATCAAAAATATGGGAATACGGTCATCATGGTAACGCACAATGACGCGATCAAAAATATGGCAGACCGCGTAGTCAAACTGCGTGATGGCGCGATACGGAAAAATTACTGCAACGAGACAAAGATCGCGGCAGAAGATCTGGAATGGTAAAGGGGGAGAACGTATGAAAAATCCATTACGCAAACGCCTGCCTAGGGAACTGGTCGGAGATCTTTCAAAGTATCTGGTCGTATTTTTATTTATGACGCTCACGATCGGCATGATCTCCGGATTCCTTGTGGCGGACGACAGTATGTTACAGGCGTACGATGAGAGTTTTGAAAAATACAACATTGAAGACGGAAACTTTACGCTTGCGGCAGAAGCGGATGACGCCCTGATCGATGAGATCGAAAAATCAGATGTCACGGTCTGCGAGCATTTTTATCTGGAACAGAAGACGGAAAAAGGGGTAGACAGTACCCTGCGCATTTTTAAAGAGAGAGACAAGGTAGATCTGGTGTGCCTGATGGACGGGAAAATGCCGGCATCCGAAGATGAGATCGCACTTGACCGCATGTATGCCCAAAACAATGATCTCGCGATCGGGGATGCGGTCACCATAGGCGGCACGGAGTATACGATCTCCGGGCTGGTGGCGCTTTCGGATTACAGCGCGCTTTTTTCAAACAACGGGGATATGATGTTTGACGCGGTGAAATTCGGTGTCGCGATCGTGACTGAGGACGGATTTGACAGCTTTGATTCGGATACGATCCGTTACAATTACGCATGGAAATATGACAAAGCACCGAAAAATGATACAAAGGCGAAAGATATGGGTACCGATCTGATGGAAGATGTGGCGACAGCCGCCGCAATGGATGGAAATGCCCTGACCGGATTTCTGCCGGCGTACACCAATTCCGCCATTCATTTTACCGGTGATGACATTGGCGGCGACCGCTCGATGATCCTCACGCTGCTCTACATCGTGATCGTGATCATGGCATTTGTTTTCGGCGTGACGACGAACAATACGATCGTAAAAGAAGCGGGCGTGATCGGAACGCTCCGCGCGTCCGGCTATACGAAAGGCGAACTGTTAAGACATTATATCAGCCTTCCGATCCTTGTGACTTTTATCGCCGCGATCATCGGAAATATATTCGGATACAGTGTGTTTAAGGATGTGTTTGCGGGGGTATATTATAACAGCTACAGTCTGCCGACCTATGTAACCAGATGGAATGCGCAGGCGTTTGTGCTGACAACGGTTGTGCCGCTTATTATCATGTTCTTAGTAAACGTTGCGCTGATCGCCCACAAACTGCAGTTATCCCCGCTTAACTTCCTGCGGCGTGATTTAAGAAAGACAAGGCGGAAAAAAGCAGTGCGCCTGCCGCACTTTAAATTTTTCAACCGTTTCCGTCTGCGGATCATTTTCCAGAACAGTGCGAGTTATGTGACACTTGCGGTCGGGATCTTATTTGCCAATATCCTTTTAATGTTCGGCCTTATGATGGTTCCGCTTTTGAATCATTATCAGGATGAAGTTTTGGACCATATGATCGCGGATTACCAGTACATCTTAAAAACTCCGGCGGAGACGGAAAATGACGCGGCGGAGACCTACTGTGTATCCACATTAAAAACGGTATTTGAAGATAAAGAGAGCGACGAAGTGACGGCATACGGAATTGAACCGGACAGTGCGTATGTGGATGCCAAACTGCCGGAGGATGGCGTGTTTATCTCTGACAGCTATGCGGATAAGTACCGCATAAAAGAAGGGGATACGATCCGTTTAAAAGAGGCATATGGAAATAAAAAGTTCGAGTTTGAGGTAAAAGGGATCTATACTTACCCGGCGGGGATCTGTATCTTTATGGATATCGATGAATACCGGGATGTGTTTGAAAAGGACGCGGACTATTTTAACGGATATTTTTCGGATGAAAAGTTAAAGGATATCCCGAAGGAAAATATCGTATCGACCGTGACGGAGGATGATCTGACCAAGATCTCAAGACAGCTGGATGTTTCCATGGGAGATATGTTCCAGGTGATCAACGTATTTGCCATAGTGATGTTTGCCCTGCTCGTATATCTTCTGACCAAACTGATCATTGAGAAGAATACGATATCGATCTCTATGGTAAAAATACTGGGGTATGACAACCGGGAGATCGGAAAACTGTATCTTACGGCGACGACCTGGGTCGTGGTGTGCAGCATCGCTGTGAGCATCCCGCTGTCGTATCTATTGATCGAACTTATTTACCGCAGTATGATGGCGGACTTCCACGGCTGGCTTATGATGTATGTCGCGCCGAAGGTATACGGAGAGATGTTTGTACTCGGACTGATCGTTTACTTTGTCGTGGCGTTCTTCCAGATGGCGCGCATCCGCAAAATCCCGATGGATGAGGCTTTGAAAAATGTAGAATAAAAATGGCGAAAACCTATTGACAATGCAGGTGGCGGTGCTATAATAAACTCAAACATATGAATAAATGTTCATATGTTTGAGACAAAAATAAAAAAAGAAAAGTGAGGAATCATACCATGAAAAAAACTTATAAGATCGATGTAGACTGTGCAAACTGTGCAAACAAAATGGAAGAAGCAGCAAAGAACACCGCAGGTGTAAAGGATGCTACCGTAAACTTCATGACCTTAAAAATGAACGTAGAGTTTGAAGAGGGAAAAGATCCGAAAGAAGTAATGCAGGATGTTTTAAAGAACTGCAAAAAAGTAGAAGACGACTGCGAGATCTTTCTCTAAAAAACAGGCTGCGCGATGCAGCAGTTAAGGAAAAAGAGGAGGGAACGCTATGAATAAGAAACAGAAAAAAGTTCTTATCCGGATTCTTGTGGCAGCGGTGCTGATGATCGTGTTTTCACAGCTCCCGGTGGAAGGATATGTGAGATTTCTGCTGTTTATGATCCCATATCTGGTTATCGGATATGACATTTTGAAAAAGGCGTTTAAGGGAATCTTAAACAGACAGGTCTTTGATGAGAACTTCCTGATGGCAGTTGCGACGGTCGGCGCCATTGTACTTGGAAATTATACCGAGGGCGTTGCGGTTATGCTGTTTTATCAGATCGGGGAACTGTTCCAGAGTTATGCGGTCGGAAAGAGCCGCAGGAACATCAGTGAGCTGATGGATATCCGCCCGGATTACGCAAACATCGAGCGGGATGGAAAACTGGAAAAGGTAGACCCGGATGAAGTTGAGATCGGTTCGGTCATCGTGGTACAGCCGGGTGAAAAGATCCCGATCGACGGTGTGGTCACCGAGGGAAAGACAACGTTAAATACCAGTGCGCTGACGGGCGAGAGTCTTCCGCGTGAGGTTGCGCCGGGAGATGAAGTCATCAGCGGATGCATCAATATGACGGGTGTGTTAAAGATCCGGACCACAAAAGAATTTGGGGAATCTACGGTATCAAAGATCCTGGATCTGGTGGAAAATTCCAGCTCCAAGAAATCAAGATCCGAGCATTTTATCTCCAAGTTCGCAAGATACTATACACCGGCAGTATGTTACGGAGCGCTTGCGCTGGCTGTCCTGCCGCCGCTTGTCCGGATGCTTGCCATGGGGCTTGCACCGGAGTGGGGCAACTGGATCTACCGTGCGCTTACCTTCTTGGTTATCAGCTGCCCGTGCGCGCTGGTCATCAGTATTCCGCTCAGCTTCTTTGCCGGGATCGGCGGAGCGAGCAGAGAGGGTATTTTAGTCAAAGGTTCCAACTACTTAGAGACACTTGCCCAGACCAGATATGTGGTTTTCGATAAGACCGGTACCATGACACAGGGTGTGTTTGAGGTAAGCGGGGTACATCATAATGAGATGGAAGAAGCCAGACTTTTGGAGTATGCGGCATTAGCAGAGAGCGCTTCCTCCCATCCGATCAGCAAGAGCCTGCAGAAAGCGTACGGCAAGGCGATCGACCGCAGCCGCGTGACCGATATTGAAGAGATCAGCGGAAACGGTGTGACTGCAAAGATCGATGGGATCCCGGTTGCTGCCGGAAACGCAAAACTGATGGAGCGTCTTGGAATTCCATATAAGGAATGCCATCATGTCGGAACCGTTGTTCACATGGCAGTGAATGGCGCATATGCGGGACATATCCTGATTTCCGATCTCTTAAAACCGAATGCGAAAGAAGCGATCACGAGCTTAAAGCATGCAGGGATCGAAAAGACAGTCATGCTGACCGGTGACTCAAAGAAAGTTGCGGATCAGGTGGCAAAGGAACTTGGCATCGGAGAGGTTTACAGTGAACTGCTTCCGGCTGACAAGGTATCCAAAGTCGAAGAACTCTTAAAAGAGAAGAACGCAAAGGCAAAACTTGTCTTTGTCGGAGATGGTATCAATGACGCGCCGGTACTTTCCAGAGCGGATATCGGAATCGCAATGGGAGCGCTCGGTTCCGATGCGGCGATCGAAGCGGCAGATGTTGTCCTGATGGATGATGATCCGTTAAAAATCTCAAAAGCGATCCGTATCGCAAGAAAATGTATGCGTATTGTTTACGAAAATATTTACTTCGCGATCGGTATCAAGGTCTTGTGCCTGATCCTCGGAGCACTCGGTATCGCCAATATGTGGCTTGCGATCTTCGCGGACGTAGGAGTTATGGTGCTCGCGGTATTAAACGCGATCCGGGTATTATTTGTAAAAAAGCTGTAAGTGTGTTAGACTGAAAAGCGGCGAATGAAAGATCCTGTGCCGGACCGGTGCAGGATCTGATTTTTCATAAGAAAGAAAAAGCGGGTGATAAAATGGAAGAAAAAGAAGTAGAGTGTTGTGATGCGGTGGAAGTGCATGAGAATCTGCTTAAAATTGTAAATGAGACGATGCCGGAGGAAACAGAGTTATACGATCTTGCAGAGCTTTTTAAAGTATTTGGAGATTCTACACGGATCCGGATCTTATTTGTTTTGTTTGAAGCGGAGGTGTGCGTGTGTGATCTGGCGCAGGTGCTGCAGATGACACAGTCGGCCATCTCACATCAGCTTAAGATCTTAAAACAGAACAAGCTGGTGAAGAGCCGCAGGGAGGGAAAATCCATTTTCTATTCTCTCGCGGATGATCATGTGCGGACGATCATAGCCCAGGGCTGCGATCACATCGAGGAAAATTAATGTAAAAAGGAAAAGCCTTTTTCAAAGAGCAGTTCATTTACGTCGGCAATGGAGTAATTCCGCTGCAGGGCAAAAATAATGAGGCTGTCGGAGCAGCCGTCAACGGGATCATGACGCAGAGTGTTTTCTCCTGCGATGTGGCTGCGGGAAAAACCGCAAATGATGGGATCACATTGCTCAGCAGTGATTTAGATCAGGCAGGGATCAGGCAGATCCAGAATGTGGAATTTACGTTCCATGTATTTGATACGGATACTTATGATACAATTTTTGACACCGATCCGTTAAGTGTTTCTTTTGAATAAGACCGCGTGTGGCTTACCATAGGTCTGTCAGTGCAAGAGCAGTATGTGTGCAGAAAAAAATTCTGCGCGCATACTGTTTTTTTTCGCAAAAGTATAGTACAATAACACAGGATGGAGTTAGATGCAACTAACAGAGAGGAGGATGGATTATGACAACTGATATATTAAGCGGGATCCTGATCCCGTTTGCGGGAACATCACTTGGTGCGGCATGCGTGTTTGTTATGAGAAGAAACAGCATGAACCGCATTGTACAGAAGGCACTCACCGGTTTCGCGGCGGGAGTCATGGTAGCAGCATCCATCTGGAGTCTTTTGATACCGGCGATGAATCAGTCGGCAGAGCTTGGGAAACTTGCGTTTCTCCCTGCGGCAGTCGGATTCTGGCTTGGTATTTTATTTTTACTTTTTCTGGATCATATCATACCGCATCTGCACATGGGAGCAGAGACCGCGGAAGGGCCGCATACACAGCTGAAGCGGACGACTATGCTGGTGCTCGCGGTGACGCTTCACAATATTCCGGAAGGAATGGCAGTTGGTGTGGTATACGCCGGATATCGCATGGGGAATGGAGATATCACGGCGATGGGAGCGTTTGCGCTCGCGCTTGGAATCGCGATCCAGAATCTTCCGGAGGGAGCGATCATATCGATGCCGCTCCGGTCAGAAGGGATGAGCAAGGGGAAGGCGTTCATCTGTGGTGTACTTTCCGGTATCGTGGAACCGATCGGCGCGCTCCTTACCGTGGCGGCGGCAGGTTTTATCGTTCCGGTACTGCCGTATTTGTTAAGCTTTGCGGCGGGAGCCATGATCTATGTGGTGGTGGAAGAACTGATCCCGGAGATGTCCGAAGGGGCGCACTCCAATGTGGGAACACTTCTTTTCGCGGCAGGATTCACGGTCATGATGATGCTCGATGTGGCATTGGGGTAGGAAATATGGAGGCAGACAGAAAATGAAAGACAATTTTTATTACGGAGATATTGATTACCACGAGATCATCGAGTGCCTGGTCAGCGCGCTGGACGCGAAAAGCCCTTATACCGCAGGACACTCCAGGCGGGTGAGCGATATGGCGCTTGCGGTGTGCAGACGGATCAGGCACGATCTCGAATATTGCTACAAAGAGATTGAAAAAACCTCGGAACGATGTATGATCCTGTTATAGGAAAATATATATTAAAGAACTGGGAACTGATAAAAATTATCATTAGTGAAAAAAGTCTTGAAAATGTAAACCAGGCGAACTAATATATGATAAAAACTGTAGAGAAAAGTTACGGAGGTAAAAGAAATGTTAAAGTGTTTTGAAAAGATTAATTGGGCGAAGACAGGTATTTTTGCAGCAGGAGTTCTGTTTGGTACCGCAGGTATCAAAGCACTTTCCAGTGATGACGCGAAGAAGGTTTATACCGGATGCACCGCAGCATTTTTAAGAGCAAAGGACTGCGTGATGAAGACAGCAGCTACCGTTCAGGAGAATGCGGGAGATATCTACGCAGAAGCAAAACAGCAGAATGAAGAACGTGCAGCAGCCGCAGAAGCAGAAGTAGTTGAGGACGTGGAAGAAGAAGCAGAAGCGGACACAACAGAAGAATAAGATAAGTGACTGATCTGAAAAAATAAAGAACGCCTGCAGGATCCTGCAGGTGTTTTTCTAAGGAGTGAATCAATTTGAAATTTCAAATCAAGCATGAGATCAAGGGACGTATGCGTGTACATATGGCGCAGAAGCGAATGACCTTTGCGCAGGCAGACACGCTGTTATATTATCTGCACAGTTTCAAATATGTGACATCCGTGCAGGTAAGGGAACGCACCGGCGACGCGATCATCTGCTATGTCGGTGACAGAGAAGCGATCATAGACCGGCTCAGAAAATTCCACTATGAAGATGTGGAGATGCCGGAAGGTCTGATCGAAAATTCAGGAAGAAAAGTAAACCAGGAGTATCAGGACAAGCTGGTCTATAAGGTACTTTTCCATTACGCGAGAAAATTCCTTCTGCCATATCCGCTCCGGGTATGCTATACAGGACTTACATCCATAAAATATATCAAAGAAGGATTACAGACACTTGCGGCGCGAAAGATCGAGGTACCGGTCTTAGACGCGACAGCGATCAGTATCTCCATGCTGCGCGGAGATTTTAATACCGCGGGATCCGTAATGTTCTTACTTGGCATCGGAGAACTGCTTGGCGAGTGGACACACAAAAAGTCGGTAGACGACCTGGCAAGAACCATGTCCTTAAATGTAAGCAGAGTCTGGTTAAAGACCGAAGATCAGGAGATCCTGGTTCCGGTATCCGACATCAAAGAAGGAGACCAGGTCATTGTACATATGGGAAATGTCATTCCGTTTGACGGCCTCGTAACAGACGGTGAGGCAATGATCAATCAGGCATCCCTGACCGGAGAATCCGTTCCGGTGCGGAAGACCGTAGAGAGTTCCGTATATGCGGGAACCGTTGTAGAGGAAGGAGAAGTGACGGTCAGAGTAAAAGAAGTCGGTGGTTCCAGCCGCTTCGAGAAGATCGTTACCATGATCGAAGAATCCGAAAAATTAAAATCCGCATCTGAAGGCAGAGCGGAGCATCTTGCAGACCGTCTTGTGCCGTACACGCTTGCGGGTACCGGTCTCGTATATCTGTTTACCAGAAATGTGACCAAGGCGCTTTCGGTTCTGATGGTTGACTTCTCCTGTGCGTTAAAACTCGCGATGCCGATCTCGGTACTTTCCGCGATCCGTGAAGCAAGCCTTTACAATATTACGGTAAAAGGCGGAAAATATCTGGAAGCGATCGCGGAAGCGGATACCATTGTCTTTGACAAGACAGGTACGCTCACAAAGGCTGAGCCGACCGTTGCGAAGGTGGTATCTTTCAACGGACAGTCCACGGATGAACTGCTCCGTATCGCGGCGTGTCTGGAAGAGCATTTCCCGCACTCCATGGCAAAAGCGGTTGTGGACGCGGCGGAACAGAGAAATCTTGCGCATGAAGAGATGCATACAAAGGTAGAATATATTGTCGCGCATGGAATTTCCACTTCGATCAACGGAAAACGCGCGATTATCGGAAGCCATCACTTTGTCTTTGAAGATGAAAACTGCCGGATCCCGGAGGGAATGCAGCAGCAGTTTGACGAGCTTCCAAAAGAATACTCCCATCTGTATCTTGCGATCGAAGGGGAACTTGCGGCAGTCATCTGTGTCGAAGATCCGCTCAGAGAAGAGGCAGAGGCAGTGGTCAATTCCTTAAAGAAAGCCGGAATTTCCAAAGTAGTTATGATGACCGGAGACAGTGAGCGTACCGCGCGCGCGATCGCGAAGCGGGTAGGCGTGGATGAGTATTATTCCGAAGTCCTTCCGGAGGATAAAGCCGGCTATGTCGAAAAGGAAAAAGAAAAGGGAAGAAAAGTCATTATGATCGGTGACGGAATCAACGATTCTCCGGCACTTTCTGCGGCAAACGTAGGAATCGCCATCCGAGATGGCGCGGAGATCGCAAAAGAGATCGCGGACATTACCATTGGCGCGGACAATCTGTATCAGATCGTGACGTTAAAACTTCTCAGTGACAGCCTTATGAAACGGATCCATAAGAATTACCGTACGATCGTGGGATTCAATACGGGTCTTATCGTGCTTGGTGTGGGCGGTATTTTACAGCCGGCGACTTCAGCGCTGCTTCATAATGCGTCAACACTTCTGATCGGCTTAAAGAGCATGCAGAATCTGCTGACAGACTAAGTGAAAACAGGACAGGCTTATTGCGAAAGTGCTTGTGTTACGCTATAATTTAGGTAACAGAGACAAAGTGCAATAGGCCTGTTTTTTTATGGCACGAGGTAAAAGTTATGAAAAAGGAAAAGAGAAAAAAAGAGATTTTCGGAGCTGTGGCGGCAGGTATGTGCCTTGCGGCATGTCTGACCGGATGCGCTGTGACAAAGCAGGAAGATGATAATCATGGGGAAAGCAAAAAAAGCGGGGAGACGCAGAACCTTTCCGTGCAGTATCAAAAGGAGAAGACCGTAGCAAAAGGAGAGGTCTCAGACGCGTTTCGCGCGGCATATGCGGATTTCTCCGTAAACCTGTTAAGAGAGAGCCGGGCAATGGCAGACGCGGAGGGAAAGAATACGATGGTGTCACCGCTTTCCGTCATGACGGCGCTTGAGATGAGCAGATACGGCGCGGACGGCGATACCGGAAAGCAGATGGAACAGGTCTTATATGGCGGAATGTCCGGCGAGGAGGGGCGCACGGATCTGATGCGCTTTACCGACGGACTTCCGGATGAGAAGGACGCGTCTTACATCGGAGCCAATTCGATCTGGTTTCGCGAAGCAGCGGACAGAACGCCAAAACAGGATTTTTTAGAGAGTAACGGAGCGGATCTTGACGCGGATATTTTTGAGGCTTCTTTTGGAAACGACACGGTAGATGCCATCAATCAGTGGGTAGAAAAAAAGACCGATGGAAATGTGAAAAAAATACTTGATGAGATACCGGAAGGTGCTGATATGTATCTGATCAATGCTTCGTCTTTTGACGCGGAATGGGAAAACGAATATGAGGAAAGCGATATCTTAAAAGACCAGGAATTTACCTGCGCGGATGGAACCAAAAAGAACGTCGATCTGATGGAAGCGACAGAGCGGGAGTACCTGTGTGGGGGAAACGAGACCGGATTCCGGAAAGCATACAAAGAAGGATATTCGTTTGTAGCGCTTCTGCCAAATGAGGGAATCGGGATCGATGATTATGTAAACCAACTGGACGGAGCAGCTTTCCTGGAACTGATGGAGGAAGCGCAGGAGGAAACCGTGTATACGATGCTTCCGGCGTTCGAGAGTGATACCGGATTCGAGCTTTCCGACACATTAAAGGTGCTTGGCATGCCGCTCGCGTTTGACAAAGATCAGGCAGAATTTCCGGGGATCTTTGAAGAGTCGGACGTTCCGGTATGGATCGGCAGAGTGCTGCATAAAACGCATATCTGTGTGGACGCGCGCGGAACCAAAGCAGGGGCGGCGACCGTGGTAGAGATCATGACAGAATCCGCGGCACCACAGGATCCGGACGAAGAACCGAAGGAAGTGTATCTGGATCGTCCGTTTGTCTATGCGATCGTGGAAGATGATACAAATCTGCCGGTGTTCATCGGAACGGTGGAAGACATTGGAAAGTAAGCCGGTGCTGTATATGCATGGAAACCGGAAAATACGCAAAAAGCATAGAGAAGGGCATGTACTTCTTGCGTACAATGTTTATAGTATACGGGGATTGAGGAGTATGTAAGAAAGAGAAATGAAACAGGAATGATAAAGATTTTAATGGTAGAGGACGATGAAATGGTTTGCCGGTCTTTTCAGGTGGCAATACGGAATAACGCGGCATTTTCGCTGGCAGGAAAAACCGGCAGCCAGAAAGAGGCGATGCAGATGCTTCTTTCCCTTGATGTGGATGTGATGCTTTTGGATCTGGAACTGGACGAGGGCGATGGCATGCACCTGCTGGAGGAAATGCGGGCGAAGTTAGAAAGGCTTCCGGAGATCATCACCGTCACGAATACGAGCTCGGAATCCGTTTTGAGCTGCGTGCGCGAACTGGGTTCGGATTTTGTATATCAGAAACATAATGGCGCGTATTCGCCGGAAAATGTGCTGGAGATCATCCAGATGACATTTCCGTACTATCAGAATAAGACGGCGGATCAGACACAGGTGCTTGCCGCAGAGTACAGCCTGGAAAAGGAAAGGGAATATCAGCGCGTGTACATACGCCGGGAACTGGAAAAAATGGGATTTACGGCGCAGAAAAGAGGAACTTATTTTCTGGCAGACGCGATCTGTATGGGACTGGAAAATAAGGAACACCGTAAATTACAGATCACCAATGACATTTATCCGGTCGTGGCGGAACAAAACGGTGTGTCCATCGGTGGTGTGGAAAAGAGCATCCGTGACGCGATCGAACATGCCTGGCGGGATGCGAATCTGGCAAATCTGGTGCGGTATTATCCGTTTACCTGGAGTGAGGAGATCGGACGTCCGACGAACGCCGAGTTTGTCTCAAACATGGTTGAGCGTTTTGAACTGAAATAAAATAAGAACAAAAAAATGCAGCAGTGTATCTTTTCGAATAAGGATACACTGCTGTTTGTGTAATGGCGACGAAGAAAACGGACGCCGTGCTTGCACGATCGTCCATTTGACGACCACTGATCAGAGCGGGATGTGGAACGCATTCCGTCTCTGTTTCACATCAGCTTCATATACAAAAGCGGATACGGATCTCCCTGCTCATCGAGATCCGTTCTTTTATAGGTCTGAAAGCCGAAATGTTCATAAAATCCTACCGCCTGCGGATTCTGCTCGTTGACCGTAACTTCCCGGATCCCATAATTTTGAACGCCATATTGCAGCAGTCTGGTTCCAATTCTTTTTCCACGTTCTGACGCAGAGAGAAAGAGCATTTCCAGACGGCTCTGTTCTGTTCCCATAAAAGCGACCGGTTCACCCCGGTCATTTTTTGCAACGATCAGATGTTTGACGCCGGTGAGAGCCTGTGGAACGTATTCCCTGATCCGGTCAATTTCCGCGTCCGAAAGAAAATGATGGGTTGCGCGGACCGATCCTTCCCAAATGTCTAAAAGGCTTGTCAAAAGCTGCGCTGTTCTTTTTTCAACTTCATATATTTCCATGTCATCCATCCTTCCTCATTTACGAGTTCAAATCTGATACCAGTCATACCATATCATAATGTCAAAAATTCTATTGGCGCGCCAGAAACTTCTCTATTTTTTCCATATAATCTTCTGCCTGAACGACAAAGCCCATATGTCCTCCGGGCGCACTAAGGATCTCGGCATCCAGCTTCTCAAACAGAGCGGACAGCCGTGCCTGGTCTTCTTTTGTGAAAATGTCATTTTCCGGGATAAGAACCTGGATCTTTCCACGCAGATACGCAAAATCCGCCGGATCAAATACCGGATAATCTTTCAACAGGGAGACACACTTCACACTGTGGATATAGTGCTGCTCATAGCACAGGTCAGAAGTCACTGTCTCATAAAACGTTCTGCCGTATGCCTGACCTTCCGGTGATTCGCAGGTTAAAAAGCTCTGGCACTTTTTGAGCAGAAGATTCATTTCTGTTTTTGCCGGAATCAGCTTGAGAAAAAGTAAAAGAAGTGGTGTGACGAACCATGCTTTTTTGATATGGCGGAGATAATCGGAATCCAGAGTCAGCGTTGTGATCAGGATCATTTTCGTTACGACTTCGGGATAGTTTTTCGCAAATATCTGCGCGTGGACTCCGCCGTCGCTGCATCCGATCAGGATCACCTGTCTGATCGCAAGCGCTTTTAATAAGGCGAAGGTAAATGCCATCTGCTCATCCACGTTGGTGATGTGGAGTGGATATTCATAGATCAGAAACCGGTAGTTTTGACCAAAATGCAGCGCATAGGGCATCCATGTTTCCTGCATTTCCAGTCCGTGAAAGAATAAAAGGACGGGTGCGCCATCTTTTCCGCCGTACTGATACCGGATCTTTGTGCCGTCGACTTCGATAGTCTGGTAAGGGTACTGCTGTAAAAAAGCCTGATATTCTGTTTTGAAATTTTTCGTTTCTTCGATAAGTCTTTCTCCTCCTCGAAATTCGATTATTCGTGATCTGTTTTTTCATGCGCTTTCCGCATCATTAGAAAAGCAATCATTGTAACAATGAGATATCCCGTCAAAGCGATCACGGAGGATTCCATTCCAAACGCCCCTCCTGTAATAGCAAATGACTTGGTGTTCAATACATAGGTCATGATAGAAGCGGCATCAGCCTTTTCACCAACGGACAACCCTCCACCTATGATAACGATATTCCAGATCGCATGAACAATTCCACTGTTCCAGACAGAATTGCTTTCGATTGCGATCATAGAAAACATAATACCCACCATAGTTCCTGCTAAAATCACCAGCAGACAGTTCAAAACAGAAAAGTCCATTCCTAAGATATGGACAAATCCAAACAGTACCGAGGGGACGATGATCGCCACATTTCTATTCCATGCTTTTTCAATAAAATGAAGAATGATGCCCCGAAATACCATTTCCTCCACAAAGCCTGCGGCTATTCCGGTAAAAAAGATACCTGCGCTCAGTGTTTGGAAAACCTGTTCTTTATTCATTTCTGATGAAACATATTCTCCCGGAATAAACAAAAGATAACATCCTTTTATTACGATCGGTAATAGCAGAGCAGTAAGAAACCATTTACCTTTTATAAAAAATCTAGGAATTCCAAAATCGGATAGTTTTAACTGGAACATTTTTTCGACCAGTATTTTTAATAGCATAAAAGTTATTCCAATGTATAGGATCCCTGCAATGATATTGCAGATACCGGCTGGAACTTTTAGCAGGACAAATGCGCTGGCAAGTAATTGAGCAGATATTTGAGATATTACTAATGTTATGATGGCTGCGACTGAGCCGCCGATGGCTTTTTTGTAATTCATGAATTGTCTCCTTTCTGTGCGATTGTCAAAATGAAATGACATCTGTCAGTCATTATACTATAAAATTCGGACAAATGCAGAGACTTTCTCGCGATGTGTTCGTCCCATTGACCGGAATGGGATGAAAAAGTCATACAATATTTTTCGACAAAAATCGAAAGACGTATAAAAGAAGCAGTAAGAGAAAGGAAAAATACGACCGTAAAAAATCGACGGAAATCGTAGAAAACCGCAGGATTGCCCGACAGTTTCCGCCTCCTTGTTTTGATAGTTTTTGGTTATCAAAAACAAAGGAGGCGGAAAAAATGGGCTTTTGGGACTACTTTTGGGTTTTAATGAATCCATTTTTATAAAAGAGATGCATGGCATTATGATATAGTGCCATGCATTTTTTTTTGTTATAATATAATCCGTGAAAGGATGATATTATGATTTATAAAATTTGTTACGTTATTGCGCAGGTATTGTTGTATTTTGCCATACTGGAATGGATTACATATCGGACGGTACAAAAAAATAAATATTGTAGAAGAATTTGCAGTGGAACGCTCATGCTGTTAGAAGGAATATTGACGACTATAACGGATAATATTTCGAATGGGGGAGAAGTAGCGTTTATTTTTTTATGTATTCTTGGCTTGTTTACATATTTATGTTTGACAGATTCAAAAAACAATCTATTATACAATTTTTCGATGGTTATTTCGGCAGTGACTATAGAAGTAATTTACCTAATAATATTGACAATTCCATGTTCTTATCTATGCCTTTGGTTATCAGGGGAGAATAATATTTTCCTCGTCAGGGAAATATTTACAATAGCAGATCTGGTGGTTAGTTTTTGTATTTTCTTTTTCGGAAAGAAAATACCCTTATATAAGCTTTTCGAAATAAAAGGAATCAGAATCATATCAACGGTTGTAGGCATTATTAGTATTGTTTTGCAGCAAGTCGGATTGCAGCTGGTGAAAAGTAATAGAGGAAAGGTAAATATTTTAATCGCAAACTTTCTTATTTTTACAATCATCATCGGCATCCTCTGGCTTCTGGATCATTACCGTCTTGCCGCAGGCAAACTGAAAGTAGAGCAGGATAACCGAAGAATGAACACCAGCCTGCATAAGACAAAGGAACTGATGCCGCTTTTGATTTCAGTGGTCAACGAAAACGAAGGGCTTTTGGATCCACAGCTGGTGGAGGAGTTCAATCAGATTTATTCCGAGCAGATGATTGCGGGAAGAAAGGACAGTATGAATTACAAATTATTGGGAACAACGGGAATAAAATTGCTGGATGCCCAGTTACAGCATTATATTCTGGAATGTAACAAAAAGGGAATCGTGATGGATGTGTTTGCTTCGGAACCGATTGCAAAGCAGATCCATGAAATGGGGATCGCACAGCTCATGGTGCATAATGTGGTGGGAGATCTGCTACGAAATGCGATCCGTGCGATCACGCGTGACGGGAGAACGGATGGAAAGATACTGGTCATTGTAGGAAAAAAGAATGAGACCGTCGAGATCGATATTTTTGATAACGGGGCGAATCTGCCGCTTGAAGTGCTTGAGCGGTTTGGAACGCGGGGCGTGACCACAGGCGGCACCGGAAACGGACTGGCGGATCTGGTGGAGATGCTGGCCGCGGAAAATATTTCGCTTGTGATCCGTGAAAACGCAGGAGAGAACAGCACCTACACCAAGGGCTTTCTGCTCGTCTTTGACGGAAAAAACAGGAGGGAGCTCATCACCTGGCGCACGGATGAACCGGCACTCAGACAGAATGATTACTGGGATATCAAAGAGCTCACAGAATAGTTGAGAAAAAAACGCTGATAATATAAAAGAAAAGAGTTGACTATTCCCAAATAATTAGTTACTATAAATTTGAGTTAAACAAGACTAACTCAAAGGAGGTAGCATGAGCCAGGAGGTATTTGAACTTGTTCAAGGAATGGACTTAAAGAGTATCGAGACACAGATCGCCCTTCAGTGCGCACCGTTGATCAGCGGGTTAAAAGTATCTAATCTTTTGATCATTTCCGCTGAAGATGAAGCACTGGTACGGGTCATCCTGCGAAGATCCGGAATTTCTTTCTTTCGGCTGCTTCGAACCGGAGAGAAGGTGACTTTCCTTTTGTTCCGCAAAAACCCGTTAGAGGCATATTTAAAACAGCAGGAAGTTGAGGCCATGCTTGCAGAAGCGGGATATGCAGAGCTTTCACTGGGTAATATTTTAAGCACGTTTCAGAAACGTTATGCGCATTACATGAGCGCAGGCGGCCGTTTCCCACATGAGATGGGGCTTTTGCTGGGTTATCCGGCTGAGGATGTGAAAGGCTTCGTGGAAAATGAGGGAAAGAATTTTCTGTATTCCGGTTACTGGAAGGTATATGCGGATGTGGAAGAAAAAAGAAGGCTGTTCCAAAAGTTCGAGAATGCCAAGGAGACTGTGATTCAGCTGCTTTCCTATGGGGTGGGCATTCAGGATATTCTGGATATTTATAAGGACGAAAATGAGCCGAAACAGGCAGCAGTTTAGGAGGAAAAAAGAATGAGTAAAATCAGCGTAGTTTATTGGTCACAGACAGGAAATACACAGGCGATGGCAGAAGCAATCGGAAACGGGATCAAGGCAGCCGGAAAAGAAGCGGAAGTCGTTGATGTTTCCAGCGTTTCTCTGGACGATCTGAAAAAAGAAAACGTATTCGCTTTGGGATGCCCGGCTATGGGTGCGGAAGTCTTGGAAGAGACAGAGATGGATCCGTTCGTTTCTGAAGTAGAAGGCTTTGCGGCAGGAAAGACGATCGCATTGTTCGGTTCTTACGGATGGGGAGACGGACAGTGGATGAGAGACTGGGTTGACCGCATGAACGCAGCAGGCGCAAAGGTTGTAAACGGAGAAGGTCTGATCTGCCAGGAAACACCGGATGACGGTGCGATCACAGAGTGCGAGAGCCTTGGAAAACAGCTTGCAGCAGTTTGATAAGAACTGACAGACCGTGCATTTCGCATGAAATAAATCATATCACAGCAGGAAACCGCTTTTGTGGATCATAACGATCGCAAAGGCGGTTTTTTTGTAGTAAACCGGGAAAAAATATGTTAAAATAAAGGTTACATCTGAAGGATGAAACCAGAAACGGAGGAAAGAAATGCAAACGATCGGAACGCATATGTCAATCGCGAAAGGGCTGGATAAGGCAGCCGAAAACGCGGCAGGAATGGGAGCGGATACCATGCAGATATTCAGCCGCAATCCGAGGGGATCCAGTTATAAAGATTATACAAAAGAGGAAATTTCGCGTTTTCAGAAGATCCGTGAGGAAAACGGCATGAAAACGGTCCTTGCGCATGCGCCGTATACCATGAATCTGGCGAGTGCGAAAGAAGAAGTCTATGAATTTGCCAACACGGTGATCCGTGAGGACGTGGCGCGTATGGATGCGCTCGGGATTGAAAATATCGTGTTCCATCCGGGCAGTCATACCGGGATCGGCGTTCAGGCAGGGATAAAAAACATCATTGCCGGCCTGGATCAGGCACTCACCGGAGAGGAGCATATCATGGTGCTCCTTGAGACGATGTCGGGAAAAGGAACGGAGATCGGTTCTTGTTTTGAGGAATTAAAAGAGATCCGCGAGGGATGCGCGCATCCGGAGAAGATCGGGATCTGCCTGGACACCTGCCATGTATTTGCGGCGGGATACGACATTGTGGAGCATTTGGATGAGGTGCTTTCGGAGTTTGACCGGGTGCTCGGGCTTTCGCTCCTTCGCGCGGTGCATCTGAATGACAGCATGATGCCGTTTGGCTCAAACAAAGACCGTCATGCGGCACTCGGTGCGGGTGAGATCGGATTTCCTGCGCTGCTTCGGGTATTGGAGCATCCGGCATTAAAGGGGCTTCCGTTTTATTTAGAGACGCCGTTTGATGACGCGGGACATGCCGCGGAGATCCGCATGCTGCGGGAAAAATTAGCGGAGCATGCAGGCGCGTGACTTTTGCGGAATAGAAAAAGAAATAAAGAAGGTTTGGAACAATGAACAAAAAAGAAGTCTTGGAGATCAGAAAACAGTTTACACCGGATAACTGCGCGATCACGCGCATCTGTGGCTGTTATGTGGATCATGAGAAAAATATCATACTTGAATCAAAGGACGCGTTTTTGTCGCTTCCGGAGGAGGAAGAATTCAAATATTTTGAGATCTTCCGCCACACACTTTCCGGAACACTCGGCAAAAATCTGGTGGGCATGGAGTTCCCGCTCGAGCAGGAAGAAGCGGGTGGAACACAGGAATTCCTTTTAAAGCTGCGGGATACCAGGCTGGAAGATGACGCGCTGGTGCAGGAGTTTTATGAAAAGATCATCGAAAATTATGACTACGGAGAAAATTATTACATTATCTTAATTCATTCCGTTTATGATATTCCGGGGAAATCAACCGCCGGTGATGAGATGTTTGACGCATCGGACGAAGTGTATGCGCATATCATGTGCAGTATCTGTCCGGTCAAGATGTCGAAGGCAGGGCTTTCCTATAATGCGGTTACAAACAGTATTGCGGACCGGGTGCGTGACTGGGTGGTGGAACAGCCGGTCAACGGATTCCTTTTCCCGGCGTTTAATGACCGCTCTTCCGACATACACAGTGTGCTTACATATGCAAAGAACCCGGAGATCGAGCAGCCTGGTCTGATCGAGACGGTACTCGGCAGCGTGATGCCGCTCACTCCGGCGACACAGAAAGAAACGTTCCAGAGCATCCTGTCGGAAACGCTGGAGGAGGATGGCGACTACGAGGTCGTAAAGAGCATCCACGAAAATTTAAGCGAGATGATCGAGGAAAACAAAGACAACCCGGAACCGCTCACCCTTTCTAAGACGGAAGTAAAAAAACTGCTGGAAAACAGTGGAGTCCCGGAAAAAAATATGGAAACATTTGAGCAGGTATTTGCCGAGAAAGCGGGAGATAAGACGGAGCTGCTCGCGACGAATATTACAAATACCAAGCGTTTTGACATTGAGACACCGGACATTGTGATCAAAGTCAATCCGGAGCGCACGGATCTGATCGAAACCAAACTGATCGATGGCAGACAGTGTCTGGTCATTGCGGTGGATGATCATGTGGAGGTCAACGGGATCAGTGTGCGCACCGTTCCGAAACGGACGATCACCGATCAGAATATGGATGAGGAAGAAGAGTTGTTGTAATGTGGAAACTTTATGATCGAACGATAGTAAAGAAGGAGAACCTGCTGTTCTCCAATCATGATCTTTTTGTTTTGCTGTTACCAATTGTTCTGGAGCAGCTTTTAAATTCCTTTATGGGTATGGCGGATACCATGATGGTGAGCAACGTGGGAAGCGCGGCGATCTCAGCCATCTCACTGGTGGATTCCATCAACAACCTGGTGATACAGATCTTTGCGGCACTGACCACAGGAGCGGCGATCATCTGCTCCCAGTATATTGGAAGAGAAGACCTAAAAGGGGCAAACCGCGCGGCGAAGCAGGTGTTTCTTGCGGTATTCGCGATCTCGGTCGGTGTGATGATCCCGTGTCTGATCTTCCGCAAACCATTGCTTTCCTTTATTTTTGGAAAAGTGACGGCGGAGGTTATGGCAGATTCACAGATCTATTTTCTGATCACAGTGATATCGTATCCGTTTCTGGCGCTGTTTGATGTGGGATCGGCATTCTTCCGGGCGGGCGGAAATTCCAGATTCCCGATGACGGTGTCCGTGATCTCAAATGTGTTAAATATTGCGGGAAACACGATCCTGATCTTTGGATTCCACGCCGGTGTGGCGGGAGCGGCGGTCTCTACGCTCTTATCCCGTGTGTTCAGTATGTGCGTGGTATTTTACGCGCTGCGAAGGGACAGACAGCAGATCGTGCTGCGGAATTATTTTACGATCCGCCCGGATATGCCGCTGATCAAGAAGATTCTCGCAATCGGTGTTCCGTCCGGTATTGAAAATGGAATGTTCCAGTTCGGTAAACTGGCGATCCAGTCAACGGTTTCCGCGATGGGAACGGTTGCGATCGCGGCACAGGCGATGACCAATATATTGGAGATGTTAAACGGGATCGCCGGGATCGGAATCGGGATCGGGCTTATGACGGTCGTCGGACAGTGTATCGGCGCAGGAAGAAAAGAAGAAGCAAAGTATTACATTGTAAAGCTCACAGCGATCGCGGAGGTGGCGATCATCATTTCCTGCCTGTTTGTACTTGCGATCACCAAGCCGGTCGTATGGATCGCGCATATGGAAACTGCGAGCGCGGATATGTGTTTTCGCATGGTAGTCGCGATCACGATCGTAAAACCGATCGTCTGGGTGCTTTCATTCATCCCGGCGTATGGTATGCGCGCGGCGGGTGATGTGAAGTTTTCCATGATCCTTTCGATGCTCACCATGTGGTGCATGCGTGTGGCGCTCTGTATTTATCTGAGCCGTGTCTGGGGATTTGGACCGATGGCAGTCTGGATCGGTATGTTTGCGGACTGGACACTGCGCGGAATTATTTTTACAGGCAGGTTCCTAAGCGGTAAATGGCTTCAGAAAAAAGTAATTTAAAATGTTTACATTGTTGTTTCATCATGGTAGTATGGTAAAGTGATGATTTCGAAAAATACATAAATCGCGGAGGATACTACTATGAAAAAAAGAATGAGATTTCTGGCACTTTTTCTGGCATTGACCTGTGTAGCGGCAGTCGGATGCGGAAGCAGTAAAACAGCCACAGCAGACGGTAAGACAGCGGATGGCAGTGCGGCAGATGCCGGTGTGGATACAGAGGGAACGGAAGCAGGAGATGCTTCGGACGAAGCAGACCGTACACAGCTGATCGTCGGATTTGATGCGGAGTATCCGCCTTACGGATATATGGATGATAATGGAGAATATGTCGGATTTGATCTGGATCTGGCAAAAGAAGTGTGCGACAGAAACGGATGGGAACTGGTAAAACAGCCGATCGACTGGGATTCCAAGGACATGGAATTGAATTCCGGTTCGATCGACTGCATCTGGAACGGATTTACGATGACCGGACGTGAGGATGCCTACACCTGGAGTAAGCCGTATGTGGACAACAGTATCGTGATCGTGGTAAATGCGGATTCTGATATTTCTTCCCTTTCGGATCTTGCGGGAAAAGTGGTCGTAACCCAGGCGGATTCTTCCGCACTTGCGGCGCTTACCGATGACAGCGAGGACAATGCGGACAATCTTGCACTCACCGCTTCTTTTGCGGATTTACAGCAGGTGGCAGATTATAATACGGCATTTATGAATCTGGAATCCGGCGCGGTGGATGCGATTGCAGTTGATATTGGAGTTGCGAAATATCAGGTAAGCTCCCGCGGGGACGCGTTTAAGATGTTAGATGAGCAGGTGAGCAGCGAACAGTACGCAGTCGGATTCAAAAAAGGAAATACCGCGCTGTGTGACAAGGTGCAGGCTACTCTGGATGAAATGCAGGCAGACGGAACGATAGACAAGATCGCGGCAAATTATGCGGACTACAATGTACCGGATATGCTCTGCCTCGGAAAATAAGGAAGATCCGAAAGGAGAAATGTTATGTCAACCATGAGTATGATTGAACAACTTGCCTCCGGCATGCTTGCGACCTGTGAGATTTTTGTGCTGACGCTGGTATTTTCCCTGCCGCTCGGACTGCTTGTGGCATTTGGGCGGATGTCAAAAATAAAGCCGGTGCAGCTTATCACCAAGATCTATATCTCCATCATGCGTGGGACGCCTCTGATGTTACAGCTTCTGGTGGTTTATTTCGGACCGTATTATCTGTTTGGAATGCGGCTGTCCACAAGCTACCGTTTTACGGCGACGATCATCGGGTTTGCGGTCAATTACGCGGCGTATTTCGCGGAGATCTACCGATCGGGAATCCAGTCGATCCCGGAAGGTCAGCGGGAAGCGGCGAAGGTGCTTGGATACACGAAAAACCAGACGTTTTTTAAGATCATATTTCCCCAGATGGTAAAACGGGTGCTCCCGTCGGTCACAAATGAAGTGATCACGTTGGTAAAGGACACCTCACTTGCGTTTGTGCTTGCTTACGCGGAGATGTTCACGATCGCGAAACAGATCGCGGCGGCCCAGACGACCATGATGCCGTTATTTGTGGCAGGTCTGTTTTATTATATCTTTAACCTGATCGTGGCAGTCGGGATGGAATATCTTGAAAAGCGGATGAGCTATTATCAGTAGAGGAGCGGCATATGAATTTATTGGAGATCAGTCATTTAAAAAAGAGCTTTGAAAATCTGGATGTGCTGCATGACATTTCTCTTTCGGTCAAAGAGGGGGAAGTTGTGGCGATCATCGGCCCGTCCGGCTCCGGAAAGTCTACGCTGCTTCGCTGCGCGACGATGCTCGAGCGTATGGACGAAGGGGAGCTTACTTATCTCGGAAAGTGCGCGGCGACAAGTAAGGCGGGAGGACATGCAGTCTATGCATCTCCGAAGGAATTGAAGGAGATCCAGGGATATTTTGGTCTGGTATTTCAGAATTTTAACCTGTTTCCGCATTATTCCGTGTTAAAAAACATTATCGATGCGCCGGTTCATGTACAGAAACGGGACAAGGAAGAAGCCATAAAGGAAGCGCGTATCCTGTTAAAGAAGATGGGGCTCGAGGATAAGGAAAACTATTATCCGTGTCAGCTTTCCGGTGGGCAGAAGCAGCGAGTGGCGATCGCGAGAGCGCTTGCCCTGCATCCGTCGGTACTGTTTTTTGACGAGCCGACTTCAGCGCTTGACCCGGAGCTGACCGGTGAAATTTTAAAGGTCATAAGACAGCTTGCGGAAGAGAATATGACGATGGTCATCGTCACACATGAGATGGCATTTGCGCGTGATGTCGCGGATCGTGTGATCTTTATGGATGGCGGCTATATCATCGAGGAGGGCGATCCGAGGGAAGTGATCGAGCACCCGAAGGAAGAACGAACCAGACAGTTTCTGGCGCGGTTTTCCAGTTGATGAAAAAGAGCTGGTCACAAAATGAGTCGAAAAAAATCCGACTGTTTTGTGTACCGGCTCTTTTTGTACTACGAGCAACGAGGAAAATGAATGCCATGCTTGCATGGGCATTCATTTGACGATTGCTGATCAGAGCGGAATACGCATAACGTATTTCGTCTCTGTAATTGCATTTTAGGACTTTGCAAACGGACAAAATTTCGGTATAGTAGTAGGAAGAATGAAAAATGAGAAAAGGCAGGAAGATAGATGAAAAAAGGACAGATCATAACCGGAACCATAGAAAAGGTGGCGTTCCCGAATAAGGGGATGTTTACAACAGAAGAAGGAAGAACAGTGATCGTAAAAAATACGATTCCGGGGCAGACGGTATCTGTCTGTATCCAGAAGGTACGAAAAGGCAAGGCAGAAGGACGGCTTCTTGAGGTGGTAAAAAAGGCGGAGAATGAGTTGACGGAAACGGTATGTCCGCATTTTGGCGCCTGTGGTGGATGTATCTTTTTGAATTTGAGCTACGAAGACCAGATTGCGTTAAAGGAGAGCCAGATCCGGGAACTTCTCGCGGAAGTGGCAGGACAGACCTGTGTGTTTGACGAGGTGTTTGAGGGTGTGAAGTCAAGCCCGCGTCCGTTTGCGTACCGTAATAAGATGGAGTTTTCCTTCGGAGATTCCTGCAAGGACGGCCCGCTTTCTCTCGGTATGCATAAGCGCGGCAGCTTTTATGATATCGTGACCGTGGATTCCTGTAAGATCGTAGATGAGGATTACAATAAAATACTGCGTGGGGTGCTGGATTTCTTTCAGGAAAAAGAGGCGTCCTTTTATCACAGACTGCGTCATGAGGGTTATCTGCGCCATCTTTTGGTGCGAAAAGCGGTAAAGACAGAAGAGATTCTGATCGACCTTGTCACAACAACGCAGGAGATCCGAAAAGATGGAGCACCGTGCGAGGAAGCGGCTCTGTTAAACGCGTTCACCGAAATGTTGAAAAATCTTCCGCTGGATGGAAAGATCGTGGGTATCCTGCATACCAAAAACGACAGTGTGGCGGACGTGGTCGCAAATGAGGGTACGGATATTTTGTATGGACAGGACTATTTTTATGAGGAACTGCTTGGACTGAAATTTAAGATCTCTCCGTTTTCGTTTTTCCAGACAAATTCTCTCGGCGCGGAAGTGCTTTATGAAACGGCAAGGGAATTTATCCGGGATGCGTTTCAGAAGGAAAATGGTCTGGACGGTCTGAAAAATAAAGTAATCTATGATCTTTACAGCGGAACGGGAACCATAGCCCAGATGCTTGCGCCGGTTGCGGAGAAGGTGATCGGAGTGGAGATCGTTTCCGAGGCAGTGGAAGCTGCAAAGGAAAATGCAGGATTGAACGGACTGGATAACTGTGAGTTTATCGCGGGAGATGTCTTAAAGGTGTTGGACGGGATCGAAGAAAAACCGGATTTTATCGTGCTCGATCCGCCGCGTGACGGCATTCATCCGAAAGCCCTGGAAAAGATTATTTCCTACGGTGTGGATCGGATGATCTATATTTCCTGCAAACCGACCAGCCTCGCCAGAGATCTGGAAGTGCTGCAGGCGCGCGGATATGCGGTGAAGCGGATGTGCTGCGTAGACATGTTCCCATTTACCGGGAATATAGAGACGGTTGTCTTGCTTTCCAAGGGTGAGGTCGACTCGAAAAAGATTCGGGTTGAGTTCTCTTTGGAAGATATGGATATGTCCGAATTTCAGGATGGGGCAACCTATCCGCAGATCAAGGAGTATGTGTTGGAGCATACCGGGTTAAAGGTGTCCAACCTCTATATCTCACAGATTAAACGAAAATGTGGGATTGGGGTTGGTAAGAACTATAATCTGCCGAAGTCCGAGGATTCCAGACAGCCCCAGTGTCCACCGGAAAAAGAGAAAGCAATCCGAGAAGCATTCAAATATTTTGGGATGATCTAACATCCAGCAAAGTGGAGGTTTCTTATGGATAGGTTGATTTCTTGTGAGTTCAACATGGATAATGCCTGTGTGGAACTGAAATTCTTAGATGGCAGTATGATTGCTATTGATACAATAGCCGTGGAGAATAAGGTTGCCGAAAATATGTATCAGCGGTCAGAACTGGATTATCTGATCTACAATGACCCGGTTGGATATGCAGACTTGATCTTGAACGGTGATCCCGAAATTTATCTAAAAACTGTAACTGAATGTAAACCCTTAGATTAAAACTCAGCCCTCTGCCTTTTCATTGGCAGAGGGCCGTTTTTTGCTTAACAGTTATTGAGCATCCCTTAATTGCTCTACAACGCTGCATTTCGCTGCGTTGTCATACATCATGCAGGGGATCAGCCACCCCAGCAGAAGAAATACCGGAATTGTCAGCAAGACAGGCAGAATGGTGAACCGATACTCGAAGAACCAGAACATACTGCCCAGCATTTTTCCCGCAAGAGGTCCCACCGCCAGCGACAGAATAAAGGCCGCCGCTATGGAGGACATTGCGTAAAACAATCCCTCGTAGATCAGCATGGTTTTGAGCTGCCGGTTCGTCATTCCTACAGCCTGAAGCACAGCAAATTCACGGCGGCGGGAAAGAATACCGGTCATCATGGCGTTGAAGAAATTTAAGAGTCCCACCAGCCCGATGATAGCACAGAGAACACCACCGATCAGAAGGAACATCTGCCGGTACTGAGCAAATTCAGAGCGAGCCGTGGCCTTGCTTTCATACATCAAGGGCGAAAACTCACCGGCAGTGAGCTTCGATAGATATTGCTCTGCTTCGGCCTCGTCAACTTCGTCCGCTGTGTCGAACAGGTAGAGCATCGGAATGGCTGCACCACCGCTGTCCCTCTGTGCGGTGTCCACAGACAAAACTGTCTCATATCCAATACCACCATAACGATAACTCATGGAATACGGAAGCTCTACCAAGGCGCAGACCGTGTACTCTACATCTCTGGCTCCATACAGTTTTTCCTGAAGGTACTCCTCCGGTGTATCTTCGGTGCGGAGTTCTCCGGTGCGGCTGTCGATATATTTCACATCGTCCGCATAGGTGGCGGTGATCGTGTCTCCCACCTTGGGGTAGTATTCAGGATTGGGCAGATTACCGTAGTCATCTAAGGAAACCGCAATGGCAATGGCGTTATTGTTTGGCTTCAGCATAGGAGAAATATCTCCGTCGAACACTTGCAGCTTGTCAAACAGGCTGTGATCCAGAGCCTCGATCCTGGTATTTCCCATCACCATATTGCCCCGGTGCTCCATGCGGCTCATATGGCTGTCCAACTGCTCAGCACTTTCGTACCTTGCATAGTCCTGCCGCAGAGCATCCTCCGTCATCCACAGATATGCGGGTTTTCGCACAGCATATCCAGTGCCGGAAAGACTGGCCTTTGTGTTTGTTGCGATTTCCTCAATCTGTTCTGGCGTGATGAATTCATCTGCCGGGTTGTAACGGAAATAGTCGGGCGTGCTGACGATAAAATCGGCGCAGGTCATGGAGGATACATATTTCTCCATGCTGAAGCCGCCCACAAAGGCACACAGCGCATTGAACAGTGTCACCGACAGTGCCAGAGACAACACCACCAGTACCGTCTTTTTCTTGTTTCGTCCCAGATTGGCAAAGGCCATCTGATGGAGCTTCGCTCCCCGGGTACTGCGCCGTTTTTTCTTCGTCTGCATCGCATCCGTATATTTGGTAGCCTCCACCGGAGAAACCTTGGCTGCCATTTTTCCGGGCTTGGAGCAGGACAAGAGCACTGTCAGCAGAGCAAACAGCACGGAGCCAACAAAGATCACAGGCGAGGTGCTGATGGTAGTGATGCCCACCTCCAACTGGGTGGAGCGCAAGACAACAGGTACCAGAACAGCGCCGATGCCGTAGCCCAGCAGCAGCCCTGCCGGAATGCCGATCAGACAAAGCAGAAGTGCCTGCTGGCGAATGATACGTTTGAGCTGCCGGGGCGTTGTGCCAATGGTTTTCAGAAGTCCGTAAAACCGGATATCTCCCGCAACAGAGATCTGGAAAATGTTATAGATGATAAGATACCCAGTGAAAATCACCAGCAGCAAAAAAGCTGCTATGGCGACCATCAGCTCTGGATCGAGCTGTGACTCCAGCTGGGATGAGGTATATCCCCAATTGACGCCGATCCGGACGCTGTTGGGATCGGTATAGCTGTCCCATGTGTAGCCAAGATCGGTATCCACCTGCTCCATCTGCCCTTGAATGTTTGTGCTGGAGGCCAGCATGACATTCAAATCGGTGCGGAAAGGCTGTAAACCTGTTTTCACTGCCTGCGCTTCGATGTCATCTGCGTAATCACGGCTGATGTTGATGTAATGAACAGGCATTAGTTCATCATAGTCCCAATAGCCCACCAGCGTAAAGGTATCTGTTACAGTAAAGGCGGTTTGATCCTTGTCCGTAATGGAATAGGAAACCGTGACCTCGGCGCCCAGCTCCGGCGTTACGCCAAGCAGCTGCAACGCTGCCGTATCCATGGCTACCTCTTTGCCGCTTTCGGGCATCCGTCCGGTAGTAGGGGTTGCATAGCTCCATTTAGTGCAGTTGGCATCCATGTAGCTGATCTCTGCCGGTATTTTGGCAAAGACCCCCTCCGCAGTGATACCGATTACCTTCCGTGCCCCCGTAGCCTTCACCTTTGGGTGGGCAGTGATACGTTCCGCCTGCTCGGGGGAAACATCTTTAAAGGTACCGTGTGCATAGCCGCCTACCTGCCGAAACTGGTAGGTTTCATAACTGGCGTTCAGTGACAAGACAATGGTGAACATGGACGTAAATAGCAGCGTTGTCAGCGCAATGGCAAAAATAGCGATCAGATTGCGGCGACGGTTCGCATAAAGAGATTTTAAGCTGAGCTTTCGAATACATTTTCTGTTTTTGACATTCATCGCAGCCACCTCCCGTTAGTTCTGGGAGACGATCCGACCGTCTTCGATACGGATAATGCGGTCTGCCATCTGCGCAATTTCTTCGTTGTGAGTGATCATTACGATTGTCTGGGTGAACTTTTGACTGGTGACTTTCAAAAGGCTCAATACATCCTGGCTGGTTTTGGAATCCAGATTGCCGGTGGGTTCATCTGCCAGAATGATAGCGGGTGCTGCCGCCAGCGCACGGGCAATGGCTACCCGCTGCTGTTGACCGCCTGAGAGCTGATTGGGCAGCGCATCCAGACGATCATCCAGCCCAAGTGTCTGTACAATCTGCTGTACGAAATCCTTATTGACCTTGCCACCGTCCAGCTCAATGGGTAGAACAATATTTTCATACACATTCAGCACCGGAACAAGATTATATGCTTGGAACACAAAGCCGATTTTCCTGCGGCGGAAGATGGTCAGCGCTTCCTCCTTCAGGGAGAAAATATCCTGTCCGTCCACCATGACCGTGCCGCTTGTAGGGCGATCCAGCCCGCCCAGCATGTGCAGCAGCGTGGATTTGCCGGAGCCGGATGTGCCGACAATTGCAACAAATTCGCCCTTCTTTACACTTAAATCAACTCCATCCAACGCATGAACTGCGTTATTGCCGGAGCCATAAATCTTTTTCAGGTTTTTTGCCTGTAAAACTTCCATAAATGAGTACCTCCATGAAAAAATCTGTATGTATGAAAGGAAATGATCCTTTGATACATACAGATTATCGCATAGGAATCTTTCCACATTCTTTCCGGCGAAAAATGAAATCTAACAGTTTTGATAGAATTGTTGTTATTTCGGCAGAAATATGGAAAACGTACTTCCTTTTCCCGGAACGGAAGCAACCTTGATATAACCGCCCTCGCCGGATATGATCTGTCGGGCAAGGTATAAGCCAATGCCGACCCCTTCTTGTTTCTGCACACTATTTGAGCGGTAAAAGCGAGCAAATATCTTCGCTTGCTCAGTTTCCGGTATGCCTGAACCGGTATCCGATATATCGATCCTTGCAAACATTTCATAGCTTACGGCAGAAATAGTAATGGTGCCATGCTCTGTATATTTGATGGCGTTGTCTACGATATTAGCCAGCGCTTCCGCTGTCCATTTGAAGTCGAATACAGCAAAAGCATCTGTATCCTGCATTTGCAAAGACAATCCTTTTTCAGAAGCCTTGGCGGCATATTGTTCTACTACGCTTTCAAGCAGCGGCTGCAGCGCTGCTTGCTGAGGGAAGAGTGAAATGATCCCGTTTTCCAGTCTGGAAAGCTTTACGAGAGAATCGATCAGAAATCGCAGCTTTTCCGATTGTTTGTACAGCGCCTCCACATTTGCCTTCGCCGATGCAGGCAGAGTTTCCTCCATCAAAAGCTCGCTGTATAACAGCAGATTTGCAATCGGCGTTTTCGTCTGGTGGGAAATGTCCGCAATCAAGGTTTTGATTTTGTCTTTTTCCTGCGCTATATTTTGAGAAGATGCTTCTGCTGCGGAAAGATAGTGCGCAAACTTCGTTTCCAATGCAGACAGCCGGCTTTCATCAAAATTGGTTTCAGAAAAGGAGCCGGTCATGGCAGCGTCCAGCATTCTTTCGATTTCTTCCATCGTTTTTCTGGCCTTTCTCCGCTCCCATAACACAACAGCTGCCGCCGCCAGAAAACACAGCAGTATGATCACAATGCCGGTTTTATTCATCTTTTGTCACCCAGCTATAACCGATTCCATAGACGGTTTTAATGTGTTTCTGTGCGCCAAGCTTATCCCTCAGACGCTTGATCGTAACAGACAAAGCATTTTCATCTACATATTCTGCGCCATCTGTCCAGATCCGGTCTACAAGGTCTCCACGGGTCATGGTTCGGCCTCGGTTTTCAACAAGCAGACGCAGTAATTTTTGTTCTGTTTTGCTCAATTCCACTTTTGAATCTCCCACATAAAAGGTCATAGCCTCAAAGTCAAAGTGAAATAGATCCATATGGAACGGCGCATTTTTATGGTTTGGCGCTTGCTTTCGCAGTTGGGTATTCACCCTTGCCCGCAAAACCGAAAGAGAAAAGGGCTTGGTAATATAATCATCAGCGCCTCTCTCCAGTCCGTCTACGATGTCCAGATCGGTGTCATTGGCAGTCAGCAGAATAACAGGAATATAGGGTGTGTTTTCCTTGACCTCCCGGAGCAGCTCAAGCCCGCTGCCATCCGGCAGATTGATATCCAGCAGGATCAGGGATACACCGCCGCAAAGAAGCTGTTCCTTCGCCGTTTTTAGGTCTTGGCAGGATATAATCTGACGGTCATCTGCTTTCAGTGCTTTACTTAAACCCTGATTCAACCCTATATCATCTTCAATAATCAATAATTGTTCCATGTATCTCACTCCCTCGTTATTCAAAGGCCACCATTATTTCCTTGGGTAATTTTTCGTTCTCACAGTTCAGAAGATAGGCGATTACTCTGCTTGCAAATTTGTTCGTTTTCACTGTATCCCAATCGGCAAGCAAAATGACCTCTGCCTTGCCGTTCTCAAAATCTAATGATATTTCGCCCCATTCGCCGTCGCAGTCTGCCTGATATTCGTAGATTGCGGCGGCGATTTTCTTTTTTCGCTTGGTCTTGGATTTCTGTTTTAGCCGGACTGCATGGATTGCGCCCTCGGCAACCAAAAATTCCGTCAACTTGTCCACTGCTTTTCGGTAGGCTCGTTCTGCACCGCTGGCTGTACTGCCCTCAAACATAACCGCCAGTTCTTCAAAGGTGGGGCGGTCTTTCCATGAGCTGACACGCCCACAGGTCATGCAAATTGCTAATCGTTTTTCGAGCAAGGTCTGTTCCCGGTAATTCAGTTTCTCAAATGCCCGCTGCACCTTTTCTGCCTGTATGCCGTTCCAGAGGATATCGGTATAGTTCCAGCTATCGTCAAGGGCTACATCCTCGCCTGTTTCTTCGCCGTCCTCGTCTGTGACATAGAAAGGCTGCTGATTGCGGATTCCACGGACAACTTTCAGATATTCTTCCGCAAGGGCAAGATCGCAGTTGTATTTCTTGGAAAATTCGTTGACCGCATCCTTGGTATTGTGGTACAGCCAAGCCATTGACCGCACCATTTTGTAATTGGTCAGAGAGGACACCGACCATTTTTCTTCGCCCATGCGAAAACGGAGCATAGCATCCCGGATGAACGGGAAAATGTATGTAGCATACTCTGCACCCTTGGCAAGGTCATAGTCCATCAGCTTTTGGAGCATTTGCTCCCGGCAGGAGAGCTTTATATCTATAAATCGGTCTGTGTCGTACAGATCGCCGCCATCCACACCGAGAAAGTCTTTGATGCGCTTGTTAAGCTGCGGCTCGTAGTGGTGTAGGAAGAATGAGAAATATATCAAATTCTTTTCCTGCAAGGCAGACAGGATATATTCGTTCAGATTGCCCACTGATGGCGGTTCCGGTTCCAGTTGGAAGATGCGCTCTGCCACATAGGGGATGATGCCGTCACCGTGTGGATTAACTTGGTGCTTCGGTATGTATCCGGTCATGTTCCACGAAAAATCATTTAGCATAGCGCACCTCCCTTCTAACAAATGCTTTCTGAATAGTAGCCTGATTTTAATTCTCAGATTGTGTTTCTTTTGCTTCTACTTTTACAATCATACATAGGCTTTGAACTGCATTAAAGAGACGGATACAATCCATCTCGTCAATTTCAAAATCCGATCTTCCATGTAATAGCCAATGCCTATTTATCGTTTCAGGTTCATCGGCAGAGAAATCGCTTTTTTGATACAGATTTCGGATGAAGTTGTTATAAGAAATCCATACATGTTTTTGAATTGTACTTCCTGTTGACGGGAAGGTATCGACCTTCTTTTGACAAACTTTCATCATCCTTACATCTTGTTTGTCATCGCTAAATTCTGACAGAATACCCTCGATAACCGAGAGAAGCGATGTTGCGGGAGTATCCTGTCTTAATCAGGACAGGAAGGCATGCAGTTCCTCAAGCCGTGCGTCAAAGTCCGAGATGCCCAGATCATATAATTCCTCTTCCAGTTTTACGTTGCGGGCATAGGTACTCATTTTTAACTCTTTGGAAGGCGCGAAGACAAGTGCTTCTCCGGCAACTTCATGTTTTTTTACATCGGCAATATTCTGACGGTACATAAGATGCCGGTTGTCGAGTGCCGCAATGGTCTTTGGATATTTGCGCAGGGCATGGCGGTAAATATGCCGGAAGTCTTCCGGCTGTTTTACAAAGCTGCGCGGTTTGCTTAAGATCACAACCACACGGTCACATCCTTTGCGGAAAGCTCGTTCGACCGGAATAGAATCCGATAAGCCTCCGTCAAAATAGGTTTTGTCGTGGAAAGAAATCGGACGGCACATGACAGGCAGGGCGCAGCTAGCCATGATAGCGCGGTAGTCATCCTGTTTCATATCATCTTTGTTAAAATAGGCTGCCTTTCCGGTTGCGGCATCTGTGGCAACCAGTTCAAATTCAGCGGAATTTGCTGCAATGGCAGGGTAGTCGATCGGATCCGCACCATCGGAATTGGTCAGTGTCGCATAGATATACTGAAGACCGAAAAACTGTCCGGTACGCAAAAGATTTTTCACACCCATGTATCCCGGTTCCATCAGATGTTCTACATAGAAACGGCGGTTACGCCCGCGCTGACCGGCAAGGTAGCTTGCGGTATTGGCAGATCCCGCGGACACACCGATACAGTAGTCAAACGTAATATGTTCATCCAGAAAACGGTCGAGAATGCCTGCGCTGTATGCGCATTTCATACCGCCGCCCTCTACTACAAGTCCTGTTTTCATAGGAAGTTTGCTCCTTTTTTTAATATAAATTGTAGCACTTTTTAAAACCTTGTCAATTTCACACATGAGAAAGAATGCGCATATAGTATGATACAGAATCTAGGTTGGAGGTACTTTTATGCAGGAACAGGAAAAGGAAGCAGTTCGGCTGGATACCTGTGATTTCTGGGGTGTACAGCCGATTATGATGGCACTGCCGTATCCGCCGGTACAGGTTGCGGGCAAAAACAGCGAGTATGCGGAACTGCTTAAGTTTGATTATTGCGGCTCGGTGTCGGAAATGTCGGCGATTACCCAGTATATCAACAATGAGAACCGTCTCTCCTGTGGAAAATGCAGTCTCGCGAAGGTGATTCTCGGGATCGCGATGGCGGAGATGATCCATATGCAGAAGCTGGGGCAGTTAATCTTTTTACTCGGAGGAACCATTGATTTTTCGGTCAGACAACGTGGGGGAAAGAGACAGCTGTGGACACCGGAATACTTAAAAACGCCGGAGAACGCGAGAAACATGGTCCTGGCGGATATCGAATCGGAAAAAGCAGCCATCAATCAATACCGGATGCATATGCGAAGGATCCGGGATCCATACGTCAACGCAGTGCTTGCAAGGATCATCCGGGACGAGGAGTACCACATTATGACGTTGCAGGCATTGCTCTAGGGAGACGGCAGAGGGGCATTGTAAATTCCGGCGATAAAGTGCTACAATAAACATGACATACAGCTGACGTGTTTGTTTTGCTAAGATGCGGATAAGGAGTTTATATGAAACTGGACAGAATGATCGGAATTCTTTCTGTGCTACTGCAGAAAGAAAATACAACAGCGCCTGAACTGGCGGAAAAATTTGAGGTATCCAGAAGGACCATCAACCGTGATATCGAATCGCTCTGCAAAGCGGGAATCCCAATCCAGACGATACAGGGAAGCGGCGGCGGTATCCGGATCATGGAGGGTTACCGGATGGATCGGACGCTTTTGACGTCCAAAGACATGCAGATCATTTTGGCGGGCATCCGAAGCATGGACAGCGTAAGCGGCAGCAATTACTACGGACAACTGATGGAAAAGCTAAAGGCGGGGTCATCGGAGCTGATAAGCGCAGGAGATTCGATCCTGATCGATCTTTCTTCCTGGCACAAAGAGTTCCTGACCCCGAAGATCGAGATCATACAGGCGGCGATCGAACAAAGAAGGATCGTGGCGTTTCAGTATTATGCACCCAAAGGAGAGAGCGAGAGGAGGATAGAGCCGTATTTTCTCATATTTAAATGGGCGAACTGGTATGTATGGGGCTGGTGCCGGCTGAGAAAAGATTTTCGGATGTTCAAGCTAAACCGTATGGAACGAATGGAAATCACAGATGTTTCCTATGAGGCGCGTCAGGTACTGGCGCCGGATCTTGCCAATGAAAAGATCTTTCCGCCCGAAAAAAGGATAACCGTGATCTTCCGGCCGGAGGTGAAATGGCGGCTGATCGAGGAATGCGGGCCGGACTGTTATGAGGTAAGACCGGACGGAACACTGCTTTTCCGGAAAGAATACGCGGATGACGAGAGCATGATAAACTGGATCCTCACGTTTCAGAACCAGGCATATGTGCTGGAACCGGAATATATCCAGAAAAAACTCCTTGAAATAGCAGAAAATCTGACGAAAATTTATAAAGGAGAACAAACATGAAAAAAAGAATACTGCTCGTGCTCAAAGAAGAATTTGCGGACTGGGAGGCGGCGTATCTGTCGTCCCAGATCCTGGAGCTTGGAAAAGGAAACTATGTGGTGGAGACCGTTTCCTTAAACAAAGAAACGGTGCGCTCCATCGGAGGGTTTCGGGTCGTGCCGGATTATGGGCTGGACGAGGTGCCGGAAACGTATGAGGCGCTTATTCTGATCGGCGGAACTGGCTGGAGAAAGCCGGATGCGGGAAAGATAGCGCCACTCGTTTTGCAGTGCGTGGAAAAAGGCAGGGTGCTTGGCGGAATCTGTGATGCGGCGTCATTTCTTGGAACGCTTGGTGTTTTAAATACGGTAAAGCACACCTGTAATGATTTGAAGGATATGGAAGCATGGGCAAAGGACGCGTACACTGGAAGTGCGCTTCATCAGAAAAAGCAGGCGGTGCGGGATCAGAATATTGTTACGGCAAATGGAACCGCGGCACTGGAATTTGCGCGGGAAATTCTCTTTGCGCTTGACATAGCGGATGAAAAAAGTATTATGGATTCATACGCTTTTTTTAAGAACGGATTATACAAAGAATAGTAGAAGGAAATAAGGATGAAACAGCTGACAAGAGGAATCATTTATCTGGCGGGGCTTGCAATTTTAGCCCTTGGCATTACATTGAATACGAAAACAGGACTTGGAGTATCGCCGATCATTGCGGTCGCCTATGCGGTTTCGGAGCTCTGGGGTACCGATTTCGGAAACACCGTGCTTCAGATCCCGCTCAGTATCGTATTTACAAGGTTTATGAACCTCTATGTCGCTGTGATCCCGAATCCGGGGGATGGGATCGTCCAGACGATCTCGGATGTCAGCGGGAAAGAAGTCGGTAGAGTGATCGCGCTGTTCCAGCATCTGTTTTTAAAAAAGATACAGGAGGTATTCCCATATGCAGCATAAATTTCAGACGACCATTTACGCCTGCTTTACCGGTTACATTGTCCAGGCGATCGTAAATAACTTCGCGCCATTACTTTTTCTTACGTTTGAAAAGACATACCAGATCCCGCTTGGTCAGATCACAATGCTCATCACGATCAACTTCGGGATCCAGCTTTGTATCGATCTGCTGTCTGCGGGATTTGTGGATCGGATCGGGTATCGGGCATCGATTTTGATCGCGCATGTGTTTGCGGCACTCGGGCTTTTGGGGCTTGCGGTTCTGCCGGAGCTGTTTCCGAACGCGTTTGCCGGACTTCTGACCGCAGTTGTGATCTATGCGATCGGTGGCGGACTGATCGAGGTGCTGATCAGCCCGATCATGGAAAGCTGTCCGACCGATAATAAGGAAAAGGCGATGAGTCTGTTACATTCTTTTTACTGTTGGGGACATGTGGCGGTTGTCCTGATCTCCACGCTGTTTTTTAAGGTGTTTGGCATCGAACACTGGAAGGTGCTGACCTGCCTTTGGGTGATCGTTCCGGTGGTCAATGTGTTTGCGTTTCTCAAAGCGCCGATGGCGCCGCTGGTGGAGGAAGGAGAAAGCGGACTGTCTTTGCGTGATCTGTGCAGACAGAAGGTTTTCTGGCTTCTGATGCTCATGATGCTCTGCGCGGGAGCAAGCGAACAGTCGGTCAGCCAGTGGGCATCGACCTTCGCGGAACAGGGGCTTGGCGTGAGTAAAATGGTCGGTGACCTTGCGGGCCCGATGGCGTTTGCGGTGCTGATGGGAAGTGCCAGGGCGTTTTATGGAAAATTCGGAGATAAAATGGATCTGGATCGTTTCATGACCGGCAGCAGTATCCTCTGTGTGATCGCTTATCTTTGTATCTCACTGGTACCTGGCACAGCTGTGTCACTGCTTGGATGCGCGTTATGCGGGCTGTCGGTTGGCATCATGTGGCCTGGCACATTCAGCAAGGCGTCTGCCGCCTTAAAGAACGGAGGCACAGTGATGTTTGCAATGCTGGCACTGGCGGGAGATCTGGGATGCTCGGGCGGCCCGACGCTGGTCGGCGGTGTTTCGAGTGCGGCATCCGATAATTTAAAAGCCGGTATCCTGGCGGCGATCGTATTTCCGTTGCTGCTTCTTGCCGCGGTAAAGGTGCTTGGGAGGGAAAAAGATGCAAAAAAGCGAGCTTGAGATCTTAAAAACGAGCAGTCTCTTTCGTGGAATGTCGGATGCGGACATAAACTGGCTGCTCTCGGATGAGCGGAGCGTGATCCGTCACTTTCCCAAGGGAGCTTTTATATTTAAAGAGCTTGACCGGCCGGGACAGGTGTATGTGCTGCTTGACGGGAAGGTCGTGATCGCGAAGGGCACACTTTCCGGAAAGCGTATCCTGATCACCAGGATCGAACAGAGCGGGGAGATGTTCGGGGAGGTATACGCGTTTTTGGGAAAAGCGTGTTATCCGATGTATGCTGAGGCTGCGGAGGATACCTCGGTACTCATCGTGGATAATGATATCTTTTTCGGAGAAGACGTCTGCCAGCCACGCGCGGTGCAGAAGATGCGCAATAACCTGCTTACGGTCTTTGCGAACAAGGCGTACCGGATGAACCAGAAGCTTCGTGTGCTTGGCGGCGGCGTTATCCGGGAAAAGATCGCCTGTTTTCTGGTCGAACAGCAGGATAAGGAAGGCAGGATAAACAGCAGTTTTTCCAGAGAGGAGATGGCGGATTATCTGAACGTGGCACGTCCGTCACTGTCAAGGGAGCTTGGAAAAATGCAGCAGGAGGGGATCATTTCGCTGAAACGAAGACAGATACAGATCAAAGATCAGAAAAGGTTGGAAGAATATTTGTGATTTTGTAACAAATGTTACGGACTTTTGCGGTGATTTCCGATAAAGTACAATTACAGGAAATGAGCAAAAAGCAAAGGAGAATATAGAATGGTCAGAAAAATCGTAAATATTGATGAAAACTTATGCAACGGATGTGGAGCCTGCGCAAATGCCTGTCACGAGGGTGCGATCGCCATGGTAGACGGCAAGGCGAAACTGATCAAGGATGATTACTGCGACGGACTCGGAGACTGTCTGCCGGCCTGTCCGACCAACGCGATCCATATCATTGAGCGCGAGGCGGCAGATTATGATGAGGCGGCGGTCAAAGAGCGTATGGAAGCAAAGAAAAAAGAAGCCCAGGGAGCGCATGGCATGATGCCGCAGGGCGGATGCCCGGGTACCAGAATGCGCCAGATGAACCGGCACGCGGCAGAAAAGGCGGATACGGCGGCACCGGCAGGAAAACAGCAGTCAGAACTGCGTCAGTGGCCGGTACAGATCAAACTGGTTCCGACACGCGCACCGTATTTTGAGGGGGCGGATCTGCTTGTCGCCGCGGACTGTACGGCATATGCTTACGCATCCTTCCATCAGGAGTTTATCAAAGACCGTATCACGCTGATCGGCTGTCCGAAATTAGATGACTGCGATTATGCGGAAAAATTAACGGAAATTATAAAGAATAATGATATCCACAGCATCAAGATCGTCCGCATGGAGGTTCCGTGCTGCGGCGGACTGGAAAATGCGGTGATCCGTGCCATGCAAAACAGCGGGAAAATGATCCCGTGGCAGGTAGTGGTCATCACCTGTGATGGCGAAGCAACGACCATGCCATAGGTCAAATCTGATTTTTGGCTCTTTTCAGATGCCGTTTTTTGATGTAAGATGAGAACAGAAAAAGCGGAAACGGGCGGAGGAAAGAGATCTTGAATATCAATGAAATAGCAAAACTGGCAGGAGTGTCCCGGGCTACCGTCTCCCGTTATCTGAACGAGGGTTATGTCAGCGAAGAAAAAAAGGAGCGGATCCGGGCGGTGATCGAAAAGACCGGTTATCAGCCATCGACGCAGGCACAGACGCTCCGGACGAAAAAGACGCGGCTGGTCGGGGTGATCCTTCCGAAGATCAATTCAGATACGGTCAGCCGGATGGTGGCGGGGATCAGCGATGTCCTTTCAAAAAACGGTTATCAGCTTTTGCTTGCCAATACCAACAACGATATTGCGGAAGAACTGAAATACTTAAACCTGTTTAAAGATCGTCAGGTGGATGGCATTCTGTTTATAGCGACGATCCTTACAGCGCGGCACAAGAAACTGTTAAAAGCCTGTCAGGTGCCGGTTGTCATTTTGGGACAGCATCTGGACGGGTATTCGTGCGTATACCATGATGATTATCATGCGGCAGAGCAGATCACGGAGCTTTTGTTAGAGCATGGGAAAGTTCCGGGCTTCATCGGTGTCACGACAAAAGATGAGGCGGCGGGCTTAAACCGGAAAAAGGGATTTGAGGCAGCAGTCCGGGCAAAGAAGCTGGACTGCCCGCCGGAGCGGATGGCAGAGGCGCAGTTTACCATGGAATCCGGTTATGAGAAGATGAAGGAGCTGCTGAAGCGTGAGCCAAAGATCGATGCGGTATTCTGCGCGACCGATAATATCGCGATCGGAGCCATGCGGTACTTAAAAGAAATTGGGAAATCGATCCCACATGATGTGGAGCTTGCGGGGATCGGAGATACACCGCTCGCAGGATTGGTGGAACCGGCGCTTGCTACAGTGCATCTGTATTATAAGACTGCGGGAGCGGAAGCGGCAGCCATGCTGGTTGAGCATATGGAGAAAGAAGATGCGGTCAGCCGGGAACTGAAAATGGGATTTGAGATCAAAAAGAAAGCATCTGTTTTATAAGAAGAAGGAGTTGTGTGATTCCGGGCTGTCCATTGGGGACGGCAGGGATGCACGGCTCCTTTTTTGGATATTGTGTATGAATTTGGGACGGATAATTTGTGAAAGATATCAATTTACAGGAGAGGCTTTTGTCGCTATAATAAAATCAAGATGTGAGAACGATTCCACATAAAGAACACATACTTACATGGAATGGCAGAAAAAAACAGGCGAAAATCAAGTAAGAACGATAACAGAAAGAGAGGGAAAGTGTATGGATTACAGAAGTGTGGCAAATGACATTTACAAATGCATTGGCGGACGGGAAAACATTGTATCCGCAGCACACTGTGCGACCAGACTACGCCTGGTCATTGCGGATAACGCGAAATGTTCCAAAAAGGAACTCGAAAATATTGATGGGGTAAAAGGCGTGTTCGAGGCTTCCGGACAACTTCAGATCATTCTTGGAACCGGAACGGTAAACAAGGTTTATGATGAGTTTATCGCGATCGCCGGCATTACAGCGGCAACCAAGGAAGAAGTAAAGCAGGCGGCAACCGCGAAACAGAATATTTTTAAACGGATGATCAAAACACTCGGAGATGTGTTTGTGCCGATCATTCCGGCGATCGTTGCGAGTGGTCTTTTAATGGGACTGCTGGAAGGCTTGAGCAAAATGTTTCCGGCGATGGCAAATTCCGGATCGTATACGATCATCCATCTGTTCAGCAATGCGGCATTCGTATTCTTACCGATCCTGATCGGAATCAGCGCGGCACGGGTATTTGGCGGAAATATTTTCCTCGGTGCGGTTATTGGTATGATCATGATCCATACGGATCTTTTAAATGCCTGGTCGGTCGCGACAGCGGATTCAATTCCGACAGCGGAAGCGTGGTTCGGTCTTTACAGCATAAGACTTGTCGGTTACCAGGGGCATGTGATCCCGGTGGTGATCGCAGTGTGGTTTATGTCCATGCTGGAGAAAAAGCTGCATAAGATCGTTCCAGAAATGATCGATCTGTTTGTGACACCGCTCGTAACCGTGCTTGTGACCGGATATTGTACACTGACGATCTTCGGACCGGTATTTTCCTGGGTGGAAAATGGCGTGCTCGCCGGGGTAAAAACACTGATCACAATGCCGCTTGGTATCGGATCCGCACTTGCGGGAGCGGTTTACGCGCCGACTGTTGTGGCTGGTGTACATCATATGTACAATGCACTGGAAGCCGGGATGCTCAGCGCGGATGGACTTGATATCTGGATGCCGATCGCTACGGCTGCCAATGTTGCACAGGGTGCGGCAGCGCTTGCGCTTGCAGTAAAAACAAAGGATCAGAAATTAAAGGGAATGGCGCTTCCGGCTTCACTCTCCGCATTCCTTGGTATCACAGAACCGGCGATCTTTGGTGTCAACCTTCGTTATATCAAATGCTTTGTAGCAGGCTGCATCGGCGGCGCGGTCGGAGGACTGGTAGCAGGCATCACCGGTGTCGGTTCTACCGCTTATGGAATCACGGGTCTGTTCGGCTATCTGATCACGACAGATTATGTATGGCAGTATACACTGGTCATCGTAGCTGCGTTTGCGACAGCGTTTGCGTTATCCTGGCTGTTTTTCCGCGATGATAAGAGTTCATCGGAGGAACCGGAAAAAGAGCCGGAAAAAGAACAGACAACAGAACCGGAAACAGAACGGAATTTTGAGGAACACGCGGTATACTGCCCGGTAAAAGGAAATGTGATCCCGCTTTCAGAAGTAAAGGACGAAACCTTTGCATCCGAAGCACTGGGAAAAGGAGTTGCGATCGTGCCGGAGGAAGGCGTGGTCTACGCACCGTTTGACGGAGTGGCAGAGATGGTGTTTGATACCAAACATGCGCTCGGCTTAAACAACGGCAAAGGGATCGAACTTCTGATCCATGTCGGATTAAATACCGTGGAACTGGACGGCAGATTTTATGAGACATATGTAAACAGTGGAGATGCGATAAAGGCAGGACAGAAGCTTTTATCATTTGACATGGAAGGAATCAAAAACGCGGGCTATGATCTGACGACACCGGTGATCGTGACCAATTCGGATGACTGGAGTGATGTGCGTGCGGAAAAAACCGGAAATACGATGGTACTGGAGAAAATAATTACCGTAGAGTAAGGTGGTGCAGGTAAAATGAATGTAATGGCAGAAGTAATGGTTCCGTGGATACAGGAACAGGAAAAGAAGGGAAAAGATTTAAAGAACGCAAGGTGGAGCACACGTTTTCATATCATGCCTCCGGTAGGATGGCTGAACGATCCGAACGGACTTTGTTACTATAATGGCGACTATCATTTCTTCTTCCAGTACGCGCCTTTTGACGCGAAGGGAGGACTGAAATTCTGGGGGCATATGAAAAGTAGAGACATGCTGCACTGGACCTACGAGGGTGTGCCGCTTTTTCCGGACAGTCCGTATGACTGCCACGGGGTGTATTCCGGCTCGGCATTTACGGAGGACGGACAGATGGAACTGTTCTACACCGGAAATGTCAAGCTGGATGGCGATTATGACTATGTTTCGGATGGCAGGGAAGCGAATGTGATCTATACGGCAAGTCAGGATGGCATTCATTTTACCGCGAAAAAATGCCTGCTCACATCGGCGGATTATCCGGAGGATTATACCAGGCATGTGCGGGATCCGAAGGTGTTTCGGGAAAACGGCAGATATTATATGCTACTTGGAGGAAGAAAGAAAAACGATGCGGGTGCGGCGCTTCTTTATGAGTCTGCGGACAAAATGCACTGGACATTGAAAGAGGAATTTCAGACAGCGGACACGTTTGGATACATGTGGGAGTGTCCGGATCTGTTTTCACTCGATGAAAATAAAGTGCTCTCCGTATCTCCGCAGGGACTTGCGCGTGAGGCGTTCAAAAACCAGAATGTCTATCAGTCCGGATATTTTCTGTTAAAGGATGGAAAAACACCGAGCGCGGATATGTTTGTGGAGTGGGACATGGGATTTGACTTTTACGCACCGCAGACGTTTTTGGATGAAAAGGGCAGAAGAATCCTGGTCGGCTGGGCAGGACTTCCGGATGTGGAAGCGGAATACCAGAATCCGACCGTTGCACTCGGCTGGCAGCATGTGCTTACAACACCGCGTGAGTTGTCAGTGAGAAACGGCAGGGTGGTGCAGACTCCGGTCGAAGAAGTGGCTGCGCTTCGGAAAAAAGAGATCCCAGTCGAATGCGGAAAAGAGATGGAGATTTCCGGTGGCTGCTTTGACCTGGAGCTTACGGTGTTCTCGGATGCGCCGATGCGTATCACACTGGAAAAGGAGTGCGTGATCGGTTATCAGAATGGTGTTTTTACACTTGAATTCCAGTCGGGGGCAGACACGGATATCGGCTGTGGCAGAAAGACGAGAAGGGCAAGAATCGAACACTTGCGGGAAGTGCGTATCCTGTCGGACGAGTCACTGCTTGAAATTTATGTAAATGGCGGGGAAACGGTGTTTACCACGCGGTATTATCCGAACAGGGATAACAGAAGCATCCGTGTGGAGGCAGACGGAACCGGAAAGATCTTTGAACTGGCATTGTGAGAGAAAAGGAGAAATGGTATGAAACAATATGATGTAGTAGCATTGGGAGAACTGTTGATCGATTTTACACAAAACGGATTGAGCCCGCAGGGGAATCCGCTGTTTGAGGCAAATCCGGGTGGCGCGCCCTGTAATGTGCTCGCAATGCTGACCGGGCTTGGTGACCGCACGGCGTTTATTGGAAAAGTCGGAAATGACGGATTCGGACATCAGTTAAAACAGGCGCTTGCGGAAGTGGGCATCGGAACCGAGGGGCTTTGTATGGATGATGCGGTGCATACCACACTTGCGATCGTACAGACGAAAGCGGACGGAGACCGTGACTTTTCGTTTTACCGGAAACCGGGTGCGGATATGATGCTGACGGAAAAAGAAGTACGTCCGGAACTGCTTTCGGACTGCCGGATCTTCCATTTTGGTTCCTTATCCATGACGGATGAAGGGGTGCGCGCTGCGACAAAACATGCCATACAGGTGGCAAAAGAGGCAGGGGCGCTCATCTCATTCGATCCGAATCTGCGTCCGCCGCTCTGGGATTCCCTCGATGCGGCAAAGGAACAGATCGCGTATGGGATGAAACAGTGTCAGATCTTAAAGATCTCGGATGATGAGATCACCTGGTTTACCGGAGAGACGGACTATGAGAAGGCGGCGCGCAGGCTGCAGAGCGAATATGACATTCCGCTTGTCTTTGTGTCGCTTGGAAGCAAGGGAAGCCAGGCATATTGCGGTGAGACCGCGGTGACGGTGGAACCGTTTTTGCAGGAAGGGACGATCGAGACGACCGGAGCGGGTGACACCTTTATGGGATGCATGCTGCATCAGATCTTAAAGAAGGGAACACTCGATCTTACAAAAGAGGACTTGAGGGAAATGCTTGTATTTGCCAATGCGGCGGCATCCCTTATTACAACAAAAAAAGGAGCGCTCCGCGTGATGCCGAAACCGGAAGAGATCAAGGCGCTGATCGCGGAAAGAAGTTAGAGTATATTGCTGAGATTTCCATGGCGGATTCGAAAAAAGTGTGTTAAGATAGCAAAAAGGAGAAAAAGCATGGAAACAGAAAAGAAGAAAAAGGAGCGGGCGCTTCTTATTATAGAGCGGTTAAAAGAAGAATATCCGGACGCAGGCTGCACGTTGGATTACAATGAGGCGTGGAAACTGCTTGTGAGTGTACGTCTGGCGGCGCAGTGTACGGATGCGCGGGTCAATGTGGTCGTGCAGGGACTGTATGAAAAATATCCGAGCGTTGCGGCGCTTGCGGAGGCGGATGTGGCGGATATCGAGGCGATCGTAAAGCCATGCGGGCTCGGACACAGCAAGGCAAGGGACATCAGTGCCTGTATGAAGATGTTAAAAGAAGAGTACGGTGGGAAAGTACCGGACGATTTTGACGCGTTGTTAAAACTGCCCGGGGTGGGAAGAAAGAGCGCGAACCTGATCATGGGGGATGTGTTCGGCAAACCGGCGATCGTGACGGATACACACTGCATCCGTCTGACCAACCGGATGGGGCTGGTAGATCAGATCAAAGATCCGAAGAAGGTGGAGATGGCGCTCTGGAAACTGATCCCGCCGGAGGAGGGCAGTGATTTCTGCCACAGGCTGGTGTATCACGGGCGTGAGATCTGTACAGCGCGCACAACTCCGTATTGTGACAGATGCTGTCTTGGCGATATCTGTCCGAAAATTGGCGTAAACTGATTAAATATTGCTGCTGTCATCACTATCAAGGCTGGAAGCATCGTCTTCTGCGAAAACATCATCCACGCGGAAGACCTGGCTTTCAGCCTTTTTGGCAAGCTCCTCGGCGCGTGTTTCCATATCGTGCAGTTTCCGTTTCATGCCCGGATAGGTGGCTGCATCCTTGTAGGCGAAGTAGATGGCTGCGAGAAACAAAAAGCCGCAGAGCAGTGTGGTGAAACGAACGCCCACGCCGATCAGGGGGAGGGCTTTGTAGAGTGTGGCACCGCTTCCGACCAGGGAGACAACGGTTCTTAAATAAGAAAGATGTGTCCGGTTGACGGCGAGCATGGAATTTGTGAGCGCGAGATCGGTACGGATCTTGGCGAATTCGGTGCGTTCCACAGCAAGGCTGTTCTGGTTGAAAGCAAGTGCATCATTGGTATCCATGGATTCCGGTATCTCACGGGAGATGCCGGGATCTATTTCGATATTCAGGTTGATATTGGAAGTGGAGTGATGATTCTTTGGTGTAAACATAGGGACCTCTCATTCGTAATCTGTTGTATGGTATTTATGATAACATAAAAGAAAAAGCCCTGAAAACTCAGGACTTCTAAAAAAATAATGCGGAAGATGGGACTTGAACCCACACGACTGCAATAGCCACAAGATCCTTAGTCTTGCTCGTCTGCCAGTTCCGACACTTCCGCATTTCTTATTTGTTGTCGCTCACACGCGACTTAGTTATAATAGCAAATGGATGTGATCTTGTCAATGCTATTTTTGAAATTCTTCTAATTTTTTTTATTTTTAAAATTTTTGAAAAAAATTAAAAAATCTCCTTGACATTTTAAAACAAACACGTTAAAATAGCATTTGTCAGTTTTGAGCAGGAATGGCGGAATTGGCAGACGCGCAGGCTTCAGGTGCCTGTGGTAGCAATATCGTGAGGGTTCAAGTCCCTTTTCCTGCATAACTTAGAGATCCGGAAGCCTATGGCTTTCGGATTTTTTTGTATATAGAAAAACACGGAGGATGACAGAGATGGAGGATTTGAGAATACGGGTCGCAAAACCGGAGGATGCAGAGGAACTGTTAGATATTTACGCACCGTATGTGACAGGAACAGCGATTACATTTGAATATGAAGTGCCGTCGGTGGAGGAGTTCCGGGCGCGGATCACACATGTTCTGGAGAAATATCCGTATCTGGTCGCGGAAGCGGATGGCGCGGTCATCGGATACGCGTATGCCGGAGCATTTAAGGAGCGTGCCGCGTATGACTGGGCGGTTGAGACATCGATCTATCTGCGTAAGGATAAAAAGAAGCATGGCATGGGGAGAAAGCTCTATGAGGCGTTAGAACAGGCACTGAACATGCAGCATATCCTGAATGTGAACGCCTGCATTACTTATATAGAGAAGGAAGACGAATATGTGACAAAAAACAGCGCGCAGTTCCATGAACATATGGGATACCGTCTGGCCGGGAAATTCTGTGCGTGCGGTTACAAGTTCGGGCGCTGGTATGATATGATATGGATGGAAAAATTCTTAGGAGAGCACACGGCGCATCCGGCGGCGGTGAAGAGATTTCCGGAGATCAAAAAACAGTTTGAAATTGAATATTGTTTTGGGAAAAATTCTGATATATAATACTCTGTTGGAAAAAACAAATGAGAAAAGAGTTGGACAAAAATGAATCAGAAAAAGATTGTGCTGCCGCTTACGATCCCGCTGAGGATCTTATATTTCGTGCTGAGCTATCTGATCATCTGTGTGGGGATCGCACTGTCAAACCGCTGTAAACTGCCGATCATCCCGACAGATCTGTTTCCGCTGGAGGTCGCGGATATTACCGGAAAGCCGTATGCGAGGATCAAGATCGGTTTTGATGTGATCTGTCTGCTTGTCACGGCGTGCATGACGTGCTTTTTCCTCGGACGTATCCTGGGGCTCGGAGTCGGCACGATCGTAGAGGCATTTACAATGGGAAAGGGCATTGCGATCGTCGGAAACCGGATCGACCGTAAGGTCAGCTTCGTATCGGTTTTACAGCCGGAATGTATGGGAACAGAAGAAACTAAAAAAGGTTAAAAAAACACGGATATGTTTTGACAAAATAAAATCAGAGCGGTATACTAGTGTTAGTAAGGCGAAATCTGCAAAAGAGAGGGAGATAAAAAGTATGACAGAACAACAGTATAAAAGAGCGAGCAAGAAGGTATTTCTGGTTGTTGCCATTGTATATGGCTATGTGGTATTGACGATGCTTGCCTATATTGGGGCAAATAAGGACGCAAGTGTGGGGAGAGCAGTTTTACAGCTGGTGATATCGGTTGCGGTGATCGCGTTTTCCGCTTTCGCAAACGCAGCAAAAGGTGGAACAAGGCAGGGCGCGATCATGATATGCACCAGTCTGGCAGCCGGTTATGTGGTGATCATGCTGGTAAATTCTACAAGTGGAACATGGGCGTATGCGCTTCCGATGTTACTCGCTACGTTTGCGTATCTGGATTATCGCCTGATGGTTTGCGGAAATATCGTGGTGATCGGTGTAAACCTGCTCCGTCTGGTGATACAGTTTGCTCTGCCCAATTCTACGCGTACGGGGGAGAATGTGCTTGCGGTATTTATCCTCTGTCTGGTTGCCTACGCTTCCATCAGCGTGACAAAACTTCTGATCAGGTTTAATGAAGAGAATATGGAAGAGATCGAAAAAGCGGCGCAGGTTCAGGAAGAAAGCAATAAGAAGATGGTTTTGGTCGCGGACAATGTCATGAAACATTTTGACAATGCGATGAGCATGCTGGACAATCTTGAAAACAGTATTGATGTCAGCCATACTTCCATTAATAATATTGCCGAGAGTACGGAGAGTACCGCGGAGGCGATCCAGAAACAGGCTGTAATGTGTTCGGATATCCAGGGAAATACGGATGCTGCCGAAAACGGTATTCATGAGATGATTGAGGCTTCCCGCCGTACCGATGAGACGGTAAAAGCAGGAGCGGGCGTTGTGCGTGAGCTGAAAGAGCAGGCACACAACGTAGCGGACGCAAGCAACATTACGGTAGAAGTGATCCAGAGCCTGACATCAAAGGTGGAAGAAGTACAGAACTTTGTCGGTACGATCATCAATATTTCAAGCCAGACCAACCTGCTTGCGTTAAATGCTTCTATTGAGGCGGCGCGTGCCGGAGAAGCCGGAAAAGGTTTCGCGGTCGTAGCGGAGGAGATCCGTCAGCTTTCAGAGCAGACGAAAGAGGCGTCCAATAACATTACCGAGATCATCAACAAATTAAATGATGACACCAAACGGGCAAATGACAGCATTACCAATTCGGTCGCTTCTGTGGAAAAACAGAATGAACTGATCGAAAATACAAGAGAAAAATTCGGAAAAGTCGGCGAGGAAGTAGAGGCGCTTACCACCAATATCAACGAGGCGGAGGCGAGCATCAAAAAGATCCTGGATGCAACCGGTATTATTTCGGATAATATCACACAACTGTCAGCAACCGGAGAAGAGGTTGCGGCTTCTTCCACAGAAGGACTGCGCACTGCGGATTCTACCGTAGAAGATATGAAGAACTGCAGAAAGATCCTCGAAGATATTTACATGCTGGCACAGGATTTGAGAGAGTCGGTTTAATGCAAAAAAAAAGTAAATAGCGGTGCATAAAAAATAAGGAAACTTTGCAAAAAGAGGTTTCCTTATTTTGTTGTCGGCGTAAATTTTGTAAAAAATAAAGGAAATGTGTCTTAGACGCAGAATAATATATATAGAGGCTGTTTTTGGCAGCCGGTGTATCAGGAAAGAGGGCATTACATGACAATTCGGGAAAGTCTGGAACAGATGGAACATGCTTCGCTCAGCCCCTATGCGACGCTCAGCGAAAATTCCGTCGGACGCGATGATCCGGAACCACAGTGTGATATACGTCCGGTGTTCCAACGAGACAGAGATAGGATCGTACATAGCAAGGCGTTCCGGCGCCTGAAAAATAAAACACAGGTATTTTTGGAGCCCAAAGGGGATCATTACCGCACGAGGCTCTCCCATACACTTGAGGTTTCCCAGAATGCGCGGACGATCGCGCGGGCGCTTCGCATGAATGAGAGTCTGGTGGAGGCGATCGCGCTCGGGCATGATCTGGGGCATACGCCGTTTGGCCATGCCGGCGAGAGTGTATTGAACCGCCTGTGTACAGACGGGTTCAAGCACAACGAGCAGAGTGTGCGTATCGTAGAGAAGCTGGAAAAAGACGGCAAGGGCTTAAACCTTACCTGGGAAGTGCGGGATGGGATCTTAAACCATCAGACCAGTACTATGCCGCATACCTTGGAGGGAAAGATTGTCCGTTTTTCTGACAAGATCGCTTATATCAATCATGATATCGATGACGCGATCCGCGGTCATATCCTGACGGAGGAAGACATTCCGTCGGATCTGCGGGAAACACTCGGCTATACATCGAGGGAGCGTCTGAACAAACTGATTCACAATATCATTATGACCAGTATGGATCAGAATGATATAAAGATGGAACCGGAGATCGAGCGGGCGATGCAGGATCTGCGCCAGTTTATGTTTGTGCATGTCTATACCAATCCGGCAGCAAAAGGAGAGGAATCCAAGGCGCAGGAACTGGTAGAGCGGCTGTTTTATTTTTACATGGATCATGTGGAGGAGATCCCGGAGGCGTTTCGCCGGATGTTAGACGAGGGCGAAAAGAGAGAACGGGTTGTCTGTGATTATATTGCCGGTATGACGGATCAGTACGCGATCGAAAAATTCAAACAGTATTTTGTGCCGATGGCGTGGTCGGTCGAATAAGCGGGAAAGGAGAAGAAAATGCCATATTATTCAGATGAACTGATAGAAGAAGTGCGCTCAAGGAATGATATTGTGGATGTGATATCCGGTTATGTCCGTCTGCAGAAAAAAGGAAGCACCTATTTCGGCTTATGTCCTTTTCATAATGAAAAGACAGGTTCTTTCTCCGTTTCTCCGGCGAAACAGATGTATTACTGCTTCGGATGCGGAGCGGGAGGAAATGTATTTACTTTCCTGATGGAATATGAGAATTTTACATTCCCGGAAGCAATGCAGGCGCTGGCGGACCGGGCAGGGATAGATCTGCCCAAACAGGAGCTGAGCGGAGAAGCGAAACGGGAATCGGACAAAAGATCAAGACTGCTTGAGATCAATAAAGAAGCGGGAAAATACTATTATACCCTGCTGCGCAGTGAACGCGGCGCACAGGCGCTTTCCTATTTCCGGAAAAGAGAACTGTCGGATGCGACGATGCAGAAATTCGGACTGGGTTATTCGGATAAATACAGTGATGATCTTTACCGGTATTTAAAGAGCAAAGGGTATGAAGATGAGATTTTAAAAGACTCCGGTCTGGTCGGTTTCGATGAAAAAAGAGGCGGACATGACAAATTCTGGAACCGTGCGATGTTTCCGATCATGGATATCCATAATAAGGTGATCGGCTTCGGCGGCCGTGTCATGGGAGACGGGGAACCGAAATACCTGAATTCTCCGGAGACAAAGATCTTTGACAAGAGCCGGAATCTGTACGCCTTAAATTTCGCAAGGCAGTCCAAACGTCCATATATGCTGCTCTGCGAGGGTTATATGGATGTCATAGCGCTGCATCAGGCGGGATTTGACAATGCGGTGGCGTCCCTTGGGACCTCATTTACGAGTGGACATGCCAGTCTTTTAAAACGTTATACGAAAGAGGTCTATCTTACGTTTGACAGTGACGGGGCGGGGATCAAGGCGGCACTGCGCGCGATCCCGATCTTAAAAGAAGTCGGACTTTCCGCCAAAGTCATCAATATGAAACCTTACAAAGACCCGGATGAATTTATCAAGGCACTCGGGGCGGAGGCGTATCAGGAGCGGATCGACCAGGCGGAAAACAGTTTTATGTTTGAGATCCGCATCTTACAGCAGGATTATGACATGAAAGATCCGGAGGGAAAGACGGCGTTTCAGCATGAGACCGCAAAGAAGCTGGCGCAGTTCCCGGAGGAGATGGAACGGAATAACTACATTGAGGCAGTCGCGGAGCACTACCAGATGGGTTATGAGAACCTGCGGAAGCTGGTCAATCAATATGGCGCGCAGGGCGGGCTTGCGCGCGAGCCGGTGAAATTAAAATCTGCCACGCGTGAGGTCAAAAAAAAAGAAGACGGCATGAAGCAGTCGCAGAAACTGCTTTTAACCTGGCTGATCGAAGATACCGGGCTGTTTGATATTGTAAAGCAGTACATCACGCCGGAGGATTTTACAGAAGAGATCTATAAAAAGGCGGCGGAGATTTTGTATGCCCAGTTTGCGGAAGGCGCGCTAAATCCGGGGAAAATCGTAAGCATGTTTCAGAATGAGGAAGAACAGCGGGAGATCGCCGCTTTGTTTAACGCAAGGATCCACGAGATCGATGGAAAGCAGGAACGGGAGAAAGCATTAAAAGAGACCATTCTGCGGGTGAAAGAAAACAGTTATAATTACCGTGCGGCGCATATTGCGGTCACGGACATCGCAGGCACACAAAAGCTGATCGATGACAAAAGGCAGCTTGAGGCATTGCGGAAACTGCATATTTCTATCAATTAAGGACAAAATAGTAACAGATTTTGGAATACAAACCATGAGAGGATGAAATTAAGATGGAAGAAAAACTCGAAAAAAAGGCAAAAACTGCAAAAAAGACAGCGGAGGAAGCAGCTTCTGCGGAAAAAGAAGCAAAATTCATGGAAAAACTGCAGGGACTCCTCGCGGTCGCGAAAAAGAAAAAGAACATGCTGGAGTATCAGGAGATCAATGATTATTTCCGTGAACTTGAGCTGAACGCGGAGCAGTTTGAGAAGATCCTGGATTTCCTGGAAGCAAACAATATCGACGTCTTAAGAATTACCGAAGATGATGATGAGGTAGATGAGGAACTCCTGTTAAATGACGACGAGGAAGAGATCGAGGTGGAAAATATCGATCTTTCCGTGCCGGACGGTGTTTCTATCGAAGATCCGGTCCGTATGTATTTAAAAGAGATCGGAAAGGTTCCGTTGCTCAGCGCGGAGGAAGAGATCGACCTTGCCCAGAAGATGGAAGAGGGAGCGGTTGCGAAAGAAAAGATCGCGATTTTAAAGAAACGTAAGGAAGAGGCAGCGGAGGAAGAACAGGCAGAGCTGGATGAGGAGATTAAGGCACTCACAAAGACCCAGGATGCCGGAGATGAGGCAAAGAAACGTCTGGCGGAAGCAAACTTACGACTGGTAGTATCCATTGCAAAACGTTATGTTGGCCGTGGTATGCTTTTCCTTGATCTGATCCAGGAGGGAAATCTGGGTCTTATTAAGGCTGTCGAAAAATTTGATTACCGCAAGGGTTATAAGTTCTCCACATATGCGACCTGGTGGATCCGTCAGGCGATCACAAGAGCGATCGCCGATCAGGCGAGAACGATCCGTATTCCGGTGCATATGGTTGAAACGATCAACAAACTGATCCGTGTTTCCAGACAGTTACTGCAGGAACTCGGACGTGAACCGACTCCGGAAGAGATCGCGGAAGAAATGAACATGCCGGTAGAGCGTGTGCGTGAGATCTTAAAAATATCCCAGGAGCCGGTGTCTTTGGAGACCCCGATCGGTGAGGAGGAAGACAGCCACCTTGGTGATTTCATCCAGGATGACAATGTGCCGGTTCCGGCAGACGCGGCGGCGTTTACCCTGTTAAAAGAACAGCTTGAGGAAGTGCTTGGAACGCTGACAGAACGTGAACAGAAGGTTCTCACGCTGCGTTTCGGTTTGGAGGACGGCCGTGCGCGCACACTGGAAGAAGTAGGAAAAGAATTTAATGTAACACGCGAGCGTATCCGTCAGATCGAGGCAAAGGCACTGCGCAAACTGCGTCATCCGAGCAGAAGCCGCAAATTAAAGGATTATCTGGAGTAAAAATATGAAAACGACCTTGAGTAAGCGTCTGCTTGCGGTGGCCGGGTTTGTGACGCCGGGCAGCCGGGTTGCGGATATCGGGACGGATCACGCGTTTGTTCCGATTTATCTGATGGAACATAAGATCGTGCCCAGCGCGCTCGCGATGGATATCGGAAAAGGTCCGCTTCTTGCGGCAGAGGAACATATCAAAGAGCACGGACTGGAAAAATACATAACTGCGCGGCAGTCGGACGGAGTACTTGCCTTACAGGATGGAGAGGCAGACTCCGTGATCATTGCCGGGATGGGCGGGGCGCTCGTGATAAAGATCCTGTCCGAGGGACGCGAAAGACTGCGAAATGTAAAGGAACTCATTTTGCAGCCACAGTCCGAGGTGGAAAAAGTGCGCCATTTCCTTTATGAAAGTGGATATCATATCACAGCGGAGGAAATGGTCTTTGAGGATGGCAAATATTATCCGATGATGCATGCCGTACCTGGCAGGGACGATACGGTGTATCCGGAGTCCTATTTTAAGTATGGCGGCTGGCTGATCCGGGAAAAGAACGAGGTGCTTTTGAGGTATCTGGAAAAAGAAGAACGTGAAGTGCGCGAAATCCAAAAAAAGCTTCTGCCGGGGCAGGAGAAAGAACGGATCCGGGCACGGCTTGATGAGATCAAAGAACGGCTTGCGGTGATAGAACAGGCGAAAATGGAGATGCATGGATCATGAAAGGTGAAGAAGTTCTTGCAATTTTGAGACAGGCGGCACCGGAGCATTATGCCTGCGCATGGGATAATGTCGGTCTGCTTGTCGGCAGCAGTAAAAAAGAAGTAAAACGGATCTATCTGGCGTTAGACGCGACAGATGAAGTGGTGGAACAGGCGGTTTCCTGTGGGGCAGATCTGCTTGTGACTCATCATCCGCTTATCTTTTCGGGATTAAAGCGGGTGACAGATGAAGATTTTATCGGACGGAGAGTCCAAAAGCTGATCGCGCATGATACTTCCTATTATGCGATGCATACCAGTTTTGATGTGTCGAAGATGGCAGATCTGGCAGCGGAGAGATTAGGATTCGTCGCACCGCAGGCGCTTGAAGAGATGTTTGAGGAAGACGGCGAAACAAAGGGCATTGGAAAGATCGGGAATCTTGCGCAGGAGATGACACTCGCGTCCTGCGCGCAGTTTGTAAAGAAAGCGTTTGAGATTCCGGCGGTGAAAGTGTTTGGCAATCCGAAACAAAAAGTAAAACGTGCGGCGGTCTGCCCGGGATCGGGAAAAAGTGAAATCCCGTTTGCCTTACAAAAAGGAGCAGAGGTATTGATCACCGGAGATATCGATCATCATGACGGGATCGATGCGGTGGCGCAGGGACTTTGCGTGATCGATGCCGGACATTATGGACTTGAGCATATTTTTGTTCCATATATGAAAGAATATTTAGATACCAGATGCAGACAGGTCGAGGTCATTATGCGGGAAGATATCTTTCCGTTTGAAGTGGTATAGGAGGTGTTTTTTGTGGCAGATCAGATGTGTAACGTAAGGATTGACGGAGAAGAGAAAAGCTATCCCTGCGGGACGCCTTTCCTAGAGATCGTAAAGGATTATCAGAAAAATTACAAAGACGATATCGTGCTGGTCATGTTTAACCGGAAACTGCGGGAACTGCATAAACGTCTGAAAAAAGACGGGGAGATCTCGTTTGTGACGGCGGCGGATAATGTCGGAAAAAAGGTATACCGCAGAAGCGTGATCCTTCTGATGCAGAAGGCGGTTTACAATCTTTATGGCAGAAAGAATGTCCGCGCGCGGGTACTGCATTCGATCAGACAGGGGTATTTCTGCAAGCTGACCGGCGGACCGGAGTTAAATGAGGCGGTTCTTCTTGAGATCAAGGAGGAAATGCTCCGTCTGGCGGAAAAGAACATACCGCTCATGAAAGAGACCGTCAGCACCAATGAGGCGCGCGCAATGTTCCACTCATTTGGCATGACAGACAAAGAACAGCTGTTTAAATACCGCAGAAGCTCCACGGTCAATATTTATGATCTGGATGGCTATAAGGATTATTTCTACGGATATATGGTGGCTTCGACCGGATATCTCAAATATTTTGACCTGAAATTATATCAGGATGGATTTATGCTGCTTTATCCGAATCAGGATTCCAGAAAAGTGGCGGAATTTGTCCCGTCCGATCAGTTGTTCCATACGCTCGATGAATCTTCACGCTGGGGAGATCTCATGGGGATCGGAACGATCGGGGCGTTGGATGACGCGATCGCGTCCGGGCGCAGCCAGGAGATCATTCTGATCCAGGAAGCATTGATGGAAAAAAAGATCGGGCAGCTCGCGCAGATGATAAAGGACAACGGCGACCGCAAATTTGTCATGATCGCGGGACCGTCTTCCTCCGGTAAGACCACGTTCTCGCACCGGCTGTCGATCCAGCTTTCCGCGCTCGGCTTAAAGCCGCATCCGTTCCCGCTTGACGATTATTATCTGGATCACGAGTATACACCGCTTGATGAAAACGGACAGCCGAATTACGAGTGCCTTGAGGCGCTGGATGTGGAGCGGTTCAATCAGGATATGAACGAGCTTCTGACCGGACGGGAAGTGGAGATCCCGGTTTATAATTTCAAGACTGGAAAGCGTGAGACGAAGGGAAAGATGATGCAGCTCGGAAAAGATGATCTTCTCGTGATCGAGGGCATTCACGGGCTGAATGACAAACTTTCCTATTCGATTCCGAAAGAAAAGAAATTCAAGATCTACATCAGTGCGCTGACACAGCTCGATATCGATGAGCACAACAATCTGTCCACGACAGATGTAAGACTGATCCGCCGGATCGTGCGTGACGCGAGAACCAGGGGATCATCGGCAGCATCCACGATCGGAATGTGGAATTCCGTGCGCAGAGGGGAAGAAAAATATATTTTCCCATTTCAGGAAGAGGCGGATGTCATGTTCAATTCGGCGCTGATCTATGAGATGTCTGTGTTAAAACAGTATGTGGAACCGCTTTTGTTTGGCATAGAGCAGAATACGCCGGAATACCTGGAGGCAAACCGGCTTTTGAAGGTGCTGGATTACTTCCTGCCGATCCCTGCGGATGTGATCGGAAGCAACTCGATCATCCGTGAATTTATTGGCGGAAGCTGTTTTCATGTCTGAACCGCATAAAAAAATTTAAAAGAAACAGTTGAAATTGTAAGGGAACAAGTTATAATAGTAAAAGATTAAGTAGGACAGATGATCGCGGCTGCAGGTGTCGAAAGACCGCAGGTGAGGAAAGTCCGGGCTTCACAGGGCAGGATGCCGGATAACGTCCGGTGGAGGTGACTCCAAGGAAAGTGCAACAGAAATATACCGCCGCGCAAGCGGTAAGGGTGGAAGGGCAGTGTAAGAGACTACCGCCTTCCTGGTAACAGGGAGGGCACATGTAAACCCCATTCGAAGCAAGACCGAACAAAAGCGTTGACGTGGCCCGCCAGCTTTAGGTAGGTCGCTTGAAATGACTGGCAACAGCCATTCTAGATAGATGATCATCCAATGACATAACCCGGCTTACCGTCCTGCTTAATATCAATACTCCATGTTACAATGGGGTATTTTTTTGTAATAGATCTGTAAACTTTCTAAAATGTTTCTTAAATGAATGGTACATCGGTTGACACCGGAAAACGCAGGGCTTAACATCTAAGAAGATAGAAAAAAGGACGAGGTGTATGTAGATGAGAGAAAAGTTCAGACGTTTTATGACAGGAAGATATGGAGTGGATCAGCTGTCCCGGGCGTATCTGATGATCGTACTGGTCCTTCTTGTGATCGCGCTGTTTTTCCGCAGGGCGGTGCCGGTACTGGATCTGGTCGCGCTGCTGCTGTTAGGGTATACCTATTACCGCATATTTTCACGCGATATATCAAAGATGTACGCGCAGAATCAGAAATACCTGAATTTTCGTTATAAACTGACTGTCAGATGGAACAATGCGAAGAAGCGCTTTGCGCAGCGCAGAGAATATCGCTTTTTCCGCTGTCCGAAATGCCGTCAGCGGGTGCGTGTGCCGCGGGGCAGGGGAAAGATCTGTATCACCTGTCCGAAGTGCAGGGAAGAATTCATTAAGAGAAGTTGAGAAGCAGAAAGAGAGACTGAGAGATATGTTTGGGTATATCAATATCAACAGAGAGGAACTTTCCGATGAAAATAAAAAAGCGTATCAGGCATATTACTGCGGTCTCTGCCGGAAATTAAAGGAAAACTGCGGGACAAAAGGGCAGATGCTGTTAAATTACGATATGACATTTCTGGTCGTTCTGCTGACAGGTCTGTATGAACTTGCGAATGAAGAGATTTCGTTTACCTGCGGTCTGCATCCGACCAGAAAGCAGATGGCGTATCTGAACGAGGCGACTGATTACGCGGCGGATATGAATGTTATTTTGTCTTACCAGAACTTTGAGGATGACTGGAAGGATGACCGCTCCTACGCGAAACGGACATTTATGAAGATGTTCGAGAAAGATTACGAGAGAATCCGCGGTGTGTATCCGAGACAGGTGCAGGCGGTTGAGGATTATATGAAAAAGCAGGCGGATGCGGAGACCAGAAAGGAAACAAACCTTGATGTGGTCGCGGGACTTACCGGAGAGCTGCTCGGCGAGATCTTTGCATGGAAAGAGGATATGTGGGCGGAGGAATTAAAATGCCTTGGCTTTTATATGGGAAAATTCATCTATATCATGGACGCGTATGAGGATCGAAAGAGCGATGAGAAGAAGGCGGCGTTTAATCCGTTAATCGCGATGGAACAGGAGAACGAGGCAGATTTTGAGACCTTATGCAAACTGATTCTGACCAGCATGATGTCAGAGTGCGCGAAATCTTTTGAGCGTCTGCCGGTTCTGCTGCATGCGGACATTTTGAGAAATGTCCTGTATTCGGGCGTGTGGTCGAGATATGAATATATCCAGAAGAGGAAACAGAAAGGGAGGGGATCGTCGGATGGGAAACCGAAATCCGTATGAAGTACTTGGCGTGTCGCCGGCAGCGACAGACGAGGAAATAAAAAAAGCATATCGGGCACTGAGCCGCAAATATCACCCGGATGCCAACATCAACAGTCCGAATAAGGCGGAGGCGGAGGAACGCTTCAAGGAAGTACAGCAGGCGTATGACCAGATCATGAAGGAAAAGCAGCAGGGTTATACCTATGGAAGCTATGGCGGATATGGAAATTCCTCCTCCTGGAACAGACAGTCTTACTATGGAGGCGGTACGCAGAATGCGGGTTCGGTAGAGATGCAGGCGGCGGCCAACTATATCGCGAACCGGTGCTTTAAAGAGGCGCTTAATGTGTTAAACAGTATGGCGGCATCCGAGCGGAATGCCAGATGGTATTATTACAGTGGGCTTGCGAACGCGGGAGTCGGGAATAATATTATTGCCCGGGACCATGCCGACCGTGCGGTGGCAATGGAGCCGAGCAATATGGAATACCGCCAGCTGAAGCAGCAGCTTGAGTTTGGCGGAAACTGGTATCAGAATATGGGAGAGTCCTACGGACGTCCTTATTCGGGTTCCAGTGGTTATTGTTTGAGTTTCCTTCTGTTAAATCTTCTGTGCAACTGTTGCTGCTTCCGCCCGTTTTAAGCTGCGGGCGGAACGCAGTTTTGGTTACTACTTTCTTTCGTATTTTTCTTCACAGTATTTGCAGCGATAGACCTCGTTTGCTTCATCAGTCAGAACGAAGATCTGGTCAAGTTCCTGTTCGATGGAGGAAATACATCTCGGATTTTTACATTTAATGACATTTTTGATTTTTTTCGGCAGACGCAGGGAGCGTTTCTCCACGATCTGGTCGCCTTTGATGATATTGACGGTGATATTGTGGTCTATGAAACCTAAAATATCAAGATCAAGTTTGTCAATCGGGCATTCTACTTTTATCATGTCCTTTTTTCCCATTTTTTTGCTGCGCGCATTTTTGATGATCGCGACACAGCAGTCTAACTGGTCCAGTTTCAAGTAATGATAGATGGAAAGGCTCATGCCGGCTTTGATATGGTCGAGCACAAATCCTTCTTGAATTCCACTGATATTTAACATTGATTTGTTCCTTCCTTACATTCGGTTTGCATATGATTTATTGTACTTCGATGCCGAGCAGTGTCAGGATCAATGCCATGCGGACATAGACACCGTATTGTACCTGCTTAAAGTATACAGCTCTCGGATCATCATCGACTTCCACAGAGATCTCGTTGACACGCGGAAGCGGGTGGAGCACAAGCATATCATCCTTTGCCAGTGCCATTTTCTCTTTATCGAGAATATAGAAGTCTTTCATACGGATGTAATCTTCTTCGTTGAAGAAGCGTTCCTTCTGTACACGCGTCATATAGAGGATATCCAGATCCGGGATCGCGTCCTCTAAACGTTCCACCTCAGTGAATGGGATGTTGTTCGCAACCAGGACGTCTTCCCTTATGTATTCCGGTACGCGTAGTTCCTTCGGGGAGATCAGTACGAATTCCACGTTCGGATAGCGGATCAGCGCATTGATTAAGGAGTGTACGGTACGGCCGAATTTTAAATCTCCGCACAGACCGATCTTTAAATTGGATAATCTGCCCTTTAAAGAGCGGATGGTAAGCAGATCCGCAAGTGTCTGGGTGGGATGTTGATGACCGCCGTCTCCGGCATTGATGACTGGAATACTGGATTTTAAGGAAGCAACGAGAGGAGCTCCCTCTTTTGGATGACGCATCGCACAGATATCTGCGAAGCAGGAAATAACTCGAATGGTATCAGAAACACTTTCGCCTTTGGCAGCTGAACTGCTGTCGGCACTGGAAAAACCGATGACGGAACCGCCGAGGTTCAACATGGCAGTTTCAAAACTAAGTCTTGTTCTGGTACTGGGTTCATAAAAAAGTGTGGCTAATTTTTTCCCGTCACATGCATGCGCATATTTTTTCGGGTTCTTTTCAATATCATTAGCCAGTGTAAGCAGCTTGTCCAACTCTTCCACGGACAAGTCCAACGGGCTCATTAAATGTCGCATTGTATTTTCCTCCTCTAGACATTTTTACTATCATATAATAATAAATTACAAATTTCAAGAAATATTTTGTGAAAAAAATGCAAAAATGTATTATAATAGGCGATAGAAAAATCAGGAGGAATTTTATGGACAATACCAAGGTGATCAAAGAAGAAAAAACAGTGGCATTCCGGGAGCGGAAACGCATCCTTTTTTTCGGACTGCCGTTTACATTTACGGTTTATACAGCAAGCAATGTGGTTGTAACCGTTGACACCGGATTCTTTAACCGGGAGGAAAATGACTGTTACATGTATAAGATACAGGATGTAACGTTAAAGCGTTCCCTGTTCGAGCGCATGTTCGGACTGGGAACCATTATCTGCTATACAGGAGATGTCACAAACCCGGAGCTTGTTCTGGAACATGTAAAACACGCAAAAGAGATCAAAGAATACCTGTTGGAAGAATCCGAACAGGCAAGACTTAAGCGCCGCACCTTAAATATGCAGAATATCGGCGCGGAGAGCGTAGAGGCAGAAGAACTTTAAGGTTTAAAGTTTTCTGCCGTCTGCATGGCACATCAGTTTTTCAAAGATCAGTCCCGCGGCCATCCACAAAGGCGCGTAGTCCAGACGGATGACGCCGCGGACATTCAGTTTGGCATGACTGTAATCCCAGGGACAGAGGTCGTGCTTCTTTAACAGACTTCCACTGACAAATTCACAGGCGAGGATTCCGGCGGAGTAGATGATCCCCCGGAAAAACAGAGGGATCCCCTTTATGTGCCGGTAGACCGGTTCGATCACGGCAGCCATGCCATATATGGGAAACATCCAGACAGAAGTCTGTCCGATCAGTTTTTTATTTTTTTTCCGGAGCGATCCAAAAGAAGTAAATAAAATTTCCATGCACCATCCGGTCAGTCCGCAGATAAAAAAATTTTTTCTCATGGAAAAAGTGTGCCCACGCCCGTTGCTTTTTATACAGGCAATGACATATAATAAAAAATATGCGTTTTTTGGAGGAGTTGAAATACAAATGGCGTTGTATGCCAATATTATTATAGATATCTCACATGAAAAATTAGACCGGCTATTCCAGTATCGTGTCCCGGAAGAACTAAAGCCGGTGCTAAAGATCGGAATGCAGGTGCTGGTGCCGTTTGGAAGCGGCGGGCGGAAGCTGTGCGGCTATGTGATCGAGCTTACCGATCAGGCGGAGTACGATGTGCGAAAAATAAAAGAAATTACGGAGATCTGCAAAGACAGCGTTGCGATCGAATCCCAGCTGATCGCGCTTGCGTTCTGGATGAAAAAGAATTATGGCGGAACCATGAACCAGGCATTAAAGACGGTGATCCCGATCAAACAGAAGACGGCGGCAAAGGAAAAACGGATCCTGGTACTTGCGGCCGATGAAAAAACGGCAGAAGAGCAGCTTGCGGAATTCCGGCGGAAACACAATGTGGCGCGGGCGCGTCTTTTAGAGGCACTGATCCGGGAGCGGGAACTTTCCGGTGATGTGGTGAAAGAAGAGCTGAATGTCGGACTGAATGTCGTGCGGGCAATGGAAAAACTGGGGATCCTAAAGATCCGGACGGAGCAGGACTACCGGAATCCGGTGCGGCAGCGGGAGCGGGAGGAAAGAAAGTTCCTTTTGAGTGAAAGTCAGCAGGCGGCGGTGGATGCCGTTTTGAGAGACCGCAGGGAACAGAGGCAGGGAATCTATCTTTTGCATGGCGTGACGGGAAGCGGAAAGACCGAAGTGTATATGGAGCTCATCGCACATAACATTGCAGAGGGAAAACAGGCGATCGTTCTGATCCCGGAGATTGCGTTGACCTATCAGACGGTCCGGCGTTTTTATGACCGCTTCGGAAATCGGGTGTCCATTTTAAATTCCAGACTTTCCGCAGGGGAGCGCTACGATCAGTTTCTCCGGGCGAAAAGAGGAGAGATCGACATTATGATCGGACCGAGATCTGCGTTGTTCACACCTTTTTCAAATCTTGGTCTTATAATCATAGACGAAGAACATGAAAGCTCCTACAAAAGTGAGACCGTGCCGCGCTATCACGCGAGAGAGACCGCGATCGAGCGGGCAGGGATGACAGGGGCGAGCGTGATCCTTGGCTCCGCAACACCTTCGATCGAGAGTTATACGAAGGCACAAAACGGAGAGTATCATCTGCTTGAGATGAAAGAACGGATATCGAAAAGACCGCTTCCGACCTGCTATACGGTGGATCTGCGCGAGGAATTAAAAACGGGCAACCGTTCGATACTAAGCAGAAAATTACAGGAACTGATGGAGGAGCGGCTGGCAAAACAGGAACAGATCATGCTCTTTTTAAACCGGCGTGGAATGTCAGGCTTTGTATCCTGCCGTTCCTGCGGGCATGTGATCAAGTGCCCGCACTGCGACGTATCCCTAAGCTGGCACAGCAACGGAAAGATGATCTGCCATTACTGCGGTTATGAGGAACCGGAAGCGCATGTATGTCCCGAATGCGGCTCACGCTACATCAGCGGGTTCAAGGCAGGGACGCAGAAGATCGAGATGCTGGTAAAAAAGCGTTTCCCGAAGGCACGGGTGCTTCGGATGGATTTTGATACGACCAGAAAAAAAGAGAGCTATGAGAAGATCCTTTCCGCGTTTGCCAATCATGAAGCGGATATCCTGGTCGGTACCCAGATGATCGTAAAGGGGCATGACTTCCCGAATGTCACGCTGGTCGGAGTGCTGGCGGCGGATCTGTCCCTTGGCGTCAGTGATTACCGCGCATCGGAGCGGACGTTTCAGCTGCTGACACAGGCGGCGGGACGCGCCGGCAGAGGCGACAGGCCGGGAGAGGTCGTGATACAGACCTATCAGCCCGAGCATTACAGCATCGTCGCGGCTGCGGCACAGGACTATGCGTCTTTCTACGCGCATGAGATGGAATACCGCAGGATGCTCTGTTACCCGCCGGTATGGAATATGTTGCTGATCCTTTCCGCAGCAAAAAACGAGGAGCTTGCCTACCAGGCATCCGAGCGCATGAAACGGGTGATCGCAGCGCTTGGCTACCAGAATCTCTTTGTGGTCGGTCCTGCGGATACGGCGGTGGCAAAGGTAAATGACATCTACAAAAAGGTGCTGTATTTAAAACATGCGGATTATGCGGTGCTTGTGGATGTGAAGGACAGGCTGGAACATTTTATCAATGGGAATAGAGAATTAAAGAATATTGTGGTACAATTTGATTTTAATCCTATGAATGGATTTTAAAATATAGTATAGTAATAAGCAGATACGAAATGAAAAGATGGAGGAATAAAAATGGCATTAAGAGAAATTCGTGTGATGGGCGATCCTGTACTGACAAAGGTATGCAGGGAAGTGACAGAGGTAACACCAAAGATTACAGAATTGATAGATGATATGTTTGAGACGATGTACGAGGCAAATGGAGTCGGACTTGCGGCACCGCAGGTAGGAATCTTAAAACGTATTGTTGTCATCGATGTCGGAGAGGGACCGATCGTTTTGATCAATCCGAAGATCGTTGAGACAAGCGGGGAACAGACCGGAGATGAGGGCTGCCTGAGCCTCCCTGGAAAAGCAGGAGTTGTGACACGGCCGAATTATGTCAAGGTACAGGCATTTGACGAGGATATGAACCGGATCGAACTGGAAGGCGAGGAACTGCTTGCGAGAGCATTCTGCCATGAGATCGATCATCTGGACGGACATATGTATACCGAAAAAGTAGAAGGCGGTCTCCATGATGTGGGAGCTGTTTCCGACGAGGATGAAGAATAAGAAAAAAGCGAGGGAGATCAATGCGTGTAATTTTTATGGGAACACCGGATTTTGCCGTGGGAACGTTAGAGGCTGTTGTAAAAGCCGGACATGAAGTGGTACTTGCGGTTACACAGCCGGATAAGCCAAAGGGCAGGGGAAACGCCGTACAGTTTCCTCCGGTGAAAGAAAAGGCGCTTGAGTATGGCATCGAAGTTTATCAGCCAAAGCGTGTGCGGGAGCCGGAATGTGTTGCGCATCTGAGACAGTATGAGCCGGATATGATCATCGTGGTCGCATTCGGTCAGATCCTTTCGACAGAGATCCTTCAGATGCCAAAATACGGATGCGTCAATGTGCATGCGTCACTGCTTCCGAAATACCGTGGTGCGGCACCGATCCAGTGGGCGGTGATCAACGGAGACCGCGTTTCCGGCGTCACGACCATGCGCATGGATGAAGGGATCGATACCGGAGACATCATCGAGCAGGCAGAATATGAGCTTGCGCCGGACGAGACGGGCGGAAGCCTGTTTGACCATCTGGCAGAAGTGGGAGCGGATCTCTGCGTGCATACCATGGCGGAGATAGAAGCCGGACGCGCAGTCTATACCAGACAGGATGAGACGCTCGCGACCCATGTCGGTATGTTAAAAAAACAGTTTGGCAAAATTGACTGGACAAAGCCGGCGGAGGAGATCGAGCGGTTGATCCGTGGCTTAAATCCATGGCCAAGTGCATATACTTCCCTGAATGGGAAAACACTAAAGATATGGAAGGCATCGGTACAGCCGGGCGGTGATCCGGCAGATGCCGGAAAGATCGTGCTGGCAGATAAAAACAGCATCGGAGTGCAGACCGGAAAGGATATTTTAATCCTGCAGGAAATTCAGTTAGAAGGGAAAAAACGTATGAGCGTGGATGCTTTTCTGCGCGGATTTCCGGTTTCGGCTGGCACGGAATTGGGATAGGAGGTAAAGCTTATGTATGGAATGTATTACAGTTGGTGGGATCCGACTTATTTTCTGGTGATTATTGGGGCGGTCATCTGTCTGATCGCGTCCGCGAGGGTAAAATCAACGTTTAACAAATACGCGGCTTACCGCAGTATGTCCGGCATGACCGGCGCACAGGCGGCGCAGCGTATTTTAAACAGCGCAGGGATCTATGATGTGAAGGTACAGCATATTTCCGGAAACCTGACGGATCATTACAATCCGGCAAATAAGACCTTAAATCTTTCGGACAGTGTATACGGTTCCACCTCAGTGGCTGCGGTCGGCGTTGCGGCACATGAATGCGGGCACGCGATCCAGCACCAGAAAGAATACCTGCCATTAAAAATACGTTCGGCACTGGTTCCGGCAGCCAATTTCGGCTCGGCACTGGCATGGCCGATCATTGTCCTCGGTCTGTTTTTTACCAGCAATACCGGAAATCTTTTGATCCATATCGGAATTTTACTTTTTTCTCTTGCGGTACTTTTTCAGCTTGTGACGCTTCCGGTCGAATTTGACGCGTCAGCGCGCGCAGTGCGTATCCTGAGTGAGACCGGCATCTTAAACAGCCAGGAGCTGCCGTATACGAAGAAGGTGCTTGGCGCAGCCGCGCTTACCTATGTTGCCAGCGCAGCCGCAGCGATCTTACAGCTTCTTCGTATCATACTTTTATTCGGAGAAAGAGGAAACGACCGTGACTGAGCACATAAATGAACGGGAGCTGGTACTTGAGATCCTGCTTGCGGTGACGCGGGATGGCGAGTACAGCCACATAGCCTTAAAGAACGTACTGGACAAATACCAGTATCTCGAAAAAAACAGCCGCGCGTTTATCACAAGGCTGAGCGAGGGAACGCTGGAGCGGATGATCGAGCTGGATCATATCATCGATCAGTTTTCCAAAGTTCCGGTGCGCAAACAAAAACCGGTGATCCGAAATATCCTGCGCATGGGTGTCTATCAGCTGAAATACATGGATACCGTACCGGCTTCTGCGGCATGTAATGAAGCGGTAAAGCTTGCGGAGCGCAAAGGCTTTCGCAGCCTGAAAGGTTTTGTGAACGGTGTGCTTCGCAATATCAGCAGAAATATGGAAAATATAAAAATGCCAAAGCGCGAGGATGGGGAAATCCCATATCTGAGTGTGAGCTATTCCATGCCGGAGTGGATCGTAAAGGTATGGGAAAAAGACTATGGCATATCAAAAACCGAAGAAATGTTACAGGCGCTTTTGAGTGAGCCGGAGTTGTCCATCCGTGTAAATGAGGGGAAGATCACTCCAGGGGATTTAAAGACACGTCTGGAGACAGAAGGTGTGACGGTGCGGCAGAACGAGACACTGCCGTATGCCTTTTTCATTTCGGGTTTTGACCATTTAAGAGCACTGCCGTCTTTTGAAGAAGGCCTTTTTTATGTGCAGGATGAGAGCTCGATGCGTGTTGCGGAACTTGCGCAGCCAGAGGACGGAGATTTTGTGATCGATGTCTGCGCGGCTCCCGGAGGAAAAAGCATACATATTGCGGAAAAGATGCATGGAACGGGTCATGTGGAAGCAAGAGACCTGACGCCGTATAAAGTGGGACTGATCGAAGAAAACATCAGACGCTGTGAAACGAAAAACATGTCGGCAGTCTGCATGGATGCGCGGATAAGAGACGAAGCGTCTGTGCAGAAAGCAGATATCGTGATCGCGGATCTGCCCTGCTCGGGGCTTGGGGTCATTCAGAAGAAAAAAGATATCAAATACAAGATGACACCGGAAAAGCAAAAGGATCTGGCGGTACTGCAAAGAGAGATCCTCTCTGTTGTGCATGCGTATATAAAACCGGGAGGAACGCTGATCTACAGTACCTGTACCATAAACCGGGAGGAGAATGAAGAGAATGTCGCGTGTTTTTTGCGTGAGCATCCGGAATTTAGCCTCGTATCAATGGAACAGATCCTGCCACAGGCGGGAAGATGTGATGGATTCTTCCTTGCAAAATTAAAAAGAAAGAACGAACAGAAAGCAGAGTAATCTATGGAACAGACCGATATTAAGTCATTGAATTTAAAAGAACTGACGGGAGTAGTCAGTGAACTCGGAGAAAAGCCGTTTCGCGCGAAACAGATCTACGAATGGCTGCATCAGAAGCAGGTCACGGACTATGAGGAAATGACCAACATATCAAAAAAATTAAAAGAAGAGCTGCGGGAGAAATATCCGCTTACCGTATTAAAACAGGTGACCGTACAGATCTCAAAGATCGACGGAACCAGAAAATACCTGTTCGCGCTTGCGGACGGCAACGTCATTGAGAGTGTGCTGATGCGGTATAAACATGGAAATTCCGTGTGCATCTCATCGCAGGTGGGCTGCCGCATGGGCTGCCGTTTCTGCGCGTCCACGCTTGACGGAAAGGTGCGGGATCTTCTTCCGTCTGAAATGTTAGAACAGATCTACCGTATCGGAGCGGACATCGGAGAGCGCATTTCCAATGTAGTGGTGATGGGAACCGGAGAACCGCTTGATAATTACGATAATCTGTTAAAGTTTATTGAACTTTTAACCGATGAGAACGGATTAAATATCAGTCAGCGGAATCTTACGGTATCTACCTGTGGGATCGTACCGCGCATGCGGGAACTTGCGGAGAAAAAACTTCAAATTACCCTGGCATTGTCGCTGCATGCTTCCTCACAGGAAAAGCGGCTTGCGCTGATGCCGGTGGCGAATAAATATGAACTTTCGGAAGTGATCGACGCCTGTCGTTACTATTTTGAAAAGACCGGGCGCAGGGTGACCTTTGAGTACAGTCTGGTAGCGGGAGTCAACGATACAGACACGGACGCAGCGGAACTTCAGGCGCTTGTCCGTGGCATGAACTGCCACATCAATCTGATTCCGGTCAACCCGATCAAGGAGCGTGATTTCGTCCAGCCATCAAGGGACCGCGTGCTCGATTTCAAAAATAAACTTGAAAAAAACGGAATAAATGTTACTATTAGAAGGGAAATGGGCCGGGATATAGACGGCGCCTGTGGACAGTTGCGGAAGAGATATATAGAAAGGTAGGCGTAAGAATGAAAACTTTTTCCATATCGGATATCGGACAGCTCAGAGATACGAATCAGGATTATTTTTATACGTCTGAAAATCCAGTCGGAAATTTACCAAACCTTTTTATTGTGGCAGATGGAATGGGCGGTCATAATGCCGGCGACTATGCATCCAGATATACGGTAGAACAGATCGTTTCCGTGGTCGGGCAGTCGAAGGAGACCGATCCGGCAAAGATCATAAGAGAAGGCATAGAGCAGGCAAACACCATGCTGCTCGCGCGTGCAAACGAAGATATTACAAGAAAAGGAATGGGAACCACTGTGGTGGTTCTGGCTGTTTGTGACAACAGGCTTGTGGTTGCCAATGTCGGCGACAGCAGGTTATATATCGTAAATGACGGGATCAGACAGATCACAAGAGATCACTCCTATGTTCAGGAAATGGTTCGTATGGGAGAGATCGATGCGGAAATGGCGAAGGATCATCCGGACAAAAATATCATCACCCGTGCCATCGGCGTCGGAGAGGAAGTCGCGATCGATTTCTTTGAAGAGGAAGTCAGACACGGTGATTTTGTTTTGATGTGTTCGGACGGACTTACCAATATGGTGGAAGATGATTCCATAAGAAATATCATAAAAGGTCAGCGGGACATCGCGGAGAAGGCCGAGAAACTTGTAGAGACTGCCAATCGAAACGGCGGGAAAGATAATATTACGGTTGTAGTAATAGAACCGTTTTCTGATGAGGTGAAAAAATGTTAACAGAAGGAATGTTTATTGCGGACCGTTATGAGGTCATAAGTAAAATCGGTGCCGGCGGAATGTCGGATGTCTATAAAGCGAAAGATCATGTCCTCGGACGTTTTGTAGCCATAAAAGTCTTAAAACCGGAATTCAGCGAGGATGTCGGATTTGTAAGCAAATTTCATACTGAGGCGCAGTCTGCGGCAGGGCTGGAGCATCCGAATATCGTAAATATTTATGATGTCGGCAGCGAGGACGGACTGCACTATATCGTCATGGAATATATCGAGGGAATTACCTTAAAGACCTATATAGAGAAGAAGGGACGCCTTACATTTAAAGAGGCGGTCAGCATTGCGATCCAGGTCGGAAGGGGAATTGAAGCAGCACATAATAAAAATATCGTTCACCGCGATATCAAACCGCAGAATATCATGATCTCCACCGAGGGAAAGGTAAAGGTCATGGATTTTGGAATCGCGCGTGCAGCGACAAGCAATACGATCCATTCGGATGTGATGGGCTCCGTGCATTATTCCTCTCCGGAACAGGCAAGAAACGGATTTATCGATGGAAAGAGCGATATCTACTCACTCGGGATCGTGATGTATGAGATGGTCACCGGACGTGTGCCGTTTGACGGGGATACCACAGTATCCATAGCGATCCAGCATTTGCAGGAAGAAATGGTTCCACCGAGTGCTTACGCGCCGGATCTGCCGATCAGTCTGGAAAAGATCATCTTAAAATGTACGCAGAAGAGCCCGAGTCGCCGATATCAGAATATCGGAGATCTGATCCAGGATCTGAAGAAGGCACTGGTTCATCCGAATGAAGACTTCGTCACGGTAGTGCCGTTGATGAATCAGGATAAGACCAGAGTGATCTCCGAGCAGGAATTAAATCAGATCAAGCGCAAGCAGGAAGACGAATATGCGGATAACTATGACGATACATATGAAGATGAGTATGACGACGATGGCTATGACGATGACGGCTATGATGAATATGATGGCGATGAAGACGGAGAATACGAAGATGATTATGAGGATGAAGACTACGAGGATGAGAATGCCGGCAATGGCCTGAATCCGAAAATGGAAAAGGCGATCACGATCATGGGGATCGTCGTTGCGATCATCATTGTTTTTATCATCATTTACCTGGTGGGAAGTTTCTTTGGACTGTTTAAATTCGGTTCCTCCAAGAAGGCGGACACACAGGCAGAAACACAGACGCAGACACAGGTTCAGACAGAAAGTGACAGCGAATCCGAAGAAGATGACGCGGATAAGGTAACCATGATCGATGTCAGAGGTATGACCTATGATGATGCCAAGGATGCGCTCAACAAGGTCGGACTTGGTATCTTTAAAAATGGAACCCAGTCTTCCGATGATTACGCGGAAGGAGAGATCGTTTCCCAGGATGTGGAAAAAGGGGAAAAGGTCGATAAGAACACGACCGTCAAGGTTGTGATCAGCAGCGGAAAAGGAAGCGTTCCGGTACCGGATGTCAGCGGAAAATCTTCCGATGATGCAACATCAAAGCTGGAAGCAGAAGGATTTAAAGTAAGCACCGACTATAAATACAGCGATACGGTAGCGCAGGGCAAGGTCGTAGAGACTGCGCCATCCGCAGGCACATCCGCACAGAAGGGGGAGACGGTAACGATCTACCTGAGTCGTGGACCGGAAGGAACGGAAATGCCGAACCTGATCGGACAGACCGAGGAACAGGCAAAGAGTACCTTAAATTCCATGGGCTGTTCTGTGAATGTCAATACAGAATATAATACGACCCAGGAGGCCGGAAAAGTAGTCGGACAGAGTATCGATCCGGGTGTGCGTGTCACTTCCGGCACGACGGTTACGATCGCGATCAGCAAGGGAGAGCCGTCCTATGGTTATAAGGCGACGATCACAGCGCCGTCCGCTTCCGGAGACACCTATGTGGTGAGCGCGGATATCACGCTGACCGATTCCAATGGAAATACACTGTTTTCACAGTCTGTGGATATCAGTTCTTTCCCATATACATTGGAAAAGACCGGTATTACGGGCAGCGATTCCGGTACACTGAAGATTACCTGGAATTTAAACAACGGAACCCAGAGCGATCAGACACAGAGTGTATCGTTTACACAGATAAACTAGGATAATATATGCAGGGAAAGATTGTAAAAGGAATTTCCGGATTCTACTACGTTCATGTAGCGGAATCCGGAATTTATGAGTGTAAGGCAAAAGGAATTTTCCGAAATCAGAAGATCAAACCGCTTGTGGGCGATAATGTGGAGATCGCGGTCTTAAATGAAGAGGAAAAGATCGGAAATGTGGAGAAGATACTTCCGCGAAAAAATGAACTGATCCGTCCGGCGGTGTCAAACATTGACCTGGCGCTTCTGATATTCGCGGCAGTCAGTCCGAAGCCGAATTTTAATCTGCTGGACCGCTTTTTGATCATGATGCGGTATCAGGGCGTTCCGGTCACGATCTGTTTTAACAAGGCGGATATTGCAGCAGGAGAACAGCTCGCAGAATTAAAAGAGATTTATGCGGGCTGCGGGAGCCGGGTGCTTTTTACCAGTGCGAAAAAAGAAGAAGGAATCGATCTTTTAAGAGAAGAGCTGAGAGGAAAGACAGCGGCGGTTGCAGGACCTTCCGGTGTCGGAAAGTCATCACTGATCAATCTGCTTCAGCCGGAGGCATCCATGGAGACGGGGGCGATCAGCCGCAAGATTGAGCGAGGCAGGCACACGACCAGACATTCCGAGATCATTCCGGTCGAGCCCGGGACTTATATTATGGACACGCCGGGCTTCAGTTCACTGTCCATTCCGGGATTTGAAAAAGAAGATCTCTCTGACTGTTATCCGGAATTTGTCCCGCTTGCGCCGTATTGCCGTTTTGCGGGATGCAGCCATATCAGTGAGCCGGACTGCCGGGTGAAAGAAGCATTGGCGGAGGGAAAGATCCATCCGGTGCGTTATGAGAATTACAAATTACTGTATGAAGAATTAAAAGACCAGAAAAAGTATTGATTTCTGGCAGGAGGAACGTTTATGAACTGTTTATCACCGTCTATTTTATCTGCGGATTTCGCAAATCTGGGCGATCAGGTCCGGCTTTTGGATGAGTGCGGAGCACAGTATGTGCATATCGATGTTATGGATGGGAGCTTTGTGCCGAGTATCTCGTTTGGATTTCCGATCATAAAATCGATCCGTGGACTGACAGACCGTATCTTTGATGTACATCTGATGATCGATGAGCCGATCCGGTATATCGATGAATTTGTGGCATGCGGCGCCGATCTCATAACCGTGCATGCGGAGAGCTGCGCGCATCTTGACCGGACCATACAGGCGATCCGGGACAAGGGGATCCTCTGCGGAGTAGCGTTAAATCCGGCGACACCGCTCAGTGCGATCGAATATGTCCTGCCAAACATTGATATGGTTCTTATCATGACGGTCAATCCGGGATTTGGCGGACAGAAATTTATCCCATATACGCTGGATAAAGTACGCGACTTAAAGCGGATGATCGATAAAAAAGGATTAAAGACGGATATCGAAGTGGATGGCGGCATCAATCTGGAAAATGTCGAGCGTGTCATGGATGCGGGCGCGAATATCATCGTTGCGGGCAGCGCGGTATTTCACGGTGACATCAGTGAGAATGTCAGCTGTTTTCTGGAAAAAATGCGGGAAGTGTAAGAATGAAGATATTAATTGCGACAGGCGGAAACATTCAGGATGATTTTGCGCTTGCTTATATAAAAAAAGAAAAATTTGACTGCCTGATTGCGGCGGATTCCGGTATGGAATTTTTTTACCGGGCCGGGATACAGCCACATCATATCGTAGGGGATTTTGATTCCGCGAAGCCGGAGATCCTTTCCTTTTTCCGGGGAAAAAGTGGGATCCAGTTTTTAGAGTTTCAGCCGGAAAAGGATGAGACCGATACGGAGCTGGCGTTAAGGCTTGCAATATCACTTGCGCCGGATGAGATCTGTGTGCTTGGGGCAACCGGAAACCGGGTCGATCATGTGTTAGGAAATATTCAACTGTTATGTAAACCACTGGCGCATCACATACCATGCATGCTGGTAGATCCGACCAACCGGATCCGGCTGGTGGACAAACAACTTACGATGCAAAAAGCAGACCAGTTTGGAACTTATGTATCGCTTCTCCCGCTGACGACACAGGCAGAAGGGGTTACGCTTGAGGGATTCAAATATCCGTTGAAGGAATATTGTATGACGAGCGATAATTCCCTTGGTGTCAGCAATGAGATCACAGAAGAGACAGCGCGGATCACGGTAAAGAAAGGAATCCTTATCATGATCGAATCAAAAGACTGATGGATGAAAAATAATATAGAAAGGCGAAAATACTTTTAATACAGGGATTTTCGGATAGGTAAAAGATAAAATGAAATTAGGAATCGTAGGACTTCCAAATGTAGGAAAAAGTACATTATTCAACTCACTGACCAAAGCCGGCGCGGAATCGGCGAATTACCCGTTCTGTACGATCGACCCGAACGTGGGTGTCGTAACCGTTCCGGACGAGCGTCTGACCAAACTCGGTGAGATGTATCACTCCAAAAAGGTGACACCGGCAGTGATCGAATTTGTAGATATCGCGGGTCTTGTAAAAGGCGCCAGCAAGGGAGAGGGACTTGGAAACCAGTTCCTCGCAAATATCCGTGAAGTAGATGCTATCGTTCATGTGGTACGCTGCTTCGAGGATACCAACGTTGTCCATGTAGACGGAAGCGTAGATCCTGCAAGAGATATCGAGACGATCAATCTGGAACTGATCTTTTCCGACGTCGAGATCCTGGAGCGTCGTATTGCAAAAGTGGCAAAGCAGGCGAGAATGGATAAGACACTCGCAAAAGAATTAAAACTGTTAGAGGCTTTAAAGGCGCATCTTGAGGAAGGAAACATGGCAAAGACCTTTGAACTTTCCGAAGATGAGGATGAGATCGAGTGGTATCGTTCCTACAACCTTCTCACCGCAAAACCGGTCATCTATGCCGCAAACGTATCGGAAGATGATCTGGCGGATGACGGGGCAGCCAATCCGCATGTAAAAAATGTAAGAGAACTGGCAGAAAAAGAAAACAGCGAAGTCTTTGTGATCTGTGCGCAGATCGAGCAGGAGATGGCAGAACTGGAAGATGATGAGAAGGCAATGTTCTTAGAAGAACTCGGATTAAAAGAATCCGGTCTGGAAAAACTGATCCGTGCAAGCTACAAACTCCTCGGACTGATCAGCTTCCTTACCTCCGGAGAGGATGAGACAAGAGCATGGACGATCAAAAACGGAACAAAAGCGCCGCAGGCGGCAGGAAAGATCCATACGGACTTTGAGCGTGGATTTATCCGCGCGGAAGTGGTCGCATATCAGGATCTGATGGCGTGTGGCAGCATGGTAGCAGCAAAAGAAAAAGGGCTGGTGCGTCTGGAAGGAAAAGAGTATGTGGTAAAAGACGGAGATATTATTGTATTCCGTTTCAACGTGTAACTGCATAAGATAATAGAAAGAGCGGTTTTGGGATGATGCGGAATGCGTTTTTGTGAACTGCAGGAAAAAGATGTGATCAATGTGGCAGACTGCTGTTTTCTCGGCAATGTCTGTGATCTGGATATCGATGAGAAAACAGGATGTATCCGCGCATTGATCGTACCGCCGCCATGCAGATGGTTTGGTATGTTTTTCCGGGATTTTGAGTATTTTATCCCGTGGAAAAATATCAAATGCATCGGGCGGGATATCATACTCGTGGACGTTTGTCTGGATGACGCGAAACACAAGTTATAAATGCGGCGGAATGGCGGATATCAGTTGACAAGAGCCACACGGAAAGTTATACTTAAAAGCAGTAAGTCCGTGACAGGGAAATCCTGTCCGCGTGTGGGAGGAAAACGACATGAAATGTCCGTTTTGCGGCAGTGACGAGACCAGGGTCATCGATTCGAGACCGGCAGACGACAATACGTCGATCCGGCGCAGACGTCTGTGTGATGACTGCAAGAAGCGATTTACGACCTATGAGAAGGTGGAGACGATTCCACTTGTGGTCATAAAAAAGGACAACAGCAGAGAGCAGTATGACCGTTCAAAGATTATGGCAGGAGTTCTGCGCGCGTGCCATAAGCGTCCGGTTCCCGTCCAGCAGATCAATGAACTGGTGGATGAAGTGGAGACCGAGATCTTTAATCTCGAGGAAAAAGAGATCCAGACTTCCGTGATCGGGGAACTCGTGATGGACAAATTAAAAGATTTAGAGGCAGTCGCCTATGTGCGGTTTGCTTCCGTTTACCGGGAATTCAAAGATGTCAATACATTTATGAATGAGTTGAAGAAGATCCTGGATAAGTAGCAGAAAAATACGAAACGATAAAAGAGCTGGTGGGTAATGAATATAACAGGAATACATCCGATTACTGATATTGATAATTACAACTCCATACGAAGATTAGAGCCGTTACAGGCAGAATCCACAGCGAATGCGGCACAGGAAAACGGGCAGCAGAGCCGGAGTGCCGAAGCAGAAAGCAGTTACGCGAAGCCAAAACAGGCAGAGAAACAGACGTCTTTTGACTATGCGGGGCAGTATGATCCGAAGGCGGAATACGAACTGAAGGGAACAGACAGTGATTTGATGAGCCTGAATGTTGAAAAAGCGATCTCGGATATGAAACGGGATCAGGTGCTTCAGCAGTATCAGTTTTTCGTGGGGGAGAATCTTGGAAACGGCAGTGTGACCAATACCGGTATTGACTGGGAGAAGATCCGCACCAGTGAAAATTTCGAAATTCAATAAAAACAGGGGGCTTATGTGCGAGACATAGCCCTTTTTTTGAGGAGGAAAACGATGAGAATCCGACCGGAAGAATCCGTATGTATGGTGATCGATTATCAGGAAAAACTGGTTCCTGCAGTTGCGGAGCGGGAAAAATTTCTGGCAAAATCCGAAAAACTCTTACATGGCATGCAGGTGCTCGGCGTCAAAAGGATACTGACCACACAGTACAAAAAGGGACTGGGTGACAATATCGAAAGAATAAAAGAAGCTGCCGGGGAAGCAGAGGAGTTTGACAAGCTGAGTTTCAGCGCATGGGGAGAAAAAGCCGTGCGCGACGCCGTGCCAGAGAACTGCAAAAATATCATCATCTGTGGCATGGAGGCACATATCTGTGTGCTGCAGACCGCACTTGACTTAAAAGAAGCGGGCTATCGGCCGGTGCTTATTGCGGACTGTATCACGGCACGGGATCTGGCGGACAAGCAGACTGCTTTTCTGCGGGCGCAGATGGAGGGCGTGACATTTTCCACCTATGAGTCTATCCTGTATGAACTTTCCGAAGTGGCAGGAACGCCGTCCTTTAAGCAGATATCGGCGATCATAAAAGCATAAAACGGGGGAAGTCATGTTACAGAAATTTTATCCGGGAGACTATGTGGATTCCACATATGTGATCGATTTTGATAAGCTCTATGCAGAAGGATATCGGGGACTGATCTTTGATATCGACAATACGCTCGTGCCGCATGGGGCAAGGGCAGACGAACGGGCAAAAAAGCTGTTCGCGCATTTAAAAGAGCTTGGTTACACCTGCTGCCTGTTATCGAACAACAAGGAACCGCGCGTGAAAATGTTTAATGATGACGTGCAGGTGAATTATATTTTTAAGGCGGGAAAACCGTCGGTCAGAAATTACAAAAAGGCAATGGAAAAGATGGGAACCGATGAGAAAAATACGCTGTTTGTCGGGGATCAGATCTTTACGGATGTGTATGGCGCGAACCGTGCCGGGATACGGACGATCCTGGTAAAGCCGATCCATCCGAAAGAAGAAATACAGATCGTGTTAAAACGATATCTGGAAAAGATCGTATTATTTTTTTATAAACGTTATGTAAAGAAAAATCAGGAGGAAAGAAAATGAAAATCGCAATCGGAAATGATCATGCAGCAGTAGAAATGAAACAGGAGATAAAAAAATATCTGGAAGAGCTCGGACATGAGGTCGTAAATTACGGAACGGACAGCAATGACAGCTGCGACTATCCGGTATACGGCGAGAAGGTCGGCAAAGCAGTTGCGGCAGGCGAGGCAGACTGCGGCGTACTGATCTGTGGTACCGGTGTTGGAATCTCCATCGCTGCCAACAAGGTAAAAGGCGTGCGTGCGGCGGTGTGCTCGGATGTGACGACCGCGCATCTGGTCAAGGAGCATAACAACGCGAATATCATTGCGTTTGGCGCAAGAATCGTAGGAGTAGAAACAGCAAAAGACATCGTAAAAGCATATCTCGATGCGGAATTTCTGGGAGGCAGACACGAAAAGCGCGTGGCTATGATCCATGAAATTGAGGAAAGATAAGGCAGAACCGTAAAAAAAAGGTTGAAATGTAGGCTTATTTATTATAGAATAAAACGAGTGGGTGACATTCCCAGACAGATTTAAGGAGGAATATCGAATGATTTCAGCAGGAGATTTTAGAAACGGAATTACGATCGAATATGAAGGAAACATTTATCAGATTATTGAATTTCAGCATGTAAAACCAGGTAAAGGTGCAGCTTTCGTCCGCACAAAGTTAAAAAATATCATCAACGGTGGTGTAGTGGAGAAGACATTCCGCCCGACCGAAAAATGTCCGCAGGCGCGTATTGACAGAAAAGATATGCAGTATTTATACAAAGATGGAGATTTATACTACTTCATGGATGTAGAGACATACGATCAGGTAGCGCTTGATTCCAACACGATCGGTGATGCACTTAAATTCGTAAAAGAAAACGAAATGTGTAAAGTATGCTCCCACAATGGAAACGTATTTGCAGTAGAACCGCCTCTGTTCGTAGAATTACAGATCACAGAGACAGAACCGGGCTTCAAGGGAGACACCGCGACAGGTGCTACAAAGCCGGCAACTGTAGAAACAGGAGCAACAGTAAGCGTACCGTTATTCGTAGAGCAGGATGACGTGATCAAGATCGATACCAGAACCGGAGAATATTTATCCAGAGTATAAGCCGGATAGATGAAAAGCCGTCATGTTTATGGTGACAGAACCATAGCATGGCGGCTTTTTGTGCAGAAACGGACGAGCAAAAACGTGGCACTGCCGGCAAGAAACAGCTGGGAAAGCAGCATTGCCATCAGATAGGAGCGGATGCCGAACATCGGAATAAACGCGTAGATGCCGAGAATGCGGATGCCGCTGCTGAGCAGATTGAGCAAAAAAGTAGTGGTAGGCCTGCCGAGCCCGTGCAGGATACTGGTCAGAGTGGTGGACAGAAACAAAAAAGGGCAGATCCAGCTGAGTGTGCAGATAAAAGTTCCCGCAAGTGTGTTTCCGAAAACATATTCGCCGATGAAGCGGCCGGACAACAGAAAAAACAGTGTACTCATAAGACCAAGGATCATACAGGATTCGATGGTCTTTTTGATTGCCTTCTGGATGCGGAGATGATCGCGCTTTGCCCTCGCTTCGGAAATGGCGGGCAGCAGCATGACGGAGACGGAATTGGTCACGACATTGGGAAACAGGATCATGGGCAGCGCCATTCCGGTCAAAATACCAAAGACGCTTAGCGCCTCAGACTGTGTGTAGCCAAAAAGACGCAGCCTGGACGGGATCATGAGTGCTTCGAGGCTCTGGAAAAAATTTAGGGCGACGCGGTTTGCGGTGAGCGGAAGCGAAAAAAGCGCAATGTTTTTTAGCATTCCGATAAAATGCCCCTGTTTCTTTTGGAAAGGCAGGACTGTGATGCAAAAAAGAGCGGAAAAGATCTCCCCGCAGACAATGCCCCAGACTGCGATATCGGCAGAGAGCGCCGCACCCTTTTCGGTATAGATCAGAGCGATGACATAGACGGACGCTACCCGCACGACCTGTTCTAACAGCTGGGAAACGGCCGGGACGGCGGCTTTTTTCATACCATAGTAGTAACCGTTTGCGCAGGCGTGAACCGCGGAAAAAGGAAGCGAGTAGGCCATGATCCGGATGAGTGGCGCGCAGCGTGGCTCATCCAGATAGCCTGCGGCGAGTGCATCGGCATACCGGCATAAAAAAGTGCAGGCAGACAGGGAACTGGCGATGGAAAGGAAAAAACCTGCGTACAGGCAGAGAAATGCCTCGCCGGTGCGCCCGCTGCCGTATTTTTCCGCGGTAAATTTAGAGACTGCGGTCTGGATACCGGAAGAAGTAAGTGAGATACAGAGCGCTAAAAGAGGAAAAATAAGCTGGTAAATTCCGATTCCCTCCGCACCAATCGTACGGCTCAGGAATATTCTATAGAAGAAACCGATTACCCTGCTTAGGGATCCTGCAAGGGTAAGGAGCAGGGTCCCTGCGACAAGTGAATTTTTAAGGGGCAGGCTGTGTTTCAAGAAAAGACCTCCTTTGAAAAAAGCTGGTCGGATTTTCTTTAATATATGTGGCGCAAGAAAGAGAAAGAACAAAATGTAAGGCAAAATTGGAGGGAATCAAATGCCGGGAATGATATATCTGGACCATGCGGCTACCACGCAGATCGCTCCGGAAGTACTGGAAGCAATGCAGCCTTTTTTATTTGGAAAATACGGAAACGCATCCACACTGTATGATCTTGGCAAGATCAGCAAAGAGGCGGTGGAACATGCGCGCAGGCAGGCTGCGGATGTGATCGGGGCAAAACCGGAGGAAATTTATTTTACGTCGGGCGGAAGCGAGGCAGACAACTGGGCGTTAAAAACAGCTGCCAGGATGTACCGGAGAAGAGGAAACCATATCATTACGACAAAGATAGAGCATCATGCGGTTTTAAACAGCTGTAAGGCACTCGAGGAGGAGGGCTTTTCGGTCACTTATCTGAATGTGGATGAAGAGGGAAGAGTAAGAACAGAAGAATTAAAGCGGGCGATCCGGCCGAATACGATCCTGATCTCTGTCATGTACGCGAACAATGAGATCGGAACGATACAGCCGATCGATGAGATCGCGAAGATCGCGAAAGCAAGAAGGATCCTGTTCCATACGGATGCGGTGCAGGCGTATGGGCAGATCCCGATCTCGGTGCAGCAGACACCGCTTGATATGCTGAGCACGAGCAGCCATAAACTCTATGGGCCAAAAGGAGTCGGATGCTTATATATCAGAGAGGGAACGCCGTTAAAATCCTACATTGACGGAGGTGGACAGGAACGGGGAAAACGTGCGGGAACCGAGAATGTTCCGGGGATTGTTGGCTTTGGGAAGGCATCGGAGCTTGCACGGATCGAAATGCCGTACCGGATAGCGCGGGAGACGAGACTGCGGGATGAACTGATAAAAAATGTACTGCGTGAGATCCCGTATACACGGTTGAACGGAGGGAGAGAGAACCGGCTGCCCAACAACGCGAACTTCTGTTTTCAGTTTGTGGAGGGAGGAAACCTGTTAGTTCTTCTTGATATGAAAGGAATCTGCGCATCTACTGCATCCGCCTGTTCCGCGGGAGAAAAACCGGTGTCTCATGTGTTAAAAGCGATCGGAGTGCCGGAGGAGATCGCGGCGGGATCGCTCCGTCTTACGCTCGGAAAGAATACGACACCCGAAGAGATCGCCTATACCGTGGAATGTTTGAAAGAATGTGTCAGAAAACTCCGGGAAAAATCACTTGCGTATAAAGAGTACGAAAAGACCCTGCGGTGAAAGAAAAAGATCAGGACAGACGAAACAGGTCTGCCCTGATCTTTGTATCACGGGAGCTTATAAAATTCCGGTTTCCGGTTCCGGAAGACGGTATAATAGGAAAGACCGCATGCTTTTAACAGATCCGGTACTTTCTTAAAATCATACGCGACATGCTCCGGCTGGTGCGCGTCCGCGCCGATCGTCAAGATCTCGCCGCCAAGCTCATGATAGCGGCTTAAAATCTCCTCGGAAGGATTCGGGTGGCCAAGCCCGTATTTAAAACCGCCGGTGTTGATCTCAATGCCTCTGCCGAGGGAGATCAGCTTTTTTAGGATCTCGTCAAGCACGTCGGCGTATTTCGCATAGGTGTAGTCGGCGTTGCGGTTCGGACCGTAGCGGACGACGTAATCAATGTGGCCGTAAACGTCAAAATCGGTAAACGCGTCTAAATTCTCCAGAATGGAAACAAAATATTCGGTGTAGGCTTCCTGTTCTGTCTTGCCATCGAAAAAGGAAAAGTAATAGGGATCTTTTCCGTGTACCACATGGGAAGAACCGATCACAAAATCAAAAGGATATCCGTCCGTCACATCGGAGAGCCTTTTTGCCAGATGCGGCTGAAGTCCGAGCTCGATGCCCCACAGAACGGAGATCTTTTTTTTATATTTTTCTTTTAAGGAAAAAATGCGTTCCTGATAGGCGGGGAAATCCAAAAGAAAAAGTTCCGGTTCTTCCGGGTAGTCATAATCCAGATGATCGGTAAAGCAGATGCCGTCCAACTGTTTCTCGATGGCGCTTTGTATCATGAGTTCCGGGTCGGCGTCACTGTCACCGGAAAAAGCGCAGTGCATGTGTGTATCCCAAAGCATAGAGTATCCTCCTTAGTTGTCCATATAACAGGTATCAGATATTCTTATTATAGAAAGAAAAGAAAGCGGATTTCAATAGGAATCCCGAAAAAACAGCGGATACAGGCAATTTTTGCACGATTGTTCCAACAAAAAAAGGAAATTGTATTTACGGAAAAACAATTCCTTATACACATTATACAGAAAAAGGAACAACTATTTTAACATTTTGTCAAAATAAACAGGGAATATGGAATAAATACTTGTAAAATCTGTTAGAATACGAATTGGGAAGAAAAGAAATGGTGAAAAAATTAACAAAGTGTAGAAACCCACTTGAATTTTGCGGTGAAATTAGTTAGAATAATAGCAGTTGGGCGGACAAGTCCAAAGAAAAAGAATCTTAATCAAAATTTAGGAGGAATTAAGACATGGCAGTAAGAGTAGCAATTAATGGTTTCGGCCGTATCGGTCGTCTTGCATTCAGACAGATGTTTGGAGCAGAAGGATACGAAGTAGTAGCAATCAACGATTTAACAAGCCCGAAGATGTTAGCACATTTATTAAAATATGATTCATCTCAGGGTAAATATGAATTAGCAGACAAGGTATCTGCTGGTGAAGATTCTATCACTGTTGATGGAAAAGAAATCAAGATCTACGCTTTCCCGGATGCAAACAACTGCCCATGGGGAGAATTAAAAGTAGACGTTGTATTAGAGTGCTCCGGCTTCTATACAAGCAAAGAAAAAGCACAGGCTCACATCAATGCTGGTGCTCGTAAAGTTGTTATCTCAGCTCCGGCTGGAAATGACCTTCCTACCATCGTTTACAATACAAACCATGAGACACTGAAAGCAACAGATACTATCATTTCTGCAGCTTCTTGTACAACAAACTGCTTAGCACCTATGGCTGACGCATTAAATAAATTTGCTCCGATCCAGTCTGGTATCATGGTAACAATCCATGCTTACACTGGTGATCAGATGACTCTTGACGGACCGCAGAGAAAAGGCGATTTAAGAAGATCAAGAGCAGCAGCAGTAAACATCGTTCCGAACAGCACCGGTGCTGCAAAAGCAATCGGACTTGTTATTCCGGAATTAAACGGAAAATTAATCGGATCTGCTCAGCGTGTTCCGGTTCCGACTGGTTCTACTACAATCTTAACAGCAGTTGTTAAGAAAGCAGATGTAACTGTTGATGCAATCAATGCAGCTATGAAAGCAGCAGCTAACGAATCATTCGGATACAACGAAGACCTCATCGTATCTTCTGATATCGTTGGAATGAGATATGGCTCATTATTTGATGCTACTCAGACAATGGTTTCTAAAGTTGGTGATGATTTATACGAAGTACAGGTTGTTTCTTGGTATGACAACGAGAACAGCTACACATCTCAGATGGTTCGTACAATCAAATACTTCTCTGAATTAGCATAATCAATCTGCAAATTGCGGAATAACGTCGCGGAATGAGAATTCATTCATGCGGATAAGACTCAACGCAGGGTCCGGTCTTTTTGGGACCGGAGCCTGCGTTGTTGTCTGTAAAAAAGAAAATTTCAGGCAGAGCCTGTCAGGTTAAAAGGAGGACATAGTATGTCATTAAACAAAAAATCAGTAGATGATATCAATGTAAAGGGAAAAAGAGTTCTTTGCAGATGTGATTTCAACGTTCCGTTAAAGGATGGAAAGATCACAGATGAAAACCGTCTGGTTGCAGCACTTCCGACCATCAAGAAACTGATCGCAGACGGCGGAAAGGTTATCCTTTGCTCCCATCTTGGAAAAGTAAAAACAGAAGAAGATAAAAAGACAAAGACACTTGCTCCGGTAGCAGTAAGACTTTCCGAATTATTAGGACAGGAAGTAAAATTCGTAGCAGATCCGGAAGTAGTAGGCCCGAACGCAAAGGCTGCTGTTGAAGCAATGAAAGACGGAGAAGTGATCTTACTTGAGAATACACGTTTCAGAGCTGAAGAGACAAAGAACGGCGAAGCATTCTCCAAAGATCTTGCTTCTATCTGTGATGTATTCGTAAACGATGCATTCGGTACCGCACACAGAGCACACTGCTCTAACGTAGGTGTTGCAGCTTTAGTTGACACTGCAGTTGTAGGTTACCTGATGCAGAAAGAGATCGATTTCCTTGGAAATGCAGTAGAGAATCCGGTCAGACCGTTCGTTGCGATCCTCGGTGGCGCAAAAGTTGCAGATAAGTTAAACGTTATCTCCAACCTGCTTGAGAAATGCGATACCCTGATCATCGGTGGTGGTATGGCTTATACATTCTTAAAAGCAAAAGGATATGAGATCGGAAAATCTTTAGTAGATGATACCAAGATCGATTACTGCAAGGAAATGATGGAAAAAGCAGAAAAACTTGGAAAGAAATTACTTCTTCCGGTAGATTCTGTTGTAGCAGCAGCATTCCCGGATCCGATCGACGCAAAGATCGATGTAGCAGTATATGATGCAGATAAGATGCCGGCAGACATGGCTGGATTTGATATCGGACCGAAAACTGCTGAATTATATGCAGACGCTGTTAAGTCAGCAAAGACTGTTGTATGGAACGGACCGATGGGAATCTTCGAGAACCCGATCCTTGCAAAAGGTACCATCGCTGTAGCTCAGGCACTTGCTGATACAGACGCTACTACGATCATCGGTGGTGGTGACTCCGCAGCAGCAGTAAACCAGCTTGGATTCGGTGACAAGATGAGCCACATCTCCACAGGTGGTGGTGCATCCTTAGAGTTCCTGGAAGGTAAGGAATTACCGGGTGTTGCAGCAGCAAACGATAAGTAGGCCGGAAGCACTTAGTGATTGACAAGCCGCAGGCGCAGGCAGAACTTCCAGCCTTATTGACAATATATTCAGTGTATTAAGGAGAAACAAAAATGGCAAGAAAGAAAATTGTAGCCGGCAACTGGAAAATGAACATGACTCCAAGCCAGGCAGTGAAATTAGTAGAAGAATTAAAACCATTAGTAAAGAGCGATGACGTAGACGTTGTTTACTGTGTACCTGCAATCGACATTGTTCCGGTTGTAGAAGCTGTAAAAGGAACAAACGTTGCAGTTGGTGCAGAAAACATGTATTTCGAAGAGAAAGGTGCTTACACCGGAGAAATCTCTGCGGAAATGTTAGTTGATGCTGGCGTAAAATATGTAGTATTAGGACATTCTGAGAGACGTGATTACTTCAAAGAGTGTGACTGCATGATCAACAAGAAAGTAAAGAAAGCGCTGGAAGCCGGACTTACTCCGATCCTTTGCTGTGGAGAATCTTTAGAGCAGAGAGAAATGGGCATTACCTTAGACTGGATCCGTATGCAGATCAAATCTGACCTTGCAGGCGTTACAGCAGAGCAGGTTGCATCCATGGTTATCGCATATGAGCCGATCTGGGCAATCGGAACTGGAAAGACTGCTACTTCTGATCAGGCAGAAGAAGTTTGCGGCGCAATCCGTGCATGCATCAAAGAAGTATACGGCGAAGCAACCGCAGAAGCAGTTCGTATCCAGTACGGCGGATCTGTAAATGCAGGAAATGCAGCTGAATTATTCGCAAAACCGGATATCGATGGCGGATTAGTTGGTGGAGCTTCCTTAAAGGCTGATTTTGGTAAGATCGTAAACTACAAATAAAGAAAAATTACTGTCATGTAAAAAATAAAAAAGAGGATAACCGGGGAAACTCGGTTATCCTCTTTGGTTTTGTGAATAAAATATTGTGAAATCCTTGACAATAGTGTATAATGTTTGCGGTAATCAAAAAGTAGTTTAAACAGTACCGGACATTATGTGCCGGGAGAACCATAAAACAACGATCAAAGAAAAGAGGAAAAAGATTATGAGCAAAAAACCAACCGTATTGATGATCTTAGACGGATTCGGCTTAAATGACAAGACAGAGGGAAATGCTGTCGCACAGGCGAACACACCGGTCATTGACAAACTCATGAAAGACTATCCGTTCGTAAAGGGATATGCCAGCGGACTTGCAGTAGGACTTCCGGAAGGCCAGATGGGAAACTCTGAAGTAGGTCATATGAACATGGGCGCAGGAAGAATCGTATATCAGGAACTGACCAGAATCACAAAAGAGATCGGAGATGGCGATTTCTTTAAGAACGAAGCACTGTTAGACGGCATGCAGAATGCAAAGAAAAACGGTTCTGCGCTTCATCTGTTCGGACTGTTATCCGATGGTGGTGTACACAGCCACAATACACACCTGTATGGTCTGCTTGAGATGGCAAAAAGAGAAGGCGTTGAGAAAGTATATGTACACTGCTTCCTTGACGGACGTGATACAGCACCGACTTCCGCAAAGGGATATGTAGAAGAACTTCAGGCAAAAATGAAAGAGATCGGTGTTGGCGAGATCGCTTCCTTAGAGGGACGTTACTATGCGATGGATCGTGATAACCGCTGGGATCGTGTGGAAAAAGCATACCGCGCAGTTGCGGAAGGTCAGGGAGAAAAGGCAGAAGACGCACTGGCAGCACTGGATGCTTCCTACGCAAAGGGTGTAACTGATGAGTTCGTGGTTCCGACCGTGATCGAAAAAGACGGAAAACCGGTTGCAACGGTAAATGACGGAGATTCCATTATTTTCTATAACTTCCGTCCGGACCGCGCAAGAGAGATGACAAGAGCATTCTGCGCGGATGAATTTGACGGATTCGACCGTGGAGCAAGAAAGAATGTAAAATTCGTTTGCTTTACCGAGTATGACGAGACCATTCCGAACAAAGAGATCGCTTTCAAGAAAGTGCATCTGACCAATACCTTTGGTGAATATCTTGCAAAGAATGGCAAGACACAGGCAAGAATCGCTGAGACAGAGAAGTATGCGCACGTTACATTCTTCTTTAACGGCGGTGTGGAAGAACCGAATCAGGGCGAAGACCGTATTCTGGTAAAATCCCCGAAGGTTGCTACCTATGATCTTCAGCCGGAAATGAGCGCACCGGAAGTATGCGACAAACTGTGTGCAGCGATCCGTTCTGATAAGTATGATGTCATCATTGTAAATTTCGCAAACCCGGATATGGTAGGCCATACCGGAATCATGGAAGCTGCAATTAAGGCAGTTGAAACCGTAGATACCTGTGTTGGAAAAGCAGTAGAAGCATTAAAAGAAGTCGGCGGACAGGCATTCTTATGCGCAGACCACGGAAACGCAGAGCAGCTCATCGATTACGAGACAGGCGCTCCGTTTACCGCACATACGACCAATCCGGTTCCGTTTATTCTGATCAACGCAGATCCTGCATATACGTTAAAAGAAGAAGGACGTCTTGCGGACATTATCCCGACCATGATCGATATGATGGGAATGGAGAAGCCGGCAGAAATGACAGGCGAGTCCCTTCTGATCCGCAAATAGCACAGACATTCCGGAGGAACGTATGAAGTTAAAGAAAGTGCTGATCCCTTTGGCTTTAACGATCTGCTGTAGTTTCTATTTTGCGGCATTTGCGATCATCTGCGCGGCGAGATCCGTTTCCGGTATGGCATTAACGCTCGGTATTCTGATACCGGCGATCGTGGTACTGGTGTCGGTCATCCTGTTTGTGCGCGGTTATTTCGAGATCCGGCGTGAAGCGGAGGAGTCCGAGAAGGAAAAAGAAAAGCAAAAATAAAAGAAAGCACGGTTCACTTGAAAGCGAGTGGATCGTGCTTTCTCTTTCTATTATGAAAACACTTCTCAATTATAAGAAAAGCTAATGAAACAATGAAATTATACAAAAATATTAATAAAAGAACATCTTTTTTCTACATGCAAAAGAAGTGGATTCGGGCGCTTCGCATTGACGAAAAGGAAACGGGTGTATTATAATTTTAACAATGGATAAATTATCTTAGCAAGCATTGAATGGAGGACAAAGATGAGCAATCAGGAATTTAAACCAATTAAAGAGGGAAAAGTACGAGAGGTCTATGATAATGGAGACAGTCTGATCATTGTTGCAACAGACCGTATCTCTGCGTTTGATGTTATTTTAAAGAATAAGATTACTGACAAAGGGGCAATTTTGACACAGATGTCGAAGTTCTGGTTCGATTATACAAAGGATATTGTTCCAAACCATATGCTTTCTACAGATGTTAAGGATATGCCGGAGTTTTTCCGCAAACCGGAATTTGACGGCAACAGCATGGAATGCCGCAAACTGGAGATGCTTCCGATCGAGTGCATCGTCCGTGGATACATAACCGGAAGCGGCTGGAAGAGCTATCAGGAAAACGGTACAGTCTGCGGAATCAGACTGCCGGAAGGCTTAAAGGAATCGGACAAGCTGCCGGAGCCGATCTACACACCGAGTACCAAGGCGGAGCTTGGCCTGCATGACGAAAATATCTCCTACGAGGAGAGCGTTAAGGTCTTGGAAAAGATCTACGGAGCCGAAAAAGGAGCGGAATACGCTGCAAAGATCAAAGAATACACGATCGCGCTTTACAAAAAATGCGCAGAGTACGCATTGAGCAAAGGCATCATCATTGCGGACACCAAGTTTGAGTTCGGTCTGGATGAAAACGGAAATGTTGTGCTCGGAGATGAAATGCTCACACCGGACAGCTCCAGATTCTGGCCGCTCGAAGGATACGAAGCAGGAAAATCACAGCCATCCTTCGACAAACAGTTTGTAAGAGACTGGTTAAAAGCAAATCCGGACAATGAAGGTCTGCTTCCGGAAGAGATCGTGACAAAGACCGTTGACAAATATAAAGAAGCATTTGAACTGCTGACCGGAAAGAAATTTACAAGATAATAGGAGAACCCATGAATACAAAGGAAATGGAAAAAAATCCGATGCCGTTTGACGGGCTGCATGAGGAATGCGGCGTATTCGGAATGTATGATTTTGACGGCGGCGATGTTGCTTCTACGATCTATTACGGCCTGTTTGCACTGCAGCACAGAGGACAGGAGAGCTGTGGTATCGCGGTCAGTGATACGAGTGGCCCGAAGGGAAGAGTGCAGTCCTATAAGGACATGGGACTGGTCAATGAAGTGTTTACACCGGAGATCCTTGGCAAATTAAACGGGGATATTGGTGTGGGACATGTCCGCTATTCTACCGCAGGAGCTTCCACAAGGGAGAATGCCCAGCCGCTGGTCTTAAATTATGTCAAGGGAACACTTGCGCTGGCGCATAACGGAAACCTGATCAACGCGAATGAACTGCGCCATGACCTGGAGTATACCGGAGCAATCTTCCAGACAACGATCGATACGGAAGTGATCGCTTATCATATCGCGCGTGAGCGTCTGAATTCAAAGACAGCGGAGGAAGCGGTAAGACGTGCGGTTGCCAAGTTGAAGGGGGCATTCTCCTTAGTTGTGGCAAGTCCGCGTAAGCTGATCGGAGCGAGAGATCCGTTCGGATTCAAACCGCTTTGCATCGGAAAGAGAGACAATGCTTATATTCTCACATCCGAGACCTGCGCACTGGAGACCATCGGAGCGGAATTTATTCGTGATGTCCGTCCGGGCGAGGTAGTTACGATCTCACCGGAAGGCGGCATCCAGTCCGATATGTCCCTTGCGCTTGCTCCGGAAAAAGAGGCACGCTGTATTTTTGAATATATATATTTTGCAAGACCGGACAGCCATATCGACGGTGTCAGTGTTTATGGTTCCAGAATCAAGGCGGGACGTTTCCTTGCCATGGATTCACCGGTGGATGCGGATCTGGTAGTCGGTGTTCCGGAATCCGGAAATGCTGCAGCACTCGGTTATTCCCTGCAGTCCGGGATCCCTTATGGAACGGCGTTTGTCAAAAACAGCTATGTGGGAAGAACCTTTATCAAACCAAAGCAGAGCAGCCGCGAATCCAGTGTGCGTGTAAAATTAAACGTATTAAAAGAAGCGGTTGCGGGCAAGCGTATCATCATGATCGATGATTCCATCGTGCGTGGTACGACATCCGACCGTATCGTGAAGATGTTAAGAGATGCCGGAGCGACAGAAGTACATGTAAGGATCAGTTCGCCGCCATTCTTATGGCCGTGCTATTTTGGAACGGATATCCCGGAACGGGAACAGCTGATCGCCTACAACCGTACGATCGATGAGATCCGTGAGATTATCGGTGCAGATTCTCTCGGATATCTGGATGTGGAGCGTCTGGAGGAACTTTCCGAGGGGCTTTCCATCTGCAAAGGCTGCTTTAACGGAATATATCCGTTGGAACCGCCGAAGGAAGATATCCGCGGAAGTTACGAAAAATAAGAAGCTACGAAGACAAAAGTGAGGGAAAAGATATGAATACAGATGGTTACAGCAGTCCGCTTTCCGAGCGTTACGCAAGTAAAGAAATGCAGCACATTTTTTCACAGGATATGAAGTTTTCCACATGGAGAAAACTGTGGATCGCTCTGGCAGAGACAGAGATGGAGCTTGGACTTAAAAATGAAAAGGGAGAGCCGGAGATCACGCAGGATCAGATCGATGAGATGAAGGCGCATATCTATGACATCAATTATGATGTTGCGAAGGAACGGGAAAAACAGGTACGTCACGATGTTATGTCCCATGTGTACGCATTCGGAAAACAGTGCCCGAAAGCAAAGGGTATCATCCATCTTGGCGCGACATCCTGCTATGTCGGAGATAACACCGATATCATCATCATGAAAGAAGCGCTGCTTCTGGTGCGCAAAAAACTGGTTAATGTCATTGCGGAACTTGCAAAATTCGCGGATCAGTATAAAGAACTTCCGACCCTTGCGTTTACGCATTTCCAGCCGGCACAGCCGACAACCGTAGGAAAGCGCGCAACACTCTGGACACAGGAATTCCTGATGGATTTAGAGGATCTTGACTATGTGCTCGACAGCTTAAAGCTTCTCGGCTCTAAGGGAACGACCGGTACACAGGCAAGTTTCCTTGAACTGTTTGACGGAGATCAGGAGACGATCGACAAGATCGATCCGATGATCGCGGCAAAGATGGGATTTAAGGAGTGCTATCCGGTATCCGGACAGACCTATTCCAGAAAAGTAGATACCCGTGTGGCAAATGTTCTTGCGGGCATTGCGGCAAGCGCACACAAGATGTCCAATGACATCCGTCTGCTGCAGCACTTAAAAGAAGTGGAAGAGCCGTTTGAAAAGAACCAGATCGGTTCCTCTGCGATGGCATACAAGAGAAACCCGATGCGCAGTGAGAGAATCGCTTCTCTTTCCCGCTATGTAATGGTGGACGCGTTAAATCCGGCGATCACTTCCGCAACACAGTGGTTTGAGCGTACCCTGGATGATTCCGCCAACAAACGTCTTTCCATTCCGGAAGGATTCCTTGCGATCGACGGTATTCTGGATCTTTGCTTAAATGTTGTGGACGGACTTGTCGTATACGATAAGGTCATCCGCAAACACATGATGGCAGAGCTGCCGTTCATGGCGACCGAAAACATCATGATGGACGCAGTAAAGAAAGGCGGAGACCGTCAGGAGCTGCATGAAAAGATCCGTCAGCTTTCCATGGAAGCAGGAAAGAATGTAAAGCAGGAAGGAAAAGAAAACAATCTGCTTGAGCTGATCGCGGCAGATCCGTCGTTCAACCTTACTCTGGAAGAACTCGAAGCAAACATGGAACCGGCAAAATATGTCGGCAGAGCACCATATCAGGTCAATGTATTTTTGCGTGATGTGGTCAATCCGATCCTGGATGCAAACAAAGAACTGCTTGGCGTTAAAGCAGAGATCAATGTATAAAAGCTTTTTTTGATCCATAAAAAAAGAACAGAAGAAAGAGAGCCGTATGCTTTTTGTTAAGCATGCGGCTTTTTTGGTATCTACCGGTCACAAAGCATGTATAAAAAAGCCTCATTTACAGAAACTATGAAAAAAGGCAAATGGAGGCAATTATGAGTTTAAATTTGAAAATCACAAATGTACATGCAAGAGAGATCTTAGATTCCCGCGGAAATCCTACGGTGGAGACCGTAGTGACCTTAGAGCACGGGATCTCGGCGCGGGCGAGCGTTCCGTCCGGCGCAAGCACCGGAAAATTTGAGGCAGTGGAGTTAAGAGACGGAAGGGAGCGTTATTTCGGTCTGGGCGTGCAGCAGGCGGTATGCAACGTGAATGACAAGATCGCGAAGGAGCTGATCGGGAAAAATGCGCTGCAGCAGTTGGAGATCGATTCTCTGCTGATCCAGTTGGACGGAACGGAAAACAAGGAGCATCTCGGAGCGAACGCGATCCTTTCCGTGTCCATGGCAGTTGCAAGAGCGGCGGCAGTGGCGCTTCAGATGCCGCTTTGCCGTTATCTGGGCGGAAGTTATACGAGAAAACTGCCGGTGCCGATGATGAATATCCTAAACGGCGGAAAACACGCGAACAACAGTGTGGATTTTCAGGAATTTATGATCATGCCGGTCGGAGCTGAGACTTTTCATGACGGACTGCGGATGGGAACGGAAGTCTACCATTTCCTGCGCCAGATCCTGGACAAGGAGGGATATTCGACCAGTGTCGGTGATGAGGGCGGTTTTGCGCCGGATCTTTCCAATGCGGATGAGGTGTTCCGTTATCTGATGCGCGCTGTGGAAAAAGCCGGGTATGAGCCGGGAAAAGATATCCTGTTCGCCATGGACGCGGCGGCGAGTGAACTTTATGATGCCGAAAAAGACTGCTATGATTTTACAGGAGAAGATGTCTGCCGCTCAAGCGATGAACTGATCGATTATTATGAGGCACTCTGTAAAAAATATCCGATCGTCTCAATCGAGGACGGACTCGATGAAGAGGACTGGGAGGGCTGGAAACGTCTGACCGGACGCCTTGGAAAAAAAGTGCAGTTAGTCGGGGATGATCTGTTTGTGACCAATGTGAAACGCTTAAAATGCGGAATTGACATGGGTGTCGCAAATTCCATCCTCATCAAAGTAAACCAGATCGGAACGCTGACCGAGGCGTTTCACGCGATCGACATGGCAAAAAGCGCGGGCTACACGACCGTGATCAGTCATCGGTCCGGGGAGACCGAGGATTCCATCATCGCGGATATCGCAGTCGCGGTGAATGCCGGACAGATTAAGACCGGAGCACCGTGCCGCGCGGAGCGTACCGCAAAATACAATGAACTGCTCCGTATTGAGGAAGAACTGGACGGGCTTGGAAGATACGAGGCAATTTAACTGGAATAATTTTACAAATGCGTATATAATTGTCTGGGGACAAGAAGGAAAAACAGGAAAAACGGAGGGAAAGATATGAGAGATACCTGGTCTTTGGATGTATTGTATACAGGATTCGATGATAAATGCTGGAGTGAAGATTTAAAGAAGCTGGATGACTGTGTGGAGAAATTTCAGGCATTTGCCGCAAAGTTGTCCGATGAGAACGAAAAAGAGACGATAAAAGAGGGATTAAAGCTCCTGGAAGAGCTGGAGGGTCTTTTTGCGCAGATGATGATCTTCTGCGAGCTGCGCGGTGCGGCAGACACCCGCGATAAGGACAGCATGTCTTATGAAGGGGTGCTCAGCCAGAAGCGGAACCGGACAAGGGCGGCGGAAACAAAATTCGCGGAATATGTGGCAACACGGAAAAATCTGGAGCAGGATATAAAAGAGGATGCATTCCTTACGTCTTACGCGTATCTGCTGCGCAGCATGGCGGAAGATAACCGCCACCTGCTGTCCGGGGATGTCGAGGAGGCACTGGCAAAGATGGATATCAGCGGCGGTGCGGCATGGAGCAGCCTGCAGGGGTATCTTACGTCTTCGGTGGAAGCAGATCTCGATGGTAAGAAACTGACGCTTTCCGAAGTGAGAAACCTGGCGTACAGTCCGAGTAAGGAAGAACGGAAAGCAGCCTATGAGGCGGAGCTTGCCTGCTATGATAAAATAAAGGATTCGGTGGCGTATGCCCTAAACAGTATCAAGATGCAGGACATCAGTGAGTGTGAGCTGCGCGGGTTTGCGTCTCCGCTTGCAAAGACACTGTATTATGCTAGAATGAAAGAAGAGACATTAAATGCCCTGCTTGAGGCAATGACGGAATATATGCCGCAGTTCTGGCGGTATCTGCGCTTAAAAGCGGAAAAACTCGGTTATGCAGACGGACTGCCGTGGTATGAACTGTTTGCGCCGCTTGGAAAGAGTACAAAGTGTTATACCACAGAGGAGGCAAGGGACTACCTGATCACGGTATTTTCCTCCTTCTCGCCGGATATGGCGGAGATGATGAAGCGCGCCTTCGCGGAGGACTGGATCGATTTTTATCCGAGAAACGGCAAAGTGGGCGGCGCGTTCTGTGAGGCGCTGAACAGCAAAAAGGAATTTCGTGTGCTGACCAACTTCTCCGGCTCTTTTTCGGATCTGGTGACACTGGCGCATGAACTCGGACACGGCTATCATGATTTCATGGTGCATGACAATGAGCCGCTCAATATGGAGTATTCCATGCCGGTGGCGGAGACAGCGTCCACTTTCAATGAAAATGTGATCACAGGCTATGCGATCGACCATACCGGAGATGAGGAAGAAAAGCTCGCCCTGATCGAAAGCCAGCTCAGTGATACGGCGCAGATCATGTGCGATATCTATTCGAGATTCCTGTTTGAGTCGGAAGTGGTAGAGCGGCGCAGGGACAGCTTCCTTTTTGCCGATGAGCTGAATGAGATCATGCTGGATGCGCAGAAGAAAGCCTATGGAAACGGGCTGGATGAAAACTGCCTGCATCCGTATATGTGGGTGTGCAAAAGCCATTATTACAGTGCGGATCTCGGGTTTTACAATTATCCGTACGCGTTTGGCGGTCTCTTTGCGCGCGGGCTGTATGCGAAATACAAAAAAGAGGGCAGCGTGTTTGTGGAGAACTACAAAAAGATGTTAAAAAATACGCCGGTCATGTCCGTGGAAGATGTGGCAAAGATCTGCGGCATTGATCTGACGGATAAAGAATTCTGGATGATGAGCCTGCATTCCTATGACGCAGAGATCGATGAATTTGAGCGGTTAATAAAAAACGCATAGACAAAAGAGGATAAAACAGTGGGAGAACTTACGCGAAAAGATGCCGAAAAACTGCTTGGTACGGTTTTGGATATCGGAGAATCCATGCTGATCTGCGGTGGAGAAGTAAGCCGCGTGGAGGATACCATGCAGAGGATCTGCACAAGTTACGGTGTGGCGCGGGTGAATCCGTTTGTTATCACATCGAGTATAGTCATCACGCTTCAGCTTACGGACGGGGACGCGGTGACCCAGACCAGGCGGATCAACCGCAGCGCGACAGATTTTACGGGACTCGAAGAACTAAACGAGCTGTCCCGTTATCTGTGCAGCCATACGCCGCCGGTGGATGAGATCGCGGCAATCTATAAGGAAAGTATACAGCAGAAGGAACAGACAAAACGAGCGGCCAAGATGCTGTTTGGCTATCTGATCGCCGCATGCGCGTTTGCCATATTTTTTGGAGGAAATATGTGGGATGGATGCGCGGCGGCACTGATCGCGGTCGCGATCTGGTTTTTAGACCTTTATTTCAGAAAGATCGTGCCGAGCCAGATGATGTATCTGCTGTTTGCGGCATTTATCATGGGAACGCTTGCGATGAGTTTCAAATTCACGGGGCTGCCGTTTCACGCGGATAAGATCATGATCGGGGATATCATGCTTCTGATCCCGGGGCTTCTTATGACGAACGCTGTGCGTGATATTTTTTCCGGTGATACGATATCGGGGATGCTTCGGCTTTGCGAATCACTTCTGATGGCTGGGATGATCGCGGCAGGAACGGTCGCAGCCATATTTCTGATGGGAGGGATCAAAGGATGAGGACAGAGATCATACAGGTGATCTGCGCGGTGATCGGTTCGTTCGGATTTTCCTTTATCTTTCATTTGAAAAGGGACAAGCTTATCGTGGCTTCGGTCGGCGGAGGGCTGACCTGGCTCTTTTATCTTTTGGTGGTACATCGGGTCAACGGTGAGTTCGCGGCATATTTTCTTGCGACAGTGTTTGCGACATTTTACGCGGAGCTCATGGCGCGTGTAAAAAAGGCTCCGGCGACGATCTTTGTGATCACGGCGCTGATCCCGCTCATACCTGGAGACAGCCTTTATTACACGATGGAATACCTGATGCAGAAAGACATGGAAATGATGAGGAGCAAAGCGGCGGAAACCGCGATGTTAGCGCTTGCGATCGCCATGGGGATCACGATCGTTATCATGCTCCTGGATCTGTTTTCGCTGGTCACGCGGGCGGTAAAGCACAGACCTGCGAAAAAATGTTGAAAACAGGCATGGCTTATGCTATAATAAGCAAAGTTGCGGTAATTTATGCGTGATGCAGGAGGTGTGATTCGTGGCAGTATTAAAGACAATCGTTGAAGTTGTATTTATAATCGTTTGTATTTTTTTGACAGTGGTAATCTTACTTCAGGAAGGAAAATCTGCAGGACTCGGCGCGATCAGCGGCGCGGCAGATACTTATTGGGGAAAGAATAAAGGACGTTCGATGGAAGGCATGTTAGTGAAGCTTACAAGACTCGGAGTGATCTTATTCCTTGTACTTGCAGCAGTGCTGAATATCGGAAGTTTCTAAACATAAGAAAGCTGTCGCAGAAGCGGCAGCTTATTTTTGTAATGGAGAGGACAGCAGATGGATAACGAACTGTTTGAACAGAGAAAACGGATGATCTATGATTTTATATGTGATGAGCTATACGTTCCGATGAAGCTAAAGGAACTTGCAATCTTGATGCAGGTGCCAAAGCGTGACCGTGCCGAGCTTACGCGCGTGATGGATGCGCTGGTAGAGGACGGAAAAGTCGAGCTCACGAAAAAAGGCAAATATATAAAATCTGAAAAAAAATATGAGACCGGTGTTTTTACCAGCCATCCGAAGGGATTCGGTTTTGTTACCATCGAGGGTATGGATGAGGACATCTTTATTCCGGCGGAACAGGTGAACGGAGCCATGCACATGGATACCGTGCAGCTTGTCATCTCTCCGACAACAGGCGGAAAACGCAGAGAGGGAACAATCACAAAGATCCTTTCCCACGGCATGAATGAAGTGGTCGGAACCTATGAGGATAATAAGACATTTGGCTTTGTAGTGCCGGACAATCCGAAGATCGCGAAGGATATCTTTATCCCGAAAGAACGTTCCATGGGAGCCGTGACCGGACATAAGGTGATCGTGGCGATCACGGATTACGGAAAAGACGGAAAGAAGCCGGAGGGAAAGGTGACCGAGATCATCGGTCATATCAATGATCCGGGTGTGGATATCATGTCGCTCGTAAAAGCGTATAATATTCCTGTGGAGTTTTCTCCAAAGATCATGCGTCAGGTTGAAAATGTCTCGAACGAGGTGAGTGAGGCGGACATGGCGGGACGCCTGGATCTGCGGGACTGGCAGATGGTGACGATCGACGGTGAGGACGCAAAGGATCTCGATGATGCGGTTTCCCTGACAAAAGAGGGAGATCTGTACTGCCTCGGCGTTCATATCGCGGACGTGAGCAATTATGTGCAGGAGCACAGCGCGTTGGATGTGGAAGCCGAAGACCGCGGAACCAGTGTTTATCTGGTAGACCGTGTGATCCCAATGCTTCCGCACAAGCTTTCGAACGGGATCTGTTCGTTAAACGCGGGAGAAAACCGTCTGGCGTTAAGCTGTATCATGATGATCGATGAAAAGGGAAAAGTCGTTGACCACAAGATCGCGGAGACGGTCATCAAAGTAGACCGCAGAATGAGTTATACGAGCGTGAAGAAGATCCTTGCGGATCAGGATAAAGCAGAACGCGCGGAGTATAAAGAACTGGTTCCGATGTTTGAAATGATGGAGCATGTGGCGGCGATCCTCCGAAAGAAGCGCATGAAGCGCGGCTCGATCGATTTTGATTTCCCGGAGACCAAGATCATTTTGGATAAAAGCGGCCGGCCGGTTGACATAAAACCGTACGAGCGCAATGTGGCGACGCGGATGATCGAGGATTTTATGCTGATCGCGAACGAGACGGTGGCACAGGATTATTTCTGGCAGGAAGTCCCGTTTGTGTACCGTACGCATGAAAATCCGGATGAGGAGAAGATCAAAAAGCTCTCCACGTTTATCAATAATTTCGGATATACCCTGCATATCGGTTCGGATGAAGTGCATCCGAAGGAATTGCAGAAACTGCTTTCAAAGATCGAGGGCACAGAGGAAGAGCCGTTGATCAGCCGTCTGACCCTGCGCTCCATGAAGCAGGCGAAATATACCACAGAGTGTACGGGACACTTCGGACTGGCGACCAATTATTACTGCCATTTCACATCGCCGATCCGCCGTTATCCGGATCTGCAGATTCACCGTATCATCAAGGACTGTCTGAGAGGACGGATGAACGCGAAAAAGGCAGAGCATTATGAGAAGATCCTGCCGGAAGTCGCGAAACACGCAAGTGAGATGGAGCGGCGCGCGGACGAGGCAGAGCGTGAGACCGACAAGTTAAAGAAAGTGCAGTATATGAAAGAACGTCTGGGACAGGAATTTACCGGTGTGATCTCCGGTGTGACCTCCTGGGGATTTTATGTGGAACTGCCAAACACGATCGAGGGACTGGTGCATGTGACCGCGCTGGAGGGAGATTATTTCCAGTTCTCGGAAGAAACCTATGAATTGATCGGTGAGCATACGAATATCCATTACAAACTGGGACAGACCGTAACGGTCATTGCGGTGGATGTGGATGAGGTCATGCGCACCATTGACTTTAAACTCGCATAAGGGGGGAGACCGATGGCAAAGGACAATTTTAAACTGATCGCGAACAACAAAAAAGCGCGTCATGATTACTTTTTAGAGGAAACCTATGAGGCAGGCATCAGTCTGCACGGAACAGAAGTCAAGTCGCTCCGTATGGGAAAATGCAGCATCAAGGAGGCATTTATCCATATTGAAAACGGAGAGGTCATCCTTTACGGGATGCATATCAGCCCTTACGAAAAGGGAAATATCTTCAACAAAGATCCGCTGCGCCCGAAAAAGCTTCTGATGCACAAAAAGGAGATCTTAAAACTGCAGGGCAAGATGAAAGAAAAGGGTTATACGATCGTTCCGGTGCAGGTATATTTTAAGGGAAGCCTGGTCAAAGTGCAGATCGCGCTGGCAAAAGGTAAGAAACTTTACGACAAGCGACAGGACATCGCAAAGAAGGATCAGCGCAGAGAAGCGGAGCGCGATTTCAAAGTGCGGAATCTGGGATGATCCCGCGAAAAAAGCAGAAAGAAAATCGGCACCGGACTATTGACGGAGACGGGGAATGCCGATATAATAAGTAAGAGAGCTTCTGGTAAAATTTTATCAGGGGTAGTAAAGGTTTCGACAGGGGTTTTGAAGCTGGAGAAGCGAGCCGCAGGGTGATGCGTTAAATTCCAAAATTAAAATTAAACGCTAACAATAATAAAGAATTAGCTCTTGCTGCCTAATTGCAGCATGTGTCTGCTCTAGTGCACCTACACATTAGAAGTCAGGCATCAACGATGTAGGAAACGACGTATGCTAAGCTTTGCGCATACGGGCGTATGATGAAGCTACTAAAAGCAGTACCGTGTCTGTACGGGACTGCCGGAGGGAATGTTAATATATAGACTACGCTCGTAGAAGTACAGGGGATAGGTCTTTGGACACGGGTTCGATTCCCGTCTACTCCATCTAAACCAGGCAGTTGGGACGTCCGATATGATATTGTCATATGGAAGAATCAGCCTGGTGCATTGAAGGAAATAAAGATAACGGCATTGTATATTGATAGTGATATGCAGTGCCGTTATTTTTATTGTATAATGCGGATATGAATTTAATAAATCGGAATTTAACGGAGGTGGGACAATGTTAGAAGTCAAGTTCTACGACACAGCGGATAATTCTTTGCTTAAATTTGCCGTTATCATCTCAAAGTCTGACAATAAATGGGTGTTTTGCAAACACAAGGAACGAAATACCTTTGAAGTGCCCGGTGGCCACAGGGAGCATGGAGAATCCATTCTTGATACCGCAAAGAGGGAGTTGTACGAGGAAACAGGAGCGGTAGTTTATACAATAGAGCCTGTTTGCATATACTCCGTCATCGGCAAGACCAGAGTCAATGATACTGGAGAAGAATCGTATGGAATGTTGTATTTTGCTAAAATAACAGAATTTGAATCACAATTACATAGCGAGATAGAAAAGGTGTTCAAACTCGATGAACTTCCAACAGAATGGACATATCCTTTAATTCAGCCAAAATTGATAAAAGAGGCTGAACGAAGGGGCTTTCTATAAATTCAAGTTGATATTTCACATATTTTAGGAAATTTAATAACTGTTATATTTGATTATCAAATTCTTCGCAAACCCTTGAAAATACTAAGTTTGTAGCAAGTGAACTTTCCCTTACTCTTTCCCTTGTGTTACATTCTCCCATTGGTTTTTATGAACCTTAATATGGGAAAAATTAAGGGAAAGAAAATTTCATAACACAATATAACATATAACAATAACGACATGGTGAACTGATTGAAATGTTTTCGATATTTAACTTTATAACTGATTATCAAAAGAAAATGGAGATAAGATACGATGAGAACAATTTATGCAGAATACAACATAAACCACGATAGTATTGATGTTTACACAAGTGCCGGATATATGCTTCGCATTGATTGCTGGGAAGCTGAAAAAAATTTAAAAACCACATATGGATCAGAATGTGCGCTTACTTCATTGGCTGTGGATGAGCCTTTGGAATATGCAAGATTATATCTTGATGGCAATTTACAGATGTGGGTGGATGCAGAAGATTCATTAGAACTTTATTAAGCAAGAAGTGAAATATTGTTGTAGATCTATCTCATTTCTTGAGGGTTCTTAAGATGCAAGATGATTGCTAATACGCATTTTACAATAGAGTTTAATTTTTAAAACTGTATGGTGGAAAGCAAGTCTGAAATGGCTTGCTTTTTGCTTTACAACGAGGGTGGTTACTGTATAATGAAATATGAAGTAAAAAGCAGTAATTTGATATGAAGCAATAAAGGAAATACATGATGGAAAAATATAAAATTCTAATAGTTGAAGATGATGTTGATTTGAGAGAGGGACTTTCCTTCTCCTTTTCTGGTGATGGATATGATGTGACAGAGACAGGGACAAAAAAGGATGGTTTACAAGAAATCGCAAACGGTGGTTATGATATTGTATTTTTGGATTGTAACCTGCCGGACGGAACGGGCTTTGAACTCTGTAAAGAAGTTCGTAGCTACAGCAATATCCCAATCATTATGCTGACTGCTCGTGATACAGAAATGGATGAGATAAAGGCTTTAGAATTAGGGGTAAATGATTACTTGTCAAAACCATTTTCTCTGGGTGTATTAAAAGCAAGAATGAAGCGGATACTTCAAGAAAAATCTGAAAGTACAAAGATTGTTACAGGTTCATTAAGCATAGACCAGAGTACTTGTAAAGTATATAAAAGAGGTTCAGAAATCTCTCTTAGCAAATTGGAATACCGTCTGTTGGTGTATTTGATTGAAAATAAGAATCATATCCTTTCTAAGGAGCAGATTTTAGAGAAGATATGGGATAGTGATGGAAAATATGTAGATAACAATACGGTGTCTGTGAATATCAGCAGGCTTCGTACAAAGATAGAGGATGATGTATCGAAACCAAAATGGATTCAAACAGTTCATGGAATCGGATATATCTGGAGGGAATAAAGAGATGTGGATTACGATACTTTTAGCAGTGCTTTTGTGTTTGTCGATTGGATATAGCATATATCAAAAAAGAAAAACATATCGCCTGATTGACCGTTTGCTGGACAGTGTGTTAAATCGGGAAATGATTGCAGCTTCTGATGTGGAAGAAGGAGAATATTCTGCCCTTGTCAGTAAAATCAAGCAGATACAGGAAGTGCTTGATAATCACGTGAATAGTGCCGAACAAGAAAAAGAGCAGGTGAAAAGTCTGGTATCTAATATGTCTCATCAATTAAAAACGCCCTTAGCGAATATTTCTCTCTATGCAGAAATCTTAAGTAAAGAGGAAATTACATCAGAACGGAAAACATTGTTTTCTGAAAAAATGCAACGACAGATTGACAAGCTGAGTTGGATTGTGGAGTCTTTATCGAAGATGGTAAAATTGGAGCAAAATATTGATGGCTTTGAAGGAAAAGCAATAGGGATCAAGCAGACGATTTTAGACGCAGTAGATACGCTTTATGAGAAACTGGAAAAAAAGGAAATCAACTTTACATTGGAACCATTTGAGGACAGATTACTGTATCATAATCGAAAATGGACAGCAGAAGTATTTGTAAATTTGTTGGAAAATGCTGTTAAGTACACCGATAGAGGAGGAACTATTTCCATTTGTGTAAAAAGTTATGATTTATACACAGAGATTCAGATTGCAGATAATGGGCGTGGTATCCGGCAGGAGGAAATGACCGATATATTCAAACGATTTTATAGAAGCCCAGAAGTTGAGAATATGGAAGGTTCTGGGATTGGTTTGTATCTTTCTAATCTGATTTTGGAAAAAGAAAAAGGATATATGACGGTAGATTCCGAGTATGGAAAGGGAAGCTGTTTTTCTGTGTTCTTACAAAACTGTAAGAACTAATCATCCGTTTGTAAAGAAATTGCAAGATACGGCAGTTATACTGGATGTATCAAGAAAAGAGGAGTGATGACGGATGAGTATTTTAGAATTACGAAATGTTGAGAAAATATATGGAGAAAAAGATAATCAGGTAAAGGCACTACGGAATATCAATCTAAAAGTAGAAGAAGGCGAGTTTGTTGCCATTGTAGGCACATCTGGTTCAGGCAAATCTACTTGTCTTAATTTAATCGGTGGTCTGGATAATCCGACAAGTGGACAGATTTTTATAAAGAATAAAGAGATTGGTTCTCTTTCAAGAAAAGAACTGACGATTTTCCGTAGAAGAAATATAGGGTTTGTATTCCAGAATTATAGTTTAATGCCTGTGTTGAATGTGTATGATAACGTGGCATTGCCGGTTACATTTGACTGTGGAAAACATATTAACCGCAAATATATCGAAGAATTGTTGCGGGAACTGGGCATTTGGGAGAAACGCAAGAAATATCCAAACGAATTATCCGGCGGTCAGCAGCAAAGAGTTGCAATCGCCAGAGCTTTGGCAAATAAACCGAGTATCCTGCTTTGCGATGAACCGACAGGTAATTTGGACTCAGCCACAACCATTGAGGTTATGGGGTTATTAAAAACGAGTTGTCGTAAGTACAATCAGACGATTCTCATGGTAACGCATAATGAAGCCATTGCACAGACTTGCGACAGAGTAATTCATATTGAAGATGGTCAGATTGTTACAGGAAAGAGAAGATTTCCGGCAAAAGGCGGTGATGTCGTATGTTAAAGCTGGCATGGAAATATATGCGGTATTACAAGAGCCAGACATTTGCAATTTTTGCGAGTATTTTATTAACAGCATCATTGCTTTCCGGGATTTCTTCTTTGATTTACAGCAGTCAGAAAAGTGATCTGGCGAACAGCAAAACTATTTACGGAGACTGGCATTATTATATTGAAACGGATAAGGAACTTTTTAATTCTGTAGAAAGCGGTGAGAAAGGAAAAGGATATACGCTGGAACAGTGTGGAAAAATGGAAATCCGTGACGTTGTGGCAGAAGAATTTATGATCTGTTTTATCCATGCCGATGAAACTTATCGTCAAATGGCACACAGAGACTTGTTGGAAGGAACATTCCCTGAGAAAGAAAATGAAATTGCAGCGGATGGATTTGTGCTTAGTAATCTTGGATTTTCAGGGAATTTAGGAGATTCCCTTCGCATTGGTGAAAAAGAGTATATTGTTACTGGTGTTCTGAAAAGCGAATGGGCGGCAAGTTCCAGTGAAATGGAAGTTTTTGTAAGTGATTCTTTTAAAGGTCGAGGAAGCCAGACGTTTTTATATCTCAGTTTTAATGAAGATGAGAAGTTATATAAACAGTTGGATGCTTTTTTACAGGAACATAAATTATCTTCTGAATCGGTAGCAGAAAATGATGAAGTAATACAGTATCTTGGCGGAGAAGCACCAAGCAGCATTTCTGAAATCGTGAAATTTGGTCTGTTTGAAGAAGAAGGAAACTTCACTTATATCGTTTTGAAATTGCAGAGCGACTACAATCTGGCTTACAACGGAATGATTTTCCTGTTATGTCTGTTCAGTCTTTTCGTAGTTTACAGCGTATTCAGTATTTCTGTATCGAAGAGAACTTCTGAGTACGGAATATTACAGACATTAGGTATCAGTGAAGCGCAGATTGGTGGCACCTTACTTTTGGAACTTTGGACGTTATTTTTCATTGGATATCCGTTAGGATGTCTTTTAGGAAATGGTGTTTTAAGCCTTATGTATCAGAAATTTAGCGGTGTATTTGGTGGAAAAGGAATCAGTGGAGCAGGGAATGGTCTTTCTGTTGCGGACCATACGTTAGCAGAAGGAGAAAATACAGTAGAGTTTTTTGTTTCAAAGGAAGCTGTTGTGTTTGGTTTTGTATTTCTACTGATTTCGTTAGCACTCGTTGCCTTTCTCGTGGTTCGTTCCATGCGGAAAGATTCGCTGAAAACTGTGATGAGTGGAGATACTTCTTTTGTAAAAAGAAGAAAAATATACGCTATGCGAAATGTTAATATGGCAAATGTAGTGGTGCGGAAATTCATGTTTGCCAATAAACGAAAGGTAATAGGGATTTTATTATCCTTGTCTATCGGCGGTTGCATTTTCTTATGTACCACCTATATGGTAGAAAATTTGAAGGTTCACGCAGAACTTTCGCTGATATCGGATGATGGGCTTGGTTCTGAGTACCGTATTTCTTTAAAATCTGACTCGCTGAAGGATACGATTCCGGAGGCGGTAGCAGATAAGATTAAAAACATGCCGGAAACAGAGAATGTATATGCGACAAAGTATACGATGGGGGAATTACAGATTTCCAAAAACGAATTTTTGTCAGAAGAAGAATGGAGTGACTATTTCAAATATCAAAATCAGGAGCCGTATTATATCCAGAGATATGATGGGATCTGTAAGCAGCAGGAAGATGGAAATTATCGGATTAAATATAATGTGTACGGTTACGATGAAGCGATGATAGAACAGCTTCGGGATTTTATTCTGGAGGGAGAGATTCAGCCGGAAACAATAAAGAATAATAATCAAGTGATTGTGACGGCGAATATGGACGGTCAGGGAAATTACTTTTTTTATGGAAAGAAGCCGGGCGATACCATTACTCTTCGAGTACCAAAGACAGAAAACTATACAGATGAACTGTTAAAATTCCAAAGTGGCGAAGAAAACTATATTGAAAAAGAGTTTGAGATTGCGGCAATCGTAAACAGACCGTTGGCGCAGGAGAAAGATTTTCTGAATACAGAAGTCTGGAAAAATGCGCAGAGTGTGATTATGACAGGCGAACAGATGGAAGAAAACTTTGGAATTACAGATTATAGTTTTATCAATGCATCGCCGGCTGATAGTGCGGATGCAAAGATCGTGAGCAATCAGTTATTACAAGTAATCCGAGATGTTCCCAAGGCAGTATTGCAGGATTATACGACCGCAATTGCAACACAGAAAGGTTATCTTGGACAGCAGCAGATCTTCTTTTCCAGTATTGCAGTGATTCTGCTGATTATCAGCCTGTTCCATATCGTAAACAGCATGAGTCATACGATTCTGACCAGAAGAAGAGAGTACGGGATTATCAGAGCAATAGGGATTACGGACGGCGGATTTTACAAGATGATTTTACAGACAGGTATTCTGTATGGATTGTTGGCGGATGTATTTATCTATCTTATTTATAACAGAGTTCTTCGCAGAGTGATGAATTATTATCTGGCTCATGTGCTGCAGTTTTTACATTATACTACTAATATTCCGAATCTGGTTCTGAATGGAATTATGGTGCTGAATGTAGTGATTGCAGTAGTGGCAGTAATGTTTCCGGCTTGGAAGATGGGAAAAGAGAATATCATAAGTGAGATTAGAAGATAGATTTATAATCAGGATTTTTAGAATTTCTTTAGTGGTTAGTATCATTGGATATAGCAATAGAATTAGAGAGAATACCCAATCTTTATAAGTAACCAGAGGGCGACAGTAAAATACTGCCGCCCTTTCTTTTATCGGTTTGTCCAGTAAAGAGTGTTCAGATAACACCGGATTCCAAGATATATTCCCTGTATAAATAATAAAAGAAACAAAAGATTTATGGGCATTACTTTTTTGATTGATTCTCCAAAATAAATGATGACAACAGCACTTGTCAGTATCATTAGTAGAGTAATAACATCCCAACAGTTTTTCTTATATAATTCTATAATCTTTATTTCTATCAGTATCGCAAGTATCCCTGTTCCTGCTACGTATATTCCAACAACTAATATCAGCAATAACCAATATATGATTCCGGCTATAAACGCATTGGGAATTTTTGTACTGATCTGTGCCACAGATTGCCCAGCATCAATCGTCCATCCGATAAAAGTTTGTATGAATGACGCTGCATCATGGAAGAATGATTTACAATCGGAAAGGAGCACATCTGACTGTACTGCCTGAAAAAGAGTGGTTGTCAGCGAATACCATGCAAGAAGGAACAAGGTTGTTTGGAACATTACCGTTTTTGCTTTATATTGTCCTGCAAGTCGCTCTTTTTGTGTTTCGTATTTTGCTTTTGCATTCTGATAGTCTGTCCGGTCACAGGCTTCACATTTTTCATAGAGTACCGGCTTTTCTACCGGTATCTCTACGATTTTCTGATGTGTCCGGGCATAATCCCGTTGTTGTGTTAAGCATCGTATTTTATCTTGACATTCCCCGATCATGACGTTTGCGCTTCGCAGCTTCTCTTTCTCGATCTGCAATGCTCTGTCTGCCAGCTTCAAGTCGTTCTTTAATGCTTGAATATTCCCGGCTTTGTTCTCTTTGTTTAATTTCTCGTTCAAGGTCAGAGATTCGCTGAGCTGCGTCTTCAGTTCCTCGATAAGCTGGTCTTTCTGTTCCAGTTCTTCTTGTATCTCCTCGGTCAAGAGCAGAAGTTCTTCCAACTGTTCGGCGTTCTTTGATTCTCTGGATTCGTTCATCTATATCACGTCCTTTCCTTATTTGCTGTTCCAGTTCAGCAATTCGGTGTTCTGTTTCAGCAATAAACTGTTTTCGCTGTTCAGAGTCTGTGCCAATTTCTGCAATTGCTGATTTTCGTTTTCCAAAAGTTCTATCTTCGTTTTCTGTTCTTCCATCTTGGAAAGCAGTTCCTCGGTATTTGGCAAAATGTTGAGCAGCTCGGATAACTCGCTGTTTAATTTTTGCAATTTCTGATTCTGTTCCTGCATAAGAGAGAGTTGGGTGTCCCGGTTCTGCATTTCCAGAATCATTTCTGCCATTAAGGTCTGCTGTTCTTCGATTTGCCCAATCATGGATTCCATTAAGGGTATAATTTCCCGGCTTTCTTCTAATGTCATTTAATCGCTCCTTCCATAATGATAATGCACCCGATACTTTTCCAAAGGTGTCCAGTATCTTTTGCAATAACGTGTTTTGTTGTTTTATGATTTGATTTTCCGCTACTTTCCACGAACCTTTTATTTCCTGCCCGGCAAGAAACTTTTGTTCAATCTTTCTTGCGTCAGCGCCTTCATGGATGGTAGGAATCTGGAGTTTTCCCTGTTTTTCATAAGAACGGTGATCGACCTGATTATGCAAAGGAAGATGTTCATTACACACCTTTGCCCATTCACTCCGCCACAGTTCACAATTTTTTGGATTGTTCCATCCGGTAGCATCGGTCAGCACCCGTTTCCATTGCAGGCGGTTTCTTGCACCCATCTTCTGAATTCCGTTTTCGTCTAATACAGGGATACGGATTCCATGACGGTCAGGGTTTTTCTTATCCTGCCACCAGTTCGGATGGGATTCATCAATCACGATATTTCCGTTTTTATCTCTGAGAAAATCCCAATCCTTGACTTCTTTCTTTCCCCAAGAATGATCCGGGTTAAAAGGACGCATAGTCAGAAGCAGATGGACATGGGGGTTGCCATCCCCTTTATCGTGGATACTCCAATCAGCACACATTCCTCTATCTACAAAAGTTTTTTGAATATAGTCAGTTGTATATTGAATTTGTTCCTGTCTGTTCCATTCTTTGGGAAGGGCAAATTCAAATGACCTGCCAAGTTGGGCATCTGCATTTTTTTCAATCTTCAATACCTCATTCCATAACCTTTGTTTCTGAAATGTGATTTTAAATTTTTCTAAAGCAGCTTCTTTATCTTCTGATCTTTTGTATCGGACAGATTTTTGAAAGCGTTTTATATTTTCTTCTGGTACTATCTGCCATTCAGGAGGTGCGTTTTCACACATCATCAGCCGAGTGTAGACCACTTCTTTTTTAGAAGTGTAATAACTGATTCTCCCGGTTTCCTCGTTTTTCATCACATCCCCATTGAGATATGCGGAAGCGGAGATAACAGATTTCCCTTTACTTCGTCCGACTATTTTGACTGTGTAATGAAAAATCGCCATGTCTGGATTCCTCCTTTCTGCACATCCGGCATAGATTTCCGGCAACATTGCTTTCGGTTTTAGGAAAAGCAGCATTGCCGGAACGCCCTCTGCGTAAGAGTGCCCTGCGCATAGCAGCCTGCATGGAATGCGCCTCTCTGGCGAAGAGTGCCTCCTGCGGCATGAGCAGGTCTGGCTGAAAGCCCCGCCGACGGAACGAGCCCGGCAAGCGTGAACGCAGACCGGTTGCCACTTGTGGCAAACTTATTGGGACGACCTCTGGTTGTCCATAAGTGCGCCCTTCATGAAAAAGCAATGAAGGGAATGAAAAACTCATCCCCTCCGCCATTACACTTCCTCCATATCGGTATTGACTTCTTTCTGCATTGCCTTTGAGAAAAATTTCCCGTTGGCTTCCTGCCTTTTCAGAAAACCAATCAGCTTTGGGATGTCTTCTTCCTCAATAGGCGCACCGAGAACGGATTCCACCGCACCGCCAATCTGACAGAGCCTATGGGTTCGTTTTTTACTTTCTTCGGCTTTCTTTCGCTTCAGAAGTTCTTTCTTCTGTGCCGCATATCGTTTCGCCTTTTCAAGGCTTTCCTGCTCTTTCTTTTCCATTTCAAGCATTCGTGCTTCATAACTTTTTGTTGATTTTGCCATTCTTACATTCTCCTTTCCTTCACAAACATAAGTTCTTGGTTGCGTATCAGAAGAAGCACATGGTATAATCTTCTTGCGTGTAGGTATATCATGGCTTCGGTTTGATAGAACCTTTGGCGGTTTCTTGGGAAGCCGCCTTTTTAATTTGCCGCAGTTCTTGTTACGGCTTTTACATTTCCTCTATCCCTCAAATCACGACCTTCATTCGCTTCCATAAACATTTCCAGAATATCGGTTTTAATCAGGACTTTACGACCAACCTTTAATACCGGAAGTTTCTTCCATTCTACAAGCTGTCTTAAGGTGTTTCTGCCGATTCCCGTATAGTCGGCAGCTTCTTCGATGGATAATGCAATTTTTCTTTGCGTCATATAATCACCTCCTTATAAATTGCATTATGCAATTCCTGTGATGTAAGTATATCCTTTTCACATCTTTTTGTCAAGCGTTACGAAATGTTAAAAATAAATATTGCATTGCATATTGCAATTTCGGAAAAACAATGCTATAATTCATACATACCGAAAAAGGAGGCAGTCAGCATGAAAGATAAAGAATTACGCAAGCTGATAGGCAGCAGAATAAAACAGCGCCGTCTGGAATTGAATCTGACACAGCCTTATGTCGCAGAGAAGATGGGAGTTACCGCTTCTACAATCCTGCGTTATGAGAATGGTTCGATTGACAATACGAAAAAAATGGTGCTGGAAGGTCTTTCGGAAGCACTCCATGTATCTGTGGAATGGCTCAAAGGGGAAACAGATGAATATGAAACCGACATTACGGATAAGAGAGAATTACAGATTCGTGATGCGATGGGAGATATTCTGGAACAGTTACCGCTTGCCCTTACCAAAGAAGAAGATGCTTTTTCAAAAGATTTATTACTGCTGATGTTAAAACAATATGGTCTGTTTTTGGATTCCTTCCAGTTCGCCTGCAAAAACTTCAAGGGAAATGCTGGTCAGACGGATATTGCCAAAACAATAGGGTTTGAATCGAATGAGGAATATAATGAGATTATGTTCTTAAGGGAAATCACTCATACCATCAATGCTTTTAATGAGATGGCAGACATTGTAAGGCTCTATTCCAAGAAACCAAAAACAGCAGAACAAAGGCTTGCAAATCTTTTATCAGAAGTCTTATACGAAGATTCCGAATCGGTATAGTAAGACAACCGGAGTTATGATATACTTACACGCACGAAGCATTTCATCAGTTCCGATTGTCTAATATCGAAAGGAGACATACGATTATGGCAAAAGGATCTGTAAGAAAAAAAGGAAAGAAATGGTACTACCGCTTCTATGTAGAGGACGCAAGCGGCAATCTTGTTCAGAAAGAATGCGTTGGAACAGAAAGCAAAAGTGAAACTGAAAAACTGCTCCGTCAGGCAATGGATGATTATGAGAAAAAGAAATTTGTTGCCAAAGCGGATAATCTCACAGTCGGACAGCTTTTGGATGTGTGGGCAGAGGAGGAATTAAAAACAGGTACGCTCAGCAATGGTACGGTGGAGAATTACCTCGGAACAATCCGAAATATTAAGAAACACCCATTGGCAGAACGTAAACTGAAAAATGTAACCTCTGAACATTTGCAATCTTTCTTCGATTTGCTTTCCTTCGGGGGAGTTCATCCCGATGGAAAAGAGAGAAAGGGTTACAGCAAAGATTACATCCATTCTTTTTCCGCAGTCATGCAGCAATCATTCCGCTTTGCAGTATTTCCAAAGCAGTATATTACGTTCAATCCTATGCAGTATATTAAACTGCGGTATCAGACGGATGAAGTGGATTTGTTTTCTGATGAGGATATGGACGGAAATGTCCAACCAATTTCACGAGAAGATTATGAAAGACTGCTTGCTTATCTGCAAAAAAAGAACCCAGCCGCAATACTTCCAATCCAGATAGCCTATTATGCCGGGCTTCGTATTGGAGAAGCCTGTGGTTTGGCATGGCAGGACGTAAATCTGGAAGAACAATGCCTTACCATAAGACGCAGCATCCGATATGATGGCTCAAAGCGCAAATATATCATCGGACCAACCAAGCGGAAAAAAGTAAGGGTTGTTGATTTTGGAGATACACTGGTAGAGATTTTCCGTAATGCCCGGAAAGAGCAGTTAAAAAATCGAATGCAGTACGAAGAACTTTATCACACGAACTACTACAAAGAGGTCAAAGAGAAAAACAGAGTGTACTACGAATATTATTGCTTAGACAGAACGCAGGAAGTCCCGGCAGATTATAAAGAAATTTCTTTTGTCTGCTTAAGACCGGATGGTTGTCTGGAACTTCCGACTACTTTGGGGACGGTATGCAGAAAGGTGGCAAAAGCATTAGAGGGATTTGAAGGCTTTCATTTCCACCAGTTACGTCACACCTATACAAGCAACCTTTTAGCAAATGGAGCAGCCCCAAAAGATGTACAGGAATTGTTGGGACACTCAGATGTCAGTACCACAATGAATGTCTATGCTCACTCCACAAGAGATGCGAAACGAAAATCGGTTCGGCTTCTTGATAAAGTGGTAGGTAATGACTAAAAAAATTCCCTTATTTCCCTTGTGATTATCTCATAAGGGCAAAAATAAGGGAAACTACATATCATTTCACTAATGGACAGGCGGAAAAGCCTGTAAAATGGGGAAAGTTAGAGGAATAATTATATAAATTCCAGTTTATTATTTCCTAATTGTATCATAAAACAGAGGATGATCGGAGGATATGTGAGAAAATGGAAATACTATTATGGCAGGCACGAACCAATAAAGGATGGGTGCTGGAACAACTGGAAAAGAAAAGCGGTGTAAGCAAAGCCACGCTGAATAGAATTGAGAATGGACAAACGTCTCCGACGATGGATGTCATGGAGAAAGTGGCAAAGGCGCTGAACATAAGAATCTCGGATTTATACGAATCTGAGTATAAGTAGAAAGAGGATGCTTTCGGCATTTTTTACCTGCTTTTTACACATATGTGCTATCGGAATTTACATAAACCGCATATAATAACCTGGTCACAATAAAACAGGAATGGAGAGGCAGATCTATGACAAAAATCTGGGCACACCGCGGCGCATCCGGTTACGCGCCGGAAAACACGATGGAAGCATTCCGGCTGGCGGATGAGATGAAAGCGGACGGCATCGAGCTTGATGTTCAGCTGACCAAAGACGGCGAGGTCGTCGTACTGCATGATGAGAAGATCGACCGGGTGAGCAACGGCAGGGGATACGTGAGAGATTATACACTGGCAGAGTTAAAAAAGTTCCGTTTTTCCAAAACACATCCGGAGTACAAAGACGCGGTGATCCCGACGTTAAAAGAAGTGCTTGCTTATGTGAAGACGACGTCCATGACGGTGAATATCGAGTTGAAGACGGGCGTGTTCTTTTATGAGGGGTTGGCAGAAAAAACGCTTGCGCTCGTAAAAGAAGCGGGGATGGAGGAGCGGGTGATCTATTCCTCATTTAACCACTACACCATCCGTGATATCAAAAAATCAGATAAAAAAGCGAAGACCGGACTGCTCTATGCCGACGGCTACATCGATATGCCGATCTACGGCGCGGCACTCGGCGTGGATGCGCTCCATCCGGCACTTTATAATTTACAGTATCCGAATTTTCTGGAAGACTGCCGGACGAAACAGTTGAAGGTGCATGTGTGGACCGTGAACAAAGAAAAATACATGAAAAAATTCTGTGAACTGGGCGTGGATGCCCTGATCACCAACTATCCGGATAAGGCGGGAAAGATCAGAGATCAGCTGCAAAAATAGCGAAAGAAAAAGACGGGAAAAAAGACACATGTGGAAAGAAAGCACATGCGTCTTTTGGATTTTCGTTTGGCTTAAATAATGTGGTTGGAACGGCTGCCAAGCAGTCTTGCGCCGTTTATGATCAAAAGAATTCCGGCAGCGATGCCTCCGGCTAACACGCAGATCCCGATGACCAGAGAAGAAGCACCGGTGGATCCGATCGTCTTATATGTTTTTTCGTCCATGTGAAATACCCTCCTTATGCATGATTTAAACCAGTATTTCTTTTATTATACAATAAAGTGAAGAAGAAAGGAAGTGACTTTACAATTCCAAGGAAAATCGGGCATGGAAAATCCGTGAAAAAAATCATCTGAATATTGCAAAATGACAGAGGGGATGATACATTATATAAAGAATATGTGATACATGAGCCGGCTCTGTGACCGATACAGGGGCGGTTCTTATATCTTATTTTTTTGGTATTACTGTGAGGGGTATGGATGCATTATTTACCGATCAATCAAGTAAAGACGGGAATGATCCTTGGGCGGGATATGTATGATTTTACCGACAAGATTCTCTTACATAGGGGGAAAGCACTGACGGAACATCTGATCCTGCGTCTTCAGGATTACGGCTATCAGGGCGTTTATATTGATGATGAACTGACAAAAGATCTGGAGATCGAAGAAATTATAAGTATGGAACTGCGCACAAAAGCGCTGGCTGCCATTGAAAAACTGGATGTGGACGGTGTGCGGGATATCGCAAAGGAGATCGTGGACGGTATCTTACAGTCCGGGACAGTGTCACTGGATATGATCGATCTGCGCTCGTTTGACGATTATACCTATTACCATTCGCTGAATGTGGCGGTGCTCGCGACGATCGTCGGAATGGGGATGGAATATTCCGAAGAAGATCTGCAGGCGTTGTGTATAGCAGGCATGTTTCACGATATTGGAAAACAGTTTATCCCGCAGGAGATCATCAACAAGCCGGGGAAGATCACACCGGAAGAATTTGCGATCATAAAAGAACATCCGCAGAAATCCTATGATTTCTTGAGTGACCGGCTGGATATTACTTCAAATATAAAAATGGGTGTGCTCTGCCACCATGAAAACGAAGACGGGACCGGTTATCCGCTTGGACTGACAGGGGACAAGATACATCCGTTCGCAAAGATCCTTCATGTTGTGGATGTGTATGACGCACTTTCGAGCAAACGCCCCTATAAAAAGGCATATGCCAGATCAGAGGCACTGGAGTATCTGATGGGTGGAAGCATGTCCATGTTTGATGAAAATGTCATCAATGTGTTTATGAAATATGTTCCGATCTATCCGAGAGGAATGGGTGTGATCCTTTCTGACGGAAGAGAGGGTGTGATCTGTGAGAATAACAAGGGATCCAGTTTGAGACCACGGATCCGGCTGGTCAACGGTGAGGAGATCGATCTGATGGATGTGGAGCGGTACAGCACACTTACGATCCTAAAGCAGCATGATGAGGAAGCGCTGACAGCGGAGGAGATCGAGCGGATCGAACAGGAACGGAAAGATTTAAACGAGCAGCTTAGAACAAGATAGATAAAAGAGAGGAGTCTGTTTATGGGACGGAAAGAAAAAGCGGAAGAATTGTTCACACAGGGGTATAACTGTGCGCAGGCGGTATTTTTGGCGTATGCGGATCGTATGGACATGGATGAGAAAACAGCGGCAAAGCTTGCGTCATCTTTTGGCGGAGGCATGGGATGTCTGCGTGAGGTCTGTGGCGCGGTCAGCGGAATGTTCATGGTGACAGGTATGTTATACGGCTATGATGATCCGAAGGCACCGGAAGAGAAAAAGGAGCATTACGGAAAGATCCAGGAGCTTGCGGCAAAATTCAAAGAACAGAACGGATCGATCGTCTGTCGGGAGCTGCTTGGACTGGACGGCGGTGCGAACCGCCAGACACCGGAGCTTAGAACAGCGGAGTACTATAAAAAACGCCCATGTAAGGAGTTAGTCGGAATGGCGGCAGAGATCCTGGAAGCGGAAATGCTGGAATGGGACAAAGCAAATGAGGGTAAATAACAGATAGGGGCAGGAGAAAGAGTATGAAGATTATAAAAAGAAGCGGTGCGGAGGCAGTATTTGATATTTCAAAGATCATTACCGCGATCGACAAGGCGAATCATGAAGTGGTACAGGGAGAACGGCTGACCATGGAAGAGATCCATGATATCGCGCAGTACATTGAGGATGCCGGCGCGGATATGAGACGCTCGCTGAATGTGGAGGAGATCCAGGATCTGGTCGAGGACCGTATCATGGACAAGCGTGCTTTTTCGGTTGCGCGCAAATATATCACATACCGCTATCAGAGAGCGCTGGTGCGCAAGTCCAATTCGACCGATGAGCAGATCTTAAGTCTGATCGAGTGCAATAACGAAGAGGTCAAACAGGAAAATTCCAATAAAAACTCAACGGTCAACAGCGTGCAGAGAGATTATATGGCGGGCGAAGTGAGCAAGGATATCACAAGACGTTTTTTACTGCCGCGTGATATTGTGCAGGCGCACGAACAGGGGATCATCCATTTCCATGATGCGGATTATTTTGCGCAGCATATGCACAACTGTGATCTGGTCAATCTTGAGGACATGCTGCAGAACGGAACGGTGATCAGCGGGACAAGGATCGACCGGCCGCACTCTTTTTCCATTGCCTGCAATATCGCGACCCAGATCATTGCGCAGGTGGCAAGTTCCCAGTATGGCGGACAGAGCATCTCGCTGGCGCATCTGGTGCCGTTCGTGGATGTGAGCAGACAGAAGATCCGTGCGGAAGTCCTTGAGACGTTAGAGGAATCCGGAAGTGAGCTTTCCGAGGAGAAGATCGAACGGATCGTGGAGCGCAGACTGCGCAAGGAGATCCAGAAAGGGGTACAGACGATCCAGTATCAGGTGGTGACACTGATGACAACGAACGGACAGTCACCGTTTGTTACGGTGTTTATGTATCTCAACGAGGCGAAAGATGAGCGGGAAAAAGCGGATCTTGCGCTGATCATCGACGAAGTGTTGGAACAGCGTTATCAGGGCGTCAAAAATGAGGACGGTGTCTGGGTGACACCGGCGTTCCCGAAACTGATCTATGTGCTTGAGGAAGATAATATCCACGAAGATTCCAAATATTATTATCTGACGAAGAAAGCGGCACACTGTACAGCAAAACGTATGGTGCCGGATTATATTTCCGAGAAAAAGATGAAGGAATTAAAAGAAGGCAACTGCTTCCCGGTCATGGGCTGCCGCAGCGCACTCAGTGTGTGGAAAGATGAAACGGGAAAACCGAAATTTTACGGCCGTTTCAACCAGGGCGTAGTCACATTAAATCTTGTGGACATCGCACTTTCCGCAGAGGGAGATTTCGAAAAATTCTGGAAGATATTTGATGAACGGCTGGATCTGTGTTACCGTGCGCTGATGATCCGGCATGAACGGCTGAAGGGAACGGTATCGGATGTGGCACCGATCCTGTGGCAGCATGGGGCGCTTGCGCGTCTGAAAAAAGGTGAGACGATCGACCGGCTCTTATATGGCGGCTACTCCACGATCTCGCTTGGCTATGCGGGACTTTGCGAATGTACCCGGTATATGACCGGAAAATCCCATACAGATCCGAGTGCGACACCGTTTGCGCTTAAAGTCATGGAATATATGAATAAGGCCTGCGAACGATGGAAAAACGAGACGAACATCGGATTCAGCATTTACGGGACACCGTTAGAGAGCACGACGTATAAATTTGCGAAGTGCCTGCAGAAACGGTTTGGCATCGTAAAGGGCGTCACGGACAAAAATTATATTACAAACAGTTATCATGTACATGTGACAGAAGACATCGACGCGTTCTCCAAACTGAAATTTGAGTCGCAGTTCCAGGCGTTGTCTACCGGCGGTGCGGTGAGCTATGTGGAAGTGCCGAATATGCAGGACAATATCGAGGCGGTGCTTGATATCATGAAATTCATATACAACAATATCATGTATGCGGAGCTTAATACCAAGAGCGATTACTGTCAGGTGTGCGGTTATGACGGAGAGATCCGGGTCGTGTCGAATGAGGAAGGCAAGCTGATCTGGGAATGTCCAAACTGTCATAACACCGATCAGGCAAAAATGAACGTGGCAAGAAGAACCTGCGGCTACATCGGCAGCCAGTACTGGAATCAGGGAAGAACCCAGGAGATCAGGGAACGCGTACTGCACTTATAAAAGATACAAAGGGGATTATCGGACGGTAATCCTCTTTTTACACGAAAGAAAATGCGGCTGATCGGACGGAAAGGAGAAGATATGAACTATTCGGCAGTTAAATATTACGATATCGCAAACGGGCTTGGAGTGCGCACATCGCTGTTTGTCTCCGGCTGCAGAAATCACTGCAAAGGCTGCTTTCAGCCGGAAACCTGGGATTTCTGCCATGGAAAACCATTTGATCCCACGGTGGAAAATGAGATCTTAGAATCGTTAAAACCGGATTATATCAAGGGACTGACCCTGCTTGGCGGCGATCCGTTTGAACCGGAAAATCAGGAGTCACTGGTTCCGTTTTTAAAAAGGGTAAAAGAACAGTTCCCGGAGAAAAATATCTGGGCATATACGGGGTACATTTTAGACCGGGATCTGATGGAGGGCGGAAAATGCTGTACGAAAGATACACCGGAGATGTTAAAGCGGATCGATGTGCTGGTGGACGGCCCGTTTGTGGAAGAAAAAAAGGACATCACATTAAAATTCAAGGGATCTTCCAATCAGCGTGTGATCGATTTGAAAAAATTCTGTAAGGAGGGCGTGATCGAGACCTTATGGCAGTAAAAGAGCAGATTTATCAGATAGACGGTTTTATATTTTACGGAAAAAAAGAGGCGGAGCAGGCAAAAAAAGAGGCGGCGGGCGTGGAGTATCTGAAGGCAAAGATCGATAAGAATCAGCCGGAGGCGGTGCTTTCTGTTTACAATAAGACAGTGGAAGAAAATCTGTTTGAAACGCCGGTGGGACTTTCCTATATGCGGGAATTGCAGCAGTACCTGAGAAAGATCCCCTATATCGCGGAAAAAGACATCCTGCCGATCCCGGTAAAAAGTGGGAACGCCGATACAAAACCAAAGGAACAAAAAGAAAAGACGGACTTCAAAAAGCGGTATCAGACCTTGACTGTGATCTGCGCGCTGTTGGTGATTATGGTGGTGTCCATGTTTGCGATCACGCTTACGAGTGATTCCCCGACAATCCTTGATTATGAGAAAAAGATCGTGAACCGTTATGAAGTATGGGAACAGGAACTGGATGCGCGGGAGCAGGAACTGGATGCGAAAACACAAAAATAAAAGAACACAGATTTGACATAAATAACTGATATAGTATCTACAAAATGAGGTGACGGATGATGAATAAATTGAAAATTTTAGTTGTGGATGACGAGAGCAGAATGCGCAAACTGGTGCGGGATTTCCTGGTGAAGCAGAATTTTGAAGTGGTGGAAGCGGGAGACGGCGAGGAAGCGTTAAATCTGTTTTATCAGGATAAGGATATCGCACTTATCATACTGGATGTTATGATGCCAAAGATGAATGGATGGGAAGTGTGCAGGGAGATCCGGGAAACTTCAAAAGTACCGATCATCATGCTGACCGCGAAGAGCGATGAGAGTGACGAATTGCAGGGATTTGATCTTGGGGTGGATGAATATATCTCCAAACCGTTCAGCCCGAAGATCCTCGTGGCGCGCGTGGAGGCTATTTTAAGACGTACCAACAAAGCGGCAGGAGAGGAGATTCTTGAGACCGGCGGGATCCGCATGGATAAAACGGCACATATGGTCACGGTGGACGGCGCGCATGTAGATCTAAGCTTTAAGGAATTTGAACTGTTAGCATATTTCATGGAAAACGAAGGAATTGCGCTCTCAAGGGAAAAGATCTTAAACCATGTGTGGAACTATGATTATTTCGGAGATGCCCGCACGATCGATACCCATGTAAAAAAACTCAGGAACAAAATGGGCGAAAAAGGCGAATATATCAAGACAATCTGGGGCATGGGCTACAAATTCTCCGTAGATCCGGAATAACGCGGCAGAAATTCGGATGAGCGGGAGGTCGGAAATGAAGGAAGAAAAAACGTTAAAGGCGAGAAATTCGATCACAGGGCAGATCGCGGGCATTATTATCGGACTTGTGACCGGTACGGTAGTGCTCTGCTGGCTGCTCAATACCGTGTTCCTGGAAAGCTATTATGTGAGGAGCAAACAGAAGCTTCTGATCAACGGATTTACCAGGATCGACCGGGCATGCGAGGATGACAAGCTGCAGTCAGCGGATTTTGCCATTGAATTTGACAAGATCTGTTCCAACAGCAACATCACGATCATGATCATCGATTCGGACGGGAACGTGGTGAAATCCTCGGCGCGGGATACCGAGACGATGCATGACCAGTTTATCGCGGCAATCTTCGGAACCGTGAACGGAGCGGCAAATAACATTGCGTCGGGAGAGGATTACAAGATCATACGCCAGACGGATGACAGATTACAGACCGAATACTATGTCCTCTGGGGGATCCTGCCGGACGGAAACCTGATCATGATGCGTACTCCGCTTGAAAGTATCAGGGAGAGCGTGACGATATCGAACCGTTTCCTGACGTATGTCGGGATTATTGCGGTCATTTTGAGCGCGGTGACGGTTGTCTTTGTGACGAAACGTGTCACGATGCCGGTGTTAGAGCTCACGGAAATATCCAGACGCATGATCGGGCTGGATTTTGACGCGAAATATCATGGAAACGGGAAAAATGAGCTCGACCAGCTCGGGGAGCATATGAACCAGCTCTCGGAGACACTGGAACGCACGATATCGGAGTTAAAGAGCGCCAACAATGAGCTGAAACTGGATAACGAAAGAAAGACAGAGATCGATGAGATGCGCAAGGAATTTTTATCCAATGTCTCTCATGAATTAAAGACGCCGCTTGCGCTGATCCAGGGATACGCCGAAGGACTGCAGGAGTGCATCAATGATGATGCGGAGAGCAGGAATTTTTACTGCGATGTCATTATCGATGAGGCGGATAAGATGAATCAGATGGTAAAAAAACTGCTGACGTTAAACCAGCTTGAGTTTGGAAATGACACGGTGACGATCGAGCGGTTTGATATGACCGAATTGATCCGTGGAGTGCTTGGCTCCTCTGCGATCCTGCTCGAACAAAACGGGATCACCGCCGAATTTGCGGAGACGGAGCCTGCGTATGTCTGGGCGGATGAATTTAAGATCGAAGAGGTTATGACCAATTATCTGAGCAATGCGATCCATCATGCTGATTTTGAAAAGAAGATCTCTGTATTTTATACCAGAAAAGAAGACTGTCTGCGGATCAGTGTGTTCAATACGGGAACGCCGATCCCGGAGGAGGATCTCCCGAATCTTTGGATCAAATTTTACAAAGTGGACAAGGCAAGGACCAGAGAATACGGAGGAAGCGGGATCGGACTTTCCATCGTGAAGGCGATCATGGATTCCCTGCACCGGGAGTGCGGTGTGATCAACCACGAGAATGGTGTTGAATTTTGGCTGGAATTGGATATAAATAGCAAATAACAGTTGTTTCGTTGTTTGAAAAATGCTATACTGTTAAAAGTATTAACAGTTATTTCTCAAGGAGAGATGGTATGAAAAAGTTAAGAGCAAAGCTGGGTATGGGTTTGCTGTTTTCGGCACTTGTGTTGACGACCGGGTGTGGCGAGAAGGCAATTCAGCTCACGGACGAAGAAGAGGGGCTGATCGTGGATTACACGGCACATGTGGTGTCGAAGTTTAATACCAGACAGCCGGACGGACTGGTTTATGTCGATACTTCGCAGGAAGAGGAAGAGAGCGAAGAACCGGTCGAAACAGGAGCAGAAGAAGAGACGACAGAACAGGATGCTGTTTCACAGATGGGACAGAATGACGGACAGGCGCAGGAGGAGGCACAGCCGGTTTCCATGACACTGACCGAAGCACTTCAGATTGCCGGGGTGGACGCGCAGGTGACTTCCACAGAACTCAGACCTTCGTATGAAGAGGGCGACTATTACGCAATGGATGCTTCCGCGGGAAAGACGTTCCTTGTCGTGCATGTGACGCTGAGCAATCAGACGGCGGAAGATATAAGCGTTGATCTGCTTTCGGGACAGCCGCAGTTCGGGGCGGAGGTCAATGGCGCCGGAGCGGTTTCTGCGGAGATGACGGTGCTGTCCAACGACCTTGCAACCTATCAGGGAACACTTGCGGCAGGCAGCAGTGTGGATACGGTCCTTTTATTCCAGGTTCCGGCGGATGGCGTGACACAGGTGGATACGCTGACACTTGACCTTACATGGAACGGGAACAGTTATACGATCCCCTGTCTGTAAGCGGAATCCGGAAAAAACCAGATTCTGTGAAAAAAACGGTGCAGAATAAGTCGTATTATGCTATAATAAATTCAGTTATACAAGAGTACTTCGGGAGGAAATGTCGATGGAGACAAATATTTTATTGGAAAACGGAACAAATGAGCTGGAAGTATTAGAGTTTACGCTTAATGATAATCATTACGGAATAAATGTTGCCAAGATTCGTGAAATCTTATCTTATCAGCCAGTTACACCGGTGCCGAACGCACACGAGAGCGTGGAAGGTATTTTTATGCCGCGTGACACCATGATCACGGTAATCAGTCTGAAGAAGAGCCTTGGTCTGCCGGAAACGGACGAACAGGGACTGTTCATCATTACAAACTTTAATAAATTAAATATCGCGTTTCATGTAGATACCGTAGTCGGAATACACAGAGTTTCCTGGGCGGAGATCATCAAACCGGATTCTACGATCAACGCGACTGAGAGCGGTGTTTCTACCGGCGTGATCAAGATGGACGACAAGCTGGTCGTAATCCTTGACTTTGAAAAGATCGTAACAGATATCAGCCCGGAGACAGGACTGAAGGTATCGGATATTGATGAACTCGGTGAGAGAAGAAACAGAAGCGATTCCCCGATCCTGATCGCGGAAGATTCCCACCTTTTAAGCAAGCTGATCACAGACAGCTTAAAGAAAGCGGGATATACAAACCTGATCGTTACGATGGACGGACAGGAAGCATGGGACAAGCTTCAGGAATATCAGAAGGAAGGCGATGTATTCGACAGAGTACATTGCATTATTACAGATATCGAGATGCCGCGTATGGACGGACACCGTCTTACAAAGCTGGTAAAGAGCGATGAAGATTTACAGAAGATACCGCTTATCATCTTCTCATCTCTGGTAAACGAAGAAATGCGCAGAAAAGGTGAAGCGCTTGGAGCGGACGCACAGCTTACAAAGCCTGAGATCGGAAAGCTGGTATCAGCGATCGATGATCTGATTGATAAGCATGTAAAGTAAGCTTTTTTAGAGGTTAAATAGGGGATGTGATTTGAACAGTCACATCCCCTAATGAGTATTAGAGAAAAACGGGGGTGCTGTTTGTGAGCAACACGGAAGAATATTTGGATGATTTGCTGGGATCGCTTTCTGACGGCGAAAAGAAAGAGGAAGCAGAAACCACAGCAGAAGAGACACCAGAAGTAACGCCGGAAGACAATGATGCGTCGGATATCATGGATCTGGAAGGAACTTCGGCTGAGGATGAAGAATTTTTAAAACAGTTTGAGCAGGAGCTTGCAGGAACTTCACAGGATGATCTGATGCAGCAGTTTGAACAGGAGCTGGGCGCAGATCAGGGAAATAAAGAAGAAGCGGTATCGGATGATACACAGGCACTGATCAACGATCTGGATGATATATTAAACGGAGACAGTGATGGCGGGTTCGAGGAACCGACACCTGACGCGGTGGAGGAACCGGAGATCCAGGCAGAGGCGGAAGCACCGCAGGCGCCAGAGGCACCGGAGGTTCAGCCGGAAGTGGCACCGGAGGTTCAGCCGGAAGCAGCACCGGAGGGTACCGATGAAGATCTGATGGCACTTTTGTCCGGAATGACAGGAAGTGATGAGCTGGCAGATGCCGGGGCAGAACCGGAGATACCCGGAGCCGCGCCGCAGGAGCCACAGGAAGAGTCGGAACCGGAAGCGGGTGCATTGGACACATCGGATGACCTGTTTGGCCTGGATGGACTGGACGGCCTCGGAGACGGCGGCATTTTCGGAGACGATGAACCGGCTGCAACGGAAGATAGTGCGGAAGCAGACGAAGCGCCGCAGGAAAAAGAGACTGGAAAAGCAAAAAAAGAGGAAAAGGGCGAAAAGAAAAAAGGCGGATTCCTTCAGAAACTTTCCCTGATCCTGTTTGGCGAGGACGAAGAAGAAGACGAGCTTTCGGCGGATGACGAAAACAAAAAGCTGTTAAAGGAACTGGACGCTGCCGGAGAGACAGATTCCGGTGCGGTAAAACCGGAAGATAAAAAGGCGAAAAAGAAACGGGAAAAAGCCGAAAAGCAGGAACAGAAGAAAAAGGAAAAAGAGGCAAAGAAAGCCGAGAAAGCACAAAAAGCGGCAAACAAACCGAAGAAAGAAAAGAAGCCGAAAGAAAAGGACAATACGCCGCCATTGCCGAAAAAACCGGTGATCCTGATCGCGGTACTGGCGATTTCCATTTTCGCGCTGATCCAGCTTGGAAGCAGCGCGGTGGGATATTCCGTGTTTAAAGGAGAGGCGCAGGACTCTTACAAACAGGGAGATTATGTGACAGCGTACGCAAAACTGGAAGGCGCGAAGATCAAATCGGCGGACGAAGATTTTTACAACAGAACAGCGCTTCTCGCAGCAATACAGGAAGAATATGATTCTTATCAGAGCATGATGCAGATAGGGAAAACAGAGATGGCACTCGACTGCCTGATCCGTGGCGTCGGAAGATGCGATAATCATGCGGAAAAGGCAGAAGAATACGGTGTGACGGCAGAGGTGGATGAGTTAAAGAATCAGATGACCCAGACACTGACAGACACCTTTGGCGTGGATGAACAGCAGGCGTTAGAGGTATATGGACAGCGTGACCGTACAGATTATACACTGGAACTGAAAAAAATACTGAAAGCATCGGGCATGGAATAGGAGTTTATATGATAGCGATTGTGGATTATGACGCTGGAAATTTAAAGAGTGTGGAAAAGGCACTGGCTTATTTACAGGAAGAGTCGGTGATCACCAGAGATTTTAAGGAGATTGAAAAGGCGGACAAGGTGATTCTGCCGGGAGTCGGTTCTTTTGGAGCGGCGATGGACAACTTAAAGAAATATGAGCTGGATAAGGTGGTAAAAGAGGTGACCGCTTCCGGGAAACCGTTTCTTGGTATCTGTCTTGGACTGCAGCTGTTGTTTAACGGCAGTGAAGAGAGCGAAGGCGTGGAAGGACTTGGAATCCTTGATGGTGACATTTTAAGGATCCCGGACACACCGGGGCTTAAGATCCCGCATATCGGCTGGAATTCGCTGACACTTAAAAATAACGGACGGCTGTTTTCCGGTCTTACGGAAACACCTTATGTCTATTTTGTACATTCTTATTATCTGAAAGCGAAAGATGAAACGATCGTAAAGGCAGTCACGGAGTATGCGACCGGGATCCATGCGTCCGTAGAAAAAGATAACGTATTCGCATGCCAGTTCCATCCGGAAAAAAGCGGCACGACCGGTCTTTCCATTTTGAAAAACTTTGCGAAGACAGAGGGAGGTGTCTACTGATGTTTACAAAAAGAATCATTCCATGTCTGGATGTCAACAACGGAAGAGTGGTAAAGGGCGTTAATTTTGTAAATTTAAGGGATGCCGGAGACCCGGTTGAGATCGCGGCGGCTTATGATAAGGCGGGAGCGGATGAAGTGGTGTTTCTGGACATCACGGCGTCTTCGGATGCGCGTGGAACGGTTGTGGATATGGTACGGCGCGTGGCGGAGAAGGTATTTATCCCGTTTACGGTTGGCGGAGGGATCCGCACCGTGGAAGATTTTAAGGTGCTGCTTCGCGAAGGCGCGGATAAGATATCGATCAACTCCTCGGCGATCAACACACCAAACCTGATCACGGACGCGGCAGACAAATTTGGAAGCCAGTGTGTGGTGGTCGCGATCGATGCGAGAAGACGGGCGGATGGTTCCGGCTGGAATGTATACAAAAACGGCGGAAGGATCGATACCGGTCTGGATGCTGTGGAATGGGCGATGAAAGCAGATGCCCTTGGCGCAGGTGAGATCCTTCTGACCAGTATGGACTGCGATGGAACGAAAGCAGGCTATGATCTGGAACTTACCAGACAGATCGCAGAGAATGTCTCTGTTCCGGTCATCGCTTCCGGCGGTGCGGGAACAAAGGAGCACTTTTATGAAGCGCTTACCGAGGGAAAAGCGGATGCAGCACTTGCGGCATCGTTGTTCCATTACAAAGAACTTGAAATCATGGATTTAAAAAATTATCTGGCAGACAAAGGCGTATCTGTGCGCAGATAGCATGTCGGATGAAGCAGATGGAAATAAAAACGGGAGATTTGCGGTGACGCAAATCTCCTTTTGCAGGAGATGAAAGAATATGGGAATGATCACAAATGACTGGCTGGATGCCATATCCGGAGAATTTAAAAAGCCGTATTACCGGGAGCTTTATAATTTTGTGCGGGAAGAATACAGTAAGACGACGGTGTATCCGCCGGCAGAGGATATTTTTAACGCGTTTCATTTTACACCGCTTGGCAAGGTGAAGGTGCTTCTTCTGGGGCAGGATCCGTATCACAATGTCAATCAGGCGCATGGCCTGAGTTTTTCGGTGCTTCCGGAGCAAAAGGAGATCCCGCCTTCTTTGCAGAATATTTACAAGGAGCTGCATGATGATCTGGGATGCTACATCCCGAACAACGGTTATCTGAAAAAATGGGCGGATCAGGGCGTGCTGCTCTTAAACACGGTACTTACAGTGCGTGCGCACCAGGCAAACTCACATCAGGGCAGAGGATGGGAGGAGTTCACCGACTCGATCATCCGCGCGGTCAATGAACAGGACCGCCCGATCGTATACCTGCTCTGGGGCAGACCGGCGCAGATGAAAAAGTCGATGTTAAATAATCCGAAACATCTGATCCTGACAGCGCCGCATCCGAGCCCGCTTTCCGCGTACCGTGGATTTTTCGGCTGTAAACATTTCAGCCAGACAAATGAATTTTTGAGAAAAAACGGTGTGGAACCGATCGACTGGCAGATTGAAAATATCTGAGAGACCGGGAAAATACCCGATAAAATGAGGAGTGCCCCGACATCCTTTCGGATACCGGGGCTATTATGAAAAAATTAATCAATTGATAATGCCGTAAGTTATATGTTTTATTTCTCTTTCGATGGTTCTATCATAGCAAACGAATATGAACAAAGTATGAATAAAACTTTAACGTACTGTGAAAAACATACAAAAATGATTTGCAAACCAGAAAAATACTATAAAATATACACAAAAACGAAAAGCGAAAAAGAAATAAAGTGCAGGATGTATAGAGAAAAATGTAAAAAATAGAATAAAAATGTAAAAAAAGCAGGTAATATTGCCGATATAAAATATAGAAAGCAATAAAAAGCAGGATGCGTTGATTTCAAAGGAGTGATCATATGTCAATGACAATTAACAGCATGAATAGTCTTTTTTCCGGTATTTTTGGATGGAATAGTCAAAACAGCGCTAACAGCAGCCAGACCATGTTCGGACAGGATGCCAATCTGGGCATCAATCTCAGCGATTACGCGTCAATCAAAAGTGGAGCCTATCACAAGCTTTTAAAAGCTTATTATGAGAATGTCCCGGATGATGATAAAAAGACGGATAGTTCTTCCAAAAAGAATACCCAGACGACACAGAAGGAAAAGGTGGAGGAGCTGACGAGAGTAGAAAATGCGGCGGATGATGTAAAAGACGCGGCGGATGCGCTTCTGACCCAGGGAAATAAGTCTGTCTTCCATAAAGTGGAAAAGACGGGAGCCGATGGAAAGACCACATTGGGATATGATACGGATGCGATCTATAAAGCGGTGGATAAATTCGTGAGCAGTTACAATACCATGATCGACAGGGGCGGCGACTCGGAGAACGAGCGTGTGCTGAAAACGACACTGTCCGCGGTTCAGAATACCAAAAAGAACGAGGACGCGTTAAACAGCATCGGCATTATGATCGGTTCCGACAACAAACTGTTGATTGATGCGGATAAGTTTAAAGCTGCCGATATGGATACCGTAAAATCTCTTTTCAATAAAACGGCGTCCTTCGGATATCAGACATCGGCAAATGCGTCCATGCTTTCGTTTTATGCAGAACGGGCGGCTTCACAGGCATCCACCTATGGGGCAAACGGAACATACACATACAATTATCAGAGCGGAAATCTGTATGATACGGGAATTTAGCATGTAAAAACGTAAGAATACAGAAAAAGGTGTGTGGAAGTGTTAAGAAATGTACTTCAGATGGTCATATAAGCGGAAGAAAGGATCATAAATAAAAGGCAGTTCTCTTTTTGGGGGAGCTGCCTTTTTGGGCTTTTTGATAGGAGGGAATCCGACGGATCAATCGTCGTTTTCCTCGTCCTCTGTGGTGGAGTATACAGCCTGACGCTTTCTGGCATCCGCATTTTCCAGATATTCGTCGTAGGTTGTGATCTTGTCGATCATGGAACCGTCCGGCAGGATTTCCATAATGCGGTTTGCGGTGGTCTGTACGACCTGGTGGTCACGGCAGGAGAGCAGGATGACACCCGGGAATTTGATCATACCGTTGTTGACAGCGGTGATGGATTCCATGTCAAGGTGGTCAGTCGGCTCATCGATGATCAGGACATTGGATCCCTCGATCATCATGCGGGAGAAGAGAACACGCACTTTCTCACCACCGGAAAGGACACGCATTTTCTTTACACCGTCATCTCCGGCAAAGAGCATTCTGCCGAGGAAGCCGCGGACATAGGTGGCGTCCTTGATCTCGGAGAACTGTGTCAGCCATTCCACGATCGAGAGATCGGTGTCGAAGATCGCGGTATTATCTTTCGGGAAGTAGGACTGGGAGGTGGTAACGCCCCATTTGTAGCTTCCGGAATCCGGTTCCATTTCTCCTGCGAGGATCTTAAAGAGCGTACTCTTTGCAAGCTCGTTTCCGCCGACAAACGCAACCTTGTCTTCACGTCCGAGAATAAAGGAAACATTGTCGAGGACTTTTACGCCGTCGATGGTCTTGGAAAGATCGGTGACCGTAAGCACTTCGTTTCCAATCTCGCGGTTCGGACGGAAATCGATGTACGGATATTTCCGGCTGGACGGTTTGATCTCGTCAAGCTCGATCTTTTCAAGAGCTTTCTTTCGGGAAGTAGCCTGCTTGGATTTGGAAGCGTTCGCGGAGAAGCGGGAGATGAAGTCCTGTAACTCCTTGATCTTTTCCTCTTTCTTTTTATTGGCTTCTTTCATCTGCTTGATCAGAAGCTGGCTGGATTCATACCAGAAATCGTAGTTTCCGGCATAGAGCTGGATCTTGCCGTAATCGATGTCCGCAATGTTGGTACATACTTTATTTAAGAAGTAACGGTCATGGGATACAACGATAACGGTGTTCTCAAAGTTGATCAAAAATTCTTCAAGCCATGCGATCGCATCGAGATCCAAATGGTTGGTCGGCTCGTCGAGAAGCAGGATATCCGGATTGCCGAAGAGTGCCTGCGCAAGCAGCACCTTGACTTTTAACGCGCCCGGAAGCTCGCTCATGACGGTATAGTGGAGATCGGTGTCGATACCAAGACCGTTTAAGAGCATGGCAGCATCGGATTCTGCGTTCCATCCGTCCATTTCCGCGAATTCGCCTTCCAGTTCGCTGGCGCGGATACCGTCCTCATCCGAGAAATCCTCTTTGGCGTAGATCGCATCCTTTTCCTTCATAATATCATACAGGCGTTGGTTTCCCATGATGACAGTGTCAAGCACGGTGAAATCATCATATTTAAAGTGATCCTGCTGCAGGAAGGAAAGACGCTGCCCTGGGGTGATGACCACGTCACCGCTTGTCGGTTCGAGCTGGCCGGATAAGATCTTTAAAAAAGTAGATTTTCCGGCACCGTTCGCACCGATCAGACCGTAACAGTTTCCCTCGGTGAATTTAATGTTTACGTCCTCAAAGAGGGCTTTTTTCCCAATTCGTAAAGTGATATTATTTGCACTGATCATATTCTTGTTTCTCCTCACTCTTTTCGCTTATACTGCGTGTAATCATGCTAACTCGTATCATACTAAAAAACTCTGAGAAAAGCAATAAAAAAACCGTAAATTGTATCTGGTTTCGTACAGCAGAATGCTTTACATTCGACAAATTAAATGCTAAAATAAGACCATAGGTCGAAAAGACGTTTTAATTAATTTTTATCATTAATTAAAGCTATATAAAAGGAGGAAAACAAATGTCTAGAGCAAAACAGTCTATGGACGGTAACACCGCCGCAGCTCATGTAGCCTATGCGTTTACAGATGTTGCAGCAATTTACCCAATCACCCCGTCCAGCCCAATGGCAGATACTGTCGACCAGTGGTCAGCAGCAGGACAGGAGAATATTTTCGGCAACCAGGTTAAGGTTGTAGAAATGGAATCAGAGGCGGGTGCTGCAGGTGCAGTTCACGGTTCTCTTGCCGCAGGTGCTTTAACAACAACATTTACAGCTTCTCAGGGACTTTTACTTATGATCCCGAATATGTATAAAATCGCAGGTGAGCAGCTTCCTTGCGTATTTGACGTATCCGCGCGTACAGTTGCAACACAGTCACTGAACATCTTCGGTGATCACAGCGATGTTTACGCCTGTCGTCAGACCGGTTTCGCTATGTTATGCGAGACCAATCCGCAGGAAGTTATGGACTTAAGCCCGGTTGCACATCTTGCAACAATCGAAGGCAAAGTTCCGTTCATCAACTTCTTCGACGGATTCCGTACATCTCACGAGATCCAGAAGATCGAGAAATGGGATTACGCAGACTTAAAAGAAATGTGCAATATGGATGCAGTAAAAGAATTCCGTGCACATGCGCTGAATCCGGAACATCCGGCTATGCGTGGTTCTCATGAAAACGGAGACGTATTCTTCCAGCATCGTGAAGCATGTAACTCTGCTTATGATGCATTACCGGAAATCGTTTCCAAATACATGAAGAAAGTAAACGAGAAATTAGGTACAGATTACGATTTGTTCAACTACTACGGAGCACCGGACGCAGAACGCGTTATCGTTGCTATGGGATCTATCAACGACGTAGCAGAAGAAGTTATCGATTACCTGACCGCTAAGGGAGAAAAAGTCGGACTTGTTAAGGTTCGTTTATATCGTCCTTGGGTATCTGACGCATTCTTAAAGGCACTGCCGAAGACTGCTAAGAAGGTTGCTGTACTTGACAGAACAAAAGAGCCGGGTTCTCTTGGTGAGCCGTTATACCTTGATGTTGCTACCACACTTCGTGAAGCAGGTCTTGATACGGTTGTATTAACAGGCGGACGTTACGGCTTAGGTTCCAAAGACACTCCTCCATCATCTGTATTCGCAATCTACAAAGAATTAGAGAAGGATGCTCCGAAGGCAAGATTCACAGTAGGTATCGTCGATGACGTTACAAACTTAAGCTTACCGGAAGTAAAACCGGCTCCGATCACAGCTACTCCGGGTACTGTAGAATGTAAGTTCTGGGGACTTGGCGGAGATGGTACTGTAGGTGCAAACAAGAACTCAACCAAGATCATTGGTGATCATACCGATAAATATATCCAGGCATACTTCCAGTATGACTCCAAAAAGACCGGTGGTGTTACCATTTCCCACTTGAGATTTGGTGATAAGCCGATCAGAAGCCCGTATTACATCAACCAGGCAGACTTCGTAGCCTGTCATAACCCGGCTTATGTAAATCAGGGATTCAAGATGGTTCAGGATGTAAAACCGGGCGGAGTATTCATGATCAACTGCCAGTGGAGTGATGAAGAATTAGAAGAGCATTTAAATGCAGAAGCTAAGAAATACATCGCTGACAACAACATCCAGCTTTACACCATCAACGCAATCGACAAGGCAATCGAAATCGGAATGGGCAAACGTACCAACACGATTCTCCAGTCCGCATTCTTCAAACTTGCAAACGTTATGCCGATCGAACAGGCTGTAGACTTCATGAAAGCTGCTGCAAAGAAATCCTATGGTAAGAAGGGTGATGCAGTCGTAGAAATGAACTACAAGGCAATCGATGCAGGTGTAGATGCAGTACATAAGGTAGAAGTACCGGCATCATGGGCAAACCCGGCAGCAGATGCTCCTGCAAAAGAGATCACAGGCCGTCCGGAAGTTGTTAAGATGGTAAATGACCTTATGAGACCGATCTCCTTAATGGATGGTGACAGCCTTCCGGTTTCCGCATTTACAGAAAATCCGGATGGACAGTTCGAACTTGGTGCAGCTGCATACGAGAAACGTGGTACAGCCGTAACAGTTCCGACCTGGGATGCAGAGAAATGTATCCAGTGTAACCAGTGTGCATTCGTATGTTCACATGCGACAATCCGTCCGTTTATGTTAGATGACGCAGAAGTAAAAGCTGCTCCGTCCAACATCAAACTTGCAGATACAAAGCCAAAAGCTGGCGAATACAAATACACCATGAGCGTATCTCCGTTAGACTGTATGGGATGTGGCGAGTGTATCACTGTTTGTCCGGTTGGCGCAATCGAAATGGTTCCGCAGGAATCTCAGGCAGCAGAGCAGCCGGTATTCGATTATCTGGTAGCAAATGTTGGCAAGAAACCTGGCGTACCGGCAGACAACACCGTAAAGGGATCTCAGTTCAACCAGCCGCTGCTTGAGTTCTCAGGCTCCTGTGCAGGATGTGCAGAAACTTCTTACGCTCGTCTGATCACACAGCTGTTCGGTGAACATATGTATATTTCAAACGCAACAGGATGTTCTTCTATCTGGGGTGGTCCTGCAGCAACTTCACCGTACACAGTAAACAAAGACTCCAAACAGGGTCCGGCATGGGCAAACTCCTTATTCGAGGATAACGCTGAGCATGGCCTTGGTATGGAAATCGGACAGCAGGTTCTTCGTGACCAGGCTATCGCAAGCGCAAAGAAATGTGCTGAGTCCGACAAAGCTGGTGCTGAATTAAAAGCAGCATTCGCTAAATTTGAAGAAACAAAGAATGATACAAAAGCAAATACACCTGCAGCAAAAGATCTTATCGTAGAACTGGAGAAAGCAGCAGCAGCCGGATGCCCGGATGCAGCAGCAGCTCTGGAGAAGAAAGATTACCTTGCTAAGAAGTCTGTATGGATCTTCGGTGGTGACGGATGGGCTTACGATATCGGCTTCGGCGGATTAGACCATGTACTTGCTTCCGGAAACAACGTAAACGTTATGGTATTCGATACAGAAATGTACTCCAATACCGGTGGACAGGCTTCTAAGGCTTCCAACATCGGTGAAGTTTGCCAGTTCGCAGCTTCCGGTAAAGAAGTAGGCAAGAAGAGCCTTGCTGAGATCGCTATGAGCTATGGCTATGTATATGTAGCACAGATCGCTCTTGGTGCAAACATGGCTCAGGCTGTTAAGGTTCTTGCAGAAGCAGAAGCTTACAACGGACCGTCACTTATCATCGGATATGCTCCATGTGAGTTACACGGTGTTAAGGGTGGAATGAACCACTGCCAGGATGAAATGAAGAAAGCAGTAGCTGCTGGTTACTGGAACCTCTTCTCCTTCAATCCGGAATTAAAGGCAGAAGGAAAGAATCCGTTCACCTTAGTTTCCAAACCGGGTGATGGTTCTTACCAGGATTTCTTAAAGAACGAGACACGTTACAGCCGTCTGACCAGATCCTTCCCTGAAAGAGCTGAAAGACTCTTCAAGGAATCTGAAGAAGCAGCTAAGAAACGTTATGAGCACTTAGAGAGATTAGTAGAACTCTACAAATAATATCTTTGTGTAAATGAGAAAGTCGGCGTACCGAAAGGTGCGTCGGCTTTTTTGTGTTTACAAAAGAAAGGGATAATGTTAAAATAAAAAAAATGTGTCATAGAAGGTAAGTGGGGAGGAATCGCGTATGATGCGTTTTCTTGGAAGAGGAAAGAGCAGTTACCGTCAGATGAAACAGAAAGAAAAGAGGGTACCAACGCAGATGGAAAAAGAAGACTTCTTATTAAGCCAGATCGATGAATTCAGAGAGAAGGCGAGGCAGCTTCAGGCTTTGGTAAGCTCCAAAGAGAGCAAAGTAAGAGAGTTACAGAGCCTTGTGGATGAACGCGAGGGCAGAGCAGCAAAGCTGCAGAATATTTTAAATGAGCGCAAACAGGAAGCGGACAAGCTGAATCAGACTGTGCAGGAGCAGATCGATGGATTGATCTCGAATGTTGAGACCAAGATCACAGAGCTTGGCGGAGAGCTGACAAAGTCGGCGTCTGAAAGTGAAGAGGCGGTTGCCGCAAAAACAGAGGAGATGAAAGAGGCACTTCTTGAGATGAAGGAACTTCTCCAGAAGACTAAGACAGAACTCAGTGACAAGATCCATGAGGAAAATGTCACCTGCTACCGCAATATTCAGACCCTGTTCGACGATTTCGGAGAAAAGGTCGATAAAGTGGAGAATCTGGATTCCGGAGTGAAGAGTATCAAATCCTATGTAAAATGTTTATCCTGGTTTTCAATCGTGAATTTTATCGTGCTGATCGGATTTATCCTGTATCAGCTTGGTGTGTTTTTTTAATGAATAAGTATATAAATGAAAAGCCTGGAGTTACTGAAAGGCTTTTTGTTGTGTAAAAAATAATGAATTGATAAAGCAAAAGAGGTAAAAGAAAATGAATGCAGAAAAGAAAGTTTGGGTCGTAGGCCATAAGAATCCGGATACGGATTCCATCTGTGCGGCTCTTGCGTATGCAGAATTAAAAAATCGCAAGGAAGACGGCAGATACGTTGCAAAACGCGCAGGCGCGGTAAGTGAGGAGACACGCTATGTGCTGGATTATTTTGATGTAAAAGAACCGGAACTCGTAAAGGATGCGGGCGCGCAGGTCAAGGATATCGAGATCCGCGAGACCAAAGGCGTGTGCAGCCATATGTCCTTAAAACATGCATGGGAAATGATGAAGGATTCCGGCGTTGTGACCCTGCCGATCGTCAATGCGAAGAATAAACTTGAGGGGCTTATCGTTACCGGCGATATCGCGACATCCTATATGGATGTGTATGACAACCGTGTACTCGCAACTGCGCGTACCCAGTATCGCAACATCGTAGAGACCATGGATGGCGAACTGCTGACCGGAAATGAGCATGGATACTTTGTAAAAGGAAAAGTAGTGGTTGCGTCCGGAGACGATGAAGTGATGAAGGAATATATCGAGGAAGATGACCTTGTTATTCTTGCAAACCGTCCGGAATCCCAGCGCTGCGCACTTGAACTGAATGCGAGCTGCATCGTAGTATGCACCGGAACAGAGGTTTCTGAGGAGATCCTTGCGATGGCAAAAGAGCGTGACTGTGTGGTCATTCGTACACCGTTTGATTCATTTACCGCAGCACGTCTGATCAACCAGAGTATGCCGATCAAATATTTCATGAAAAAGGACAACCTCGTTACTTTTGAACTGGAAGATTATGTGGATGATGTCAAAGAAGAAATGGCAAAAGTACGTCACAGAGATTTCCCGGTTCTTGATGAGAACGGAAACTATGTAGGAATGATTTCCAGAAGAAATCTCTTAAATATGAAAAAGAAACAGGTGATCCTTGTGGATCATAACGAAAAGACACAGGCAGTGGATGGAATCGATGGAGCTGAGATCTTAGAGATCATCGATCACCACAGAATCGGAAATCTGGAGACCGTTGCACCGGTATTTTTCCGCAATCAGCCACTCGGTTGTACCGGAACGATCATTTACCAGATGTATCAGGAGCAGAATGAGGAGATCACCAAAAAAGTAGCGGGACTTCTTTTGTCTGCAATCCTTTCCGATACACTGATGTTCCGTTCCCCGACCTGCACACCGGTAGATAAAGCGGCGGCAGAGGAGCTTGCAAAGATCGCGGATGTGGATATCGAAACACACGCAAAGAATATGTTCCGCGCGGGAAGCAATTTCAAAAACAAAACGATCGAAGAGATCTTTTTCCAGGATTTCAAGAAGTTTACCGCGGCAGACAAAGATTTCGGCGTAGGCCAGATCAGTGCAATGGGCGCAGAAGAACTGCTTGGCATCAAAGACCAGATCGTGGCATATATGGATACTGTTTTAACCGAGAAGAAGTTAAACATGGTATTTATCATGCTGACAGATATTTTGGAGGAGACAACTTACCTGTTATGCGCGGGAACCGGAGCTGACCAGGTTGCAGAGGAAGCATTTAAGCAGGAAAAAGACGGCGATTATTATGTCTTAAAAGGTGTGGTTTCCCGTAAGAAACAGATCATTCCACCATTTATGAGCGTACTTCAGTAAAAGGCGGAGCGATGAAGAAAAAACAGTTACAGAGTTCGCTGCTTCTTCTTTTGACGGCGATGATCTGGGGAACGGCATTTGTTGCCCAGAGTGTCGCCATGGATTATATTGAGCCGTTTACCTTTAATGCGATCCGTTTTTTGCTTGGCGGCGTAGTATTGCTGCCGCTCATCGCGCTGCGAAGCCGCAGAGAGCGTGGAACAGAAACGGGTGATAAAAAGCTGTTGTGGAAGGGCGGGATCCTTTGCGGGATCGTTCTTTGCATCGCTTCCGCGTTCCAGCAGCTTGGAATTCAGGGTACGACCGTAGGAAAAACAGGATTTATTACAGCGCTTTACATTGTGCTGGTTCCGGTGTTTGGCGTGTTCCTGCACAAAAAAGCCGGAATCAGGCTGTGGCTCAGCGTACTGGTGGCGATTTTCGGTTTGTATCTTTTGTGTATGAATGCCGAGCATTTTTCCATCAACCACTATGATGTCATTCTGCTGCTTTGTGCGGCGTCATTTGCCGTGCAGATCCTGTGCGTAGATCATTTTTCGCCAAAAGTGGATCCGGTCAAGCTGTCATGCATCCAGTTCCTTGTCTGCAGCCTGCTGTCATTTCTCATGATGGTACTTACAGAGCATCCAAGCATGGCGGCAGTCATGACGGCGTGGCAGCCGATCCTTTACGCGGGAATCCTCTCCTGTGGAGTGGCATATACGCTTCAGGTGGTTGCGCAGACCAGTTTAAATCCGGTGATCGCGTCTCTGATCATGAGCCTGGAATCCGTGATTTCCGCGATCGCGGGATGGCTTGTCCTGGGACAGCATCTGAGCGGACGTGAGATCGCGGGATGTGTCGTGATGTTTGCGGCGATCATTCTGGCGCAGCTTCCATCAAAAACTGCAAAGTAAAAGGAGTTTTTCTATGGCAAAACAGACATGGAAACCGGGAAATATGCTTTATCCGCTTCCGGCAGTGATGCTAAGCGTCAGGGATAAGGCGGGAAATGACAATATTATTACGGTGGCATGGACGGGAACGGTGTGTACGAATCCGCCGATGGTATCCGTCTCGGTGCGCCCGGAACGCCATTCGTATCAGATGTTAAAGGAAACCGGAGAATTTGTGATAAATTTAACGACAGAGAAGCTGGCGTTTGCAACGGATTACTGCGGCGTGAAGTCAGGACGGGATGTTGACAAGTTTGAAGTGATGCATTTGAACAAGGAAGCGGCGGATCAGGTGGGAGCACCGATGATCGCTGAGAGCCCGGTCAATATTGAATGCCGGGTGAGAGAGTGCATGGAGCTAGGATCGCACCATATGTTTCTTGCGGATGTACTTGCGGTACATGTGGATGAGGCATATCTGGATGAGAAGGGAAAATTTGATTTAAATGCTGCAGGTCTGCTTGCCTATTCGCATGGAGAGTATTTCTCCCTCGGGAAAAAATTAGGCAGGTTTGGCTACAGCATTCAAAAGAAGAAAGCAAAGAAAAAGCGGAAATAAAATTATTTTAACAGTAGCTCCATTAAATAGGCGTAGACCTCTGCTGTCTGATCTTTCCAGTTGGCACAGATGGCCTCCGCCTGTTCTTTTGTATGTACGGTGAGCGTGAGGTCGATCATGGGATTGCCGTGCTCTTTTAAACGGCAGCGAACCGCAAATTCGTTGTTGGTTGTCTTATAGTAGTCAGATAAAACAGAATTTTCATTTTTTAATTCCACTTTGTGTTTGTCAAAATAGTGCAGGATATCATTCTGGATAGCCGGAGAGATCTTGTCATGGAAAAACTGCAGTGTCTCTTTGCCGGCGGCAGTGATACTGTACTGCGTATTGCTGTGCGTGGATTCTGTGCTGATCAGATCGGTTTCGATGAGATCATGTACGACCTGCTGTACGGTAAAATAGTTGGTATATTCCTTTTCCAGAAAGAAATCGGAAATCTGTGTGTTACTTAGTGGAAAATCAACCTTTTCTAACATATATAAAACGATTAGTTTGTAAAGTGTAAATGGTTCTGCCATAGATCACAACTCCTTTTTTATGATTGCGGATAATATTTCCCCTGCCAGATATCTTTCTCGCGGAAGGTTCGCTGCAGCTGGTTTAAGACCCGCTTTTTGTCAGCACTCCAGAGAGGAGCAGCAAGCAGTTTTTTCGGGCCGTCACCGGTGAGCCGGTGTATGACGATATCCGGCGGCAGCAGCGCGACGCATTCTGTTACAAAATCACAATAGTCATCCAGGGTAAAGGTGTCAAACGGATGGCTTTCGTAATAGGTATGAAGGTCTGTCCCTTTTAAAATATGCAAAAGCTGTAGTTTCATTCCAAAAACAGGAAGCGCGGCAGCATAAGAAACGGAAGCGCGCATCATCTCCTTTGTTTCGCCCGGAAGACCAAGGATCAGATGAACAATGACTTTGATGCCACGCTTGTGCAGTTCGGTGACAGCACGGTCAAAATCTGACAGCGCAAAACCGCTGCGGATAAACGCAAGCGTTTCCGGATGGATCGTCTGAAGTCCGAGCTCGATCCAGACCGGTTTGATCTGGTTTAATTCCAGGAGCAGATCAAGGACTTCATCGGAGAGACAGTCCGGCCTTGTCGCGATCGACAGGATGGCAACATCGGGATTTTCGATCGCTTCCATAAAAATACGCCGCAGATAGGAGACCGGTGCATAGGTATTTGTAAAAGCCTGAAAATACGCAATGTAATGTGTACAGGATGTTTTGCCGGCGATCCGTTCCCGTGCCTCTGTAAGCTGTGCGGAAACAGTAAGGGAGGAGGAAGCGGCAAAATCACCGCTGCCTCCCTCGCTGCAGAAAATACAGCCGCGTGTACCAAGCGTTCCGTCACGGTTCGGGCAGGTCATACCGCCGTTTAAGGAGAGCTTGTACATTTTTTCGCCGTAGGTATGTTTTAAATAAGCATCCAGCGAATAATATCTTTTTCCGTTCCAGAAATCGGGAAAACTGGCGGTCATCTTATGCTCTGATATGAGATTTGACTGCCTGGCTTACCACTTCGGCAACGCGCGGATCAAATGCTTCCGGCATGATAAATTCGTCGCATAATTCTTCGTCGGAAACAAGACCTGCGATCGCTTCCGCAGCAGCCAGTTTCATTTCTTCCGTGATCTGTTTTGCGTGTCCTTCCAGAGCGCCGCGGAAAATACCAGGGAAGGCAACGACGTTGTTGACCTGATTCGGGAAATCACTGCGTCCGGTACCGACGACACGGGCTCCGGCTGCTCTTGCGACATCCGGCATGATCTCAGGAACCGGATTTGCCATGGCAAAGAGGATGGCATCGGAATTCATGGAAGATACCATTTCCGGCGATACGATGTTCGGAGCGGAGACACCGACAAAGATATCAGCGCCTTTTAAGGCATCGGCGAGAGTTCCGGCTGCATGGGAAAGATTGGTCACTTTGGTCATTTCTTTCTGCATCCAGTTGAGATCCGGATAGTCCGGTCCGATGATGCCCAGACGGTCGCACATGGTCACATCCTTGAAACCGTAAGTGAGGAGCAGCTTGGTGATCGCGACTCCGGCAGAACCGGCTCCGTTTACAACGACCTTACAGTCCTCTTTCTTCTTTCCGGTCACACGCAGACCATTGATGATACCGGCGAGGACAACGATGGCGGTTCCGTGCTGGTCATCATGAAATACGGGAATGTCAAGCATTTCATTTAATCTGGTCTCAATCTCGAAACAGCGCGGAGCGGAGATGTCCTCTAAGTTGATGCCGCCGAATGCCGGCGCGATATTTTTTACGGCAGTGATGATCTCCTCGGTATCCTGGGTGTCCAGACAGATCGGGACAGCGTTCACATCACCGAACTCTTTAAAAAGTACGCATTTTCCTTCCATAACAGGCATGGCAGCGTAAGGTCCGATGTTTCCGAGACCCAGAACAGCGCTTCCGTCGGATACTACGGCAACGGTGTTTGCCTTCATGGTATAGGTATAAGCGGCAGACGGATCTTCGGCGATCACTTTACATGGTTCCGCAACACCGGGGGTGTAGGCGATCGCAAGGTCTTCTCTGGTCTTTACCGGGGTCTTGGATACGGTTTCCAGTTTTCCGTTCCATTTTCTGTGCATTTCGAGTGCTTTTTCTTTGTTATCCATAACTTCAGGCTCCTTTATGTATTTGATAGGTAACTTTTAAATTTGTAACAATGTCTTCATATTTAATATGTAACTTTGTATGCAATAAAATTATCATATCATTAAGAAAATAACAAATCAAGAAAAATAAGGCTTTCTATTTAGACAGGAAAGTTGTATAATAAAAACTATCAAATCTTAGAGAACATCTTTTTTGAATCCCATATATACCATGAAACGAAAAAAGGAGATAGAGAATGAGAGAAAAATATGAAAGCCTGTCGGCTGTTGTTTTGCGTGACCTCGCAAAGTCAAGAGGCCTGAAAAATCTGTCCGGACTCAAGAAAGCGGAGCTCGTGGAACTCATGCTGGCAGAGGATGAGAGAGTAGAAGCGCAGAAGGCAAAAGAGGAAAAGCAGACAAGCGGACGTGAAAATGGACGGGACGATACAAAAGAACTCGACAGTGGAGTAAAAGCACATGGAATCTTAGAGGTTATGCCGGACGGCTATGGATTTATCCGGTGTGAGAATTATCTCCCGGGAGAAAACGATGTCTATGTGTCTCCGTCTCAGATCCGCAAATTTAACTTAAAGACCGGCGACATCATTGCCGGAAATACCAGGATCAAGACGCAGGGAGAAAAGTTCAGCGCGCTGCTTTACATCACTTCGATCAATGACTTACATCCGTCCGAAGCGATGAAGAGAAAGAATTTTGAAGACCTGACACCGGTATTCCCGAATGAGCGCCTGCGCCTGGAAACACCGGGAGGCAGTGTGGCGATGCGTATCACGGATCTGGTTTCCCCGATCGGAAAAGGACAGCGAGGCATGATCGTTTCCCCGCCAAAGGCAGGAAAGACGACGCTGTTAAAAGAAGTGGCGAAATCGATCGTGCGCAATAACCCGGATATGCATGTGATCATCCTTCTGATCGATGAGAGACCGGAGGAGGTTACGGATATCAAGGAAGCGATCGAAGGGAAGAATGTGGAAGTTATCTATTCTACCTTTGACGAACTTCCGGAACATCACAAACGTGTTTCCGAGATGGTCATTGAAAGGGCAAAACGTCTTGTGGAGCATAAAAAAGATGTTATGATCTTATTAGACAGCATTACAAGACTTGCGAGAGCCTACAACCTTACGGTTCCGCCAAGCGGACGTACGCTTTCCGGCGGTCTTGACCCGGCGGCACTGCATATGCCAAAGCGTTTCTTCGGCGCGGCGCGAAATATGCGGGAGGGCGGAAGTCTTACGATCCTCGCGACGGCGCTTGTGGATACCGGAAGCAAGATGGATGATGTGGTATACGAAGAATTTAAGGGAACCGGTAACATGGAACTTGTTTTAGACCGCAAGCTCTCGGAAAAACGTGTGTTCCCGGCGATCGATATCACAAAATCCGGTACGAGACGGGAGGATCTGCTGCTTGACCGTGAAGAGCAGGAAGCAGTCTATATCATGCGGAAAGCGATCAACGGAATGCGCACCGATGAGGCGGTGGAAAGCATCTTAAATATGTTTGTCCGTACCAAGAATAACAGGGAATATGTGCAGATGGTAAAGAAAACGAAAATTATATAAAAATACTTGCATAATAAAAAATCCTGTGATACAATAATAAAGCTGTTTATCGGAAAGTAAAATGAAGAGGTGAAAATCATGAGAGAAGGAATACATCCGGATTATTATCAGGCAACTGTTACATGTAACTGTGGAAATACATTCGTTACAGGTTCTACCAAACAGGAACTTCACGTTGAAATTTGCTCCAAATGCCATCCTTTCTATACAGGGCAGCAGAAAGCAAATCAGGCGCGTGGACGTATTGAGCAGTTCAATAAGAAATACGGCATGAAATAAGTAACAGATTGTGGAAAGATAAGGTTGAGGTTGTGAAATCTCAACCTTTTTTTGAGACAAGCAATGAAAAGGAGCGGTTCATGCGATATTCAGGAATCGGCGGGCAGGCAGTCATGGAAGGTGTCATGATGAAAAACCAGGACCGCTATGCGGTTGCTGTCCGAAAACCGGATGGGGAGATCTGTGCGCAGACATTTGACTATCCGGGTCTGGTAAAAAATAAGACGTTAAAAAATGCACCGGTGATTCGCGGTGTACTTAATTTTATAGATTCCCTGGTACTGGGAATGCGCAGTCTGACATACTCGGCATCTTTTTTCGAGGAAGAAGATAAAAAAAAGAAGGAAGAAGATCCGGCGAAGGCCGAAAAGAAAGAAAAAAGAGAAATGGGGATCACGGTAGCGTTCTCTGTCATCGTGGCAGTCGCGGTATTTATGGTGTTACCCTATTATCTTTCGCTGGTCTTTCGCCGTTTTGTGGCATCACAGACGGTACTTTCGCTGATCGAGGGTGTGATCCGGCTTGCGATCTTCATCGGTTATATCCTGTTAATTTCCTGTATGGAGGATATTAAGCGGGTGTTTATGTATCACGGCGCGGAGCATAAATGTATCAACTGTATCGAGCATGGGATGGAACTTACCGTGGAAAATGTGCGAAAAAGTTCCAGACAGCATAAGCGCTGCGGAACCAGTTTCTTACTGTTTGTCATGATCGTCAGTATTATCTTTTTTGCGTTTATCCGTGTGGATTCCCCGGTACTTCGTCTGGTTTTAAGACTTGCGCTGATCCCGGTGATCGCAGGCGTATCCTATGAGCTGATACGTCTTGCCGGCAGGAGCGACAATGAATTTGTGAATCTGATCAGCAAGCCGGGGTTGATGCTCCAGGGGCTTACGACCAGAGAGCCGGACGATGCGATGATCGAAGTCGGCATTGCGTCGGTGGAGGCGATCTTTGACTGGAGAGCATATCTCGCGGAAGAATTTGCGTGGACGGATACAGAAAATAAGAAGGGGCAGGTATGACATATCGCGAAGCAATCGAGACCGGAACCAGGATATTACAAAAAGAAAATATTGCGGATGCAAAGATAGATGCATGGTATCTGCTTCAGATGGCATGCAAGATCGACCGGAATTTTTATTATCTGCATGAAGAGGATGAGCTGACGGCAGAACAGCAGAGTGAATATGAGAGCACGGTTCATAAGCGCGCGGAGCATGTGCCGTTACAGTACATCATCGGAGAGCAGGAATTTATGGGACTGAAATTTAAGGTCAATTCCAATGTGCTGATCCCGAGGCAGGACACGGAGACACTGGTGGAAGAAGCACTGCGTGTCGCAAAGCCGGGGATGCGGGTGCTCGATCTGTGTACCGGAAGCGGATGTATTATCATCAGTCTGGCAAAAAATGTTGCGGATATTTCATGCACGGGAAGCGATATTTCAAAGCAGGCGCTTCTTGTGGCAAAAGAAAACGCGAAAGCCAATGAAGTTGAAGTGGAATGGGAGCGCAGTGACCTGTTTGAAAATATTTCCGGCACATTTGATCTGATCGTTTCCAATCCGCCTTATATTCCTACGGGTGAGATACCGGGGCTGATGCCGGAGGTACGGGATTTTGAGCCGGTGGATGCACTGGATGGAAAAGAGGATGGACTTTATTTTTATCGTATCATCACAGAAAAAAGTCCGGAGTATCTGACTTCGGACGGCTATTTATATTTTGAGATCGGTTATGACCAGGGAGAGGCGGTTTCCGCCATGATGCGTCAGTGTGGATATACGCAGGTGGAAGTGATCAAAGATCTTGCGGGAAATGACCGTGTTGTAAAAGGAAGGAAAAAAGAGCATGTTTGATAAATTAGAAGATACCGTGGCGCGCTATGAAGAATTGATGAATGAACTGAGCGAACCGGATGTCGCAAATGATCCGAATCGTTTCAAGCGCCTGATGAAGGAGCAGAGCGATCTGACTCCGTTAGTGGAAACTTACCGCGAATATAAGCAGAATAAGCAAAACATTGAGGAGTCCCTGGAGCTGCTCAAGGAGGAGAGCGATGAGGAAATGCGTGAGCTCGCGAAGGAAGAGCTGAACGAGTCCCGCGCAAAAGTAGAAGAACTCGAGGAAAAATTAAAGATCCTGTTACTGCCGAAGGACCCGAATGATGATAAGAACGTTATCGTTGAGATCCGTGCCGGCGCAGGCGGAGACGAGGCGGCACTTTTCGCGGCAGAGATTTATCGTATGTATATGCATTATGCGGAGAGCAAACGCTGGAAAGTCGAAACACTTGAGTGCGAGGAGATCGGAATCGGCGGAATGAAAAAGGTGAACTTTATGATCACCGGTCAGGGCGCTTATTCCGTGATGAAATATGAATCCGGTGTACATCGTGTACAGCGTATCCCGGAGACAGAATCCGGCGGACGTATCCACACATCCACGATCAGTGTCGCAGTGATGCCGGAGGCGGAAGAATTTGATGTGGAGATCGAGGACAAGGATATCCGTATCGATGTTATGCGTGCTTCCGGAAACGGTGGTCAGTGTGTCAACACAACCGATTCTGCGGTACGACTGACACATTATCCGACCGGAATCGTGATCTACAGCCAGACAGAGAAATCACAGATCCAGAATAAAGCGAAAGCGTTTGCACTTCTTAGAGCAAAGCTTTATGATATGGAATTACAGAAACGTCAGGATGCAGAGGCGGCCGACCGGCGCAGCCAGATCGGAACCGGAGACCGCTCCGAGAAGATCCGTACCTATAACTTCCCGCAGGGACGTGTGACTGACCACAGAATCGGTCTGACCCTGTATAAGTTGGATAAGATCATGAACGGAGATATCCAGGAGATCATTGACGCATGTATCGCGGCTGACCAGGCGAAGAAACTGGCGAATATGAATGAAGAATAAGCAGGAGATTTGGATTTCTACTGGATTTTTGAAAAATATTTGTATACATGAATGAAATAAAATGGTGAAAAAAACGGTCTTTGACGCATGTCAGAAGGCCGTTTTTTTGGACTCAAAAGGCCATATATAGTGTATCCATTGAGTTGATTTCGTTAGAGCACTTTTCTACAGTAGAATAAGTATGTATGATTCTGTCGTCGGTTAAGAAGGTTTTGGTTGAAGTATTGAAACAGGAATCAACAATTTATGATATAATTAATTTTAAGAAATGAAGGAGAGGGAGTTTGAGTATGAAGAATATTTTGATTGTAGAGGATTCTCAGGAAATTATAGATTTAATAAAAATATACCTGGAGCAGGAAGAATATTCTATTTATGAGGCATGTGATGGAGAATCAGCTATTAATATTTTTGAGAAAGAAGAAATTCATTTAGTAGTTTTGGACATTATGCTTCCGAAGTTAAATGGATATGAGGTCATTAAAAGACTAAGAAAGAGGAGTAATGTACCGGTTATTATTTTATCTGCTAAAAACCAGGATGCGGATAAAATTTTGGGATTGAATTTGGGAGCAGATGATTATTTAGCCAAACCGTTTAATCCATTGGAACTGGTTGCGAGAATTAACGCTCAAATGAGACGTTTTTATGATTTTGGCGGCTCAAAGGAAAAGCAAGATGAAAAAGTTATTATCGGAGATTTGATGCTGGATCAACGTGAATGTAAACTTTATAAAAAGGATAAGGAAATTGATTTGACGTATATGGAATACAAACTATTAAAACTTTTTATGACTGAGCCGGGCAGAGTATTCACAAAAGCACAAATTTTTGAGCTGGTATGGGAAAGTGAGTATTATTACACAGATAATACAGTGGTAGTCTATATTAGTAAGTTGCGTGATAAAATAGAAGATGATTCCAAGAATCCACAAATGATAAAAACTGTAAGAGGATTGGGGTATCGGTTTGAAAAATAGAAGAAAAAATATTAGTAAATTCCTTAAAACAAATTTTATTTTATTCTCTTTGATTATACTTGTTGTTTTTTTGTGCGCGAACTTTTTTATTCAGATGATGGGCGATAAGTATTTATTAACAGAGGCGCAGCATTATTTTGCAGATACTTTGATATCTGAAGAATATTCAAGCATAGATACAAATTATATTCGCAGTATTGAAGGGTGGCTGAGTATACTTGATGATGACTTACATGTCATATATACAACGAATGACGAAGAAGTAGGAGCATACACGCAACAACAACTAATTGAACTTACAAAAGGTGAATTACTTAGGAATGATGAAAAGGTTTATGCCAGTATGAAGTACTTCACGGATGAGAAGGGTGAAGAACGATTGGGGATTGTATGCATACCTGCAAAATATGTACAAGTAACGGTGACTATCACCAATATGAAGTACGGTATTAGAAACATACTGCTTATATATATAGGAGGGATGTTGGTTATCATAGCCGGATATATACTTGCGGTTTGGGGACTATCTTGTTACATGAAAAAAGAATTAACGAATCCTATTTATATGTTAATAAATGCATTCAACGAAATTAGTACTGGTAATTATTCGGTAAGGGTTGATTTTGATACTGTTACAGAGTTTGTTGAAATAAGAGATTCATTTAATAGTATGGTTAAAAGATTATTTGATATGGAAGAAGAAAAAAGAGTTTCATATCAACAACGGCAGCAGTTACTTACAGATATCGGACATGATTTAAAAACACCTACTACTATTATCCAAGGATATTCTTCAGTGGTATTAGAGGGGCGGGTAACAGAGGAGCATAAAGAAAAATGCATGCGGATTATCAACGAAAATGCTACTAATTTGGCAGAATTGATCGAACTGCTTTTAGATTATACAAGATTTGATTGTGCAGATTATAAACTAACATTAACAAATTATGATTTGGGAGAATTTTTAAGGCGGATTATTGCTGAGAAAATACTATTGTTTGAAGAACATCAAATTAATCTTGTAATTGATATACCGAATCGAAAGGTAGAAGCAGAAATTGATTTTAAGATATTAAAACGTGCGATTGTAAATTTATTAAATAATATAATACAGCACAATCCAACAGGAATAAATGCTTTGGTTTGTCTGACCGATCAGAAAAAAATTATTATAGCCGATAGTGGAGAACTGATACCAGAAGAAATTAAGGATAAAATATTTGATCCTTTTGTTTGTGGAGATAAAGCCAGAAATCCAGAAAAACACAATAGTGGACTGGGACTGTCAATAACAAAAAAGATTGTAGAAATGCATAACGGGAGATTATATTTGGAACAAGGATGGAAAGAATATACTAAAGCATTTGTTATTGATTTATCATAGAATATATAGTAAATATTAGGAAAAACATCTTTTTCGTTTTGGAGAAAGATGTTTTTTTATTTTATTCGCTTGTAATAGGGAAAAGAAAAGATTGGCTGATAAAAATTTATGTATTTTTAATATTTGGAAATCAAAATATTAACGTTTGGAAGATATCATAGGGGTATCTCAAAAAGAAAGGGGGAAAGGGATATGTTATTTAAGAGCAAAAAAGTATCAGCGCCGGGATGTGTTAGCGCTGGATTTTATGTTTGCGTAAGCTATGGAAAGAATTTTTAGTTAGTATCAAAAAATGCGAGAGGAGGAGAAGGGGATGTTATTCAAGAGTAAAAAGGTGTCGGCACCGGGATGTGTTAGTGCCGGATTTTACGTTTGCGTAAGCTATGGAAAGAACTTTTAATAAAGTATATGTGAAGCGTACATGAAACATGATCATCCGCCTGTATTGATTTGTTATATGCAGGCGGATGAAAAGGAGAAAAATATGGGTGGAAATAAAAAATTATTTGATATAGATGGAATTCACATGCTTGGAAATTTTGATAACGGTGCAGTAATTGGGCTAGATGATGAGGGATATACTTATGTTGAAAAAGGTGATTCCGAATTATGTGATGAGAAAAAAAGAGAAGAAATTGATGATGCAATGAAAGAAATGGGCTTTTTTGATAAAGCACCGGAGAAGAAAATTGATGCGGCATACTTACATGTTATAGATGCATGCAATTTGCACTGTGTAGGGTGTTATTCTTTTATAGAAGATAGAAATTTGTCTAAGAAACTTTCTTGTGATGAAATCAAAAAAATATTAGACGGATTAAAGCATGTAGGAGTTCAAAAAATTGTTGTTTCTGGTGGAGAACCTTTCATAAGAAATGATTTAGAAGAAATATGCAGGTATGCAAAAGAAGTTTGTAAATTTGAATTTCTTACAATTATAACAAATGGAACAATGGATATTGAAAGATATTATCCGGTGCTGCGTTATATTGATCAGCTAAACATATCTATTGATGGATATAGTGAAAAGACCTATTTTATTCGTGACAAAGGAATTATGCCAAAGGTTTTGGATACTGTTAAGTGTTTAAAAAATTTAATTGAAATAAATATGATAGTAACGCTTCATAGAAAAAATATGAAATATATGAAAGAGTATAATGAACTGGCAAAAAAATTGGGAGTCCGTTTCTCTTTCAGCATTTTTACAGTTGACGAAACAAATCCATTGTTTAATGAATATGTTTTAAGTGACATGGATTTAATTGAAATTGAAAAACAATTAATGGAATTGAATGTGGATGCGTCTATTGAAGACACTCCGATTGGAGGGGAGGCAATACTTTGCCGTTCGCGTTGTGAAGCGGGTAATAAGCTGATTAGTATTGATGCAAGAGGTGATGTTTATCCATGTCATATGCTTCACCGAAAAGAACTGGTGTTAGGTAATTCTTTAAAACAAGAAATTAGAGATACTGTGTTTAGCGAAACAAATCCATTTCAAAACTTGAATGTAGATAATTTTGATGATTGTGGTGAGTGTAAATATAAGTATCTATGTGGTGGAGGCTGTAGAGGAAGAAGTTATTTACGGTATGGAAATATTAGTCAGAAAGATGCCTATTGTGCAATGATCTTTAACTATTATAAAGATTTAATGATAGAGGTGAAGAAAAATCTGGGAGGAGTTTTATGAGGACTTTGCAAGTAAGTGGATTGACCAAGAACTATGGTGAGAAAAAGGCGTTGGATGACGTTTCATTTCAGATTAATCAAGGAGAAATCGTTGGCCTGATAGGAAAAAATGGAGCAGGAAAAACGACTTTATTAAACTGTATTGCAGGAAATATTTTTCCAGATGCGGGTTCTATATGTTTTGAGAATAAGGACTTATTAGTAAATTGTGAAATACGTAAAGAGTTTGGCATCTTAATTCAACCTAGTTTTTTAGATTATATGAATACCTATGACAATTTAAGGTTACTTCAGAATGCAGTTGGAATATGGGATAAGAAGTTGATACGTAAGCAGTCGGATGAAGTGTTGAAAATAGTTGGATTAGAAGGTAAAGGGAAAACATTTGTGAAGTCGTTCTCCTTTGGAATGAAGCAAAGATTAGGGTTCGCACAGGCTTTGTTAAACGGATATAAATTTATGATTTTGGATGAGCCATTTGTGGGCTTAGATATTAATGGCAGAGCAATGGTGAAGGAATATATCAAGAAAATCGTGAAAGAAAAGCAGATTGGCGTGATATTTTCTGATCACAATTTGGATGAAGTCAGGAGTTTATGTGAAAGGGTAATTGTAATAAAAGATGGAAAAAAAATCTATGATAAAGGATTAGAAGAGGATGGACAATATGAAATTGGAGTAGAGAGTGTAAACCAAGGATTGATACAGGCTATGGCAGGGATACCTGGAGTTGAGATAGACACTGAGAAATCAAGTCTTGCTTTTAATAATAACACAGATCTTCATCAAGTTATTGCGGCAATTGTACCACACGCTAGAATTGTATTTGTTAAATCTTCGGAGAATGATCTGGAAAATATGTTGAAGGGAGAATAAGAATGAAAGATTTAGTGAAAATGAGACCGTTTCAAGTTTTGTGTAAACGTTTAAAACTGATATAAGATTTGTGAATAGTTACAAATGGGCAGAGCCGATTTTCCGGATTC
>CABJBK010000002.1 GCA_902363825.1 Lachnospiraceae bacterium
TTGCCTGACGATATGCTCCTGCATATCCGTGTTAATCTGTCCGTCCATTTTCGCACAAGAGCGGACATATCCCGCATAATGGGATAAGACGGCGGCAACAGCTTCCGGGTCGCCCTCGCTTGCCTTAACGATTGTCTCATAGGGAAGTAGCTGGCTCATAGGACAAACCCTCCAACTCTGCCCGTAGCCGCCGTAAAATCATCTGAATACGCCGCCCGGTTGTGTTGCCAGCCCGTCCATATCTCCGTCCAATCTCCCTATGCGTCAATCGTTGGAAGTAGTACAAGAAAATGATTTCCTGTTCCATCTGTGATAGTGCGGACAGGGCTGCGGCAAGCTCTGGACTTTCCAAAAGCACCATCTGACCACAGACGAAAAGCGGATAGCTGGTCATGCCGGATTGCTCCGCAAAGTATTTATCTGTGGTACTGAATGGATAGTGTTTTTCTTCTATCAGATATTCAAGTGAGATTTCCCGCTTGCGGCGGCTCCGTATGCTCCGGGCTGCGTCTATGGCAGCGTGGCGAATAACAGTCTTGCAAAAGGCATCGTGTGTATGCCGGATATGTTCTTGATACTTTTCGTGTTCGGTCATGGAAAATCCCCCTTTCTGAATAATGGCAGAGGGCGGCAGCATCTTGTGCTGTCGCCCTCTTGATTACCGAACAGCAAAGACGGGCGGGGCTGTCAACGGCGGCGCTTTTGCGCCGTTCATCTTGACCGTTGACAGGCTCGGCTGGGTTTGCTACAAATTCTATCTCTTTATGATTTGTCGGAAAAACTCCTTACCCAAACAAAAACTACAATCGCAGTTGCAATGAGTAATTCCGCAAGAATTACAGAAGCATTCCATATTTCAAAATAGAAATGCCCAATGAAATAGACCGCAAAAAAAATCAAATAAATTCCAATCGAATACATAATATTTTTGGAAATTTGAGTGCGTTTCTGTTCCCTAACTAACATCTGTTTCTGTTGTTGTTCCAGAATTTCTGTTTTAACCGATAATTCATCTATCTCTGATGGTTTTAACAGATAATCCACGGTAACATCGAATACTTTGCTTAGTTCAACAATCTTTTCTACTTCGGGTATGACCTGCCCACTTTCCCATTTTGAAATAGATTGTCTTGAAACATTAAGCTGCTCAGCCAGTTGTTCCTGTGTTAATTCTCTACTTTTGCGTAGTGTTATAAGTTTTTCTGCGAACTCCATATGTGTTCCTCCTTTTGATTTTGTGTATAAATCTTATCAAAATACTCATTTGCACTCTAGCAAGTAAGCTATACAATTACATGACAAACGGTAGAGTTTAAGTGCTTTCTTGTATATCTTGATTGTCATTCTACTTTATATGCCTATTTTAGCATAGAAAAAACGTTTTCTCTATTACTCCATTATTTTACGGAATAGTGGGCTGTCTTTCTTTATTTTAGTTGTGTTACTTTATCACACATGAGCATTTACATATGGTAAGCAGCGCTTACCTGACCGGCTTTTTTGAAATCGTAAAGCATGATATGACAAGAGAGGAAGCTGGCATTTATGTGAAGCAGCTGCTGATCCAGGCGATCGGGGAACCGGGAATCTATGCGGACTTTGTGAACGGGCGAAAGAGAGCGGATCACTGGAAGATCGCGGAATAACATCAGATCGTCAGTGAGAAACAAAGCCAGGTGTGACCGGCATCTGTTTCGTTGGACAAAAGAATCTCGCCGTGGTAATAATCGGTCATGCGCTTTAACTGGTGCAGACCGATGCCATGGCTTTTCTTTGTCTCTTTTTTGGTCGTGTATCCTTTTTGAAAGATCTTCGAGGAAAATTCCGGTGTGAGCTTCGGACCGATATTTTTGATCTGGAACAGAACCCTGTTGTCTCTGGAATCCAAAACGGCATAAACGGTGTCTCCCTCATTTGAGGCTTCGATCGCATTGTCGATCAGGACACCGAACATGGTAATGAGATCATATTCGGGCGTGTTGGTCTTTAAATAGTAATTCCGTATCTCCAGTTCAAACTTCTTTTTTAATATTTCCGCGCGCAGGATCTTGTGGTACAGGAAACCGGCGATCATTTTCATATTGATCTTTAAAAGTGCGACCGGGGCGTTCTGGCTGATCAGATAGTCCGTGTAATCGGTCAGCTCACGGGACAGCGTCTCATAATCATGGCAGGTGGCGGGAAGCATACGGATTGCCTGGATACTGTTGTTGTGCGCGTGCTGTGTCTCACGCACCTGGTCGATCAGCTGTTCCACGATCGGAAGATAGGAATGATACATTTCGATCTGCTGTTTCTGTTTGTGGATCTTTAGGGAGCCGTAAATAATGACGCCGTTGATGCATACGATAAGCAGGGATATCAAAAACAGAAAGAAAAAGTTGTGCAGAATATCCGCCGTAGACTGCTTGACATAATTTACGATACAAAAGATCAGAATAAAGCTGTTGCCGAGAAAAATTTTGGCGGTAACCCCGGCACTTACGATAAATTTGTAAATCAGTTCCAGACGTCCAAGCCGGTAATGGATGACGGAGATCAGCAGACAGAACGAATTTCCGAACAACGGCATCAGAATGGAATCCTGCGGTATACGGCAGAGCTGTATCAGCGGAATGGACAAAAGCTGAATGAACACGATCATAATATAGATGATCAGATAGATAAAAAGCTTGTTCAGCGGGCAGTCCTGAAAGATATACATGAAAGCGAAAAGCGAGCACGCAAAGATAATAAATACCGTAAAAAGAGCGTGATACGGAAGCAGCGTGGAAGCAGTCGAGAGCAGCAGCAGCGGAAAACAGGTGAGCACCCGTTTTAAATTCTTTTTTAAGTTGATGCTGTATATCCCGCATCCATGCAGATACAGACAGAGAAATTCAAGCAGCTGACAGAAGAAATTCCCTGATAAAAAGAAAATGATCATTTTTTCGTATACCTCTTTTCAAATTCGCTTTTGTAGGAACGCCCGACCGGAATGGATTCACTGCCGACACAGACAAAGCGGTTTGTCTTATCGTACTGGCTGGCGTGATCGAGATTGATAATATATTTTCTGTGACAGCGGAAAAACGGAAGCCCGAGTTTTTCCGTAAAAGCATCCAAAGTCATGGCACATGTCGTATAGACGCCGTCATTTGTGTGAACCTGGATCTGATGTCCGCAGGAACAAAGATAGAGAACTTCCGAGCCCTTCAGGCGGATATGGATGCCCTGCGTGTCAGAAAAGCTGACCTGCGGTTCGGGAAGATTTCCCGGAAAATGGATCTGATCCAGACAGTGGTAAAGCATCCCCCGGTCGTATGGCTTTAACAGATAGTCAAAGCAGTGTGTCTGATTCAGAGCCTCCAGGATCCGTTCCGGGATGGAGGTAAGGAAAATGATCGGCGTGTGGAGGTATTCCGGGTGCTGACGGATCTGTCTGGCGAGTTCCACACCGTCTTTGGTGTCCGTGCGGTCACAGGGGTTTAATTCTACATCCAGAAGAAAAAGCGAGATATCACTGTGTGAAAGGAGATCCAAGCCCTCCGCGTAACTGGAAGCGCATAAAAGATCATATGCCGGATTATATTCAGTTAAAAGGATCTTTAAAGCGTTTTGCTGGATCGGATCATCTTCTACGATGAGAACAGCCATAATGTCACCCCATTGATATGTAATAACTCCATTGTACAAAAAAGTTGGAGTTCCGTCAAATTTTGACAGAAAAAATTGCCGTTGGTGCATTGTTTCTTGCAGTTCAGGAGAAAAAGCGTGCGAATGCTTGCGGGAAAAGGTGTAAAATGTTATACAATATCTGAGGGAGATGTATTGGGAAAGGAAACTGACCGGATACAGAATGGGAGAATATGAAAAATTGAATTGGCTTTCGGGATATAGAAAAAGGATACCGTAGCAGGGGGGCTGCGGTATTTTTTTGTGCTTTTTTACTCTGCAATAGCGAAAAATTTAAGAAATAATTCATAGATTCTTCATTGGCATTTCAGGAAATACACACAGGATTTTAATATATTTCCGGTAAAATCATCATTGGGTGATAATGATGAAAAAAATTTACGGATGGACAACAAACCTGTTTCGATATATTTATATCCTGCTTGTGGCGGTATGGCTTTGTTCGAGACTTTATGTCATGCGGCAGAGTCTTTTTGGAAAAACGGTGCTGATCCAGGTCGCATTTAGCCTGATCGTACCATTTCTGTACGCCATTCTGACCGAGCTGTTCTTAAAAGGAAAACGCATAGGAAAACTCAGACCGGCGGGGGCACAGAGAAATGGACGCATGACACTGATCCTTGGGATTCTGGCTGGAGTGCTGGTACTTTTTTGCGGGATTATGATACACAGACAGCCCGTTTTCCTGCCACGGACGACCGGAGAGATCCTAAACTGGATAAATGGACGGATGATGGCGCTTGGCATGCGTCCTGGGACATTTTTTATATTTGCGATCCCGTTTGCCGCCTGCCTTACCCAGAGAAAACTGGGAAAAGTCAGTGACCTGCGCGCGTTATTCCTTCTTATTTCAGCAGACGCGTTCGGTGTGGCGGCACTGCTTAGCGGTTATACCAAAGTATGTTCCTATGGATTTTTCGTGCTCTCGCTTTTGTTCGCACTCCAGTATGTCCGGATCTGCTATCGGGAGGCATATGGGGATGCCATATTCCGGGCACCGAAACAGAAAGAAAAACTACAGTGGATCAAAGCAGGAAAAAGGAAAAAAGGAAGATCAGGCACGGCAAGGGGAAAGAAACAGCCGGTCAGAAGAAAAAGAAGCGGGAAGAAGTTGAGCGCACCGCAGCCATTGCGGGAATTTGGGAATAAAAAGAGCAGAAGAGATACCGGAGCAGAAAGAAAAACGGATCGGCCGGTGGAAGAACAGAAAGCACCGGAGCAGGAGACCGGGATGGAGGATGAACTGATCAATATTGAACAGATGCTGGAACTGGAAGCGGAAAAAACGAGAGAAGAGATCCTCTCAGATTTTGACAGAGAAAATTCTGAAAAAAAGAAATGATTTCCTTTTACTATTGCAGGTGGTTTGTATTATAATAGACAAAGAGTAAAAAATTTGAAAAACAGGTATGGACATATAAATGAGTGGCACAAATGGATATCAGAGCACAAAATTAAATAAGAACAGGGATGTGCGAAAGCGTTCCGGGATAAAAACGGATCTGACCGGTATGCAGCATCCGGGAGCGGCAGGACAGCATAGCAGAACTGCAAGTTCCGATGCGGCACAAAGACAGAGGAGCAGAACTGCAAGTTCCGATGTAGCGCAGAGACAAAAAAGAGCCGGCGATGGCAGGGAGCAGACAGAATACAGACGGTATGAGAACGGAAGCGGAAAGCGCACACAGATGCCGCGAGACAGCAGACGGGCACGGGAACGTTATCGCAGAAGACGGAGAAAAGTGCTGCTCATGCAGATCTCATTTCTTCTTATTTCAGTTGCGATCCTGACGGCACTGGCATTGCTGATCCGGCATACGATCGAAAAGAAAGAAGCGATGGAACCGGATGCGGCGGCAGTTGAGGAAGAAATCAAAAATGTTCTGGCTGATGTGACAGACGACCGTGTCAGTGTGTCAAAATATTATGTATACGGCACGCATCTGAATCTGGAGGGAACGCTGACGGCGGAAAAGGAGATCCAGTCGATGGAACTGCTTCTTGTGGATGACGCGAAGGGCGTTTCGAGCGAAGAGACAGATGATACATCATCCTCTGCATCTGCGGTGGATGAGGCGGAGCGGATCTATACGCTGACAAAGACGATTGGTGAGGATGGAAGTTACGCGTTCCAGACCTCTGCAAATATCAATGATGGCGTTAATCTGGAAAATATTCCGGACGGTAACTACTGTATGCTGCTGCGGGCTGCCTATTCCGACGGTACGCATGCGTACTATTCATTGACTGATGCGTCGGGAGAACAGGCGATCACCTATTACACGCTGACCAAGGATAACAGCAACCAGAAGATACAGATGTCTTTTGCGCAGGATACGGATGGGACAAACTTAAATTATCTGGAAGTGAATGTGGCGAAATCGGCGCTTCCGGATGATGTCTATGATATCGTGATCGACGCCGGACATGGCGGAAAGGATACGGGAGCGAGCGGCAACGGATATACAGAGTCGGAACTGACGCTTCAGTATGCGAAGGCATTAAAAAGCGCACTGGAAGACAAGGGCTATAAGATCAAGCTGACCAGGGACGGCTCTGAGCCGGCGGATGAGAATATGGCATACACGATGTACGATGAAGACGGCAGAGTGAGCATTGCCTGCCGCTCCGGCGCAAAGTATTGTCTGTGTCTGCATTTGAACAGCAATGCGGAGAAACTGACGCGCGGCGGCGTACAGATCTACTGTTCCATACGGGGAAATGGTGATTTCGCGAAACTGGTTGCGGACGGTATTGTGGCGGACGCCGGAACTGGATATTCCAATATGCAGTCCGACCGTGTGACCGATGGTGTATACGCGGCTCCGTACAGCGAAAAAGGGATCAGCAAAAATGTGGCGACAGCGGAAAAATACGGTTATACGCCATATGATTATTCCGGCGTGGATTCCCTGTTTATGATCCGTGAGCTTGGAGGGATCGCGACCGGTGCGTTTGTGGATGGAAGAGATACCAGATATGGCAGCAACGAATACCGGAATTCCAATACCGGAGTCGAAACGCTTCTGATCGAGCTTGGATACATCAGTATCGATGAAGACCTGAAAAATATCATTTCCAATCAGAAGGGATATGTCAAAGGAATCGTCGACGCGGTGGAAACACAGGTTGAAAATCAGAAGACATCGTAAGCGAAAGGGAAAAACAGAACACAGATATGAATTTTTTGTCCTATAACCATAACTGAATGTTATAGGACAAAAATTTTATATTACTTTAATGCATTTTTGTATTGACAATTAAAGGAGATATGCTAGAATAATTTTAACGTGAGCAAGCGTAAAAAGTAAAGGATGGTTTTCGATGAGAAGACAGGTATTATCCATTTTGGTGGAGAACACTTCCGGTGTTCTAAGCCGTGTATCCGGGCTTTTCAGCCGCAGAGGATACAATGTAGACAGCATCACCGCAGGCGTGACGACAGATCCGCGTTATACCAGGATGACGATCGTTACTTCAGGTGATGAGCTTATTTTGGAACAGATAGAAAAACAGCTGGCGAAGCTGGAAGATGTGATCGATATCAAGCAGCTGCGGGACGGAGAGTCGGTGTGCCGTGAACTGATACTGGTGAAGGTACATGCGGGCGAGGAAGACCGTCAGGCAATCGTGTCGATCGCGAATATTTTCCGCGCAAAGGTTGTAGATGTAAGCCGGGATTCCATGGTGATCGAACTGACCGGAGGTCAGGGAAAGCTGGATGCTTTTTTGGAGCTGATGGCAGGCTATGAGATTCTCGAACTGGCAAGGACAGGTATTACCGGACTGACCAGAGGGTCGGCCGATGTTACTTATTTAGATTAACTTTTTTAGGAGGAATTAAAAATGGCAGCAAAGATTTTTTATCAGCAGGACTGTAACCTTTCCTTATTAGATGGAAAGACGATCGCTATCATTGGATATGGTAGCCAGGGACATGCACATGCATTGAATTTAAAGGATTCCGGATGCAATGTCATTATTGGACTTTATGAAGGAAGCAAATCATGGGCAAAGGCAGAAGCACAGGGATTTAAAGTATACACGGCTGCAGAAGCGGCAAAACAGGCTGACATCATCATGATCCTCATCAATGATGAAAAACAGGCTGATCTTTACAAAAACGAGATCGAACCGAATCTGGAAGCAGGAAATATGTTAATGTTCGCACATGGATTCAACATCCATTTCGGAACGATCGTACCGCCTAAGAACGTAGACGTTACCATGATCGCACCGAAGGGACCGGGACATACCGTTCGTTCTGAGTACCAGGCAGGAAAAGGTGTTCCATGTCTGATCGCTGTTGAGCAGGATGCAACCGGAAAGGCTCAGGATATCGCATTGGCATATGCACTTGGTATCGGCGGAGCAAGAGCCGGTGTTCTTGAAACTACATTCCGTACTGAGACAGAGACAGACCTTTTTGGTGAGCAGGCAGTTCTTTGCGGTGGTGTTTGCGCACTGATGCAGGCAGGTTTTGAAACCTTATGCGAAGCTGGATATGATCCGAGAAACGCATACTTTGAATGTATCCATGAAATGAAACTGATCGTAGACCTGATCTACCAGTCCGGTTTCGAAGGAATGAGATATTCTATCTCCAACACTGCTGAGTATGGTGATTACATTACCGGACCGAAACTTATCACAGAAGAGACAAAGAAGACCATGAAGAAGATCCTTTCCGATATCCAGGATGGTACTTTTGCAAAAGACTTCTTATTGGATATGTCTCCGGCAGGACGTCAGGTTCACTTCAAAGCTATGAGAAAGAAAGCAGCAGAACATCCGTCAGAAGCAGTTGGTAAGGAAATCCGTAAATTATACAGCTGGAACAACGAAGAAGATAAGCTGATCAATAACTAAAAAATACATATACGCAATAAGAAATCCCTGATCGGTTTTGCGATCAGGGATTTTGTGTAATAGCGAGAGAAAAATGGATGCCGTGCCTGCGCAGACATCCATTTGACGGATAAAAGCAGAAACTTTTAAGAATGCAAAAGCTCGTGGGATTTGTAGAAATCCACAAAAAGCTCTAACGATTTTGATGGCTTGACCGATTTCTTATAGGCAAAACCGACTTCACGTTTGTGGATCGGAAAGCCGAGCGGGATTTCGATCAGAGAGCCGTCCGCAAGCTCTTTTTTTACAAATTCACGGATGACGCAGGCAACACCGACGCTGATCTTGGCAAACTCGATCAGAAGATCCATGGAGGAGATATCGATCGAGTCCTGAACCACAATGTGGTTTTCCTGGAGGTAATCGTCGATATACTGTCTGGTCATGTTGTTTTTATCAAGCAGCATGATCGTGGAGCTCTGCAGGATGCGGTCTTCCTTGACACCTCTTGCTTTTAAGTTGCGCAGATAGTCTTTGGTTGCCACAAAAATATCCTTGATCTCGGCGAGATAATAAAAATCAATGTTTTTTAAGCTTTCCGGCTTTCCGATCAGTCCGACATCGATCTTGTTTTCTTCCAACAGCTTTAAGGTGTCATTGGTAGACTGACAGGTGATGGAGATGTTGATGTGCGGATACAGCTTGATGAATTCTTTCAGATAGGGAAGCAGCATGTATTTACAAAGCGTGGAACTGACACCGATCTTTAAATGGCCGACCCCAAGCTCGATGGAATTGCGCAGACGGTCTTCGCCAAGCGCGAGCGTCTCAAACGCGACTTTGACATGGGAGTAGAGCAGTTCGCCCTCCTCGGTCAAACTGACCCCGCGGGAACTGCGCCGGAAAAGTTCACAGTTCATGCTTTCTTCCAGCTTCTGGATCGATTTGCTGATCGCAGGCTGGCTGATATAGAGTTCTTTGGCGGCTTTTGAGATGTTGCCGGTTTTCGCGACCGTGTAAAAGATACGGTAGCAGGATAGACTTTGAATCATAAAAAACATCCTTTCGTAAAGCAAAATTCGTTAAATAAGTATGGCGTATGCCATAACCGGTATGCATGATAAACATATTTATTATGTATTACTATTATATCACTACTTATGTTAGAATAGCAATAAAAGATAAAATATTCTTGATTGCTCACGTTATATTTTAAAGTGTAGGAGGAAAATTGAAATGGGAATGACGATGACACAGAAAATTCTTGCGGCGCACGCAGGACTTGACTCAGTCTGTGCGGGACAGCTGATCGAGGCGGATCTGGATCTGGTGCTCGGAAATGATATCACATCTCCGGTCGCAATTCATGAAATGGATAAAATGAAGGTGGATGGCGTTTTTCATAAGGATAAGATCGCGCTGGTTTTGGATCATTTTGTTCCGAATAAAGATATCAAGTCGGCAGAACACTGCAAATGCGTGCGTGAGTTTGCCTGTAAGCATGATATTACCAATTATTTTGATGTTGGAGAGATGGGGATCGAGCATGCGCTGCTTCCGGAAAAAGGACTTACCGTTGCCGGTGATGTGATTATCGGAGCGGATTCACATACCTGTACCTATGGGGCGCTCGGAGCATTTTCCACCGGTGTGGGAAGTACGGATATGGCAGCCGGTATGGCGACCGGAAAAGCATGGTTTAAGGTTCCGTCCGCGATCCGTGTAAATATCACCGGAAAGCCGGGCAAATGGGTCAGCGGAAAAGACGTGATCTTACATCTGATCGGAATGATCGGTGTGGACGGCGCACTGTACCGTTCCCTGGAGTTTGTCGGAGACGGAATTAAAAACTTAAACATGGATGACCGTTTCACGATCGCGAATATGGCGATCGAGGCAGGAGCAAAAAACGGAATCTTCCCGGTGGACGAGATTGCGGAAGCATATATGAAAGAACACAGCAAACGCCCGTATCAGGTATATGAGGCAGATGCGGACGCAGAGTATGATGAGGAATATACGATTGATCTTAGTACATTAAAATCAACCGTATCATTCCCGCATCTTCCGGAAAATACACATACCATCGATGAAGTCGGGGATATCAGGATTGATCAGGTCGTGATCGGTTCCTGTACAAACGGACGTCTGGAAGACTTAAAGACTGCGGCTGAGATCTTAAAGGGCAAAAAAGTGGCAAAGGGACTTCGTGTCATCGTGATCCCGGCAACACAGCAGATCTATCTGGATGCAATGGCAGCCGGATATATCCGTACCTTTATCGAGGCGGGAGCGGTGGTAAGCACACCGACCTGCGGACCATGCCTTGGAGGATACATGGGAATCCTTGCGGCAGGGGAACGATGCGTATCCACCACAAACCGTAACTTTGTCGGAAGAATGGGACATGTTGATTCCGAAGTTTATCTTGCGAGCCCGGCTGTGGCGGCGGCAAGTGCGCTGACCGGAAAAATTTCCGCACCAGTTGATTGATAGGAGGTAAGTAGATAGATGAAAGCACATGGAGACGTATTTAAATTTGGAGATAACGTGGATACCGATGTCATTATTCCTGCGCGGTATTTAAATTCTTCCGAGCCAAAAGAACTGGCGGCTCACTGCATGGAAGATATCGATAAGGATTTTGTGAAAAAAGTAAAAAAAGGCGATCTGATCGTTGCAAATAAAAACTTTGGCTGCGGTTCTTCCAGAGAACATGCGCCGATCGCGATCAAGGCTGCTGGGGTAAGCTGTGTGATCGCGGAGACTTTCGCACGTATTTTTTACCGGAATGCGATCAATATCGGACTGCCGATCATTGAATGCAAGGAAGCGGCAGAAAATATTGACGCGGGAGACGAAGTGGAAGTTGATTTTGACAGCGGCATGATCTATGACAAGACCAAAGGAACCTCCTATCAGGGGCAGGCGTTCCCGGAGTTTATGCAAAAGATCATTAAAGCTGAGGGACTGATCAACTACATCAATCAGAAAAACTAAAGAAAAAAGCTGCCAAAAAGGAGGAATCCTTTTGACAGCTTTTTCACTGTTTTATGAAAAAGAGGCAAGATAAGTGAGGTATTTTTCCGGCAAAACCAGGTCTGCATAAAGTTCCGCGTACTGGCTTGGCGAGAGAAAATCGATGTAATTGACCGGAAATTCCCGGTGGATCCCCGCATCTTTTGCGAGATCGCATGCCTTGTTATATGCGATGGCGGCGAGATAGTCGCTTTCATAGGTGCCGAGAGAAAAGTATCCGTTGATATGTATCTTCGCCTGATAAGAGATCTTTCCGCCTGCCTGCAGCATATTCACACCGGCGTAGGGGTTGATGATCATGATATTGGAATACCGGTAATCGGAGAAATCTTCATTTACGAACCGGAAATCTTTTCCGGGAACCCCGTGGCTTTTGATGCCGTAGCGGGAAAGAATATTATACTGCATCCCATAATCGCTTACGAACAGATGACCGCCACGTTTCTGGATCCGATGGCTGGAATAATAAAACAGATCATCGATATCGAACTTTAAGATCAGTGTGGGCGAAAGAAAATATTCAAAATAATTTCTGCGCAGGTAGATCGGTGTCTTGATGTAGACCCCGTTATCCCGGAAATTCATAAGGGTGACCGTCTTGTCGAAAGATAAAACACCACGGTGCGCAAGTGCGTGCTCGAAAGAGACCGACGGATCCCGCAAAAGGGCGTCGGCTTTCTGATAAGCCTGGTTTGCGGTATCTTCGGACGCGTAACTGCCGAGACTGATATGCTTGTTCTGATAGGTGATGCTGGAACGGTAATAGATGGTTCCGTCTTTTTTTGTCGCGGTATAAACGCCTGGGAGCATAAGGTTAAAGTTCCTCCTTGGTAGTATCTTTGGTTATTATTATACCACACATTTTAGGTTTTTGGATTGACAGAAGAAAAGCCTTTATTTATAATGAAAAACAGTACGAATATTTAGAATAATACTTAGGAAAGAAGAGGATGAGAGAATGGATTTAATTTATTCAAGTACACGAAATGCAAAGGAAAAGGTAACTGCTTCCCAGGCTATCTTAAAGGGACTTGCAGATGACGGCGGATTATTCGTGCCGGATCGTATCCCTTCTTTGGATGTGACGATAGATGAACTTGCCGATATGAATTATCAGGAGACTGCATACGCGGTCATGAAACAGTTTTTAACAGATTTTACCGAGGAAGAGTTAAAGGACTGCATTCAGAAAGCATATGACAGCAAATTCGATACAAAAGAGATCGCTCCGCTTGTAGAATCAGACGGCGCCTATTATTTAGAGCTGTTCCACGGCCCGACGATCGCTTTTAAGGATATGGCATTATCCATTCTGCCTCATCTGCTGATCACAGCGGCACGCAAGAATCAGGTAAAGAACGATATCGTGATCCTGACAGCGACTTCCGGAGATACCGGTAAGGCAGCGCTTGCAGGTTTCGCGGATGTCAAGGGTACCAAGATCATCGTATTTTATCCGAAGAACGGTGTGAGCCCGATCCAGGAAAAACAGATGGTGACACAGAAGGGTGACAATACCTATGTAGTCGGCATTCATGGAAACTTTGATCAGGCACAGACCGGTGTGAAAAAGATGTTCCAGGATAAGGAACTTGCCGCACAGATGGATGCTGCGGGCTTCCAGTTCTCATCCGCAAACTCTATCAATATCGGACGTCTGGTTCCTCAGATCGCTTATTATGTATATGCATACGCAAAACTGTACAAAAAAGGTGAGATCGCAAAGGATGAAAAGATCAATGTGGTAGTACCGACCGGAAACTTCGGAAATATTCTCGCTGCGTTCTATGCAAAGAATATGGGACTTCCGATCGCAAAACTGATCTGCGCATCCAATGAAAATAAAGTACTGTTTGATTTCTTCCGCACCGGAACTTATGATAAGAACCGTGAGTTCATGCTGACATCTTCTCCGTCCATGGACATTCTGATTTCAAGCAACCTGGAGCGCCTGATCTACCGTATCGCCGGAAATGACGCGGCAAAGAATAAAGAGCTGATGACTGCACTGACTTCTGACGGCGCTTATGCGATCACAGAAGAAATGAAAGAACAGCTTGCTGATTTCTACGGAAATTATACAAGTGAAGCGGAGACAGCAAAAGTGATCTGTGACCTGTATGACAAGACCGGATATGTGATCGATACCCATACCGCAGTAGCAGCTGGTGTTTATAAGAAATACAAAGAAGAGACCAAAGACACAGAGACAAAGACGGTGATTGCTTCCACAGCCAGTCCGTTCAAATTTACCAGAAGCGTTATGGATGCGATTGATAAGGAAAAATACGATTCCATGACAGATTTCGAGCTGGTAGATGAGCTGAGCCGCATCGGACATGTCGCAGTACCGAAGGCGATCGAAGAGATCCGTACCGCAAAAGTGTTACATGATACTGTATGCGAAGTGGCTGAAATGCCGGAAGTTGTAAAGAAGTTCCTTGCAATTTAATAAAAGGTGAGCGTTGAAACAGAGACGAAATACGCTTTGCGCATTCCGCTCTGATCAGCGGCCGTCAAATGGACGCTCGTACAAGCACCGTGTCCATTTTCCTCGTCGCCATTACAAAAGATAACCCCTGTGATTCCAAAGAAGCGGAATCACAGGGGTTTCGTTTACGTCTCTATTTTTATTTAAAATCTGTGTTAGAAAGAAAACAGAAAATTTATCGTTCCAAACGGATAAATGACCGGAAACAGATAGGCGTTCTGGCTGAGAGAGAGTACGTCGTAATGATGGATTTCCGGTGGATCCAGTGTCAGTTCGATTGAAAAATCATTGGAAAGATTTACGTTGTAAAGTCCGTTGTGCAGGTTCAAGAAATCCTCCAGTGAAGCTTTTACATATTCATCAAAGTCCTCAAACTGCTCGTCCACATAGCGGGAAGCAAAAGCAACCGCGGTGTTCGGATCGATATCAAGCGCAGAAGTCATAGAGAGTGTATCATTGTGTGTCTTCTGGCTGATGCAGTAGTTGGTCGGATATTCCGGACAAGGAATCGGATTTAACGTAGTAAAATCCTCGCCGATAAAACGAACCAGATTGTTGAACAGGAGATAGAGGTAATGGATCGCCTTGTCTGCCTGCGGATGGTTGGAAAAACTGCAGTAGTTTTTCAGCATATTCGTGACAACTTCCTTTTTCTCGGTTGCCATATCAAGGTCGTAGATCTCATATTCCGACTGATAGTCCACGATCAGGTTCTCAAAATCCGTGTTGGTCAGAATGCCCTGTTCGATTAGGATCTGTCCCAGAAGAAGATAGTCCGGTTTTTGCATCTTTAACAGGCTGTTTACCTGTTCCTCGGTCATATAACCGCCCTGTACGGCGAGTTCACCGAAGCGTTTGTCTTCATGGGTCTGCATGATGATGATGTTGTCAGCCTCGCTGGCAGTCATATAGCCGGCGTGGATGGCAAGAGTTCCGAGTTTTATGTGCGTGGTAGATTCTTCCTTGATCGCATTGATGAGCTGTTCTGAAGTGACAACTCCGCGGCTGAGAAGAAAATTGCCGAAAAATTGTGTATACATAACTTATCTCCCTTCAAATTTTACGGAAAGAATCGATTTTATCTGATCCGTATTCAGAGGCTTCTGGATGAAATCCCGTGCGCCTGCCTCAATCGCGTTTCGAAGCTGAGTCTGGGTACCAACCGAAGATACAATGATGATATATGCATTCGGATCAATTCTGCAAATTTCAGAAACAGCGGAAATACCGTCCTTCTGTGGCATAACAATATCTAAGAATACGATATCCGGTTTTTCAGCTTTAAATTTTTCAATTGCTTCCTGCCCATTTGCAGCTTCGAAAAAATGCTTGCCGCCAAATGTAGTCAAAACGTCCTTTAACTGTTTTCTCGCAAGAATAGAATCGTCTCCGATTAAAATTTTAGCATCTTCAAGTTTCATGTAGATATCTCCTTCAAATATAGTCAAAATACTTTCTGATATGTAAGTATTTTACAATAAAATCAGAAAAGTTTCAATCTTTATATCGAAATAAAAATAAGATTGCAACCCATGGTGACAGAGATTATAATAGAATTCGAAATGTGAGAGAAGAGAGGGCGGAAGAAATATGGAAGGAATCAATGTCGGATTGCTGCTTGATGTTTTTCTGATCGTGTTTGGCGGATACCTGGTCTACGCGGCACGAAACATGAAAAAAACAGGAAAACCGGGAAACATGCTGTTAGATGCGGAGGAGCTTGCCAGATGCCGTGACAGCAGAAAAATGGCAGAAGAAGTGGCGCGTTATATGCTTCCGTTCGGGGCAGAGACGGTTCTCTGCGGGATAGCCGGTACCGTCAATATGATCTTTTATAAGAGCAACCGGATAAATACCGTGATATTATTTGCATTTTTGATCGTGTGCCTGTGGTTTGTCACAAAATTCCGGCACATCAGGGAAAAATTTCTATAAAGAAACCGCTGGAAAAGAGATTGGAAATATTATAGAATAGAAAAACAGGCGAAAGGAGATTGGAAATGAACAAAGAAGAATTATACCGTTATGTGGATCATACAGCTTTAAAGGCATTTACTACCTGGGAGGAGATCGAGAAACTCTGCGACGAAGCGGTTTCTTATCATATGGCATCCGTGTGCATCCCAAGCTGCTACATTAAACGGGTACATGATAAATATGGGGACAAACTGCCGGTCTGTACGGTAGTGGGATTCCCGCTTGGAAACTGTAACACCGAGAGCAAGGTGGCGGAGACCAGACAGGCACTTGCAGATGGAGCTTCGGAGATCGATATGGTCATCAATATCGGGGATGTAAAAAACGGAGCGTACGATAAAGTAGAGCAGGAGATCGCGCTGTTAAAGAAGACAGTCGGCGATAAAGTGTTAAAGGTCATCATTGAGACCTGTTACCTGACGAAAGAGGAAAAGATCGCCATGTGCCATGCCGTAACAGAGGCGAAGGCAGATTTTATCAAGACTTCTACCGGATTCGGAACGGGCGGAGCAACGTTTGAGGATGTTGCGCTGATGGCAGAGCATATTGGAAAGGACGTAAAGATCAAGGCTGCGGGCGGTGTGCGCTCCAAAGAAGATATGGAACGTTACATTGCGCTTGGATGCAGCAGGATCGGAACAAGTTCGGCGATCAAGATGTTAGAAGGAAGCGAAGCATAATGAACAATTCTGTGATATCGCGTGAAACGCTGATCGGGGAAGCGTATGAGGCAAAAAAGAATGCCTATGTTCCGTATTCAAACTTTCCAGTCGGAGCTGCGCTTCTGACAGAAGATGGAAAGATCTACCGTGGCTGCAATATTGAAAATGCGGCATACACGCCGACAAACTGCGCGGAACGTACCGCTTTTTTTAAGGCAGTATCGGAGGGAGAACGGAGATTTCGTGCCATTGCGGTGGCTGGAAATACCGGAGATTATCTGTTCCCATGCGGAGTATGCAGACAGGTCATGATGGAATTCTGTGATGAGGCTTTTGAGATCATTGTTGCACGGGACAAAAGTGATTATAAGGTCTTTACGCTTGCGGAGCTGTTCCCGGGAAGTTTTTCTGCGGATGATTTGAAAAAAATATAAAAGGAAGCAGAAATTCCCACGAATTTCTGGTTGCGAAAATACACATATTAAAGTATAATAAGAGCAACAAAAGACAATGCCTGGGATGTGCGATACCCCTGCTTTTTTGAACCTACATTTACTTTTATGGGACTCTTATATTACTGACCGGATGTCAGGCCGCCTCGTATCAGTGGAAGGCAGAACGTCAGCTGCGGATACCCACCTAGCGTTCGCTAGGAGTCAAAATTGCAGGAAACGGCATTTTGGGTTTTTGAAAAAACATAAGAAAAAGCAATCAAGAGACACAAATGATGGCATAAAGTACGAAAGAGATCATATAGATTACAAAAGAAGTTGTACAAAAGATAACTTACACAGGATAAAAGAAGCTGCTTGTCATAAAGCAGCTTCTTTTCATGTAATGTGGGTGTGAGGAGTTTTATGGGAAGAATAGGAAATATCGGGCGAAATGGCAGAGTGGACGCAAAAAAAGTGAAGCTTTGCATACTTTTGGCAGGATGCGCGTTTTTACTGCTTGCCGTGTTAAAGACAGAATACAAAGAGAGAGATCTGAGTCAGTGGAATGATGCGTATCTTGGAGCAGATGAGGCAATACAGATGCTCACTTTTTCGGGCTATGAAAAGAGTGAGTGGGAAGAACTTCTGGATATGAAGCAGGACCGTGAACTGAAATTCGTGGATGTGAAAAAAATACTGGAACATCTTGGAGCTACGGAGTATGTTACATATCAGAAAGAAGGGGATGCGAAAGCGATCGATCGTAAGACGTGGTATGACATTTACGATCAGCTTCTGGAGCTTTTGGATACGAATCAGAAGGTGAGCTGCACGCCATGCCTGATTTTGAAAAAAGACAGCAAAGAACAGCAGGTACAGACGCAGGATGGAAGTTATTCTTATCTGGTGCCGGATGACTTCCTGGAGGAAACGAAAGGATATCTCTGTTATCTTTACGAAAACACGATCATCGGGCTGAAACGGGAGAAAGGGCTTGAGGTTGTTCTGCCCAATGTATATTTCGAAGGTGTTTCACAACAAAAGGCGTCGGTACTTTTTGGCGGTCAGACCTATGAATTCCCGTTGGAGGAAGCGGGGGAAGATCTTTCGGGTACAGTCTGTGATATGCACTTTAAGGACGGAGAGATCTTTAAAATAGACAGAAAGCAGGAGACAATCACCGGAAATCTCCTGACGGTGGATGAACAGAAAATCGAGATCGATGGCTATGGCCCGCTGAAACGGGCGAAAGTGCTGCCGGTATATAAGACATATGGAACCATAGAGCAGAAGGATGTTTCGGATATCGTGATCGGAAATATGAATGTCACCTATGTTGTGGCGGGGGATGAGGTGTGCGCGATCCTGTTAAATCAGCCGGCGAATCTTTCCAATATCCGTGTCCTGCTCTTAGACGGGGACGGAACCGTTTACCGGGACGGCGTGTGGATCACCTGTGACGGAGAATACCAGGTCGTTTACGGTGAGAATACGGCGGTTTACGGCGGAGGAACACTTTTTGACACCGCGTCATGTCTTACGGAGGCGGGGGATGGCTATGTGCGTATCGATGCCGTGAATGGAAATGAGATGTATCTTGCGGATGCGTCCGGCAGCCGGATCTCCTACGGATATGAGGGCGGTTTTGAGGTGCGCCGCTATGCGGAGGGCTTTGTGGTGATCAATGATGTGCCGATCGAAAATTACCTCTACCAGGTGGTGACGAGTGAGATGCCGGCCAATTATCAGCCGGAGGCATTGAAGGCACAGGCGGTCTGCGCGAGAAGCTATGCCTACCGTCAGCTTTTGCAGAGTGAGTATGCGCAGTACGGAGCGCATGTGGATGACAGTACCAATTATCAGGTGTACAACCGGCAGGAACATACTGACATTGCAAGAACCGTAGTAGATGACACCTGCGGGGAAGTCATGACCTGCGGCGGGGAGATCATAGAAGCGTTCTATTTTTCCACGTCCTGTGGCATGACGCAGGATGACTGTGTGTGGAATAATGTGATCGCGGATGATTATCCGTTCCTCAAAGTGACACGGGTATCCGCCGATCAGACGCCGCTTGCGCTTTCGGATGAAGCGGCCTTTTATCAGTATATTACAGGCATCGATGATTCCTGCTTTGATGTGAGCAGCCATTTTTTCCGCTGGAGTACGACCGCAAAACTGACGGATGAGCGCATGGAGCAGGCAAGACAGGTGCTTGCGGTGCGAAAAGAGATCAAGCCGGAAAATATTCTGCTTTATGACAGCAGTGGAAATCCGACGGATACAGTGTCCGGACTTGGAAAACTGCTTTCTATGCAGATCAAAGCAAGAGGAAACGGGGGCGCGGTGTTAGATCTGGTGCTGACCTACGAAAACGGAACCGCGGAAGTGCTTTCCGAATATAATATACGCAAAGTGCTCGGCTGTCTGGTGGATGATGTGCATCTTCTCGACGGGACAACACAGAAGATGGCGATTCTTCCAAGTGCCTGCTTTACCTTTTCGTATGATGAAACAACAGGAACATATACCATATACGGAGGCGGTTACGGTCACGGCGTCGGTATGAGCCAGAACGGAGCGGAAGGAATGGCAGAGCTTGGATACAGCTATAAAGATATCTTAAACTTCTTTTTTAAGGATATCGAAATTGAACCGAAAGGATAAAAACATGATTTGGAGTATCATAAAAAATGTACAGTATTTTCTGAAAAAGGCGCGGGATGATCATATCAACGCGTTTGCGGCGCAGACGGCATTTTTCATCATTCTGTCGTTCATACCGTTTATGATGGTGTTCAGCTCCATGTTAAGGTATACACCGATCACGGAAGCGATGCTGTTAGAAGGGATCACACGAACCATGCCGGACTATATCGCTCCGCTTATCCTGACGGTGGTAGATGAAGTTTACGGAAATTCGATGGGACTTATCTCGGTGACGGCAGTGGCGGCGATCTGGTCGGCCGCGAAAGGGATCCAGTATCTTTCGGACGGACTCAATTCCGTAAACGGGGTGGATGAGACGAGAAACTGGCTCGTGCTGCGCATCCGGGCGATCTTTTATACGTTTATATTTCTGATCCTGATCCTGGTCATGTTACTGATCCTGGTGTTCGGAAGTTCGGTAAAGCGGATGGTGGTGCAGTATGTTCCGGTTACGGAAGAGATCGCGAATAAGCTTTACCCGTTCCGCTTTCTGATCATTATCTTTACGTTGATCGCAATGTTTGCGATGGTATATAAAGCGCTGCCGAACAACAAACCGGCACTCTGGGCACAGCTTCCGGGTGCGGCGATCAGTGCGGTGGCATGGTATGTCTTTTCGCTTGGACTTTCGATCTATGTGAAATATTTTAACGGATTTTCGATGTATGGAAGTCTGACGACGATCGCGCTTTTGATGCTGTGGCTTTATTTTTGTATCTACATTTTCCTGCTCTGTGGAGAGGTGAATGCTCTTTACGGTAGATATTTTTCCGCATGGGTCCGTATGCGCAGGGAGCGGAGAGCGAAAAGGGGTTGAAGTTTCTTTTTTTATGTGATACACTAAAGTATGTATGAAAAAGGCTTGGAAGGAGACCACGTAGTCTGCTAAACATTCGACAGAGAGGGAATATCACTGGCTGGAAGTATTCCCGGGATCAGGTGGCAGATGAATTTCACTCTGGAGCCGTGCCGTTGAACCTTGCAGTAGGCGGTGCCGTGTCGTGCGCGTTAAGCATATGCTAAGAGTCTGAGTATTCAGGAAAAAGGGTGGTAACGCGGAGCATCTTCGTCCCTAGCGGGGTGAAGCGTGCTCCGCTTTTTGTATGGTAGAGAAAAGAAAAAGGAGAACTATTATGAAAGAAAAACTTCAAAAGATTAGAGAAGAAGCGATTCGCCAGATCGAAGGATCCGATGAACTGGGCAAGTTAAATGATGTGCGTGTCGCATTCCTTGGAAAAAAAGGAGAACTGACCGCAGTATTAAAAGGTATGAAGGACGTAAGCCCGGAAGAACGTCCGGCTGTAGGACAGCTGGTAAATGAAACCAGAGAGAGCATTGAAAAGAAACTGGAAGAGACCAGAAAGAGATTGGAAGAAAAGGAACTGGAACTTCGTCTGAAGCATGAAGTGATCGATGTGACACTGCCGTCCAAAAAGAATCTGGTCGGACACAGACATCCGAATACCATTGCGCTTGAAGAAGTAGAACGCATTTTTACCGGTATGGGATATGAAGTTGTCGAGGGACCGGAAGTAGAATATGATTACTATAACTTTGAAGCGTTAAATATTCCGGCAAATCATCCGGCAAAAGATGAGCAGGATACCTTCTATATCAATGACAAGATCCTGCTGCGTACCCAGACTTCTCCGGTTCAGGTGCGTATGATGGAACAGAAGAAACTGCCGATCCGTATGATCGCGCCGGGAAGAGTATTCCGTGCGGATGAAGTGGATGCGACACATTCACCGTCTTTCCATCAGATCGAGGGAATGGTCATTGACAAACATATTACATTTGCGGATTTAAAGGGAACCCTGCAGGAGTTCGCAAGACAGCTGTTTGGCGCGGATACAAAAGTAAAATTCCGTCCGCATCATTTCCCGTTCACCGAGCCGAGTGCCGAGATGGATGTGACCTGCTTTAAATGCGGCGGAAAAGGATGCCGTTTCTGCAAAGGAGAGGGATGGATCGAGATCCTGGGCTGTGGTATGGTACATCCGAAAGTCCTGCGCATGAGCGGAATAGATCCGGAAGAATATTCCGGCTTTGCGTTTGGTGTCGGTCTGGAGCGAATTACATTATTAAAATACGAGATCGATGACATGCGTCTTCTTTACGAAAACGACGACCGCTTCTTAAAACAATTTTAGCGAGCAACGAGCAGGGCAGACCCGCAGCGTATTTTGAAAACCGGCGCAGATTTATCTGCAGGCGTTTTCAAAATGCGCTGTGGGAAGGGTTGTCCGGCGACTGCCGGACAACCCCGGAAGATTTCGAAGAAAGATTCCGGGGTCTGCCCGAAGGATAGAAGAGCAGGAAGATTTCGAAGAAAGATTCCAGGGGCTGCCCGAAGGATAGAAGAGCAGGAAGATTTCGAAGAAAGATTCCGAAAGAAATAGAAAAACAAGGAGAGAACCAAAATGAATACATCATTAAAATGGATCAAAGATTTAGTGCCGGGACTTGACTGTACCGCACAGGAATATATGGATGCCATGACATTATCCGGCTCAAAGGTAGAAGGATACACCAGACTGGATGAAAATCTGGAAAAGATTGTGGTTGGCCAGATTAAAAAGATTGAAAAACACCCAGATGCGGACAAACTGATCATCTGCCAGGTGGATATCGGACAGGGAGAGCCAATCCAGATCGTGACCGGAGCACCGAATGTCAGAGAAGGGGACAAGGTGCCGGTTGTCTTAGACGGCGGACGTGTTGCCGGCGGACATGACGGAAGCGTGACCGAAGGCGGGATCAAGATCAAAAAAGGCAAACTGCGTGGCGTGGAATCCAACGGCATGATGTGCTCGATCGAAGAACTCGGATCCAACCGTGATATGTATCCAAAAGCACCGGTAGAGGGAATTTATATTTTCGATGACACCGCAGTTGTCGGCGCAGATGCAGTAAAGGAACTCGGACTGGATGATGTTGTCGTTGAATATGAGATTACATCCAACCGTGTGGACTGCTTTTCCATGCTTGGAATCGCAAGAGAAGCGGCAGCAACCTTTGGAAAAGAATTTGTACCGCCGGTTGTGGAGAAAACCGGAAACAGCGAAGATGTCAATGATTACATCAAAGTTACGGTAAAGGATTCGGATCTTTGTTCCCGTTATACCGCAAGAGTGGTAAAAAATATCAAGATCGCTCCGTCACCGGAATTGATGCAGCGCAGACTTGCGGCACAGGGCATCCGTCCGATCAATAATATCGTAGACATCACAAACTATGTCATGGAAGAGTATGGACAGCCGATGCATGCCTATGATCTGGATAAGATCGAGGGAAAAGAGATCGTAGTGCGCCGTGCCGAGAAGAACGAAAAGTTCGTGACCCTCGACGGACAGGAACGCACGCTGGATGATTCCGTGCTGATGATCTGTGATGGCAAAAAGGCCATCGGCATGGCAGGTATCATGGGAGGAGAAAATTCCATGATCACGGATGATGTAACAACCATGCTTTTTGAGGCGGCATGCTTTGACGGAACCAATATCCGTCTTTCCGGAAAGAAAGTCGGAATGCGTACCGATGCGTCTGCAAAATTTGAAAAAGGACTGGATCCGAACCTTGCGATGGAAGCAATGGACCGTGCGTGCCAGCTCATCGAGGAACTGGGTGCCGGTGAAGTGGTAGGCGGAGCAGTTGACATTTATCCGGTCAAAAAAGAAGGCACAAGGATCCCGTTTGAACCGGAAAAATATAATCGTCTGCTTGGTACGGATATCGCACCGGAGACGATGCTTTCCTATTTCAAAAAGATCGATCTGGGTTATGATGAGAGCACCAACGAAGTGCTGGCTCCGTCCTGGAGACAGGATCTCGCGTGTGACGCGGATCTGGCAGAGGAAGTGGCAAGATTCTTTGGATATGCCAACATTCCGATGACACTGCCGAGTGGCGAAGCAACGACAGGAAAACTTCCGTTCAAGCTCCGCATTGAGAGCATGGCGAGAGAGATTGCGGAATTCTGCGGATTTTCCCAGGGAATGACCTATTCATTTGAAAGCCCTAAGGTATTTGATAAGCTGTTATTACCGGAAGACTCCAAACTGCGTCAGACCGTAACGATCGCGAACCCGTTAGGAGAGGATTTCAGTATCATGCGCACAAGTTCTTTAAACGGTATGCTGACATCCCTTTCTACCAACTATAACCGCAGAAACAAAAATGTACGTCTCTACGAGCTTGGAAATATCTATCTTCCGAAGCAGGTTCCGGTTACGGAACTGCCGGATGAACGGATGCAGTTTACACTTGGTATGTACGGAGACGGTGATTTCTATACCATGAAGGGCGTCATCGAAGAATTCCTGTACAAAGTAGGAATGAGAAAGAAACCGGAGTATGACCCGAATGCAGGCAGACCGTATCTCCATCCGGGACGTCAGGCAAATGTTATTTATGATGGAACAGTCATCGGTTATCTCGGGGAAGTACATCCGACCGTAGCGGCAAACTACAATATGAAAGACCGTGTTTATATCGCGGTGATCGATATGCCGGAGATCGTAAGCCGTGCAACATTTGACCGCAAATACGAGGGAATCGCAAAATTCCCGGCAGCTACCCGTGACATCAGTATGCTGGTTCCGAAGGAGATCCTTGCCGGAGACATCGAAAAGGTATTTGATGAAAAGGGCGGAAAGAACCTGGAAAGCTATCAGCTGTTTGATATTTATGAAGGAGCACAGATCCGGGGCGGTTATAAATCAGTTGCATATTCTCTGGTATTCCGTGCAAAAGACCGGAATCTTGAGGAAGCAGACATTTCCGGTGCAATGGATAAGATCCTGAAAGCTCTGGAAAATATGGGCATCGAGCTTAGAAAATAAAGAAAGAGTAAGGGAACATGGACGTAAAGGAATTTGATTATGATCTTCCGAAGGAACTGATCGCGCAGGATCCTCTGGAAGACCGTTCCGGTTCCCGGCTTCTTGTGTTAAAAAAGAAACCGGGAGAAATGGAACACCGTATTTTTAAGGATATCAAAGAGTACTTAAAGCCGGGGGACTGTCTGGTGATCAACAATACCAAGGTAATTCCCGCAAGGCTTTATGGTGTGAAAGAAGGAACTGAGGCAAAGATCGAGATTCTGCTTTTGAAGCGCCGGGAAAATGATATCTGGGAAACACTGGTAAAGCCTGGAAAAAAGGCAAAGCCGGGTACAAAAATATCTTTTGGAGACGGAATCCTGACCGGAGAAGTTATTGATATCGTAGAAGAGGGAAACCGTCTGATTCAGTTTCATTATGAGGGGATTTTTGAAGAGATCTTAGACCGGCTCGGACAGATGCCGCTGCCGCCTTACATCACCCATCAGCTCAAAGACCGCAACCGTTACCAGACTGTGTATGCAAAGTATGACGGATCTGCGGCTGCACCGACAGCGGGGCTTCATTTCACGAAGAAACTGCTTGCGGAAATAAAAGAGATGGGGATAGAGATCGCGGAGGTGACGCTTCATGTCGGTCTTGGTACTTTTCGGCCGGTCAAGGAGGATGATGTGCTGGAGCATCATATGCACTCTGAATTTTACCGGATCGAGCAGAAAGAGGCAGATAAGATCAACCGTGCGAAAAGAGAGGGACATCGCGTGATCGCGGTTGGAACGACCAGCACACGGACGATGGAAGCAGCTGCGGATGAGCAGGGCTTTCTTACCGAAAAGAGCGGCTGGACGGAGATTTTTATTTATCCGGGCTATCGTTACAAAGTGATCGACGGACTTATCACAAACTTCCATCTGCCGGAGTCGACGCTTGTCATGCTTGTCGCTGCACTGACCGGGCGTGAGAACATTTTAAATGCTTACCGTGTGGCGGTAAAGGAAAAATATCGTTTCTTCAGTTTTGGTGATGCCATGTTTCTGGAAAACCGGGAACTTTTGTACAATCCGGACGCAACATACAATTCCTGTTTCTTTGATGAACAGGGAGAACTCTGTGTACCGGAAGAAGAGTATGAAAAAGCAGCAGCGGATTATAAAAAGCAGAAGCTTGTTGATACGAAGGCCGCGTGGGATGCTTATCATAAACCGGAATGGAGTTATGACAGATCCAAAGCGTGGTGTGAAGAACACTCGGCAAATCATAGATTTTAAAAAAAGAGCAGTTTCCTTTTTGGGAAGCTGCTCTTTTTAGCGATAAGAAAAATTATAACCGGTTTAAGTCGTGATAAAATTCCGGATAGGAAATATTGACACATTCTCCGCCTTCAATCTCACAACTTCCGCCACAGGCGAGTGCCGCAACCGCAAAAGACATGGCAATGCGGTGATCCAGATGGGAATGGATCTGTGCCGGATGAAGCGCACGACCGCCGCGAATGATCATTCCGTCTTCGGCAGGGGTGACATCACCGCCCATAGCCAGCAGATTTTCAGTAACAGTATCAATGCGGTTGGATTCCTTGACTTTTAATTCTGCCGCGTCCCGGATCGTGGTCGTACCGTCAGCAAAGGCAGCCATGACGGCGATGACCGGAAGCTCATCGATCAGTGTCGGGATGATCTCCCCTTCGATCATGGTTCCGTGCAGGGAAGAAGTGCGCACAAGAAGATCGCAGACCGGCTCGCCGGAGACCGTACGGCAGTTTAGTCTTTCGATATTGCCCCCCATAGCGTCCGCTACCCGTAAAATACCGTCTCTGGTCGGATTGATGCCGACATTTTTGATCAATACTTCAGAATTCGGTACGATGAGTCCTGCGGCAATGAAATAGGCAGCAGAAGAGATGTCTCCCGGGACTTCGATCTTCTGACCGCTTAAAACCGGCTCAGGCTGGATGGATGCGGTAGTTCCATGGGAGGAAATATCCGCGCCGAAAGCTGAGAGCATAAGCTCGGTATGATTCCGGGAAAGCACCGGTTCGGTAACAGAAGTTTCGCCATCTGCATAAAGACCTGCCAGAAGTACACAGGATTTTACCTGCGCGGAGGCAACCGGGGAATCGTAGTGGATCCCTTTTAATTTTTTCCCGTGGATCGTAAGCGGCGCACAGCCGTTTCCGTTTTCGCTCGTGATATCTGCGCCCATCCGGGTGAGTGGGGTAATGATCCGGTTCATCGGACGGGATTCAATGGAAGCATCTCCGTCCAAAACAGAAGAAAAGTCCTGACCGGCGAGGATCCCGGAGATCAGTCTGGTTGTTGTTCCGCTGTTTCCGACATCGAGCGTCTGCGCCGGCGCTGTAAGGCCATGCAGTCCTTTTCCGTGAATGCGGATCGTATCGTGGTCACGCTCTATCGCGATTCCCATATTCTGAAAACAGGCGATCGTAGAGAGGCAGTCGGCACCCTCTAAAAAATGGGTTACCTCTGTCATGCCATCTGAGATAGAACCGAACATAATAGAACGGTGTGAGATGGATTTGTCACCTGGGATCGTTACTTCTCCGTGAAGGGAAGATTTTGCGTGGATTTCTATCATATCAGTGTATCCTTTCCATTCGATAAAACATTAACGTTCGTAAACAGTATAATGATATTTTTTTAACAGGTCAATGGCTGTGTTTAAGGCGTCCTGTTCATACATCTCAATATGGAGAACGCCGTTTTCAAATTCCCTGTTATGGAGAATGCCAATATTTTTGATACTCAAATTGTTGCTTGCGAGGATCGTTGCGATCGTGGCAATACCGCCTGCCTCGTCGATCAGGTCACAGTAAAATTCGTATACTTTTTTGATCGGGCCGGATTTCGCGATCGTAATGGAATCGCGGTAATCTTTGGCGGCGGAAAAGAAATCGAAGATCTTTTCGGTATCCTTATTTTCAACCAGAGTGCGTATATCCCAAAGAGCATCTGTGTAGCGGTCGATCAGCTTTAAGATCTGATCCCGGTTGGAAAGACAGATATGCTGCCACATGACAGGAGAAGAGGATGCGATTCTTGTAATATCACGAAAACCGCCCGCCGCGATCGTTTTCATCGTCTCATCGTCATTATCGATCGAAGAGATAAGATTGACGAGTGTGGCGGCAATGACGTGCGGCAGATGACTGATGGACGCGGTCGCGTAATCGTGTTCCTCGTAGCCGAGGATCAGCGTCTGCGCACCGAGTGACGCAATGTACTGCTGAAAAGCGTGCAGCGTATCCGGCGCAGTCTTTGCCGTCGGGGTCAGGATATAATAAGCGTTTTCCAAAAGATAGGAAGTGGCGTTTGCGTATCCGGTCTTTTCCGAACCGGTCATGGGATGTCCGCCGATAAAAACGTCTTCCATATCAAGTTCACAGACTGCACGGTGAATGTCGCCCTTGACACTTCCGACATCCGTGATAATGCAGCCCTTCTTTATGACAGACTTCAACTGCTTCAAGTAAATGAGATTCTGTTTGACCGGACAGCATAAAAAGATCAGATCGCAGTCCGAAAAATCGGAGACAGGAAGCAGATCATCATTTTTTATTGTGTGATCTGCATATGCTTCCGCGACCGTGGAGCGATGTCCTGCGGTCGCGATCATTTCTGTGTCCGGATAAATACGTTTGATGGTCTTCGCAATGGAGCCGCCGATCAGGCCAAGTCCGATAAAACCGATCTTCGAAAACTCCATTACAGTGTCCTCCCGGCGAGTTTCGCGTATGGACGGATGTGTTCCATAACAGAGTCAAACTGTTCAAAAGTAAGAGACTGCGGGCCATCGGAAAGCGCGTGAGCCGGATCGTTGTGAACTTCGATCATAAGTCCGTCCGCACCGCAGGCAACGGCTGCCTTCGCAAGCGGTTCTACATAGGAGCGCACACCGGTGGCATGGCTCGGATCCACGATGACCGGAAGATGGGTGCGTTCTTTTAATACGCATACCGCGCTCAGATCCAGTGTGTTTCTGGTGGATGTCTCGTAAGTACGGATACCGCGTTCGCAGAGCGCAACATTCTGGCTTCCGGAAGCCATGATGTACTCAGCAGCATTCAGCCATTCATCGATGGTGGCAGAGAGACCGCGTTTTAAGAGAACCGGAAGACCGGTTTTTCCGACTTCTTTTAACAGTTCGAAATTCTGCATATTTCTTGCGCCGACCTGAAGCATGCTGACATATTTTACTGCAGATTCTACTGCATGCGCGCTTGTAACTTCACAGATCGTTGCAAGACCGGTCTCATCGGAAGCGGTCTTCATGTATCTTAAACCTTCTTCCTCAAGTCCCTGGAAAGAGTACGGGGAAGTACGCGGTTTGTATGCGCCTCCACGCAGAATGGTGGCACCGGCTTTTTTTACCGCTCTTGCGATGCACAGTAACTGTTCTTCTGTTTCAACGGCACATGGGCCGGACATGATCGTGAGGTTGTCCGGACCGATAAAAGTATTCTTCACTGCAAAGGATGTCGGTTCCGGATGGAATTTCTTGTTTGCGAGTTTGTAGCTTTCGGTGATCGGAACGACCTTCTGAACAGAGTTCTCGGCTGCGATCGCGTCAACATCGAGCTTTGTCTTGTCACCGATCACACCGACGATCGTAACTTCCTCGCCGACGGAGAGATGGGTCTTTAATCCTGCATTTTCAATTTTTGCGACAATCTTTGTGACATCGTCTTTTGCTGCATCCTGTTTCATTACAATAATCATGATATATATACTCCTTTAACATTTCGTAGTCTTTTGTCAGTTACTACTATACGGATTTTTATTTTGTAAGTCAACACTTTAAAGTGAAAAAGTATTGCGTTTAACGTTTACAGATTGTTCATAATGTAGCAATACGGAGGAAAGAAATAAGTAGTATTCTACATAATAGATAGAGAAAAATTATTCACCAAAAAATAAAATTAGATATTTTGTATAATTATATTGAAAAAGTATCTGGAATTTAGTAAAATATACACATAAAATAAATGATAGAGATGGATATCATATATCATGAAATATGTGGGAGGTATTTACTATGAATGTTTACACAACGGACAAAATCAGAAACGTAGTTTTACTTGGACACGGCGGATGCGGAAAAACAAGTCTGGTAGAAGCGATGGCGTATCTTTCCGGAAAAATTACCAGAATGGGAAAAGTTGAGGATGGGAATACCATAAGTGATTATGATAAAGAAGAGATCAACAGACTTTTTTCGATCAATACATCGATTGTTCCGATTTTATGGGAAGACAATAAGATTAATATTTTAGATACACCCGGATATTTCGATTTTATCGGAGAGACGGAGGAAGCAGTCAGCGTCGCGGATGCCGCGATCATTGTTGTATCCGGAAAAGCCGGGATCGAGGTCGGCACCAGAAGGGCATGGGAGATCTGTGAAAAATACAGACTGCCCCGGATGTTTTTCGTAACGGATATGGATATTGACAGCGCAAGCTTCAGACAGGTAGTGGAAGATCTGCAGCAACTCTACGGAAAACGTATTGCACCGTTCCACCTGCCGATCCGAGAAAATGAAAAATTTGTCGGTTATGTCAATGTTGTGACAAAAACGGCAAACCGCTGGAATGAAAAGGGCGATGTACTGGAATTCGAGGTTCCGGATTATTCCATGGCAAATCTGGATATCTGCCGCGACGCGCTGATGGAAGCGGTTGCGGAGACCAGCGAGGAATTTATGGATCGCTATTTTAATGGTGAGGAATTCTCGGAAGACGAGATCCGGCAGGCACTCCGTGTCAATGTTTCGGACGGAAGCATTGTTCCGATCTCCATGGGATCGAACCTTCTGGCACAGGGTATGTATACACTGTTAGACGACATCATAAAATATCTGCCGAGCCCGGATAAACGGGTCTGCACCGGAATCAATGTAAAGAACAATGAAGTTTACAATGCGGATTATGATTTCGCGAAACCGAAATCAGCGTATGTGTTTAAAACGATCGCGGATCCGTTCATCGGAAAATATTCTCTGATAAAAGTAAATTCCGGTGTGTTAAAACCGGATGATGTGCTCTATAACCATCACAAAGACGCAGATGAAAAGATCGGCAAGCTGTATGTGATGAACGGCAGTAAGCCGGAAGAGGTAAAGGAGCTGCATGCAGGAGATATCGGAGCACTGGCGAAACTTACGGTTACGGCAACGACGGATTCCCTTTCTACCCGCGCAAATCCGGTAGTATATTTAAGAACCAGCATTTCAACGCCGTATACGGCAAAACGTTATCTGGCGAAAAACAAAGGGGATGAAGATAAGATCTCCCAGTCACTTCAGAAACTGATGGCGGAGGATCTGACGTTAAAGGCAGTCAATGACAGCGAGAACGGACAGACGCTTTTATATGGAATGGGAGATCAGCATTTAGAGATCGTAGCCGCAAAACTCAAAAACCGTTACAAAGTGGAAATCGAACTGAAACGGCCGAGAGTTGCGTTCCGTGAAACGATCTTAAAGAAAGCGGATGTGGAATACAAATATAAAAAGCAGTCCGGAGGACATGGCCAGTACGGACATGTAAAGATGACCTTTGAACCGTCCGGCAACCTCTCGGAGGCATATGAGTTCTCACAGACCGTAGTCGGAGGAGCGGTACCGAAAAATTATTTCCCGGCTGTGGAAAAGGGAATCGAGGAAGCGGTTAAAAAAGGACCTCTTGCAGCTTACCCGGTAGTCGGGGTCAAAGCGGTACTGTATGATGGCTCCTACCATCCGGTAGACTCTTCGGAGATGGCATTTAAGGTTGCAGCAGGCCAGGCGTTCAAAAAGGGCTTTATGGAGGCGTCTCCGGTTCTGTTAGAGCCGATCGCCACATTAAAAGTGGTTGTGCCGGAGATCTTCACCGGAGATATCATGGGAGATCTGAATAAACGCAGGGCAAGAGTGGTTGGAATGAATCCGAAGGAGGATGAAAAACAGGAGATCGTAGCGGAGATCCCGTATATGGAACTGTATGGATACAATACCGATTTACGTTCCATGACCGGAGGACGCGGAGATTACTCCTATGAATTCGCGAGATATGAGAAAGCACCGGCGGATGTACAGCAAAAAGAAGTAGAGGAAAGAGCAGGAAAGGCAGAAACAATGGAATCATAAAACAAGTTCCGGCATCATAGGAAAGGCAGGCGCATGGATATGAAAAAAGAAAGATCTTTATTCGCAGTATTTCTGATCATGGTATTTTTACTTGAAGCGGCAGACACTGTCCAGGCATGTGACGTGACACCGTCCGTTGCTTTCGGGGAATACTATGGGATTGAAATCTGCACCGATGGAAATGCGTCTGCCGAAGATGGAACTTACCGGGTAAACTATATATTAAACGGCGGAATCAACATCTGGATGAACCCGGATTTCTACGAGGAAGAAGATCTGCCGATCACACTGCATGTACCGGCGCGAAGCGGTTACAATTTCGCAGGCTGGTATCTGGAAAGCAATTACCGGACAAAAGTGACACAGCTGACCGAAGATACCCTCGGAGATGTGACACTGTTCGCGAAATGGACCAGAACGATCGATGATGAGAGCAGTGTGCAGATGTATTCCTATAATACCGGATCTTCCATAAGCGGTACGGATCGTGAGTTAAAAAACTGCGAATATTCTTTTTTACAGCAGATCGAAATTCCGGGAATGCCGTCAACCAGAGAGGAAGACTGGATCAGTAACCGTATTTCCGACACGAACCAGTGTCCGCAGGGCATCTGTATGACCGATGATTACGTTATGGTGACAGCGTACAGCGTTGGAAAAAAAGAAGTGGGATCGTTACATGTGTTTGACCGGGAGACCGGAGAATATCTCGTCACTCTCGGCATGAAAAAGGAAAGCCATCTGGGGGGTATCACATTCGACGGAAACAGCCTGTGGGTATGCCATTCCGACAATCAGACCTTAGAGCGGATCCCGTATGGATTCGTCAAACGTCTGGCAGACCAGAAGCTCCAGTCGTGTGTGGATTGCAGTGACTCGATCACAGCATATAAAGTGGCAAACCGCCCGTCCTGCATCACTTATTATGACGGAAGACTTTATGTCGCGACGGAAACGCGTTTCTTTAATTCCAAAATGATCGCTTACCAGTTTGACGGCGAAAAATTACAGCAGAAGGAAGAATACCGGATCCCGAACAAAGTGCAGGGGGTTGCGTTTGATGAGGATGGAACGGTGTTTATGAGCACTTCCCATGGCAGAACAAAATCCTCTTATTTAAAGGTATATGATTCACTTCGCGCCATGGACGAAAAACCTACAAAGCCGTATGTCAAGGTGGAAATGCCACCGTGTTCCGAGGAGATTGAGATCGCGGACGGAAACATTTATGTATTGTTTGAATCTGCCGGAGGAAAGTATTTTGAAGGAACGGACGGAAACGGAACGAGTATTTCACCGATTGACAAGATTCTTGCGATAAACGCAAGCTCTTTCTTGACAAATTGATTCGGTGTGATAAAATTTGAAAGGTGTACATGGATTGTCATGTACACCTTTTGTGTGAGTATTTCCTGACGGCAGAAAAGAGTGCTGCTGCCAGAAAAAAGAAATATACAAATTCCGAAAAAATGCAGGAGGAAGTTAAAAATGGCAGAACCTTATAACCACAGAGCGGTGGAACAAAAATGGCGTAAGATCTGGGAAGAACATCCGGTCAACGTCAATGATGGCAAAAAGCCGAAATATTATTGTCTGGATATGTTCCCGTATCCGTCCGGAAACGGATTACATGTCGGACACTGGAGAGGATATGTGATCTCTGATGTGTGGAGTCGTTACAAGCTCTTACACGGATATTATGTGATTCATCCGATGGGATGGGATGCCTTCGGTCTTCCGGCAGAAAATTACGCGATCAAGATGGGCGAACATCCGTCGAAATCCACAGCGGACAATATCGCGAACATCAAGCGTCAGATCAAGGAGATCGCGGCAGTTTACGACTGGGATATGGAAGTAAATACCACAGATCCGAATTTCTATAAATGGACACAGTGGATCTTTGTACAGATGTTCAAAAAGGGACTTGCCTATGAGAAGGAAATGCCGATCAACTGGTGCCCGTCCTGTAAGACCGGTCTTGCAAATGAAGAAGTTGTAAACGGAAAATGCGAACGCTGCGGCGCGGATGTTACCAAGAAAAATTTAAAACAGTGGATGCTCAAGATCACAGCATACGCGGATCGTCTGCTTGCAGATCTTGACAAGCTTGACTGGCCGGAGAAAGTAAAGAAGATGCAGACTGACTGGATCGGAAAATCTCACGGCGCAGAGGTTGATTTTAAAGTAGACGGAACCGGCAAAAAGATCACGGTCTACACGACAAGACCGGATACCCTGCATGGCTGTACCTTTATGGTTATGGCACCGGAGCATGCAATGGCAAAAGATCTGGCAACGGATGAGACGAGAAAAGCGGTTGAGGATTATATCTATGAGACTTCCTTAAAGTCTTCCGTAGACCGTTTACAGGGCAAGGAAAAGACCGGTGTGTTCACAGGCTCCTATGCGATCAACCCGATCAACGGAAAGAAGATCCCAATCTATCTTGCAAACTATGTACTTGCGGATTACGGTACCGGCGCGGTAATGTGTGTACCGGCGCATGATGACCGTGACTTTGAATTCGCGACAAAATATAATATTCCGATTATTCCGGTTATTTCAAAAGACGGAAATGCAATGGAAAATATGACAGAAGCGTACACAGATGCTTCCGGTATCATGATCAATTCCGGTGACTGGAACGGCATGGAATCAGCGGTACTGAAAAAAGAAGCACCGATGATGATCGAGAAGATGGGCATCGGAAAGGCAACAACCAACTACAAGCTGCGTGACTGGGTATTCTCCAGACAGCGTTACTGGGGAGAACCCATCCCGATCGTACACTGCCCGGACTGTGGTTGCGTGCCGGTACCGGAAGAAGAGCTTCCGCTGCTTTTGCCGGATGTAAAATCCTATGAACCGACCGGAACCGGAGAATCACCGCTTGCGGCGATCGATGAGTGGGTAAATACGACCTGTCCGAAATGTGGAAAGCCGGCGAAACGTGAGACCAATACCATGCCTCAGTGGGCTGGATCTTCCTGGTATTTCCTGCGTTATGTAGACAACAAGAACGATAAGGAACTGGTTTCCAGAGAAAAAGCGGACAAGTATCTGCCGGTTGACATGTACATCGGTGGTGTGGAACATGCGGTACTGCATCTTCTGTACTCCAGATTCTACACAAAATTCCTGTGTGACATCGGAGTGATCGATTTTGATGAACCGTTTATCAAACTCTTCAATCAGGGTATGATCACCGGAAAGAACGGAATCAAAATGAGCAAGTCCAAGGGAAATGTCATTTCCCCGGATGATCTGGTCAGAGATTACGGCTGTGACGCGTTAAGACTGTATGAGCTTTTCGTTGGACCGCCGGAACTCGATTCCGAATGGGATGACAGAGGTATCGATGGTGTATACCGTTTCATTACCCGTTTCTGGAAGCTTGTGATGGAACAGAAAGATGCCGGAGTCGAAGAGACAAAGGAACTGGTAAAGATCCGTCACCGTATGGTTTACGATATCACAACCCGTCTGGAGAGCTTCAGTTTGAATACCGTTATTTCCGGTTTCATGGAATATAACAACAAGCTCATCGATATGGCGAAAAACGGCGGCGTAGATAGAGAAACTTTAGAGACCTATGTAATTTTACTTGCTCCGTTCGCACCGCATATCGCAGAAGAACTGTGGAGCCAGCTCGGTCATACGGATTCCGTATTCCATACTTCCTGGCCGGCATATGATAAAGCGGCAATGGAAGATGATGAAGTTGAGATTGCGGTTCAGATCAACGGAAAGACCAAAGCGACCGTTACACTTGCAAAGGATGTGGCGAAAGATGAGGCGCTTGCGGCAGGAAAGGCTGCACTGGGCGACAAACTGACCGGAAATATCATAAAAGAAATTTATGTACCGGGCAAGATCATCAATATCGTAGCGAAATAAAAATAAAAGATAAAAGAGCTGTGGAAATGCGAGACTTATTTTCACAGCTCTTTTTCTGTCAGCGTTTCTTCATCTGCTGCATCATTAGGAACTGCTGCGCCATTTTTAACATTTTGTCGGTGCGCGTGGCTTCTTCCTTTGACATATTCTGCTTTAACACTTCGATCAAAAGAGAGCTTTCTTCTTTGGAAAAGGAAATGTTTTTTCCCTTTGCCGTCTGGATCGCCTGCATAAGGCTCTGCGCGGCGGAGTTCGCGTTGTTTCCGTGATCCGCCATCGCGAATTCGATCAGAAACTGCTTTTTTTCTTCGGAGAGCTGCTGAAACTGTGGCAGCATGGTGAGAAATGAGATATCCATAATTGATTTCCTTTCTGATAGATCTGTTTTAGTTGAAGAGCACCTCGTAAGTGGAGAGCATCTGGATCATATTGAGTGCCATATCGATGTTCTCCTGCTCTTTGGGTGTGCAGTAGCCACGAATGTCAGCGAGCATCTGCGATATCCGCTCCTGTGGGTCGGTGGAGGAGCATACCTGCATGGAGGGAGCTTTTCCGTTAAACAGAGAAGCTGTTTTCTGCAGTTCCATAAATTTTATCATGAGCGCGAACATACGCTGCTGACCGGGCATGAGATAGGGGATCATTGTCTTGAAGATCATAAGTTCCCTGCTTTGCAGCTCCCGGTCGAAAGGAGTAAAGGTAGATTCATTTTCCATAAAGTTGTCTTGGACCATCCTTTTTTGTTTTATTCTATGAGACAGATGGAATGCCTATGCCCAAAACCGGAAGACGGCATATAATAAAAAAGGAGGGAAAAATATGAAAAAACTTGTGATTGAAGGCAATGATGTCTATGAAATAGATGAGGAATGCATCCGGCAGAAGCAGAAAGAGAAAGAAAGTGGAAAGGAAAAAGAGGACTTGAAATAAGCCCTCTTTTTCCTGCTTTAAGACTGACCGGATCAGCAGCCGAAGCCACAGCCGTTTCCGTTGCCGCATCCGCCACAGCAGAAGAGCAAAAGGATGATCCAGATGCAGCTGTTGTTTCCACCACAGCTGTCGTTTCCGCAACCGCCGAAGCCATTGCCATTACCACAGCAGCAGAAGAGTAAAATCAGGATAATGAGCCAGGAACAGTTGTTTCCATTGCCACATCCGCTTTCACATCCACATCCACAGTTTGTTGCTGCTAAATCACTCATATTGTAACCTCCAGGTTTTGATTTACAATTCATCATATGTGGGCTGCTTGTATGTGTTTCCGGTACCAAATGCAAAAATAGAAAACTTTTCGGGTGACGGAAGAATATGCGCCAAAACAGTCGGAAAAACCGGAGAAAAATAAATAAACATACACACAACGTGCATAAAAATAAAATAATTCAAATCTCGTATTGACAAATACAAGTATAATTGTATACAATAATACAAGAAGCAAAGGAACAAAGGCAAAGGAGATTGTTGATATGAGAGAAGTTGTAATGAACGATAAGACGAATCTGCTTCAGTTAGAGGAGCATTTTTACCAGCTTGCAGACGTAACAGAGCCGAATACATTCCGAAATCTGTTTCCATATACGGAGATTCCGAAGATTGCATTCAATGACCGTATTGTGCCGCATAATATGCCGGAGGAGATCTGGATCACGGACACAACCTTCCGTGACGGACAGCAGTCGAGAGCACCGTATACGACAGAGCAGATCGTGACGATTTACGATTATCTCCATAAACTTGGCGGACCGAAAGGAAAGATCCGTCAGAGTGAGTTTTTCCTTTACAGTAAAAAAGACCGCGACGCGGTATATAAATGTCTGGAACGCGGATATAAGTTCCCGGAAGTTACAAGCTGGATCCGCGCGAGCAAACAGGATTTCCAGTTGGTAAAAGATCTCGGACTGCGTGAGACCGGTATCCTGGTCAGCTGCTCGGATTATCATATTTTCTATAAGATGAAGATGACGAGACGCGAAGTTATGAACCTGTACTTGAGTGTCATCCGTGAATGTCTGGAGACCGGGATCAGCCCACGCTGCCATCTGGAGGACATCACGCGTTCGGATATCTATGGTTTTGTGATCCCGTTCTGTCTGGAACTCATGAAACTGATGGATGAGTATAAGATCCCGATCAAGGTGCGTGTCTGTGACACGATGGGATATGGCGTGAATTTCCCGGGTGCCGTGATACCGAGAAGTATCCCGGGCATCATTTACGGACTTACCACACATGCCGGTGTGCCGAGCGAACTGATCGAATTCCACGGACACAATGATTTCTATAAGGCAGTCAACAACTCGACGACTGCATGGCTGTATGGTGCGTCCGGCGTCAACTGCGCACTGTTTGGAATCGGTGAGCGTACCGGAAATACACCGCTTGAGGCAATGGTATTTGAGTATGCGCAGCTGCGTGGAACGCTGGATGGCATGGACACCACGGTCATCACAGAACTTGCGGAGTATTATGAAAAAGAACTGGATTACCATATCCCGGATCGTACGCCGTTTGTCGGAAAGAATTTCAATGTCACAAGAGCCGGCATTCATGCGGATGGCCTGTTAAAGAATGAGGAGATCTACAATATTTTCGATACCGAAAAATTCCTAAACCGTCCGGCACTGGTATCGGTATCCAATACCTCCGGACTTGCTGGAATCGCACACTGGATCAATTCCTACTATCGTCTGAGCAAGGACAGATGGGTGGATAAGAATTCCGAGCTGGTAAAGATGATCAAAGAATGGGTAGATAAGCAGTATGAAGAAGGCCGTGTAACCGTTCTTACAGACAATGAACTTGTAGTTGAGATTACGGACTGCTGCAAGAAGCTGGGTATTGTATTATAAAAAAGGGAGGCTATGATGTGGCTGATGACAGATACTCTTTGAGTACCAAAGTATTTCATACGATAAGAGAGGACATATTATCAGGAAAATACCGCTATAATGAGGAGTTAAAGGAAAAGACGATCGGGGATGAACTCGGTGTCAGCCGTACGCCGGTGCGGGAAGCGCTGCGCCAGCTGGAACTGGAAGGACTGGTAACGATCATTCCAAACAAGGGAGCCTATGTGGTCGGAATTTCCAAAGAGGATATCCAGGATATCTATGAGATCCGTTCGAGGCTGGAAGGGCTGTGCGCGAAGTGGGCATGCAGCCATATCACGAAAGAACAGCTGGATGAACTGGAGGAAAACATCTATCTCTCGGAATTTCATGCGGGAAAAGAGGGGCATGCGGAGCAGATCTTAGAGCTGGATAATAAGTTTCATGAGATCTTATACGAGGCATCCGAAAGCCCGGTATTAAAACATACGCTGTCAGATTTTCACCATTATGTGCAGCGGGTGCGCAAGATCACGCTGGCAGATCCGAAACGGGCGGTCGCGTCCAATGAGGAGCACCGCAAGATCGTTGAGGCATTAAAGGCGAAGGACAGCAAAAAAGCGGAGGAACTTGCAACGATCCATATGATGAACACGATCCAGAACATGGATCAGTATGGATGGGATAATTTATTAAAATAAAAAATATTGGAGGAAGCGAACATGGAAAAAATCAAGATGAGCACACCGTTGGTAGAGATGGATGGAGATGAAATGACCAGAATTCTCTGGCAGATGATCAAGGATGAATTACTTCTTCCGTTCATTGATTTAAAGACGGAATACTATGACCTTGGACTGGAACACAGAAACGAGACAAACGATCAGGTCACCGTGGATTCAGCCAATGCCACAAAGAAATACGGCGTTGCGGTAAAATGTGCGACCATCACACCGAATGCGGCGCGTATGACCGAATATAACTTAAAAGAAATGTGGAAGAGCCCGAACGGAACAATCCGTGCCATCCTTGACGGAACCGTATTTCGCGCTCCGATCCAGGTAAAAGGCATTGAGCCGTGTGTAAAGAACTGGAAAAAGCCGATCACGATCGCGAGACATGCGTATGGTGATGTATATAAAAACGTGGAAATGAAAGTGCCGGGTGCAGGTGTTGCGGAACTGGTGTTCACTGCGGAAGACGGAACCGTGACAAGAGAGACCATCCATGAATTTAAAGGACCGGGCGTGATCCAGGGTCAGCATAACTTAGACGGCTCGATCGAGAGCTTTGCAAGAAGCTGCTTTAAGTACGCGCTCGATACCAAACAGGATCTGTGGTTTGCAACCAAAGATACTATCTCTAAAAAATACGATCATACGTTTAAGGATATTTTCGCGGATGTTTTTGAAAAAGAGTTTAAAGCCAAATTTGATGAGGCTGGAATTGAGTATTTCTATACACTGATCGATGACGCGGTTGCCCGTGTTATGAAATCAGAGGGGGGATTTATCTGGGCTTGCAAGAACTATGACGGAGATGTCATGAGCGATATGATCTCCTCCGCGTGCGGCTCACTTGCCATGATGACTTCCGTACTGGTTTCCCCGCAGGGCTACTATGAATATGAAGCGGCACACGGAACGGTTCAGCGTCATTATTACAAACATTTAAAAGGTGAGGAAACATCCACAAACTCCGTTGCCACCATTTTTGCATGGAGTGGAGCACTCAGAAAGCGCGGAGAATTGGATCAGATCCCGGAACTTGTGAATTTTGCAGATAAACTGGAAAAGGCTTGCCTTACCACCATTGAATCTGGTAAAATGACAAAGGATCTGGCACTGATCACCTCATTGCAGGATCCGACCGTATTAAACAGCGAGAATTTTATTAAAGCAATAAGAGAAACATTAGAGGCATCCCTTTCCTAACTGGAAGGGATGTCCCTTTTAGGAGGAAATTATGATCTTAGCCTGTCAGAATATCAGTAAATCCTTTGGGACAGACGAAATAATAAAAAACGCGTCTTTTCATATCGAGGAAAATGAAAAGGCGGCGATCGTCGGGATCAACGGCGCCGGAAAATCAACCCTGTTAAAGATCATCATGCAGGAGATCGATGCGGATGAGGGAACGGTGACGGTTGCGAAGGGAAAGACGATCGGTTATCTGGCACAGCATCAGGAACAGGATTCGGACAAAACGATCTACGAGGAAGTGCTTTCCGTCAAACAGCCGGTGATCGAGATGGAAAAACGCCTGCGGGCGATGGAAGATGCCATGAATGGCTGTGACGCGGATGAGATGGAAAAACTGCTTGCCGATTATAATAAACTGAACCATGAATTTGAACTGCAGGAAGGCTATGCGTATAAAAGTGAAGTAACGGGCGTCTTAAAGGGACTCGGCTTTGGAGAGGAAGATTTTGACAAGAAAATGTCGGAACTTTCCGGCGGACAGAAGACCAGAGTCGCTTTGGGACGTCTTTTGGTGACAAAACCGGATATCATTCTCCTCGATGAGCCGACCAACCACCTGGATATGAATTCGATCGCATGGCTGGAAACCTATCTGATGAATTATAAAGGGGCAGTCATCATCGTATCGCATGACCGGTATTTCCTTGACCGGGTCGTGACAAAGGTGATCGAGGTGTTCCAGCACCGGGTTTCGGTCTTCCTTGGAAATTATTCCGACTACGCCGTAAAAAAGAAAAGCGCCAGAGAGGCACTGCTGCGGCAGTATTACAATCAGCAGCGTGAGATCAAACATCAGGAAGAAGTGATCACAAAATTAAAATCCTTCAACCGTGAAAAATCCATCAAGCGGGCGGAAAGCCGTGAAAAAATGCTCGATAAGATGGAACGCCTGGAAAAACCGGTCGAAGACAACACGGATATCCACATTACATTAGAGCCGAATATCGTAAGTGGAAATGACGTGATGAAAGTGGAAGGACTGGCAAAGCAGTTTGACGGCAATTACCTGTTTTCCGGAATCGATTTTGAAATCAAACGTGGAGAGCGTGTGGCGCTGATCGGCAATAACGGATCCGGAAAGACGACGATGTTAAAGATCATAAACGGTCTGATCGCGCCGGATGGCGGAGAAGTACGGCTTGGAACCAATGTTCACATCGGCTATTACGATCAGGAGCACCATGTCCTTCATATGGAAAAGACACTGGTGGAGGAGATCTCGGATGATTATCCGTATCTGAACAATACGCAGATCCGCAATGTCCTTGCCGCTTTCCTTTTTACCGGGGATGATGTGTTTAAGCGGATCGGTGACCTGAGCGGTGGAGAACGCGGACGGGTGTCCCTTGCGAAGCTGATGCTCTCGGAAGCCAATTTCCTGATCCTCGATGAGCCGACCAACCATCTGGATATCACATCAAAGGAGATCCTGGAGTCTGCACTGAATCAATATACCGGAACCGTGTTTTTCGTATCACATGACCGTTATTTTATCAATCAGACCGCAACGCGTATCCTGGATCTTACGGGAAAAACAGTGATCAACTACATTGGAAATTACGATTACTATCTGGAAAAGCGTGAGGAACAGACGGCGCTCCATGTAACTGCCGGGCAGGCGGAAGCGCGTGTGCCGGAAAAAACAAGTGCAGTGAAAATGGACTGGGAACAGCAGAAAAAAGAGCAGGCAAGGATCCGCAAACAGGAAAATGCAATCAAAAAAGTAGAGGCGGACATTGAAGCAAAAGAACAGGCAATCGCAGAGATCGATGAGAAGCTGGCAGATCCGGCAATCGCAACCAATTCGGCAAAATTAAATGAACTTGGCAGCCTGCGCGCAAAGGAGCAGGAGGCTTTGGATGAACTGTACGAGCAATGGGAGACATTGTCCTCAGAGCTCGGATAAACAAATTGTGAAAAAATTGTCGTTAAATTTTTGACACATTGACAGTCCGACCGGAAAAACATATAATAAGTACATCAATGGAATGACCAGTCAGGGGGTACTATCGTGGGAAAAGAGATTTCACAGGCAGTAATTCGCAGAATGCCGCGATATTACAGATATTTGGGAGAACTGCTCGATGAAGGCGTGGAACGTATTTCTTCCAATGAGTTGAGTTCCAGGATGCAGGTCACCGCTTCCCAGATCCGGCAGGATCTGAACAATTTTGGCGGTTTTGGACAGCAGGGCTATGGCTATAACGTGAAATATCTTTACGAAGAAATCGGAAAGATACTGGGATTGAATGAAAAACACAATATCATTGTGATCGGTGCCGGAAATCTGGGTCAGGCACTGGCAAATTATGTAAAATTTGAAAAACTCGGTTTTGTGATCATCGGACTGTTTGACGTAAACCCGGCATTAAAGGGCACGCTGGTCCGTGGGATCGAAGTGCGTATGTTAGATGAACTGGCAGATTTTGTGAAAGATCACAAGGTGGATATTGCGACGCTTACCATGCCGAAAGAGGCTGCGGATTCGGTGGCGGATCTGGTAGTCAGCCTTGGCATCCATGCAATATGGAACTTCGCGCATGTGGATCTTCAGGTGCTGGATGAGAATGTTGTAGTAGAGAATGTACATCTCTCCGATAGCCTGATGCAGTTGTCTTATAACATTGTAAAGAGTCATACGAAAGAATAAAACATAAGGTGCAAAAGATATATGGGGGACAAAAAAGAATTTAAAGAAGCATTGTCCGGCAAAAAAGTGCCGTTACTTACCCTGGATCAGAAGTGGCATCAGTTGTTTGAACGAAACGGAAAACCTATCCGGGTACAGAGGCTTGAGGATAAGATCAAGGGGCTGTTGACGAAACAGGCGCGGGCAAATCAGAAATATCAGGATCTGAAAAAATTAAAAAATACGCTGATGGACAATATCGTTTTGAATATGAAGGGAACGGAAGAAAATCAGGGAGATACGGTATCGGCAAAACGACTGGAGGAGGATCGCAGGCTGATCGATGAGATCAACGGAAAGATTGCGGCCTGCGAAAAGGAGCTAGACGAGATCCCTGAAAAAATAGACGAACTGAACCGTACCCTGATGTTGGAGACGATGGATTATTGTTACCGCGAGATGAAAAGCAATGCGGAGCAGATCAAATTTTTGTCAGACTGGCTTGCAAGAACAAGGCGGGAGATCAAAAAGAATGTCGTGATCAAGCAGAACAGGGAGATCATGAACCGGCAGCTTTATGCGTATATGCATGATATCTTCGGTGCGGACGTGATCGATATCTTTGATCTGGAATACCACAGTCCGGGGGGAGATTTTGACGATGACCCGGAAGAAAAAGAATGATCGATGGAGACGCTTCGCCGGAGGGCGGGGCGTTTTTTAAAGAGGTGACAGGATGGAATACCTTGTAAACGCGCGGGAAATGAAAAACTGCGACAAAAATACGATTGAATTTTATAAGATGTCATCTGACGTGCTGATGGAGCGGGCGGCGCTTGCGGTTGTGAAAAAGATCAGACAGCAGGGGTATGACACGACACAGGTGCTTGTGGTATGCGGGACCGGAAATAATGGCGGCGACGGAGTAGCCGTTGCGCGCATTCTGTATGAACAGGGCGTTTCGACGCGTATCCTGCTTGCAGACGCGTCACACGCATATTCGGATGGCATGAAAAACCAGCTTGCCATAGCAGAAAACTATGGAGTCCCGATACTGACGGAATGGGAAGAAGCTGCGGATACACTGATCGTTGACGCAATCTTCGGGATCGGGCTTTCGAGACAGATCGAGGGAAAGACGGCAGATCTGATCCGGAAGATAAATGAAAAAAATGTGCCGGTTGTCGCGGTGGACATTGCGTCCGGGATCTCTGCGGACAATGGAGCGGTACTTGGCTGCGCCGTGAAAGCGGATATGACGGTCACATTCGCGTTTAAAAAGTTAGGGCAGCTGTTATATCCGGGAGCAGACTATACCGGAAAGCTTTTTGTATGTGATATCGGGATCACAAAAAAGAGCTGGTTAGAGAAAAAGCCCTCTTATTTCGCACTGGAAAAAGAGGATTTAAAGAAGCTTCCGAAACGCGAAAACAGATCCAATAAAGGAAGTTATGGAAAGGTGCTTCTGATTGCAGGATCCCCGGATATGGGAGGAGCGGCGGTCTTCGCGTCTGCGGCGGCGTATGCGTCGGGCTGCGGACTGGTCAAAGTAGTTACCGCGGAGGAAAACCGCACGGTACTGCTTACCAAAGTCCCGGAGGCAATCCTTTCCACCTATGCGGGAAAGAAGCTTGACCGGAATGAACTGATAACGTCTGTGAAATGGGCAGATGTGGTTGCGATCGGCCCCGGGATCGGGACAGATACCGTGGCACGGGAAATGGTAAAGACCGTGCTTGAGGTGGCTGCCGTCCCGATCGTTATGGATGCGGATGCCTTAAACATCCTTTCGGAAGATATCAATGTCCTGTTAAGACCACACACCGAGCTTATCGTGACACCGCATCCGGGCGAAATGGCAAGGCTTGCCTGCGCGTCGGTATCGTATGTCAAAGATAACCTGATCGCGCAGGCGGAGGAATTTGCGCGCGCGTACAATGTCATATGCGTGTTAAAGGACGCGAGGACGGTATGTGCCATTCCCTATGGAAAGACATATTTAAATCTGACCGGGAACCATGGCATGGCGACGGCGGGAAGCGGGGATGTGCTCTGCGGACTGATCGCCGGGCTTACGGCACAGGGGATACAGCCGGAATCGGCGGCACCGCTTGGTGTCTGTATCCACGGGCTTGCAGGGGATATCATGGCAAAAAAGACCGGGTATCACGGCCTGATGGCGGGTGATCTGCCGGCAGGAATCAAAAAAGTAATGAAAAAATTCGAAATATAAGAAATGAAATCGAGGATGAGAAAAGTGAAAATGTATAGCAGAGTATATGCAAAAATTGATCTGGATGCGATCCACCACAATATGGAAGCCATGCACGCGTTATTGAAAGAAGATACTAAGATATTTGCCGTGATCAAGACGGACGGCTACGGACATGGCGCGGTTCCGATCGCAAAAGAAATAGAATCCTTTGATTATCTGTTCGGTTATTGTACGGCAACCGTGGAAGAGGCACTGATCCTGCGCAATCACGGGATCAAAAAGCCGATTCTGATCTTAGGATATACTTTCCCGGAGGAATATGAGGACATCGTGAAAAATGATCTGCGTCCGGCGGTATTTACGCTTGAAATGGCACAGGAATTATCGGACGTTGCCGGGCGGCTTGGCAAAGACGTCTATGTACACATCAAGGCGGATACCGGCATGAGCCGGATCGGTTTGCAGGTAAACGAAGAAAGCGCAAAGACCGTTGCAAAGATCGCGGCAATGCCGCATATGATAATGGAGGGGATCTTTACGCATTTCGCAAGAGCGGATGAGCGGGATAAGACCTCCGCACATCACCAGATGGATGAGTTCAACCGTATGATCGAGCTGTGCAAAAAAGAGGGCGTTACCTTTTCCTACCATCACTGTTCAAACAGCGCAGGTATCGTAGATATGCCGGAAGCGAATATGGATATCGTGCGCGCGGGCATTACGCTCTACGGACTCTGGCCGTCCGATGAGGTGGAAAAAGAACGCATTGATTTGCAGCCGGTTCTCTCCTTAAAGAGCCATGTCGCGTTCATCAAAAAGCTGGAAGCGGGACGCGAGATCAGCTACGGCGGGATCTACACGACAAAAGAGGAGCGCGTGATCGCAACGATCCCGGTTGGCTACGGGGACGGATATGCTAGAGGACTTTCCAATAAGGGAGAGGTGCTGATCCACGGACAGAGAGCAAAGATCTGCGGCAGAGTCTGTATGGATCAGTTTATGGTGGATGTGACGGATATCCCGCAGATTCAGGCGGGGGATGAAGTCACTCTGGTCGGAACAGACGGAACGGATGAGATCACCCTGGAGGAACTCGGAGATCTTTCGGGACGTTTTAATTATGAGTTCGCTTGCTGCCTTGGCAAACGTATTCCGCGCGTATTTTATAAGGATGGAAAGATCCTGGCGCAGAAGGATTATTTTGAAGAATAAATAAAAACACACAAGAATCTGTATACGCTCGATAAAATTGGAAATACTGCTAGTATAACCTGATATTATGGAGTGATGAAAATAATGATTCGACGTGGAGATATCTATTACGCAGATTTAAGACCGGTGGTCGGTTCGGAACAGGGCGGGATAAGACCGGTTCTGATCGTCCAGAATGATATGGGAAATAAGCACAGCCCGACCGTGATCTGTGCTGCGATCACATCGCAGATGCACAAGGCGAAGCTGCCAACGCATGTGGAGCTGGACTGCCATAAATGTGAGATCGTCAAAGATTCCGTGGTTTTGCTGGAACAGCTTCGCACGATCGACAAGCGGCGGCTGAAGGATAAAGTATGTCATCTGGACAACGAAATTTTATTTAAAGTGGATAAGGCACTGGAGATCAGTCTGGAGCTTTATACATAGATTCCTTGACTTATATGCCATAAAATGGTATATTTCAGATGTTTGTATACAAAATTGATAAAGGAGTACAGGAGATGGACGATGGCGCGAATCCCCATTTGGGAATAATCGGTCGTATAGTAAAATTTTTAAAAGAAATGTGGCACAGACTCCCGTTTGTGCAGAAAGAAGATGTGACAGAGGAAGAGATCATTTCCATGGTCAATGAAGGCCATGAGCAGGGCGTGCTTTTGGAAAGCGAAGCCGAGATGATCCATAACATCTTTGAGTTTGATGAAAAAGAAGCAAAGGATATCATGACGCACCGGAAAAACATTGCGGCACTGGATGATAAGGCAACACTGGAAGATGCCATTCATTTTATCGTGGAAAGCCGCTTTTCCCGGTGCCCGGTATATCAGGAGAGCATTGACAATATTGTCGGTATCTTACATATCAAAGAAGCGCTTGCTTTCAGCCTGAATGCTTCGCTGTACCACACACCGATCTCGGAGATCAAAGGACTGGTGCGCGAGGTGCATTTTATCCCGGAGACGCGAAACATTAATGCGCTGTTCCGTGAAATGCAGTCGGCGAAAAACCATATGGTCGTTGTCGTGGACGAATACGGACAGACGGCAGGTATTGTGGCAATGGAGGATATTTTAGAGGAGATCGTCGGAAATATCCTGGATGAACATGATGAAGAAGATATCATGATCGAAAAACAGGCGGATGGCACTTATCTTATGAACGGCATGGCGCCGCTTGAAGATGTGGCGGAAACACTGGGTCTGGAACTGGATACCGATGATTACGATACCTTAAACGGATTTCTCATTTCACTGATCGACAAGATCCCCGGGGATGATGAGGTATTTGGCGTGAAATACGGCGGATATGAGTTTGAGGTAAAACAGGTGGAAGATAAGATGATAAAATCTGTAAAAGTGCGCCGCCTGCCGGATGCAGAGGCGGATACGGATACTTCTTGTCAGCAGAACGAAAAGATGATAGAATAGTATAATACAGGAATAAATTATTAGAAAAGAGGAATTATATATGTCAGGACATTCCAAGTTTGCCAATATCAAACATAAGAAAGAGAAAAATGATGCGGCAAAAGGAAAAATCTTTACCATAATTGGAAGGGAGATCGCGATCGCGGTAAAAGAAGGCGGATCGGATCCGGCGAATAACAGCAAACTGCGTGATGTCATCGCAAAGGCAAAAGCAAACAATATGCCGAATGATACCATTGACAGAGGAATCAAAAAGGCAGCGGGAAGTGCGGATGCCGTAAACTACGAGACAGTTACATACGAAGGTTATGGACCGAGCGGTACGGCAATTATCGTAAAAGCACTGACGGACAATAAAAACCGTACAGCAGCGAATGTAAGAAACGCATTTACCAAGGGTCAGGGAAGCATTGGTACACAGGGCTGCGTTTCCTATATGTTCGATGAGAAAGGGCAGATCATCATCGCCAAAGAAGAATGCGATATGGACGCGGATGATCTTATGATGCTCGCACTGGATGCCGGAGCAGATGATTTTAACGAAGAGGACGAGGATTACGAGATCCTCACTGCGCCGGATGCATTCAGCCAGGTACGCGAGACACTGGAAAAAGAGAATATTCCAATGGCAAATGCAGAGGTTACGATGCTGCCACAGACCTATGTGGAACTTTCCGATGAAAAAGATCTTACCAATATCCAGAGAATCCTTGATCTTCTGGATGAAGATGATGATGTTCAGGAAGTATATCATAACTGGGATGAATAAAAAGTACCCGCACCCGGTATCGGGATAGATTCCTGATACGGGTGCTTTCTTGATTTTAGGGAGATAGAACAGACAGTTGTTTATCTTCTGGAGGCTTTTCATACATGGATGAAACAATTACCGGCTTTATGGATGCACTGCATGCCGTGGAAGATCCGATAAAAAATTTTAAAAAGAACACTTACGAGGCACAGTTCCGTCAGTTTGAAAAAGAACACGGAGTCTGTTTTAAAGATCTGGAGCAAAGCGTATTATCCGGCGAAGACGGCGGAACGCAAAAGCTTTCACAGATGGCGGAAATGATCGCAGGGAAAGTGGCGGAGGAGCTGCGCGCGCTTGCCAAAGAACGGTTTCGCCAAAACCGTCTGATGGATTACAATATGGTGCTCGTAACCTATTATTTCCCGGCGGCACTTGATCTGATGCCGCAGAGTGGAACGCAGTTTGTGGATCATATGATCCTGGCGTGGAAAGAGCAGTTCCCGCAGACCGATTTAAAGCCTGCGACCTTTGAGGAGATCAATGGCGGATTCCGGCAGCGCTACTGTTATATTACAACGGCAGTCTGTAAGAGCCTTGGCAAGACGGACGAGTGCTATGAGTTAAACCTGCTGCGGAATTACCGGGATGATTATCTGAGCAGACAGAAAAATGGAAAAGAACTGATCCGCCGCTATTATGATATCGCGCCGACGATCGTGAAAAGGATCAACCGGAGAGAAGACTGCGCGGTGATCTATCAGGATATCTGGCAGACATACTTAAAACCATGTATTGCATATATTGAGCATGGAAAAAAGAAGGAATGTATGGATCTGTATACGAATATGGTATATGATCTGCAGGAAAAATATTTCATGTGACCAAAGGAGAAGAAAATGGGAGACAATTACAGTATTGAGACAAAATGTATCCAGTCAGGCTGGAAGCCAAAGAAGGGGGAGCCGCGGATCCTTCCAATCTATCAGAGTACAACGTTTAAATATGATACCAGTGATCAGATGGGCAGACTGTTTGATCTGGAAGAGGAAGGATATTTTTACACAAGACTGCAGAATCCGACCAACGATGCGGTCGCTGAAAAGATCGCGGAACTTGAGGGCGGCGTTGCCGCAATGCTGACATCTTCCGGACAGGCAGCCAATTATTACGCGATCTTTAATATCTGTGAGGCGGGAGATCATATCGTTGTCTCCAATTCTGTTTACGGAGGCACGTTCAATCTGTATGGCACGACGTTAAAAAAACAGGGGATTGAATGTACCTTTGTCAATCCAGATGATCCGTATGAGACGCTGTGTGAGGCATTTCGGCCGAACACCAAAGCCGTATTTGCGGAAACGATCTCGAATCCGTCACTGGTTGTACTTGATATCGAAAAATTCGCGCGGCTCGCGCATGAGCATGGCGTTCCGCTGATCGTTGACAATACGTTCGCAACTCCGATCAACTGCCGCCCGTTTACCTGGGGCGCGGATATCGTAACACATTCCACGACAAAGTATATGGACGGACATGCAATGACTGTGGGCGGCTGTATCGTTGACAGCGGAAATTTTGACTGGATGGCGCACAAAGACAAATTCCCGGGACTTACGACGCCGGATGAATCCTATCACGGCATCGTTTATGCGGAAAAATTCGGAAAGAAAGCGTACATAACAAAGGCAACCGCCCAGCTGATGCGTGACCTCGGATCAATCCCGTCTCCGATGAATGCGTTCCTCTTAAATGTGGGTCTGGAGACACTGCATCTGCGTGTGCCGAGACACTGCGAGAACGCGACAAGAGTTGCGGAGTTTTTAAACGCGCATGAGAAAGTTGCGTGGGTAAATTATGCAGGGTTAGAAGATAACAAATACCATGCGCTTGCGCAGAAATATATGCCGAACGGAACCTGCGGAGTTATTTCTTTTGGTTTAAAGGGCGGCAGAGAAGTAGCGGTTCGTTTTATGGATCATTTGAAACTGGTTGCGATCGTGACGCATGTGGCGGACGCGAGAACCTGCGTGTTAAATCCGGCGAGCCATACTCACCGTCAGATGACAGACGAACAGTTAAAAGAAGCGGGAATCGAACCGGATCTGATCCGTCTTTCCGTCGGAATCGAAAACGCGGATGATATCATTGCGGATTTAAGCCAAGCAATGGAAACGGTATAACAAGATAAAGGGGGAAGCGTTCTATGAAAAAAATATTATTTGCCGCATCAGAGTGTGTGCCATTTATCAAAACAGGGGGACTGGCAGATGTCTGCGGAGCACTGCCGAAAACATTTGACAAAAAGGAATGGGATATCCGGGTGGTAATCCCGAATTATACCTGTATCCCATGGGACTTCCGTAGCCAGTTTTCGTATGTGACACATTTTTATATGAGCTGTGGATCCTATATCCGGGACAAATATGTCGGAGTGCTGGAATATGAGCTGGATGGGATCACTTATTATTTCATCGATAACGAAGAATATTTTAACTGCCAGGTTCCTTACGGAGATATCCGTTACGATATCGAGAAATTCTGCTTCTTTGACAAAGCAGTGCTTTCCATGCTTCCGCTGATCGGCTTTCAGCCGGATATCGTACACTGCCATGACTGGCAGACCGGACTGATCCCGGTTTTCCTGAAAAACGAGTTTATGGGTGATCCGTTTTTCTGGAGCATGAAGTCGATCCTTACCATTCACAACCTGAAATTCCAGGGCGTGTGGGATATTGAGACATTAGAAGGCTGCACCGGTTTCCCGAAAGATCTTTTCACACCGGACAAACTGGAATACAAAAAGAACGGAAATATGTTAAAAGGCGGTCTGGTTTACGCGGATTATATCACCACAGTGAGTGATTCCTATGCGATAGAGATTCAGTCTCCGGAGTACGGAGAGGGATTAAACGGTCTTCTTTACGCGCGCAGACTGGATATGCAGGGAATTGTAAACGGAATCGATTATGACGTTTACAATCCGCGCACGGACGGAAAGCTCTATGTCAACTATGATGCATCGGATTTCCGGAAGAAGAAATGGCAGAATAAGACGAAACTGCAGCAGGAACTCGGACTTACCGTGGACAAGAAGAAATATATGATCGGACTGATCTCAAGACTGACCGATCAGAAGGGATTAGATCTGATCCGTTATGTCATGGATCGGGTTACGGACGAATTTACACAGTTCGTAGTGATCGGAACCGGAGATCCGCAGTATGAAAACATGTTTCGTTCCTACGCATGGAAATATGGAGACCGCATTTCCGCGAATATCTGTTATTCCGATGACCTTGCGCATAAGCTGTATGCGGCGGCAGACGCGTTCCTCATGCCTTCGCGTTTTGAGCCGTGCGGACTGACACAGCTGATCTCGTTCCGCTATGGAACCGTTCCGATCGTCCGCGAGACCGGCGGTCTGCGGGATACGGTAAAGGCATACAATGAGTATGAAAACAGTGGAGACGGATTTTCCTTCCGCAATTACAACGGCGAGGAAATGCTTAACATCATCAATTATTCCAAACATATCTATTTTGATAAGAAAAAACAATGGAACCAGATGGTGGACCGCGGAATGGCAAATGACTATTCCTGGAACCGCTCGAGAGGACGCTACGAAGAGATCTACGATTATCTGATCAACCGTTAGTCTGTCGTATAATTTTAGAAAAAATGGAAAAGACTAGAAGTATCATGCTTCTGGTCTTTTTTTATTTATCATGTCTGTGGGAAAATGGAACCGCGTCTGCGTGGATATCCATTTGACGGCTGCGGATCGGAAGCGGGAAAAATTAAAATAGCAGGAGGAAATTTTCATGGACGATCAGAGCTGTCACAGAACAACCAAAACAGAAAAGACGAAAACCACACCGGAAGAAAGACTTAAGGAGGAGGCGGCAAAAGAGGAAAAGATAAAGGAAAGCGGTCAGCTGGAGCTTACGAATAACCCGGAAGACCATATTTTATACCTGCTCTCGATCATCGGAGAGATTGAGGGACATGAGTGCCTTTCCTCGAACGCGAAAACGACCAAGTATGAGCATGTGCTGCCAAAACTTGCGGAAATCGAGGATTCCAGGCGGATCGAGGGCGTACTCATCATTTTAAATACCGTCGGCGGAGATGTGGAATCCGGTCTCGCGATCGCGGAGATGATCGCTTCGCTCAGCAAACCGACCGTGTCGCTGGTGCTTGGCGGCAGTCATTCGATCGGAGTGCCGCTTGCGGTTTCAACCGACTATTCCTTTATCGTTCCGTCCGGAACAATGGTCATTCATCCGGTGCGGATGAGCGGGACGGTGATCGGAGCGCAGCCGACCTACGATTATTTTAAACAGATGCAGGACCGCATTCTGCATTTTATCGCGTCACACAGCCGGGCGAAAGAGGAAAGGCTTGAAGAAATGATGATGAACACCGGTATGCTCACCAAGGATCTCGGCACGATACTGATCGGGGAACGCGCGGTGGAAGAGGGGTTGATCAATGCGGTCGGCGGCATCAAAGAGGCGTTTTTCAAGCTGCATGAACTGGTGGAAGATAAAGAAAGTTTTAAGAAAAGGAGCTGATGACAAATTTTTGGAAATATGCTAATATAGATTAGTATGGAAAAAAATATGCGGAAATTCAATAGATAAAAATAATGGAAATACGGATAAGAGGAGGCTTTCAATATGTCGTTATTGGAATCGATTTTAATGGGAATCATTCAGGGAGTGACGGAGTTCCTTCCGGTCAGCAGTTCCGGTCATCTTGCGATCTTTAAGGCGTTATTTCATATAGAAGAACCGGGAATGTTGTTTGACGTGCTGCTGCATATCGGTACACTGGTTGCGGTATTCATTGTATATTTTAAGGATCTGTGGCGGATGATCGCAGAATTCTTTTTGATGCTGCGGGATTTCTTTTGCAATGTGGGGATCTTTTTTAAGAACCATTTCGGAAAGGAAAAGGATGCGTATATCCGACTGGTGTCGAATGGTTATCGGAAAATGGATCTTCTCATCATTGTGGCTACGATACCGACCGGAATCATCGGGATCGTGAATTCGGATTTCGTTGAAATGGCATCGGAACTGTTGATCGTACCGGGAATCTGTCTGATCATCACAGGTATTCTGCTTTTGATTGCGGATCATACCAAAGGAGGCAGCAAGACCCCGAAGACGGTGACTTATTCCAACGCGTTTATTGTCGGGATCTGTCAGGGAATTGCGACACTGCCGGGACTTTCCCGTTCCGGAACTACGATCACGGCGTGTCTTGTCAGCGGTTTTAACCGCAAATTTGCAGTGAAATTTTCCTTTATTTTATCCATACCGGCCATTTTAGGCTCCCTGGTCTTTGAATTAAAGGACATTGACCTGTCGCTCATCACATCTGCGGAGATGGTGAATTATCTGGTAGGCATGGTGGTAGCGGGTGTCGTAGGTTTTATCTGTATTAAGATGATGCTTCTTGTCGTTCGTGAAAAGAAATTTACCGCATTTGCGATCTACTGTTTCATCATCGGGGCGATCTCGGTTGGAACCTATTTCTATATGGCATAAAAAATAATCACGAAAATAATTGGAGGCAGATAAGATATGGCATCGGGAACCGGAAAAAGATCAACAAAGCGGAAGAGTCCCGGACGCAGGAATAACAGGAGTAAAAAGAAACAGCAGGAAGCGTTTCGAAATGAAGTCATTTTATGGATCGCACTCGCGGTCGCAATCATTTTGTTCGTGAGCAACCTCGGCTTTGGCGGCGTGGTAGGCGGCATGGTCAGTGACTTCTTTTTCGGAGTGTTCGGGCTGTTGTCCTATATTGTCCCTATTCTGCTGTTTGTGGGGACAGCGTTTCTTATTTCAAATAAGAAAAACCAGATTGCAGGCATTAAGTTCTTTTCGGGCATTATGCTTGCTGTCTTTTTGTGCCTTTTTTTCCAGCTGGTTCTGGACAGGGAGGATGTATATTCAGCAAAGGCAGCGTTTGTTTACGCGAGAGCCAATAAGTCCGGCGGCGGATTTATCGGAGGTCTGTTAGAGGCATTGCTCTGCCCGAACATCGGACTCATCGGTACATATGTGGCAGACATCGCGGTTTTGATCATAAGTTTTGTCCTGCTCACGGAAAAATCGCTGCTGTCTCCGATGAAAAAAAGCGGACAGGTTATATATGACAGTGCGAGAGAAGATGCGGCAAGACGCCGCGAACTGCATGAGCGGAGACGGGAAGAACAAAAAGAACGGAGAGAGGAAAAGGCACGCCGTATGGATAAAAAGGCGGTCGGTGTTGCCGTGGATACCAGAGTGCTTCCGAAAAAGGCGGCAGCTGTCTCCGATGAAGTAAATGAGATCCGCATGGATGATTATCCGGATTTCCCGGAGGTAAAAGAAGAGGAGCGTATCCCACTGGTATCGGCACAGAAAGCGGAAAGCGATCAGATGCAGGAACTGATCCGGAGAGCGGAAGCGGATGCTGTAGCGCCGGCAGAAGATGTCTTTTCGCATATGACGATCTCATATGAAGAACCGGCAGAGGAAAGATTGGAAGATCCGGTTCCTGACAGTGATTTTATGCAGGAGATCCGCCCGGAATTTGCCGATGCATTTCCGGAGGAAGAGATGCCGCAGGAGCCTTTTGTGCCGGAACAGATAAAAGCGGAGCCGGAGCCTGTTTATGCGGAAGAACCAGCTGCATCCGTTGAGCACAAAAATCCGAAACAGTCCGCGGAAGAGATCAACGAGAATATAGAAAAGATCGAGCAGGAGATTCAGGCGAAACCGGTCGAGAAAAAGTATGTATTTCCACCGGTATCACTGTTAAAATACGGCGACAAGAATGCTTCGGGAGATTCCAAAGCATATTTGCAGGAAACAGCGATGAAGTTACAGCAGACGCTTAAAAATTTCGGCGTCAATGTAACAATCACAAATGTAAGCTGTGGGCCAACCGTTACCAGATATGAACTTCAGCCGGAGATGGGCGTGAAGGTAAGTAAGATCGTAAACCTTTCCGATGACATCAAGTTAAACCTGGCGGCGGCGGATATCCGTATCGAGGCGCCGATCCCTGGAAAAGCGGCGATCGGTATCGAGGTTCCGAACAAAAAGAGCGTTCCGGTTATGTTCCGGGAGCTGATCGAATCTCAGGAATTTATAGAGAATAAATCAGCGATCGCGTTTGCGGCGGGTAAGGACATCGGTGGAAAAGTCATCGTCACGGATATTGCGAAGATGCCGCATCTTCTGATCGCCGGTGCGACCGGTTCCGGTAAATCGGTTTGTATCAACACGATCATTATGAGTATTTTGTACAAAGCGCACCCGGATGATGTCAAACTGATCATGATCGATCCAAAGGTGGTAGAGCTGAGTGTCTACAATGGCATTCCGCACCTGCTGATCCCGGTCGTCACAGATCCGAAAAAAGCTGCCGGGGCGTTACACTGGGCGGTTACGGAAATGACCGAGCGTTATCAGAAATTTGCGCAGTACAATGTGCGTGACATCAAAGGCTACAATCAGAAGGTGGAAGGAATTTCCGATATCGAGGATGAGACCAAGCCGCAGAAGATGCCGCAGATCGTGATCATCGTGGACGAGCTTGCGGATCTTATGATGGTTGCGCCGGGTGATGTGGAGGACGCGATCTGCCGTCTGGCACAGCTTGCGCGTGCGGCTGGTATCCATCTGGTCATTGCAACACAGCGTCCGTCGGTCAATGTCATTACCGGTCTGATCAAGGCGAACATGCCTTCGCGTATTGCGTTCTCGGTGACTTCCGGGGTGGATTCCAGAACGATCTTGGATATGAACGGGGCGGAAAAACTGCTTGGAAAAGGCGATATGCTGTTTTATCCGCAGGGGTATCCAAAGCCGATCCGTGCGCAGGGCGCGTTTGTGTCGGATCGTGAGGTTTCCGATGTTGTTTCGTTTTTGACGGAAAATAATGGGGCGGGTGGTGCGTATGACACCAGCATTGAAGAAAAGATGAATTCCGCAAGTGAGAATCCGACCGGCACCATTGATTCCGGTATGCCATCGGATGACAGAGACAGTTATTTTGTGGATGCTGCAAAACTTCTGGTAGATAAGGAAAAGGGATCAATCGGAATGTTACAGCGTTATTTTAAAGTCGGCTTTAACCGTGCGGCACGCATTATGGATCAGCTGGAAGAAGCGGGAATTGTGGGACCTGAGGAGGGAACCAAACCGCGTAAAGTGCTGATGACGGAAGAAGAACTGGCGAATTACATAGAGGAATGTTTATAAGGGAGGAAAAGGAATGGCAAAGTTAATTGATGGAAAGAGGATCTCGGCAGAGATCAAAGACGAGTTGAAGCGCGAGGTCGCGGAATGGAAAGAGAAAGGAAAAGAAGCGGCGCTTGCAGTGATCCAGGTGGGGAATGATCCTGCGTCCAGCGTTTATGTGCGGAATAAAAAACGCGCCTGCGAATATATTGGAATAGGATCTTTAAACTATGAGCTTCCGGAGGAGACAACAGAGGCAGAGCTGTTAGATCTGATCGCGGAACTCAATGCGAAAAAGGAAGTGAGCGGTATTTTAGTACAGCTTCCACTGCCGAAACATATGGATGAAGACAAAGTGATCCGTGCCATTGACCCGGCAAAGGACGTCGATGGTTTCCATCCGCAGAATGTGGGGGCGCTTGTGATCGGACAAAAAGGATTTGTTTCCTGCACACCGGCAGGGATCATCGAGCTGCTTAAAAGAAACGATATTGAGATCGATGGAAAGCACTGTGTGGTAGTTGGCAGAAGTAATATCGTAGGAAAGCCGATGGCGCTTCTGATGTTACGGGAAAACGCAACGGTCACCGTTACCCATTCCCATACCGCAAACTTAAAAGAGATCTGCAAACAGGCGGATATCTTAATTGTCGCGATCGGAAAAAATCAGTTTATTACCGCAGATTATGTAAAAGAGGGCGCGGTAGTCATTGATGTCGGAATCCACCGGGATGAAAACAACAAACTTTCCGGAGACGTGAAATTTGATGAGGTAGAACCGCTTGCGTCTGCGATCACGCCGGTTCCGGGAGGCGTCGGCCCGATGACGATCGCAATGCTTATGAACAACTGTGTAGAAACTATGCGTCATACGATATAAAAAGAAGGATGCCTGAATATGAAATGTGCAAAATGTGGAGCTGAAATCAAAGAAGGCTGTCTGTATTGTTCGGTATGTGGCCATGAAGTACAGATCGTTCCGGATTATAATGTACTGGAAGAAGAATTACTGGCGGATATCCTGGATCAGGAAAGCCGAAAAAAAGCAAAACCGGAGGATGCGTCCGCAGAGCGTGAGCGCGTGAAACGACAGCCAAAACCGGTACGCGCGGAACATGTGGCACACTGGGAACATAATGAACACAATGGAAAACAGCAGAAGAAGAAAAGCCAACTGGCACTGATCGTTGGAATTTCATCTACGGGAGCAGCAGTTGCACTGATCGTCATGTTTGCGCTTATGTCATATAATAACAAACATTCGTTTACTTATCAGTATAATCAGGGACTTGCGGCGGAAGCGACCGGAGATCATGCGCAGGCGTTAGACTATTTTATCAGGGCAGAGGAAATGGAGCCGGATAATTTAGATGTAAAATTCGAGATCGCGGATATCTATCTTTCCATGGATCAGAAGAGCAAGGCAATCACCGTATTAGAGGGGATCATAGCGACAGATGACTCGAATAAGAAGGCGTACAAGGAGCTGATCGGATTGTATGAAGAGGATTCGGATTATGATGCGATCATGGCACTGTATCAGACCGCGGACAGCGACAGTGTCCGCTCGCTGTTTTCAGATTATCTGGTGTCGGAACCGAAGTTCGGGAAAAAGTCCGGGAATTACGAAGAGAGCATAAAAGTCTCGATCACGGCAGAGGATCAGGCAAAGATCTATTATACCATGGATGGAACATCTCCGGAAAAGTACGGAAAACTCTACAGTGAACCGATCGTTTTAAAAGAAGAAGGGGATTATGAGATACAGGCGGTATGCGAAAATGAGAAGGGATTTTCCAGTGACGTGGTGACCGCAGAGTATACGATCACCTACACGGCACCGGACCGTCCGACACTGCTGCCGGAAGGCGGTACCTATGAAGGGGAAGGCCAGATGATCACGATCCAGGTTCCTGCCGGATGTAATGCATATTATATCTGGAATAACGCGGAAGACGATTCTTCCTGGGGACGGAGTGAAGTGACTTCACGATGTACCATGTATATCGAACCGATTCCGATGGCGCCTGGAAACAATGTCCTTGAAGTGTTCACAGTCAGTCCGAACGGAAAGATCAGCAGTCCGGTAAGACAAAATTATATCTATAACGTAAATCAATAGAACTCGATGAGATCCTTCTCAAGTCTGGCAATGCGCGCGAGCGCGTAAACGTCGATTCCCTGGGCTTCCAGTTTCTGACGGCCGGGCTGGAAGGATTTTTCGATCAGGACACCGAGACCTGCGATGGTCGCATTTGCCTTGTGGAGCAGGCGGATCGCACCGGTAGCGGCTTCGCCGTTTGCAAGGAAATCATCAATGATCAGGACATGGTCAGCTTCACTGATAAAATCCTGGGATAACGTCAGTTCGTAGCTGGTACCTTTGGTGTAGGAAGTTACGACGGTCTGAAACAGGTTTTCGTTTAAAACTTTGGATGGCTCCTTCTTTAAAATGATCATCGGAACGCCCAGTGCCTTGGCAGTCATAAGTGCCGGCGCAATTCCGGAGCTTTCGATTGTTACCACCTTGGTAACACCACTGTCTTTAAAATGGGATGCAAGTTCTGCGCCAAGCTGTTCCATCAGCATGGGATCTACCTGATGGTTGATAAAACTGTCTACCTTTAAAATATTTTCGTTTACGGCTTTTCCCTCAGCGAGAATTTTTTCTTCTAATAATTTCACTCTAATCACCTCATATGGTTTGTAGTCAAACAGGCAGTGCAGTCTGGAAGATCACAGATGCACTGCGCATTGCTTATATTCATTATATCATGTCAGGAAATAAACTGGTATAGATTTTTTCAATCAGATCCTCCGTATAATCCTCGGCAAGACCGGGATGATCTTCGGACAGGATACGCTTGATCTGTTCGTAGCGGTAAAAATACAGCTGCTCATTTTCCATTGTTCCGGCGTCGGAAATGGAAGCGTCGATGGAAGCCGCCGTATGGCCGTTGAGAAAGGAGGTGAGAATTTCGTTCGTCAGCGTTTCCTCGCTGTCTGCCTCGCTGGAAAGCCCCTTCATTTTCCGGAAGGACTGCACACCGATAAATAAAAAGAAGAGAAAAAGACCACCCATTACGATCGCCATGATCACACGCATATAGGCAGCCATATGTAATGGAATGATGTCGAGCGCGATCAGTATCATGGCAAGAATGCCGAGTACCCCGACAAAAAGAAAGGTGTAGGCAGAAGATTTCATCTCTTCATACTGGCTTCGCTTGTCGATATACCGTGTACTGCCTTCTTTTGGGTTTAACGTGCTTTTGCTTTCCTCTACGGCTTTGATGTGCGAGAGTTTTTCTCTGGTTTCACCGGAAAGGTCGTCGTAGGATGTGGCTGGAAGTTCTTCCACAAGATCAACGCCGCAGTCCGCGCATTTGGTTATGCCGTCAATATATTCTGTTTTACATTTGGGACACCACATAAATCGTTACCTCACTTATTTTTGTTTTGTACATCATTATACGGGATTTCGCGGCGGATGACAAGAAGGGGCGGGCATGATATACTAAAACAGACGTGCGCAGATGCGCATGGATGATTTACATTCTGGAGGGATTATGAAGATCACACTGCTTGTTGTCGGAAAAATAAAGGAAAAGTTTTATGTAGAGGCGATCGAGGAATATAAAAAAAGACTGAGCCGCTACTGCAAAATAGAGATCATTGAGAGCGCGGATGAAAAGACACCGGATCATGCCAGTGAGGTGCAGGAAGAACAGATCCGGCAAAAAGAGGATGAACGGATCGTGAAATATTTAACGGAAACAGACGCGTACCGGATCATTCTGGCGATTGACGGAAAAATGCTGGATTCCGTGGAACTTTCGGAAAAAATCGAAAAACTCGGGGTTTCCGGAAAGAGCCATATCGTATTTGTGATCGGCGGGTCGCTCGGACTTTGCAGAGAGGTACAGCGTCTGGCGGACTATAAACTCAGTTTTTCCAAAATGACATTTCCGCACCAGCTGATGCGGATCATTTTACTGGAACAGATCTACCGCAGCTATCGCATTTTAAATCACGAACCGTATCATAAATAACTGCTTTTTTGAATAAATAAATGTGCTATAATAAAACCATGCCTGTATACAGGAAAGAAAAAGAAACAGGAGGATTTTTAAATATGGTACATCATATTGTTATGTGGAAATTTAAAGAAGAGATCAAAGAGGAACAGAAGGCGCAGTTAAAGCAGGACATGGCGAAGAACTTAAAGAGTCTGGTCGGAAAAGTTCCGGGACTTCTGACAGCGGAATTTGTTGAGGAACCGATCCCGTCCAGCACGCATGATATGGCGCTTGTGACGACGTTTGAAAAGGCGGGAGATATCGCAGTCTACGCAAAGCACCCGGAGCATGTGAAGGTGGCGGACACTTATGTGAGACCGTATGTGACGGAACGCGCATGTCTGGATTATGAGGACTAGCATATGCGGATGTATGATCTGATCGATAAGAAGAAAAACGGCGGAGCGCTTTCGGCGGAGGAGATCCGCTTTATGGTGCAGGGATTTACCTGCGGGAATATCCCGGATTATCAGATGTCTGCCATGCTTATGGCGATCTGTTTTTCCGGAATGGATGAAACAGAAACCTTAGAGCTTACCCTTGCCATGAAAGACAGCGGCGACACGCTGGATCTTAGCGGGATAAAGGGAGTAAAAGTGGACAAACACAGCACCGGAGGGGTCGGGGATAAGACATCGCTTGTCCTGACGCCGATGGTGGCGGCGCTCGGTGTTCCGGTAGCAAAAATGTCCGGCCGCGGGCTCGGACATACCGGAGGGACGATCGATAAGCTGGAATGTTTCCCGGGTTTTTGCACCGCGCTCCCGGAAGAAAAATTCATGGAAAATGTCAACCGCATCGGGATCGCCATTGCCGGTCAGACAGCAAATCTGGCGCCGGCGGATAAAAAGCTTTACGCGCTCCGTGATGTGACCGCGACCGTGGCACAGAGATCTTTGATCGCAAGCAGTATCATGAGCAAAAAGCTGGCATCCGGCAGCGATGCGATCGTGCTTGACGTAAAGACCGGAAACGGGGCATTCATGAAACAGGAAGCGGATGCAGCCGCGCTGGCGGAGACGATGGTAAAGATCGGAAATATGGCAGGAAAAAAGACGGCTGCGATCATCACGGACATGGAACAGCCGCTCGGAAATGCCGTTGGAAATTCCCTGGAAGTGATCGAGGCATTGCAGGCGCTTCGCGGAGAAGGACCGGATGACCTTATGGAGGTGACCTACGCGCTTGGCGCGCAGATGCTTTTATTTGCGGGTGTCACAGAGGATCGCGCCCATGCGGTGAAACTCTTAAAGCAAACGATCACATCCAGAAGCGCGCTGCATAAATTTGCCGAATTTGTCAAAGCGCAGGGTGGTGATCCGGAGGATGTCATGATACCGGGAAGGCTTCCGGTCGCCTCAGAGAAAATAGAGGCAAAAGCTGCCGCAGACGGATTTGTCACGGATATCCTGGCAGAACAGATCGGCGTTGCCTGCATGACCTTAGGCGGCGGAAGAGAGACTAAAGAAAGCGCGATCGATCTTTCGGTTGGTATTTGTTTAAAGAAAAAGATCGGAGCCCCGGTTTCGCGCGGAGATGTGATCGCGGAAATTTACGCGAATGACAAAACGCGGGGAGCCGATGCAAAAAAACTGGTAGAGGATGCTTACCGCTATGGAGAGATTGCGCCGGAGAAGCGTCAGATGATCCGGAAAATTATTACCGAATAGGATGTGCGTATCTGTCATATAGTATGATATGGGAAAATTAAAACGGCATCCGGTGGGAAGACAGCTTGTGGAGACGCTTGAACTGCCACGGGATCTTTTCTTTGGCTCGGTCATCTTAACGGTGACCGGACAGGAAGAGATCATCGTGGAAAATTACAAAGGGATTCTGGAATACACGAGGGAATCCATACGGCTTCAGACCAAGACCTGCAGACTGTTTCTCAGCGGAAAAAATTTAAAGATTGTCTATTACACGAATGATGAGATGAAAATAACAGGATTTTTAGAACAAATAACGTATGAACCATAGGGGGCTATTTTGTTATTATCGATCATCAAGTTCTTTCGTGGTTTTGTCTGTGTAAGATTGAGCGGATACGCGCCGGAGCGCTTTTTGAACCTGTGCGGAAACCGCGACATTGTCATATGGAATCTGGAACGGGACGGAGACGACTACGAGTTTTATATCAGTGTGCAGGCATTCCGGACACTGCGGCCGATCGCGAAAAAGACACGGACAAAACTGGTGGTAAAAAAACGTTTTGGTTTTCCGTTCTGGCTGCACCGTTACCGCAGGCGGAAACTGTTTTTTGGCGGGATACTGCTTTTCTTTTTGATCCTCATTCTTTTGTCACAGTTTATCTGGAATATCGAGATCAACGGAAATTCCTATATCACGGATGAAACCGTTCTTGCCTATTTAAAAGAGCAGGATCTTTCTTTTGGTACGCCCAAAAAGAAAATCGATGCGGAAAAGCTTGAGGAAAGCTTTCGTATGGCATTTGATGACGTGATCTGGACTTCGGTAAAAATAAGCGGAACCAAAATGACCATCGATCTGCAGGAAAATATAAAGAATAAAGAGAGAGAACGCCCGAACGACGGAAAAGCGTATGATATCATCGCAGAGAAAGACGCGGTGATCGATACGGTGATCACGAGACAGGGCGCGCCGCAGATCACGGCGGGAACGCAGGTCAAAAAGGGAGATGTCCTAATCCTCGGCAGGCTTGAGATCTTAGGAGACGGCGGCGAGGTGACAAACTATCAGTACTGCGTTTCGGATGCGGACATCACAGGCGTCACAACCTATCCGTATGAGGACAGCTTCCCGCTGGCGTACGAAAAGAAAGTTCCGACCGGAGATGTCAAAAAGCAGTACGCCATCAGCGCGTTCGGCTATTATCTTTTCATTCCTTCCTTGTCACACGGATATGAACATGCGGAAAAATATACCTCGGAATACCAGATACATATCTGTTCCGATTTTTATCTGCCGTTTTATTTTGAGACAAATGAATATCGGGAATATGTGCCGGAAGATGGGATTTATAAAGAATCGGAAGCAAAAGAACTTGCGGCGTCACATCTTTTGACATATTTGGAAAAATTAAGAGAAAAAGATGTTCAAATCATACAAAAAAATGTTATGATAGAAATAGATGAAAAAAATTGCCGGGCAAGCGGGAATATAACCGTGAAAGAAAAGATCGGAACGTACGCGCCGACCGAGGTGCTTGCGGTACCTGCGCCTGAAATACCGGCAGACGAAGGGATTAACACACAATGAGTCTGACAGAAATGACACTTAATGTACCAGTAGAACATATGGCAAATGTGTTTGGACAGTTTGATTCTTATATCAAAAAAATTGAGCGGGCGTTAAATGTAACGATCGTGATCCGGGATGGAACCATGAAATTTCTTGGAGAGGACGCAAACATCAAGAGCGCCGCAAATGTTTTCTCAAAACTGATCGAGCTTTCCAGACGGGGAAATGAGATTACCGAACAGAATGTGGACTATATCCTGTCCCTTTGCGAGACCAGTGAGGAGGATGCCGTTTTAGAGATCGACAAGGAGATCATCTGTCACACTATAGCCGGCAAACCGGTCAAACCAAAGACGCTGGGGCAGCAGAACTATGTAAAAGAGATCCGGGATAAGATGATCGTATTTGGCATCGGGCCTGCGGGAACCGGGAAAACATACCTTGCGATGGCGATGGCGATCACCGCGTTTAAGAACGAAGAAGTAGGAAGGATCATTCTGACGAGACCGGCGATCGAAGCGGGTGAAAAGCTGGGATTCCTGCCGGGCGATCTCCAGAGCAAGATCGATCCGTATCTGCGTCCGCTGTATGATGCGCTCTATCAGATCATGGGAGCGGAAAGCTTTCAGCGGAACATGGAAAAAGGTCTGATCGAAGTGGCACCGCTTGCCTATATGCGCGGACGCACGTTAGACAACGCGTTTATCATCCTCGATGAGGCGCAGAATACAACGCCCGCGCAGATGAAAATGTTTCTGACGCGTATCGGTTTCGGCTCGAAGGTAGTCATCACCGGAGATGCCACACAAAAGGACCTTGCGCCGGGAACCAAGTCCGGGCTTGATGTCGCGCTGCGTGTCCTGCGCAAAGTGGACGAGATCGCGATCTGCAAACTCACCAGCAATGACGTGGTACGGCATCCGCTGGTACAAAAGATCGTTCAGGCATATGACGCATACGAAAAGAAATCCGGCGATGACAAAAAGACTGCTGCCGCGAAAAGAAAAACACAGGGAACAAGGTAAATGGAAGAACGAAAATTTTCTGAAAAACGAGTAAAAAACATCATGTTGATGCTTGCGGCAACCGCAGGACTGGCCGCGGCATTGCCTGTGACGTTCGGATTTGCCGCAGACCAGATCATTACCGGTATATTTTTAAGTGTCCTGTTCTTTTTACTTTTTGTGCTCAGCCTGATACACGCAAGAGCGGACGGAAGCATCGCGGGAAACCGCGCGGTGGATTATACCCTGATAAGAAATGTCTATATCGTGTTCTGTATCCTGACCTACGGCTTTTCTTTTCTGCCGGAATATACCGCACCGGTCGTTCTGGTTTCTGTTTTTCTCGGAGTGGTTTCGGCACAGCTCCCGGCACTTGCCGTGAGTATCTGTCTGAACATTCTTTTGTGTATTACGGTACACGCGAATTTCTATGAGTTGTGTGCGTATGTATTTCTTTCCCTGGCGGGCTGCCTGTTTACGGAGCTTTTAAAACAGGAAAAGAACCGGATCGGAATACTGGTGATCCTGCCGTGTATGGAGGTTGTGACCGCGGCGCTCTTTCATTATCTGGCAGATTATACCTTTGACCGGAATACGATCCTTTATGCCGCCGCAGGCGGACTCATTACGGATTTGCTTATTTTGCTGTTATTTGGTAAAATAAAAAAGTATACACAAAACGGAAAGACCAGGAGTCTTGCGGCGATCATGGAAGAGGATTATCCGCTGCTTGCGGAGATACGCAAATATTCAAAAGCGGATTACGAGCATGCAAAGAAAGTTTCGAATCTGTGTGAACGCTGCGCACCATCCATTGGCGCTGATCCAGCAGTCGCGAAGGCTGCGGGATTTTATTACCGGCTTGGAAAGATCGAGGGAGAACCCCCGTATGTGGAAAATGGCGTGCTGATCGCGCAGAGTAGCTGTTTCCCGCGGGAGGTGGTAGATATCCTTGCGGAGTATAACGGGGAAGATGCTTTGCCAAGCACCAAAGAATCCGCACTGGTACATATGGTAGAGGCGTTGGTGACCAGATTTGAGATCCTGGACAAGAATACGGTTTCAAGCACATGGAATTATGAAGTGGTCATCTATCAGACGATGAATGAGACTTCCGCGACCGGAATTTATGACGCATCCGGACTTACCATGAATCAGTTTTTGAAGATCCGGGAATTTTTTGTGAAAGGAGAAAATCTGTTTTGACGATCACAGTAGAGACAGAAACGGAAGTCGATTTTCCGTTTGATTATGAGGAACTGGCAAGGCGGGTCATTACATTTACGACAGATCATGAAAATTTTCCGTTCGAGGCGGAAGTAAATCTGCTTTTGGTAGACAATGAAGCGATCCACAGGATCAACCGGGAATACCGGCAGATCGACCGGCCGACGGATGTTTTGTCATTTCCGCTGCTTTCCTATGAAGAGGCAGGAAATTTTGACGCAGTGGAAGACTGCGATGATAACTTTAATCCAGATACCGGAGAAGTGATGCTTGGAGATATCATCATTTCGGTGGACAAGGTAAAAGAACAGGCCGAGGCTTACGGACATTCGGAGATGAGGGAATTTGCTTTTTTAATCGTACATAGTATGCTGCATTTATTCGGTTACGACCACATGGAACCGGAGGAAGCGGCATTCATGGAAAATAAACAAAAACAGATCTTAAAGGAACTAAACATTTTAAGATAACAGGAGGTACAGAATGAAAAAATATGTAAACGCAGTTCTTTTGGCAGCGCTTGGCTGTACAGTTCTTTCGGGGTGTGGCAAGTCAGAGGCGAAGCCGCAGGAGACCACAGAGACAGTGGCGGCGGAAACAAACGCAGAAGCTGACGCAGAACCGGAGACAGAAGCAGAAGCAGTATCGCCGGAAGGAATGGCGCGGAATAATCTGACCGGAGAATGGATCTCTGCAGATGCCGCAGCAAAGAGACCGCTCGCACTTATGATCGAAAACACCCGCGAAGCATGGCCTCATTACGGTATTGAAAACGCAGACATTGTATATGAGTGTCCGGTAGAAGGTTCCATTACCAGATATATGGCACTTTTCCAGGATTATTCCGGAATGGACCGTATCGGAAATGTAAGAAGCTGCAGACCGTATTATGTTGATTTTGCTTCTGAATACGACGCGATCTATGCACATTTTGGAGAATGTATCTTCGCGTTTGACATCCTCGAAAAGATCGATGACCTCGACGCACTTGAGGGACAGGTAGAAAATCTCGCGTTTTACCGTACCAGCGATATGAACGCTCCGCATAATGCTTATGTGAGCGCGGACGGTATTGACGCTGCGATCGCGTATAAGGGTTACAGCACGACAATGGCAGACGGATTCGGTGAGCATTACAACTTCGCGAACGATGACGAAACGGTTTCTCTGGATAACGGATATGACGCAGTTGTCGTAGAGCCTGGATACCGGATCGATAAACCGTGGTTTGTATATAATCCGTCAGATGGTTTATACTATCGTTATGCGTTCGGAAGCAAAGAAAAAGACGCAGTGACCGGAGATCAGCTTGCATACAATAATATCATCTTACAGGGCGTAAATTATACCATGTATACCGGAAGCGGTACACAGTTTGACGATAAATACTTAAACATCGACTGCTACTCCGGTGGAACCGGACAGTATGTAACGAATGGAAAAGCCATTGACATTACATGGAGCAAGGATTCCCTTACATCTCCGACAAGATATTTTGACGCGGATGGAAATGAGATCAAAGTCAATCAGGGAAAGACCTGGGTATGTGTCGTGTTAAACGAAGATGCGGACAGAGTACATTTTTACGGCAGTGAGGACGAATTCAACAACCGTTCCGCAGAATAGAAATAGAATTTGAGGTTTGATCAGTTATGGGCAGTAACAAGAAAAAGAGCAATTCCAATTTTTTAGTACAGGGTACGATCCTTGCAGTGGCATCTATCATCAGCCGCATGATCGGGCTGGTTTACCGTATTCCGCTGCGGTCGATTCTGGGCGATATCGGAATGAGCTATTACAGCTGTGCCTTTGAAATTTATAATATGCTGCTTTTAATATCATCCTACAGTCTCCCGACCGCGGTTTCCAAACTGGTTTCCGCACGGGTGGCGAAGGGAGAAAAGAAGAATGCCTACCGTGTTTTTAAGGGGGCATTCCTTTTTGCGGTTGTATCCGGTTCGGTGGCGGCAGTCATCATTTATTTTGGCGCGTCTTATATCACTGGGACATTGTTAAAAACGCCGCTCAGTATTTTCGCGGTAAAAATTCTGGCACCGACCCTGCTTGTTGTCGCGATCCTCGGCGTTTTGCGCGGATTCTTCCAGGGACTTGGAACCATGATGCCAAGTGCGGTTTCACAGATCATTGAGCAGATCATAAACGCGATCGTCAGCGTGTGGGCGGCATATTATCTGTATTCCTACGGTGCGAAGATCGGCGGAGTCCTTGGCAACAAAGAAAACTATGGTGCGGCATATGGCGCGGCAGGCGGAACACTCGGAACGAACCTCGGCGCGCTTTCGGCATTACTGTTTCTGGTATTCTTGTTTTTTGTATACCGTGCGGTGTTTAAACGGCAGATGCGCAGAGAACGCGGAGCGAGAACGGAAGCGTATCCGCATATTTTCCGGGCGCTTCTTTTTACGATCGTTCCGGTGCTTTTGAGCACTACGATCTACAATATCAGTTCGATCCTGGATCAGGGTGTATTTAAGAATATCGTATTGCTGCAGGGATACGCGGAAGACCAGATGGATACCTGGTGGGGCATTTATACCGGTGAGTATAAGCTGCTCATCAATGTGCCAATCTCCATAGCGTCCGCCATGGCAGCATCCTGTATTCCGAGTCTGACCGGTGCGTTTGCAAGTAGGGATATGCGGAGCGTGAAATCACAGATCAATTCATCGATCCGTTTTATCATGGTCATCGCGTTTCCGTGTACCGTAGGAATCGGCGTACTTGCTTCCCCGATCCTTCAGCTTTTGTTCCATGACGCGAGAGAACTTCCGGCAAATATGCTGCGCGTGGGTGCGGTTGCAATCCTGTTTTACTCGTTATCGACGCTGTCAAACGGACTGTTACAGGGCATCAACCGTATGAAAGTTCCGGTGCGGAACGCGGCAGTTGCACTGGTTGCGCACATTATCTTTTTGCTGGCGCTTTTATATGGATTTAAGTTAAACATTTACGCGGTCGTCTACGCAAATGCGTTTTTCGCCTTTTTGATGTGCGTGTTAAATGGATATGCGCTCAAAAAGTACAGCGGTTACAATCAGGAGATCAAAAAGACCTTTGTGATCCCTGCGATTGCGGCGCTTATCATGGGCGTTGCGGCGGGACTCTGCTACAAGGGCGTATATGCCGTGTTAAAGATGAACGCGGTGGCAGCTGCGTTTGCGATTTTAGTCGCAGTTCTGGTATATGCGGTAGCGCTTCTTGCAATGAAGGGGCTCAGCGAAGAAGAGATCCGGAAATTCCCGAAGGGCTATGTGCTGGTGCGCTATGCAAAAAAATTCCATCTTTTATAAAAAAAAGTGAATAATTGAGAAAAAACAGACGGATACTATGACTGGTGATGTAATGATGAAAAAAGTCAATCGTATCCGTCTGTATTTTATTCTTGGAACTGTTTTTGGAATTACAGGATATTTTGCCGGATACCGTTATGTGACAGGGGAATTTCCGGAGGAGATCACGGTGATGCCGGAAAGTGTCACAGAACCGGAAACAGATCAGGGCCGGGGAGCAGAGAAACCAGACACGGAACCGGTGGCAGAGAGCGCGCTGATCCAGAAAAGTTATGAATATGTGATCGTGGCGGAGGATGGATATCTTTCCGTGTACCGTGCGGATCAAAAAACCAAATATATGGATACGGATATATCCGTAAAGGAACTGAATGATGACATAAAAGAAGAGATCCGGCACGGGAAAAAATTTGAAAACGCGGAGGAATTATACGGGTTTCTCGAGAATTATTCCAGTTAAGACAGGCAGAAGCCGGTATTGATTGTTAATTCCGGTTATGATACAATTCATAGGGATTGCAGAGACTGCGATTCTTATGAATTTTAGTCTATAACATACATATAATACATATGCTGTGGCAGCGGGGATGGGACGATAGGATTTGAATACAAAAAAGATTTATGACGTTGTTGTCGTGGGCGGAGGAGCCGCAGGAATGACAGCAGCGATCTTTGCGGCAGAACGCGGAGCCGGCGTGCTGCTTTTAGAACACATGGAACAGATCGGCAAAAAGATTCTGGTAACCGGAAACGGAAAATGCAATTATACCAATCGGATGCAGGAAGTCTCTCATTATCGTGGGGACGAACCTGCTTTTGTCATGTCGGCATTTGCGCAGTTCGGATTAGAACAGACGCTTGCTTTTTTTGAGGAGCTTGGCATTTATCCAAAAGAAAAGAACGGATATTTCTATCCGGCGAGTGAACAGGCCTCTTCGGTTTTGGAAGTGATGAAGATGCGGCTGCAAAGACTCGGGGTGACCATACACTGCGGAGTCGGCATACGGTCGATCGAAAAAACGGATGGAAGCTTCTGTTTTGACACCAAAAGCGGATGCTATTTCGGGAAAAACTGTATCCTTGCGACCGGTGGCTATGCGGCAAAAAAGACCGGAAGTGATGGAAGCGGTTTTATCTACGCGAAAAAATTCGGTCATCACCTTTCCGAGCCGGTTCCCGCACTGGTTCAGCTTGTTGCGAAGCCTCCGTTTGAAAAAGAAATGGCCGGCGTGCGCACGGCGGCAAATGTGAAGCTCTTTGCGGATGGCGTGCTGCTGCATCAGGACACCGGGGAAGTGCAGCTGACCGATTACGGCATATCCGGCATACCGGTCTTTCAGGTGAGCCGTTTTGCTGCAAAAGCGCTTGCCGCAGGCAAAGAGGTATGCGCGTATCTGGATTTCTTCCCGACGGCGGATGAGACAGCGCTTACCAGAATCTTAAAGAACCGGTTTTATCAATCGGGGATCGGAAAGTCCGCAAAAGAGGCTCTGGTCGGCCTCTTTGCGGATAAGCTTTCCGGTGTTTTCTTAAAACGCAGTCAGATCGCATGGGATATGCCGGCAGAACGTGTTACGGATGCGCAGTTAGCGGAGTTAAACCTAAAGATCCGGCAGTTTGAAGTAAAAATCGCGCGAACCAATAAATTTGACGCGGCACAGGTGACAGCGGGCGGCATACTTACGAAAGAGTTAAACGATAAAAGTATGGAATCCAGACTGGTGCCGGGGCTTTTTTTTGCGGGCGAAATGATCGATATTGACGGAGAATGCGGCGGCTATAATTTACAGTGGGCATGGTCGAGCGGAGCGGTGGCTGGATGCGCGGCGGCAGAACGTGCCGGAAAGGAATGCAAAAAGAGATGATAAGACTTTCGCAGGTCAAGGTGCCATTGCAGCACCGGGACGATGATATCAGAAAAAAATGTGCGAAACTGCTTCGGATCGCACCGGCGGATATTGAAGCCATGCGTATTGTGAAAAAATCAATCGACGCGCGGAAAAAACAGGAGATTTCTTATGTGTATACGGTCGATGTGAAGGTGAAGCAGAATGAAACGAAAGTAATCGCGCATACAAAAGGGCAGTCTGCCACGATCGCGGTGGATCATCCCTATCGTTTCCCGGAAAAAGGAAGTGAACCGCTTGCAAAAAGACCGGTCGTGATCGGGCTTGGACCGGCAGGACTTTTTGCGGCTTACGCACTTGCACGGCATGGCTATTCCCCGCTTGTGTTTGAGCGCGGGCAGTGCGTGGAGGTAAGAACCAAAGATGTCCTGCGTTTCTGGGAAAGCGGCGTGTTAGATCCGGGTTCGAACGTACAGTTCGGCGAGGGCGGCGCAGGTGCGTTTTCCGATGGAAAATTAAATACGCTGGTAAAAGATCCTCTCGGACGCAACCGCAGGGTGCTGGAACTTTTTGTGGAAGCCGGAGCGCCATCGGAGATCCTCTATGACGGCAAGCCGCATATCGGGACAGATGTTCTGGTCAGCGTGGTTGCCAATCTGAGAAAAGAGATCATCCGTCTTGGCGGGGAGATCCACTTTGAATCGGAAGTGACGGATTTTGAGACGGCGGATGGAAAGATCGTTTCTGTTACGGTAAACGGAGTGGAACGCTATCCGGCGGACGCAGTGATCTTTGCCATTGGGCACAGCGCACGAGATACGTTTGCGCTGTTAGAGCAGAAACAACTTGTCATGGAAGCAAAGGCATTTGCGGTCGGATTCCGTGTGGAACATCCGCAGAGCATGATCAACCATGCGCAGTACGGGGACGCGGATATGCGTTATCTCCCGACAGCACCCTATAAACTGACCGCACAGACTCCGGTCGGACGGGGCGTATACTCTTTTTGTATGTGTCCGGGCGGCTTTGTAGTCAACGCGTCTTCCGAGGAAAGCCGGCTGGCGGTCAATGGCATGAGTTATTATAAAAGAGACAGTGCCAATGCAAACAGCGCGATCATCGTTTCGGTCACACCGGCAGATTATCCGGGAAGCGGAGCGCTTGCCGGCGTGGCATTTCAGCGGGAACTTGAGGAAAAGGCATATAGGCTCGGAAAAGGCGGCATCCCGCAGCAGCTTTTTGGAGATTATAAGGAAAACAGGGCATCTGACGCGTATGGCGCGTTTGAAAGCTGCGCGAAAGGCAGGACGACCTTCGCCAATCTGCGCGGACTGTTAAAAGACGAAATGGAACAGGCGTTTTTGTCCGGAATGGAACGATTCGGGCAGAAGATCCGGGGATTTGACCGGGCAGATGCGATCCTTTCGGGCGTGGAGAGCCGGACCTCGTCACCGGTGCGCATTACAAGAGATGAGTTATTTGAGAGTAATATAAAGGGAATCTATCCCTGCGGAGAGGGCGCTGGTTACGCGGGCGGCATTATGTCCGCGGCAATGGACGGACTGAAGGTTGCCGAAGCGATCGCAGGCAGATATGATCCGAAATTTTAACAGATACATTAGGAAGGAAGTAAAAAAGTGGCAGAATTTACACCGATGATGCAGCATTATCTAAAAACAAAAGAGGAAAACAAAGACTGCATCCTGTTTTATCGTCTCGGGGATTTTTATGAGATGTTTTTTGAGGATGCAAAGATCGTGTCAAAGGAACTGGAACTGACACTGACCGGGAAAAGCTGTGGCATGGAAGAACGGGCGCCGATGTGCGGGATCCCCTACCATGCGGTAGACAGTTATTTAAACCGGCTGGTCAAAAAGGGATACAAAGTTGCGATCTGCGAGCAGGTGGAAGATCCGAAATTCGCAAAAGGCATGGTAAAGCGTGAGGTTACAAGGATCGTCACGCCGGGAACCAACATTGACGCGCAGGCGTTAGATGAGACCAAAAACAATTATCTGATGTGCATTGTCTATATGGCAGATAAATACGGGGTATCCACTGCGGATATCACGACCGGCGACTATTATGTGACAGAGGTGGAGACCGAGCGGAAACTGATGGATGAGGTCAATAAATTTTCTCCATCGGAGATCATCTGCAATGAACCGTTTTATATGAGTGGCGTGGATATCGACGATATGAGAAACCGTCTCGGCATCTCGGTATCTGCACTGGAATCCTGGTACTTTGCGGATGAACAGGCAAAGCGGACGCTGCTAGAGCATTTTAAAGTGGCATCACTGGAAGGTCTCGGACTGAACGATTATGACTGCGGAGTGATCGCTTCCGGCGCGCTTCTTTCGTATCTTTACGAGACACAGAAAAATTCGTTGGACAATCTGACTGCCATACATCCTTATTCCACCGGAAAATTCATGATCATCGACAGCTCTACCAGAAGAAACCTGGAACTTGTAGAGACTTTACGGGAAAAGCAGAAGCGCGGATCCCTGCTCTGGGTGCTGGACAAGACAAGAACGGCAATGGGTGCGCGCATGCTGCGTTCTTTTGTCGAGCAGCCACTGATCGACCGCGCGGAGATCGAAGCCCGTTATGACGCGGTTGGAGAGCTGAACAAAAACGCGATCACAAGAGAAGAGATCCGCGAATACTTAAATCCGGTCTATGACCTGGAACGCCTTGTAACACGGGTGACTTATCAGACAGCAAGTCCGAGGGATCTGATCTCTTTTAAAAATTCGATCCGTATGCTTCCGCCGATCCGTACACTGGTCGGTGATTTCGCCTCACAGGAACTGAAAATGCTTTATGAAAATCTGGATACTCTGGATGATATCTTTGCGCTGATTGATGCGGCAATCGATGAAGAGCCACCGCTCACCGTCCGGGAAGGCGGCATTTTAAAAGAGGGTTATAACGAAGAAGTGGACAGACTCCGCAAGGCAAAGACAGACGGGAAATCCTGGCTGGCTGATCTTGAGAGCAAGGAGCGGGAAAAGACCGGGATCAAGAATTTAAAGATCAAATACAACAAGGTATTTGGCTACTATCTGGAAGTGACCAATTCCTATAAAGACCTTGTGCCGGATTACTATATGCGCAAGCAGACACTCACAAATGCCGAACGGTATATCACGCCGGAATTAAAAGAGATGGAAGATACTATTCTTGGAGCGGAAGACCGTCTGGTTCAGTTGGAATATGAGCTGTTCCGTGAGATCCGGGATAAGATCGCCGCGGAAGTGGTAAGGATCCAGAGAACGGCAAAGGCGGTGGCAAAACTCGATGTGTTCGCGTCACTTGCCGTAGTGGCGGAGCAGAATAATTACTGCCGTCCGAAACTCAATGAAAACGGAACGATCGACATCAAAGACGGCAGACATCCGGTAGTGGAAAAAATGATCAATAACGATATGTTCATATCGAATGACACCTATCTGGACAATGGAAAGAACCGGATCGCCATTATCACCGGACCGAATATGGCAGGAAAATCCACCTATATGAGACAGACGGCGCTGATCGTTTTGATGGCACAGATCGGAAGCTTTGTTCCGGCAAAGTCAGCGAAGATTGGGATCGTGGATCGTATCTTTACCCGTGTCGGAGCATCAGATGATCTTGCGAGCGGACAGAGTACGTTTATGGTAGAGATGACCGAAGTCGCCAATATTTTAAGGAACGCGACATCAAACAGCCTTCTGGTCTTAGATGAGATCGGCCGTGGAACCAGCACGTTTGACGGACTGAGCATCGCGTGGGCGGTTGTGGAACATATCAGCAATCCAAAACTGCTCGGTGCGAAGACACTTTTTGCCACACATTATCATGAATTGACCGAGCTTGAGGGAAAACTGGACAATGTACATAATTATTGTATCGCGGTAAAAGAAAATGGCGATGATATCGTATTTCTGCGCAAGATCGTACAGGGCGGCGCGGATAAGAGTTACGGTATCCAGGTCGCAAAGCTTGCCGGGGTTCCGGATTCCGTGATCGAGCGCGCAAAACAGATCGTGGAAGAGCTGATTGCAAACGATATCAGCGAAACGGTAAAAAATATTCAGGTCGATCACGCATCTGCCAGAAAAAAGAAAACCAAATTAGACGAAGTGGATTTGGAACAGATCTCGTTGTTTGATACGGTAAAAGACGATGATATTTTAGAGGAATTAAAAAATCTGGATCTTGGAAATCTGACACCGATCGACGCGTTAAATAAATTGTACGAATTACAGCATAAAATAAAAAACCGCTGGTAAAAGGAGGAAAAAGTGATGCCGAAAATTGAACTGCTCACACAGGAGACGATTGACAAGATCGCGGCTGGAGAAGTGATCGAAAGACCATCCTCCGTGGTCAAGGAGCTGGTGGAAAATGCGCTGGATGCCGGAGCAAATGTGATCACCGTTGAGATCAAAGACGGCGGCATCAGCTTTATCCGGATCACAGACAACGGCTGCGGGATTGAAAAAGACCAGATCCCGCTTGCGTTCCTGCGTCATTCCACCAGCAAGATCCGCTCCGTGGAAGACCTTCTTACCGTATCTTCCCTGGGGTTCCGTGGAGAAGCGCTTTCCAGTATCGCGGCAGTCGCACAGGTCGAACTGATCACGAAACCTGTGGGTGCGCTGATGGGTGTGCGCTATGTGATCGAGGGATCCAAAGAAAAAGCGAAAGAAGAGATCGGGGCGCCGGACGGAACGACATTTTTGATCCGCAATATCTTCTATAATACGCCTGCGCGCAGAAAGTTTTTAAAAACCGCACAGACGGAGGGCTCGTATATCAGTGGACTGATGGAACATATGGCGCTTTCCCATCCGAATGTCGCGTTTAAATTCATAGCAAATAACCAGACAAAACTCCAGACCTCCGGAAATGGAAATATCAAAGAGATCATCTACCATATTTACGGACGGGATATCACGGCTGCGCTTATGGAAATCCATGGCGGAAATGAAGAGATAACTATCCATGGTTTTGTCGGAAAACCGGTGGTCACCCGCGGAAACCGGAATTTTGAAAATTATTTCATCAACGGGCGCTATATCAAAAGCCGTCTGATCTCAAAAAGTATTGAGGATGCGTACAAAAACTTTATGATGCTGCATCAGTATCCGTTTACGGTGCTGTACCTCGAGATGGATGGCCAGCTTTTGGATGTGAATGTACATCCGGCAAAAATGGAACTCAGATTCCAGAACGGCGAGGGGGTCTATGACTGCCTGCGCAGGACACTGGAAGATGCGCTGTATCACAAAGACCTGATCCCGAAAGTACCGGTCGCGGAAGAAAAGCCGCTGGTAAAACCGGTTGTACTGCAGCATGCGCCGGAACCTTTTGAGAAAAACCGTATGCCGAAACGGCCGGAGCCTTCTGTGCCGCAGCATATACCGCAGGCAGTGCATGTGCCGGAACCAAAACCGGAAGAACCCGATGAGAAAAAAATAACAGAACAAAAGCCCGAAGAAGTGCCGGCGGCAGCAGTGACGCATCAGATGACGCTCGCGGAGGATGTTACCTATGGAGCGCAGTTCCTGCAGGAGGATACAAAAGCCAGAAGAAAGATCATCGGACAGCTGTTTGATACCTACTGGCTGATCGAATTTGAGGACAAGCTGTTTATCATCGACCAGCATGCGGCACATGAAAAAGTGCTGTACGAAAAGACAATGGCGACTTTAAAAACAAAAGAATTTTCTTCCCAGCAGCTCAGCCCTCCGGCAATTTTATCCTTAACCATGCCGGAAGAAGAAATTCTTAAAAAATATTTAAATGAGTTTGAAAAACTGGGTTATGCGGTTGAACATTTTGGTGGAAGAGAGTATGCTGTATGTGCTGTTCCCGCAAACATTTTCGGGGTGGACGTCAAACAGCTTTTTATGGAAATGCTTGGAGATCTGGAAAAGATAAGCGGAAAGCTGACACCGGATATCATTCTTCACCGGGTGGCAACGATGTCCTGCAAGGCAGCCATCAAAGGAAAACAGAAGATCACGGTAGAGGAAATGGAACAGTTGTTTGATGATCTGATGAAGTTGGAAAATCCGTATAACTGTCCGCATGGAAGACCGACGATCATTTCCATGACCAAATATGAGATCGAGAAAAAATTCAAACGAATCGTTTAGGAAAACAGAAAATGAAACGACCATTAATTGTGCTTGCCGGACCTACGGCAGTTGGAAAAAGTGAATTATCCATTGCGCTTGCAAAACAGATTGGCGGAGCCGTGATATCGGCGGATTCCATCCAGGTATACCGCTATATGGATATCGGTTCTGCAAAGATCACAAAAGAGGAAATGCAGGGGATCGACCATTATCTGGTGGATGAGTTTCTGCCGGATGAAGAATTCCATGTGGTGAAATTCCAGACCTATGCAAAGAAATATATTGAGGAGATCTACCAAAAAGGACAGATTCCGATCTTAGTCGGCGGAACCGGCTTTTATATCCAGGCGATCTTAAAAGACATTGATTTTTCCGAGCAGGAGTGTGATGAAGCTTACCGCGCAGAATTAGAACAGCTCGCGGAAGAAAAAGGAACCGCCTTTTTACATGACATGCTGCGCCAGGTGGATGAAAAGGCAGCCGGAGAAATTCACGCGAACAATAAAAAACGCGTGATCCGCGCGCTGGAATACTATCATCTGTCCGGGGAAAAGATCTCGGAACACAATGAACGGGAACGAAAGAAACAGTCTCCTTATAATTTTGCGTACTTCGTTTTAAATGATGACCGGGCGAAGATTTATGAAAAGATCGACCGCAGGATCGACCAGATGCTGGAACAGGGACTGGTGGACGAGGTGGCACATTTAAAGGAAATGGGTTACGGGAAAGATCTGGTCTCCATGCAGGGACTGGGCTATAAAGAGATCCTTGCCTACTTAAACGGGGAGATGTCCTACGAAGAAGCCGTTTATATCTTAAAACGGGATACAAGACATTTCGCGAAAAGACAGCTCACCTGGTTTAAACGGGAAAAGGATGTCATCTGGGTGAACAAACCGGATTTTGATTACGACAATTCAAAAATTCTGGCATATATGGATCAGATGTTACAGGAAAAACAAATTATTAGTTAAGAGGGATAAGATGAACGAACAGATATTGGAAAAACAGTATGAATCACTTGGAATTTCAAAGGAAGTCTATGCTTTCGGGAAAAAGATCGAGGATTCTTTAAAAGAGCGCTTCGCAGCGATCGACGCAACGGTGGAATACAATCAGATGAAAGTGATCCGTGCGATGCAAAAAAACAAAGTGAGCGCGGAATGTTTTAATATTTCGACCGGATACGGATACAGCGATCTTGGAAGGGACACCTTAGAGCAAGTCTACGCGGACTGCTTTCACGGAGAGGATGCGCTGGTGCGCCCGCAGATCACCTGTGGAACCCATGCGCTTGCGCTTGCATTGATGTCCAATCTGCGCCCGGGCGATGAACTGCTTTCTCCGGTCGGCAAACCATATGATACCTTAGAGGAAGTAATCGGTATCCGCCCGTCCAAAGGATCGCTTGCAGAATACGGAGTCACCTACAAACAGGTGGATCTGCTTGCGGACGGCGGCTTTGACTATGAGGGTATCCGGGCGGCGCTTAACGAAAAGACAAAACTTGTGACGATCCAGCGCTCCAAGGGATATCAGACCAGACCGACGCTTTCGGTTACTAGGATCGGAGAGCTGATCTCCTTCATCAAGGGCATCAAACCGGACGTGATCTGCATGGTGGACAACTGCTATGGAGAATTTGTAGAAGAAAAAGAACCGCTCGAAGCCGGCGCGGATATGATCGTCGGCTCCTTGATTAAAAATCCGGGCGGCGGACTGGCACCGATTGGCGGTTACATTGTCGGAAAGAAAGAATGCGTCGAGAATGCGGCGTACCGCCTTACGTCTCCGGGACTTGGGAAAGAAGTCGGCGCGTCACTCGGTGTGATCCAGTCTTTTTATCAGGGATTTTTCCAGGCACCGACTGTGGTCGGCGGAGCATTAAAAGGCGCGATATTTGCCGCGAATATCTATGAACGTCTCGGATTTCCGGTTATTCCAAACGGAACGGAGAGCCGTCACGACATCATTCAGGCAGTTACCTTAAATTCCCCGGAAGGCCTGATCGCGTTCTGCGAGGGGATCCAGGCGGCAGCGCCGGTGGACAGCTATGTGACACCGGAACCGTGGGATATGCCGGGATACGACAGCAAAGTAATTATGGCGGCAGGTGCGTTTGTACAGGGATCATCGATCGAATTGAGTGCGGATGGCCCGTTAAAACCGCCGTATGCGGTCTATTTCCAGGGCGGACTTACCTGGTATCATGCCAAACTTGGTATTTTGATGTCTTTACAAAAACTTTATGAACAGAATCTTGTTAATAAAGATTTGTTGTGTTAATATTATAGATATGCCTTTCATGCCAAAGAGAGAGCGGAAAGGTCGTTATGTATCCAGATACAATGATGAAAAATTTACCGGAAACCGAGAAACCGTATGAGAAATGCAGCCGGTATGGCGCTGAGGTTTTATCCGACGCAGAGCTGATCGCAGTCCTTTTGCGCACCGGCACAAAAGGGATCTCTTCGGTGACACTCGCCAGAGAGATCTTAAACTACGAACAGGGCGGGATCTTAAACCTGTACCGCATGAACCGCGAGGAACTGATGCATATTCCGGGGATCGGAAATGTAAAAGCTGTGCAGTTAAAGTGCATGGCGGAGCTATCCAAACGGCTTGCCGTGGCGGATCGAAGCCATCAGCTGAAACTTACGGATGCGGCATCTGTTGCAGGCTATTACATGGAACAGCTGCGGCATGAGCAGAAAGAAAAACTTATGGTCTGCATGTTTGACTCCAAGTGTGCCCTGCTCGGTGATGAAGTGATATCCGTAGGAACCGTGAACGCGTCGCTTACTTCGCCGCGTGAAGTTTTTCTCGCCGCGTTAAAGCGGGGCGCTGTCCAGATCATCTTACTGCACAATCACCCAAGCGGTTCGCCGTTACCAAGCAGACAGGACGAGGAAGTCACAGAACGCATTCGGCTGTGCGGAGCACTTCTCGGGATCCGTTTATCCGATCACATTATCATTGGTGATAACAGATATTACAGCTTTAGAGAGGAAGGACTTATCAAACAGGTCTGAAGGGAGCAGAATTATTATGAATAACAATGTTTATGGAATTGATTTGGGAACCTGCAATCTGAAAGTATACTGCAAGGCGACCGGCAAAGTCTTAAATGAGAAAAATACCATCGCAATAATCAATAAAAACCAGATGTACGCATACGGCGACGCGGCATACGCAATGTATGAGAAAGCGCCGGAATCCATCAATGTCACTTTCCCGATCGTAAACGGAGTGATCGCGGATTTCAACAATATGCAGACGATGATCTTTGAGTTTATCGAAAAGAACGCCAAAGGGAAAACCCATGGCGCGGAATATATCGTTGCGGTGCCTACCGACATTACAGAAGTGGAAAAGAAGGCTTTCTTTGATATGTTCTTCAAGAGCAAGATGAAACCGAAGAATGTCCTGCTCTGTGAGAAACCGATCGCGGACGCAGTCGGACTCGGTCTGGATGTCAATGAACCGACCGGTATCATGGTCGTTGATATCGGAGCGGATACCACAGAGATCTCCGTGATCTCTCTTGGCGGGCTGGTGCTCAGTGACCTCTTACACTTTGGAGGAAACCGCCTGGACGAATCCATCATCAGCTACATCAAGAAGAATTTCAATCTGGTCATCGGACAGAAGACTGCGAAACAACTGAAGGAAGAGCTTGGTGCCGGCGTTGCCGGAAGCAGTGACACCATGGTCATTGTCGGACGCGATGTCGTGAGCGGGCTTCCGATCGAGATGGAGATCTCCGCTCAGATCGTATACGAGGCGATCAAGGACAATTTGAGCTCTATCTGCAATTCCATAAAAATGATCTTGGAGAAGACCCCGCCGGAACTGGCAAAGGATATCATCCATTCCGGTATTTATATCACCGGAGGCGCGTCACAAATCAGACAGCTGGATGATCTCTTTACACAGATCACAAACATCCGTGTAAACCGCTGCGATGAACCGGAAGAGAGTGTCGTAAGAGGACTTGTAAAGATCGTTTCCGACGAAAAATACAAGCATCTTGCATTTAGCTTAAAAACCAAGAACTATAAATAACAGAGGTAAAACATGAGACGCATAAAACGTAAACCACAATTTACATTACCGACAAAATATATCCTGCTTGGCATGACCGTGCTGTGCGTCACCGTCATGTTCCTTAGTTTTACATTCAATCTGTCCGGCGGTCCGCTAAACGCGGTTGCCGGATATGTGTTTGTCCCGATGCAGAAAGGAATCAACGCAGTCGGCGGCTGGATGTCTGAAAAAGCGGATAATTTAAAAAATCTAAATGATGTCATGCAGAAAAACGAAGAACTGCAGGCGCAGGTGGATGAGCTGACAGCCGAATTAAATACCATAAAGCTGGAACAGTACGATCTGGACAATTACCGTGCGCTGTTGGAACTGGATGATAAATATCCGAGCTATAAAAAAGTTGCCGCAAACGTGATTGGAAAGGATTCCGGGAACTGGTTCAATACGTTTATCATAGACAAGGGATCGAAAGACGGGATCGAAAAGGATATGAACGTGATCGCCGGAAGCGGACTTGTCGGGATCGTGACAGATGTGGCTCCGAATTATGCGAAGGTAAAATCGATCATCGATGATACGAGCAGTGTCAGCGGCATGGATCTTGCCACATCGGATAACTGTATTATCCGGGGAAATCTCCAGATGATGAATGAAAATCAGGAGATTGAATTAAGCGACTTAAAAGATACGGATGACCAGGTGCAGGCCGGGGATCAGATCGTTACGTCCTACATCAGTGACAAATATTTACAGGGAATCCTGATCGGATATATCAAGGATGTTTCCGTGGATTCCAACAATCTTACCAAATCGGGAACCATCACACCGGTTGTTGATTTTGAACACATTCAGGAAGTTTTGGTCATCCTGGATAAAAAGGAAGATGTTTCCGGAGAACTTTCCGGACAGTAAATAAGTGCGAAGAAGAGACAGACAAGAGGTAATTTATGAGACGTAAAGTAGTTGTAACCGTAATTATTATGATATGCTTTTTGCTGCAGACGACAGTGTTTCAGGCACTTTCGTTTGCTTCGATTTCGCCAAATCTTCTGATTGTGGCAGTGTCTTCTTTTGGATTTATGCGTGGAAAAAAAGAAGGAATGTTTATCGGCTTCTTTTCCGGGCTTTTGATCGATCTGTTCTTTGGAGATGTCCTGGGCTTTTATGCGCTGCTTTATATGTATGTCGGCTATGTGAACGGATTTTTCCGTGCCATCTTTTTTCAGGACGATATTAAGCTGCCGATGCTGCTGATCTCGGCGAGTGATCTTGCATGTAATCTGTGCATTTATTTTTTCCGTTTTCTGTTCCGCAAACAGTTTGATATCGGATATTATTTTTTACATCTTATGATTCCGGAACTTGTCTATACACTGTTGGTCACAATTTTGCTGTACTGGCTGATCTTAAAGATCAATCAGTGGCTGGAAAAATCTGAGAAAAGGAGTGAGGCAAAGTTTGTTTGAGAATTTAAAAGAGTTTTTAAAAAATTTCTTCAAATCAAGATTATTTGTTCTTGCAGTGGTTATGATCTTATTGTCGGTCATTCTTCTGGAACGCCTGTTCTCACTGCAGATCATAAACGGCGAAGAATATCAGAAAAATTATACCTTAAAGATCAAACGCGAAAAAGTGCTTCCGAGTACGCGTGGAAATATCTATGACCGTAACGGCGAACTTTTGGCGTACAATGAACTTGCGTATTCGGTGACGATTGAAGATAATGGAAGTTATGATTCCTTAAAAGAAAAGAATCAGTCCATCAATGAGGAGATTGCTTCGGTTTTAAAAGTGCTCGATAAGAATCATGACGTGATCCAGAATGATTTCAATATTGCGCTGAATGCAGACGGAACCTATGCTTTCACAGTAGAGGGAAAAACGCTCCTCCGTTTTCTTGCGGATGTTTACGGACATAACAAGACCGATGAATTAAAATACAATAAAAAGCTTGGCTATAATGAAGCGGAGGCGACACCGGATCAGGTCATTTCCTATCTTTGCAGGGAAAAGGGATTTGCGTTATCCGAGGATACCTACGCAAGGGAAGATCTGTACCGCATCCTGGTCATCCGCTATGCAATGTCGGAAAACAGCTATCAGAAATACATCGCGACAACGATCGCAACGGATGTGAGCGATGAAACGGTTGCTTACGTCAGCGAGAACGCGACCAGTTTGCAGGGAATGGCGATCTCGGAAGATACCGTCCGCAAATATGTGGACAGTGAATATTTTTCACATATCATCGGGTATACCGGAAAGATCTCAGAAGATGAGTATAACAGCCTTTCCGCATCGAGTGACAATTATACCAAGACCGATGTGATCGGAAAATCCGGCATTGAACAGGTGATGGATCTGCAGCTTCAGGGAACTAAGGGATACGAGACGGTATATGTAGACAACCTGGGAAAAGTTGTCGAAACGACGGATACGACAAACCCGTCCGCCGGAAATGATGTGTACCTCTCCATCGACAAAAATCTGCAGGAAGCGGTTTATGATCTGTTAGAGCAGGAGATCGCGGGAATCGTATATTCCAAGATCATCAATGCGAAAGATTATATTGCGTCGGAGAACAGTACAGCTTCCGACATAAAAATACCGATTTATGATGTATACTTTGCTTTGATCAATAATAATGTCATTGATATTGACGCGTTTGCGGATGACAACGCAACAGCAACGGAGAAAAATGTATATCAGAAGTTCCTGACCAAACAGGATCAGGTGCTGTCGTCCGTTCAGACACAGCTCACCTCGGACCGGCCTGCCGCGTACAAAGATCTTGACGAGGAGACACAGGCATATTTAGGTTATATCGTGACCATGCTTTCCACGGATAAGGTTCTGCTTTCCGACAGCATTGATACCAGTGATGAGACATACACCGCATGGAAAAACAATACGATCAGTTTAAAAGAGTATCTGTATCACGCGATCGAGAGCAACTGGATCGATATCACCAAATTTACAGTCAACGAAAAATATTCCGACTCTTCTGAAATATATGATGCGCTTGTCAGCTATATTCAGGAATCCTTAAAAACAGACCGGGGATTTTCCAAGCGGATCTACAAGTACATGATCCATGATGATCTGATCGGCGGAACACAGCTTTGCCTGATCCTCTATGACCAGGGTGTGCTTGCCTATGATGAAAATCAGGTAGCGGCGCTGGAAAGGGGAAATGTCAGCGCATTTGATTTCCTGCGTGGAAAGATACAGGATCTTGAGATCACACCGGCGCAGCTGGCGCTCGATCCATGTACCGGCTCCTGTGTTGTTACGGATACAAAGACCGGGGAGCTGCTTGCATGTGTGACGTATCCGGGATATGACAATAACAGACTTGCCAATACCGTAGATTCCGCATACTATGCGGCGTTAAATGAAGACCTGTCCCTGCCGCTTTATAACAATGCGACACAGCAGCGTACCGCACCGGGATCTACCTTTAAAATGGTGACGGCTACCGCCGGACTGACGGAGGGAGTGCTTTCCTCGCCTTCAGAACAGATCCTGGATGAAGGACAGTTTACAAAAGTAACTCCTAGCCCGAAATGTTGGGTATATCCGAGCAACCACGGTCTTATCAATGTCTCTGAGGCGATCCGCGACTCGTGTAACTACTTCTTCTACGAAGTAGGATACCGTCTGAGCAGCACCGGAGATACCTACAACGAGACCAAGGGAATTACTGCGATCCAGAAATATGCTGAAATGTATGGACTGGGAGACACGACCGGAATTGAGATTCCGGAAAATGAGCCTCAGATCGCGACCAAGGTACCGATCCTCGCAGCGATCGGACAGAGTGATAACAACTACACCACAACCGAGCTGGCGCGCTATGTGACAGCGGTCGCAAATTCCGGTACTGTATATAATTATACGCTGCTTAGCAAGGTAACGGATTCGGATGGAAATCTGATCGAATCCTATGAACCGACGGTCAAAAACCAGATTGAGGGGATCAGCCAGTCTACCTGGGATGCCATTCATTCCGGTATGCGCATGGTGGTGGAAAGCCACAAGGAATTTGATGGATTTCCGATCGCGGTTGCCGGAAAAACCGGTACGGCGCAGCAGATCCTGACCAGACCGAACCACGCGCTGTTTGTCGGTTACGCACCGTATGAAGACCCGCAGGTGTCCATTGCGACAAGAATCGCGTATGGATACACCTCAAGCAATGCCGCGGATCTGTCTGCAAAGGTTTTATCGTATTATTTCCATGTTGCAGACGAACAAACATTACTAAATGGCCAGGCAATGTCCGTAAGCGATACGGCAAATGGCTTTGGCGATTAAGAAAGGAAGGCTTTATGGGAATGTCGCAACCGGTAGTTTTAAAAAGTAACCGATATGGAATCAATCTGATCCTGGATGCGGATATGCCGTTCGGCCAGTTAGAGGAGGCAATCCTCGAAAAATTCCGGGAATCCGAAAAGTTTTTTAAAAACGCGAAGATCGCAATTTCTTTTGAGGGGCGCAGGCTCTCGCAGGAGGAAGAATTTTCCATATTGGATATGATCGCAAAAAATACCTCCATACAGGTCATCTGTGTCGTAGATCAGGATGAGATGCGGGAGCAGATGTACAAGGAAAAGATTGACAGCTATTATCAGGATGTGGCGGACAATACCGGAGAGTTTTACAAAGGAACACTCCGCTCCGGTCAGGTATTAAAATGTGATACCAGTATCGTGATCATCGGAGATGTCAATCCGGGCGCCAAAATCATAGCAAAAGGAAACATTGTGATTCTTGGTTCCTTAAAGGGAAACGCCTACGCGGGTGCTGCCGGGGATGAGAGCTGTTTTGTCACGGCGCTTGACATGGATCCGGTGCAGATCAAAATCGGAAATGTGATCGGAAGAAGCGCGGACCGCGGGCCGTGGGAAGCGATACGGAACCGCCATCGGACGATGGATCCACAGATCGCGCTGGTTTCCAAGGGAAATATCATGATCGAGCCGATCACCCATGGATTGCTAAAAAAAATATAAAATCATCTTTATAGAATCATAGAACAGAAATGAAAAATCAGGAGGATATTTCAAAATGAGTGAAGTAATTGTTGTTACATCAGGCAAAGGTGGCGTAGGAAAAACAACCACCACTGCAAACGTAGGTACCGGACTTGCGCAGCTGAACAAAAAAGTGGTACTGATCGATACCGATATCGGACTCCGTAACCTGGATGTTGTTATGGGACTGGAAAATCGAATCGTATATAACCTGGTAGATGTTGTGGAAGGAAACTGCCGCATCAAACAGGCGCTGATCAAAGATAAAAAATACCCGAATCTGTTTTTGCTCCCGTCTGCACAGACCAGAGACAAGACATCCGTAAATCCGGAGCAGATGAAAAAGCTGGTGGACGAGCTGCGTGAAGAATTCGACTACATACTGTTAGACTGTCCGGCAGGTATTGAACAGGGATTCCAGAATGCGATCGCAGGTGCGGATCGTGCGCTTATCGTTACCACACCGGAAGTTTCCGCAATCCGTGACGCGGATCGTATCATCGGCCTGTTAGAGGCACATGAGATCCAAAAGACAGAGCTTATCGTAAACCGTCTGCGTATGGACATGGTAAAACGCGGCGACATGATGTCGATCGAAGATGTACAGGAGATCCTTGCGATCGACCTGATCGGCGCGGTACCGGATGATGAACAGATCGTCATCTCAACCAACCAGGGAGAACCGCTTGTCGGAAATCATAACTCACTGGCAGGACAGGCTTATGAAAATATCTGCCACCGTATCATGGGTGAAGAAATTCCGTTACTTGACCTGGAAGCCAAAAATGGTGTCTGGGAAAAATTTGTTGGATTATTTAAGAAAAATTAAGGGGGAGAACGAAACATGGGATTCATGGATTTCTTTAAGAAAAAGAGCTCCGGTGATGTCGCGAAGGACCGATTGAAGCTGCTTCTTATTTCGGATCGCGCAGACTGTTCTCCGGATGTCATGGAAATGATCAAAAATGATATTATCCAGGTCATTTCCAAATATATGGAAATTGATGCGGAAGGGCTTGATATTCAGATCACCCAGACCGAATCGGACGGAAATAACGGCAGTGTTCCGGCACTTTACGCCAACATTCCGATCAAGGACTTAAAACATTCCGGGAACTAACCGGATCAGCATAGGAAATAGTGATGTTTAAACAATATAGTATAAGAAATTATCATTTTCGCCTGGTATGTTATGTGCTTGCCCTGTCGGTGATCGGCATCCTGGTCATCGGCAGCGCAAAAGCTTCAGTGCAGAAAACACAGATCGTCGGTTTGTTCCTGGGACTCATTGTGATGGCAGTTGTTTCCCTCGTGGATTACAGCTTTATCCTGCGTTTCAGCTGGCTGTTTTACTTCTTGAACCTGGTGCTTCTGGCGCTGGTAGAAGTGATGGGAAGCAACGCGAACGGTGCGACCCGCTGGGTATCGATCGCCGGGCTGCGTTTTCAGCCGTCCGAGTTATCCAAGATCATTATCATTATATTCTTCGCGTACTTTTTTATGAAATATCAGGAGACGCTCAACACGATAAAAATACTGGCGGCATCGTTTATTCTGGTTGGGATCCCACTGGTTTTAGTTGTGACACAGCCGGATCTTTCCACGACGATCGTAACCGCATTAATTTTTGTATCCCTCTTGTTTATTGCGGGATTAAGTTATAAAATAGTGTTGGGAGTCCTTGCAGTTTCGGTTCCGTCAGCGATCATATTTTTGAGTCTGATCCTGCAGCCGGGACAGAAGATTTTGAATGATTACCAGTACCGGCGGATCATGGCGTGGTTAAATCCGAAAGCCTATGCAGATGATGCCTATCAGCAGCAGAATTCGATCATGGCAATCGGTTCCGGAAGACTCTGGGGCAAAGGATTGAATAACAATGATATCGCTTCTGTAAAAAACGGCAATTTTATTTCCGAACCGCAGACAGATTTTATCTTTGCTGTGGCAGGAGAGGAACTTGGGTTTGTCGGAGCAGCGCTTATCGTGATCCTGTTATTTCTGATCGTGATCGAGTGTATTCTGATTGCGCGGAAGGCAAAGGATCTGTCGGGAAGGCTGATCGCCTGTGGAATGGCATCCCTGATCGGATTTCAGGGATTCGTAAACATCTGTGTTGTTACCGGGCTCATGCCAAACACCGGCTTACCGCTTCCGTTCGTCAGTTACGGTCTGACGTCACTGACTACATTATATATTGGCATTGGACTGGTCTTAAATGTCGGACTTCAACCGAAAAAATATTGAATGGGGGAATCACATCATGAATATAGGCTTGATTGCACATGATTCAAAGAAAAAACTGATGCAGAATTTCTGTATCGCGTATCGCGGTATTTTATGTAAAAATGAGTTGTTCGCAACCGGAACAACGGGAAGACTGATCGAGGAAGTCGCGAACCTTAACGTTCACAAATATCTGGCAGGACATCTGGGCGGCGCACAGCAGCTTGGCGCACAGATCGAACACAATGAGATCGATCTGGTGATCTTTTTGCGCGATCCGCTGACACCGAAGTCCCATGAGCCGGATGTAAACAGTGTTGTCCGTCTCTGTGACGTGCATAACATTCCGCTTGCGACCAATCTCGCTACGGCAGAACTTCTGATCAAGTCATTAGACAGAGGAGATTTAGAGTGGCGTGAGATGTATAAATAAACATGCCCTTTGCGGGCTTTTAACCGCCGCATTGCTTGCGGTGTCCGGCTGTGGGAATAAGGCGGTCGAAATCAAAAATCCTTATCCGGTATACAGCACGGCGGTCACCGATTCACTGATTGCGGCAAGCGGCGAGGGCAGTAATGTATTATCCTATTTTGCCACCAATCTGTGTGTCGGAGGACTGGAAAATACAGGGCTGGAAAATACCGATGAGCAGGTATGCGAGGGTGCCGGTCTCTTTAACACGGCAACCCACGAGATCCCTTATGCAAAAAACATATATGAGCAGCTGTATCCGGCGAGTACCACAAAGATACTGACTTGTTATCTTGCGTTACAGTATGGCAATCTGGATGATGTGGTTACCGTCAGTCAGGATGCTGCGAATATGGCGAGTGATTCTTCCGTCTGCGGCTTAAAAGCCGGAGACCAGATTACACTGCGTGATCTGCTCTACGGACTTATGATGCGCAGTGGAAACGACGCGGCGGTCGCGATCGCGGAATATATTTCCGGAGATACCGATACGTTTGCGGGACTGATGAATACAACGGCAGCTTCGCTCGGCGCGACCGGCAGCCATTTTGTAAACCCGAACGGATTACCGGATGACAATCATTATACGACCGTATATGATCTTTATCTGATCTTTAACGCGGCGATCCAGAATGAAACTTTTCTTGAAATATTAAAAACAACAGATTATACTGCAAATTACACAGATGCAGCCGGGACACCGGTTTCACAGGAATGGACTTCCACCAATAAATATCTTGCCGGAACAGAAACTGCGCCGGACGGGATCACGGTACTTGGTGGAAAGACAGGAACCACGGGCGAGGCGGGGTACTGCCTGGTTTTGTTGAGCCAGAACGCAAGCGGTCAGAATCTGATCTCCATTGTGCTCAAAGCGGACTGCAGAGATAACCTTTATCTTTTAATGAACGAGATGTTAAGACAGTACGGGAACTGACCGTTTCCATGTATGGTCTGACATTAGTATAAAACGATATACTGGGAGGAGACGCCAATGATAGAAATTATCGCAGGAGAAAAAGGAAAAGGAAAGACCAAACATTTACTGGACAAAGTCAATCGGACGGTAAAAACGGCAAAGGGCAGCATCGTGTATCTGGACAAAAGTCCGAAACATATGTATGAACTGAACAATCGGATCCGTCTGATCGATGTGGCAGAATATCCGATTTCAAATTGTGATGAATTTATGGGATTTCTCTGTGGTATTTTATCTCAGGATCGTGATATGGAAGAAATGTATCTGGACAGCTTTCTTACCATTTCGTCCTTAAAAGAAGATGAAATGACATACGCGATCAAAAAGCTGGATATCATCAGTGAAAAGTTTTCCGTAAAATTTGTGCTCAGTGTGTCAAAGGACGAAAAGGATTTACCGGAATGTGCGCGGGCAAGAATTATTCTTTCTCTGTAACAGGTATATCTGCATAATGGAAGGTGTCTTAAGCGTTGGCCTAAGACACCTTTTTTACCGGATTATGCTTCGTTTACGGCACGGATGCGTCCATAGGCACTGAGCAGATACAGACCGCTGATGCCGACAATTCCGTAAACAATACGGGAAAGCCATGACATGTTTCCAAACAGAAACGCTACCAGGTCAAAGCGGAAAAATCCGATCAGTCCCCAGTTAATGGCACCGATTAGCACAAAGGTAAGTAACGTATAGTCTAATCCTCTTGAACTCATAAGTGTATCCTCCTTTTGGAATAGTATGTCACCTTTTTCCCAAATCATACATGGGAAAAACATTGTATTCTAATTTGGAAAATGCTAAAATGGACAGGAGTTCATGATAAAGGCGGTATTATTTTGTCAAAGAATAAAAAAATTGTAAATTACAAAAAACCGTTCAGCTTAAATATCGGTGTTGTGATTTTTGTTATTATTTTTATCTATATTCTTTTTAATATATTCAGTTATTTTACAAAAACGCGCATTTCCGTGTATGAAGTGGAGCAAGGAACGATCGCGGAAAACAATACCTACAACGGACTTGCGCTCCGCAGCGAGAATGTGGTGTACGCGGATACGGCGGGCTATGTCAATTATTATCTGAAGGACGTGCGAAAAGCCAGCTATAACACGTTGGTCTATTCCATTGATGAGAGCGGAGATATTGCAAACCAGATCAAGGAAGCTTCTTTGGGACAGAGTGAACTCTCAAAATCAAATTTAAATGAGATCGGTGAAGTGGTCGGTGAATTTGATAAAGCCTATGATGCCAATTCTTTTTATAATGTATATTCCTTTAAAGAGAATGTAGACGCGCAGATCATGGAAGCACTGAATCTGAACGCTTTGGATACGATCGGAGATTATACGGCATACGCACAGGCAAACAATACGTTTCACTTGGGCTACGCGCAGATCCCCGGGATTGTTGCGTATTATACCGATGGTTATGAAAATGTCACCGTGGACACGTTTGAGCCGGATATGCTAAATGAACTGGATTATAATAAAAATAATCTTAAGATGAAAGAAAAAGTTGCAGCCGGAGATCCGCTTTATAAACTCGTGACGGATGAAACCTGGAATATCATAGTTCCGGTGACACGGGATGTCTATGAGCGGCTGACCGATGAATCAGCAGTCCAGATCGAATTTACCGAAGATGGCAGGACACTGTGGGTAAATTTTGAGGAGCGGCAGATCTCGGATGGCTATTATCTGTTCCTGAAACTGAACAACTCCATGGTTCGTTATGTGCAGGAACGTTTTATAGAGATCGAGCTTCTTTTAAATAAAGAGAGCGGACTGAAGATCCCGAACACCGCCATTACCGAAAAAGAATTTTTCAAAGTGCCGAAAGAATATTTCGCAAAGGCACAGGATTCTTCCGGCAAGGGCGTGATGATCAAAGATCCCGCAACCGGCAGTATCAATTTTATCGCGACATCGCTTTATTACGAGACCGAGGATTCTTATTATATCGATGAAGATGAAGTGCATGCAGGAACCGTGCTGCAGCGGCCGGATTCCAATGAAACCTATACCGTGGGTGAAACTGCGAAATTGCAGGGCGTTTACAACATCAACAAAGGATATGCCGTGTTCAAGCAGATCAGCATTCTGTATCAGAATGAGGAATATTCCATTGTGGAGACCGGAACAAGCTACGGTCTTTCCCTGTATGACCACATCGCATTAGATGGCAGCAAAGTAAATGAAAATGATTTAATAAATTAGAGGTGTTAGATTATGTTAAAAGACAATTTAAAGGAAGTAGAAGCAAACATCATGACCGCCTGCGAAAAGGCAGGCAGAAACCGTGAGGATGTAACACTGATCGCGGTGAGCAAGACCAAACCGGTCTCCATGCTTGAAGAAATTTACGCGGAAGGGATCCGTACCTTTGGTGAAAACAAAGTGCAGGAGCTGACGGAAAAATACGATCAGCTTCCGGCTGACATCAAATGGCATATGATCGGTCATCTTCAGCGCAACAAGGTAAAATATATTGTGGGCAAGGTAAGCCTTATCCACTCCGTAGATTCTTATCGCCTCGCGGAGGAGATCAATATCCAGGCGAAAAAGCATCAGGTTACAGTGCCGATCCTCATTGAAGTAAATGTGGCAGGCGAGGATACCAAATTCGGAGTACGTCCGGAAGAAACGCTGCGGCTTGTAGATGAGATTGCTTCTCTTGAAAATGTGCGCATCCAGGGACTGATGACGATCGCTCCGTTTGTGGAAGATCCGGAAGAAAACCGCGTGCATTTTCGCAGACTGAAACAATTATCTGTTGACATTGATTCCAAAAACATTGATAATGTACATATGGAAATTCTGTCTATGGGAATGACCAATGATTATATGGTTGCGATTGAAGAGGGAGCGACCATGGTACGCGTCGGTACCGGCATTTTCGGTGCAAGAAATTACGCAAATGCCAACTGATGGTGAAATATTTTTGAAAGTGATAGGAGATTATTCATGGGACTGTTTGATAAATTTTTAAATGTTATGCGTCTGAATCCGGATGACGAGGATGATTTTTATGATGACGATTACTATGACGAGGAAGAGGACGAAGCGCCGAGAAAGAAGCTGTTTTCCAAGTCGGAGGATGATTTTGCGCCGGATAATGAAGTGCGTGAAAAGCCGGCAAGAACTTCTCAGAAGATCACGCCGATGCGTCCGTCCAGAAAGCAGATATCCGCAGCCGGCATGGAAGTCTGTGTGATCAAGCCGACTTCGGTAGAAGACGCAAGAGAGATCACCGAGACACTTCTTATGAACCGCACCGTTGTATTGAATGTAGAGGGACTTGATGTGGAGATCGCACAGCGTATCATTGACTTCACGTCCGGATCCTGCTTTGCGATCAGCGGTAACCTGCAGAAAATATCCAACTATATCTTTATCATCACACCGTCTACGGTAGATATTTCAGGTGATTTCCAGGATATTATGGATTCTTTTGATCTGCCGGGAATCCAGACGACAGATTACAGGTAAGAAATATGACAGAAGAAGAACAACTGCTTCAGAAGCGTTTTTTGGATCTGTCCAGACAGGCAGATTACAAGGGAATCGTTCTGTTTTCGGATTTCCTTGGTTTAAATGAACAGAATATTTTCCGTCAGACAGAAGGAATGCTTACATCTGGGTTTCAGATGTCTGGCGGATATGAATACGCGGAGCGTCAGATGGTAGCTTTTTGTCCTGACGCTCTTTATTATGAATGGGAATATCCTTTTTCGTGCCTGAAAATAGAACCGGCATATCCCAAATTTTCCGATAAGCTGGGACATCGTGACATCTTAGGCGCGGTGATGAACCTGGGGATTGAGCGGGGGAAGATCGGTGATATTCTGCTAAAGGACAACACCGCATATCTTTTTTGTGCGGATTCCGTAAAACCTTATGTGACAGAGCAGCTGGAAAAGGTAAAACATACAGTTGTCAAAGTTACGGAAACGGATGTTTTGGACAACCCTGATATTCAACCGGAATTTGAACATTTAAGCGGGATCATCACATCGAACCGGCTGGATGCATTTCTTGCATGTATCTGTAAATTATCGCGTTCCGCGGCGTCTTCGATGATCACCGGCGGGAAAGTGTGCATCAATGGCAGGGAAACACTGCACAATACCTATGTCTGCAAACCGGGAGACATTCTTTCGGTCCGTTCCTATGGCAAATTTATTTTTGATGCTGTTTCAGGAGAGACCAAAAAAGGAAGAATGAAGGTCGAATATCGAAAATACAAATAGTAAATGGAGGCTTTTATGAAAAAAATGTCTACAAAATATCTGATCCGCGTAAGTATAAGCGTGATCTTACTGATCCTGCTCGATCAGCTCACCAAGATCTGGGCGGTGGTGCGTTTGAAGGATCAGCCGGCGATTTCACTGATCCGTGGAGTATTTGAACTGCAATACCTGGAAAACCGCGGATCCGCATTTGGGATGATGCAGGGCGCAAGAGTCTTTTTTATCATCAGTACGATCGTTTTATTCCTTCTCGTATGCGTCATATACATCAGGATCCCAAAAGAAAAAATGTATCTGCCGCTGCGCGTGATTGCGGTATTGTTTCTTGCCGGCGCGGCAGGGAATTTCATCGACCGTGTGCGACAGGGCTTTGTCGTGGATTTCTTTTATTTTTCACTGATCAATTTCCCGATATTTAATGTCGCGGATATCTATGTGACGACCGCAACGATCGCCCTGATCGTTTTCATTCTGTTTTATTACAAAGAGGCAGATCTGGAACGGATTTTTTCTAAAAAGAAAGGATAAGAGAGGATCGATGGAGTTACAGACTTTTGAGGTCGGGGAACTGTATGACGGGGAACGGCTGGATAAATTTCTTGCGACGATTTATCCGTCACAGTCCCGGACCTTTTTTCAGAAACTGATCAAAGAAGGTCAGGTTACGGTAAATGAACATGCCGAAAAGAGCAATTTCAGACTGCAGCCGGACGATATTGTCACCGTGCGTATTCCACCTGCGGTATCGGTTGAAATACTGCCGGAGGACATTCCGCTTGACATCTTATACGAGGATGCGGATGTCCTTGTGGTAAACAAGCCAAAGGGCATGGTGGTCCATCCGTCGGTCGGACATTATTCCGGTACTCTGGTAAATGCGGTTTTATTTCACTGCAAAGACAGTCTTTCCGGAATCAACGGAGAAATACGCCCGGGGATCGTACACCGGATCGACAAAGATACGACCGGCTCTCTGATCGTGTGCAAAAATGATGAGAGCCATATAAAGATCGCAGAACAGATCAAAGCACATTCCGTTACCCGCCGTTACCGCGGGATCGTAAACGGGATTGTGAAGGATGATGAGGGAACCATCACCGGCGCGATCGGCAGACATCCGACAGATCGAAAAAAAATGGCGATCAATGAAAAGAACGGAAAACCTGCCGTCACGCATTATAAGGTTTTGGAACGCTTAAAAAAGCACACCTACATGGAATTTGAACTGGAAACCGGGCGGACACATCAGATCCGTGTACATATGGCGAGCATCGGGCATCCGCTGCTTGGTGATACTGTTTATGGCGGAGAGAAGAACGCGCATGGTTTACAGGGACAGACGCTGCATGCGATGACGCTTGGCTTTATCCATCCGACAACAGGAGAGTATCTGGAAGTAAGCGCGCCGCTGCCTGAATATTTTGAAAATTTACTGAGAAATCTAAAATAAAACTAAAATAAAGGATTTCATATGTACTTTCCGAAAAAAATATATTATAATAATCCTATACAAAAAAGAACAAGGCTTACAAAGGGGTGGTTTTATGCGTGATTATGTATATACAATCGGACGTGAATTTGGAAGTGACGGAAAAAATGTTGGATTTGCACTGGCAGAAAAGCTCGGAATCAACTGTTATGATAAGGAACTTTTAACAGAAGCTGCAAAACAGAGTGGCTTTTGTGAGGAAATATTTGAGAATCATGATGAAAAGCCAACAAACAGCTTTTTGTATTCACTGGTTATGGATACCTATTCGATCAATGGCTATTCATCTGCACCGTTTTTGGATATGCCACTGAATCACAAAGTATTCCTGGCACAGTTCGAAGCGATCAAAAAGATTGCTTCAGAGGGACCGTGTGTATTGGTTGGACGCTGCGCGGATTACGCACTGTCAGACAATCCAAACTGCATCAATGCGTTTGTACATGCGGATCTGGATTACCGTATCGAGAATATGAAAAAGCGTTTTGGCATGAATGAGAAACAGGCTAAAGACACACTTGCAAAAAAAGACAAACAGCGTGCAAGCTATTATAACTATTATACCAGCAAGAAGTGGGGCGATTCCAGAAGCTACCATCTGACGCTTGACATCAGTGAACTTGGCATTGACGGATGCGTGGATATGATCATCCGTTACCGTGATCTTTTAGAGGCACAGAGAAATAAATAACAGGGAAGAGGAGCTGTCACAGATCCGTTTCTGTGGCAGCTTTTTTAAATCATAGGAAATTCCTTCCTATGATTTAAAAACGCTCCGCGGGGATGCGCAGCTCGCGGAGATGAAGTTTATGTTGAACATACCGCTCGCGCGCGAAAGTGTGCGGTAAGCGCACACTTTATTTTGGAGGAAATATGGGACAATATCAGTCAGCAGCAGATTTTGAAAAGTTTTTTCATACGAATTACATACCACTGACATACGAAGACGTCAAAAGTGATTTTGAGACTTTCTATAAAGAACAAAACGGTAAAATCTTCCATGAAGATTATGAAAAAGCCGCGCAGATCTCCAGGGATGATTTTCGTGAAAATCTTTCCAAAACGGCGCTTTTTACATTCCAGGATACGTTGACGGAACTGTTTTATGAAAAGAATCCTGCAATTTACGAAGAGGCATTTGCTATTTTCGAGGAAAACGGCGGCACCAAATCAGAAATCACAAAGATTTTTGATGATACCTATCAATCGCTGTACGAAGAATTTTTAAATCAGTTTTTTGATGAAGTGATCGCGGCAGCCATTTAAATCAATTAGAAAAAAGCCTGTGGATGCTGCCAGATCCGGTAAAAAGACGGAAACTGTACAGTCAAATGTAGCAGCACAGGCTGTTATTCGGTTACATGTATCTATCGGATAAATATCAGTTTTTCCGATAGATAGCACAGATAGTATCAGGAAAGGAGGATTTCCGGCTATGGGCAGGGATTCCCAATATTATAAGGATAAAAAGAAACAACAAACATTAAAACTCCGGGAACTGATTTCGGAGCTTCCGGGCTTCGCAACGGATTATCTCTATGATAAGGAAGTTTCTTCGCAAACCAGCACATTGATTTCCTATGCATATGATCTGCTTACGTTTTTCCGTTATATTAAGGAAATGAATCCACGTTTTAAGGATGTTGCGGTAAAAGATTTTCATTTAGAGGACATCGAACGACTTACTTCCGAGGACATTGTTGAATATCAACGTTATCTGGAACTGAATGATAAAGGCGAAAAACACGAAAACGGAAAAAAGGCGATCGCCCGGAAAATGTCTCCACTGCGTGGTATGTTTCAGTATCATTTTGAGCATGGATATATTGAAAATAATCCCATGGCGCTGGTGAAACTGCCGCGGATCAAAAAGGATAAGAACATCATTCGGATGAATTCTGAGGAAATTGCGGCTCTGTTAGACGCGATCGAACACGGAAATGAACAAATGAGTGAACGCCAGCGTAATTATTGCAAACGCACAATGCAGCGTGATCTGGCCATTCTGACTTTGATGCTTGGAACCGGGATCCGCGTTTCGGAATGCGCGGGGCTTGATATCAATGATATTAATTTTACGGATAATTCCATGACGATCGTCCGAAAAGGAGGCGGTCAGGACATTTTATATTTTGGCGCTGAAGTCTGTGATGTCCTGAAAAATTATATTGATGGAGAACGTGCCCGTGTCATCCCGGAAAAAGACCAGGAGCACGCCCTCTTCTATTCGCTGCAAAATAAGAGGATCAGTGTGGATGCCATTGAAAATCTGGTAAAAAAATACGCAAAGATGGCGGTGCCATCGAAAAAGATCACACCGCACAAGCTGCGCAGCACCTATGGCACTGCCCTCTACCGCGAAACCGGAGATATTCGTCTGGTTGCAGATGTACTTGGACATGAAAATGTAAATACCACGATCGATTACTATGCGGCGATCGAGGATGAACATAAGCGCCGGGCTGCGAATGCGGTTTCCGTTCGGAAATCTGCTCCCGAAAAAAACGATATTGACAATGTGTAATGTTCCCGATACAATAAATAAAATTGGACAAAGATAAAAAAAGAAACTGGAGGACTTTTATATTATGGAAAAAATAGCAAGTTTCACGATTGATCATATCAAATTAGAGCCGGGGATATATGTTTCCCGCAAAGATCATATCGGACAGGAAGTCATCACCACGTTCGATCTTCGTATAACCGCACCGAATGATGAACCGGTCATGAATACTGCGGAGGTTCATACGATCGAACATCTCGGAGCTACTTTTTTACGCAATCACGCAGAATTTAAGGACAAAACCGTATACTTTGGGCCAATGGGATGCCGTACCGGTTTTTATCTGCTTCTTGCCGGTGATTATGAATCGAAAGATATTGTAAAACTCGTGACGGAAATGTTTGAGTTTATCCGCGATTTTAAAGGTGAGGTACCGGGTGCCAGTCCACGCGACTGCGGAAATTATCTGGATATGAATCTCGGAATGGCAAATTATATCGCCAAACGTTATCTGGATCAGACACTTTATACGATCGACACTGCGCATCTGATCTATCCGGAATAAAAAAGAAACATCTTCTGCTCCTTTTCCCATCACGGGATTGAACAGAAGATGTTTTTCTTTTTCCGATTTGCACCGGACTAAGCTAAAACATCATCCAGGACTTTCTTTAACGCAGCCGCTGAATCTTTTAACTTTTTCAATTCGTCATCATTTAACGAGATCGGCACGATCTTTTCTACCCCATTGGCGCTCACAATGGCAGGAAGACTCAGGCAAACATCCTCAAGTCCGTATTCACCGTGTGTCAGGCTTGATATCGGAAGAATGGAATGTTCATTCCGTACAATGGATTCACAGATTCTTCGCACCGCCATGGCTACTCCATAATAAGTTGCGTGCTTCTTTTCGATGATCTTATATGCGCTGTCACGCACATCTTCATAAATACGCTGCATGGATTCTTCGTGATTATAATATCCGCGCATCTCACAAAACTTATTTAAGTTGATCCCGGATACATTTGCGCTGCTGAATGCGGCAAGCTCGCTGTCTCCGTGTTCTCCGATGATAAATGCGTGGACACCACGGTTATCGATCTTTAAATGCTCACCCAGCAGATATTTTAAACGTGCGGTATCCAGTACGGTTCCGGAGCCAATGACACGGTTTTCCGGGAAACCGGATAATTTTAAAGCGGTATAGGTGAGAATGTCCACCGGATTGGATACGATGAGCAAAATGCCTTCGCAGCCAACACGCACCAGTTCCGGGATAATATGTTTGTAGATGCCGACGTTCTTGGCTACAAGATCTAAACGGGTCTCATCCGGTTTCTGATTTGCACCTGCTGTGATGATAACGATTGCGCAGTCCGCAATATCCTCATATTCACCTGCATAGATCTTCATAGGTGTCTCAAACGGCAAACCATGGCTCATATCCATCGCTTCCCCCTCTGCCCGGTCTTTGTCTACATCTATCAGTACCATTTCCGAAAAAAGATTACTCTGCATCAATGTAAATGCGCAGCTTGAACCGACAAATCCACAGCCAATCACTGCAATCTTTCTCATATTTACCATATCCTATTTACCTTCCTTTCCTACTTCTTATTTATCGTTTCCAGTTTCAGTGAAAATTATCAAAGGTCTTTGTTTCTTTCACTGACAGTATGCCATAAAATTCCTAATAAGTCGATAGGAATACTGAAATATGGTTGGCTTTTTTTGTATACAAGATTTTACCATTTTAAAGTTCTGCGGAATCTAAAAGAATCGTGAATGGGCCATCATTTAAGAGTTCTACCTTCATATCTGCTCCAAATTCGCCCTGTGCCACATTCGGAACACTTTTTTTGCATTCCGCAATAATATACTCATACAGTTCTTTCGCCATTCCAGGTTCGCCTGCCCGGATAAAAGACGGGCGATTCCCTTTTCTACAGTCCGCATAAAGCGTAAACTGGGATACCAGAAGAAGACTTCCGTTTACATCCGCAAGTGAAAGATTGGTTTTTCCGTTCTCATCTTCAAAAATACGCATACCGATCAGCTTTTTTATCATTTTATCCGCTATTTCTTTCGTGTCCTCCCCGGATACTCCGATCAATACCAAAAAGCCCTTCTCAATGGCTCCAATCTGTTTGTTATCTACCGTAACAGATGCCTGTGTCACCCGCTGTATTACAAAACGCATAAGACATTTCCCTCTCTTTTTTTATTTATGATATATTTGTAATTTTAAAGAAATCAAGCCCAAAATGCAACCCAATATTTGCTTGCAGAATCTGTCTGCCTGGCGTAAACTTATAACCGTATGACAAACGACAAGAAAGTGGGAAACAAAATTGAAACTACAAAGACTTCTCAGCTTTACCCGAAAAGCAGTGGATGATTATGAAATGATACAAAGCGGAGATAAAATCGCAGTGGGAATCTCCGGTGGAAAAGACAGCCTGACACTTCTCTATGCCCTGCATGGGCTGATGCGCTTCTATCCAAATCGATTTTCGCTTATAGCGATTACCGTAGATTTAGGTTATCCTGATTTTCATCTGGATGCGGTAAAACAGCTGTGTCAGGAACTGGAAGTTCCTTATTATGTGGTAAAAACAGAAATTGCCAGGATCGTATTTGAAAAAAATGCGCTGGAAAATCCATGCTCTCTTTGTGCAAAACTGCGCAAGGGTGCTTTGAACCAAAAGGCACTGGAACTGGGCTGCAACAAGATTGCGTATGCCCATCACCGGGATGATATTTTAGAGACGATGCTTCTTTCCATGATATTTGAAGGAAGATTTTACGCGTTTTCTCCCAAGACATATCTGGAACGTACCAGGCTTACCGTGATCCGTCCGCTTATGTACGTTGCGGAAGCCGATGTGATCGGATTTATGCACAAGAACCGGCTGCCGGTAGTAAAAAATCCGTGTCCGGTTGACGGAGCAACAAAAAGGCAGTACGCCAAGGATCTTCTGCGTCAGATCAATCGTGACAATCCGGGAGCAAAAAATCGCATGTTTACCGCCATTTTAAACGGAAAAATAGACGGCTGGCCGCCACACAGAACTTAACGGAAATCAGGCCTCCTGCGCCGCTGCAGATCCGGTAATCTCATTCATTTTCTGCTCGATCCGCTCTTTTACAACCTCTGCGATCTGATTTGTCTTCAGATCCTTATAGTCTTCATAATAAAGCGGGGGCAGAAAATGTACCTGTGTTTTTACACTCCCAAGATGAAATGTATTAAATACTTTGTAGGAATCGATCAGAACAACCGGAACAATCGGAGCTTTCGCCCGAACCGCGCATTTGAAGCTGCCGGCTTTAAAGTCACACACTTTGTTTTTGTTGTTAAACTCATAACCGCCTTCCGGAAACAGGATATATTTCATTCCATTTTTTACATCTTCACTCACTTCAAGAATAATCTGCATTCCCTGACGCACATTATCTTTTTCCAGTCTTTTTCCCTGTACCAGATCCACAAATTCACTGACCAGAATGGTATTGGATTTGGCTTTATCCATCACCAGGGAACAGGGCGTGGGATGTGAGATCATAATTCCAAGCGCATCATATTTTCCCTGATGGTTCGGATACATGACATACCCCTGATCCTTTGGGAGATTCTCCTGACCGAAACATTCGGTCTCGATCTTCCCGGAACGCATCATGAGCGTAATCGCATGGCGTACCAGCCGGTAACGCTCCTCTTCCGTAAATTTTTCCGGATGATCCGCCTCATAACGCATACGGGGAATCATATAAGGTGCACGAAATAAATTTCGTAAAATCACATAAAGAAATTTAAACATAAAGTAACTCTCCTATCTCTTTCCTATTATATCCGCATTTTAGAAAAAAGACAACCGGGAGCTTGGCACCAACGTGCTTATTCAAATATTTTTTCGATTACAGATATTCGGAAGAATAATAAGGAATCAAAAGATATTCCCCTGCATGGATATCGTCACTGTCCAAGTGATTGAGGTCCCTTACTTCTTCCATATAAGCGTCACGATCCGAATAATCGGAAGACATATAATGACCGGCGATCGACCAGAGGGATTCGCCCTGCTTTACCTGTATGCTGGTGTAATACTTGTAGCTTTGCTGATCGGAAGTCATGCTGGATGCCTCGATCCGGTCGCTGATCAGAAACGCCGCAAGAAAAAATACGATCAGTGCGGCACCAAATACCAGAACACTTCTTTCCATAACACAAACATTTCTTCTTCTGTTCATAAAAAATCCCTCCATATCCTATCGCAATCCGCATATATCGAACATTCGTTGCGAACATCTGTTTTCTTTATGCTCGTATTATAGGACAGGAACGTTTGTTTGTCAACAGAAAATTCGAACAAATTTTCGGAATATGTGTTTGCTTTTTCCAGGCAGATATGATACAATTTTTATATTAAACAAGGAGGATCACAATATGCCAAATGGAAAAATCAGTGAAAAGCAAAAAGAAATTTTAGAATATATCAAACAGGAAATCTTAAACAAAGGATATCCGCCGGCTGTTCGTGAAATCTGTGAAGCTGTTCATCTAAAATCAACATCTTCTGTTCACTCTCATCTTGAGACCCTTGAGAAAAACGGTTATATCAGAAGAGATCCGACCAAGCCGCGCGCGATCGAGATCATGGATGATACCTTTAATCTTACACGCCGCGAGATGGTAAATGTGCCGGTCATCGGCAATGTAGCCGCAGGTCAGCCGCTCCTTGCCGTACAGAACATCGAAAATTATTTCCCGATTCCTGCGGAATATATGCCGAATCAGGAAACCTTCATGTTAAAGGTAAAAGGCGAAAGCATGATCAATGCAGGTATCCTTGATGGAGATCATATTCTGGTAGAACGCCAGTCAACCGCTTCAAACGGAGAGATCGTTGTTGCGCTGGTGGATGATTCCGCAACAGTAAAGACTTATTATAAGGAAGACGGACATTATCGCCTGCAGCCGGAAAACGATACGATGGATCCGATCATTGTGGATGAATGTTCGATCCTCGGAAAAGTATTCGGAGTTTTCCGTTTCTTCTCTTAAAGCAAAAAGGTAAGTGCAGATGTCATATTCTGCACTCACCTTCTTCTATCTTTTCATTCCCATATCAGAATGGGATCCTTACAGATCTGCCACACTGATCTCTTTTCCGTCTTTCCAGATACGTTCCAGATCATAAAACAAACGATCTTCCTTGGAGAATACATGAACAATAATGTCACCGTAATCCATCAATATCCAGGTGGAATAAGAATTTCCTTCGATCTGCTTTGCGGTATAACCTGCTTTATATAATTCCTCATCTACTGCATCACGCATCGCCTGCAGCTGATTCTGGTTTGATCCGTTTGCAATGATAAAATAATCCGCAATCGTTGACACATCACGGATATCGATCACTTTTACATCTTCTGCCTTCTTTTCTTCCAGTGCCGTTACAGCAAGTTTTGCCATTTCCTTTGCCTGTTCCATAGAATGCCTCCTTTTTTATACTTTATGTTCTTCACGTTATCTTTTATTTTCAGCCCCACACAGACCTGGTGGGAATATATCTTATTTTTCTTCCGCTTTTGCTTTATAATACTGACACGTCTGTTCCGTCAGCGGATCGATCTCCTTACCGGTGCTCTTTAAGTAATCGAGAGTATCGCTGAGGATCTTTAACAGTGCCGCATCCAGATCTCGAAAGCAAAGCGGCCGGACAACCGGGAGATTTTTCGCTTTGTCACGTCCCGGCTCAATATAATCTGCAATATAAATGATCTTATCGAGCAGGTTCATGCCTGGCTCACCGGTCGTGTGTACCAGGATCGCATGCAAAACCTCCTCATCTGTCACATGATATTTTTTTCTGGCAAGAAACGCGCCGAGTTTTGCGTGGATCAGTGCCGGATTATCGATCTCCGCCTGTGTCAGTTCGATATGATATTTTTTACACAGTTCCATCTTTTCCTCATTTGGAATACATTTTGCGCAGTCGTGAAGAAGTCCGGCAAGCATCGCTTTTTTCTGATCCGCACCATGCGCCATGGCAAGCGCTGCCGCCGTATACATCACACCCATGGTGTGTTCGTATCTGGATTTGTCCAGCTCTTTTTTTAAGCTTTTTCTGATTTCGTCCATCGATGTTTCTGACATTTTTGTATTCACTCCTTCTTTGCACCGCAATATAAGTTATTTGCGGCAATATATTCCCTCACGCGATCCGGCAGCAGATACCGTATGGAAGTCTGCTCGGCACACCGCTTTCTGATATTATGGGATGAGATGGAAAAATTAGGCGTCTGTATACGAAAGATCTCTGCCTGATATTTTTCGGTCAGATGCCGGATCTGATCCTGCAATGCTCCATCATCGGTCAGGTCACGAACCGCCGCAAGGATCACCGCATTCTGACAGATGATATCCGGATTTCTCCAGCTTTCAAATTCCGACAGGGAGTCCGCTCCCATGATAAAATAAAACCGGTCATCCGGACACTCTTCGTGCAGGCTTGCCAGGGTTTCATAGGTATAACAGACACCGTCTGCATCCACTTCACGTCTGCTTAACGTAAAGCGCGGATTTCCCGCGATCGCAAGTTCTACCATGGCACACCGGTGTTCGGCAGATGTAATATTGCTGTTTCTTTTGTGCGGCGGATTTCCGTTTGGCATAAACCAGATCTGATCCAGTCCGAATTGTTCGGCTGCATTTTCTGCAATCATCAGATGACCGTAATGAATCGGATCAAAGGTACCGCCCATAATACCGATTTTTAATCCATCCGGCTTTGTATCCATACGCCAGTCCTTCTTTCTTATTTCGGAAGTTCGATCTTTGGCTTCTTGGCAGGACGATAGAATACCATCTTTTTACCAATAACCTGAACGACTTCAGAATGGGTCCGTTCACCGATCACTGCCGCGATCTCATTCGGATCATCGATACAGTTTTTTAATACATTTACTTTAATCAGTTCACGTTTTTCAAGAGCCTCATCCAAAGCGGCAACGATTTCCGGTGTCAGAGAGGATTTGCCGATCTGAAAAAGCGGATTCATCGTGCTTGCAAGGCTCTTTAAATAAGAACGCTGTTTGCTCGTCATCGTTATTCGTTCTCCTTTCACGAATTTAAGACTGATAATAGTCAAATTCCATACCGTACATACGGACGGTATCTCCGTCTTCAATTCCCATTTTTTCCAATTCTTTTAAGATTCCCTGTTCTTTTAAGAAACGCTGGAAAAACAGAAATCCCTTCTCGGAATCGATATTGGTATAACCCAGCATTTTTTCGATCTTAGGGCCTTCCAGTTCGAAAGCACCGTCGTCTGCACGGGTGATCGTATATGCGTCATTGTTCAGGAAATGCAGTTCCGGGAAAAATTCCTGCTCATAGATGATCGGTTTGTCATCCAGACCGGAAAGAAGCTCCTCTACATGATATAAAAGCTCTTTTAAGCCCTTTCCGCTGACTGCGGAAATCGGAAACAGCTTCATTCCCTTCGGTTCAAATTCTGCTCTGAGCTTGTCTAAGATCTCATTCTCACCGCTTGGAATGGCATCGATCTTATTGGCTGCAATTACCTGCGGTTTCTTTAAAAGTTCCGGATTATATGCTTCAAGTTCCTTGTTGATCGCATAAATGTCCGCGATCGGATCACGGCCTTCCGTTCCTGCCGCATCCACTACATGGATCAGCACTTTGGTACGCTCAATGTGTTTTAAAAATTCATGTCCAAGACCAATTCCTTCCGAAGCGCCCTCGATCAGTCCTGGGATATCTGCCATGACAAATCCCCTGCCATCACCAAGATCCACAACGCCGAGGATCGGATTTAATGTTGTAAAGTGATAGTTTGCGATCGTCGGTGTTGCGTTGGTCACATGAGAGATCAGTGTTGATTTTCCGACATTCGGAAATCCGATCAGTCCGACATCCGCGATCACCTTTAATTCCAGGCGAACCTCAAGCTCAATAGCTTCCTGTCCGGGCTGCGCGTATTTCGGTGCCTGCATGGATGAAGTCGCAAAATGTTGATTGCCAAGACCGCCGTTTCCGCCTTTTAACACGATCTGGCGTCTGTTATCACCGGACATATCCGCAATGACCTGATCGGTCTCGGCATCCCGGATGATCGTTCCTTCCGGAACTTTGATGATAAGGTCTTCGCCCTTTCTTCCGTGACAGTTGCGCTTCTTGCCTTCTTCACCGCTCTGGGCAGCGTATTTGCGCTTGTGACGGAAATCGTTTAGGGTATTCATTCCCTCATCAACGACAAAAATGATGTCTCCGCCTTTTCCGCCGTCTCCGCCATCCGGACCGCCGTTTGGTACATATTTTTCACGACGGAAACTGACATGACCGTCTCCGCCCTTTCCTGATTTGATAATTATTTTTGCGCTGTCGGCAAACATAATATTTTACCTCAATTCTAACGATAATATTCTATGATTTTAAAATGAGGCTGTTAAACAATAATAACAGCCTCATAAAAGTAATTCTTATTCGTTTGTAGATACTGGATAAACGGAAGCTACTTTCTTGTCTCTTCCTTTTCTCTCGAATCTTAATACACCGTCTGTCAGTGCGAATAAAGTATCATCTCCGCCGATTCCTACGTTCGTTCCCGGATGAATCTTTGTTCCACGCTGTCTGTATAAGATGTTTCCAGCTTTTACAAATTGTCCGTCTGCTCTTTTTGCTCCTAATCTCTTGGACTCGGAATCTCTACCGTTCTTGGTAGAACCAACTCCCTTTTTATGAGCAAAAAACTGAAGGTTCATATTTAACATGACCTACACCTCCTTGATCTTGAGAACGAGATAATTGTTCCCGTAATTTACCTGTATTCCCTCTAAGCCTAAGACCAGGGAATCCATGAGAAGTTTTCCGTTGGCATCCGCCTGTCCTTTGAACCGGAACCGGATCTCACCGGTTTCCTCATCTGACTCGGCTTCTGCGGCGTTCTCTGTTAAATTTTCAACAGAATTGATCGTATTGATGACAAGAGCCGAAACTCCCGCACAAACGATATCCTGACCGACATCCGCGTAACGCGCATGACCGGTACAGTCAAAACCCTCATACCGTCCGTCTGGATCTTTGTAAATCGTTACTTTAACCATAACAATTCCCTTATCGATTAGCCATTAATTTTTTCGATCTTAACCTGAGTGAACGCCTGTCTGTGACCGTTTTTCTTGTGATATCCAGATTTTCTCTTGTACTTGTAAACGATAACTTTCTTTGCTCTTCCTTCTTTTACAACGGAAGCAGTAACGGTTGCGTTAGCGACTGTCGGATCTCCAACTACTAATTTACCGTTGTTTACAGCTAAAACCTGATCAAATGTTACAGTCTCTCCAGCTTCTGCACCAAGTTTTTCAATGGTAATGATATCGCCTTCGGATACTTTGTACTGTTTACCACCTGTTGCTATAATTGCGTACATATGGCACCTCCTATTTATCATTACTCGCCAGTTGCGGTGCTGTATTTCTACAGACTTATAACCTCACTGTGCGGCATACTATTAGAGAATAGCATACAAGCCCCTATTCGTCAACACTTTTTTGAAAATTAATTTGTTCGCGCAATGTTTTTTGTACTTTCTTTCGGGTTAGCTCCACAAGCCCGAGTTTTGTAATATCGATAAGCTGAACCGGCACCGGATCTTTTTTTAACTCCGTGCGGAATGCATGCATCAGTTCTGCTTTTGCTTCCTCACTGTCCATATTGATGAAATCCACAATACAGATACCGGATATGTTGCGCAGCCTGAGCTGTCTTGCAATCTCTTCTGCCGCCTCAAGGTTGATCTTTTTAAAATTCTCGGCAGCAGATCTTTTTGCGATATTCTTTCCGCTGTTGACATCAATGACGGTCAGAGCCTCGGTTGGCTGGATCACAAGATAGGCGCCGGACTTCAGCCATACCCGCTCTCTTAAAGCGTCACGGAGTTCCCGTTCCAGCGAATAGAGCTTATAAAGCGGCAGCATGGGATCCTCATACATTCTTACCTGCCCGGCAAAATTCGGATTCTTCTCATAATAGGAAGTAATTGAAAGATACGCTTCCCGGTCATCCGTTACAATCTCTGTGAGGGAGGCGAGATCGGCATCCTGCAGGGTCTTTCGAAACCCATGCTCCGGCTGATGGATCAGACTGAAACAGGTCTTATGCACCGCAGTCTCCCTTATATGCATAAATTCCTGCTCCAATTCTTCCAGTTCCTGCAATATTTCATTGTCAGCTGCATTTTTTGCGTTTGTTCGAACAATTAAGCCATATTCGTCCTTTTTATGCGCTTCTAGCAATTCACGGAAATGCAGCCGGGCATCATGTTCTAATTTGGATGAGATCCCAAGTTTTGTATTTTCCGTAGTCAGCACCAGATAATTTCCGGTAAAATTCAGATTGGTGGACAGAACCGGATCTTTCGTTTTCATAGCTTCTTTTTCCACCTGGACTAAGAGTTCATCCCCGATGCAGAGCGGTTTCTTCCCGATTTTTTTTGTAAATATCGGATTTTTTTGCTTCTCCATCGGATAATAGCCCTGCCCGCCATCCGCGGTGATCTGAATGAACGCGGCATTTAGATTTTTTACCACGTTGGAAACTCTTCCTATATAAACATTGCCGAGAACGGATGTCTGGTCTGCCAGAATGCAGGACAGCCCCCACAGCACATCATCTTCATAGGTCGCAGTAATCCAGTAAGAAACGCTTTTATCCTCGTTCCGCAACTGTGCCGGCACGCCTGCAAGCGCAAGCAGTTCCGGTGAAAGCGTCTGTCTGGTGAGCACCAGTTTTTTTTTCATCTGTTTCTCCCCCTTTCATCACGCATCACAGGTTTTAAATGTCGGAAGCCGTAATATCTTCCCCAAGCGCGCCAAGCGGCAGGAATCCCTGCTTTTCATCCTGCGCATACACATCCAGACGATGGATCTGGAACGCAAACTCCTGATATTCTAAGGAAAGGAATTCATAGAACGCCTGTAAAACGAGTTCCGGCTTTAAATTGTCCGTACTGCCGGTACAGACTTTAAGATAAAAAACAGGTTTCCCCTGTTCTTCTAAAATCTTAAAATCGTAAACCAGCTGCTTTAGATCCATGACTTTTTCACTTTTTTTCGTTTTTTTCGTGATCAACACTTCTGCTCTGTCATAAAAAAATGTATTTAACCGGCTGCGCCATTCTTCGACAGAACAGGGATTCTCATAGCCGTCCTTGATATAAATCTTATAATCTGCCGCCGCGACAATGGACATGGCGTTCTTCGCAGGATCCGGAAGCTTTTTATATTCTAAGATTTTGACGCCGTCAACCATCGCGCTATTCAGGTTTACGATCGACTGTTCCGTGGTTTCCGTTGAATTTACCTCGATATCGAGATATTCACCATCACTGGTAATACCGACACCGAGCGGTGCTGCAAAAGACATGATCTGATGCGGCGAAAAGCCTTCGGAATATTTGATATCGATGTCTGCCCTGCGCATTGCCTTCTGGAAATAACGCATCATATCCAGATGTCCGATAAATTTCATGACACCGGATTTTGCAAATTTAATTCTTACCTTCAAAGCAGACACCTCCTTTATAATTCATAGCGCCGCAGCCGGAACACTGCATCCGGCAGTTTGGCGTGACTTTCTCCTCCATTGCGGTCTTCCACTGGCGGATCATAAATTCTTTTGTAACACCGGCATCGATGAAATCCCATGGGAACACTTCATCCAACGGGCGTTCCCGCATTGTGTAAAAATCAGGATCCATTCCGATCTCTTTAAACGTTTCGATCCATCTGTTGTTGTCAAAAAATTCGGACCATGCGTCAAAGATACATCCGTTTTCATAAGCTTTTAAGATTGCCTGTCCGACTTTTCGGTCGCCTCTTGCAAAGATTCCCTCAAGAACCGTGACGTCCGCCTCATGCCAGTTATATTTGATACTCTTACGGTTCAGCTGCTCTTTTACCGCGTCATTTACGATCTTTGCCCTGCCAAGGTAATTATCCTTATCGTACATTCTCGCCCACTGGAACGGGGTGAACGGCTTTGGAACAAAGAAGGAAGTACTGATCGTGATCTGACATTTTCCGTTTCGCTGATCCTTCGGGATCTCATAATAACGAACCGCGATCTTATTGGCGAGTTCCGCGATCGCACGCATATCCTCAGGAGTCTCCGTCGGCAGTCCAAGCATGAAATACAATTTCACCTTCTGCCATCCGCCTACAAATGCCATTCCCGCGCCATGCAAAATGACATCCTCCGTCAGTCCCTTATTGATCACGTTTCTAAGGCGCTGTGAGCCGGCTTCCGGCGCAAAGGTCAGACTGCTTTTTCGGATATCCTGTACTTTTCCCATGACATCCAGCGAAAACGCATCGATACGCAGGGATGGAAGCGAAATGTTAACTCCCCTTTTTTTGAAGTTATCAATCAGGAAATTCACCAGTTCTTCTAACTGTGAGTAGTCACTGGAGCTCAGCGAGCTGAGCGATATCTCCTCGTGTCCGGTATTTTTTAACATTTCGTAAGCGTGCTTTTTTAAGACCGAAATATCTTTCTCGCGGTTTGGCCGGTAGATCATCCCCGCTTGACAGAAACGGCACCCGCGGATACAGCCGCGCTGGATCTCTAAAACCACACGATCCTGCGTCACCTTGATAAAAGGTACGATCGGCTTTTCCGGGTAAGGCGCATCAGTCAGATCCATGACGACCTGTTTTTCCACCTTTGCCGGGACATCCTCAAATACCGGTTTCATTTCCTCTATCGTGCCGTCTTCCTTATAACTCACTTCATAGAGGGACGGAACATACATACCGGGAATTTTCGCGGCTTCATGTAAAAACTCAGCTCTCGAGGAACCGTTCTTTCGACAGACTTTGTAAAGCGCAAACAGCTGATCGTACCGGATCTCGCCCTCTCCAATATAAAAAAGATCAAAGAAATCCGCTAACGGCTCCGGGTTGTAAGTACATGGTCCGCCACCGATCACGACCGGGACATCCCAGTCCCTGTTTTTCGCGTAAAACGGAATCTGCGCCAGATCAAGGATCTGTAAAATATTGGTATAACACATCTCATACTGGATCGTAATTCCAAGGAAGTCAAAGTCTTTCACTGCATCCTGGGTTTCCAGCGCGAAAAGCGGGATCTGCTGCTCTTTCATGATCTTATGCAGATCCGGCCACGGTGAAAACACGCGTTCACAGTAGACATCTTCTCTCTGATTGAACATATCATACAGGATCTGCATGCCCAGATGTGACATTCCGATCTCATATACATCCGGAAAACACATCGCGAAACGTATGTCCACCTGCGTTGGATCTTTTTTTACCATATTTAATTCATTTCCTATATAACGGGCGGGTTTGTCCACCGTCAATAAGATTTCATCCGATAATGCTAATTTTGTATTCATTCTCTACCTCACAAATTGATGGAATCGAATATCATCATAACATATTTTTCAAGATTTGTATAATCATAGTTTTCTTCTATCTTTTCAATGATCTCATCCGTGGAAAGCCCGAAAATATGCAGATCACTCTTTTGTGCCGCAAAAAATAACGCAAAGAGCGAAACGGCAAAAAAGAGCCGCAGACGGATTCCCGGGGACGCGACAGCTTTTGGCGGTTCCGGCGTTTCAATCCCACACTCCGGAAAGGAATTGCGTACCTCCTCAATATATCTTTTTCGGTTTTGGATGTCTTCTCCTGTCATACTGCCTCCATTATCCAGAAAGTTTACATAATATTTTTATGTCAACTTCACATTTTTTCCTGCTTTATATCAGGATATGAGACGCCTCCCTCTTCCATAACAAAAAATAGAAGCAAATAAAAGCTTCTATTTTTTGTGACATCGTTCTATCTTGCGTCACGCTCGATATATTCTTTTTTATCAACGAGGCTCCGATATGCCGGACGGATAATACGATCTGCGGAGATCAGTTCCTCGATCCGGTGCGCGCTCCAGCCGACAATTCTTGCGATCGCAAACAGCGGCGTATACAGCTCAACCGGTATGCCAAGCATGTCATAAACAAATCCACTGTAAAAATCGACGTTTGGGCTTACTCCTTTATAAATCTTGCGTTCTTTGGCGATCAGTTCCGTGGCGATCTTTTCTACATTGTTATAAAGTGCCATATCCTCTTCCCTGTCTTTGTTTTTCGCAAGCCGCTCAACAAAGTCCTTAAAGATCACTTCTCGCGGATCGGACAGCGAATATACCGCATGCCCCATACCATAGACAAGTCCCTTGTGATCAAATGCCTGTTTATTTAAGATCTTATCCAGATACGCTCTCAGCTGCGACTCGTTTTCCGCGTTCGGTACATGTGCGCGGATATCCTCCATCATTTTCATAACCATGATGTTTGCGCCACCGTGTTTCTTTCCCTTTAAGGAAGAAAGAGCAGCCGCGATCGCGGAATAGGTATCGGAACCGGATGACGTTACCACACGCGTGGTGAAGGTGGAGTTGTTACCGCCGCCATGCTCCATATGAAGCAGCAGCGCAACATCCAGTACATTTGCCTCAAGATGTGAGAACTGCATATCCGGGCGCAGCATACGCAGGAAATTTTCCGCGATCGACAGATTCGGATCCGGACGGTGGATATACATACTGTCGTTATTCTCATAATGGTTATACGCGTGATAAGCATATACCGCCATCATCGGAAACAGACTGATCAGCTGAATGCTCTGGCGTAAGACATTGCTGATCGAGAGATCTGCCGTATGGTCATCATAGGAAGCAAGCGTCAGTACGCTTCGTGTCATCGAGTTCATGATATCATGGCTTGGTGCTTTCATGATAACGTCTCTCGTAAAGTTCGTCGGCATTTCCATACAATCCGCAATGATCTTGCGAAATTCATTGAGCTGTCTGGTTGACGGCAGCTCTCCGAAAAGCAGAAGGTAAGCACCTTCCTCGAAGATAAAGCGCCGGTTTTTGCTTCCCTTTACCAGATCTTTTACATCATAGCCACGATACAGAAGCTGACCGTCGCACGGAACCTGTTTTCCATCCACATTTTTAAAAGCCGTGATCTCCGAAATATTGGTAAGTCCGGTCAGAACACCCTTTCCGTTTTCGTCACGCAGACCGCGCTTTACGCCATACTGCTGATACAGTTCCTTTGAAACTGCGTCATTTCGCATACACAGGTCTTCTAATTTTTTCGCATAGTCAATAGCATTGTCACGATTTCCCATTTGTCACCCAATCCTTTCTAGTCGATTACCTCATAGTTACAATTTCCTCAATTCCTCCGTAATATTCTGCTGCATCCTGCCGCAGATCTGGTCCAAAAAGATCCTCTCTTCCTCGCTGATCCCGTGTAACAGGACATGCCAGCATTCTTCATGTACTTTCAAAAAATCTTTGATGACCGCGTCTGATTTCTCCATCAGGAAAATATGGTTGAAACGGTGGTCTTCCCGATCCTCATGCAGCCGGATAAACCCAAGCGCCTTTAAGTTATCAATGGATTTTGACACATGTGCTTTTGAAATGTGTTTCTGTCCCATGATGTCTTTGGCGGTATCACCATAATGCCCGCTCGCCAGATATGCCAGGATATCCAGCTCGATCTTGCGCAGACCGTATTTTTGCATCAGCGGTTCTGATTTTTTCTCCAGGAGCTTTTTCAATTCCGCTCCTAACGTAAGCACTTCGTATTCTTTATACATTTCCGTAGTCTCCGTCGTTTGGTTCACTTGTGAACTATCTAAAATTATAACGTTCGGACACAAGGATGTCAAGAAAAACTGCACACCGCTTTTGATCGCTAGTGTGCAGTTTCTTCTGTAATCGCTTTATCGCTGTGATAATTCCGCAGTGATCTCCTCCCATGTAACGCCCTTTTCTACCATCAGAACCATGACATGATAAAGGAAATCCGAAATTTCGTATTTAATTTCTTCCGGATCCGGATTTTTTGCGGCGATCACGATCTCCGTGCATTCCTCTCCGCATTTCTTTAAGATCTTGTCGATCCCCTTGTCAAACAGATAATTGGTGTAGGATCCCTCTCTCGGATGTTCCTTCCGGTCAGCAATCACATTGTAGACCGTCTCAAACACCTTGAGCGGATTTTTCTCCACATACTCTTTTTTGATGATCTCATTGAAAAAGCAGGTACGGTTTCCGGTATGGCACGCGGCACCGATCTGTGAAACTCTCGCGAGCAGGGTGTCATAATCACAGTCCGCCGTTAAAGATTTCACATACTGAATGTGACCGGATGTCATGCCCTTGATCCAGAGTTCCTGTCTGCTCCTGCTGTAATAGGTCATCTTTCCGATATTGATCGTGGTGTTAAATGCCTCCTCATTCATGTAGGCAAGCATCAAAACATCGTTTGTCTTATAATCCTGCACAATGACCGGAACCATGCCGTCTGAATTTAACTTTAAGTCCGACCACTGAACCGAAGGCTCAAAATTATCCATCTTGATCCCGGCAGCTCTGCAGTCTGCCTTTAACTCCATCACGTCGATCTCCGGATGTCCGATGAAATCGCCCATAATCCCGCGCACATTGACTTTCCGCAGGGTTTCTATGATCTCATCTGCCTCATAGCTGTCCGTCTGCACAATATAAGGGATCGGGGTCATGCTCTCAACTGCTTCTACGATCGCCGGATCCACGACAACCAGTTCATGGAACATTTCCGTCATTTCCGCGGAATGCTTAAAAATGTAATCCACATTCTCAATGGATAAAAGCATTTTTTCCTTTCCGAACCGCTTGCTTCCCTCATCCGCAAGCTGTGCCGTTTCCGGCTTGGAAGCGTTTAACACGACCTGTTTACATCCGGCATAAAGTATTTTTTTAATATCTTCAAGCCGGTTGATGTTTCCGCCCGCGCAGATCGGAATCTCGATATTCTGCGCCAGCTTTTTTATTGTCTGGATATTCTTTTCATGCTCTTTGTCATCTTCTGAAAGATCATAGATGATGATCTTGTCAATCCCGCTGTCGTTATACAGACGTACTTTGGAGTACAGATTCCCGGCAGACGTAAAATCCCGGAATCCGTTTACCGCAGCTCCGTCCTTTAAATATAATGTTGATACAATGGTCTTTTTTTCCATAAAATACTACCTTACTATAAACTGCCTTTCGTTGATAAAATATCCGTGATCCTCGGATCAAAACCGGTTGCCTCATCCAACGCCCTTGCAAATGCCTTAAACATTGCCTCGATCATGTGATGGTTATTTCCACCGGAAAGCACTTTGATATGGAGGTTCATGCCGGCGGTATACGAAATGGCATAGAAAAATTCCTTTACCATTTCTGTATCCATATATCCCACACGATCTGTCGTAAACTCTCCGTCAAAGGAAAGATATGGCCTGCCGGAAAGATCAACGGCACAGAGCACCAATGTCTCGTCCATGGGCAGAATACAGCTTCCGAAGCGCTTCATGCCCTTCTTATCTCCCACAGCTTCCTTAATCGCTGTTCCAAGGACAATGCCGGTGTCCTCGATCGTATGATGACAATCCACGATCAGATCTCCCTTTACCCTCAGGTTAAGGTCGAACATGCCATGACGGGAAAAGCCGTCCAGCATATGATCGAAGAAACCGATCCCGGTGTCAATATCTGCTTTTCCGCTGCCGTCTAAGTTAAGTGTCAGCGCGATATCTGTCTCTTTTGTTGTTCTTTTACAGTCTGCGATACGTTCCATGGCCGCTCTCCTTAATTCTTTTTGTCTTCAAATCTCACACGGATCGAATTTGCATGCGCGGTAAGCTGCTCACACTCCGCAAACTGTACGATGTCACGGTAGATCGGCTGCAATGCCTCTCTGGAGTAAGAAATGATACTGGATTTCTTTACAAAGGCATCCACGCCAAGCGGTGAGAAGAATTTTGCGGTTCCGTTGGTCGGAAGTACATGGTTTGGTCCCGCGAAATAATCGCCGAGCGGTTCACTGCTGTATTCGCCAAGGAAGATCGCTCCGGCGTTACGGATCTTTGTCATTGTCTCAAACGGATTTACCGTGATGATCTCAAGGTGTTCCGGTGCGATCTCATTCGCTGTCGCGATCGCGGTCTCCATATCATCGGCAACAAGAATATATCCAAACTGATCGAGGGATTTCTGGATGATCTCTTTTCTGGAAAGCTCTGCTACAAAGCCGTCCACTTCCTTTGATACTTCCTCTGCCAGTTTCTGGCTCGTGGTCACAAGGATCGCGGAAGCCATCTCGTCATGTTCCGCTTGGGAAAGCAGATCTGCCGCAACATAACGCGCATTCGCAGTCTCATCTGCCAGAACAAGGATCTCGCTCGGACCTGCGATCGAATCAATGCTGACATAACCGAACACTGCTTTTTTAGCCAGTGCAACATAAATATTTCCAGGTCCTACGATCTTGTCTACTTTCGGAATGCTTTCGGTTCCAAATGCGAGCGCTGCGATCGCCTGTGCGCCGCCAACCTTGTAGATCTTATCTGCGCCTGCTTCTTTTGCCGCAACCAGTGTGGAAGGATTTACCTTTCCGTCACGTCCCGGCGGTGTTGTCATGATGATCTCATCCACGCCCGCGACTTTGGCCGGAACAATGTTCATGAGTACCGAAGAAGGATAAACCGCTTTCCCACCCGGAACATAAACGCCGACACGTTGAAGCGGTGTCACCTTCTGACCTAAGATCGCTCCGTTATCCTCGGTTGCGATCCAGCTGTTCTGCTTTTGCTTTTCATGGTAGGAACGGATATTGACGAGTGCCTTACGCATTACATTAAGAAGGGTTTCATCCACTTTCTCATAGGCTTCTTTGATCTCTCCCTCCGTGACTAAAATATTGTCTGCATTGATGTCAGCCCCGTCAAATTTCTTTGAATATTCAAAAATAGCTTCATCCTTGTTTTTTCGAACATTTGCAACAATTTCAGCCACGCTGCCTTCAAAGTCTCCATAGTTGTTCGGGCTGCGTTTTAATAAATTTTCCAGAATGTTTTCTGTAGCTTCTTTGGTTAAGTTTACAATTCTCATATCAGATCAAACTTCCTTTCCTTTAATTCTCCCTTAATACCTGCTTTAAGTCGGTGATCAGTTTTGTAATACGTTCGTTCTCCATCTTCATGCTGACCTGGTTTACCACCATACGGGCAGACAGCGGGCAGACCTCCTCTAAGACTACAAGTCCGTTTTCCCTTAACGTAGAACCGGTCTCCACAATATCGCAGATGACCTCGGAAAGTCCTACGATCGGCGCAAGCTCGATCGAACCGTTTAACTTGATGATCTCAACAGTCTGATGCTTTTTGTTATAGAAATAATCTTTTGCGATCCGCGGGTATTTTGTCGCGACACGGATCTGCTCATGATGCTGCAGCAGTTCCTTTGCTTCCGCCGGGCCGCAGATGCACATACGGCATTTTCCGAATCCAAGATCAAGCACTTCATAAATGTTTCTGGCTTCTTCTAAGATCGTATCCTTTCCGACAATACCGATATCAGCCGCGCCGTACTCCACATAAGTCGGCACATCCGGTCCCTTTGCCAGGAAGAAACGCAGTTTGTACTCCTCATTTACGAAGATCAGCTTGCGGGTATTTTTGTCTTTCATTTCCTCACAGGTGATCCCTATCTTTTCAAACGTCTCCAGTGTTTTATTTGCAAGACGTCCCTTACCTAAAGCGAACGTTAAGTATCTCATGTCTTCCATCTTTTATTCCCCAATCTTATATGTAATCTGCGTAATTCCGGTTCTATTTGCATAAGCCTCATAATCTGCCTTCGCGTGCGCGGTATCATAAGGGATCAGTTCTACGGCTTTTCCCGCTTTCCGCAGCGCGCCCGCCTGTTCGATCGACTCTTTCTTATGCGCTTCATCATAAACCAGAAGCTGTGTCTCGTTTTTAGTCTCAACCTCGATCTTCTGTCTGGACAAAGCAGCTAAAAGCTGGTCGATCACGACCGCGAATCCGATCGCCGGTGACTCCTTACCGAAGTGTGTTAAAAGCGCGTCATAACGTCCGCCCTTTACGATCGGTTCTCCGCTTCCAAACGTATAGCCCGCGAAGATAATGCCTGTGTAGTAATGATACTTGCTGATCACGCTGAGTTCATAGGAAACGTATTTATCCACACCGTAAAGCTTTAAGACTTCATCCAGTTTCTCAAGACGTTCCAGCGCATGTAAGATCTTGTCATATCCTGCCGCCAGCTGCTTTACTTCTGCCAGATCCTCCGCAGAATTGTAAAACGTTCCGATCTTTCCAAACATCTGTTTTAATTCCGGTGCCAGTGAAAGGTTTGCGACAAACTCCTCCACGCCAAAGAAATTTTTGTTCGCGATCAGATCCTTTAACTCTTCCTCACGTTCCTCACCAAGCCCTGCGGCATCCATGAGACCCTGTAAAAATCCCACATGTCCGATTCCAAGCTGAAATTCCTTTAACCCGGAAGTGAGCAGGCACTCCACAGCCATTGCAATGATCTCAGCGTCCGCATCCACAGAATCCGCTCCGATCAGTTCCGCGCCAAGCTGGGTATTTTCCTTTAAACGCCCCTGATAGCTGTTATTATTGATGAATGTATTTCCCATATAGCAGAGCCGGATCGGCAGATCCTCATCCATATAGTATTTTACCGCACACCGCGCAATGGATGGCGTCATATCCGGGCGTAACACCAGCGTATTGCCCTCCCGGTCAAAGAACTTATAAAGCTCTCTCGACGGAATCGTTCCGATCTCTTTTCCGAATATATCAAAAAACTCAAAGGTCGGGGTCTCTATGAAATGATATCCGTAGTTCTTTAAGGTACTGCGCAGATGATCCTGCAGCACCATTTTCTTCTCACATTCCCCGTTGTAAATATCCCGGACTCCCTCCGGTGTATGAAGTAACTGCTGTCTCATAAAATCCTCCAAATCCCTTTTGTAATTATACTTTTTCACTTCCACTTTAGCGTGCTACCATGCTACCACGCCAAAATGCTTATCCTATTATATCCAGTAACCGCTAAAATGTCAATCCCTCATATCCAAATCCCTCTGCAATCCGGTCAGATACGGCACTAAAACGCCCCGTTCCACCGAAAGAAAGAAGGAGGGATCCAGTTCCTCGCGCCGGAAACTCTTGCGTCCGCCTTCCTTTGCGCGGTTCCAGAACTTTAAGAGTTCGGCAAGCCGCAGGTAATAAAATTCGTCCCTTGCCGTAAAAGACACAAGAAAAAATGCGATACCGCCCTGCTTTTCAAAATCTTCCATGAACTTCACCTGATGTTCATGGATGTTCTGAAGCGGGAATGTGTCGGTATTGCATTCTTTCGCGTCAAAGCAGACCGGAATGCCCTGCACGGCTCCGATATAGTCTACCGTACTTCTCTGGTCAAAATAAGCCAGTGTGATATGTCTGGTCTGCTTGTCAATATTGATCGGTGTGATCGGAGTCGGCACTTTCTGGATCAGTGCCAGTCCGTTTTCCAGATATTTTTCATTGGTGCGGTTAATAAATTCCTCTAAGGTGGAACCTCTTAAACCTCTTGAATTCCAGGTTGCCATACTATCCCCCAGTGTCTTTGTCATTCTAAGGAAAATTATACCGCAAGGAGAACATTTGTGCAACCGGGTGAGGCTACTTAACGGTTATTATATAACGCTGATTCTGGCTGTTTGGTTTATCGGGAATAGTCATTGTAATAAGTCCCTGATCCATCAGCGGTTTTAAATATTTTTTCGTAAAACTTTTTGCATTTTTATAACCGCAATATGCCATAATTTCTGATTTTTTTCGTGGTTCCTTACAGTACGCAGTAATTTTATCGGAAATATCGACTTGGGTGGTGACTTGGGTGGCGACTTGGGTGGCGACTTGGGTGGTGTCCACGGCATGCTCCACATACTTCCTGTTTTTTAACGTTGCGTGAAGCATAAAAGCTTCCATATAGTATTCCGGAGACGGCAGTCCGGCTTCTTTCATTTCATTATATAACCGGTCGACACCTTCCCCATATTCACGCACATATTCATATTCATGAAGCACTTCTGCAATTTTCGGATTTCTTGAGAAATGAACCTGCCGCATATTATTGATCCTGACAATCCCGGGCAGAGTGCCCGGACTTTCCACTGTAAAATGATCATCAAACATTTTTATCTGAATATCAGTGCCTTTAATGCTGTAATCCCTGTGAGCGATCGCATTCACAATGATTTCTTTCCATGCAAATTCGGGATATTCGGATTCCGTAACGAATTTTCCCTCTCTTCCAAGATAAGTATGTTCTTTTATCTGGTCACGGACAAAATCTATAGACTGTTCCACAATCTGAAGAATTCTTCCTTCAAAAATTTTATCCTTAACCACGTTCATTTGTGCACCAACCCTGGCTTCTGTTCCCTCATAACGGATAAAACGTACCCGCGCACGCTTAAAATATTGCTGTGGTTCTTTACCAAACAACAAAATCGCCGCGCCACTCAACTCTTCCCTGCCGTTGGCTGACACCAGAAAGCTTTTATTTTGACGGATATACTCCTCCGGTGTTTTTCCATAGCCGATTCTTTTGCAATATGCAGCAACTTCGTTCATATCAAGATCGTTTATGGATGTGCCATATACCGGTTCATCTTCAAAATACCTTGCTCCTTTTGCATACATAAGCTGCATGCGTTCATCAAATGTAAGTTTTTTTGATTTATCACCAACACGTAAATACACTTCATCTCTGTGATTTGCATGCAGTTCACTGCTCTGTGGAACATAGATCAGCAAAATATGGTTCTTTTTTCCATTATCATCCACACATTCGATCGTCTGTGTTTCAATACGAATTGTCGGTACGCAAAAATCAAACGGAGCCCGCAGAATCTCATTGATATTCGGTAAATAGTCATCAATTCCCGTAATTTTTCCATTGTCTTCAATGCCAATCGCCAGCAGTCCACCATCGGCATTCGCAAACGCTATCATTGGTGTTGCAATCGTCGCTGCAGTAATCCTCGCACTTTTACGATCAAATTCCTGTTTTTCTGTTGTAAAACACATATCTTCAATCGTCATTTTTCGAATATTCATATAACGAAGCGGCTCCTTTCATTTCTATATTTTTTGCTGTCACCGCTGTTCATATTCCCTTTGAAAAATTTTTCTGTCAACTCCTGCCAGCCTTTCAAAGCTCTCCGGCACCGGCGCTGTCACTATTCTCCCGTCCGGGAATTCCAGGCGGTAAGCATGCAGCATCTGCCCACGGATGCCGTACTTTTTCTTTAACGTCAGGTTCCAGTTATGGTCTCCGTATTTTTCATCTCCGGCAATCGGATGGCCGATGGATGCCAGATGCGCACGGATCTGGTGGGAACGTCCGGTGATCAGATGGACTTCAAGGAGCGTAGCGTCCGGAAACGTTTCAACCGGCGTATATTCGGTTTCGATATACCTGCTGTCCGGAACTTCTTTCGAATAAATCTGAACCTGATTGCTGCCTTCATTCTTTTTCAGATAGCCGGTGATCTTCTTTTTCTCCGCGACGGTTCCCTTTACGATACAGCGGTAATATTTCTTCATGCTCCGGTCTTTTAAACATTCTGCCATCTCCTGCAGCCCGCGCAGACTTTTTCCCGCGATCAGAAGCCCCGATGTGTTACGATCTAAGCGGTTGCAGATGGATGGCCGGAAAGTGCGCAGATCCTCCCCGGTCAGTGCGCCGGTGTCAAGCAGATACTCCAGAATATATTCATTGGCGGAAACATCCGATGGCTTTGCCTTCTGGGACAACATCCCCTGCGGTTTATTGATGATCAGAATATCCTCATCTTCATAAACAACTGAAAGGGAGACCGGCTTTAACTTCACGTTCGCTTCATCCTTATGCACAGACGGCTGACCCGCGAATTTCAGGAAAGTCTCATCCGAGAGAAAAAGCTTTACATGATCCCCCTCCTGTAATTTCTCAACACCCTCAGCTTTCTTTCCGTTTAAGGTAATGTTCTTCTTTCGGAGCATCTTGTAAAGGAAACCGTTTGAAGCCTCTTTCAGCAATTTGTGAAGGTATTTATCCAGTCTTTGATTTGCCTCATTTTTCCCAATAATATATTCTTTCATGATTTCTCCAACATTTTGTTATTTCTGCTTCTTTTTGTGTACGTTGCGGATCGGTTTACGCCCGGTACTTTTTTTCTTTGCGCCATTGGAATTGCCCGCCGAATTTCCGGAATATTTTGGCTTCGTGCGCCCGGACTGCGTTCTTGCCTGTGGCTTTCCGCTTTTTTCACTCTTTAACTTACGCGGACGGATCAGGCATTTTTCATCAAATCCGATCAGATCCTCACGCCCCGCCTTGATCAGCGCCTCATGTACCAGATCATAATTTTCCGGATTCCGGTACTGGATCAGCGCACGCTGCATCGCCTTCTCATGCGGATTGGTCGCAACATAAACCGGCTGCATGGTACGCGGATCAAGCCCGGTGTAGTACATGCAGGTCGAGATCGTAGACGGCGTCGGGTAAAAGTCCTGCACCTGCTCCGGCATATAGCCGAGATCCCGCAAAAACTCCGCAAGCTCCACGGCTTCCTTTAATGTGGATCCCGGGTGGGAACTCATCAGATACGGCACGAGATACTGCTTTTTCCCGAGTTTTTCATTCATGGCTTTGTACTCTTTCACAAATTCACGGTAAACTGCAACCGGCGGTTTTCCCATCTTTTCAAGCACGGCATCTGAAATATGCTCCGGCGCTACCTTAAGCTGCCCGCTCACATGGTGCTCGCAGAGCTCCCGTAAGAAAGTGCGGTCTTTGTCCGCCAGAAGATAATCAAATCGGATTCCCGAACGGATAAAGACCTTCTTTACTTTTGGAAGCACACGCAGTTTGTGCAGCAGTTCAATGTAGTCTTTGTGATCCGCGATCAGATTTGCGCATGGTTTCGGGAACAGACACTGCTTGTTCGGACAGGCGCCTTTGGTGAGCTGCTTTTTGCATGCCGGTGCGCGGAAATTTGCGGTCGGCCCGCCGACGTCATGGATGTAGCCTTTAAATCCCGGATCTTCCGTGATCATTTTTGCTTCTTTTAAGATAGACTCCTGGCTGCGCGCCTGTATGATCCTCCCCTGATGAAATGTCAACGCGCAGAAACTGCATCCGCCAAAGCAGCCCCGGTTGCTGATCAGGCTGTATTTCACTTCGGAAATGGCAGGTACGCCGCCCGCGCTCTCGTAACTCGGATGATACGCCCGCATATACGGAAGGTCATATACCTGATCCATTTCCAGTTTTGACAACGGTTTCTGCGGCGGGTTCTGCACAACAAACATTTTTTCGTCATACGTTTCAAAGAGCCGCTTCCCGAAAAACGGGTCGGTATTGCAGTACTGTGTATAAAAGCTTTTCGCATAGGCGCGCTTGTCCGACTTAATCTCCTCAAAATGCGGCAGCTCAATGGCATCGTAGATATCCTCACGGTTTCTGGTCTTGTAAACCGTACCGTCAATAAAGGTAATGTCTTTGACCGCAAGTCCGCTGTCCAGAGCTTCCGCGATCTGTACGACACTGCGTTCGCCCATGCCGTACATAATAAGATCCGCACCGGAATCCAAAAGGATCGAACGTTTCACCCTGCCCGACCAGTAATCGTAATGTCCGAGTCTGCGCAGGCTCGCCTCGATGCCGCCGATCAGGATCGGGGTATGTTTATAGGTCTGCCTTATCAGGTTGCAGTAAACGATCGTCGCATAGTCCGGGCGCTTTCCCATCACACCGCCCGGGGTAAAGGAATCCATGTTCCGTCTGTGTTTGGACACCGAATAATGATTTACCATGGAGTCCATGTTTCCCGCAGTCACAAGAAAACCGAGACGCGGCTCACCAAGGATCGAAATGCTGTCCTTATCCCGCCAGTCCGGCTGTGAAATGATGCCGACCGTATAGCCATGCAGCTGCAAAATGCGGCTGATAATGGCATGTCCGAACGAGGGATGATCCACATAGGCATCCCCGATCACATACACAAAGTCAAGCTGCGTGATGTGTTCCCTTTCCATATCTTCTTTTGAAATTGGTAAAAATCCGTTACTCATTTCTCAAATCCTCATACGAATGATCCAGTACCTGCTCATAGGACGTAATATAAAAATCCGCCAGTTTCTTTTTGATGTCGATAAGATCCTCAGAATATTGATCCGCGACCGCGCACACTGTCATCCCCGCGTTTTTTCCTGACAGAATACCGTTTGGAATGTCCTCAAATACCAGACAGTCCGCCGGGTCAACCTTCAAATGCTTCGCCGCACTTAAAAACACATCCGGCGCCGGTTTGCCTTTTTTGACTTCATCCGAGGTCTGAAACACCTCAATGTAGGAATACAGATCGTGTGCCGTGGCAACCGCGTTCAAAAGTTCTCTCGAATTACTGGTCGCGATCCCGGTCCGGATCCCGTTCGTTTTCAGGTATTGCAAAAATTTCAGTGCCCCAGGTTTAAAAGGAACTTCCTTTTCGTATTTTTCCCGTGCCATATTATTCCAGATCACTTTTAATTCTTCCGGTGTCTCTGGGATTGGAAATGCTTTTGCAAAGTACTCCGCCGTCTCATCAAAACTCATGCCCTCGATCTTTGCCTCTAAATCTTCCGGATAGGCAAGCCCTTTTTTTGCCAGAAATTCTATGTCAATGCCCTTCCACATCCACATGGAATCCACCAGCGTGCCGTCCAGATCAAATATCACCGCTTTTTTATTTTTTAACATGTCTGATTTCCCTTCAAATCTTCGATTTCTTTTTCTGTGAGCGGCCGGTACTGTCCGCTCTCCAATGTCTCATCCAGTGTGAGTGTTCCCATGGAAAGCCGCTTTAAATAAAGGACTTCCTTCCCGACTGCCTCAAACATCCGCTTTACCTGATGGAATTTTCCCTCTGTGATCGTAAGCGTGATCTCCGATATGTCGCCCGCTTTTAAGATCACAAGTTCTGCCGGAAGTGTCGGCTGTTTTTCACCGATATCCAATCCTTCCTTCATCTTTGCTGCATCCGTCTCATCCACACATCCCCGGATCCGGGCAAAATAGGTTTTGGCCACATGCTTTTTCGGGGCAAGCAGGCGGTGCGCGAGTTCCCCGTCATTGGTGATAAGGAGCAGCCCTTCGGTATCGATATCGAGCCTGCCAACCGGGAACAGATCTTTTTTGCCCGGCACATCAATGAGATCGAGCACCGTTTCATGTCTTAAGTCCTCGGTAGCGGACACGCAGCCCACCGGTTTGTTTAACATATAGTAGGAAAATGTGGCATAAGAAACCACCGCACCATTTACCGTGACCTGATCTTCTCCCGGTATCACCTTGACTTCCGGCCGCCCGGCGGTTTCCCCGTTTACCGTGACAAGCCCTTTTTTTATTTTTTCCTTGATCTCACTTCTTGTTCCGATCCCCATATCGGCAAGATATTTATCCAGTCTTAAACTTTTCATTTTTATCCTTTAATAATCATACACTAATTTTTTGTCATCGAGCGCGCACAGGACCCAGTATGGATTTACACTGACCTCATTTCCATCCGCATCATTGATATAGATCCCGATATGCAGATGCACCGGGAAATTTCCAACGGTTCCGGGCGTATCACCATACCCGCTGTCTCCCATAAAACCAAGGAGCTCTCCGGCATTTATCTCTTCTCCGACTTCAAAGTCCGCAGCATATTCCGCAAGATGCGCATAATAGAAATATCCTCCGCTCGGACTTCGGATCCCGATGCGCCAGCCGCCAAGCTTAAGCCAGCCGACCGCTTCCACTATGCCGTCCGTCATGCTGACAACGGGATAGACACCCCGCGTATTGACCGATGCCATGATATCGCAGCCTTCATGTCCCCGCTTTCCGCCGAACGTCCGGCTCTGCATCCAGGAATCGCAATAACTCACATCCATCTCTTCCCTGGTCTGTGACTGCGGTATCGGAAAATATGTGACATCCTGCCAGACCGCATCGATATAGGAAGTAAATTCATCCAGGATCGGACTTTTCTTTCGTTCCAGCTTCTTTTGCAGATGCCCGGCGGCATCCGATCCGGTGTCCCCGGTAATAAAATAGCAGAACAGTCTTTCCGAAAATTCCTCTTTCTTCCCATCCGCGATCGTCTCATAGACTTCAAGCGGAACCTGTTCATCCCGAAAAGCCGTATACAGGCGATCACGGTCGATCACACAGGCAAACTCCGCCTCCTGCCTTACATGGGAAAAAAGCTGAACATCCAGACAGAGTATTCCGATCAACAGGAAAAATCCGATTTTTTTCATTTTCACACACTTGTCATATCATTTCTTCCTTAAAAATATATTGAAGTATGAGAAAAACTATTTCCGTCATTTGTGTATTTGTTTTTATTCTTTTTATATTGCTGTTCCCGGAAGTAACCGTTCATGCCGCTGCCGACGGGCTCTTGCTCTGGTATACCTCACTGCTTCCCACGCTCCTGCCGCTTGGCATTTTATCGAACATCCTGATCGCATCCGGTTATTTCCATTATATCACAAAATATCTCTATGCAGTGATAAAACCGTTTTATCCGATCAGCCGCGCCGGCGTGTTTCCTCTTTTTGCCGGCCTGCTGTTCGGCTTTCCTCTGGGCAGTAAGATCACCGCAGATCTCGTGAGCAGCCATGAAATGTCCAAAGCCGAGGGCAATATCCTGATCTGCATCTGCAATAACCTAAGCCCGGTATTTCTAAACGGCTATGTATTTTGTACCTGCTTAAAGCGCCCGGATCTTTTGCCGGTCGGAATTGTTTCTCTTTACCTTCCGCCGCTTTTTTATGGCTTTTTTGGGCTGCTCCGCTGTAAAAAGGGAACCGTTTTTTCTCCAGATACAAAAAAACCGACATCACGATCTCAACTGAATTTCAAAATCATTGACGCCGGTATTCTAAATGGGTTTGAAACCCTGACCAAACTCGGTGGCTATATCATGTTTTTTTCCATTTTGACCGCCTTCATCCGTATGTTCCCGTTCGGCAGTGAACTGACCCAGACGCTCTGCGCGGGCATCCTTGAAGTAACGACCGGGATCCATAAGACTTCCGCCATCCGTTCCTTTCCGCTGCGCTTTGCGCTCGCCCTTGGTTTTACTTCCTTCGGCGGGATCTGCGGACTGGCTCAGACTTCTTCCATGATCAAAGACGCCGGGCTTTCTACCATGCATTATCTCAGGATGAAAATGGTCTTTGCCATAAGCAGTGTCTGTATCGGTATGCTTCTTCTTTCCGGTATGTGATCTAAGAAAGCATATCGGTATTCAGATTTGCTTCACCGCTTTCTGTTTTCTCCTGTGCTTCGGAGGCAGGCTTGTCTTCTTCTGCTTCCTCGATCTCCTGCGGCATAAGCTCCGCGCGGTTCGCAGTCACGACATTCATGCAGTCCTGAAGGGAATTGATCAGGTTGTCATATCTTGCATGGGAGGAATCGATCGCATGGGAAAGGATCTCCTCTGTATTTTTTAACAGTTCATCGGTATAGCCGATCGCACCCATACGGATATCATTCGCGTCACTGGTCGCCTTGTCAAGGATCTCCTGTGCCTGCTTGGTAGCGATCATAACGACTTCATTTGCCTGCGCATACGCCTGCTGCATGATCTGATGCTCATTGACCAGCTCAGTTGTCTGCACCTGCGCCTGTGCGATGATCGCGTCCGCCTTCGCCTGCGCATCGGCAAGGATCGCTTCTTTATTGCTGATGATCTTCTGGTAACGCTTGATTTCTTCCGGTGTCTTCATACGAAGTTCTGTCAGCAACTCTTCCAGTTCTTCCTTATTGACTAATATCTTGGTACTGGATAATGGCTGAAATTTACAGCTGTCTATGTATTCTTCGATTTCCTCTATGATCTGTTCCATCCTGCTGCTCATGTACACCGCTCCTTTTTATTTTGTTATATGATATTTTGCATAAATTTTATCGATAAGCTGCTTCGGGACAAACTGGGAAATGTCGCCGCCGTAAGAAGCAAACTCTTTTACAATGGTAGAACTCAAATATGCATACTCCAGACTGGAGGTCAGAAAAACCGTATCTACCTTCGGATTGACCTTATGGTTTGTCTGTGCGATCTGAAGCTCATATTCGTAATCGGAGATTGCGCGCAGTCCGCGGATAATGATGGTCGCATCGATCTGCTCCATGAAATCCACCAGAAGTCCGTCAAAGGATGCCACCGTCACATTCGGCATCTCCCGCGTCATCTCTTTTAACATACTAACACGTTCTTCCACAGAAAACAACGAATTTTTTGCACTGTTGTTCAGCACGCCGACCACCAGTTCATCTACCATTTTTGAAGATCTCTCGATAATATCAAGATGTCCGTTTGTAATCGGGTCAAAGCTGCCCGGATAAATCGCTCTTGTCATAATTTCACTTTTCCTTTTGTAAAAACACATGTTTATTGGTTTTATAGCATTTTTCCTTCAAAACGGTATAACCAAGCTCCTCCGCGTAGGAAAAATCGGTTTCCAGCGCTGCCTCTACAATGATCTTCGCGGATGGCTTTACCAGTGAGGAATGACTTAAAAAAGTAAGTACTTCCTTTTCCAGTTCCTTTTTGTAAGGCGGATCCATAAAGATCAGATCAAACCGGTATTTGCCTTCCAGCGTACGAAGTCCCGATATCACATCGGTCTGAAGAAGTGTACACGCATCCTCAAATTTGGTAAAACGGATATTGTCCTGTATACAGGCCGCCGCGTTTTTCGCGTTTTCGATAAAAAAAGCCTTTGCGGCGCCGCGGCTCACTGCTTCCAGTCCGATCTGTCCGCTTCCCGCAAACAGATCCAGAAAATAACAGTCCGGGACATCCTGCTGGATCATATTAAACAAGGTCTCCTTGATCCGGTCCGTGGTCGGTCTGGTATCCAGACCATCTATAGTTTTTAACGGCAGACTTCTTGCCGTTCCTGCGATAATTCTCATTTTGTTTCCTCATCCAACTCTAAAATCTTTTCTTTCACAAAACATAACGCTTCTGTAACCGCATGTTTTCTTACCGTCTGGCGGTCTCCCTCAAATACGAAACGCTTTGCGGAAACCTCATCGTTTATGGCGCATCCGATGTATACAAGTCCCACCGGCTGATCCAGGCTGCCACCGTCCGGTCCCGCGATCCCGGTTGCCGAAACACAGATATTGCTGCCTGCCGCCTTTGCACCGCCGTACGCCATCGCCTCGGCTGTCTCCCGGCTGACCACCGTATAAGTCTCAATGATCTTTGGATCCACACCGAGCAGTTTTTCCTTTGCTTCATCCGAATAGGTGATATATGCCTCTTTTAAGTACTCCGATACGCCGGCCACATTGATCAGTGTTCCTGCGATCAGTCCGCCGGTACAGGATTCTGCTGTCGTAATCGTAAGATGATGTTCTCTTAACAGGGATACGACTTCTTCTTCCAGTGTCATTTTTACTTCTGCTCCTTTAATACCTGCTTATTTTTTACGATATAGTCGATCAAGGATACGACCGTTAAGATCAGCGCCACATAGGTTAAGATCACGCCGAGTACCTGGAATCCCGCATTCTGGATATCAAGGATCAGCACAATGATCATAAGCATCTGAAATACGGTTTTGAATTTGCCCCAGTAGCTTGCGGCGATCACGATCCCGTTGTCCGCAGCGATCAGACGGAATCCGCTGATGATAAATTCACGGCTGATGATGATGATGACGATCCAGCTTGCCAGCTGACCGGTCGCTACCAGACAGATCATCGCAGAGCAGACCAAAAGCTTGTCCGCAAGCGGATCCATGAATTTTCCGAAATTGGTGACCAGGTTATATTTTCTCGCGATCTTTCCATCCAGCATGTCGGTCAGACTTGCTATGATAAAGATGGCTACCGCAATGTATTTTCCGTTATCCGGGAAATAAGGTGCCAGCATGAAAAATACAAAAAACGGGATTAATATCACACGAAAAATCGTTAATTTGTTTGGTAAATTCATTTTAGATTATCTCTCCTATCAGATCATATTCATATGCGCCGGTAACTCTTACTTTCACAAAAGCACCGGACATCAGTTCTTCCTCTGTATTGATAAAGATATAGCCATCCACACCCGGAGCATCGCGGTATGTTCTGCCCACATAAGCATTTTCATCCGCAACCTTGCCCTCAATGAACGCCCAGATCTCCTGTCCCTTTAACTCCTCATTCTGCTCAAAGATGATCTCCTGTTCCAGTTCCATGACATCATCTTTCCAGGTGAGTTTTGTCTCCTCGTCCAGCTGATCCGGAAATTCCGCCGCCGGTGTTCCCTCTTCCGGAGAATAGGTAAACGCTCCGAGGCGCTCAAATTCCATATCATTGACAAACTGCATCAGTGTCTCATGCTGTTCCGCCGTCTCTCCCGGGAACCCGCAGATCAACGTTGTGCGCAGCGCGATATCCGGTATCTCGGTGCGCAGTTTTTTTATGATGCGCTCAAGATCCGCACGATCCGTTCTTCTTCCCATACGTTTTAAGATCGTATCATCCGCGTGCTGGATCGGCATATCCAGATAATGACAGACTTTGCTGTTGCGCTTGATGGACGCGATCAGCTCGTCGTAAATTTCTTCCGGATAGCAGTAAAGGATACGGATCCATACCAGACCCGGAATCTTATTTAACGCGTCGAGCAGCCGGTGCAGGCTCTTTTCACCATAGAGATCCACGCCGTAAAGAGTCGTCTCCTGTGCGACCAGGATCAGTTCCTTTACGCCAGAAGCCGCAAGCTCTTTTGCCTGCGCAACCAGATCTTCCAACGGTACACTGCGGTAATTTCCACGGATAGACGGGATGATACAATACGTACAATGCTTGTTGCATCCTTCCGCGATCTTAAGATACGCGTAATGCCCGCCGGTGGTAAGGATACGTCCGGCATCCGCCTTCGGCAGTCCTTCGAGTGCGGCAAAACGCTCGTATTTTTTTCCTTTTAACGCTTCGTTGACCGCGTTTACAATGGCATCATAGGAATTCGTTCCCAAAATAGCATCCACTTCCGGGATCTCTGTCTCGATCTCTTCCCGGTAGCGCTCTGCCAGACATCCGGTCACCAGAAGTGCCTTACATTTTCCCTCTGTCTTTAACTGCGCCATCTCTAAAATGGTATTGACGCTCTCTTCTTTTGCGTCATTGATAAAGCAGCAGGTATTGACCACGATAATATCTGCGTCATTCTCATCATCTGTAATTTCAATGCCGGCCTTTTCAAGCATACCGAGCATATATTCGCTGTCGACCAGATTTTTATCACAGCCAAGTGAAACAAAAAGCAGTTTCATGAAAACCTCCATATTGTGAAAAAGGGGAGCCAAATCTTTTTGGACACCCCTCCTTGTTTTTTACTGTTCGCTTTCTTCGTCGCTCATGATCTTGACTTTTCCGGTGTAAAGCTCCTCTACCGCGATAGAGAGAGGTTTCTTTCCTTCCGGATGCGGAACTAACGGTTCGTCTCCTCCGATGATCTGTCTTGCGCGTTTCGCAGTTGCGATCACGATCGAGTAACGGCTGTTTACTACCGGTTCCTCACCGATTTCAACGTCATGGTTTACTACTTTCATAAGTTCTACATAAGATGGATGTATCATAAATTCATTCTCCTTTCAGTTCTGATTTGATCTCATTGATAAAATTTATATTTCGTGATACACGAAGTTTTTCCGCCTGGATAATGGAATGTACTTCCTCCACACAGGTATCCAGATCATCGTTTACCACAAGATAATCATACTCTTCTACGCCATCCGCTTCCTCAATGGCTCTGCCCAGACGTTTTTTGACCGTCTCGGCGTCTTCCGTTCCCCGCCCGATCAGGCGCTCCCGTAAGACATCCACCGAAGGCGGTGTCACGAAAAGGAGCAGGGTATCCGGGAACTTTTTCTTTACTTTCAAAGCGCCCTGTATCTCAATTTCCAATATCACATCTTTTCCTGCCGCAAGCTGCTGCTCAACATATGCTTTCGGCGTGCCGTAATAGTTGCCGACATACTGTGCATACTCGATCAGCGCATCCTGTCCGATCATTTCCTCAAACTGCTCTGTGGTACGGAAAAAATACTCCCGTCCGTCCACTTCTCCCGGACGCGGCTGTCTGGTCGTTGCCGAAACGGACAGCGCATATTGTTCTTCGTATTTTTTCAGCAGTTGTTTCATGATCGTACCTTTTCCGGAACCGGAGAACCCGGAAACAACGATCAAAAGTCCTTTTTTCTTCATTTCTTTATTCCTCTGTTTCATTTTCCCTGCCGTTAAAACGACCTGCCAGTGTATCCGGCTGGAGTGCGGACAGGATCACCTTATTTCCATCTACCAGAATGATCCCTCTTGTACGCCTTCCCTGTGTCGCATCGACAATTCGGTCTTCTTCTTTCGCCTTCTGGATCAGCCTTTTGGCCGGAGCCGAATCCGGCGTGATGATCGAAACGATCTTATCCGTATTGACTACATTTCCAAAACCGATATTTAAAAGTCTTGCCATCGTATTTTCCTATTCTATGTTCTGGATCTGCTCTCTTACTTTTTCGATATCGGTCTTTAAATTGATCCCGGTATCCGAGATTGCCAGATCATTTGCCTTGGAAAGGATCGTATTTGCTTCACGGTTCATTTCCTGCGCGATAAAATCGAGTTTTCTTCCGATACAGCCGCCTTTTTTCAATTCTTCTTCCATATTATTGATATGGCTGCGCAGCCGCACGGTCTCCTCGTCTACACAGATCTTATCGGAAAAGATCGTAACTTCTGTCGCGATCCTCGCCTCATCCATACTGGTATCCCCGAGTAATTCCGTTACTTTGGCTTCTAACTTTTCACGGTAATCACGCATGATCTCCGGGGAGCGCTCCTCGATAAAATCCACATAGGAAAGCATGACATCCAGCTTTTCCAACAGATCCTTCTTTAAATGTTCCCCTTCTTTTTTGCGTGATTCCACGAACTGTAAGGCAGCACCACGGATCGCACGCTCCAAAAGCGGCCAGACGGTATTTTCATCGATCTCCTGTTCCTCCAGGGTAAAGACTTCCGGGTAACGGGAAAGCGTGCTCGTCTTGATGTCATCCTCAAGTCCGAACTGTTCCGCCATACGCTTTAAATGTGTTAAATATTCCGCGGCAACTGCCTCGTTGTAATTCAATGTGAAATTATTCTCCGTATAGTCTTCGTAAGTAAAGAATACATCCACTTTTCCTCTCTGGATATATTCTTTTAACAGACTGCGGATCGCTCCCTCAAACAGATTTAATTTTTTCGGAAGCTTTATATTCATATCGAGATAACGATGATTTACTGATTTTAGCTCTACGGCGATCTTGCGGTTGCCCTCTAAGATCTCACATCTTCCAAATCCTGTCATACTCTCAATCATCGTGTTCACCTTCTTATCCTGTATTCTGCTTTCATGCACAGATAAGGTATATTATAGATGATAAATTTCTATTCGTCAAATCAAATTAACTGAAGCTTTAAAAAAGCTTTGTAAATGCCGTCGGAATCGACAGCATCCGCCACCATGTCCGCCCGTTCTTTCAATGCTTCGATCGCATTTCCCATCGCAACACCGCATGCGGCGAAATCGATCATTTCCATATCATTCGCACTGTCTCCAAACGCAATGGCGTCTTCTTTGGTCTGTCCCACATGAGAAAGATATGCCTGCATCCCGGTTGCCTTATTGATCCCCGCGATCCCGATCTCTCCACTGTTTCGCTCGGTCTGCTTAAAGCTCATATCCGTGACCGAAAAATCCGGGGCAAGATCCTTTTGCACCTGCGCAACCGTAAACGGCGCCAGCTGATACACCACTTTTTCGGATCTTTCGTAATTTACGATATCCTCGCGCACCATCAGTTTCCCCTCGAGATCCGCGCGCTGTTTTTCTGTCAGTTTCATAATCTCGCGATACACCCGCTCTGCCTGCTCGTGGCACCGGTTGTTGATCAAAGTACCGACATCTGTCTGCACGGTATAGAAAAATTTATTTTCCTCAAGATAAGAAATGAGCCGTTTTCTCGGCTCAGGTTTGATGTAATGATGAAATAATTCTTTTCCATCCGCGATCACAAAAGCTCCGGCTCCTCCGATCATTCCGTCAAATGGCAGTGACCGGATCTCCTCGGATATCTGATAGCGGCTCCGGCCGGTACAGACCACCAGCCGGTGGCCTGCCTGTTTTGCCAGAGTAAGTGCTTTCTTCGCAGATTCCGGAATTTTTCCGCCAAAGTCCGTCAGTGTCCCGTCAATGTCAAGAAAAATCACTTTCTGATTACTCATTGTTCTGTTCTGTACTCCTTAATTCCTGTCTTATTCCGCTTCACGGATTGCCTTGCGGACCGGAAGGATGCATCCCGGAGATACGGACAGTTCATCCAGTCCCATCTGAAGGAAGCGTTCCGTCAGTTCCGTATCCGCGCCCAGCTCTCCACAGATGCCTGCCCAGATGCCTGCCGCATGCGCATTTTTAACTACGCGTTCGATCAGGCGGAGCACTGCCTCGTGATGTGGATTGTAGAAGCGGTCCAGCTTGCTGTTCTGCCTGTCGATCGCCAGTGTATACTGTGTCAGATCATTGGTTCCGATACTGAAAAAGTCTACTTCTTTCGCAAGTTCGTCACTCATCACTGCTGCCGCCGGTGTCTCGATCATGATTCCCTGTTCTACTTCACCGAACGGAATGTTCTCCGCAGTCAGTTCCGCTTTTACTTCCGCAACGATCTCTTTGATCTGGCGTACCTCATCCACGGAAATGATCATCGGATACATGATCGCGATATTTCCGTAATTGCTTGCGCGGAACAGCGCGCGTAACTGTGTTTTGAAAATTTCCGGCTGTGTCAGACAGATACGGATCGCACGGTAGCCAAGTGCCGGATTGTCTTCTTTTCCGAGATTGAAATAATCTACCTGCTTGTCTGCTCCGATGTCTAACGTACGGATGATGACTTTTTTGCCCGCCATGGTCTCTGCCACTTTGCGGTATACGGCAAACTGTTCTTCTTCTGTTGGGAAATCATCTTTTTCCAGATACAGAAATTCGCTTCGGAACAGTCCGATTCCGCCCGCGTCATTTTCCAGTACGCTTGCAAGATCGGATACATTTCCGATATTGGCATAAAGATTGATCTTCTGTCCGCTCTTTGTCACATTCTCTTTTCCTTTTAAGGTGAGCAGCAGTTCCTTCTGTTCTTCGTCTTTCTTTTTCTTTTCCTCATATTCGGCAAGTGTCGCTGCATCCGGATCTACAATGATCTTTCCTGCATAGCCATCCAGGATCGCCATCTTTCCATTCCAGGAAGTCTCGATATCCACACTGATGAGCGCCGGGATACCCATGGTTCTCGCAAGAATTGCCGTATGGGAGTTTGCGGAGCCAAGATGTGTTACAAATCCGAGAAGTTTGCTCTTATCCATCTGTACCGTTTCACTTGGTGCAAGATCTTCCGCAACGATGATAACCGGATCTTCTCCGATATCGGATGCGGTATCATTTCCGTTTAAGATTGTGATCACGCGTTCGGAAATATCCTTGACATCCACGGAACGTGCCTTGAAATATTCATCATCCATATCCGCGAACATTTTCGCGAAATTATCACCGGTCTGCGCAACCGCGTATTCCGCGTTTACATTCTGTCCTTCGATCAGGTTATGGATGGAATCAATGTAATCGCCATCATCCAACATCATGGCATGTACATCGAAGATCTGTGCATTAACTTCGCCGACTTCCTTGAGTGCCTTCTCATACAGTGCATGCAGCTGATCGATCGCTTTTTGTTTCGCGTCCTCAAAACGCGCTACCTCCGCCTGGGTATCTTCGATCTTTCTTCGTGATACCTGGTTTTCCGTCTTTGCGAACACACGAACTTTTCCGATCGCGATTCCATGGAAAACTTTCTTTCCTTCTCTAATTTCCATCTTTGGATTCTCCTTACTTACAGATTTGCTTCAAAAAACTGTTTTAAAGCTTCGATCGCTTTTTCTTCATCAGCGCCTTCTGCGGATACGGTTACCTCGTCTCCACATTTGATTCCCATGCCCATAACTGCCATCAGTCTTGTAACATCTGCTTCTTTTCCTTTTGCTGCAAGTGTGATCTTTGACTCAAAAGCTTTTGCTTCTTTTGCGAGCATTCCTGCCGGTCTTGCGTGAATTCCGATTTCGTCCTTGATTACATAATTGAATGATACCATAATGTTGTCCTCCTTATTTTTGACTTATTTGATTTATAATATTTTTATTAATGTTTCTCCTGCTTCCACAGTTGGCAAAGCAGTTGGAACAATGTTTCCATATTGATCTGAATTGGTGACGATCACAGCCGTCGTTGTTGCGTAACCGGCGGATCGCAATGCTTCAAGATCCACTTCAAGGAGCAGCTCTCCGGTTTTTATCCGGTCGCCCTGTTTCTTTTTGGGGGAAAATCCCGTTCCGCTTAACTGAACGGTGTCCACACCGACATGGATCAGTATCTCGGGGCCCGCTTCTGCCGTCAGGCTGATCGCGTGTCCCGTCGAAAAAAATGTGGTGATCGTTCCATCTGCCGGCGCATAAATTTTTCCATCCGATGGAAGGATCGCGGCTCCCTGACCAAGCACGCCGCTTGCGAACGCTTCGTCTTCGATCTGTGAAAGAGCGATCACCCGGCCGGATACCGGCGCCGCAATGTGGATTTCCTTTTCTCCCGGCTGTCCCGGCTTTTGCCTGGTCCCCGGTTCTTCTCCGGGAACGCCCGCACAGCTTACAAGTTCGGCAAAAACTTCTTTTACCTGACTGCCGATCATGATCTGCAGCTGTCCGCCGCGCCAGAACGTTCCGGCGATTCCATCCATGGCGTTTAACGCATCCAGATCCGCTTTTTTATCATCCTTTAATTCCAGACGCAGCCTTGTCACACAGTGTGTCATATGGATGATATTGTCTTTTCCACCGATGTGAGAAAGAATGTTTTCTGCCAACGCGGCATACTTACGTTCCATAGTTTTCCCCTCCATTCCCAAAATTATTTTTCTTCTTACTGAATATAGAAAAACCCGAACGAAATCAAGACTACTGCCTTTTCATTTCATTCGGGTTTTGCCGACCAAACGTAACAATCCAAATTCTATTTATTTAACGATCCTGATCCGAACTATCTCTTCGGATAATTCTCGCAATATGCATCGTAAGATAGGTAAGTTCCTCTTCTTCCACCTCATACTTCATACGCTTTTTCATATAAGCGCGGATCTTGTCCGCACAGGCATATTCCTTCGGATAGCGTGTCCGTATGATCTCGTCCAGTTCCGGGTCGTCATTGTCATAGCTGGCATTCTGCACCGCGCGCTGTAAGAAAAACTTCAGATGCGTGACGAAGCGCTCGTAAGAAAGTTCGCTCTCGTCAATCTCAACGTTAAAAGTATAACGGACAATATTTAAAATGTCCTTTATCATCTCCGGGACAGTTCCCGCTTTGCGGATATCACCATCCATCTCCGCGTTCACAATGTGGAGCGCGATAAATCCTGCCTCATCCTCCGACAGCTCCACACCGGTCTTCTCTTTGACCAATGCCACCGCCCTGCATCCGATCTGGAATTCCTCTTCATAGAATTTGCGGATCTCCCAAAGCAATGCATTCTGGAAAACCGTTCCCTGTTTCTGGCGCTCGATCGCACAGTCCAGATGATCTGTCAGCGTAATGTAAATGTTCTTATTTAAATGACGCTTTAATGTCCTGGCTGCATACTGAATGATCTCCTCCGCCATCTTAATATGCTCATACGGCATATTGCTGACCAGACGCTCATACTGATTGGTGTGTTCTTTGGGAAGCTGGAAAATCTTTTCAATCCTGGATGCATCTACCAAATCTCCTGCTTTCTTCTGAAAGCCGACGCCCTTTCCCATCACAACCACTTCACGTTTTTCATCATCCAGTGAACTGATCACATTGTTATTAATGACTCTCAAGATCTGCATGCCAAAAACCCCTTACTGCCAGCTTCTTACCCATTGTCACACAGCCGCAGGCATATTTGTCGAACTCTGTTGCCTTCCAAAGCAAAAAAGCTGGTATTATACCTCCTATCAACGATTTCAATAAATCCATTCATAATAAAAAAGTATAACCCAGTCTTGCCTCGTATGAGTAACAATCTGTTCTTGTTTTCTATGGGTACATCATACTATGATTTTTTCCGTTCGTCAACCACAATTTGAAATATTGTACACTCAACATAATTTCATGTAGCCGTTTTTGTGCAACTTTTCTAAAATCCTTCCTTTTTTCTCTGGATCCGCAGCTCCCTGCGTCTTTTTCCGGCTTCCCACTCGGCTTTTTCACTCTCCGTCTCCAAAATGACCGACGGTACTTTCGTTGGACTCCCGTTCTTGTCCACTGCGACCAGTGTCAGATACGCGCGGTTGATCGGTCTCCGTATTCCGTCTAACGTCTCCACATAGGTGTCCACGCGAACCTCCATGGAAGTCGTTCCGACATAAGTAAGTCTTCCCGCAAGCACCAGCAGATCGTTCTGATATGCTCCACGGATGAAACGGAGATTATCCACGGACGCTGTGATCACATTGCACTGGGAATGGCGGATCCCCACCAGCCCGGCGGCTTCATCGATCCATTCCATCAGCCGTCCTCCGAAAAGTCTTCCCGCCCCGTTCAAATGCTCGGGTCTGACCTGATACACCTGTTCTATTTTCGAATCCGAAATCTTTTTTTCCATAAATAACTTCAATCCTTTCCGTCTGTTTAGTATAGCACAAAACATCCGGCGCCATCCATATCTTTTACATTGTATTTTCCCCCTGCTATCGTGTATAATAAATGTTTAGATACTGCGGCAGTAAACCTTCCGCAGAGAACTGGAGGTACAATAATCATGGCTTTGGATGGAATTGTCATTGCCAATCTGGTACATGAATTAAACGAAACGGTTTTAAATACAAGGATCAGCAAGATCGCGCAGCCGGAAACGGACGAGTTACTTTTTACTTTAAAAGGAAAGGACGGACAGAAGCGTCTGCTCCTCTCCGCAAGTGCTTCCCTTCCGCTCATTTATCTGACCGGGAACAACAAGCCAAGTCCGATGACTGCGCCGAATTTCTGTATGCTGCTGCGCAAGCATATCGCAAACGGACGCATTACAAAGATCTGGCAGCCGGATATGGAGCGTATCATCAATTTTGAGATCGAACATTTAAACGAGCTCGGCGATCTGTGCCGTAAAACACTGATCGTAGAGATCATGGGAAAGCACAGCAATATCATCTTCTGTGATGACACCGGAAGGATCATCGACAGTATCAAACATATTCCGGCGCAGGTAAGCTCCGTCCGTGAAGTCCTTCCCGGGCGCGACTATTTCATTCCGAAAACACAGGAAAAATACAATCCCCTGCATACCGATCTGGATTTTTTCCGCTCGCATGTATGTAAAAAACCGATGAGCATCTCAAAGGCGATCTACTCTACATACACCGGGATCAGCCCCGTCATCGCAAACGAGATCTGCCACCGCGCTTCCATTGACGGAGATCAGGCGACCGATGCGCTGAGCGAGGATGCCGCACTGCATCTGTACCACAATTTTTCCTGGATGATGGAGGATGTCACCGCATGCAACTTCTCTCCGAATATCATTATGAACGGAAAAGAACCGGTTGAATTCAGTGCCTTCCATCTTTCGATCTATGAGGATTCCACCTGTGTGGATTACCCTTCGATCTCCGCTGTTTTGGAACAGTATTATGCAAAAAAGAACGAATACACCCGTATCCGCCAGAAATCCGTGGATCTGCGAAAGATCGTATCCAACACCCTCGAGCGGGAACGGAAAAAATACGAGCTTCAGAAAAAGCAGTTAAAGGACACCGAAAAACGGGAAAAATACAAAGTATACGGCGAACTGCTCACAACTTACGGCTATCAGGCAAAGGAAGGTGACAAAAGCCTTGAGGCGATGAACTATTACACCAACGAGATGATCAAAATCCCGCTTGATGAGACGCTCTCCCCTTTGGAAAATGCGAAAAAATATTTTAACAAGTACGCGAAATTAAAACGGACTTACCAGGCTTTGACCGAACTCACCACGGAAACCGAAACCGAGATCGAGCACCTCGAATCCATCGCCACCTCACTCGACATCGCGACACAGGAGGATGATCTTTCCGAGATCCGCGAGGAACTTGTCGCTTACGGTTATCTCCGCAAAAAGAGCGGCGAAAAGAAGAAAAAGTCCAAAAGCAAACCGCTTCACTATGTTTCCTCCGACGGCTATCATATGTATGTGGGCAAAAATAATTACCAGAACGATGCACTCACCTTTAAATTTGCTGTGGGAAACGACTGGTGGTTCCACGCCAAGGGCATGCCGGGATCACATGTCATTGTAAAGACCAACGGAGATGAACTCCCGGACGCGACTTTTGAGGAAGCGGCAAAGCTTGCCGCCTACTATTCCAAGGGCAGGGAAAATCCAAAAGTCGAGATCGACTATCTGGAAAAGAAAAATGTGAAAAAGCCAAGCGGAGCCGCTCCCGGTTTTGTGATCTACTACACGAACTACTCGATGCCGATCGAACCGGACATCACAGGGATCACACAGATCGAGTAATAAAATTTTTGTAAAATTATAAGAACTTTCCAGTTTAAACTTCGGATTTTGTCACATACTATTCCTGTAACAAAAGGTTACAATCCATTCAACCACAAGGAGGAATATGATATGACATCATCTAACAGAACTGCTGTACCGGAAGCAAAAAGCGCACTGAATAGATTCAAATACGAAGTAGCAAGTGAACTGGGAGTTCCACTTTCCGATGGGTATAATGGTGATCTGACCTCCTGGCAGAATGGCTCTGTCGGCGGCTACATGGTCAAAAAAATGATCGAGGCCCAGGAAAGACAGATGGCAGAAAAAGAATAATCTCTTTTTGCCCGTAAAATAAAAGAAAAGCTGTTGCCAGAACTTGGATAAAGTTCCCGCTTCAGCTTTTCTTTTTTTAAAGATTTAACATTCCGCTCTGCTCCTGCCAGTAGCTGTCGATCCGTTCTTTCAATCCACGGTTCTGCTCTGTTTCCAGCAAAAAATCAGCCTTTAAGATCGCATCGCATTCCTCGGACGCCTGTTTTAACACTTCCGCGTCCTGATAAATATCGCCGAGTTTAAAATCCATCACACCGCTCTGACGGATCCCGAAAAAGTCTCCGGGCCCGCGCAGCTTTAAATCTTCACTTGCAATATAAAATCCGTCATTTGATTTGTTTAAGATCTGAAGGCGTTTGGATACCTGTCCACTGTCCGATCCGTTCACCATAATGCAGTAAGACTGCGCGTCTCCTCTGCCCACACGTCCTCTGAGCTGATGCAGCTGCGCAAGTCCAAAGCGTTCCGCGTTTTCGATCATCATCACCGTCGCGTTCGGCACATTCACGCCGACCTCAATGACGGTAGTGGAAACTAACACCTGGATCTCGTTTTTTAAAAACTGTTCCATGATCCTGTTTTTCTCATCTGCTTTCATTTTTCCATGCAGACAGGCGACCACGATCCGCTCATCCAGCTGTGACCGGAGTTTTTCGGTATAATCGGTCACATTTTCGCAGTCCGAATTTTCACTTGCCTCCACCAGCGGACAGATCAGGTAAACCTGATGTCCCGCCGCCACTTCCTTCTGGATAAAATTGTAGGCTTTGGGACGGTACGCCGTGTTGACCACACAGTTTTTGATCGGCAGGCGCTTTGCTGGCACTTCATTCATGACAGAAATATCCAGATCCCCGTAAAGAATGATCGCGAGCGTACGCGGTATCGGTGTTGCGCTCATGACAAGGATATGCGGATGACAGCCTTTTAATGCCAGCCGCTCCCGCTGTTTCACACCAAAGCGATGCTGTTCATCGGTAATGACCAATGCAAGGTTCTGATAGATCACTTTTTCCTGGATCAGCGCGTTTGTCCCGATGATCATCGCATTCGGAAACAGCTGAATGCGCTCATAGGCATCTCTTTTCTGCTTTGGCGTAAGGGAACCTGTCACCAGAATCACCGGTATGTCAAGCCCGAACTGCCTGCAGTTTTCCAGAAACGTCTCATAGTGCTGTCTCGCAAGCACTTCCGTTGGTGCCATGATCGCAGACTGCAGTCCGTTGTGCGCCATCTCCGCCATTGCAAGGAATGCCACGATCGTCTTTCCCGATCCGACATCTCCCTGAACCAGACGCTGCATCACATAGTTTCCGTGTACATCCGCGCGGATCTCCTCCAGTGTATGCTTCTGCGCCCCTGTCAGCGGATACGGAAGCTGGCCGATCAGCTGTTCCACGAAATCATCATCGACCAGTGTAAACGGATTTTCCTCTTTCTGCGTAATTTCTTTCTGCTTACGCATATTTAAGATAAAAAGGAAAAACTCATCAAAGACCAGACGGCGTCTTGCCACGATCAGATGGGCCATATCATCCGGGAAATGGATCTGCCGGATTGCCTCGGCATACGGGATCAGATCATATTTTTGCAGCAGTTCTTCCGGCAAATACTCTTTTAACAGTTCATCCGACGCAAGTGCCTGGCGCACCGCCTTTTGCACCGCGTGATTGGTCAGCCCGAATGCCAGCGGATACACCGGAGTCAGGTTGTTCTCCACACTGTCATATTGTTCTGCCGTATAGATCGTCGGCTGTTCCATTGCAAGATCCTCGTTTTTTGCAATGACTTTTCCATAGAAAACATAGACGTTTCCAGGTTTTAACATATTTTTGATATAAGGCATCCGAAACCAGATAAACTGCATCGTCACCCCGTCCGCCTCCGCGTGTGTGGTGGTGATCTGCATCCTCCGTGTCTTTCTCACAAGCGGCGTGTTCTGTATCCGCACCACAACTGCCGCCGTCTCGCCGACAGCCACCTCGCTTATGTATTTTCTCTCTGGAAATTTTACATAATCCCGGGGATAATGAAGGAGTATATCACGCAAGGTGTATACTCCTATCTTTTGAAACAGTTTTTCTGTTTTTTCGCCAATGCCTTTGAGTTCCCGAATCGGCGAATTTAATTCCATTCCTGTTCTCCTGTTATTCTACTGAAATCACATAGTAATAGATCGGCTGTCCGCCAAAGTGAACCTCGATCTCTACATCCGGATTGTCTTCCTGAATGTCCTCTGCCAGCTTATTTGCCGCTTCTTCGTCTGTCTCAGCGCCATAGTAGATGCAGATAATGGAAGATTCTTCGTCTAACATCTGCGCAACCATATCCTTGGTCACCGCTTCCATATCAGCTCCGACAGAGAGGATCGTCTTATCGCCGATTCCCATGTAATCGCCCTGTCTGATCTGCTTGTCATCGATCACGGTATCTCTGACTGCATAAGTCACCTGACCGGTCTTTACATTATCAAGTTCCTCTGTCATACGTTTCGCATTGTCCTCCGCGGATGACTCCGGAATATAATTGATGAGCGCGGTAATACCCTGCGGTACGGTTCTGGTCGGAATGACAAAGATATTTTTATCTTCTACCAGAGAAACTGCCTGATTCGCCGCCAGAATGATGTTCTTATTGTTCGGCAGGATAAAGATGTTCTTTGCGTTTACTTTCTCGATCGCATTTAACATATCTTCCGTACTCGGGTTCATGGTCTGACCGCCTTCGATGATATAGTCAACGCCCAGTCCACGGAAGATCTCATTGATCCCTTCTCCGATCGATACAGAGATAAATCCCATCTCTTTTGGCTCTTCCTGTGTCTTTTCTTCTGCTGTCTCTTCCGTTTTGTCTTCCGGGAGACCTGCCGCTTGCATTTCTTTTTCTTTCATGGCGGAAACTTTCTCATCCCGCTCAAGCTTCATGTTTTCGATAATGATCGTAGTCAGGCTTCCATAGGTCAGCGCACGCTGCATTGCCATACCCGGATCATTGGTATGTACATGTACCTTTACGATCTCATCATCCGCTACCACAACGATAGAATCACCGATGGATTCCAGATAGGATTTGAATTCATTTTCTTTCTTGCTGCTAAACGGTTTATCCAGCATGATCAAAAACTGTGTACAGTAAGTAAATTTGATCTCCTGATTTGCCTGTGCGTCAATATAAGGATTCGATGCACTCTCAGCCGTCTGCTTCTTTGGTGCGGCACCTTCGATCGTATAGTCGATCTCCTTGCCGAGCAGTGCGTCCAGTCCGCCCTTTAAGACCTGAACGAGTCCCTGTCCGCCGGAATCCACTACACCTGCCTGTTTTAAGACCGGAAGCATATCCGGGGTCTTTGCGAGTACCAGGTCTGCCTCTTTGATCACTTCTTCGATAAAGAATACCAGATCATCGGTCTCATCGACCAGCTCTAACGCCTTATCCGCTCCGCCCTTTGCAACGGTAAGGATCGTACCTTCCTTCGGCTTCATAACCGCCTTGTAAGCAGTCTCGACTGCTTTCTGAAGTGCGTCACAGAGTACATTGACATCGATCACGTCATACTCCGCGATCACCTTGGCGAATCCACGGAATAACTGGGATAAGATTACACCGGAGTTACCTCTGGCTCCTCTTAAAGAACCGGATGAAATTGCCTTTGCAAGGGATTTCATGTCCGGATTCTCAAGTGCGCTCACTTCCTTTGCGGCAGACATGATCGTCATCGACATATTGGTTCCGGTATCACCATCCGGTACCGGAAATACATTCAATTCATTGATCCATTCTTTCTTTGCATCCAGATTTTTGGCTCCAGCCAGAAACATCTTCGCCAGAACGGACGCATCTATTGTATTGATTTCCAACTTAAAAATCCTCCTTAATCAATTACTCTGACACCCTCTACGAAAATGTTGATCTTCTCAAGCTCCATTCCCGTAAATTCTTCTACTTTATATTTTACTGTCTCAATCAGGTTATCAGATACGGTACTGATGCTAACGCCATAAGAAATGATCACATGAAAATCAATCGTGATTTTGTTGTCTGCATTTACAACTACATTGATACCGTGTGTGAGATAGTCTCTCTTTAACAGTTTTACAAGGCCATCTTTCATATTTACAGCAGCCATACCGACAATTCCGAAACACTCTACTGCCACTGAGCCGGCATAAGTCGCGATTACGTCTGGATCGATTACGATTTTTCCATACTGAGTTTCCATTTGTCCTCTCATAATTTGCCCTCCATATATCTTACCGGTTGCACAATGCCCACTGCACTGAATCCAGTATGTGATATATTATAACCTGTTTTTTGCAAAAAAGAAACAGCAATTTCAGGATTTTATAATTTTTTCAAATTTTTCCTTGCATTTTATATTGGTTTCTGTTATTATATACACGTTGTGAGCCTGCGCGACAGCAGGTTTAGTATATTCCAAGGAGGTGCTGGCGATGGCAAAATGTGCAGTTTGTGGAAAAGGCGCTCATTACGGAAACAATGTGAGCCATTCTCATAGAAGATCGAATAGAATGTGGAAATCAAACATCAAATCTGTAAAATGTAAAGTAAACGGAACTCCGAAGACACTTTATGTATGTACTTCCTGTTTGAAATCCGGAAAAGTTGAAAGAGCTTAGAAAATTAGAACTGTCGATTGCGGCAGTTCTTTTTTAGTGCTTATTTTTCCGCTCTTCTCTTCTTATCTTAACAGCAGAACAGATTATATCCGATCACCAGACAGGCACAGATCAGCAGTATCCCGATCATCTCGTTGGCGATGAGAAGCATGAGGATCATTCCTACCGCCACGAAGAACAATGCAAAACCACAGACTCTTTTCATGACATTACACCAAATGGGCATATCTTATTACTAAGATATGCCCATTCTTATTTTCTGATACCGACTGTTATGCGTTTTTTTGATCGGTCTCTTTTCCAGATACCGCGTCCGATAAGATCTCTTCCATCTCATCTCCCGCTTTCTTTTTTGCGTCCTCATCTACGATCGCATCATTTGCGGAATTGCTTTCTTCTTTTTTTCCGGTAAAACGGTTTACAAAATCCGGCACCATATCAAGCACTTTTGTGATGCCATCCTGATTTTTGATATTCACCAACTTTGTGGTTCCATTCTGGATCACCAAAACCGCGCTCGGTGTGATCTTTCCGCCCATTCCGCCGGCTCCGTTGTTTTTCTTCTCCTGCGTGAGCGCCCCTGCCGCAACACCGAAAGAGACATCCACCAGCGGCAGAATGATCGTATCTCCAATATGGATCGCGTCCCCGACTACCGTTTTTGTTGTAATAAAGCTGTCCATTCCTTTGAATAAGGATTCTACTGTCTGATTAAATGTATTATTTTCTGCCATGTTGTTTTCCTCCTGTTTCCTGCTTACTATTTTCTGATCTTTCGTATGATCTTTCGTATGTTTTTATCACGCCAGATGCGGATTCCGCTGCCAAGCGCATGTATCAGGCGGATCCGCCCTTTTACTGAAAACGTCCCCCTGATGTAAAAATCTTCTGTCTCAAAATCCGGCACGATGCTGACCTCATTCCGATATATCACCGGGAAAATACAGATCACGCCGAGAAGCTGTCCCGTCCGCGCGGGATCTCCTGTCGCAAATGTGAGATCCGCTTTTAGCTTCCTCGGTCCAAAGTGGCGCAGCAGATACCGGATCTCTGCGCATCCGTGGGAAAAAGCCGACCGGTTACTTTCATCATAAATCATCTCTTTTATATGTGCAAGATTTTTTATGATCTGTTTTAGTTTCTGCCATATTTCTGTCAGCATACGCCGGAAATCTCTTTTTTTCCGATGCTTCGCTTTTTGTTTTTTCTTCTGTTCTTTTGGATCATTCTCCGGAAGCTCCGGGAGCTTCCGGACACTGTCCGCATCGCTTTTCTTTTCTTCTGTGAAATATGCGATTTCTTTTTCTATTTCTGTTGTTTCATCTGGAAGCTTGGTATCTGTCTGTTTTTCTTTCTGTTTTTTCCGCTTCGGATAAGTAAATACCGGTATCCCGAACAGCCGCACACACGCTGTGACCTCACCGTTTTTTATACTGCATGCCACGCGCAGCACAAAAAGCAGCCAGTTTGCCGAAATATCCGCTTTCTTTTTCTCAAGAAGCGTCCCGTCTGCCCGGTAACGGACAGGCGCAAAAAGCACCGCCAGAACAAAAAGGAGCAAAAGTCCGAGAAGGATCAAAAGCAGGATCCCGATGATCTTTAAGATTAAAAGGAGGATGTGCATTGCGTCTCCTCCTTCTTTTTGGTCTTGTTTTCTCCGAGATAGTCCGCCACACAAAAACTTCCCGTTTTCGCGTAAGCCTCACAGACGATCATTACCGCAAGTGTGACTGCCTCATCATAATCTCCCGCAAGTCCTATGATATAAAGCTGCTTTTTCGGATAATGTTTCTGCATCAGTTCCCACGCAGGGATCAGATCTAACAGATTTTTTTCATTGGACGGTAGCGCGATCACATAGATCCCGATCTGTCCCGCATTGTGGATGATCTTCCATTTGATGCGGTTTTTCCTGTGCGCAACGCTCTCTCCCGTATATAAATTTTTATACCATTTCATGAAAAGTCCTCATACCCACGAACCTGTTTTAAAAATATTTATGGTTTCCCCATAAATTATTGCGTTTCAATTCCAGATACTCCTGATACGCCTGCTCCAAAATCTGCTTTTCATTCGCGAACTTGAGCAGATGATATGCCTCATGGAACTTATAATATCCGGAATCCACAAAAAATTCTTCCCGCTGTGGCTTGCTGTAATAACTGTCTGCCATCATCAGATACCAGTGAACATCTTTCTCCACGGTATCTTCCGGAACCGTAAAGGAATAGCGGCTCTTTCCTACATATTTAATAATGGAAGCACTGACCCCTGTCTCTTCCCGCACCTCGCGGAGCGCAGTATCTTTATACTCTTCGCCCTGCTCTACGGTTCCCTTGGGCAATACCCATCCTTCGTATCGGTTCCGGTAATTTTTGTAAAGAACCAGTATCTTTCCCCGAAAGATTACCACACCACCACAGCTTGTTGCTTCGATCATTGCAATTCCTCCTGATGTGGTTAAAATAGATAAACTAAGGTTAGTATACCTCTTTTCCGGTTATCTTGCAAGGAAACAAACCGTTTCCGGTCAACCGCCTACCTGCTGTAATATGCGTCAAAGATCTGCTTTGCCGCAGGAACCGCATAAGTGCTTCCGGCGCCTGCGCCCTCCACTACGACCGCGAGCGCGATATCGGTCTTATCTTCTCTGTGCGCGTAACCGACAAACCATGCATGGCTTGAATCATCCGCGTCACTGTATTCCGCCGATCCTGTTTTTCCTGCCGCCGTATAACTCTGTCCCTTTAATTTCCGTCCGGTTCCTTCCTGCACGACCGTCTGCATAAAATTCTGCATGGTCTCGGCTTCCTCTTTTTTTAAAAGTGTTCCATATTCAGAGGGAGAATATTCCTTTACCGTTTTTCCCTCATAGTTCTCGGTATGATCGATCAGGTATGGCTTCATCAGCACACCGTCGTTTGCGATCGCAGACACGACAAGTGCCATATGAAGCGGCGTGACAAGCGTCTCCCCCTGCCCAATGGCAGTTTCCATGATGTCATGCGTGGAAGCGTCTTTTTCCAGTGAAAAACTGCTCTGTTTATAACCATACGCATACGGAAGCTTCTGATTGAACAGCAGCGAGTCACAGGTGTCCGTAAATTTCACCGGATTCAACATAAGTCCCAGATTTGCATAGGAGGAATTACAGGAATTGGAAAATGAGGAAAGCAGATCTTCCTCTCCATGTACATCATTGTTATAACAGTGGATCACGGTATCTTCTTTTTCGAGTTCCCCGTCGCAGGTAAACCGGTAGCTGGTATAATCTGAATTTTCACGGATATATTCCAGTGTAGTAAAGATCTTAAAGGTAGATCCCGGCGGATACAGCCCCTGTGTCGCCCGGTTTAAAAGCACTGACTCCGTGTTGTCCGGCGAAGTGATGCTATCCCACTTCTCCGCTATGGTATTCGGATCATAATCTGGTTTTGAAACCATCGCGAGTATTTTTCCGGTTGACGGCTCTAATACAATCACTGCGCCGTTGTGGCTTCCAAGCGCATCGTAAGCCGTCTGTTGAAGATCTAAATCCAGCGTTGTCACCACATTGTCACCGGTATTTTTTTCTCCTTTGAACTCATTGCCGAGCCGCTCCAGGATGAATGCGTGGGACGTAAGAAGCCGGAAATTCATATACGACTCGATCCCGGATTTTCCGTTTGTCGCATATCCGACGACATGCGCAAAAGTCTTTCCGTACGGATATTTACGCGTCTCCGTTCCGTCTTCCCCCACAACTGTTTTCGCAAGCACTTCTCCGTTTCGGTCTAAAATTTCACCGCGGACTACGGTCTTTGCAAACAGATCCTGCCTTTTGTTATAGGAACTGTTGATAAAGACTTCGCTTTTTACAGCCTCAAAATAAACAAAATATCCGATCAGCGCCACAAACAGAGCGACGAACAGATAGGTGACCACGACCAGTTCCCGGTTTTTAGAATTCTTCCAGCTCCCGGTCGAATCCTGTTTTCTTCCGTTTTCTCTTCGTGGTCTGCGCTTTGTATTCCCTCTGTCTTTTTTCATGGTATTCACCTTCATCTTCTTTCTTTAAATAGAGCCCCTGAATGATCGCAAAGATAATAAATGTAGATAATAAGGAGCTTCCACCGTAACTGACAAACGGTAATGTAACACCAGTGGACGGGATGAATTTCGTCACACCGCCAAGTGTCAGAAATACCTGGAACCCGTAGACGGTTCCAAGTCCGACCGCCACATATTTGTAATAAGTGTCACGCATCTGCATGGCTATGTTAAAAAACATCAGCACACAGCTCACGCAGATCAAAATCAGACACAGCGCAAAGAGCCCGCCGAGTTCTTCCGCAATGGCAGAGAACACGAAATCCTGCTCTACCACCGGGATTGTCCCCGGCACTCCCTGATACAGTCCCATTCCAAACCATCCGCCGGTTCCGATCGCAAACAGGGACTGGCAGATCTGATAGCCTTCATTGTCGATCACTCCAAGCGGATTTTTCCATGCCACGACACGGACACGGACATGGCGGAATATTTTATAAGACACTGCTGCCGCAGCCGCTCCCGCCGCCAGGCCGCCCGAAAAATAGAGGAGTCTTTGGGTTGCCACATAAAGCATGATCAGATAGACCATAAAAAAGATCAATGCTCCTCCGAGATCTTTGGATACCACAAGGATCAGCACATGCAGCGCCGCCATCACGGTTGTCTTTACCACCTGTGAAAATTCGGTTGACTCATAAAACATTCCGGCGATAAAAAACACATAAAGGATCTTGATAAATTCGGATGGCTGCAGGGTAATGCCCGCAACCGTAAAGGAGATCTTGGCACCATAGCTGACCGCGCCCGCGATCGCCACAACTCCAAGCAGGGCAATACCGATCCCGGCATAGACCCAGGTAAATTTGCGCAGTGCCCGCGCTTTCCTTATGATGAGCGGAATGAAAAACGTAATTCCGGCTGATATCACCGCGATCAGAAACTGCTTTTTCGCCTTGTCAAAATTTAACCTGGTCAGGATGACGAAGCCCGCCATCAAAAGCATGCACATGTTGTTCAGCACCAGACGGTTGCTGTTTTTATAGACCACGGTATAACCGAAATGTAACGACAGGAAAAAAATCAGCTGCACGAGATACATTCCGATCATTTCCAGATTGAGCGTTGCCGCAAACAGTACGAGAAACGCGTCCAGATGGATGAGATATACGCACGCCATCTGCCTTTTATATATTTTTTTCCGCTCAAAATCACCATATTTTTTCCGAAATACCGCAAAACATTCATAGGTGTAAAATGCCGCCAGACATATGATCAGATATTTTGAAATTTCTGTAATCAGATTTAACATAACTTTTATTCTACTCCACGTTTAAAATGCCCATTTGTATAATCCGAAAGATAAGGGATATCCTCCGCCTTTTTCCCTTCCATCCACAGCTTTTGATACATTGCGAGCACTTCTTTTACCTGTTTTTCTGTCTCATTGGTAAAGCAGAGACGATAGCCAACAAATCCCATGCGGTCGATCTCCCGCTTCTGATGGATCAGTGACAGGGGGCTTGAATTATAAAGAACCATATAGCAGTCATTACAGTTATTTTTCACCGCAAACCGCTTATGATACCGGTCTTTTAAATAACAGACGCATCGCGTATGGTCACATTTTTCCGTATTGGCATGTACACACTGCGCACTGACCATCAGCGGCAGATATCCATACAGGATCAGCTCACTTCCGGCATTTACGCGCTCTGAAAGCTCATGCCTGTTTAATTCCACCGGCGCGGTATCATATCGTATCCCGTCACTGCGGTATGCCGCTCTCGCGGCTGTTGACCAGGTATACATATTATGGTCGAGGATCATCTTTTCTGCCGGAACACCCTGTTCTCTGCAAAATCCAAGTGCGTCATAGCTTTTGATCAAAAATCCATCGAGACCGGCACTTTGTATCGTTTCCCAGTTTGCGGCAAACCGTTCTTTCGTGCGTTTCCGGAAGATCATCGGAAATACATAGTATGCCTCTTTCCCGGCATCCCTGATCTGTCTTACCGCACGCTGCAATGCTTTCCCGTCTTCCGGCGGAAACAGCATTCCGCCGTCAAGGTAGATCCGCTGGATGAAGTCCGTATGCAGTGCCGCCTCAAGCGCCTGTTTTTGTTCCACCGAAACCGCGAGATACGGTGCGTTTCCGGATTCACATTCCGCCGCTTCTTCCCCGACACCCGCTGTAAATGTCTGATAAGAAACCTGTGCCGGCGCTTCTCTCCGGTCTTTTGCCGTCTCCGCAGCCATAAGCTGTTCTAACGCCTCACGCCTTAACTGGTTTAACGCCACGACCGGAAGAAAGATATCGGGATCCATCGTAATTTCCAGTTCGTCAAACTGGTATGGCGTATTTCCGGTCTTCTTTATTTTCTCCCGCACGGTCTCTTCTGACATCGGTCTTTTTACCGCCTGCTGGACAATCTCGCCGGATACCGTTACCGTATGCTCCTTTGTCCCCGCCGTGAGACAGGCAGGATGCTTCTTTTTTAATACCAGTTTTCCAGAGATTGCTTCTTTTTTATCGGTTTCGATATAAGTCTTTCGGATCTGCTCCTGTAACTTTTCGCCGCCCTTGGTATGTCCCGGCCGGTCAAAAGTGATCATCTCTTTTCCGTTATGTCTGAGGTAATAGCCATCTGTAAATCCACTGCGGTTTCCAAAATCAAAGAGTTTCTGTTTATCCTCTTTGGATACCAGGTAGCCCTCTTTTCCATAGGAAAGATATCGATCCATGTATTTCCGGTAAACACTTACCACACCCGCCGCGTACTCTGCCTGTTTCATACGGCCTTCGATCTTAAAAGAATACAGGCCACACTCCGCAAGCTCCGGGATATGGTCGATCGTACACAGATCCTTTGGACTTAAAACATAATTTTCCGCTTTTCCAATACGCCTGCCCGCCTCATCCAGCACTTCATAGGGAAGCCTGCATGGCTGTGCGCAGCGTCCGCGGTTTCCACTCCTTCCGCCGAGCATACTGCTTAACAGGCACTGACCCGAATAGCAGTAACAGAGCGCGCCATGCACAAAGCCTTCGAGTTCCACATCCACCGCTTCATGTATCTTTTTTATCTCCGCAAAAGAAAGTTCACGCGCCATCACGATCCTGGATGCCCCGTGCTCCACCAAAAGCTTTGCGCCCTCCGCACCGGTAACCGTCATCTGCGTGCTGGTATGAAGCGCAAGATCCGGGAACTGTGCATGCAAAAAGTCCATCACGCCAAGATCCTGCACGATCAGCGCATCGATCCCGTACTCATAATAGGGAAGGATATAATCGTATAACTGATCCTTTATCTCTTCTTCCTTTAACAGCGTATTTACTGCCAGAATGACCCGGCTGCCATGGCGATGTCCATAATCAATCCCCGCAAAAAGCTCCTCTTTTGTAAAATTATTGGCATAGGCTCTCGCCCCAAACATCTCGCCTCCGAGATAGACCGCATCCGCCCCGGCGTTTACCACCGCCTTCAATGTTGTAAGCGATCCCGCAGGAGCCAAAAGTTCCAGTTTTTCCATAAAATATCTCCATAACAAGAAAGAGACAGACGCATTCCGATTTCTGTCCCCTTTTTGTTTTATTCTTTTTCTTCTTTATTTTCTGTCGCAGCATTCTGCTCCAATGCCGCTTCCAGCTTTGTTTTTTCCAAAAGAAGCCTGCGGTTCTCCGCCTCAAGTTCCTCATATGCCTTGGTATTTCGTTCCTGTTCGATCTGTCTGGATACCAGTTCGTTTTTCAGATCACTGCTTTCGTCTTCTTTCTGCTGTAGTTCACGCTCAAGGCGTTCTACCTGTGCTTTTGCCTTAAAGTAATCATCCGCGATATTCAGTTCCAGCAAAACGGATTTCATGTCACCGGACAGCTTTGTGTAATCCGGCATTTCCTTAAACTCCTCAAGCTTACCGTTTAAATAGGATGCCACCTTCTGCAGATACGCTTCTTCCTCGTAACCGCTTAATGTATATACTCTTCCGCCAATGATAACCTGCGCACTCGTTTTGGATGACATAAAAAGCCCCCTTTATTTTCCATATTGTATTATTATAAAGTGTTTTCCCCGGAAAGACAACTCTTTTATCTTGTCATCCCGAAATGGCGGTAAGCCAGATCCGTCACGACACGCCCCTTTGGTGTCCGGTTGATAAATCCGTTCTTTACCAGATACGGCTCATACACATCTTCGATCGTACCGCCGTCCTCACCGATCGCCGCCGCAAGCGTATCGAGCCCCACCGGCCCGCCGGAAAATTTTTCCATGATCGTGAGCAAGATGTTGCGGTCATTCTGATCCAGCCCCAGCTTGTCCACTTCGAGCAGATCCAGTGCAAAAGATGCCACCTCTTTGGTGATCACGCCGTCATATTTGACCTGCGCAAAATCACGCACCCGCTTTAACAGACGGTTTGCCAGCCGCGGCGTTCCACGGGAACGTCTGGCAAGCTCATACGCGCCATCCGGCTCGATCTCCACCTCCAGCTTATGCGCCGAGTGTTCGATGATCGTGGTGAGTTCCTCCACATTATAAAATTCCAGATGATGTACCACGCCGAAACGATCCCTTAAAGGTGCCGATAAAAGTCCTGCCCTGGTCGTTGCGCCCACCAGCGTAAACTTCGGCAGATCCAGACGGATTGAACGCGCGGTCGCGCCCTTTCCGATCATAATATCGATCACATAGTCCTCCATTGCCGGATAAAGCACTTCTTCTACCTGACGGTTCAGACGGTGGATCTCATCCACAAAGAGGACGTCTCCCTCCTGGAGATTACTTAAGATCGCCGCCATCTCGCCCGGTTTTCCGATCGCCGGCCCGGAAGTGATCTTGATATGTGTTCCCATCTCATTGGCGATGATCCCCGCAAGCGTCGTCTTACCAAGTCCCGGAGGTCCGTAAAACAGCACATGATCCAGCGGCTCTTCCCGCTGCTTTGCCGCTTCAATATAGACTTTTAACTTTTCTTTTGTTTTTTTCTGTCCGATGTATTCATCCAGCGTCTGCGGGCGGAGATTGGTTTCAATCTTAATATCTTCATCCTGCAGCTGTGTTGAGATCACTCTTTTTTCCATGTAAAACTCCTTTTATAGGAACGCCATCTGTTTTAATGCCTGTTTCAGCACGGTTTCCACGTCCATACCATCCGTAATTTCCACGTTCTGCAGCGCCTTTAGGGCCTCACTCGAAGAATAGCCCAGTGCTGTAAGCGCCTGTACCGCCTCGTTTTTCACCGCATTGGTACCCTGTCCCGGCGCACTGCCGCTTTCTCCATTATGTTCAAGGGCACTCTCAAACGCATCCTCCAGCTTTAATTTATCCTTCAGTTCCAGGATCAGGCGTTTTGCTGTCTTTGCCCCGATTCCGGGAGCCTTGGCGATCGTCTTTTCATCATCCCCGAGCACTGCAAAACGCAGGTCATCCGTCGTCATGACCGAAAGGATCGCAAGCGCTCCCTTAGGTCCGATACCGGATACCCCGAGCAGCAGTTTAAACACATTCAGGTCATCTCTTGTCAGAAATCCGTAAAGCATCATGGCGTCTTCCCGTATGTAGAGATAGGTATAAATCTTTACCTCACTTCCACGCTCCGGCAGATAGGATAATACCTGTCCCGGCACATGGATATTGTAGCCGATATTATTCGCCTCTACGACGATCAGATCTTCCGCGATCTCAACCAATTCGCCTTTGATATAGGAATACATAGTTTTTCTCCTTTAAAAATGAAACTGTTTTTCAAAACGCAGGATAAATTCCTGTGCCAGCATGCCGATCACAAACCCGGTCGCAACACCGGCGATCAGAAGAAACGGCATGTAATAAAAGATATCGTAGGTTTCCACCACGAATGCCGCCGCGATCAGCTGACCGAGATTATGTGAGATACCGCCCGTGACGCTGACCGAGATCACATGGAATCTGCCCGTTTTTTTGAGCAGACACATTACGATAAAACTGAGCACGCCGCCCGCCAGACTGTAAAGGATGCTAAACAGGTTTCCAAACAGAAACCCCGCCAGCAGTATCCTCGCCACGGAAACACCAAACGCCTCCTTTGTCCCGGTGCAGTAAAGCATGACCACCACGATCAGGTTGGTAAGCCCCAGTTTGACACCCGGTATGCCAAAGTAAAACGGGATCAGTGATTCCACATAGCTTAAGATCAGCGCAAGCGCCAGAAATACCCCAAGGTATGCAATTTTTCTTGTCTTCATAGTTATCACCCTGCGACAGAGTCCAGATCACTCTTTTGTTTTGCTCCAACGACCTTTACGACCACCTTGTTCGGCAGGCATACGATCGTTTCATCTTCTTTGTCGATTGCCCTCTGGTGTACGCACAACAGATCCGGGCAGTCCGCATCTGTCATATCCGCTTTTCCGTCCTTTATCGTGAGTGTGTTTGTCACTCTTCCATTCTGTCGGATCAAAACTTCCTGATCTTCCTTTAATGCGTATGTTCCATACACATCCCCGTTTACGGTCACTTCCACATATGCGCCCGCGGTTCCATGAAAGATCCCCCGGATCAAAAAGAGCACAACCGCTGCCGCGATCAGTCCCCCGATCAGCAGCAGATCATTTTTTCCAAAACGTTTTTTATTCAACTGCCTCACCCAGATAATAAAATCCTTTACATTCTTTTAAGTATACCGGGATCAGTTTTCCGATCATATCTTCGGTTCCCGGCAGATGCACCGTAGAATTATTGGATAATCTTCCCGTCACCAGATGGGAATCCTGCTCATTGATATGCTCCACCAGCACCTCCATGGTCTTTCCGGTAAGTGCTCCGGCTTTTTGTGCCGCGATCGTCTGTACCCGCGCAAGCAGGCGGTCAAAACGCGCCTTCACCACTTCCTCCGGTACCTGATCTTCCATCTCCGCTGCCGGTGTTCCGGTACGTTTGGAATAGATAAAGGTAAACGCGCTATCATAGCCGACTTTTTCCACGACATCCATGGTTTCCATGAAATCTTCATCGGTTTCACCCGGAAATCCTACAATGATGTCTGTGGTAAGCGCGATATCCGGCACTGCCGCACGGATCTTTTCTACCAGCTCCAGATACTGCTCTTTGGTATAGTGGCGGTTCATGATCTTTAAAAGTCTTGAACTGCCGGACTGCAACGGAAGATGCAGATGTTTACAGATTTTTTTCGAATGTTTCATCACTTCGATCAGATCATCCGAGAGATCCTTCGGATGCGAGGTCATAAAACGGATCCGCTCGAGTCCCTCGATTTTTTCCACTTCCTGTAAAAGCTGCGCAAACGTAACCGGATGCTCTAAATTTTTTCCATAGGAATTGACATTCTGCCCAAGGAGCATGACCTCAACAACGCCGTCCTCCACCAGATGTTCGATCTCGCGGATGATGTCTTTCGGCTCTCTGCTCCGCTCTCTTCCGCGGACATACGGAACGATGCAGTAACTGCAGAAGTTGTTGCAGCCAAACATGATATTGACACCGGACTTAAAGGAATATTTCCGTTCCACTGGAAGATCTTCCACGATCTTGTCCGTATCCTTCCATACATCCACGACCATCCGGTCTGCTTCTAACGCCTGTACCAGCAGTTCTGCGAATTTATAGATATTATGTGTTCCGAAGATCAGATCCACAAAACGGTAACTTGACCTTATCTTTTCAACGACCTTTTCTTCCTGCATCATACAGCCACAGAGTGCGATCATCATGTCGTGATCCTTTTTCTTAAACCCGTTCAAATAACCAAGTCTTCCATACACCTTGTTATTCGCGTTTTCCCGCACCGTACAGGTATTATAGATCACAAAGTCCGCCTCTTCGGTATCTGTCTCCACATACCCGATCGTTTCGAGGATACCGGTCAGCTTTTCGGAATCTCTCGCGTTCATCTGACATCCGAACGTTGAGACATGAAAAGTCAGTTTTCTGCCTTTTTTTTCCTCTAACTGCCGCACATATTCCTTTGCGACCTCCATATAGTAGAACTGGCGCTGCGGCTCCATTTCCGGAACCGGAGTACTCATTTTTACTTCTGTTAATTCCCTCATAAAATCCTCTTTCTATTTCTTACTTTCTGACCTGACCATTTCCATAAATGATATATTTTGTACTGGTCAGCGCAAGCAGTCCCATCGGTCCTCTTGCGTGAAGCTTCTGCGTACTGATCCCGATCTCAGCACCAAAGCCAAATTCAAATCCATCCGTAAACCGGGTGGACGCGTTTACATAGACCGCAGCCGCATCGACTTCATTTAAAAACTTCTCGGCATTGGTATAATTTTCTGTAATGATCGCTTCCGAATGTCCGGTGTTGTATTTATTGATATGGGCGATCGCCTCATCTACCCCGGCAACGGTCTTTGCCGAAATAATATAATCCAGGTATTCCGTTCCCCAGTCTTCCTCGGTTGCTTTCTTTACATCTTCCTGCCCGGCAAGCGCCTGCATAACCCGCTCATCCCCACGGATCTCAACATGCTTTTCTTTCAAACGCTCCGCAAGCACCGGCATAAAGGCATCCACGATCTTTTCATGGATCACGATCGATTCACAGGCATTGCAGACCCCGATACGCTGTGTTTTTGCATTGTAGATGATGTTGACTGCCATGTCAAAGTCCGCGCTCTCGTCCACAAAAATATGACAGTTTCCGGTTCCCGTCTCAATGACCGGAACCGTCGCATTCTTCACCACGGTACGGATCAGTCCGGCGCCTCCGCGCGGGATCAGGACATCCACATAGCCATTCATCCGCATGAATTTTTCCGCCGTCTCATGGCTTGTATCACAAATTAACTGGATCGCTGTTTCCGGAAGAGAAAGTTCACCCAGTGTATGCTGGATGCTCTCTACGATCGCCTGATTGGAATGTAACGCATCACTGCCGCCCTTTAAAATAACGACATTTCCCGTTTTAAAGCACAGCGCAAACGCATCTGCCGTTACATTTGGTCTTGCTTCATAGATGATCCCGACAACTCCGAGCGGAACGCGTTTCTGTCCGATCAGAAGACCGTTCGGACGTTTTTTCATAGAAAGAACCTCTCCGATCGGGTCTTCCAGGGCAGCGACCTGACAAAGACCTTCTGCCATCTGGGCGATCCTTGCTTCGGTCAGCAAAAGACGATCCAGCAAACCGTCTGACATTCCCTTTTTTTTGCCGTTTTCCATATCGACCGCATTGGCGCTCAAGATCTTTTCTTTATCTTTTTTCAGATTCTCTGCCGCTTTCTGCAATACCTCATTCTTCGTGTTGGTATCGAGTACACGCATCACACTCTCTGCTTCTTTTGCCTTTTTCCCAATCTCTTCCAACTGCATTCCCTTATCCTCCTATTTTTGTTATTCCATCCTCCGTCACCAGATACTGCATACGCACATCCTGTGGTTCTGCCGGTATCTGACCGGTCACCTGCATCCGGTACGCGATCCCTGCCCGGATACAATCCGGATGTGCCGTAAGATAACGGTCATAATATCCTTTTCCGTAGCCTGCCCGGTTTCCAAATCCGTCAAATACCACGCCGGGAATTAAGATCAGCTCCGGCACTACGGGTTCTGCACAGGATTCTACCGGTTCCATCACATGAAAGCATCCTTCTTCCAGCTGCGAGAAATCCGAAATCTCATAAAATTCCATATTTTCTCCGCTCACTCTGGGGAAACAGGTCTTTTTTCCCGCCGCCCACGCTTTTGTTACCAGACCGGTCAGCTGTACTTCACTGCCAAGCGGATAATAAAATCCTACGCGCTCCGCCTCATGATACCATGCGCTGTTTTCAACCGCGGCACAGATGGCTTCTGACATCACCCGCACGCTTTCCTCGTTTAGCATTGCCCGCTTTTGTTTGTAGCTTTTTCTAATTTGCGCTTTTGTTTCCATATTTTTCTCCGAGATTTTCCACGGAGCCATCCGCATTCTGGATATCAATATTGTCCAGCTGACTCTTTAAATTTTTCCGGACACTCGCGACGAACTCCTGTCTTAAGATTGCCTGTTCCTCGCGTTCGGCCTCTGTAAGTCCTTCTGCTTTTGATTTTTTATACAATTCATTGATCCTTGCGATCTTGCTGTCGTTCATCATTTCTTTACCCTATACTTTCTTCAATATAATCCGCAATATAAAAATCTTCATTTTTATTTGCCCGGAACAAGGTTCCTACATAATCATCCTCAAATATCTTATGGATGATCCCGACATCCTCACCGTTTGCGATGACCATGTCCGCTCCGGAAAGTGTCGCGATATGTGCCGCTGTCAGCTTGGTCGCCATACCGCCTGTCCCGACATCACTGCCTGTCGATCCCTTTGCCATATGTAAGATCTGATTATCCAGTTTTTCCACCACACGAACCAGTTTTGCGTCTTTATTCTTGTGTGGATCATCGGTAAACAACCCGTCAATGTCCGATAACAGAATCAGAAGATCCGCGCCCACCAGCGATGCCACGATGGCGGAAAGCGTATCATTGTCACCAAAGCACATTTCATAGGTAGATATCGTATCATTCTCATTTACGATCGGGATCACGCCAAGATGAAACAGCTCCTCAAACGTATTCTGCGCATTCTTGCGTGAAACATTGTTGATCATTGTATTCTTCGTCATCAGAACCTGTCCGACCATCTGGTTGTATTCCGCAAACATTTTCTGATAGATCATCATGAGCTTTGCCTGCCCCACTGCGGCACACGCCTGCTTGACCGAAGTGTTTTTCGGCCGTTCCGTCAGACCGATGGTCTTTCTTCCGGTTGCGATAGCTCCGGAAGATACCAGGCAGACATCCATTCCCTGATTGCGCAGATCACACAGTTCTCTCGCAAGATGCTCCATCTTGATCAGGTTCATGTCCCCGGTTTCGGGATGCTGTAACGAAGACGAACCGATTTTTACAACGACACGCCGATTTCTGGTTTCCTGTTTTTTATCTTCCATTTTATAAGGCCTCATTATTTTCTTAATATTCACTAACTATATACTTTACCATATCTCCCCCGAAAAATCATCTCCTATTTCATTTTTATCGCATCTTGTCTACTCCGCGCGGTTGTGCTATCTTAGATAGGTGTAAAACAAATGAATAGAAAAGGAATTATAGCTTATGCGTAAAAAAATATTGTCTGTTCTCGGCATTCTCGTTTTCGCGGGGCTGATCTATGGTGTCTACCGGAATTCTTCTGTCGAAGAGACCGATACCTCTATCTCCAAAACAGGATTTTATTTTGATACTGTGATCAAGATCACGCTCTATAATTCGGATGATGCCGACTACCTCGATGGATGTTTTGCATTGGCGGACAAATATGAGAATCTGCTCAGTGCCACGATCGAATCAAGCGATGTTTCAAAGATCAACGCCGCGAACGGATCTCCGGTCACCGTCTCCCCCGAGACAGCAGAACTGATCCGGGAAGGGATCGATTACGGCACTTTAAGCAGCGGACAGTTTGACATCACGATCGGAAAGCTTTCCTCTCTCTGGGATTTTTCCGAAAATCCGGGTATCGTACCGGATGCCGATGCCATCGCCTCTGCGGTATCCACCATCAACTATCAGAACATAACGGTGTCCGGAAATACCGTTACCTTAAATGATCCAGACGAAGCGATCGACCTCGGCGGCATTGCCAAAGGCTTCATCGCCGATAAAATGAAGGCCTACTTGAACGAGAACGGGATCACAAGCGGCATTATCAATCTTGGCGGCAACGTTTTAATCATTGGGCCAAAAGAGGACGGTTCTGACTACCGGATCGGCATCCAAAAGCCATTCTCGGATACCGGAACCGCACTTGCCACCGTATCCATCCCGGATGGTACCGTAGTCAGCTCCGGCGTCTATGAACGGTATTTCAAAAAAGACGGTGTGTTGTATCACCATCTTTTGAATCCGAAAACCGGATATCCTTATGAAAATGATCTGACCGGCGTCACGATCATCTGCTCCCGTTCTGTTGACGGGGACGGACTGAGCACCACCTGTTTTTCCCTCGGACTGGAAGACGGAATGAAACTGATCGAATCACTTCCTGACACCGAAGCAATCTTTATCACGTCCGATGGAGAGCTTCATACTTCTTCCGGTATCGGAACCACCATTCCGTTTCAGATGATGCAGGAATAACAAAAAACGCTGTTACAAAAAGGACTTTCACCCAAAGGTAAAAGTCCTTTTTTGATACAGTCTATTCTACCACATAGTCCTGTATATTCTGAATGATCTTTCCCGCCTCAGCGTCATCCGCATGTATGGATAACTGCGCACACTTTTTCAGATTCAGGCTCATCACGCCGATCATTGACTTTGCATCCACACATCCGCGTCCGGATTCGAGATCAAAGTTGCAGTTAAATTTTTGCAGAATCTGAATAAATTTTCCCACTTTTTCCGGGGAATTCAATAATACATTCACCTTTTTCATAACATCCAATACCCTTTTCCTACATAATTCATTACTTAATAAATATACACTGAAACGTATCTATTTACAACCACTGCTCAAAGATTTGTCAGTATGGCAATATTTTCCGATAAATATGTGCTTTTCTGACATTTTTCCCGTTTTTTCTGCATGTTTTTGGAAAGTGATGTTGTCATATGTATGAAAACATTTTCATATATTCCACTTTTTTCAGTCACATTGCTGTAATACAAAAGAGGAATGCACTTTCATGCATCCCTCTTTTTCGTTTTCCAATTTTTACTATAAAATGATCTTCTTCGGGCACTTCTGCGCACATACGCCACAGCCGGTACACTTTGTCTGATCAATATAAGCAACATTGTCAATCACATGAACCGCGTCGCTCGGGCAGTTCTTCTCACAGAGATGACAGCCGATACATCCGACAGAGCATGCTTTCATAACATCTTTACCTTTATCTTTGGAACTGCACTGTACCAGATGTTTTGCATCATACGGTACCAGTTCGATCAAATGTTTCGGACATGCCGCAACACATTTACCACAGGCTTTACATACTTCTTTGTCAACCTTTGCGATACCGTCTACGATATGGATCGCGTCAAACGGACAAGCCTTTACACAGCTGCCATATCCAAGACAGCCATAGTTACAGGATTTTGGTCCGCCATTCGGTACGAATGCCATTGCCGCGCAATCTTCCACACCGGTATACTCATAATCACGATTTGCCTTTTCACAGTTTCCTGCACATTTTACAAAGGCAACCTGTTTTGCGCCTTCTTCTGCCTTGACGCCCATGATCTCACCAACTTTAGCGGCAACCGGAGCTCCACCGACCGGACACTGATTGACCGGAGCTTCACCCTTTACAATTGCAGCAGCAAGACCGGAACATCCGGCATAACCACAACCACCACAGTTGTTTCCCGGAAGAACGCCAAGAATGGCTTCTTCTCTCTCATCTACTTCTACTTTGAACTTTTCTCCGGCGATTCCAAGGAAAAATCCAATAAGAATACCTACGCATCCAACTACAATGGCTGCAGTAATAATCGCTGTTACGCTCATTTTATTTTCCCTCCTAAATCATACCTGAAAATCCCATAAATGCGATTGACATCAGGCAAGCTGTGATCAAAACGATCGCTGTTCCCTGAAATGTCTTCGGGATATCATTATATTCAATCTTTTCACGAAGTCCAGCCATAAGTACAATAGCAATGAAAAATCCGAATGCTGTTGCAAAACCGTTGATCACGCTTTCCAAGATACCATATTCCTTTGTAACGTTGGTCAGGCAGACACCAAGTACCGCACAGTTTGTTGTGATAAGTGGCAGATATACGCCCAATGACTCATACAATGGAGGCATTGATTTTTTCAAAAACATTTCTACAAACTGAACGAGTGCCGCAATCACAAGGATGTATACGATTGTCTTCAGATAATCAATATTTAACGGTAACAGGATAAACTTGTAAATCAGTGCCGTGATAAAGGACGAGATCGTAATTACGAAAATTACCGCTCCGCCCATGCCGGCAGCTGTCTCTGTTTTCTTGGATACACCTAAGAACGGACAGATACCAAGGAACTGACTTAATACAACGTTGTTTACGATTGCAGCTCCAACTGCAAGTAAAATTAATTCTTTCATCTGTATCTATCCCCCTATTCTGCTTTTTTGCCGGTACACATTGCAGACTGACCACAGGATGCACAATCTCCTGTCAGGCAGCCAGACGGCTCTGCAAGCGGTTTTCCCTTTGCATCCATCTTCTTACGGATGATGTTCATTCCTGCTACGAGGAAAGAAAGTACAAGGAATGCTCCAGGTGCCATTACGAAAATTGTGATCGGTGTAAACCAGCTTAAAGAAAGTACCTGGAAACCGAAAAGCTGTCCGGCGCCAAGGAACTCTCTGACAAGACCGATACTGGTAAGTCCTACGGTAAATCCAAGTCCCATTCCAAGTCCGTCAAAGATAGACGGTACTACCGGGTTCTTGGATGCATAGCTTTCCGCACGTCCAAGGATGATACAGTTTACTACGATAAGTGGAATGTAAACACCAAGGGATGCTGACAGGCTCGGCGTATAAGCTTCCATGATAAACTGTACCACGGTAACCAGTGACGCAACGATCACGATGTATGCCGGCATACGGACACCGCCCGGGATCACCTTACGGAATGCTGAGATCAAAAGGTTTGATAAAATAAGTACTACGGTTGTGGAAAGTCCCATTCCGAGTCCGTTGATCGCTGAGGATGTAACCGCAAGTGTCGGACACATACCAAGCATCAGTACGAAGGTCGGGTTTTCCTTAATAATACCGTTATACAGACGTTCTACATTTTTATTCATTACTGTGCACCTCCCAAATCACTGTTGAAATATGCAAGTGCAGCATTTACACCATTTGCCATTGCTCTGGAAGTAATGGTCGCACCAGAGATGGACTCGATCTGATTATCAGAAGAAGGTGCCTGTTTTACTACTTCAAAAGAATCTACTTTTTTGTTCTGGAACTGTGAGTAGAAATCTTCATCTTCCGCTTTCATACCAAGACCAGGTGTCTCACTGATACTTGTAATGGAATAACCGTTTACGGTTCCATCGCTCTGGATACCAACGGAAAATGTGATGTTTGCCTGGCTGGCATCTTTGGCTGTTACGGTAATAACATAACCGATGACATTGCCGCTTGCGTCCAGTGCTTCCTGTGCATCATCAACAGAATCTTCATATCCCTGTGCCACAACTGTTTCGGTAGCGGCATCTTTGTCAAATCCGTCTACTGCCTGGAAAGAATCCGCATCTTCAAACACTTTCTGATATGCTGCCTGTGTTGTAGCCAGGTTTGCAGCTTCGATCGGTGCCTTTGTAATTTCATGTACGAGTCCGAGGATCAGACCGAGAACCAATGTGAAAGCCGTTAAAATAAGGGCATCATGAACAATTTTCTTATTCATTCTTCTTTCCCTCCTTTACCTGACCAAATGCTCTTGGTATTGTAAATTTCTCAATGATCGGTACAAACAGGTTGCATAAGATGATCGAGAAGGATACGCCTTCTGCGTTTGCACCACAGACACGGAAAAGTCCGGTCAGGATTCCAAGACAGATACCGAAAATGATCTGTCCTCTCGGTGTGATCGGTGATGTTACATAATCGGTTGCCATGAAGAATGCACCAAGCATCAGACCACCACCGCAAAGCTCTGCTACGATGTAATTCCAGTCAAAGCCATGTCCGCCAAATAACAGCAGGAAGATCACAAATGTTACGATGTAAGTTCCCGGGATGCGAAGATCAATGACGCCCATGAGGATCAAAAAGATCGCTCCGATCAGGATGCAGATCACAGATGTCTCACCGATGGTTCCAGGGATACGTCCGATCAGCATGTCCATAACATTTACTTCTTCACCGTTTCTGATCTGTGCAAGCGGAGTTGCCCCGGTCACACCATCATAAGCGAATTTTGTCATATCTGCCGCAAACGCGATCAGAAGGAAACATCTTGCGCCAAGCGCCGGGTTCATGAAGTTCTGTCCCAGTCCGCCAAACATCATTTTTACGATCGCGATCGCGAACACACCGCCGATCACTGCTTCCCACCAAGGAAGTGTCGGCGGAAGGTTCAGTGCCAGGAGAAGTCCGGTCACAACCGCACTCAGGTCATTTATTGTACTCTTTTTATGTATTATTTTCTCAAAAACCCATTCTGTAGCCACACAGCTTGCAATGGTTACCAGAATCAGGACCAAAGCATGAAGTCCGAAGTTAATGATACCAAAAACGCTGGCTGGTAATAATGCGATAATCACATACAACATGATCTTGCTTGTTGTATCTTTGTCCCGCACATGTGGTGATGAAGAAACATGATATAAATCACTCACAAATATCCACCTCTTTCTATTGTATTTAAGTTATTTCTTTTTTCTTTCTGCGATAATCGTCTTTTTCATTGTCTTGATGGACTGTGCAAGCTGTCTCTTTGCCGGGCAGATAAAACTGCAGCTGCCGCATTCAACACATTCCATACCATTCCATTTTTCAAACATATCGGACAGACCGTTGTTTGCGAATTTGGCAAGTCTGGATGGAACTAACAGCTCCGGACAGGCCTCTACGCAGCGTCCACAGTTGATACACGGAGATTCCGCGAACTCTGCCACTTCGTCTTTGGTCAGACATAACAGCGCAGATGTTGTTTTGGTCGTCGGGATATTAAGATCAAACAGGGCAAATCCCATCATAGGACCACCTGCAATGATCTTTTCCGGCTGCTCTTTGAATCCGCCTGCCGCATCCAGAAGTTCCTGGAAATTCATACCGATACTGAAACGGAAATTACAAGGTTCGCTCACTGCGTCACCTGTTACGGTAAAGATTCTTTCCATAACCGGTTTACCAAGTTTTACTGCATTGTAAACAGAAACAAGTGTCTCTACGTTGTCTACGACACAGCCTGCATCTGCAGGAAGCATCTTGGAATTGATCGCGCGTCCTGTGACAGCGTAGATCAGCTGACGCTCACCACCCTGCGGGTACTTTGTCATCAGTTCCGCTACTTCCATACGCGGTTCGTCTTTTACCAGTTCTTTTAACTTTTCAATACAATCCGGTTTGTTGTTCTCTACACCGAACACACCCTTTGCATTGTCAAACAGCTTGAGTGCGATGCGCATACCTTCTACTAATTTTTCCGGATCTTCCATCATTCTGCGGTAATCCGATGTCAGATAAGGCTCACATTCCGCGCAGTTTGCAATGACATAGTCGATCTTGTCCGGTTCTTTCGGTGATAATTTTACATGGGTCGGGAAACCTGCGCCACCCATACCTACAACACCTGCGTTTTTAATACGCTCAATGATCTCTTCTTTTGAAAGTGAATCAATGTCGTCAACCGGTGTATAGGAAACCTCCTTGTATTCACCGTCATTTTCAATGATAATGGAATTCACCATATCACCTACCGCAACGCGGCGCGGCTCGATTGCTTTTACCGTTCCGGATACCGATGAAAATATCGGAGACGATACAAAGCCTCCTGCTTCTGCAATCATCTGGCCTTTCAATACCGTATCGCCAACAGCAACAATCGGTTTTGCCGGTGCCCCGATATGCTGAGATACCGGATAGACCAGTTCGCCTTTGGGTAATAATTCACGTGTCGGCGTATCTTTGGATAAGTCCTTTCCTTCATAGGGATGGACACCGCCTTTAAATGTCAATAAACCCATTTTTCGTGCCCCACTTTCTCTTAAAATTGTTATCTCTTTCACTTGTACAATACCACTGTACTAACGTAATAATTATAACACAATATTGCTGTGAAGCCACATCAAATTTGTATTTTTTTTGTATTTTTTCCAGAAATATCAACAATTTTATGCTATAATTACTCTCACAAAAACAGGAAAAGAGGCATTTTATGATTACAAAAAAAGACAGCATTTCCTATCAACCGGCCAACCGGCTCGAAGAAAAATATTTTACGCAAAACAGTATTTTTTTTGACATTGAAACTACCGGATTTTCCGCAGTCCGGAATGATCTTTATCTGATCGGATGCGGGTATCGTGATGATAAAGATTTTCATATTGTGCAGTTTTTTGCTGAAAATCCAAAGGAGCAGTCCGCGGTTTTAAGCGAATTTTTCTCATTATTGTCCCGTTTTAATACGATTCTGTCCTTCAACGGACTTGGTTTTGACATTCCGTTTTTAAAGGCGAAATGCAGTCAGCTTGAGCTCTCTGATCCTTTCCCTGATTTTACCTATATTGATATTTTCAAATCTGTTTCCAAATATAAAAAAGTTCTCGGGCTTCCGAATTATAAGCAGAAAACCTTAGAGGCATTTTTAAATATCAGCCGGGACGACGAAAAAAGCGGCGGGGATCTGATTCCGGTCTATGAGGACTATAAAAAATCGCCCTCTGATGCCGCACTTTCGCTCCTGCTCCTGCACAACCACGACGATGTGCTCGGTATGCTGCCGTTGATCCAGCTTATGGCATATGATGAGTTTTTCTGCGGCAATTACCACATCACCGGCGCAGCTCCGCACGCCTACACCGATGTGGACGGCAGACCTGCCAGGGAGCTTCTGATCCAGGGAACGGCAGCACACCCGTTTCCAAGCCAGTTATCCATCCGAAAGGACGATCTTTTCCTGCGTCTGGCAAACGATCAGTTTGCGCTTTCCGTTCCGCTCTACGAAGGTTCTCTGAAATATTTCTATCCGGATTATAAAAACTATTATTATCTCCCTGTGGAAGATGTCGCGATCCACAAAAGTGTAGCGGTATATGTCGAGAAAGAATACCGCACACAGGCGAAAGCATCTACCTGTTACACAAAAAAGGAAGGAACCTTCCTGCCGCAATACCGGGAACTGTTTTCTCCTGCTTTTTTTCAGAAATACAAAGAAAAAACATCTTACTTTTCCTACGACCCGGATGCTTTTTCCTGCGATGGCAAAGCACAAAGCAGCTATACCGCTCATCTGCTGTCCCATTTTCTCGCATAACTGACATCGCAGCCATAAGAAAAGAGGCATTGCATCCGGTGCAGATGCAATGCCTCTTCTTGCTTCATACGTTTTTTTAAATTTTCTGAAAAAAGAAAGACTGATTCCGCTTGTAGTTCAAATCCTTGTAGTTCATGATCTGTTCCGTGCTTCCGATAAAAAGCATGCCATCGGTCACGAGTGCCTGATTGAACTTCTTATAAATCTCATCCTTGGCTTCTTCCGTAAAATAGATCACGACATTCCTGCAGACGATCAGATGACATCCACTCGGATACGGATCCTTCAGGAGATTATGTTCCTTAAATTCAACCCGTTTCTTGATCTCATCTGAAATCTGATAAGATGTTCCGATCTGCTTAAAATATTTCTTTTTAAACTCTTCCGGAACGGACGCAATGCTCTTTTCATTGTAGAGACCCATGCGTGCCTTATCTAAGACCTGCTTATCAATATCTGTCGCTATGATCTTGATCTGGTTTAACGGCACATGCTTTGACAACGCCATGACCAGTGAATACGGTTCATCGCCCGTCGAACACGCCGCGCTCCAGATCTTAAGATTTTTTCCAAACCGCTGTACCAACTGAGGAAACACTTCCTTATCCAAAAACCCCCACTGTTCCGGATTTCTGTAAAACTCTGAGACATTGATCGTCAGAAAATTGACGAACTGCTCAAACTTGGACTTATCCTTTTTGATAAACTCGACATAAGCATTATAAGAGTCTATTTTATTTTTTGTGATGAGCGTATCGATTCTGCGTTTCATCTGCTTTTCTTTGTAGCAGTTCAGATCAATGCTCGTCAACGCATAAACATCCTTTTTAAACTTTTCGTATCCGTCCAACATGTATCGCTCCTCGGTATGGTATATTTATTTTTTATTCCTCGGTATCCGCAGCATCCTCTGCATCATCGTTCAGAGCTTTTACGCTGAGGCTGATCTTCTTTTCTTCTTCGTTGAAATCAACGATCTTTGCTTCGATCTCCTGTCCGACTTTTAATACATCAGACGGTTTTTCTACATGTTCTCTTGAGATCTGTGATACATGAAGTAATGCATCTACGCCCGGTGCAAGTTCAACGAATGCGCCGAAGTCTGTCATTCTTGCAACTTTTCCGGTTACTACAGTTCCAACTGCATATTTCTCAGCAGCATTGTTCCAAGGATTTGTCTCCTCAAATTTCATGCTGAGTGCGATCTTGTCATCGTTGATCTCTTTTACAAATACTTTGACAACGTCTCCGACTTTAAATACTTTCTTCGGATTTTCAACTCTGCCCCAGGACATTTCGGAAATGTGAAGCAGTCCGTCTGCTCCGCCAAGATCAATGAATGCGCCAAAGTCTGTTACATTCTTTACGGTACCTTCTACTACATCATTTACATGAAGACGTTCGAAAAGTTCTTTTCTCATTTCTTCTTTCTTTGCGGTAAGAAGCTGTTTTCTGTCACCGATGATTCTTCTCTTTCTCGGGTTGAACTCAGTGATGACAAATTCGATCTCCTGTCCTTCGTATTTGCTTAAATCTTTTTCATAGGTATCAGAAACCAGGCTTGCCGGGATAAACACTCTTGTTTCATCCACAACAACACTCAGTCCGCCTGCAAGTACCTGTGTTACTTTTGCTTTTAAAACTTCCTGGCTTTCAAAAGCCTCTTCCAGACGTTTGCTGCCTTTTTCTGCTGCAAGACGTTTGTAAGAAAGGAGCACCTGTCCTTCGCCATCGTTTACCTTTACAACTTTGGCTTCCATTGTATCACCTACGGATACAACTGTGGTAAGGTCTGTGTTCGGTTCGTTTGTATATTCATTACGGCTAATTATACCGTCTGCTTTGTAACCGATATTCAAGATAATCTCATCCGGTTTCACGTCGATAACAGTACCTTCAACCACCTCTCCATTTCTTATTGTTTTAAATGATTCGTCTAACATTTGTTCAAAACTCATTTCTGACATTCGTTTGAACCTCCTCAATAATATTATTTGGGGTTGAAGCCCCTGCGGTAATACCTACATTATCAACTGAATTAAATTCGGATAAATCTAAATCTTTATAGGTTTGCACATAGTAAGTATTTTCACATTCGTTTTTACATATTTCAAATAGCTTCTGCGTGTTCGAACTGTGCCGGCCGCCGATCACGATCATGGCGTCTACCTCCCCGGCAATCCGCCTCGCTTCTGTCTGCCGCTCCTCTGTCGCATTACAGATTGTATTTAAAACATTTATATTGTAACCTTTTTTTTGAATAATTTCAACTAATTCTTTAAATTTATTGTTGTTAAATGTCGTCTGCGCCACAATGCAGATCCGGGACTGGTCCGAAACCGCAAATTCTTCCGCTTCCGCCACGGTCTCGATCACCGTTGTCCTGCCCGGATCACACCACCCGCAGATCCCCAAAACCTCGGGATGGCTGCTGTTTCCGATGATCACGATATGATATCCTTCGAGACTGTATTTTTCTACAATTTTATGAATTTTTAATACAAAAGGACAGGTGGCATCCACGATCGTATGACCGAGTTTTTTGATCTCCTCGTAAACTGCTTTTTCCACACCATGGGAACGTATGATGACGGTTCCCTTTTTTGCCGTGCGCAGTTCCTCAACCGAATGGATCACGATCACTCCGCGTTTTTCCAGATCTTCCACAACCGCTTCGTTGTGAATGATTGGTCCATAAGTATAGATCGGTTCCTTTTCTTTTTTTGCCTGTTCATATACGGTATCCACCGCCCGCTTTACGCCAAAACAGAATCCTGCGCTTTTTGCCACGATCAGATGTTTCATACTATTCCCTTCTCTTTGCAGATTTTTTCTATTGCAAGAACCACTTCATCTATATTCAGTTCGGATGAATCGAGAAGCACCGCGTCCTCTGCCTGTTTTAACGGAGACATTTCCCGGTGCATATCACGGTAGTCACGGTCTTCGATGTCTTTTTGGATCTCTTCTATATTACAGGAAACTCCTTTTTCTTTCAGTTCATCATATCGTCTTTTCGCACGCGTCTGCACACTGGCGGTCAGATAGATCTTTACCTGCGCATCCGGGAGCACACAGGTTCCAATATCCCGGCCGTCCATGATGACATTGCTTTTCTTTGCGAGTTCCTTTTGAAGTTCCACAAGTTTTTCGCGTACTTTCGGATAAACACTGGTCGCGGATGCCATGTTTCCCACTTCTTCTTTCCTTATATAAGCAGTCACATTCTCTCCGTTTAAGATCACCTGCTGTTCCCCGTTCTGATAGGCGATCGAAATTTCGGCATTTTTGCATTCCTCCGAGATCTTTCCCTCATCTTCCGGTGAAATTCCTTTTTGCAGGAAATAGTATGCCATCGCGCGGTACATTGCTCCGGTATCTACATAAATATATTCCAGTTCTTTCGCCACTCTCTTTGCTATGGTACTCTTTCCCGCTCCCGCAGGTCCGTCAATCGCAATATTGATACTCATATTCTTCCTCTTTTCTTTTACCCTTATTTTTTATTCTGCGCGCTGTTTGCTCCGGCGAGATACCCGGTGGACCAGGCAATCTGCAGATTGAAGCCTCCGGTCAGCGCATCCACATCCAGAACTTCTCCCGCAAAGTAAAGTCCCTCTGTCTTTTTTGATTCCATCGTTGAAGGATTTACATCCTTTACGGACACACCGCCTCTTGTGATGATCGCCTCATTATAATCACGCCGTCCGGTCAGTGTCAATGGAATTTCTTTGATACAGCGGACAAGAGCGCTCCGCTCATCCTTTGTGATCTCATTTACCTTTTTGTCCGGATGGATTCCGCTCAATTCCACGATGACCGGAACCATCTTCGCCGGCATAAGCTTTTGAAGGGAATTTTTAAACTGGCGGTTTTTATTTTCATCAAAATCACGCAGGACCCGTTTGTCCAGCTGTTCTTCCGACAGCGCCGGTTTTAAGTCGATCTCCATATGAAGTTCCGCGGTTTCATCTTTTCCACCGATCCTGCTGCTTGCGCTTAAGATCAGAGGGCCGCTGACGCCGAAATGTGTAAATAACATCTCACCGAAATCTTCATATATTTTTTTGTTTTTCCGGAAAATTGAAACATTCACATTTTTTAAAGAAAGTCCTTGCATTTCTTTCACATAACTCTCTTTTGTATTGAACGGAACCAGCGACGGCTGACGCTCCACCAGCGTATGCCCCGTCTCTTCCGCGAAGCGGTATCCGTCTCCGGTCGATCCGGTACTCTGGTAGGAAAAACCGCCTGTCGCAACGATCACCGCATCCGCATATAACTTTTCTCCGTTTTTCAGGCATACACCCTGCACCGTCTGCTGACCGGTTATGATCTGTTTTACTTCCGTAAAAAGGCGGATCTCCACGCCCGCCTGCTTTAACGCATTCTGCAGCGTCCGTATCACATCGGAGGAATGATCCGACTCCGGGAACACCCGGTTTCCACGCTCTGTCTTTAATTTCAGTCCGTGTTCTTCAAAAAAACGCATCACCTGAAAGTTGTCAAACGTATAAAACGCGCTGTACAAAAATTTGGCATTTCGCGGCACATTCAAAAACAGTTCTTCGGTATCACAGGCATTTGTGATATTACATCTTCCTTTTCCTGTAATATAAAGCTTCTTTCCGAGTTTTTCGTTTTTTTCCAGCAAAATCGTTTTTGCGCCTTCTTTTGCAGCTGCAAGCGCTGCCGCCATACCTGCGGCTCCACCGCCGATCACAATTACTTTATTCATCTGTTTCTCCTAAATTTGCATAATGCATCCGCACACCGTCTTCCATATAATCAATCTCATCGTTTCCGAAAACCTGATAGTCATCCCAGATCCGCTCTAGGGTATCCAGCGTTCTTACAACATCCTGCTGTTTTTTCATGCAGAGTGCAACCAAAAGCGCGTTGATCACACTGAGCGGTGCCACAAGGGAATCCAGTATGGAAGACATATCGCTCTTTGCAAGCAGATTGCAGGAAGAATACAGATTCATCGGAGAGTGAATGCTGTCCGTGATCGTGATCACCCTCGCATTCCGGTTGTTGGCAAATTCCAGTGCCTTTAACGTGCGCATCGAATACCTCGGAAAGCTGATACCAATGATCACATCCCTTTCTCCGATATGTACCATCTGTTCAAACAGCTCCGACGCGCTGGAGGTATGAAGCACCTTTACATGTTCAAACATCATGTTCAGATAAAAGCCCAAAAATTCTGCCAGCGGCGCACAGCTCCTGAGGCCTGCAACATAGATCGTATCCGCCTGCAAGATCGTGTCCACCGCAGACTCAAACGCATGGGCATCGATTTCCTCCAGTGTATTTTTGATCCGCAGCGCATCTGACCTTAAAATGTTGTCTAAGATCTCGGACTGGCTGCTCCCGCCATAGACCGCTTCCATCTTATGCACCGCATCCAGTTTTCCGCGCACCATTTCTTCCAGTGCCCTCTGAAACTGCGGATACCCTTTGTATCCCAGCATGGACGCAAAACGAACGACGGTTGACTCACTGACACCAACTTCTTCACCGAGTTTCGCCGCCGTCAAAAACACTGCCCTGTCATAATGATCTGTAATATATGCCGCCAAAAGTCTCTGCCCTTTGCTCATTCCGCCATAATGTTCATTGAGCCGGCTGCCAAGATCGTTTGTATGATTCATTCTTCCACTTCCCCGCACTTCATTTCCAGTTCATGCAAAACCGAATGCATCATTTTGCTGATACATTCGGCTTTATTTTCTTTATTCTTCCCGCGCCTCTTTTAATCTGCGGCGCTTGGCTTCTTTCTTTTGTTTATGTGCGATATAGCTTCCTATATTTAAACTCGTCTCCACGATACGACAGCCATAAAGCGTTCTCGTATCCGGCAGTTCCTCGATCCGCACAACTTCACCGGACACCTGCACCGGGATTCCGAATTCCTCATCCGTATAATTCAGATGAAAGAGTCCGATATCTTTTTTCTCATATTTTTGAACCGACACAAAAGATATTCCGGTCACGCTGATATCTTTTACTGTAACGTCAATGGTTTTCCGGTTCGGTCCAAGCTGGAGGATCGCGTTGTATCCCACATACTGACGATACGTTTCTCTGCGGTTGATATGTTTTCCTTCATGCACACAGTAAAGAATGTGATAGCGTTTTCCGCCATAAACAATGTCTTTTACCGTACAGCCTTTCCACAAAACCGGCATCTCATCTTTCGGCACATAGGTGACCATAATACGGAGATTTTCTCCCTTAAAACTGACAAGTCTGTCATTTACACGGATCGGATCAATAAACAGAATATCCTGCTTGCAGAACAATACCTGCGCGCGGTATTCGATCTCCGCATCCTCTTTATTCTTTACCGTAATTACGATCGGTTCGCCTTCTTTTATCTCTTGTAATTTCATTTTGAACACCCAATCTCAGATTTCATACTTCAAATATAACAGACTGCCAAATAAATGTCTATATCTTTTCTGCAAGCATTTTCTCTACCTGCGCGCCGGTCGCAAGACCCTCTCCGCAAGCCGATGCGCTTCCCGCGCACAGTCCGTACCACAGCGCTTTCTCGTAGTCTTTGTACTTCTCATAACCCGCAAGAAATCCCGCTACCATGGAATCACCGGCTCCGACTGAATTGACTAACGTCCCACCCGGCGCGTCTTTCTCCAAGATCTGTCCATCTTCGGTCAGAAGAACCGCGCCTTTTGCGCCCATGGATACCAGTACATTCCGTGCGCCTGCCTGCTGCAGTTTTTCCCCATATACCGCAGCATCTTTTTTGGTATCTATTTTCACGTCAAACAGTGCTCCGAGTTCATGATGGTTCGGTTTTACTAAAAATGGATGGTAGCTTAATACATTTCGCAGTAATGCTCCGGTCGCGTCAACCACGGTCCGGATCTTTTTTCCTTCCAGTGTACGCAGTATTTCCTGATATACATTTTCCGGCATCCCGGCAGGAATACTGCCCGCAAGCACAAGGGTATCTCCCTCTTTTAAAAGTGCAAGTTTTTCATAAAGCCGGCTCATTTCATCAGTTCCGATCACCGGTCCGCTGCCGTTGATCTCTGTTTCCACGCCGGAACGCATTTTCACATTGATCCGTGACATACCCTCCGGTACCCGGATGAAATCCGTCCGGATCTTTTGTTCCTTCAACCGCCTTTCAATTTCATCCCCGGTAAATCCGCCTAAAAATCCAAGCGTCGTACTGGGCATCCCGAGGTTTTTTAACACGATGGATACGTTGATCCCCTTGCCGCCCGGATAGATCTGCTCCCGGACTGTCCGGTTGATTGTTCCGGTCTTAAAATCTTTTACTACGATACAGTAATCCAGTGACGGATTGAATGTTATGGTATAGATCATTTTATTTCCTCTGTTTCTATCTGAAAAAGAGATCACCGTTTCTTTACGGCAACCCCTTTTTCTGATTGGATTTATTTTCTTTTTCTTTCCTTAGACCGGATACGCTCCGTTTGCGGTATCTGCCACCGCAGGATCGATCTTTGTCTGCTGTGCCTGACGGTATTTGAAAAATTCCGTAGCAACCTGCGGGAACAGTGCGTAGGTCAGAACATCCTCATCCTGCTCTTTCCACTGTTTCATCTCAGATTCGATCTTTGCAAGTTCCGGCTCAAGCAGATCTGCCGGACGGCAGGTGATCGCGTTCTTCTTTTCATCTCCGAGTACTTTGTCTACGATCTCCGGATTGAACGGTTTTGCTGTCTGACCATATTTTCCAAGCAGAATATCCTTGGTCTCTTTGGTCGCAACTTTGTAACGCTCGCCCATCAGCACGTTAAATACAGCCTGTGTTCCCACGATCTGGGAAGACGGTGTAACAAGTGGCGGCTCTCCGAGGTCTTTTCTTACACGAGGTACTTCTTCGAGTACTTCCTGGAATTTGTCTTCCTTGCCCTGTTCCTTCAACTGGGACAGCAGGTTGGATAACATACCACCCGGAACCTGATACAGTAATGTCTTGATGTTGACACCTAATACCTTTGGGTTCATCAGTCCGCTTTCCAGTGCCTCTTCACGCATCGGGCGGAAATAATCCGCGATCTCCGCCAACAGATTCTGATCCAGTCCGGTATCATATTCAGTGCCTTTGAACGCCTCTACCATAACCTCAGTTGCCGGCTGGCTGGTGCCAAGTGCGAACGGAGACATTGCGGTATCGATAATATCGCAGCCTGCCTCAACCGCCTTCATATAGGTCATGGATGCCACACCGGAAGTATAGTGTGTATGAAGGTCGATCGGCAGAGATGTCGCACACTTTAATGCCTGTACAAGCTCGGTCGCTTTCGCCGGAACCAAAAGTCCAGCCATATCCTTGATACATAATGAGTCAGCACCCATATCTTCTACACGTTTTGCCATATCGGTCCAGTAATCCAGTGTATACGCATCTCCGAGTGTATACGCCAGTGCTACCTGCGCATGTCCTTTTTCCTTGTTGCAGGCAGTAACCGCTGTCTGAAGATTTCGAATATCATTCAGGCAGTCAAAGATTCGGATAATATCGATTCCGTTTGCGATGGATTTCTGAACGAAGTATTCCACCACGTCATCCGCATACGGACGATATCCCAAAATATTCTGTCCACGAAACAGCATCTGCAGTTTTGTGTTCTTAAATCCATCTCTTAATTTACGTAGTCTGTCCCACGGATCTTCTTTTAAGAAACGTAAGGACGCGTCAAATGTTGCGCCACCCCAGCACTCTACTGCATGATAGCCAACCTTGTCCATTTTATCTATGATCGGAAGCATCTGTTCCGTTGTCATTCTTGTGGCAATCAGAGACTGATGCGCGTCACGTAATACCGTTTCGGTAATTTTTAAAGGTTTTTTCACCTGTTCTGCCATTTTTTCATACCCTCCTTAAATTCCAAAGATTGCCATAAATGTTCCTGCCGCTACTGCCGTACCGATTACCCCGGCAACGTTCGGTCCCATTGCATGCATGAGTAAGAAGTTGGTCGGATCTTCTTCCGCGCCCACCTTCTGAGAAACTCTTGCTGCCATCGGCACTGCGGAAACACCGGCTGATCCGATGAGCGGATTGATCTTTCCGTGTGTAATGTGGCAAAGCAGTTTACCAAGCAGTACACCACCTGCGGTTCCGATTACAAACGCAACCAGTCCGAGGATTACAATCTTGATCGTGCTGACATTTAAGAATGCCTCCGCACTTGTAGATGCTCCGACCGAAGTTCCAAGCAGGATAACGACGATATACATCAGCGCGTTGGAAGCTGTCTCAGAGAGCTGTCTTACCACACCACTCTCGCGGAACAGGTTTCCGAGCATCAGCATACCAACCAGCGGTGCTGTCGTCGGAAGGATCAGGCACACGATCGTAGTAACGATGATCGGGAACAGGATCTTCTCCAGTTTGGAAACCGGACGCAGATTGTCCATATGGATCGCGCGTTCTTTTTTCGTAGTCAGTAACTTCATGATCGGAGGCTGAATGATCGGGACAAGGGACATATAAGAATATGCCGCGACCGCGATCGGCCCCATCAGTCCCGTCTGCCCGAGTTTTCCGGCAAGGAAAATAGAGGTAGGTCCGTCCGCCCCTCCGATGATAGAGATCGCTGCTGCCGCCTTGTCATTAAATCCAAGAAGGATTGCGATCAGATACGCCGCGAAAATACCAAACTGTGCCGCAGCTCCCATCAGGAAGCTGATCGGATTTGCGATCAGAGGTCCGAAGTCCGTCATCGCTCCTACTCCAAGGAAGATCAGGGACGGTAAGATTGACCATTCATCCAGCTGATAAAAATAATACAGTAAACCACCGACACCGTTGCTTGTCTCCTCCGGGCTTGCGATGATATCCGGATAGATATTTACCAAAAGCATACCAAATGCGATCGGAACTAAAAGCAATGGTTCATATCCCTTGGCAATCGCCAGATAAAGGAATACGCACGCAACCGCGATCATGACATAGTTACCCCATGTCAGATTCAAAAAGGCTGTCTGATGAAGGAGGTTTCCCATTGTTTCTGCAATGTAACTCCACATAAGTTCATCCTCCTAATTAGTTTAATGTAGCAAGTAAAGCTCCAGCTTCCACCATATCTCCTGCTTTTGCATCAATGCTTGCAACCGTACCGTCTTTTGGTGCAACGACCGGTGTCTCCATTTTCATAACTTCAAGCACTGCGATAGAATCTCCTGCTTTTACCGCATCTCCGACATTTACCTCAATGCTTAATACTTTCCCGGCTGCTCCGGCTTCTACTTTAATGCTTCCTGCGCCCTGCGGAGCTGCCGCTTTAGCAGGTGCCGGCGCTGCTGCTCTCGGAGCTGCTGCAGGTGCCGGTGCTGATACAGCGCCTCCCTTTTCCTCTACGGTAACATCGTAAACATTTCCATTTACTGTGATAGTATAATTCTTCATTTTATATCCTCCTGCTCTTTGCTTATCTTCTTCTTTTAATGGATCTTACCACAAAATCATCCGTAGATGTTCCGGTTGCCGCTGCGATCGCCGCCGCAATCACTGCCACAAGTTCCAGATCATCTTTCTTTTCTTCCATCTTTTCAATCTGTTCCACCGCTTTTTGCGCTCCGTCTGCCGGAACTTCTTTCTCCTTGCGGAATTTCTTTTCCAGGAACGGAATGATACGGAATGCGTAGATGACCAGACAGATCACGATCAGCACGACAAATACCGTCACGATACAGATCAGGGTGTTAAGTCCTGCCTTTGACATCTTCTCTCCGGTTGTGTATACCTGATCCACCGTCACGTCCGTTACTTCCATGCTGTTATAATTAAACACATAGGTCAGAACCAACGGTCTTTTCTCATAATTTACTGTCTGCGCAGCTGTCAGCGTTTTTCCGGATTTTACGACCTCACATTCTCCAAATCCTTCAAAGTTTCCGAGATCCCTGCGGGATTCCTGCCAGCCCGATACCATGCCAACTGTAATATCATCACCGCTCGCAAGATATTTCTGCATATCCTCATCCGACATTTCCTCTAACTGCTGAACTGTGTTCTGGCAGGCTGTTTTCAGCTGATCGTATGTATATCCGTTATAATCCACGTCAGTCTGATCTTTCTTTCCGCATGCGGTAAGGCAAAACAGGCAAAGGCACATGCAGACAAGCAGTCCTATTTTTTTCTTCATACTCTTCACCTTTCTATTTCGTTCCATGTTTCTTGAACGGTCCGTCCATACGTTTGGTATAAAGCATTTCGAATGCCGCAACCATATATTTTCTGGTATCCTGCGGTTCTACCACAAGATCCACATAGCCTCTCTTTGCTGCGGAAAGGACGCTGTCCTGCAGTGCGTCGTATTCTTTTGCTTTCTTTTCGATCACATCTGCGGATTCGCCTTCATACATGATACCTGCCGCAAGCTTGGCATCCATCATTCCGACTTTAACATCCGGCCATGCATATACAAGATCCGCACCGATCGATTTTGCATTCATGATCACGGAAGCGGAACCAAAGACATCACCTGTGATCAGATTCACCTTCGGTACTGTCGCATTCGCAAATGCATAGGTCAGTCGGCCCATTGCCTTCGCAAGTCTCTTTTCCGCACACTTGCATGCCTTAAATCCTGTCACATGTGCCATGGAAAGTACCGGAATCTCAAACGCGTCACAGAACGCGATGAACTCAGCCGCCTTGTCACAGCCTCTTGCGGTCAGTACCGGCTCAAATTCTTCTTTCTTGCTTCCGGTCTCGTCATAGACTTCCGTGCAGTTTGCAACCGCGCCAACCGTCATGCCATTTAATTTGATAAAACCTGTCACCATGTCTTTCGCATAGTCTTCCTTGGTTTCAAAGAATACATGTCCATCCGAAATCTCTGCCAGCAGATAGCGCGCGTCTCCACGCATATTCTCCATGCTCTCGCAGGCACGGTTTAAATCATCCGTGCATTCTCCGGTATAGACATCTGCCTGATTGTTCTCCGGCAGAATGGAAACGAGGCTTCGGATCTTCGCAAAGATCTCATCCTCCGTTCCGATACCGTCAACGATACCGGTTTCACTGCTCTGGAATTCTGCCGCTGAAGTGTCGCATTTTTCCGCGCGGTTTCCTTCGATCGCATTCGGTGAATTTACAAATACTTTTCCGCCATCCTTCTCCACGAAAGCGAAATCACATAATGCAGGAACTACGGAAAGTCCGCCGCCACAGGTTCCAAATACCGCACAGATCTGCGGGATCACTCCGGATGCCTGCGCCTGCTTTGCGTAAATCTGTCCGAATCCATCCAGTGCATCCACGGATTCCTGCAGACGGATTCCCGCGCAGTCAAGGAAACCAATGACCGGTGCCCCCATTTTCATTGCCATATCATACACAGACGCAATTTTCTTTGCATGCATCTCGCCGATCGTGCCGTTTAACACAGATACGTCCTGGCTGTATACAAATACCAGGCTTCCATCGATAAGACCATGTCCTGTGATCACACCATCGGAAGGTGTCTGGGTCTGTGACAGATTGAAATCTGTACTTCTTGCCGTCACAAGAGAACCAAGCTCCACAAAACTGTTTTCATCCAGTAATCTGGAAATTCTCTGTGCTGCCAAGCAATCTTTTCTGTTACTCATTTCTTAGCCCTCCATCTATTTTTGAAAATATAAAACTTTCCATAAATAATTGTATTCTATTTACTACCTTTTTTCAATAGCATTGTTAATTTTTTCACTAGGTGTCAGAGCCTATACCGTTTCCATACAAAGGTAAAAAACCACAAAAAATCACGGCTTTCCACTGTTTTTCCGGCTGTGACCGGAATTTCATCCACGCATTCCCCCTCCAGATAATATTCCGCCTGCCCGAGGATCTCTCCTTTCTGTACCGGCGCGTTTAAGCTGCGCGGATAATCATAAATGACCTCTGTTTTTTCCCAGTCCGCCTTTAACACACATACCGGCCGGCTTTCCATGAGCGCCTGAAGTTCCATATCCGGTTTTAGCTGAAAAGAAGGATCCGCGCCATTTTTCACACACACGGTTTCCAGTCTGACATCCGGCTCCGCAATGTCCATATAGTGATAATTGGAAAACGCGAATTCCATCAGCTTTTTCATATCCGACCACTTGTAAGTTTTGTTATTGGGCCATCCACAGCCGAGGAGTGCCGCGACAAAGGTCCGATCATCCTGCTTTACCGCACCGACATAACAGTACCCGGCATCTCCGGTAAATCCGGTTTTTCCGGTCAACGCCCCCTCCATCATATTCAAAAACGCATTGTGATTGTTGCAGGTAAAGCTCCGTTTGCCGGAAAGATCCGTAAAACTGTAGGTCGGTGTTCCCGTGATCTCCAAAAAAGCGTCCTTTTTTTCAGATTTTTCGATACAGTAACACAGGATATGCGCAAGATCCTCCGCCGTTGTCCCGTGAAATCCTTCCCCGTCCTCCGCATCCAGTCCGTTTGGTGTCACGAAATGTGAATTGGTGCATCCGATCTGTGCCGCCTTCTCGTTCATGAGCTTTGCGAATCCCTCCACGCTTCCGCCAACATGTTCGGCGATCGCAACTGCGGAATCGTTATGCGATTCCAGCATGAGCGAATAGCAGAGATCCCGGAGCCGGTACTCCTCACCGGTACATATATTTAACTGCACATCCGGCTGTCTCGCCGCGTACTCCGAAACGGTGACCGTCTCATCCAGATCCGCGTTTTCGAGCGTCACGATCAGCGTCAGTATCTTGGTGGTGCTTGCGTTCGCGCGGCGCACATCTCCTTCTTTTTCAAATAAAATACGCCCGGAATCGGCATCCACAAGACATGCCGACAGGGCGTACAAAGAGCCTGGCTCATTTTTATTTTTTCCTGTTTCTTCACTCTGTGCGGCACAGACTGCCGGACATACCATTCCCGCAACCGGCGCAGCCGCAATCATTAAACACAGACAAAAGATCAGATGTTTCCTTTTTTTTCGTTTCATATTCCATCCGCAAACCAGATATATTCTCTGTATCCTATTTTATTTTGCGGTATTATATTCCAAGTTTTAACTGCATTTCCTCTTCTGCCTGATGTTTAAACTCTTCCACCTGATCCTCATTCAATACCGGAAGCTCATCGACCGATTCCACGCCAAAACTGCGCAAAAATTCTTCTGTTGTGCCAAAGAGCATCGGTCTGCCCGGTGCGTCGAGCCGTCCGAGTTCACAGACCAGATTGTATTCCACCAACTTGTTGACCGCGTGATCAGAGGACACGCCACGGATCTTTTCCACTTCCGCTTTGGTGATCGGCTGCTTATAAGCAATGATCGAAAGCGTTTCCAAAAGCACGTCCGTAAGCACCCGCTTTTTCGGCTGTTTCGCGATCTTGATCAGATATTCATAATATTCCGCTTTGGTACACATCTGGTACGCGCCATCCAGTTCGATAATCTTCATCCCGCAGGTATCTGATTCATACCGTTTCCGCAGATGCTCCACGAGCGTTTTGGTTTTTTCTTTGTCTAATTCCAGCACTGCGGCAAGTTTTTCCAATTCTACCGATTCCCCCACCGTAAAGAGAATTGCCTCTATGATTGCCTCTTGTTTTTTTTCTTCCATTTTTCAAACTCCATTTTTACGCCGCGACTTTGGATTCGATCAAGATCGTATCAAACGTTTTTTCCTGATAGATCGTGATCTTTCCGGTTTTCATCAGTTCCAGGATCGCAAGAAATGTGACGATGACCTCCATCTTGCTGCCCTGTTTTTCCAAAAGACTTTCAAAGCCAAATCTTTTATGTTCCGCCGCATATGCTTCGAGATACTCCATTTTGTCGTTCAGGGAGATCTCCTCTTTCTCGATCTTTCCAAACTTTGACCGGATCGGATCGATCTTATTCTCCTGCTTTGCCATGACCGACTGAAAGATCGCGTTTAATTTTTTTAAAGTCATATCACCGATCAGCTCTGCCAGATCGACCGGTTCTTCGTATGCCGCCACCTCATCCGGGATCGTCGGCTTTTTAAACATCGTCCGTCCCGCATCCATCTGCCGGTCTTTTAATTCATAGGAAATGCATTTAAACATTTTGTATTCCAGAAGCTGCTGTACCAGTTCCGCACGCGGATCTTCCGGTTCCTCTTCTTCATCCGACGCCCGTTTCGGGAGCAGCATCCTGGATTTGATATCCAAAAGCGTCGCCGCCATGACTAAAAATTCACTCATAATATTGAGATCCCGCCGCTGCATTTCCCGCATATATTCCATGTACTGGTTTGTGATCTCAACGATCGGAATGTCATAAATATTTACTTTATTTTTTTCAAGCAGGTGCAAAAGCAGATCCAGTGGTCCCTCAAACACCTCAAGTTTTACAGATATTCCCATTTTTTCCTCCACAGACACTTTGTATATTTTAACTGTTCGAAAAAAAAATGGCAAGTTATTTTTCCGGCAGCACGCGGATAAACACCAGTTCTGCACGGTTAAAGATGCGGATATGAAATGTATGGGTGCCAAGTCCCCTTCCGATAATGACCTCTCTTTGGCCGAAGGAAAATCTCCCGGCATCATATTTCGGGAAAAGCACAAACTGCGGCGAGATCAGGCTGCCGATCCCCGGTATCCGCACCAGACCTCCATGATTATGCCCGCACAGCGAAAGATCCGCTCCCCATGCCGCATACTTTGGACTGTACGCCGGGTTATGGGCAAGCAGAATATTATAACTGTCTCCCGCTTTTCCGAGATGCTCCTCAAGAAAGGTGTCCGCTAACGGGACTTTTTTCCCCTTCGCGTAACACGCCATATCGATTTCCGCCCCGTAAATATTTATTTCATCCGCCCCGTGCCGGACAGTTTCGGATGCGTTGTTTAGGATATGCACCCCGAGTTTTTTTACTTTTTTTTCATACGCAAAAAAGTCCGGGCTATACGGAAGATTCTTTCTTGCCGGCTTGCTCTCATGGTTTCCATTGGAGAAATATACCGGTGCGACCGGCACCAGCCCCTCAAACGCGCGGTACGCGGTTTCGTAAGACACCGGCTTTTTCCCGACGATCATATCGCCCGGTATCAGGATAAGATCCGGCTTTTTTTCTCTCACCGCCGAAAAAAGAGGCTCATTATCCTTTCCATACACATGCGCGTGCAGATCCGAGATCATAACGATCCGCAGTTCTTCCGTCACTTTTTTACTGTGAAGTTCATATTCCGTCACTTCAAATTTTTTCAGTTCCTGATACTGCCAGATCAGATAACACAAAAGCAGACACAGGATTATGATCATAAGCTTCATAAAAATCCCCTTTTTCTTTTCACTTCTTCCATCCTATCATGTTTTTTCCATGATTTACAGTAAAAAGTGAATATCTGACAGGCTGCCGTCTTAAAATGAACTAAAGCTTCACAGAAAAACCGCACCGAAAGGGAATTCTTATGAAATTGTTTTTGCCATTTCTCTTAAGCATATCACTGTTTTCCGGAAGTCTTTCTTCCGCCGCCCCGCCTCCGGCAGACACGGACACACTCGGTCTTTCTGCGCCCTCTGCCATTTTGATGGAAGCCTCGACCGGAACCATCCTCTACGAAAAGGACGCCAATACCAGTCTGCACCCGGCAAGCATCACCAAGATCATGACCATGATCTTAATCTTCGACGCGCTCTCCTCCGGCTCCATCCAGCCGGATGATACGGTGACGGTATCCGAACATGCCGCCAGTATGGGCGGATCTCAGGTCTTTTTGGAACCGGGGGAAACCCAGACCGTAGACACCATGCTCAAATGCATCAGCGTTGCAAGCGCAAACGATGCCTGCGTTGCCATGGCGGAACATATCGCAGGAAGCGAGGATGAATTTGTCGCCCGCATGAACGAACGCGCCAAGGGACTCGGGATGAACGACACCAATTTTATTAATTGCTGCGGTCTGGACACGGACGGACATATGACCACTGCGCATGATGTCGCTCTGATGTCAAGGGAACTCATCACAAAATACCCGCAGATCCACGATTACTGTACAATCTGGATGGATAATATCACACACGTGACCAGGCGCGGAAGTTCGGAATTTGGTCTTTCCAATACCAATAAGCTGATCCGCCAGTACGAATATGCCACCGGTTTAAAGACCGGTTCCACCGGACTTGCAAAATTCTGCGTTTCCGCAACCGCAAAAAAGGATGACATCGAACTGATTGCAGTCATCATGGCTGCCCCGGATCCGAAAGGACGTTTTGCAGATGCCACCGCTCTTTTAAATTACGGATTTTCCAAATGCCAGCTTTACACAGACCCGCAGGAAAAATCTCTGGAAGCACTGCCGGTAAAACGCGGTACCGAGCGTTCCGTCGCGCTCGTCTATGAGGGGCCGTTCCGGTATGTGGATACCACCGGCGCAGATCTTTCCGATATCACCAAGGAGATAAAACTTCCAGAAGAAGTCTCTGCCCCCATAAAAGCGGGTGACGTTGCCGGAAAAGCCATTTACAGACAAAACGGAACCGAGATCGGCTCTGTTCGGATCTTATACCGCGATTCTGTGAAAGAAGCAACGTTTTTGGACTATTTTTCCGAAGTTTTAGCGTTCTACCTTTAGGAAAAAGGACGGCTTTTTAAGAGCATACGCGCAACATCCAGTTTTCCCCACGCTTTTTTCTTCCCCTTAAGCGCCGTTGGCACCGCCGAATCATGCAGGATCAGTTTGACTTCTGCCGGTCTGAGTCTGGGATGCGCGGATAAAAGCACTGCGATCGCGCCGGTGACAACCGGGGTTGCCATGGATGTTCCGCTCTTCATCTCATAAAGCTTTCCCCCTGCGGAGCAGCTGATGATATTGGTTCCCGGCGCGAGGATCTCCGGTTTTACGATACACTGATCCGTCGGTCCTCTCCCGCTGTAACCGGGCATCAGACCATGCTGTTTTGCCGGAAGCCCCTCATCATCCGAGCTTCCCACGGTAATGATCGTTTTTAAAATGCCCGGTATGGTGACACTGCCGGCATCCGGGCCGTTGTTGCCAGCCGCCGCGACCACCACGATCCCATGGTTCCATGCCCGCTCCATTGCCGCGATCAGCCGTTCCTTTTCTTCTTTTTTTGCACTCGGAAGCATACCCACCGAGATATTTAAAATCCGGATGTTATAACGCTCCTTATTCTCGATCATCCATTCGGTCGCTTCCAGAACCTCTTTCGTATTTCCGTTTCCATAGCGGTCGAGCGCTTTTAACACGATAAGATTGCATCCCGGTGCAATTCCACGGTATCTCCCACGGCTTGCGCTCCCGTTTCCACCGATGATCCCGGAGACGTGCGTTCCATGCCCGTTATCGTCATAGGGGTATTGTTTCTGCTCGCAAAAATCGCGGAACACCAAAATTCTGTGATCAAAATCCTTGTGTTTTATAATTCCGGTATCCATGACCGCCACACCAACGCCGGAGCCGATATACCCGGCTCTGTGTGCAAAATCCGCATGGATTTCCCTCACTGTCCGATCCATCTTGTAGCCTTTCCCGTCACTGCCTTTACTTTTATTTTATGCGCATGGAAAAGATACCGTCACCAAACCCGGTAAAATCAAAAAAAGGATGCCGCCTTTTATAAAGACAGCATCCCTTATTCTTTTTATTGATTAAGCGTTTGCACTCTTTCCTGCATCTGCCGGTACATCCTTGATGGAGAAGCTGATTCTTCCCATCTTATCTTTCCCAAGGCAGATAACGGTAACTACATCGCCCAGTGTGAGGACATCTTCTACATGGTTGATTCTTTCTTTCGCAATCTTGGAAATATGAACCATACCTTCTTTTCCCGGCGCGAACTCCAGGAATGCGCCGAATTCTTTGATGCTTACGACTTTTCCGGTAAGGATCTGTCCTTCTTCAAAGTCTGTCGTGATGATCTTCACCATATCGATGGCTTCATCGATCTTTGCCTTGTCCGTACCACAGATAGAAACAGCACCGTCATCATTGATATCGATCTTGACACCGGTACGGTCAATGATCTCGTTGATGGTCTTTCCTTTCTGTCCGACTACATCACCGATCTTGGACGGATCGATCACGATCTGCTCGATCTTCGGTGCGTACACGTTTACTTCTTTTCTCGGCTCTGCGATCGCCTTGGACATAACCTCATCCATGATGTAAAGTCTTGCCTCTCTGGTTCTGCGGATCGCTTCCTCTACGATCGGTCTGGTCAGTCCGTGGATCTTGATATCCATCTGGATCGCTGTGATACCGTCATGTGTTCCGGTTACCTTAAAGTCCATATCACCGAAGAAGTCTTCCAATCCCTGGATATCGGTGAGTACCAGATAATCGTCATCGGTTTCTCCGGTCACAAGACCGCAGGAAATTCCGGCTACCATTTTCTTGATCGGTACCCCGGCTGCCATCAGTGACATACAGGACGCACAGGTGGAAGCCATGGAAGTAGAACCGTTGGATTCGAAGGTCTCGGAAACCGCACGGATCGCATACGGGAACTCGTCCACACTCGGAAGTACCGGGATCAGCGCACGTTCTGCGAGCGCACCATGACCGATCTCACGTCTTCCCGGTCCTCTGGAAACCTTGGTCTCACCAACGGAATATGACGGGAAGTTGTACTGATGCATATAACGTTTCTCTGTGATATTTTCATCCAGTCCGTCGATTTTCTGTACTTCAGAAAGCGGAGCAAGCGTAACAACGTCACAGATCTGCGTCTGTCCGCGCTTGAACATTGCGGAACCGTGTACTCTCGGGATCAGATCCACTTCTGCGGACAGCGGGCGGATTTCATTGATCGCACGTCCATCCGGGCGTTTGTGATCCTTTAAGATCATCTTGCGCACGGTCTTTTTCTCATACTGATAGATTGCCTCGCCAAGGATCGCAAGCCACTCCTCGTTCTCCGCGAATGCCTCTTCCAGACGTTCTGTGATCTTATTGATATTTTCTTCTCTTACCTGTTTTTCATCGGTAAATACCGCTTCTTCCATCTCTTCCGGCGGAACCAGTTCCTTGATCGCCGCAAACATTTCTTCCGGAATCGCGCAGGAAGTATATTCATGCTTCGGCTTTCCGACTTCCGCAACGATCTGGTTGATAAATGCGATCAGTGTCTGGTTTACTTCATGGCATTTGTAGATTGCCTCGATCATCTTATCTTCCGGGATCTCATTTGCTCCCGCCTCGATCATAATGACCTTCTGGGAAGTAGATGCAACGGTCAGTTTCAAATCGCCTTCATCCCACTGTTTCTGGGACGGATTTACGATAAATTCTCCATCGATCATACCCATCTGTGTCATTGCGCACGGACCATCAAACGGGATATCGGAAATCGTCGTCGCGATCGCAGCGCCAAGCATGGCAACGATCTCCGGACGGCATTCCGGATCTACGGACATGACCATATTATTTAATGTGACATCATTGCGGTAATCCTTCGGGAAAAGCGGACGCATCGGACGGTCAATAACACGGGAAGTAAGCACTGCATTTTCGGATGCCTTTCCCTCTCTCTTATTGAATCCACCCGGGATCTTTCCAACTGCATACATTTTTTCTTCAAATTCCACGCTGAGCGGGAAAAAGTCGATTCCCTCTCTCGGTTTCTCCGATGCGGTAGCGGTAGATAACACTGTGGTATCACCATAGCGCATAAAAGCCGCTCCGTTCGCCTGTGCGCAGACCTTTCCGATCTCTACCGTAAGGGTTCTGCCTGCAAGTTCCATAGAAAAACTCTTAAACATATCTTTTCTCCTTTTCGCCTGTTCTGTCTGTTTTATTCTGACAGAAGTAACCGAAACTACTGAACAACCCATGACGTTCATACACTGTTCAGTGGTCTCGGAACTGTACTTCTGCCGTATATAATAAAGGATCTCTCCTGTATTATCAAAACGAAAACAGGGCGGAAAAACTCCGCCCTATCTACCGGTCTATTATTTTCTCAGACCTAAACGTTCAATTAAAGAACGATATCTTTCAATATCGGTTTTCTTTAAGTATGCCAGTAAACCACGTCTCTGACCTACCATCTTTAAAAGACCTCTTCTGGAATGATGATCCTTCTGGTTCTCTTTTAAATGCTCGGTAAGCTCATTGATTCTGGCTGTTAAAAGCGCTACCTGTACTTCCGGTGATCCGGTATCTCCAGGTGTTCTTCCGTATTCAGCAATAATAGCCTGTTTCTTTTCTTTTGCTAACATGTGTTAGTCCTCCTTATGATTTGATCGCCCGTCTTACGCATGATACTCAGTAAAAGGTCGGAGTGTCCATCTACCGAATATGGGCTGTAAACTCATGCCAAATTATTGTAACATAGTTATATTTCGTTGTAAACAAAAATTTTATCGGATCCTAATTTAAAATGCGCACAACACACACCGGATTCCGGTAACTTGCATTAGAGATCTTGATTCCGGTCTTCGGTGAGCTGGCATGTACGACCTGACCGTTTCCGATATAGATACCGACATGATTGATGCCTCTGCCATTGCCGTAGAAGAAAAGATCTCCCGGCTGTGCCTCCGAAGCACTGATCTTCGTTCCGCATCCCGCCTGTGAAGCCGCATGGTGCGGAAGTGAGATTCCGTATTTCGCATAGACAGACAGAACAAAGCCCGAGCAGTCCGCTCCGTTTGTAAGGCTTGTCCCACCCCAGACATACGGATTACCGACAAACTGTGTCGCGTATGAAACCAGTGATACCCGGACATCGGAAACACCCTGTCCGTATTTTACCTCCGTCATGGTCATTGCTTTCTGCAATTCTGATGAAATAGATACATATTCTTTGCTGACGTATCCCTCATCTCCGTCCATGTCGACCTTTACCCAGTCCCCGAGATCTTCCAAGACCTCAAGTTCCTCCCCCATCGGCATCAGGGAAAGGATCGTACACTCGGTATTCGGCTGTTCTCTGACGTAAAGCGTCTCTGTCGTAACCGTTGCCACGGTGGACATGACCTCGGTCGCTCTCGCCTTTGCCGCGTCTCCGGTCATCAGGTATTCACCCTTGACATAACCGTTTACATCTCCGGACTGGATCTGATACCACTCGCCCTCAACCTGTAAGATCTCACATCCGGCGTCCTTTGGCATCTTTCCGACGATGTCGGAAGATTCATCCGCAGATGCTCTGACATTTAAGGTAGAATCTACATTCGCGATACCAAGATTGGTATATCCACAGACCGGATCGGCCGCTGCCGCCGCCTCTGCCTGTTCTGCTGTATCCTCAGAAGCCTCCGCTGTCTGTGTCTGTTCCGCTTCATCCGTCACTGCATCTGCCGCATCCGTCTCTCCGCCTGCGGCTTCCGCCTGTGCCGCCATAGCCGGCAGCGCACGCACATCTGCTGATGTAACCGTATCGATCCCGGACTTTGTGACGTTCACCTCATCCTCTTCCATATATGTCGAAAGCTGTGCGCAGATCCCGGCATTCAATCCTGTTACCGGTGCGGCTCCTGCCGACATGGTTCCCGACATAAAAAAAATGGAACCTGCACATCCGATTGCTATCACTCTTGCAAATCTTTTTTTCATGAATAAAAGCCTCCTGTAAAACATTACGCTATTTTCATTTTACTTTACTAATTTAAAAGTATAGCAATCTTTTTTAACACCGTCAACATATTTTTGTAACATTTATGTAACAATTATTCAGAAGCCGCCGAATCACCCAGAAACGACCGGCAGAAAGCAATGTCTTTTTCCATCTGCACTTTTAATTCCGAAACGTTCTGAAATTTCTGTTCCTCACGCACCCATTTGAGCAGGCTGACCTTTGCGTGTTTTCCATAAAGATCCCCATGAAAATCAAACAGGTTGGTCTCCACACCAACCGGATTGTCTCCGGCGATCGTTGGCTTGCATCCGATATTGGTGATCCCGTTGTACCGCTTTCCATCGATCTCAACCCGCGCGGCATATACGCCAAACGGCGGCAGCAGTTTTTCCTGCGGCGGCAGCAGATTGATCGTCGGAATCCCGATCGTTCTGCCGATCTGGTTTCCGTGTACGACCGTTCCCTGTACGAAATAGGCATATCCAAGCAAAAGCTCTGCCTTTTCCATATTTCCGGCTGCAATCTCTTCACGGATAAACGTACTGCTGATATCGCGTCCCTCATACTGCATCTTGTCCACGATCTGTGCCTCGTAATGATACTCCGGCGCATATTTTTGTAACATACGGTAATCTCCGCGCCGTTGGTATCCGAAGCTGCAGTCTGTACCGGCAACGATACAGCGGATCGAAAGCTGCTCCACAATTTTTTTTAGGAATTCTTCCGCCGGCATATGCATGATCTCTTCGGTAAACGGGCACTCGATCAGATAATCGATACCGATCTGCTCAAAGAGATGCATTTTTTCCTCGTTGGTCGTAAGCACCCGTGCCGCGTCCTGTTCCAAAGATTTTTTCGGCGGTACATCAAATGTAAAAATGACCGCCTTCATCCCTTCTTTTTTCTTTTGAAAGACATAATCCATGAGCAGTTCATGTCCACGGTGCAGTCCGTCAAATTTTCCAATGGACAGTACCGTCGGCTCTGCCACATGAAAATCAAGTCTGCCTTTTATGTACTCCATACTTCTGTCCTATTCCATAAAAATTTTCACCGGCTTTAAAGTAAGTCCGGCATCATCGATACGGTAAATTCCGATAAACGCTCCGTTCCAGTCGTATACCCGGACCGGCTCAGCGGAACCGTCTGCGCGGTAATCCGAAAAACACGAAAGCGCCATACGGTTTCCGTTGTAGAGCATTTTTTCATACTCCGGCTTTGCCGTGACTGCCGGATACTGCGCAAATATCGAATCTATCGGCCGGATTGCGGAATCTATCGTCCCGTCCTTTGCCATCTGCTCGATCTGCGAAAGCGTAAAGGACTGCTCCAGCGTAAAGTCCGCCACCCGCGTGCGCACCAGGGATTCCATACAGCCGCCACAGCCAAGTGCCTCTCCGATATCCTCACACAGTGTCCTTATATAAGTTCCCCGTGCGCAGGAAACCCGAAAGCTCACTCTCGGCAGCGCGATCTCTTTTATCGTAATCTCATAGATCATCCGCTTTCTCGGCTTGCGCTCTACCGTAACGCCTGCTCTTGCCAGATCACACAGTTTTTTTCCGTCCACTTTCAATGCCGAATACATGGGCGGAATCTGTTCGATCTCACCGACAAAACGCTGCATGACCGTGCGCACTTCCTGCTCTGTCACAGTCACGTCCTTTTCTTCAAGCACAGTTCCCGAAACATCCAGTGTATCTGTTTTCTTTCCAAGCAGCAATACCGTCTCATATTCCTTGTCCTTGTCGGTCAAAAGCTCGCAGACTTTTGTCGCCTTGCCAAGGCACACCGGCAGGACTCCGGTTGCGTCAGGATCTAAGGTTCCGGTATGTCCGATCTTTTTCTGACCGAGGATACCTCTTAATTTTGCAACTACATCAAAGGAAGTAAAACCCTTTTCCTTCCTCACATTTATGATTCCATTTTTCATGATCCAAGTTCCAGTTGTTGTTCTATTTCCGCAAGAAGAATGTCACGGATCTCCGAAATCGAGCCGTACATGGTGACTCCCGCCGCGCGTATATGTCCGCCGCCGCCGAATTTCATCGCGATCTTCGCAACATCGACCTCACTTTGGGAACGCATGCTGACTTTATAGCCGTGTTCTTCTGTCTCGTACAGAAAAACAGCGACCTCCACATCCTTTGTCACGCGGAGCTGATTTACAATGCCGTCCAAATGTTTTGGCAGCACATCAAACGCTTTCATATCCGCATCCGTCACCGCAGTAAAGATCACTTTCCCATCCAGATGCAGCGTACTGTCCATCAGGGCTTTTCCCATGATCCGGTTCTGATTGTAGGTCTTCTCATAAAAAGTCTTATCTACAATAGAGGTAAAATCAATTCCCATTTCCATGAGCTTTCCGGCGATCGCCATTGTTTTCGCGGATGTGCAGGAATACTGGAATACTCCGGTATCATGCACGATCCCGACATAAATGCACTCTGCGATCTCTTTTGTGATCTTTTCTTCCTCGATCAGTTCAAAGACCAGTTCGCTGGTGGAACTCGCTTTCGGGAAAATATAATTTTCATCCGCAAATCCCGTATTGCTCACATGATGGTCGATACATACGGTCTTTTTTGCCTCTTCAAAATATACCGCAGCATCTCCGAGTCTTGCAGTATCTCCACAATCCAGCATGATAAAAAGATCATACGCCGGCATCTGTGGATATTCACTTTTGATTTTTTCGGAATTTTTTAAAAATTTGAAAATATTCGGAATCGGCTGTAAATACAGATCCACCTGTATCTGTGGAGCGTATGTTTTAATATAATTATAAACAGCCAGGCAGGAGCCTACGCAGTCTCCATCCGGTCTTACATGACCGGCGATCGCTACGGTTCCCACCCCTTCTAACTGGGATTTTAAATTCTCCATCAGCTTCCCTCTTATTCTTCTCTGCTCTTTGCTTTGCTCTCGTCCTGTTCGCATACATCATCGATCATTTTGGACATATTGACACCATATTCGATCGACTGATCCATGATAAAGCGGATCTGCGGTGTATTTCGCAGATTAACGCTCTTCGCCAGTTCCCGGCGGATATATCCTTCCGCGCTGGTAAGCCCGGCAAGCGTATCCTTCTGGGATTTTTCATCCCCGAGGACACTGATGTATGCTTTTGCGCTCTTTAGATCCGGCGCAACTTCAACCGCGACAACGCTGGTCATCGGGTTGATACGCGGATCCTTGATCTCGCTGCGGATAATGTTGGACAGTTCACGATGCACTTCCTCATTGATCCGCATATTTTTCATACTGTTCTTGCGCATGGTTTCTCCTTTTTTTACTCAAATCTATCTCGGAACTTCGACCATCTTATATGCTTCTACCAGATCCAGTTCCTGAATTTCATTAAATCCTTCAAATACCAGACCACATTCATAGCCTGCTTTTACTTCCTTCACATCATCTTTAAAACGCTTTAAGGATGCGAGATCACCTTCAAAGATCTGCTCGCCCTCTCTGCTGATACGCACTTTGCAGCCACGTTCAAACTGGCCGTCCAGCACATAGGAACCAGCGATCGTTCCGACACCGGAAGCCTTAAACAGCTGACGGATCTCGGCATGACCGATCACTTTTTCCTCAAAGATCGGATCTAACATACCCTTCATTGCTGCCGCAACGTCTTCGATCGCGTTGTAGATAACCTTATACAGTCTTACATCAACGCCCTCACGGTCTGCGGTTGCCTTCGCCTGCGGATCCGGTCTGACATTGAAACCAATGATGATCGCGTTAGACGCAGACGCCAGGATGACATCCGACTCGTTGATCGCGCCGACACCACCATGGATGATCTTTACAACAACTTCCTCGTTGGAAAGTTTGACAAGACTCTGTTTTACTGCTTCCACAGAACCCTGTACATCCGCTTTTACGATGATATCCAGCTCTTTGACATTACCGGACTGGATCTGTGAGAACAGATCATCCAGCGACATTCTGGAGCGTGTCTCTTCCAACAGTTTTTCTCTGTCCTGAGATACATAGGTCTCCGCAAAGCTTCTCGCGTCTTTTTCGTTGTCCATTGCGATGAATGTTTCACCCGCAGCCGGAACATTGTTTAAACCGATGATCTCTACCGGCGTGGAAGGTCCTGCCTCTTTTACGCGTCTTCCCTTGTCATCTACCATGGCACGCACTTTACCGTACGCGCTTCCGCATGCGATCGGTTCGCCGACTTTCAACGTACCTTTCTGTACCAGTACGGTTGCTACCGCACCTCTTCCTTTATCCAGTTTCGCCTCGATCACAACACCTCTTGCCTTACGCTTCGGATTTGCCTTTAACTCGCATACCTCAGCGGTAAGAAGGATCATCTCAAGCAGCTGGTCGATTCCTTCTCCGGTGCGTGCGGATACCGGAACAAAGATCGTGCTTCCGCCCCAGTCTTCCGGGATCAGTTCGTATTCTGAAAGCTCCTGTTTTACACGCTCGATATTTGCGCTCGGCTTATCGATCTTATTGATCGCAACAATGATCTCGATTCCCGCTGCTTTCGCATGGTTGATTGCTTCGATGGTCTGCGGCATAACACCGTCATCCGCAGCGACAACAAGGATCGCGATATCTGTGGAATTCGCGCCACGCATACGCATTGCGGTAAATGCCTCATGTCCCGGTGTATCCAGGAATGTGATCGTCTGTCCGTTGCAGCTTACCACAGACGCACCGATGTGCTGTGTGATACCGCCTGCCTCACGGTCCGTCACTTTGGTTGAACGGATCGCATCAAGAAGGGATGTTTTACCATGATCAACGTGTCCCATAACACATACAACAGGTGGACGCGGAACCATTTTGCTTTCATCCTCTTCGTCCTCTTTTAAGAGTTCTGCGATCACATCGATCTTTTCTTCCGGTTCGCAGATGCAGTTGAATTCAAGCGCGATCTCTTCCGCTGTCTCATAATCCACATCCTGGTTTACCGTAACCATCTGTCCCTTTAAGAACAGCTTCTTCACGATCACGGATGCCTGCACTTTCATCTTATCCGCAAGCTCTTTGATGGTCAGATGTTCCGGAAGTGTGATCGTTTTGATCTCCTCCTCTGCCGCTTTCTGCTGCGGTGTCTGCGGCTGCTGGTTTCTCTTCTTATGGCCGCTGTGCTTCTCCAGGTTTACATAATTTTCCTGTCTCTTGCCAAGCTTATCATGTTCCTGTTTCTTTGCATTTCCTCTGCGGTTGGTATCACGGCTCTCCTTGCGAAGTTCTTCCGGTGCTGCCTTCACCGCGTCTTTATTGAATTTTGAAATCTCCTGCTCTAATTTTCCACGGTATTCGCCTCTCTGACGATCCTGGCCGTTTCTGCGGTTTCCGTTGCCGCCACGGTCATTTGCGCCACCCGGACGATTGTTGGAATACGGTCTTGCGCCGCCACGGTTTCCGTTATCCGGACGTCCGTTTCTGTCTCCGCGTCCACCCTGCTGACGGTCTCCGTAATTTCTCTGTTCGCCGTTACGGCCACCCTGCGGGCGGTTATTGTTGTAGCGTCCGCCACGGTTTCCATCCTGGCGTGTATTGTTGTCGCGTGTATTATTATCACGCGTATTCTCGCGAACATTTTCTGCAGGTCTTGCGTTTTCATTTTTTACTGTTTCCCCGGCCGAAGCACCCTGCGGCTTTCCGTTCTGCTGCGGTCTTGCTGCCGCATTCGGATTCTGCGGACGTCCGTTTCCGTTTCGCTGCATACCGGTTCCCTGTGTACGGTAACCCTGCTGTCTTCTGGTTCCCATCTGCTTGCTGTTCTGCGGGTTAAACACAGCTGAAATGCTCGCTTTCTTCTTCGGACGCTCATTTGCCTTTGCTTCTGTCTTCTCTTCCGTCTTTCCCTCTGTTTTTGTTTCTGCAGGCACTGCCTGTTTCTTTTCTTCTGTTTTTTCGTTCATATCCTGTATAGTTTTTCCTTTATTTTTAAATTTATTCCGAACAATCTGCTGTGCCACTTCACCAATACTGCTGCTGTGGCTGCTGACTGCATGTTCCGTACCGCTCAACGCATCTATAATTTCCTGGGATTTCAAGTTCAATTCTTTTGCCAATTCATGTACTCTCAATATTAACTCTACCTCCATATTCAGTTGTTAGTTTATATCCAGCTGCTTTTGCAATGTATCTGCAATTCCTTCATTTGTCACCGCCAGGGAAGCACGAAACTCCTTTCCTATGTGATGTCCAAGTTCCTCTTTCGTTCCATACACCGCAAACGGGATCTGACGGAATTCACACATGTTCTCGAATTTCTTTTTGGTATTATCCGACGCATCCTGTGCCACAATGACTAACGCGGCTTTGCCACTCTTTATCGCGTTTTCCGTACAGAACTCTCCGCTTTGCACACTGCCTGCCTTTTCGGCAATGCCAAGCATCGACAACACTCTATCTGGTTTCAATGCGTTCCATCTCCTCCTGCAGTTTTTCGTAAATTTCTTCCGGGATCGCTGTTTTTAAGGAACGTTCCAGCCCTTTGCTCTTTTTTGCTTTTTTAAAGCATTCCGCCGATCTGCAAAGATAAGCCCCTCTTCCGTTTTTCTTTCCGGTTTCATCTAATACGATCTCATTTTCTGCGATTTTCAAGACACGGATCAGCTCCCGTTTCTCTTTCATTTCACCGCAGCCGACACACTGGCGCATCGGTATCTTTTTATTCGTCATAGCTTTCTTCTTCGCCTGCATATTCTCCATCTTCGTAGCCTTCGCCGTCATAATCCTCTTCATAGTCCTCGTCTTCATAGTCGTTGACATAGTCCATGAAATCTCCGGATTCCCTTGCTTGTGTCTCACTCTTGATATCGATCTTGAATCCGGTAAGTCTTGCCGCAAGTCTAGCGTTCTGACCTTCTTTTCCGATCGCAAGTGATAACTGGTAATCCGGTACGACAACCTTGGCTGTCTTTTCTTCATCATCCGCAATAACGGAGATAACTTTTGCAGGGCTTAACGCGTTTTCAATAAGCATTGCCGGATTTTCGTTCCAGTTGATGATATCGATCTTTTCTCCGCGCAGCTCGTTTACGATTGCATTGACACGCGCTCCGTTCATACCGACACATGCTCCGACCGGATCTACATCCGGATCATTGGACCATACCGCGATCTTGGTTCTGCTTCCGGCTTCTCTCGCGATACTCTTGATCTCAACAATGCCGTCCTTTACTTCTGTAACTTCGGACTCAAACAGACGTTTTACCAGTTCCGGATGTGTTCTGGAAACCAGGATCTTCGGCCCCTTCGGTGTTGCCTTTACTTCAAGGATATATACCTTGATACGTTCTGTCGGCTGGAATACCTCACCTTTTACCTGCTCATTCTCTGTCAGGATCGCATCCACTTTTCCGAGGTTGATACTTACGTTCTTGCCGACATAGCGCTGTACGATTCCGGTCACTACGTCTTTTTCCATACTGTAATACTGGCTGTAAAGCACTTTTCTTTCTTCCTCGCGGATCTTCTGTAAGATGACATTCTTTGCGTTCTGTGTCGCGATACGGCCAAATTCCTTGGATTTTACTTCCACATTTACGATATCGCCCAGTTCATACTTGGAATCTTCCATACGCGCATTCGCAAGGCTGATCTCCGTACAGGGATCCTCTACCTGTTCTACCACGGTTTTTTCCTGAAATACATGATATTCACAGGTTTCCGGATTCATGTTCACCTTGACATTGTCTGATTTTCCAAAATGATTCTTGCAGGCGGTGATCAGAGAATTCTCGATTGCCTCAAGCAGGGTATCCTTCGAAATGTTTTTTTCCTTCTCCAATATATTTAACGCCTCTAATAACTCATTGTTACTGCTCATTTTCTTTATCCTCCTAAATATTCTTTGTTATTGTACGCTAAAAATCAAATGCCAGTCGGATCAGCGCCATGTCGGATTTCGCAAATTTCATCTCTGCACCGTCGTCTTTTGTAATCGTAACAGAATCCGAATCATACGCAGTCAGCACCCCGTAAAATTCCTTCTCGTGCTCGATTGCCCGGTAAGTACGGATCTCCAGTCGTTTTCCCATACTTCTCGCATAATCTTTTTCTTTTTTGAGCGGTCTTCCAAGTCCCGGTGAGCTCACCTCAAAAACATAAGAGCCTTCAATATAGTCTTTTTCATCTAAAAGTTCATTCATCCGGCGGCTGACGTCCTCGCAGTCATTTACCGTGATTCCGCCCTCTTTGTCAATGTATGCCCGAAGATACCAGGTACCGCCTTCTTTTACATACTCAACATCCACAAGTTCAAACTGTAATTCTTCCAGGATCGGCAGGATCAGTTCTTCTGTCTTTTGTTCATAGATCTCTCGCTGTGTCATCTCTTTCACCATCCTTTTCTTATGAAGTCTTCTTTTGGTCTAACTGTACCTAAACGTGAATTGAGAGTGGACGAAACGCCCACTCTCAAAGTAATCATCATCATGCTATCGTATTTACTATAACACTTTCATTTTTAAGATGCAACCTTAATTTATAAAACCGGTTCTATCTTTTTATGAAAGAAAAAAGTACTGTAAAACTTACAGTACTTTCTCGGGTTGGGCTGTTAAAACAGTCAGCAGTTCGTACGGGAATCGAACCCGTGATTCCGCCGTGAGAGGGCGGCGTCTTAACCTCTTGACCAACGAACCGTGTATTACTATACCATACGATTTTTAATATTGCAATACCTTTTTTGAATTTTTTTTAATTTTTTTCAAAAAACTTTTTCTTTCCAGGTTTTATGCTAAAATAAAGTCAGTTGTAAACAGCTAATCCAAATCACAGAAAGGATATTTTTTATGGATAAACGTATTGTTGACCTGCACGTCCATTCCACGGAATCGGACGGCACCTTTACACCGGAGGAACTTGTCACGGAAGCACTGCATGCCGGTCTTTGCGCTTTTGCCCTGACGGATCATGACACAATAGGCGGGATTGCCGCTGCAAAAGCCGCTGCCCGTGAAACCGGTCTTACCGTTATTCCCGGCATAGAGCTCTCCTGCTACAATGATGACCACGAAGTTCACATGGTCGGTCTTTTTATAGACGAAACAAACGCAGCGTTTAAAGAATCTTTAAAAAGCGTACAGGATTCCCGCGAAGAACGAAACAAAAAAATGATCGACCGCCTGCGGGAGGAAGCCGGGTTTGATATCTCCGTAGAAGCGCTCCGCGCCTATTTCCCGGACGCTGTCCTGACCCGTGCGCATATTGCCCGCTATCTTTACGAAAAGGGCTGTATCCAGGACTTAAACATTGCCTTTCAAAAATATATCGGCGATCACTGCCCTTACTATGTTCCACGGGAAAAAATGACACCCGTTCAGGCGATCGATCTGATCCACGCTGCCGGAGGGCTCGCCATCCTCGCCCATCCGCTGCTCTACCATTTGAGTGACGCCCGCTTAAAACAGCTTATGACTGACTTAAAAGCCCACGGGCTCGACGGCGTTGAGGCGATCTATTCTACTTACACCGCCGGCGAAGAACGACGGATGAAAGAACTTGCCGCCGAACTGGATCTTGCCGTCTCCGGCGGTTCTGATTTTCATGGCGCAAACAAACCAAAGATCCATCTCGGAACAGGAAAAGGCAGTCTTTTCGTTCCGTATGCGGTGTTCGGGCATCTGAAAAGCCTGAAAGAAGCGCATTCCAATTAATGTAATTTTGTTACTGTCATAAAAAAGACACGCCGGATCATCCTCTGACGTGTCTCTTTTTTAATCAACCGGTTCTGCCGGGATAAATACCCGTTCCATATATTCTTTCGGTGCCTTTGGCACTTCCGCGACTGCTTCTTTGCAGAACTGTTCCTGCGAATTCACAAGCATTTTTCCGCGCTTGTCGATCTTTTCGTAGGTGCCGTCTTCCTGCAGCACATTTGCCTTGGTGTTATCCGCAAGCTCTACTTTTAAAATGTGCATGACTTTCTTTTTCAAGTTCTCGTTTTCCACCGGGAAAATGATCTCCACACGACGATCCAGATTTCTTGGCATCCAGTCCGCGCTGCCCATATAGATCTCTTCCTGCCCGTCATTATAAAAATAGAAAATACGGCTGTGCTCGAGGAAATTTCCAACGATGGAACGCACTCTGATGTTCTCGCTGACTTTCGGGATCCCCACACGCAGACAGCAGATACCGCGCACGATCAGGTCTATGGAAACGCCTGCCGCCGATGCCTCATACAATGCCGCAATGATCTCCTGGTCGCAGAGAGAATTCATTTTTGCGACAATGCGCGCTTTCTTTCCCGCCCTGGCGTTTTTGGTCTCACGCTGGATCAGCTTGATAAACTTTTTACGCAGCCAGATCGGCGCAACGACAAGCTTATTCCAGCTGAGCGGTTCCGAATAACCGGAAAGCATATTAAACACCGCTGTGGCATCCTCTCCGATCGCCTCCGAGCATGTGAACATTCCGCAGTCCGTATAAAGCTTTGCGGTTGAGTCATTATAGTTTCCGGTTCCGAGATGTACATATCTGCGGATGCCGTCTTCCTCCCGGCGCACCACAAGCGCGATCTTGCTGTGTGTTTTCAAGCCCACCAGACCGTAAATAACATGGCATCCTGCCTTTTCAAGCATCTTTGCCCATACAATATTATTTTCCTCGTCAAAACGCGCTTTTAACTCCACCAGTACCGACACCTGTTTTCCGTTCTCCGCCGCCTGTGCCAGTGACGCGATGATCGGCGAATTTCCGCTTACACGGTAAAGTGTCTGCTTGATCGCGAGTACATCCGGATCCACTGCTGCCTGACGGATGAAATCCACCACCGGATCAAAGGTCTGATACGGGTGATGCAGCAAAATATCGCCTTTCCTGATCTCATCAAAGATATTCTGTCCCGGCTCGATCTGCGGGACACGCTGCGGCGTATAGGGCGCATAGCGAAGCTCCTCTTTATCTTTTAATCCGTATAATTTCATCAGAAATGTAAAATCAAGCGGTCCGTTGATCTTATAGATATCATCATCCGATGCGATATGCAGCTCTTCTTTTAAAAAATTCAAAAGCTTCTTATCAATCTTCGATTCTACTTCCAGACGGATCACTTCACCCCACTGGCGCATTTTAAGCTGTTTCTGGATCTCCTTTAACAGATCGGATGCCTCATCCTCATCAATGCTCAGATCCGCATTCCGCATGATACGGTACGGATATGCACAGATCACATTGTAATTCAAAAACAGTTTTGCGATGTTCCGCTCGATGATCTGCTCTAACAGAATATAGGTCGTATCTTCTTCTTTCTCGGAAGGGATCTCTACCAGACGCGGCAGCACGGACGGCACCTGAACCGTAGCGAATTCAGCGTCATGCTTTGCCATACGTTTATCCGTATTTTCTTTTTTCATCAAAAGCGCAACAATATTGAGCGTCTTGTTCCGGATCAGCGGAAACGGTCTTGACGCATCTACCGCCATTGGAGTGAGCACCGGGTAAACATTCTCTTTGAAATATTTATCGACATAAGCCGCCTGTTCACTGCTTAATTTCTCGAACTCATCAATGACGATGATCCCGTTTGCTTTCATGAGCGGAACTAAAGACCGGTTATAGGTCGTATACTGTGTCTCCACCAGCTCCCTGGTTGCCGTATTGATGGCGGAAAGCTGTTCTTTCGCTGTCATTCCCGCTATGTCTTTCTTTTTATAGCCGGCATGCACCATATCCTTTAACGATGCGACACGCACCATAAAAAATTCATCCAGGTTCGATGATGTGATACTTACGAATTTCAGCCGTTCTAACAACGGGATCGTCTTATCCCTCGCCTCATTTAAAACCCGCTCATCAAATTTGATCCAGCTCAGTTCCCGATTTTCAAAATATTCCGGCTTAAAATACTCTTTTGCTGTTTCCATATTCCCGCCTCCTCTGTCATGTATGCTTTTCTTTTATAACCGGTTTCACACTGAAGATACGTTCGAAATCTCCCGACTTTGCGGCAAACAGTCCCTTTTCCAGGACGATGTCATCCATCGACTCGATCGTGATCACTAACTGCTTTCCGCGCAGCGAAGCCTTGACATTTTTAAATTTCTGTTTATGGCTGCGATCCATTGCGTTTGATACTTTTAATATTGCCGCCAGTTTCGCCACGACCATGTAGCTCTCCTGGTCTAACTTATCCGCAAGAACTTCGTAATCATCAAGCGGATAGGTATTGTATTTTACCGTACACGCGACGATCTCCCTCTCCAGATGGGAAAGCCCTATGATCTCGGATGCCATGATAATGCTGTATGCACATTCCGGTCCATTTACCAGGCTCACATATTTTCCGCAGTCATGCAGGATCGCAGCGACCTGGAGCAGCAGGCGCTCTCTTTTCCCCATGCCATGCACACGCTTCATGCTGTCAAAAACAAGCGTCGCCATCTCGGTCAGTGCGTCGATATGCGGCGTATAGCCATGATAGCGCTGTGCCATATATTTTGATGCTGAAATGACATCCTCGTCAAAATCATGCTCCACCCTGATCATATTATGTTCTAACGCGTAGTCACACGCGATACCATCATTGATATCGGAACCCGGTACCCAGATGGAATCCGCGTCCAGTTCTTCCGCGATCCGCTTATAAAGCACGATCGAAGGGAGAAGAAGCGGGTCGGTCGCATTGGAAAGGCTCAGCTCCTCCGCGATCTTTCCAAGGCTGTTGCGGTTCATTTTATTTAAGTATTTTACGAATTTCCCTGCGTCTACGGTCGTGCGGTCCAGATTCTTTTCGAGCTTGCGCACGATCTCCGTACTGTAATCTCCCATCATGATCAGGTACTGCAACCGGTTGTCTTTCAGATAAATATCTTTGAAACGCTCCAGTTCCTTATCTACCAGTTCTTTGATCAGATCATCATAATATATGACAGCGTTTCCGATCTCGGAAAGTTTTTCATAGATACGCATGGTTCCAAGTAAAAGGTGCTGCGTCGTGATCGCCTTTCCTTTCTGGAACAGCGTGATCTGCAGACTTCCGCCCCCGACATCGACAACCGCCGCGCCCTTTTCGATCATCTTGTTAAATTCCGGACGTGCCGCAACGGATTTATAGCTGATAAACCGATGCTCCGAGTTACTCAACACCTCGACATCAAGTTTGGTGCGGAGCTTGATCTGATCCAAAATGAACAGTTCATTTTTCGCATCACGGATCGCCGCGCTCGCGCACACTTTGTACGCATCCACCTTGTACCCCGCCATGATCTTGGTATATTCGGACAGCACGCTGCACAGTTCCTCTGCCAGTTCATATCCGATATATCCCTTCGCGTAAGCATCCTTTCCAAGCTCTACCCTCTTGCGGATATAATCGACCTCACGGATCTTTCGTTTGGCTGAGAGTTCAAATATCTTCATGCTGATCTCATAAGATCCGATATAGATTGCTGCAAATGTCGTAATATTCATACTTCCATCCTCTCTGCACTGCCCCCACTTTAAGCGTCCGCTCCCTGCTGTCCGAGCAGATAGTTGATGAACTGCTGCGCCGTCCGGCCGGAAAGTCCGCCATGGGAAAGCTCCCACTTGTTTGCTTCCGCAAGCAGTTCTTCCTCGCTCATCGTTACATGCTGTTTCTCTGCCAGTACTTTTACGATATTTTTAAATTCCTTCGGTGTCGGTGCCCCGAAATAAATCGACACACCAAACCGTGCCACAAGGGAAAGTTTTTCCTGCACGGTATCGTTATTGTGCAGATCGTCCTCCTGCTGTGTACGGTCACTGAATGTCTCTCTGACTAAATGTCTGCGGTTCGATGTCGCATAGATCAGTACATTATCCGGCTTTTTCTCAAGTCCGCCCTCGATCACCGCCTTCAGATACTTATATTCTATCTCAAATTCCTCGAAAGAGAGATCATCCATATAAATGATAAATTTATAATTCCGGTTTTTGATCTGTGCGATCACCGCGTTCAGATCCTGGAACTGATGCTTGTATACTTCGATCATCCGAAGTCCATCATCATAATATTCATTGATGATCGCCTTGATACTGGAAGATTTTCCGGTTCCGGCATCTCCGAATAACAGACAGTTGTTTGCCGATCTTCCCTTTACAAACGCCTCGGTATTATCGATCAGTTTTTTCTTCGCGGATTCATAACCGACAAGGTCATCCAATTTGACATGCGCGATACGGCTGATCGGCGCAATAACGGCATTTCCCTTTTCATCATGTTCGATCCGGAATGCCTTGTGCAGTCCCAGGGTTCCAACCCCGAAGTCCTTATAAAACTCTGCCACATAAGAAAGGAACTGCTGCACATCCTCTGCCTGTTCCAACTGTCTGCTCAGAGAAACAATGCGGTCGCGGATCCTCTTATTTAAGATCTTTCCGTTATCCGCCGTGCTGACATAGTTCTTTAACACCGCAATGTCATCCAGTTCCAGCTCCTCTTTTAAGATATCGAGATCAAAATCGAAAAAGCCTTTAAAGATTGAAAAATCATGCAGTGCGATCTCCTCCAGGCTTCCGCCGATCTTTCCCCGCTTTTCACTGGCTGTACTGTAAGCATTCTCATTGTTGATCAAAAGAAACGTCAGGAAATTGTGCCAGAGGTTTCCCTCAAACCCGTGGCTTCCCGCAAGCTCCAGCAGATCATGAAAGCATTCATAAAATAAAGCTCTGATGTCCTCTTTGTTGTAGTAATCGTTTTTATAATTTTCCAGGATCCATGTGAAATTATAAAACAGCCTCCCGTTCTTAAAATCTTTATAAATAATCAGTTCTTTTGCACTTTTCATTTCTGCTGCCTTTCTTTCCTGTTTGTTAGTAATTTCCGAGTATTTTTAACTTCACCGTCTCTTCTTTCAATCCGCGGAGCGCGTTTTTTACCGCACAGTCCTCAAGGTTTCCGACAAAGTCTATGAAGAAACGATACTCCCAGTTTCTGTCCTGGATCGGGCGTGATTCAATGTGATCCATGTTCAGATTATTATAGATAAAATGGGAAAGCGCATGGTACAACGATCCGCTTTCATGCAGGATCTCAAAACAGATACTGATCTTTTTGGCGTCCCGCACATACATCTTTTTGCTGGACACAATGATAAAACGTGTACTGTTGTTTGGATTGTCCTGCACACTTTCTTTTAACAGCTTCAGTCCGTAAATATCCGCCGTCAGCCGGCTCGCGATTGCCGCCTGGTTCTTCTTCGCATCCTCTTTGATCTTCTTTGCCGCCATTGCGGTATTCTTGGTGCTGATGCTCTCCCATCCGCGATGCGCTTCCAGAAATCCGGCGCACTGCATCAGTCCCTGCGGATGCGAATACACCTGGGTAATATCTGAAAGCTGTGCGTCTTTTGTACCGAGCAGGCAGTGGTCGATCTTTATGATCTGTTCCCCAACAATGCAGTTGTCATACTCCATCAAAAGATCATAATTCTGGGACACAATGCCCGCAGACGAATTTTCAAGCGGAAGTACCGCATAGTCGGCTTCTCCGTTTTTGATCGCCTCCATCGCGTCACGCCAGCTCTCGACATGGAAATTCTCGGTATCGTTTCCGAAAAAGGTTTCCATGGCTACCTGCGCGTACGCGCCCTCCACGCCCTGAAAAACGATCTTTTTATGTTCTACCGGAAGACTCTCCACCGGTACAAAATCCATTTCGTCCGTGATCCCATGCTCACGCAGCATCTGGTACTGCCGCTTTCTGCTCATTGCCATGATCTGTTCAAACAGTTCCGTAACTCCACATCTCGTAAAATCTGTCGAGGCAAGTCCGGCGATCTTTTCCAGTTTGCTTTTTTCCCGCTCTTTATCCAAAACTTTTTTTCCGGTGCCGATCTTGTATTCCGCCACCTGTTCCGCCAGCTTCATTCTCTTCTCATATAATGCCACAATGTCAGCATCCACGGAATCGATCTCCTTACGGATATCCACTAATTCTCGCATAATCTTTCTCACCTTTATCCTGTTTTAATTTTATATTAAAAGTCCTGTTCTTATTTGTCAATGAACAAAAATGCCTCTCTAGGAAAAGTCAAAGAGTGACAGCTGGTTGGATTCCGGCAGCCCCTCGAGCAGCCCGAGATCCGACATCAGTTCGATCGCTGTTTTCGTTGCTTTCGTCCGCTGTCTGAAATCGTCTTTGGAAAGGAATTTTCCATCTTTTGCCGCCTCTACGACCTGTTCTGCCGCCTTGCCTCCGAGACCTTCGATCGTATTCAGTGCCGGCATCAGTTTTCCGTCAATGATCTGGAAATACCGGTCACTCGCCCGGTAAATATCCACGGGCATAAATTCATAACCGCGCGCATACATTTCCTGAACGATACGCATGTCGCGGTAAACATCCTGCTCCTTTTTGGAGAGCTGGTCTTTCCGCTTTTCGTAATCATGCATAAAGTAATTTAATTTGTCCTTGCCCTGGCACATCAGTTCATAGTTGAATCCAGTCGCGCGGATCGAAAAATATGCCGCATAGTAGGCAAGCGGATAGAATACCTTGCAGTAGGCGATACGCCACGCCATCATAACATACGCAGCCGCATGCGCCTTCGGGAACATGTACTTGATCTTCTTACACGACCAGATATACCAGTCCGGCACACCGTGCTCGAGCATTAACTTCTCCCACTCCGGCTTTAAGCCCTTTCCTTTTCGCACGGACTCCATGATCGTAAACGCGGTCTCACTTTCGAGTCCCATACTGATCAGATAGATCATGATATCGTCACGGGTACAGATCGCCGTGGAAATCGTTGCCGTTCCCTCTTTGATCAGGGTCTCCGCATTTCCTAGCCACACGTCCGTACCATGGGAAAGCCCGGATATCCGCACAAGATCCGAAAATTCCGTCGGCTGTGTGGCGAGAAGCATTCCCATCGCGAAATCCGTACCAAACTCCGGTATTCCGAGCGCTCCAAGCTGACAGCCGTTGATATCGTCCGGTGTCACCTGAATGGCGTCCGTATTCTGAAACAGCGACATGACCGCCTTGTCATCAAGCGGGATCGTTCTGGCATTTAATCCGGTCAGATCCTCCAACATACGGATCATCGTCGGATCGTCGTGCCCGAGGATATCAAGCTTTAACAGGTTGTGGTCAATGGAATGGTATTCAAAATGGGTCGTGATCGTATCGGTCGTCATATCATTGGCCGGATGCTGGATCGGTGTGAAGGAATAGATCTCTTCTCCGACCGGAAGCACTACAATACCACCCGGATGCTGTCCGGTCGTCCGGCGGATCCCGACGCACCCCTGCACGATACGGTCGATCTCACAGTTTCTCTTGTGAACCCCACGTTCCTCATAATAATTTTTAACGTATCCGAACGCGGTCTTGTCCGCAAGTGTACCGATCGTTCCCGCACGGAACGTCTGACCGGCTCCGAAAATAACTTCGGTGTATTTATGTGCCTTACTCTGGTAATCCCCGGAAAAGTTCAGATCGATATCCGGCTCTTTGTTTCCCTTAAATCCAAGGAATGTCTCAAACGGAATATCAAATCCGTCCTTTTTTAACAACTTGCCGCATTTCGGGCAGATCTTGTCCGGCATATCACAGCCCGCGCGCCCGGTATAGGCCTTTACATCTTCCGAATCAAAATCGGAGTAATGACAATTCTCACAGTAATAATGCGCATGCAGCGGATTTACTTCCGTGATACCGGACATGGTCGCTACGAACGAGGATCCTACCGATCCACGGGAACCTACCAGGTATCCGTCCTCATTGGACTTCCACACCAGTTTCTGGGCAATGATATACATAACCGCGTAACCGTTGGAAATGATGGAATTCAGCTCACGGTCCAGCCGCTCCTTTACAACGGACGGCAGTTCTTCCCCGTACATCTCGTGCGCCTTGTTATAACAGATATCACGCAGCATCTGATCTGAATTTTCAATGACCGGCGGACACTTGTCTGGACGCACCGGAGAGATCCGTTCGCACATATCCGCGATCAGATTCGGATTTTTGATGACTACCTCTTCCGCCTTTTCACTGCCAAGATAGGTAAATTCGTTTAACATCTCCTCGGTCGTGCGCAGATATAATGGTGCCTGATCGTCCGCATCTTTAAACCCGTTTCCGGCAAGAATGATCCTGCGGTAGACTTCGTCCTCCGGATCAAGAAAATGCACGTCACAGGTTGCGACCACAAGTTTGTGAAATTCTTCACCAAGTGCAACGATCTTCCGGTTGATATCCTGCAGTTCTTCGATCGAGCTGACCGGTGATTTTTCATCCCGCAGCATGAACATATTGTTTCCAAGCGGCTGGATCTCGAGATAATCATAAAAGTTGACCAGTCGCGCGATCTCCTCGTTCGGACGTCCGAGCAGGATCGCCTGATAGAGTTCCCCGGCTTCGCAGGCGGAACCAAGCAGAATTCCCTCCCGGTATTTTACAAATTCACTTTTGGGGATCTTCGGCCGTTTGTTAAAATAGGTAAGGTGGGAAAGTGACACCAGTTTATAGAGGTTCACGCGTCCGATATCGTTGGTCGCCAGCATGATCGCATGGAAAGATTTCATCTTGCGCACACTTTCTTTGTCGATATTTCCCTCCGCGTTCACCTCATCCAGGGTGTGGATCCCGCGCTCTTTTAACATCTCGATAAATTTTAAGAAAATGTCTGCGGTACACGCGGCATCATCCACCGCCCGGTGATGGTTTCCAAGGTGTACACCGATCGCTTTTGCCACGGTATCCAGACGGAAACGGTTCAGATTCGGCAGCAGTAACTGCGCCAACGTCATGGTATCTCCGATCGTAAAATCATAGGAGATTCCCTGTCTGTCGCAGTTCTTTTTGATGAAGCTCATATCAAATTCCGCATTGTGCGCCACCATGATCGAGCCTTCGCAGAATTTCATAAATTCCGGGAGGATCTCTTCGATCGTCGGTGCGTCAATGACCATATCATCCCGTATGCTCGTAAGCTCCTCGATCTTATATGGGATTGGTTCTTTCGGGTTTACAAACGTGGAGAAGCGGTCTACGATCTGTCCGTTTTCTACCTTTACCGCACCGATCTCTATGATCTTACAGGTATTCGGACTTAATCCCGTGGTCTCAAGATCGAATACGACATAACGGTCATCCAGGCTCTGGTTTTTGGAATTTTCGATAATATCCTTCAAGTCGTCCACCAGATACGCCTCTAATCCGTAGATCACCTTAAAGTCCGTGCCATCCGGTATCGCATGATTTGCGATCGGGAATGCCTGTACTGCCCCGTGATCCGTAATGGCGATCGCTTTGTGCCCCCAGGCGGCGGCGCGTTTTATGATATCCCCGACATCGGAAACGCCATCCATATCGCTCATCTTGGTATGGCAGTGTAACTCCACCCGCTTCTTCGGACTGTTGTCCATGCGCGATGAGGTAAAGTCCGGGATCTTCTTGATGCCGACCACCGATCCGATCGTGAGCTCACTGTCAAATTTATCGATCGTTGTGACACCTTTGATCTTGACATACGCACCTTTCTTCAAACCGCCCAGCAGTTCATCGAGATTTTCATCGCGGGCAAAGATCTTTAATACGATCGTATCGGTAAAATCGGTCACAGACATGATCACGATCGTTTTTTCGTTGCGGATCGGTCTGGTATCTAACGATAATATCTGACCGCGGATCACAACCTCTCCCATTTCTCCCGCGATCGTCTCAATTGCGATCGCTTCCTCATCAAAATCCCTGCCATAGATAACATCCGGGTTGTCCGAACGGCGGTAGGAAAATTTTCTTCCCTCTTCTCTCGGTTTGGCGGATTTGAATGTTTTTGCCGGAGCCGGCTGCTTTTTCGTCTCCTTTTCCTTTAAAGGTTTTGTCTCTTCTTTTTCCTGCGAAACCGGTTCATCCTCCCGGTGCTGTCCAAGCGCCGACATTTTAACGATATGCTCCACCTCATGTGCGATCTGGATATCACTGTCTTTCCGATGTTCCGAAAGCTCCGCTTCTTCCTGAAACTGCGGTTCGATCATCAGCTTCAGTCCACAGCGTTCGCAGACTATCTTTTCCAGAATATCGATCAGTTCATCAGATCGTTTTTCCGCCACGATCGTATCCGGCAGCGTTAAGACCATATGATCTTCGCGGTCAAATTCCAGTGTCGCCTGGCGGAACAGATTATAAACTAAAAGACTGTACTCCCTTAATTCCAGAAGAATACTGTCTTTGTATACATTCATCAGATTTTCCGGCGTATACTGGCTGGACAACTGAAACTTTTCAATAAATTTGATTGTCATATCCCTGGTCGGAAAAAGCTGCTTTTTGATCCCGGTCTCTAACTGATAGATCTTCTTTTTCGGGATCAGCCGTCTTCCCGCTATGTAAACGCGCAGGATGTCCTTCCTTGTATTGGTGGACACCCTGGTTACTTCTACTTCCGATAACAGATTTTTTGTTTCCTCTCCCACTTTTAACGTCGGAAATACCTCAAAAAACGGTTTTGCCATTTACTTTCACCTGTTTTATTTCTCTTTTTCCTGTTCCCAGTGCAGCAGTTCCTCACGCAGTGCAGGCAGAAGTTCTGCCTCCGGAACTTTCTTATAGATCTCTCCGTGCTTAATGATGAGTCCCTCTCCGACACCGCCTGCGATCCCGATATCGGCTTCCCTTGCCTCACCCGGGCCGTTTACCACGCAGCCCATGACTGCGACTTTGAGATCGAGCGGAATATCTGCCACCATATTTTCAACCTGATTTGCCAGACCGATGAGATCGATCCTTGTTCTGCCACAGGTCGGACAGGAAACCACTTCGATGCCTCCCTTTCTCAGTCCCAGTGTCCGTAAGATGATCTTTGCGGATTTGATCTCCTCCGTCGGATCTCCGGTCAGTGAGACACGGATCGTATCACCGATCCCCTGATTCAGGATCAGCCCAAGCCCGATCGCGGATTTGATGTTTCCGCTTGTGACTGTGCCTGACTCGGTAATTCCGACATGAAGCGGATGATCGGTCTGCTTTGCGATCAGTTCATGTGCCTTTACGCACATCATTACATCCGAAGACTTGATGCTGATGACCAGATTGTCGTATCCCATGTCCTCGATCAGTTTTACTTTATCCAGTGCGCTCTCCACGAGTGCTTCCGCCGTGACGCCATGGTACTTTTCCAGCAGATCCTTTTCCAGCGAACCGCTGTTTACACCCACGCGGATCGGAATTCCGCGCTCTTTCGCCTCTGTAACGACTGCACGCACGCGTCCTTCATCCCCAATGTTTCCCGGATTGATCCGGATCTTATCCGCGCCGTTTTCCATCGCTGCGATCGCAAGCCTGTAATCGAAATGGATGTCTGCCACAAGCGGGATTTCGATCTGTTTTTTGATCTCACGCAGCGCCGCTGCCGCTTCCATCGTAGGCACCGCGCAGCGGATGATGTCACATCCGGCCGCCGTGAGTTTTTGGATCTGTGCCACCGTATCCGCCACATTTTCTGTCTTTGTATTGGTCATGGACTGGATCAGGATCGGATGGTCTGCCCCGATCACCCGGTTTCCGATCCGTACTTCTTTTGTTTTCATTCTCTGCATATCTACACCTCTAAAACAGTTTTCGGATATCACTGAACATAATGAACACCATGAGTGCCATCAGGCACATCATTCCGACAAAATGTACCATTCCTTCCTTTTCCGGATCGATCCGTTTCCTTCGTATGGCCTCAATGATAAGGAATACCAGCCGCCCGCCGTCCAGTGCCGGGATCGGCAGAAGGTTCATCACACCGAGGTTCGCGGAAAGTAAAATGGAAATGTTTAACATATTGATAAACACATAAAACATGCCGTCTGTCTTGCTCTCTTCATAAGTGTCACCGATCGTTTTTACGATGCCGACCGGTCCTGACATATCCTGCACGCCTACTTTTCCGGTGAAAAGCATCCTTACGCTCTCAAACGTCAGATCCACCCAGTATTTTGTATAATAAACGCCGTATTTTAAGGAATCTCCCACATTTGCCCTGGTTCTCGCATTGTTTTCATAAAAACCGACATAGTAGCCGCCGCTTTCTTCATCATAAACCGGTGTCAGGGTAACCTGTGTTTCTTTGCCATCCCGCTCATAGGTGACATCCACAGTCTCGCCTGCGTGAAAATAAAGATACAGATTGATCTCTCTGCAAAAATGAATGTTTTTGTGGTTCATTTTTACAATGGTATCTCCCTCCTGCATCCCCGCTTCCTGCGCCGGATATCCGTCCATCACACCACTGATCACCGGCTTGTCATAACCGATGCACGCAATTAAGATCACCGAAAAAACAAATGCCATGATGAAATTAAAAAGCGGGCCTGCTGCCACGACCGCAATGCGCGCCCAGACCGGTTTGTTGGTAAACGCCCGGTCATCACTGCTGTCTCCGTCCTCACCTTCCATCATGCATGCTCCGCCAAACGGAAGCAGATGAATGGAATATTTGGTCTCTCCTTTGGTTATGCCAAAGAGTGTCGGCCCAAGTCCCAGACAGAACTCATTTACGCGTATCCCGCACTTTTTGGCAACCAGAAAATGTCCCAGTTCATGAAACAGAATGATGATGCTGAATATGATGATCGCAATAACAATTTTCAATCTACCACCTGCCTTCTATATATTCATAGGCTGCACGTTCGGTATCTAAAATCTCTTCTACCGATGGATTCTTCACATAGTTACAGTGTTCCATGCACGCCTCAATGATTTCCGGTATCTCCAGGAATCGGATCTCATGATTTAAGAACTTCGCAACCGCCCGCTCGTTTGCCGCATTGAAAGCCGTTGGCACATTTCCTCCCTGCTCCATGGCACGGTAAGCGAGTGCCAGCCCGCGGAAGGTATCCGTATCCGGGCGTTCAAATGTGATCTGTCCAAGCTTATAAAAATCAAGCCGTTCTCCGCTTAACGGTCTCCGGTCCGGATAGTACAGCGCATACTGGATCGGCAGACGCATATCCGCCGTACCAAGCTCCGCTATGATCGCCCCGTCTTCATATTCCACCATGGAGTGGATCACACTCTGTGGCTGTACCACAACCTGGATCTGTGAAAGTTCCACGTCAAAGAGCCATTTTGCCTCCATGACCTCGAGTCCTTTGTTTACCAGTGAGGCAGAATCCACCGTGATCTTTCTTCCCATGCTCCAGTTCGGATGTTTGAGCGCATCCTCGACCGTCACGTCTTTTAATTTCTCACGCGTCTTTCCACGGAACGGTCCGCCGGATGCCGTGAGCAGGATCTTATGGATCTTATTGTGTCGTTCCCCGTTTAATGACTGAAAGATCGCGCTGTGCTCGCTGTCCACCGGCAGGATCGAGACATGATTCTCCTCCGCCATCGGCATGATCAGATGCCCTGCCGTGACAAGCGTCTCTTTATTCGCAAGCGCAATATCCTTTCCCGCGCGGATCGCTGCGATCGTTGGCCGGATCCCAAGCATTCCGACGATCGCCGTGACCAGGATCTCCGCTTCCGGTATCTGTGCCACGGCAAGCAGTCCATCCATGCCGTCTAAGATCTCAACGGAGAGATCCGCTGTCTTTATCTTTAATTCTTCTGCTTTCTTTTTGTCCCATACCGCCACAAGACGCGGATGAAACTCCCGGATCTGCTGCTCCAACAGAGCGATATTGCTCCCTGCGGCTAGCGCGGCGACAGAGATATCCCCCTGTTCCCGCACTACATCCAGTGTCTGTGTTCCAATCGAACCGGTAGATCCCAGGATCGCTATTTTCTTCATTTTTCAAACCCTCTTTTTATTTTATGAAATAATCCGCCAGATAGAATATGACAGGTGCCGTAAAAATAACAGAGTCAAACCGGTCCAGTATTCCGCCATGACCCGGGATCAGTTTTCCATAATCTTTGATCTCATAGTTTCGTTTGATCGCAGACGCGGTAAGGTCCCCGATCATGGAAATGACCGCGCCGACTGCACAGATCGCCGCCATTGCGAAAATATCTTTCTGTGTGGTTCCCATTTTGTTCTGGAAAACAAATCCGTAGATCAGTCCGAGCAATGCAGCACCGATGATCCCGCCTGCCGCGCCTTCCCAGGATTTTTTCGGGGAAAGCTTCGGCGTCATCTTGTGTTTTCCGATCAGCATACCCACGCAGTACGCACAGGTATCACAGCCCCAGGAGCACAGAAAGATCAGCCATACGGTATACGCGCCCTGCAGAAGCATTCTGGTCTGGTAAATATAGGACAGCATGACTGCCACATAAAACACACCGAAAAATGCCGCAAGCATCTGCTCTGTATGATATTTTGGGTAAGAAAACACATAAATAAACATCAGAACGACCAGAAATCCGATCACAAACATCATCGTATCCGGAATGAACGCGAATTTTAAATTGCAATAGAATAACACTGCCGCAAGAAATCCTGCAATTCCCGCAATCGTTCGTTCAATATGAAAAATTCGATACAATTCAAACATTCCAATCAGTGCGATAACCGCTGTCGATGTCAGAAGTATATTTCCTCCGGTGATGATCAGCGCAAGCGCAAGTGCTACCAGCACGATCCCACTTATCAATCTTGTCTTAAACATTATTCTTCCTCCTTTAATCCGCCATATCTGCGGTCGCGGTTACTGTATTCTTCCACCGCTTTTTTTAATTCCTCTGGCGAGAAATCCGGCCACGGAACTTTTGTGAAATAAAACTCACTGTATGCAAGCTGCCACAAAAGATAATTGGACAGCCGCTGTTCCCCGCTGGTGCGGATCAGCAGATCCGGATCCGGAATGTCATGCGTATCCAGATAACGCGTAAAACTCTCTTCGTTGATCTCCGAAACAGGCAGTCTGCCTGCGTCATGATCCTCCACCATCTTTTTCATGGCACGGATCATCTCATTCCTGCTGCCGTAATTGAGCGCAATCTGAAAATTCAGACCGTCGTTGTGCTTTGATGCCTCTTCCAGCTCCGCGATCTGCTTTTGCATCGCCGGATCGAGACCGGTGATATCCCCGATCACACGCACACGCATATTGTTTTTCGCTGCGGTCTTAATACAGTTTTTCAGATAACTGTTTAGCAGCTTCATCAGCGCACTCACTTCGCTGTCCGGCCGTTTCCAGTTCTCTGTGGAAAACGCGTACAGCGTCAGATAGGATATTCCCATATCATGCGCTGCCTTACAGATCACTTCTACATTTTTTGCTCCCATCGTATGTCCATAATTACGCGGCATTCCTTTACTCTTCGCCCATCTTCCATTTCCATCGAGAATGATGGCGACATGCTGCGGTATCTTCATCTTCGTATCCTCCTTGTTGTAACAGGTCTGTCTGTTATTTTAACACATTTCAAAGAATTTTCCTACTCACAAAGCTGTTTTACAAGAAAAGGCATGGCAAAAAACTCTGCCATGCCCCTAGAATCCTATGTTCTGCACTAATCTTAAATTTTTGTGAACTGCAAAAATCCGCTTATACCGTAAGGATTTCCTTATTTTTCTCATCCACTGCCTTGTCGATCTGCGCAATGTATTTATCGGTCAGCTTCTGCACACCATCTTCCAGTTCTTTGATCTCATCTTCAGAAATATCCGCTGATTTGGAAAGCTTTTTGAATGCGTCATTGGCATCACGGCGGATATTACGCACTGCCACTTTTGCGCTCTCTCCCTTTTTCTTGATGTCTTTCGCGATCTCTTTTCTGCGTTCCTCGGTCAGTTCTGGGAATACCAGACGGATCACTTTTCCATCATTGGTCGGGTTGATGCCGAGATCGGAAGTCATGATCGCTTTTTCAATCTCCTTTACCAAGGATGCTTCCCATGGCTGGATCTGGATCATACGCGGTTCCGGTACATTGATATTCGCAACCTGCTGTAAAGCAGTCGGTGTTCCGTAATAATCTACTTTGATCTTGTCTAATACATGCGGATTGGCACGTCCTGCGCGGATCCCTCCGAATTCTGCAAGCAGATTATCCAGAGACTTCTGCATTTTTTCATTGTATTGTGCTAATCTCTCGTCCATTTTATTTCCTCCAATAATACTAATGATTTATACGGTGACTTTTGTCCCGCTGAATTTGCCGCTCATCGCGTTCACGATACTGTTTTCTTCGTTTAATCCGAAAACATACATCGGCATCTTGTTCTCCATACACATGATCGATGCTGTGAGATCGACAACCGCCAGTTTCTTCGCGATCACTTCCTCGATCGACACTTCATCGAATTTCTTTGCCGCAGGGTTTAACTTCGGATCGCTGTCATATACGCCATCCACTGCCTTTGCCAGATAGATGCCGTCCGCATCCATTTCGATGGCACGCAGCACGATACCGGTATCTGTGGAAAAATACGGATGTCCGGTTCCACCTGCGAAAAATACGACCATTCCCTTTTCAAAGTATTTGTTTGCACGGTCTTTGGAAAACAGTTTTGTCATGGATCCACACTCAAACGGTGTTAAGATCTGTGTTTTCATTCCCACATAACGGAAGATCTCGGACACATAGATGCAGTTCATGACCGTAGCGAGCATTCCGATCTGATCTGCCTTGGTACGGTCGATCGTCTCGCTGGTACGTCCTCTCCAGAAGTTTCCTCCTCCGATCACGATACCGACTTCCATACCGCCGTCCACAATCTGCTTTACCTGTTTTGCGACTTCCGTAACGGTCGCTTCGTCAAATCCCGTCTTTTTTTCTCCGGCAAGCGCTTCGCCGCTCAGTTTTAAAAATACTCTTTTCATGGATTATTTGCCTTTCTTCTCTCCAAAGAGATTTTCCATATCGATATCCGCATAGCACTGAGAACAGAAACCTTCAATAACCGCTCCGTTATTGATCTGTACAGAACGTGATTTGATGTTTCCGACAACAACTGCGGAAGTATCTACAACAACCGGTCCCTGCACATCAATATCACCCTTGATCGCGCCTGCGATCACTGCGGATGTTGCTTTTACATTTCCGATGACAACAGAACCAAGTCCGATCTTTACCGTTCCGACACTTGTGATCTCACCCTCGATTTTTGCGGAATCTGCAAAGAACTCAGAAGAGTTGCTGTTTCCGGTTACGGTACCGGTTACGGAAAGTTTTCCGTTACAGGTCACATCACCTTTGATCTCACCCTGGATATCCAAAGATCCGGTAGATGTGATATTACCTTCGATCTTCATTCCGGTTGTGATCACTGCTGTCTCATCGGTAACTGCCGCCGCATTTACTCCGTTTACGGTGTTTTCTGTTTCAACTTCTGCGTTTGTTAAATTTTCTTCCTGCTTGCTGCTCATAATAGCATCCTCCTTGGCATCCTCTTTTTCTTCGATATCTTGTTCCGGTTCTACTGGCATCTCCGGTAAAACTTCTTCTGGCTCTGCTGCTTCCGGCACGATCTCCGGTTCTTCTGCAGTCTCTTCTGCCACATCTTCCACTGCTTCCTGTGGCTCTTCTTCCATGATCTCTTTTATTTCTTCCGGTTCCGGCAGTGTCTCTGCTTCCTCTTCCGGAAATGCGATATCCGGTAACGGTTCCACATCCTCTGCCTCAGCTTCCGGTTCTTTTACCGGTTCGTCTTCCGGCACCGGCGCTACATCCAGATCATCTTCCGGCATCGGAACTTCTTCTGCTTCCTTGCTTACTTTTTCCAGAAGCCCATCTAATTTCAAGAGTTCGGATTCCACATCCACGTCATTGCTCACAGTTCCTGTGTCCGCAGTGGAATCAACCGGTTCGATGTCTTCCAGCTCATCTTCCCCCGGCATCAGCTCATTTACTGCCTGCGATAAGTCATCTTTAAATTCCTTAAAAAAGCTCATTCTCTTACCTCCATATTATATTGCAACACCTATTCAACGCTATCTGCCTTGATATGCTGAACCAGCGTCGTATTCTCATCAATCGGAAGAATCTGTGCTCCCATTCCCTGTAATGCCTCAATCATCGGGCCAAGTGCTTCCACTGTCGTAGACTTGGTGTTGGAATCATGCATAAGCACCACGGATGTTTTATATTTTGGCACATCCGTAAGGACATTATTAAGCAGTTCATCTGCCGTATATGCCTGTGAGGTTGCATCTCCGCTGGATACATTCCAGTCGAAATAGGTCACACCCTCTTCATTCAGGAAACGGATAAATTCCGACATATCCGTATTGCTGACCTGATTGCTGCTTCCTCCCGGAAAGCGGTACAGTCTGCACTCCTGTCCGGTTATATCATAAAGATAGGACTGCAGCTGATTGAAATCTGTCTCAAATGCATCCAGCGAATCATATACCACACTGTATTTATGGGAATAGGAATGCATTCCCAGCGTGTGTCCTTCATTCACTATGCGCTGATACATCTCTTTTGACTGATCGTCCGTCTTGCCGACCACAAAAAACGTTGCCTTCACATTGTACTTTGCAAGCGTGTCCAAAATTGCCGCCGTATTGTCGCTTGGTCCGTCATCAAACGTAAGATATACCTTCAACTGGTCGTTCTCTTCCGCAAAGTTTTCCGAATCCGATTCCACCGCGTTGGAAACGTTTGCGATCACCTGCTCGGTAGCCTTTTCGCCTCCTATCGACTCCGTAGAATCATAGGAAAACACACCGGATTTATCTGACGTATTTTCACTCATTGTCTCCGCCGCGCTTTTGCTCACGGTCGCGTCCGAGACAAGCTGTGAAATCTGTTTTTCCAGACTGTTTACTTTAAACAGCAGCACCACACACAGGAACATGCACAAAAGCATCCAGATCCCGATAAAGGAAATCAGTCCTCTTTTGATGCGGTTGATGCGCTTTCTTCTCTCCTGTTGTTCCTTCAAGCTGCTTTGGTTCTTTCCTTCCATAAGTGACCTCCAGGTCATAACATCTTTTTTTATTGTATCATTAATTGTATATTCATTTCAACCAATTTTTCAAACCTTTTTATTAAATATGGATTTTCCGGGTTCTTCCGGCATTTCAAAATATCTGTTCTTATCATTATGCGGAAACAGCTTTTCCATATAAAGGCTTCCAAGAAGATTTTTCACCCGGTCAGGATCCACCTGATTCACCGGCATTTCTTTCATATCGCGCAGGTTTAAGAGCAGCTGTCTGATGTGTTCCTCTTCGATCTTTTGTCTGTCATCTTCTGTCCTTTGCGCAGCCTGTGCATCCGCCTCCTCCGCCATCTGTATCTCCTCCGGTTCCTGGGTTGCAAGCTCCTGAGTCATAAGTTCGCGTGTCTCCGGGATCTTATAGATCAGGTTCTCACACGTCTTGGCAAAACACTCCGGATCATACTTTGCCAGAAACGTCAGATCATCGATGGTAAGCGTCCGCTTATTGTATATTTTTACATAGATTGACGCAAGCTTTGCATTTTTTTCCATAGTATTACTTCTCCCTTTCCTATTTAAAATACCATATCTGATCTTGCTTTTCCACCCAAAGAGCTAAAAAAATACCGCATCAGCATTTTTACTGCTGATGCGGTAACTTATGAGATCCCATTCATCGGATCTGGTCTTACAATTATAACTGTGCTGCAACCTCTGCTGCGAAATCTTCCTGTTTCTTTTCGATTCCTTCACCGGTCTCAAAACGAACAAATTTCTTGATTGTAACAGTAGCTCCAACTTCTTTTGAAACCTGCTCCAGATATTTTTCTACGGTCTGTTTTCCGTCTTCTGCTTTTACATATACCTGGTCTACCAGACAGATCTCTTTTAATTCTTTCTTGATACGGCCCTGGATCATTCCCTCTTTTACCTTTTCCGGTTTCTGGGATTCCTTCGGATCATTGTTGATCTGCGCCATTAAGATTTCTTTTTCATGTGCGATGTAATCTGCGCTTACTTCGCTGTCAGAAACATATTTCGGATTTAAAGCCGCGATCTGCATTGCAAGGTTCTTTAATGCTTCTTTTACGGTATCGTTTACTACTGCTGTTTCTGCTACAACTAATACGCCGATACGTCCGCCGCCATGGATATACGGAACAACACATCCGTTATCAGCACTGACTTTTTCAAATCTTCTGATCTTTAAGTTCTCACCGATCACTGCAACCTGCTCAACCAGTGCATCCTTTACGGTCTTAGCAGCGTCACCCTGCCATTTTTCTTCCATAAATGCATCTACATCTGTTGCTTCTGTGGTTAACACCTGCTTTGCAACTTCTGCAACGTAGTTCTGGAACTTCTCGTTCTTTGCAACGAAATCTGTCTCAGAGTTTACTTCTACGATAGCTGCCTTTGTGTCACCGTCTACGGCAACATTTACAACACCTTCTGCAGCAACTCTGGAAGCTTTCTTCTCTGCTTTTGCCTGTCCATTCTTTCTTAAGAATTCAACAGCCTCGTCCATATTTCCGTTTGTCTCATTGAGTGCCTTTTTACAATCCATCATTCCTGCGCCGGTCATTTCACGCAGATCTTTTACCATTGCTGCTGTAATAGCCATTTTCGATTCCTCCAAATAATAAATTGAATTTATGCTTCTTCCTCTGCTTCACCTTCTGCAGCTTCAAGATCTACATTTTCAAGCCCCTGATTTGCTTCGATAACAGCATCAGCCATTTTGGAAACGATCAATTTTACAGCTCTGATCGCATCATCGTTACCAGGAATGACATAATCTAATTCTTCCGGATCACAGTTGGTATCTGCAATACCGATAAGCGGAATACCAAGTGCGTGTGCTTCCTGTACACAGATTCTTTCCTTCTTCGGATCTACGATGAAGATCGCATCCGGGATCTTCTTCATTTCTTTGATACCGCCAAGGTTCTTCTGTAATTTTTCAAGTTCTTTCTTTAACTGGATAACTTCTTTCTTCGGAAGAACATCGAATGTTCCGTCTTCTTCCATCTTTTCGATCGCTTTTAATCTTGCGATACGGCTCTGGATTGTCTTGAAGTTTGTAAGCATACCACCAAGCCATCTCTCGTTTACATAGAACATATTGCAACGTTCTGCTTCTGTCTTGATCGCATCCTGTGCCTGTTTCTTTGTTCCAACGAAAAGGATTGTGCCGCCGTCTGCTGCAATATCAGATACTGCTTTGTAAGCTTCATCTACTTTTCCAACGGATTTCTGTAAATCGATGATGTAGATTCCGTTTCTTTCTGTGTAGATGTACGGAGCCATTTTCGGGTTCCATCTTCTGGTCTGATGTCCGAAATGAACACCTGCTTCTAATAACTGTTTCATTGAAATAACGCTCATGTTTCTACCTCCAACTGGTTTTTCATCCATATGCTTCCTTTTGCAGGATAACCTTTCGGCACCCATCCTGCCATCGACATATGTGTCTTTTTTTGCAACTTATCCGGGCGTTTCTCGGATAAGCGCTCTGCAACTTTTGTAGTATATCACAAAAGCCCCTGACACGCAAGGGCTTTTTGTTTTTCCATTATGAATTTATGGTGCGAGAACCTTTAAGATCTCATCATAGGAAGCTCCGGAACGGATCTTGAAATCTCCCGTCCGCAGTCTGCTGTCATATCCTTTACTTATCATATAACGGTTGAACGCGGTCGCATCATCCACAAGTCCCGCTTTATACAGGTTAAACGCCACGGTATCCGAAGATTCCCCGGATTTGACGGTAAATGCCACTTCACCGGAAGTCTCCTGCTTTACTTCTCCCACAACATTTCCTGTGGTATCTTCCGGCGCTGCCGGCTCTGCAGCGGCTTCGGTCTGCGGCTCTGTTTCCGGTTCCGATGCGTTTTCTGTGTTTTCATCGGCATTTTCTTCGGTGCCTGCTTCTGTATTCTGTACATCCTGCTCTGTCTCAGGCTGCGCTTCTGTCCCGGTATTTTCTTCTGTTCCGGTTTCCGTCTGTCCCTCATCTGCCATAACCATGCCAAGCTGTTCTGCCCGCTGCATGATCTCCTGATCCGAAAGTTTTTCTTTTTTTCCGGAAAACGCAACCATCAATACCAGTGTGGTGACAATAATTCCAATTCCAAGTCCCCGTAAATAATACTTTAACTTCACTATGCTTCTTCCTCTCTGAACAGTCCCAGTACCAGCTTCACTTCACCGACGCCAAGTCCTAATTCTTTCGCGATCTCTATCTCAGACGCTCCCTGTCTGTGAAGCTCTAAGATCGCTGCATTGTGATTGCTCTCCTGCTGCACCGTTTCTTCTTTTTCTTCCACTTCCGGTTCTGCTTCTTCTTCCGGTACTTCTTCTGTCTGCTCTTCGCTTATTTCTTCCACTTCCGGCAGCTGCTGTTCTGCTTCCTGCTCGGCCGCTTTTTCCGCCAGAAACGCGTTGATCGCCTCGATGAAGTCTGCTGTCTTTGCTTCCATTTCCTGCGAAAGTTCCTCTTCGCGCTCTTTGATATGCTCCTCAATTTTTGCAAGCGCAGCCGCAAGATCCGTATCCTGCGTTTCTTTCTTCTGATCAATTTCCGAAAGCAGCTTCTGCAGTTCTTCCATGTGCTCGGTCATCGTCGCATGCTTGTCGTTTAACATGCTATATAAAAACATAATCTCATTATGCGTTTTATTCATATTTTCCATCACGGTATCGGAGAACTCGCTGATCGCCATGATCTTTTCGTTCGTCTCTTTATCCAGCGCGCGATCCACGCGGTCGGAAGACTGTTCGATCGAGTTTACGATCGACTGTTCGATCTGCGTATCGATTTTCTGCTGTGCGCTCGTAAGCTCACGTTCCAAGATCCTCCGGATCTCATCCTCACTGAGTTCCGAAACCTTGTTCAGTTCCGAGCCGGAAAGTCTTTCTGTAATCAGAAAGCTTCCGACCATAAATACTATCCCAACCAGTAAAAGGGTAATTTCTAATCCTGTCATTGCCGTAATACTCCTTTATATGCGAATGTCAAACCCACCGGACATTCCCTTTGCTTTCATCTTTCCGTCTTCTTTTTTTCTGTCGCGCTTCTTATTTTTCTGCTGTTCATACTGAGAATTGCCCTTTTCCTTCGCATCATAGCGATATTCCTGTTCATTGGCATCATCCGCATGTACTACCTGCTTTAATTTCTGCTCTCCCTGTTTACCAAAATGTGTCTGTATGTTCTGCTGATCCACCATTGGTTTTGCGTCTTCCTGCTGTTTTAAGGTACCGACGTCCTGAGACCTCTGTACCATTCCATTTAAATCAACTGGTCGAATTGACATATCCTCACCTCTATAATGGAATAATCTTTATTTCTCCGTCCTGACGGATAAACTGACTGTAAGTACGTTCATTTTTTAATGTCATTCTCGTATCCGATATCACGATCGTCACACCGGAATAGATCGTATTGGCGACTTTGACACGGGCAGAACTTCCAAGCGCCAGGATCCCGTTTATTTTTGCCGCTTCTGCTTTTAAAGGTTCTGCTGCTCCCTTTAACTGCTTTAACTGTTCCGCAAGTTTTCTGACATAAGTAAGCTGTTCCTGTGACAGATGCTCGCCGTGCTTTAACTTTTCACTGTATGTTGTCACGATCGGTTTGATCCGGTCGATCTGCTCATTGTATGTGCGGATCTGTTTTTGCAGTTCCACATACCGTTCCTTTTCAAGCGGATCCGCCCCAACCTCGATCTGTGTGATCGTCTCCATCGCAGATCCGATCGTCTTTGCCGAAACAAGATTGCCGGCACGGATAATCCCTCCGGTAATAAAGCCTTTCTTACCGTCTACGATCACATCACTGTAAGCATCTACCTGACTGTGCAGGATCGCTTCCGAATCCACATAGCCACCGGAAATAACTTTCGCGTTTTCTATAAATTTACAGAGGACATTTCCGCTTGCCTGCAGCACACCTTTTCCCATGCCGTGGATCCCGCGCTTTACGATGATCTGTCCGCCCGCATAAAGTTCCGCATCCTCCACGATGCCTTCTACCACGATATCACCTTTTGCCGAAATGCGGAACCCGCCTTTTACATTACCACGAACTGTCACACTTCCGCTGTACTCAATATTTCCCGTGGAATTGTCAACATCTGCCGGCACCTCATATACATCCGACACAAACACCTTGCCACCCACCAGGCTGGCATGTCCGGTCACATCCGAGTAAAGTTCTCTTTTGTCCTCCGAGATCGTGATATTGTTTCCATAAGACAGCTTGTTCCCTTTTACGGCATGCGGTCTTATCTCCTCACCATAGACATTGATCCCCGGCTTTCCCGGATCTTCCGGTATCAGCTCCGCGATCTTCTGTCCCTTCTCCACATGACCGATGGTATTGAGATCCTTGTAATTTACAGTTCCGTCTTCATTTCGTTTCGGCCGTAGATTGGTATTGGTATTGAAAAAATACTGTATTTTCGCATCATGTCCCTCGACAGGTTCTTTTCCCTGCGCGATCACATAATCCGTCGCGTACCTGCGTTCCCCGAGAAAAGAAAGAATCTGCTTTTGACTGATCCCTGCCTTTATCTTTTCTTTTCCAAGCCTTGCTGCGATATCTTCGAGCGTAAGCGTTTTTCCTCCGTTTGCCGGCGGATAAAAGCGCGCTGTCGCATGCATTTTATCCTGAAACACAAACAGCTCCATTGTTTCATCCAGCTTGCCGATACTGCCAGGCTCTCCTACCCGGATCTTCCTTTTCTCCTCGGTCTGTTCTGCTGCTTCTTTGATCTTTTTTAAATCATACTTATCCAGCCCGTGGCTGTCCAGATAAGCCGTTATCTCGGTAACCGCAAGAAGTTTTCCGTCTTCCTGTGGCGGTATGATCTCCACATAAACTCCGTCCTGACAGGTAACCAGTTCAAAATACGCATTTTTTCCCATAGTATTTTCCCCACTTATTCGTTTACAAGAATATCCATATATTTTCCCATTTTCGCTCTCATTTTAAGCAGTGCTTTGGTATGAAGCTGGGAAACTCTGGACTCCGACACTTCCAGTACCTTACTGATTTCTTTTAAGGTCAGATCCTCATAGTAATATAACAAAATGACCTTTTTCTCTTTCTCTGTTAAGACCTCCAGAGCCTCTTCCAGAACCTGTTTCAGTTCACTTTCACTGACAACATCCTCCGGCTGTGAGAAATGCGAATTCCCCCTTGCATCCATCACAGGCTCCTGTCCCTGCTCCAAAAATTCATTTAACGATATTACGTTTGTAATTTTCAGTCTCGACTGCCACTCCGTCAGCTCTTCCTGCTCCAGTCCCAGTTCTCCCGCGACCTGTTCGTCTGTGGCGTTTTTTCCCGTCCGCATTTCAATATTGCGGATCGCTTCGTCGATCTTTTTTTGCTTCTGTCGCACGGTTCGCGGTATCCAGTCCATCTTTCGGATCTGGTCCAGAATAGCCCCACGAATACGCAGGCTGGCATAAGTTTCAAATTTCACATCCTTTTGCATGTCAAATTTGTCAATGGCATCGATCAACCCGAAAATACCGTAACTCACCAGATCCTCATATTCCACATTATATCCCAGGTACATGCTGAGCCGTCCCGCGACCACCTTCACAAGCGGCGCATATTCCAGGATAATCTGTTCGCGCATTTCCGGAGTAGGAGACTTTCGATATGTTTCCCACAATTTTTGCTTGTCAACTGCCTTCATAATTTGCTATTCATCCCCATCAGACTTTATATTTTCCATGTCTTCAGCGGCTTCCGTGCCATCTGCTGTCTCTTCGCCTTCCTCTGTTTGCTCTTGTTCTTCTTCCTCTTCCTGCATCGGTGCAAAATTCTTATCCAAAATCACTTTTACCACGCAGCCGAGGATATAAAAGCAGATCAATACCAGAAGTAAAATCTTTAAAAATCTGCCAAATTCCATATGCTGCATAATGGAAATCACACAGGTAACAAAACCTGCCGTCAGCATAACGATCGCCGGCACCTGTTTTGTCTTCATCCACACCCCTCCACTCTATATGATTTTGAGCGGCTTTCCAACGGATTTAATGTAATAGTCTCCATTATCGCAATGAAGTTCTACGGTTCGACCGTAATTCAGTCCGGTATCTTCCGCAATCAGCCGTATTCCAAGCTGCTTTAGTTTCGCGCGGGAAGCTTCCGCATTCCGCTGTCCTACATTTCCGATATCTGAAAGTCCACTCACTTCAAACATCTTAGCTCCGCCCGCAATCTTGGCTACCAGTCTGCTTTTTACTGCTCCTGCCTTGATCATCCGGTTTAAAAGTTCCTCGATTCCGGTATCCGCAAACTTCGCAATATTTGAATTATTTCTCATCTTTGTGCTGTCCGGCAACATGATATGTGCCAGTCCGCCGATCTTGGTCGACGGATCATACAGCGCAATTCCTATACAGGATCCCAGCCCCAACGTTGTGATAATGTCAGGATCCCTGCATAGATTTAAATCAGCCATTCCAACCTTAATCACTTCACTCATCCAACTCTCTCCTTATATAGAAATTCCGAGAGATGATAATATTTTATCATAAGATTCCAATTCCGGTAACAAAATAAAGTATCCGTTAATCATAACATCATCACCAAACTCTGTTTCTATCATCAGTGCATTATCACCATATTTTCCAAACTGAATTGCAGGAACGCTCAAAATAGCCGCCGCCATATCAATCGCAAGATACGGGATCGTTGGTGCTATCGTCAGTCCGGTCATGGACGAAAGCGCATTCAAATAGGAACCTGCGATAATATTACCAATTTCCTTGATCGCAGAGAGCTCCATCTCATCAAACTCCTTCTTTTGCTCTCCTTCTCTTCCCAGCAATTTATTTACCAGAAAATGTGCCGAATCCGGTTTCAGCAAAAACATCATGCTTCCATCGATATCGCCCTGCACTTCCAGATAAATTCCGATGATCGTTTCATCTTCCGGGCAGATCGCAGATCCCAACTCCTGAAAAGTCAAGAGTTCTACCTTCGGAACGCTCATATCGATCCTGAGATTCAACATCGTGGAAATTGCCGTAGTCGCATTTCCTGCACCAATGTTTCCAATTTCCTTGAGCACGTCAAAATAGACGTTATTTACCTCTGCTAAACTAAGTTCTGACATACTTCCTCCTGTCTTTCGGAAATCATCGCATGTATATACAGGATATAGCAAGGCCCATTCAGACCTTGCTATATTCACACACTATAATACTGCCTATTCAATTTCCTCTCCGATAATAGAATTGATATTGAACAGGGAAATCAGTTCCTCTCCATTCTTTCCAATTCCGTTGATGAATGTATCTTTATCCACCTTCTTATTGTAAGCTACCTTGTCGATCTGATCCGCGCCAAGTGTAACTACTTCTTTTACTTCATCAACAATGATTCCCAGTGCGCCCTGCTGTTCAATTTTTAAAATAATGATACGGGATGCATTCGTAAAAACATCATCATCCAGTCCCATACGTTTGCGCACGCTCATAACCGGAACGATCTCACCACGAAGGTTGATGATTCCTTTGAAATAAGTCTGTGCCTTCGGCACTCTTGTGATCTTCTGCATACGGACGATATTGTCTACATAGCTGATATCAATACCATACTGTTCGCTTCCGATTTTGACTACAATATATTGTTTTTTCACGCTTTCTGTTGTTTCAATAGCCTCTGCCATTTAAAGACACCCCCTGCCTACATTAATGTATTAACATCCAAGATCAGTGCGACTTCACCGTCTCCAAGAATGGTCGCGCCGCTGATGAGCTTGTTGTTGTTAATATATTTACCGAGTGACTTGATGACGATCTCCTGCTGGCCTATCAGATTATCAACGACAAGTCCTGCATATTTTTCGCCCTTCTTTACGATTACAACCGTAAGGCTCTCCGGTTCCTCTTCTCTTGGTGCGCTGTCCAAAAGCTTGTCCAGACGAATGATCGGAATGACCAGACCACGAAGGTGGATCACTTCTTTTGCCTCTACATATTTGATATCCTTAACCGGAATATCCTCGATATTCTGGATCGAGCCAAGTGCGATCGCGTATTTTTCATCACGGATCTCAACCATCAATGCCTGAATGATCGCAAGCGTCAGTGGCAGGCGTACCGTAAAGGTTGTTCCCTCACCAAGCTTCGTCTTTACTTCTACATCACCGCCGAGTGCTTCGATATTGGATTTTACAACATCAAGACCTACACCACGTCCGGAAATATCCGTAATTGTTTTTGCCATGGAGAAACTCGGCATAAACAGGAAGTCAATGATCTCCTTCTGGGTAAGTTTCTCTGCCTGTTCTTCGGTAACAAGACCGCGTTCGATCGCTTTGCTCTTAACACGCTCTGTATCGATTCCGTTACCATCATCGCCAACTTCGATGATAACGTTGTTGCCTTCCTGGAATGCGTTTAAGCGGATCGTACCGGTTTCCGGCTTTCCTCTCTCCTTACGCAGTTCTGCGCTTTCCAGACCATGATCTGCGGAATTTCGGAGCAAATGCTGCAACGGATCACCGATCTGATCGACAACGGTACGGTCGAGCTCGGTATCCTCACCGCTCATGACCAGTTCCATCTTTTTGTTCAGCTTTCTGGACAGGTCACGGATCATACGCGGGAATTTGTTCACTACGCTCTCGATAGGAACCATTCGTACCTTCATGACTGACTCATGCAGGCTTGTCGTGATACGTTCCAGATATTCGATCTGTTCATGGAAACTCTGGTTCTGGAAGTTTCCTCCGTCGGAAGAGCTGATGGATACCAGACTGTTCTTTGCGATAATAAGCTCGCTGACCTGGTTCATCAGCGCATCCAGTTTTTCAATATCAACACGCACGGTACGGCTTGTAACCGGTTTTCCGCCCGATTTATTCTTTGCTGCTGCTTTTGTGGTCTCTTTCTTTGCAGGCGCCTCTGTTTTCTGAGGTGCCGGTGCCGCCGGAGCTGCTTTTGCCGCATCCTGTTTTGCAGCCTCTTCCTCAGCCTTTGCACTTGCTGCAAACAGAGCTTCAGATTTTACTTCCTCGCCGACTGCTTCATCAATCTCGGATACATTGCGGATCGTGGTAAGTACGGTTTCAAGGTCTGCGTCTGTTGTCAGATAGAAGGTGAAGTCATTTTCAAACTTCTCATCTTCGATATCCTGTGAACTCGGGCGGTAAACCACAATCTGTCCAAGTTCTTCCACTGCCTTAAATACCAGAAATGCTCTTGCCGCTTTTAACAGACATTCTTTCTGGATAAATACGGTAAGTCCATATACTTTGTTTCCGGCTTCCTCTGCGGATTTGATCTCATTTTTTTCATTCTCCGTGAAATCAACGTGCAGATATTTTTTCTTATCGCCGTCTTCTGCTTTTGCTTCCTCAGCCTTCGGGCTTTCTGCCGGAGCAGGTGCTGCCTCAGCCGCTACTTCTTTGCCCTCCGCTTTTGCAAGGAAAGTGTTCAGTCCCTGGATCAGGGATTCGTTGTCCTCTGTTCCTTCATCGGAAGATTCCTTGATGCAGTCAAGATACGCTTCGATCGCATCCAGGCAGCGGAACAGAAGGTCTATCATATCACTGGTGACTTTTACTCTGTCACTGCGGACTTCCTGGAATACATCTTCCATGTCATGGGTCAGATGCTGCATGCGCTTAAATCCCATGGTTCCCGCCATACCCTTTAAAGAGTGTGCCGCACGGAAGATCTCGTTGATCACGTCCTTATTGTCCGGTTCCTTTTCCAAAGTCATGATATTGTCACTCAGACTCTGGATGTGTTCACTTGTTTCATCAATAAAAATTTCAAGATATTGGCTTACATCCATTTTACTGTACCCCCACATTCTTAATAATTTCCTGTGCCACCTGTGTCAACGGAGCGACTTCATTCACCACTCCGGTCTCCACAATCGCCTTTGGCATGCCATAGACCACACAGGTCTCGGCATTCTGTGCAATAACATAAAGCGGTTTTTTCTCCCGCAGTGAAAGAATGCCTTTTGTACCATCCGCACCCATTCCTGTCAGCACAACGCAGGTGATCTCATCATATCCGCTTTCGCGTAAAGACCGATACATAATATCCGCGCACGGTTTCAATCCTCCGATCGCCGGTTCATCATTCAAAGATACTTTGTGCCGTCCATCGCTGCACTTTGTGATCTCCATATGCTTTCCGCCCGGCGCGATATACACGCATCCTTTTTTTAAGATATCTCCGTCTTCCGCCTCTTTCACTTCGATCGGACTGATCTCATTTAAGCGGTCCGCCATGGATTTTGTGAATCCTCTCGGCATATGCTGCACCAAAACCATCGGTGCATCCATATTTTTCGGAAGATAAGGGATTACGCTTTGTAAGGCCTTCGGACCTCCGGTAGAGCACGCAAGCGCAACCAGCTTGTTCCCTCTTCCCAGGGATGTCTTTGGCTTGATCAGCTGTCTTACCTGCGTTACTGTCTTATCAGTGCTTCCCGATGATATGCTCCTGTTCGCATATGCACGGGTGCTGATCACCGCCGTAAGCACAGCCGTAAGGCGCTTTTTAAAGTCTTCACCCTTTGCTTCTATGATGTTGGTCGGTTTTGTGACAAAATCAATCGCGCCCCGCTCCATGGCAAGTAATGTGATTTCTGCATCTTTTGTAGTCTCTGTGCTTACCATGATCACAGTCGCTTTGATTTTTTCCTGCTGCAACTTTTCTAACAGTTCCAGACCATTCATACGCGGCATATTCACATCCAGAACCACGCCATCATATTGTGTCGTTTTCAGTCGTTCGTATGCCTCCAGTCCATCTCTGCAGATATCGGTTGCCTGGAATCTACTGTCTGAATTAATTATATCACAGATAACCCTTCTCATGAGTGCAGAGTCATCAACGACAAGAATATTTTTCTTCATGCTGAATCATCCTTTTCTATTTCTTCGGGCTTTTCGTTCTTCCTTAAAGATGAATCGAATAATATCTTCTCTTACCCTGCTGTCTTTTAAAATGAATTCGACTCTCTGTTCGTATTTTGCAGGCGTTACGTCTTCCACTTTCCCGCTGCTTATCACACGTCCGACGATCGGGTAGACCGCATCCTGCGCTTTTTCTCCAAGTCTGATATAGACCAAAATATAAGAATCTTCCGGCAGTTCCACGTCGGTCACAAAACGCATCCCGCCGCCGCTGATATCCCGTACATACGCAGACATCTTTTCGCCTGCAGCTTCTTCGCTCTCACGAAGCGCAGTCTCGATCTCATCTGTATGTTCAAGCATCGCAATCTCTTTATTGATAATATAAAAAGCCGCTTCCATGGCACAGTTTAACCGGTAATACTCCCTGCGCTGGTATTTGTTGAGCGGCGTGTGAAGCGCGACCCGCAGCATAAAACGGTTATCCGTTTTATAGCGTTCCTTCACTTCTCCATATCCGCGGTACAGCCCGCTTTTTGTATAAAACACGAGTTCATACCGAAGACCAAGCGGCAAAAGACGGATCTGTCCGTTCTCGCTGGGCATCGATATCTCGATATCCCCGTTTTCAAAAAAATCCAAGAGCTGGCTTTTATAAATATGTGGCGGTTCGCCGGTTGTTTTCGCGTTTTCGATCTGATTTACAATTCTGATATCGATTTTATTTCCAACTTCAATAATCGCTGTATGCATATGCTTACCTCATTTGTATTTTACCTGTTTAGAAAGTTAGAAAAAAACTGGGATATTCCTTTTTTTACCACTGCTTTTTTCTGTTCCCCGTAAAGCAGATTATCCGCAAGTGTTTCAAACGCCCGCGCCGCATTCGATGAAGGCGCTTCCAAAGACACCACCTGCTGTTTTTGTACTGCCCGCTCCAATGCAAGGTCAAGCGGAACCATCCCAAGATACTGTAAATCTCCTCCAAGAAATTTGGAAACCACAAGCCGCATTTTTTCATAAAGTGCTTCCCCGTCTTCGACCGAAGCCACTTTATTCGCGACAAATCGGATCTTTGTCTCCTGTGGTTCAAATTCCGGCTGCTGATATAAAATTTTAAGCAGCGAATAAGAATCGGTAATCGAACTCGGATCCGGTGTAGTGACAAGCAGTACTTCCGGACTACTCACTACAAACTTCAGCACACTGTCTGAAATTCCGGCACCGGTATCAATAATGATCACGTCTGCCAGCTCGTCTAAAGTTCCAAGTTCATCCACCAGACGGTCTATCTGTGCCGCTGTCAGGTGATTTAGTCCGGCAATTCCGGAACCACCAGAAACGAAACCGACTCCCATCGGGCCTTCCACCACAATTTCTGAAAGCTTTTTCCCCCGATAGACCAGATCTCCGAGATTATATTTGGGGATTGTACCAAACATTACTTCTACATTGGCAAGCCCGATATCTGCATCAAAAATTATAACCCTTTTCCCCGATTTGCGCAATTGAATTGCCAGATTAACCGCCAGGTTAGATTTGCCGACACCACCCTTTCCGCTGGTGATCGTCAGCACCCTCGCTTTCGCTTTTACCTTAGGCGTAACTGTCGTTTTTATATTCCTTTGCTTGATCACGTTCCGTAACTGCTGTGCCTGATCCTGCATGCACTATTTTCCTCCCAACAGCTGCTTTACAATTTTCTGGGTGTGGAATAATTCAATATCATCCGGCACATTCTGTCCATTCGTTGTATATGAAAGATCTGCGCCTGAATACAATCTGATATTCAGTAAATTTCCATACGCTGATGTTTCATCAAGCTTCGTAAATATGAGTTTGTAATCCGCAATATCGTGATAGACATCCGCGATATTGACAAGATCCTTATATTTTGCCGTAGCGCTCACGACTAAAAATACTTCTTTTTCATATTTTTTATCCAGACTGTTTACCAGCTTTTTAATGTCATCCTTCTGTTCCATGTTCTTATGCGAAAATCCTGCGGTATCGACCAATATCAGATCATAGTCTGCCAGCTGTGCGATCGCCTGATTCAGTTCCTCCGGCGCATAGACGATGGAAAATGGCGTATCCAAGATATTCGCATAGGTCTTTAACTGCTCCGCCGCCGCGATCCGGTAAGTATCCGCTGACAACAGTGCCACCTTTTTTCCGGCATCCAGTTTGAATTTGGAAGCGACTTTCGCGATCGTTGTTGTCTTACCGACCCCGGTAGGTCCGATAAAGAAAACAACCTTCGGCTTTTTCTCTCCGAATTCGATCGGCCTCGGCTGTCCGAATTTCAAGATCATTTTCTGATATATACTGGAAAGGATGTAGTCAACACTTGACCCGCCGCGCACTACTTTTTCGATATCCTCTAAAATCACATTGGCATATTTCTCATTGATCTCATTTTCAAGCATAATGCCATAGATCATTTTTAAGAACTTCATGCCTTCTTCCTGTTCTTTTGTCATCTTCGCAGTTTTCTCCTCACGCTTTGACTGGCTCTTTGCCGTTTCCGTCTCTGCCGGAGCAAGCTTCTTTTCAAGCAGATCCTGAATATTTTCAATGCGCTCTTCCAGACGGTTCTGGCTCTCGCGCTTTAAGACTTCCGCCTGTCGGTTCGTCTCCCGTCTTGCCACAGTCTCCTGCGGCTGGATCGGAATTTTGATCTCCTCATCCGCAGAAAAATTGATATTATCCTGAATCGCAAGGCCGGAGCTTTTTGCTACCGGCTGCTGTTCCTCTACCGCAGCCGTCACTTCATATGCACTATCCTTTAAAAAATGAAACAGTCCTTTCGACTTGATCGGTCTGACATTCATGATAACCGCATTCTCACCAAGCTGTTCTTTCGCGATGCGGATCGCTTCTTCCTGCGTTCTTCCCTGATACTTATTTATGGTCATTTTATCCTGTCACCATCCCTACTGACTGTAATTCTACATTGGATTCCACCTCATTGTAGGACACAACGATCAGATCCTTAAAATAATCCTCTGTCAATTTCTTAAAATACATACGAACGATCGGAGACGTCACAACGATCGGATTTTTACCAAGGCTCTCCAGTTTTGCCACTTCTGTTTCCACGGAAGCCATGATCGCCTTTGTCCGTTCCGGATCCAGTGTAAGATACGCGCCCTGCTCTGTCTGTTTGACCGATCCCATGATATCCTGTTCCACCTTCGGATCCAGTGTGATCACGCTGGTCGTTTCATTCGCAGGGAAGTACTTGCTTGAGATCGCACGCTTTAAGCTCTGTCTTACATATTCGGTCAGTACATCCGTATCCCTTGTCGTCGCCGCATGGTCCGCAAGCGTTTCAAAAATGGTCAAAAGATCACGGATGGAAATTCCCTCCGCAAGCAGGTTCTGGAGTACTTTCTGTATCTCACCAAGCCCAAGCAGCTTCGGAACCAGCTCGTCCACAAGGGCAGGATTGTTTTCTTTTAAATTGTCCACAAGATTCTGTACATCCTGTCTGGTCAGAAATTCCGCAATATGGGAACGGATCACTTCTGTCAGATGGGTTGCGATAATGGACGGCGGATCTACAACCGTATAACCGAGACTTTCCGCCTTTTCCCGCTGTCCTTCGGTGATCCAGATCGCCGGCAGATGGAACGACGGTTCAAACGTAGGGATACCTGTGATCTCTTCTTCGACATATCCCGGGTTCATCGCCATATAGTGGTCAAACAGAATCTCACCCTCTGTGACCTGAATACCCTTGATCTTGATAATATACTGATTTGGATTCAACTGAATGTTATCACGCAGACGGATGATCGGCACAACGGTACCAAGCTCCAGTGCGATCTGCCGCCGGATCATTACAACACGATCCAAAAGGTCTCCACCCTGATTTACATCCGCAAGCGGAATGATTCCATATCCGAATTCCAACTCGATCGGATCCACCTGCAGCAGGGAAACCACATTCTCCGGCTTTCGGATCTCCTCCGCGTCTACCTCATCCTCGTTCACTTCATCCTCGATTTCTTCCATGCGTATGCTCTTCTGCATCTGCTTTCCGCTGATGATAAACACCAGACCAAGTCCGACAAACAGATACCATTTTAAAGGTGTTACAACACCAAGAAAAATAAGCGCGCTTCCAACCAGATACAATACTTTCGGAATACCAAAAAGCTGACGCACCAGCACGGTTCCAAAGTCCGCATCCTTTGATGCCTTCGTGACCAGAATACCGGTCGCCAGAGAAATCAAAAGAGACGGAATCTGGCTGCAGAGTCCGTCACCAATGGTGAGTATGCCGTACTGCTGTAATGCATCTACCGCGGTAAGGCCCTGTCTGGTAACTCCCATAACAGTTCCGCCCAAAAGATTGATCACGGTAATGATAAGTCCTGAAATAGCATCTCCCTTTACGTACTTTGTCGCACCATCCATAGAACCAAAGAAACCGGCTTCTTCCTGGATCTTATTTCTCCGCTCTCTTGCTTCTTTTTCTGTAATGGCACCTGTATTCAGATCCGCATCGATCGCCATCTGTTTACCAGGCATTGCATCCAGGGTAAAACGCGCGGAAACCTCTGCCACTCGTTCAGAACCTTTATTGATGACAATGAACTGTATCAAAATCAACACAACGAACACAATGGCACCGATGATCAGATCACCGCCACCTACGAACTGTCCGAATGTCTCAACGACGTTACCCGGATCACCGGTAGAAAGGATCAGTCTTGTCGAAGACACGTTCAGAGAAATACGAAAAATTGTCGTAAACAAAAGTAATGTCGGGAAAAACGACATTTCAAGTACTTCTTTTACGAACAGTGAATTAAACAATATAACAAGCGCAATCGAAATATTGATCGCCAGCATAACATCCAATAAGTAATTCGGAATTGGAATAATGAAAAATATGATGGCCGCCAGCAAATAGATTGCAACCCCCACATCTGATTTTTTCATGCCAACTCCTCCTTTATCTTTTATGTTTTTATCTATTCTTTAGATTATATACCATCGCAAGCACCTCGGCAACTGCCTGATACAATTCCGGCGGAATTTCCGCTCCGATATCCACATTCGCATAAAGCATTCTTGCCAATGGTTTATTTTCAACGATTTCAATATGGCACTCTCTGGCCTTCTCCTTGATCTTCTGTGCCAGATAGTCTTCCCCTTTTGCAAGGACGACCGGTGCCTTTGCCTGCTCCGCGTCATATTTTAACGCAACAGCAAGATGGGTCGGGTTCGTGATAACGACATCCGCCTTCGGAACATCCTGCATCATACGGCGCTGGGAAGCTTCACGCATCCTCTGTCTCTGGCGTCCCTTGATCTGCGGATCTCCTTCTGTATTCTTATATTCATCCTTTACTTCCTGCTTGGTCATCTTCATGTCATTTTTGAATTTGACCTTCTGATAGATCCAGTCTGCCAGACCGACGATCAGATATACGAGACTGATCTTTAACCCCGTATTCAGGATAATATTACCGCACAGTATGATTGCCTGCAGCAACGGTATATCATATAAAACAAACAGGTTATTTTCATTTCCCTTGATGCACTGATAAGCCACGATCGCGATCAGTGCGATCTTTACGATCGATTTTACCAGCTCAAATAACGCATCCTTGGAAAATATACGCTTAAATCCGCTGATCGGATTAAATTTGGAAAGATTTGGCTGTAACGGCTTTGCCGTAACTTTCCACCCAACCTGTACTATACCAAAAGCCAGGCTCACAATCAATCCTATCAGTAAAAAAGGTGCCATGATCTTTAGCATAAAAAGGAGCATTTCATGCAACAGTGCCGACACTGTACGCAGAGTGATCCCGCCAATACTGTCATTTATAACATCCGGTATCTTGTTGTAAAACACGGAAAATGTTCCAAAGAAATTATCGTAAACAAATGACATGAATAGTTTCAATATCAGAAATAATACGATCAAGTCGACCGCAGAACTGATCTCCCGGCTCTTTGCAACCTTACCTTCTTTTCTTGCATCTGTTAATTTTTTCGCTGTCGCCGGTTCTGTTTTCTCTCCGCCCGGCCCGTCTTTCGCGAACCGCTGCAGATCATAAGTCAGCAGAAGCCTTTTTTCCTTTTCCACTTCTAATGCATTCCCTCTAACATCATTGTCATGATCTTTTTCATCTCACTGAACACAAAATCTGAAATGTATGGCAGTAATCCAATCGTCAGAAACATGATCAAAAATCCCAGCAGGATCTTTAACTGGATACCGATTGCAAACATATTCATCTGTGGCGCCACCTTCGCCATGATTCCAAGAATCACATTCAATATCATAATACAGGCAAACACCGGTAAAACCATACGGAATGCCAGAATAAAGATATCACTCATCAAAGTGACCATCGTTGTCATCATATGATTCCAGTTAAAATTCTGCCCGTTGATCGGCAGAACCTGATAGGAATCCACGATCGCCCGCAGAATATAATGCTGCATATTGGTTACTACCAGCAACAGCAGCACCAGATAATTATATAAGTTACCGGACACCGCGGACTGCGTCATTGTCACCGGATCATATTCGGTTGCCATAGAAAGACCGATGTGCATATCGATCATATTTCCGGCGACCTGCATGATGTATGTACAGATATTCGCCGCAAGCCCAAGAAAAAGCCCTGTTGTAACTTCTTTTACTACGATCACAGAATACCCCAGCATCCCATCATACGTCAAAACCGTTTTCGGCAAAATCTCATAGACGATTACCGAAACACATGCCGCAAAGCCGATCTTAACTCTCCGCGGTGTATTCGACATATTAAAAAACGGCGCTGACACCATAAAACTGGCGATCCTGATCAGAATCAGGATAAAATATTCTATGCTCTCCAGCGAAAAATTTATATTTATCATTTCCTGTTATCCTAGCTTATGTATATTCCAAAGTCATTCCACAGCTTTACCATGAAATCTGACAACTGATTCAACATCCAGGAACCACATAAGATCATTCCAACAAACACCGCGATGATCTTCGGTATAAATGTAAGTGTCTGTTCCTGTATGGATGTCACCGTCTGAAAAATACTGACAACTAATCCAACAATCAGTGATATTAAAAGAAGAGGCGCTGACACGGTAATAATCGTATAAAGCGCATCTCTAGCAATATCGAGAACCTGCCCCTGTGTAATCAAAGCCGCCTCACTCCCTCGTTAATAAAATGTCTGCACCAGATTCTTAATCACAAGATCCCATCCGTCTGCCAGTATAAAAAGCAATATCTTAAACGGCAGCGAGATCGTTGTGGGCGGGAGCATCATCATACCCATTGACATAAGTACGGACGCCACGACCATATCGATCACAATGAACGGAATATAGATCAAAAACCCGATGATAAATGCTGTTCTGAGTTCACTGATAATGAAACTCGGTATTAAAACAGAATTCGGAATATCTGCCTTGATCTGATCCAGATCCGCGCCCGGATCATAAGAGATCTGCGCAATTTCACAGAACATATTGATATCCTTCCTCTGTGTCTGTCCAAACATAAACTCCCGAATCGGTTCCATCCCGGCTTCGAAAGCTTCTTCCTGTGTGATCTCACCTGCATCTAACGGTTTTATCGCATTCTCATTCACCTGTGTAAAGACCGGCTGCATGATAAATATTGTCAAAAACAGTGCCAGACCAATCAATACCTGGTTTGGCGGTGAAGTCTGTGTACCGATCGCAGAACGCAGAAAATGCAGCACGATAATGATACGGGTATAGGAAGTCAGCATAATCAAAATCGACGGTGCCAAAGCTATTATGGTGATCACCAGAAATATCTTGATATCCGCTGATACGCTTCCCTCATCATTGTTATAAATAATATGTAATCCGTTATTATTATCGCTTGTTGACTTTTCACCCTCTCCCGGTGTACTCGTCACATTTAAGGAGCCGATGTCCTCCGCATCCCGGCCGGATGCGGTTTCTGTGGAAGCCGCACGCACGATACCCGGATGGGAAAGCAACAAAGCCGCGCAAATCATTAATGCCGCGAAAGCAAATGATACAGCACAATATATTTTTTTCAACTTACTCATTCTAATCCTACTTCTTCGGTAAATGATCCTTGAATTTTTTCAGTACCTCACTGAAATTCTCCACGGTACCCGAACTATTCTCCAGTTCCTCTAAACTCTCCGCATTCAGCTGTTCTTTTGTAAGCATCGTCAAAAACGTAATCTCATCTTTTCCGATTCCGATCGCCATATAAGCATCACCAGCTCTTATGATCTGTATGTACTTATTGGTTGTCAGTTTCAGTGTCTCAACCACCTGCAGGTTCTTGTTAAAAGAACGGCCTTTCTGATATGATGCGATCCACTTTGTTGTAAGATACGTCAGTCCCAGCACCATGACAAAAATGACCAGCACTCCAAGCAACTGAAAAAAGTTACTCACACTTCCTGTACGAACTTCAAGTAAGATCATCTTAGCCAACTACTTTTTTCACAGCTTCCAATACACGCTCTGCCTGGAACGGCTTTACGATAAAGTCTTTTGCGCCAGACTGGATCGCTTCGATAACCATGGCCTGCTGTCCCATTGCGGAACACATGATTACACATGCATTCGGATCTCCCTCTTTAATCTTCTTTAATGCCTGGATTCCGTCCATCTCCGGCATGGTGATATCCATCAATACCAGATCCGGTTTTGTCTCGTTGTACTTTTCTACTGCTTTCTGACCATTCTCAGCTTCTCCTGCAATTTCATAACCATTCTTTGTCAGAATGTCCTTGATCATCATTCTCATAAAAGCTGCATCATCACAAATTAAAATATTCTTTGCCATATCTGTATCTCCTATTCTTCTCTCAATAATTATTATTTTCTATTTTACAATATCTGTAATTCGAATACCATAACTTTCTTCAATTACTACAACTTCGCCCTTTGCCACATATTTGCCGTTTACCAGTACATCGATCGGTTCTCCGGCAATTTTATTTAATTCGATAATAGTTCCCGGAGCGAAATCCAGAATATCCTGAATGGATTTGCTTGTTCTTCCAAGCTCTACGGTCACTTCAAGCGGTACATCCATGATCAGATCTATATTTTCACTCTGGAAAGCCGGATTCAGATCATTGGTAAATGCCTGGAACTGAGCCTGCTGTACATTTACCGGTTGTGTCATCATCGGCTGTGCCATCATTGGCTGTTGATTCATCATCTGCTGCCCCATTCCTGCTGTCGGCTGTGCCATCATCGGCTGTTCTGCCGGCTGTGGTGCCGGTTCCGGTGCTGGTGCCGCACTGCTTTCTGTACTTGTTTCCGGTCCCATATTCTTGGTAATGCTTGTACACATTTCCTGTGCAAAGGATACCGGATATAACTGCATGATCTCACTGTCTACCAGATCGCCAATCTCCATCTTGAAAGAGATCTTCACAAATTCGCCTGTTAAGAATTTTTCGATTTCTCCCTCATCCTCTGTATCCTGAAGATCGATCAGATCCGCAACAGGAGGACTGATATCGATTGTTTTATTGAGCATGGAGGAAAGAGACGTCGCGGATGATCCCATCATCTGGTTCATAGCCTCGCTGATCGCACTCAAATGCAGTTCGCCAAGCTCAACATCTGTGTTAGTACCATCTCCCCCCATCATAAGATCAGTAATAACTTTTACATCATTTTCCTTTAAGACCAAAAGGTTGGTTCCATCCAGACCTACCGTATAAGCGATCCGGATAAAAACGCATGGCCGCTCATAAGCAGCAACCACGTCTTCCCACTGCGCCATATCAACAACCGGCGTTGAGATCTCAACTTTCCTGTTTACCAGCGAAGACAATGTCGTCGCTGCCGTTCCCATACTGATATTGGCAACTTCACCGATTGCATCTTTGTCGCTGTCTGACAGGATTCCAGTGCTGCTGTCTGTACTTTTATCCGCAGATCCCTGATCTTTCGCAAGTAACGCGCTTATTTCTTCCTGCGATAAAACTCCATCCATTCTTTCACTGCTCCTCTCTGATTATTGAAGTAACCCTTACTGCGTATTCATCTCCCGATGCTCCCGGCAGTGCGGTAAACTTTCTGATATTTCCTACATATACATTTAATTCCTGGTCTACTTTTGTATCCAGTCTTATAATGTCACCCCTCTGTAAATTAACAAATTCATTTACTGAGATCGTACTTGTACCAAGTACTGCTTTCACCGGTATCTGTGCTCTCGCGATCAAGTTCTCGATCGCCTCATGATATTCCTTTTCATCCTTTTCCTGCATGGATGAGAACCAGTATTTCGTATTCAGTTTGTCCATGATGCTTTCCAATGTCAGGTACGGCAGACAAATATTCATCATGCCTTCCACATCACCGATTTTCATGTTAATCGTCAAAATAGCGATCATTTCAGACGGAGATATGATCTGTGCGAACTGAGAATTCGTCTCAATTCTTTCCAGACGCGGATGAATATCCGCAACATTCTCCCACGGTTCTCTGAGCAGATTCACACATACCGTCATGATCCTTTCAATGATCAGTAACTCTATCTCTGTAAAATCTCTCGGTTTTTCAAGCGGAGATCCATTGCCGCCCAACATACGATCCACCATCGCATAGCCCAGATTGGATGCTAACTCTATAATGATATTGCCGGATAACGGCGCAAAATTAACAATTCCAAGTAAGACCGGATTGGACAGAGCATTGGAAAATTCAGAATAGGTAACCGCCTCTGAATTCATCACTTCTACCTGAATATTCTTTCGCAGGTATACCGGAAGATTGGTTGATAAAAGCCTTCCATAATGTTCGAAAATAATTTCCAGTGTTCTTAAATGTTCCTTGGAGAATTTGGATGGTCTTGCAAAGTCATAGTTCTTTACCTGCTTTTCGCCATTGTCTTTCATCTCCTCAACATCTAACTCACCACTGCTTAATGCCTGCAGCAAATTGTCTATCTCATTTTGAGATAAGACTTCCCCCATGCACTCTCACCACCTAACTAATCCTAGTTTTATTTTATTGATAAGTAGCGCTGGAGAACCCAACACTTACAATAAAATCTGAATCAAATAACTTCTGTAAATCTTTCAAAATCGCATCCTGAACCTGCTGCTGGTTGTCACGGATCTGATCATATGTATACTCTGCCACGATCGTATTGATCTCGTTTTTGATCAGACTCTGTTTTGTATCCAGTGTCGGCTGATAGGTTTCATAATCAGGATCTCCCTTATTTAAGGAAAGCGAAACAGTAAGCACCGCGTAATGGTCTTTTCCGTCATCCCCGCGTTTCAAGTTGATCGTCATACTGTCCGGAATATCGTATGTTTCAATGTCGTCGATCGGCACAGTAGACGCATCAGTTCCTTCCCCGCTCTTCAGTTCGAGATTGATTGCACTGCACACCTGATTAATCAATTCATTGGATTTCTTGGTTTCTGGCAGGATTGTGATTGTAAGGATTGCCGTCAAAACAAGGTTTACGACAAGTAATGCCAGAATTAAAACTGAAATAAGATTCTTTTTCATTTTCTTCTTCCTTTCTGCTACTGGTTGCCCGAATTATATGAATTATATATTTTTATTTCCACACGCCGGTTTCTTGCTCTTCCCTCCTCCGTACTGTTATCCGCGATCGGAACATATTCGCCGCGCCCGGAAGATTTGATATATGCCGGATTCAGATTGGTAATGCTTCTGACATAATCCGCAACTGTCAACGCTCGAAACATTGACAGCACATTATTGTCCGCATATTTTGAACTGTGAATCGGAATGTTATCGGTATGTCCTTCTATTTCTATAATATTCTGGTTATAATTCTGCAGGATCGCCCCAATCTTGTCAACCAGCGGATATGCATCCTGACGGATCTCCGCCTTTCCCGAATCAAACAACAGCGCGCCATTTAAGGTGAGCGCTACATATTGTCCGTTAAAGTCTACTTCCACTTGATCCTGAATGCCATACTGCGCGGCCATCTGTTCGATCTGTTCCGCCATCTCTTCGGATTCTGCCAGCTCCTGCTGTTCGTAAAGTTCTACCGCATCCTGTGTGGAATCCGTCTCTGCGTCACTTTCTTCCTCAGATTCACCATCCACTGTTCCATCACTGAAATAAGTACTCAGCTGGGACAGCTGGCTGACGCCTGCCGAAATTGCCTGTCCGTCACTGATGACCGAACTGCCGCTCGTTGAAAAGATACTGAAACTGCTGTGAAAAGAAGCCACCAGCTGTTCATATTTTTCCGTATCTACGGAAGACATTGCAAACAAAAGCACAAAGAAACACAAAAGCAGATTCATCAGGTCAGCAAAAGTATTCAGCCAGCTTGCTCCGCCCTGCGGCTCCTCTTTCTTCTTTCTAGCCACTATGCCTCACCTCCGGCCTGCTCGTTTGACATACCCTCACGCATCTTCGGAGACAGGAAGGATTTCAATTTTTCTTCTATTACTCGTGGATTTTCTCCTGCCTGAATGGACAGAAGCCCCTCGACCGTAACCTCTTTCAGCATGATCTCTGTATCATTATTTACAGTCAGCTTTGCCGCCGTTGGCGCGCAAAGCCAGTTCGCAATAATGGAACCATACAATGTTGTAACAAGAGCAACCGACATATTCGGTCCTACGGTCGAAACATCACTCAAAGTCTTTAACATATTGATAAGTCCGATCAGGGTACCGATCATACCCCAGGCAGGACCAAGTTCTGCCCACTTCAGCCAGAAGCCGATGACTTTTTTATGTCTTGCCTCTATGCAGTCGAGATCGGTTTCAAGAATTCCGCGAACCAGTTCTGGATCCGTACCGTCTACGACCAGCATAACGCCTTTTTTTAAGAATTCATCTTCAATTCCGTTGGCTGCTTCTTCCAGTGCAAGAAGTCCTTCCTTTCTTGCTATATTCGATAAATCAATTATATTCTTAATCACTTCGCCCACGTCTGATTTTTCGTCTTTAAAGAACAGCGAAAAACTCTTCAGACCGGCAATGAAATCCGGTAATTTATGTGATGCAAGCACGCCTGCAAGGGAACCACCAATCGTAATCAGTACGGACGAATAATCGTACATATTTCCCAGTGCCGCCATACCCTCATCACCGGAAGATACTCCGTACACGAACATTACCACACCCATCAAAAAACCTGCTATAGACGCTATATCCAACTTAGCCACCTGTCCTTTCGTCCTGAAATTCGTAAATCAGGAGTCCTATCCCTGGGCTCCCCCATCCAACTGTCCTTTTCTTTCCCCCGGTTGCAACCAGGCAAGGCCAGTAGACATACATTCTTTCTTATATAATATTACTAAATTTTTAATCTCTTGTCTACTTTCTTTTACAATTATCTTTTTTCCCGTAACAAATGATATGACAGTATCCGGCGTCTCCTCCACCGTTTCGATCAATTCCGCATTTATCAGGGTTTTTACTCCATTCAGCTTTGTAACTTCTATCATAACATCACCCGCTATTTTTTGCACATCATGCCGCATTCCGGAGAATCCTGCCGCAGCAGGATCCCCAAAATACGGTTTTAATCACTGACTATTAACGTTTCAGGTTTACGAGTTCTTCCAGTAAGGTATCAGATGTTGTGATGATTCTTGAGTTCGCCTGAAAGCCTCTCTGTGTTGTGATCATATCTGTAAACTCTGTAGAAAGATCTACGTTTGACATTTCGAGCTGTCCGGATGTCATCTTACTTCCATCCGCAGTGATCTCGGTTCCGATTCCGTCGAAATCACCGGAGTTCAAGGTTGTTGTATAGCAGTTCTCACCGACTTTTTCAAGACCGGATGCGTTTGCGAACTGTGCGCTTGCGATCTGGCAGAGGAGCTCGGTATTTCCGTTATCATAAGTACCCCAGATCTTTCCCGATGTATCTACCGAAAGTCCGGTCAGAGCACCCAGTTTCTTTCCTTTTCCGGTTGTATCCTGGCTGGATGTACCCGGCTTTGCGCTGATCGTGGACTGTTTGTTATTGTTGTCCATCTTGCAGGCACTGAAATCTACTGTGATATCTGAGAACTGATCATTCCATGTTCCTGCCAGATTCATCGTTACAGAATTGGTTCCTGCCGCATTCACATAATCAAATGTACCGTTATCCGGATTGAATTTTAATTTTGTATCCGCAAATACTGCTGTCTTATTTCCGGTAATCTTTCCGTTTGCAAAGCAGGATTCGTTGTTCTGATCGATGATGTCGGTCAGGCTCACGGTATAATCACCCTTCTCCTGTGATCCGGCTGATGTCGGAACGATATTGAATTTTGCGGTGTATGTATATCCGAGCTTATCGGTAAAGTTAAGAGTCATGGTCAGACCACCATTGGTCAGATCCGCAGTGTTCTTATCCAGAATACCGGCAACATATGCTTTGGTGGTCTCTTCCGGTGCGGATGTCATGTTATCCGCAGACATAACTTTAAGCGCGGAAACCGTATCCTTCTTGATCGTACGCTCGCCGGTCATCGGATCGGTCTGTACCTGCCATCCCATAACTGTATAACCGGTAGATGTCATACACAGATTTCCGGATCCGTCTACATAGAAGGAACCTGCTCTTGTAAAAAGATTCTCAGAGCCATTGTTTACAACAAAGAAGTTTGTTGAGTTTGCATCTGTCAGACGGATATCAAATGCCTTTCCGGTTGTCTGTGCCGCGCCGGAAGATGTGATGCTCACATTGGTTGCGCCTGTTGTAACACCAAGACCAATCTGTTTTGCGTTGATACCACCAGTTCCGGTTGCCTCGTTTGCTCCCGAAGCGGAAGAAATTGTCTGATACATGATTTCACTGAATGTAACTGCGGATGATTTAAACGCAACGGTATTTACGTTTGCGATATTATTACCAATAACATCCATTTTTGTCTGATGTGTCTTCAAACCTGACACAGCAGAATACATTGATCTCATCATAATGAAATGACCTCCTTATTCTCTCTCGCTGTAAACTGTCTTCTCTGTCATTCAAAGACATAAGCCTCCGTAAGGTCCGGCTTATGCGATTACAGCTCCGTCAATATTTGTAAAAACATTTTTCTCGGTCTCTCCCTGATCCATCGCCGTGACAACCGTCTTATTCGGCACGTTTACAATAAACGCCAGAGAATCGACCATTACTAAAGATTCCTGAATTCCTTTTTCACTTGCTTTCTGAACACCGGCTTCCAGACGTTCGCTCTGCTTTCTGGAAAGATTGATATTTCTGTCTTCCAGCCTCATCGCTGCATGCTTGGAAAATTTCAGTTCAAAAGCTTCGGATACATCCTGTTTCCGTTTTAAAATTTCCTCAAAAGAAACATCTGACGTCCCCTTTGCGGCTGAACTGCTGTTTGCATTTAAGTATCTGTCTGTAACCTGCTGAATGGAAGTGAACTGATTTTCAATTTTATTCATAGTATTCTCTCCTTTTCAGCCTTCTGTCTTATTCTTTACTCTTGATCTCCTTGATCCTTGCTTCCGCAGCTTCCAGTTTCTTTACATCTTCCGAGCTCACATAGCCCTTCTGTGTAGTTGTCATGCCGTCATAAAGGGTTCTTGCTTCTTTTACCGCCTCTTCATCCGTAAGTGCCAGATCTTCTGTCTCCGGAAGAGCGCTGATCATCTGACTGAACTGTGAAACGACCACAACCGCTTCCTGATACTCTTTTGTTGTTACCGTATCCAGATCATCCAATGAATACAAACCTCCGTTGACCGACAGATACGTCTTGCCGTTTTCGTAGGTCACATAATCCACATATCCGGCAATGACATTTGTGTTTCCGGTCGCCTTTGAAGTAACATTCAAAAGAACATATTTTCCAATCAGGTTATTTCCCTGCATATTCTCAACGGTTCCCTGCATCTCCTCAATATCCTGTACCTGGGTAAAGGTTGCGAGCTGTGCGATATAATCGGTATTTGACTGTGGTTCCAACGGATCCTGATACTGCATCTCCGCTACCAGAAGTTCCAGGAAATCCTGCTGACCTAACGTGTTGCCATTTTTGGCCTTTGACGTTGACTCTGATGTTGCGGATGCTGTGGTATCTACCAGCTGACCGTCTTTTACTGCCTGTACATATGCCATGTTTTTTCTCCTTTCTCTTGTTTTTACGCTGTTATATCCATCTGATTGCCATTTTCCTGCATGATCTTTGCAGACAGGCTTTCTTCTTCTGTCATTGTTCCATCCAGGCTGCCCGGATCTGCCAGATTGATATTTCTTCTGTTTCCGGCACTTCTCTGCTCTTCTTCCTGCTCGGCCCTCTTTTGTTCCCTGCCGGCATTCTGCTCCAGGTTCTGCTCAAATTCGTGATTTTCGATCGTGACTTCTACCGCATCTACCTTAATGCCCTGCTGGTTTAAATTTGTCTTTAAGTCTGCCACCTGTGCCTGAAGCGCTTCTCTGACATTTTCATTTGTCGCAGCGATCTGCGCAGTGATCGTTCCCGCCTTCTCCGTTACATGGATATAAATCTTTCCAAGATTTTCCGGATTCAGCTGCATCTCAAGAACATTGGTGTCACCTGCTGACATAACTCTCGTATATGTGGAGATCTGCTCCATGATATCCTGTACATCCACATAAGCCTGTACCGGTGTCCGGTTTGCGGTCTCAGGTGCATCCGCTCTGGCCGGCTGCTGTATATGCTGTTCTGTCACATGCGTCTGGCTGTTCATATACGCGTCCGCATCACTGTTTTCTGTCTCATCCGAGAAATCCAGATCTGTGGTTTCCTGCCCGTCACTGTCTGCAGTCTTACCTGTGGCAGTTTCTGCCTCCGGTTCTTCCACCGGCTGTTTTGTCTGCGTCGTTTCTTCCTGCTTTGGTGCCGCTTTTTCTGTTACGGCCGTCTCTGTCAATGTCTTTTGCGCCACTTCCGTCCGGTCTGTCTCCGGTTCGGTCTTGGCTGTCACATCTGCCGCTTTTTCTGTTGCCACTTCAGTCTCTGCTGCCGGCGGTTCTGCGCTCACATCTTCCGATACCGGTTCTGTGTTCTGCGCCAGGATCTCATCACATGCCGCCAGGAACTCTTCCTTACTCATTCCAAGTTCATCTAACAATGCACTGCTGATCTCTTCCATGCTGCCCATGATCTCCTGAAAACCTTCTGTCATAAGAAGCTGCATCGGATTGTCGCATCCGGTAAGTTCTGTTACCAGTGCCACAAGATTTTTCGAATCCATAAGATCCGTAACCTGCATTCCGAGCACTGCCATCGCATCCTTGATCTGTTCGTCTGTAACACCCAGTTCTTCTTTTAGGACATTTTTTACATCTTCCGCAAATGTTCCGAGTTTGTCTTTCACTTCGGAAATTTTTTCAGCGGAAACACCGTTGTGGCTGGCACACTTGATCGCCGCGCCGGCTTTGTACTGGTATCTGTCATAAGTTGCCCCTGCTGTTGCCGCATTTGCGTCTGTCTTGTAATTCTGCGCCACATTCTGTCCAAAAGACCCTGTATTTAAAAAGGTAGAAAAGTCATTTTGAACTTTTGTGTTCTTATCCGCAGGAATCACTGACGCTGTGCTGTCCACACAAAAAAGCCCCGCGATATTTGATATTTCTGATGCCATGCTCCATTCCTCCTTTCTCTGTTATTTTCCCGGAATCAAAAACTCCGGTATCTATTCTACAGGCTCCATGAGTTCCGACACCTTTGCGGCTGTCTGGGAATCCATTTTACCGAGAATATTCGCTGCGGACTGTCTGTCCATCTGGTTTAAGATTTTTGCGACCAGCTCAAGGTTGTCTGTCATCGTGTCAAAAATTGCTGCCGCTTCTTTTGGTTTCATCTGTGAATAGGTGCTCACATAGTCAGTAAGTTCCTGACTGGTCTGCTCCTGCTGCACAACTTCTTTATACAATTCCTCTGCATTCGCAGGGTCGATACTTTCATAATATTTCTGATACTCACTGATATCCGGAGCCTTATCATTAAATACTACTTCTTCATAAAACTGTGCTTTCTCATTCTCAAAATCAGCTTCATTCTGCTCATACTGCTGAAGCTTGGCAACCTCTGATTCAAGCTGTGCCACATACGCGCTGTTTTCCGAGCTGCCTTCCTGCGCTGTCTGAAGTTCCAGCTCAAGCTCCTTGATGTACGCAACCGCCTCATCCAGTGTCTGATACGGATATTCGGTATCTTCGGTGCCAAGCTCACTTTCATCTGTCGCCGGCAGGATCTTATTGATATAAGGAACATCCTTTAATACCGGAGCCAGTACCGTTGAGCCAAATCCGCCCACATCCATCTTTACTAACAGAGCCAGAATTGCGAGCCAGATGATGATGATGATCAGTGTAACAAATACCAGCGCCACTTTACTGCCGCCACTGCTTTCTTCTGTATCGTCCTCAAGTTCCTGCTGTTTTGCCAGTTTCTTCTCTTCTTTTTTACGCTGCTTTTCAGCTTTTTTTTCTGCTTTTCGTGCTGCCTTTGCGTCCAGAATTTCTTCTTTTTCGTCTGCCATTTTTTTCACCACCTGTAATTATTCTTCTGCCTTATGATATGTGTAACTTACGAGTTCATCGACTGCCTTGTTCTCTTCATACGCCACTTCCTGCTTGAATGCTTCAAATGCGTGTTCCCGCAGCTTTTCGTGCGTTTTCCGGTCGATCATGACCTCTTTCAAACGTTGTCTTGCCTGCTCTAAGTTTGCCTCTGCGGCATGTACCTGGATCATCTGGGAACGGATCAGTGTTTTCATGGTGTCGATCGCGTGCTTGGTCATTCTTATCCGCGCAAGATCGATCGTCCCACTCACAAGCCCCGTCAGTTCTTTCTCATAACCGGCTCTTTGCAACAGGAGCTTTCGTAATTTCTTTTTTTCATCCTCAAGTTTCGCATTTGCGATCCCGTAGTTGATCTTCTCCTGTTCTTCCAGTTTTCTTTTTACATCCAGTATATTCTGCATTCGGTATTTGAATTTTGCCATTTACCATCACCCGCTTACTGTTCAAACAAAGCCGCCAGCATTTCTTCTTCTTCCTCGAAATCGAATTTTTCCATGGTATCCTGAACCAGGAATTCATTCACTGCATCGATCTTATCGATCGCATAATCGATATTTTTATTCGATCCGCGCTTATACGCCCCGATATTGATAAGATCTTCCGCTTCCTGGTAAGTCGCCAGCACGGTTTTTAATTTGCCCGCGTTCGCTTTATGTTCTTTTCCAACGATTGCGCTCATAACACGGGAAATACTCTGCAGCACATCGATCGCCGGATAATGGTTTTTATGCCCGAGTTTTCGGTCTAACATGATATGTCCGTCCAGAATGCTTCGCGCCGTATCCGTGATCGGCTCATTGAAGTCATCACCATCGACTAAGACTGTATACAGACCGGTGATCGAACCCTTCTCAGATGTTCCGGCTCTCTCTAAGAGTTTCGGCATCTCCGCATACACACTCGGCGGATATCCTCTTGTAACCGGCGGTTCCCCGGATGCCAGCCCGATCTCCCGCTGTGCCATGGAAAAACGGGTCAGTGAATCCATCATAAGAAGCACATCTTTTCCCTGATCCCTAAAATACTCCGCGATCGCCGTTGCCGTCTTTGCCGCTTTATTTCGGATCAGTGCCGGCTTGTCCGAGGTCGCGACCACGACAACCGAACGTCTCATGCCTTCTTCACCAAGGTCTCGCTCGATAAATTCGCGCACCTCCCTGCCTCGTTCTCCGATCAGTGCGATCACATTAATGTCTGCTTTGGTGTTTCGCGCAAACATACCAAGCAGTGTGCTCTTTCCAACACCCGATCCGGCAAAGATCCCGATACGCTGTCCCTTGCCGACTGTGATAAGACCGTCAACCGCCTTTACCCCAAGCGGTAACACTTCACTTATGATCTTTCTCTTCATCGGATCCGGCGGCGCCGCGTCTATCGGATACTCTGACTTTAATTCCAGCGTTTCAACGTCGGTCGGTCTGCCGATCCCGTCTAATGTATGCCCCAGTATATTATCATCCACAGAAACAGATAATGGATGTCCCGTATTCTCTACGATACATCCAACTCCCAGTCCTTCCATGCTGTCAAATGGCATCAGGAGCAGTCTTTTTTCACGAAAGCCAACCACTTCCGCCATGACATATTGATTTTCTTCTCTGTTGATATAAATGCGGCACAGATCATTTAATTTCGCATCCGGACCAACGGATTCCACCGTAAGTCCGACGATCTTAACTACCTTCCCCAGACGGTCAAAAAATGTATGCTCTTTCAGTTCTTCATATTTGCTTAAATCAACTGCCACTTTTTCACCCTCATAAGCTCAAAGTTTTTATTTCTTTTATCAGATTCTTCATCTCAACATCAACGCTGCAGTCAAACACTCCGGCTTCCGTCTCGATCATGCACTGTTCTTCTGTAAGTGCCGCGTCTTCAATGACGTCTATCCGTAAGTCTTCTCCCACGCGCTGCTGTAATTCTGCTTTGTGTTCACTGACATACGCATAGCTGTTCTCACCCAGATGAACCCGGAATTCCCGACATCCATCCGCATTCTGGATCGCGTTCTGTACCAGGTACAGCAGCACATTTTTCTGATCCGCGAACTGAATCTGGAACACTTTTTCCACCACACCGGTGATCACATCTACCAGCTTTGGTTCAAGCTCTGCACACTTTGCCTCGTAATCTCTTCTTAAATCTTCCTGTAATCCGCGCAGGCGGTTCTGTTCTGTCTCTATTTCCTGCATCGCCTGTTCCTGGCCGGAGCGATATCCTTCTTTCTGTCCTTCTTCTATTGCCTGCTCCCGCATATGCTCTGCCTGCATTTTTGCATCTTCGAGGATCTGATCCGCTTCCGCTTTTGCCGCTTCCAGAATATCCTGTGCCTGTTCTTCTTCGTTCACATTTTCTTCCGCATGCGGTTCTTCCAGTTCCTGCGCATCTTCTACTACTTCCACACTCTCCGCATCGAGTCCTTCAATGAATTCCCCGTCTGCAAGTGCTTCTTCCCGTTTCAGGCGAATGTAATCTTCCATTCGTTCCGTGGCTTTTTCATTCGAATCAATGATACGCTTGCCGGTATTGTTGTTGATAACAAAACGGCTTTTATAAAGATTAGACAATAATCTCGTCACCTCCGCCTCTGGAAATAACAATTTCTGCCGAATCCTCAAGCTTACGGATGATACTTACAATCTTCTGCTGTGCCTCTTCTACATCCTTCATTCGTACAGGACCCATGTATTCCATATCTTCCTTGATCATCGCTGCCAGACGTTTGGACAGGTTCTTAAAGATAACGCCCTGTACCTCTTCATTCGCACCCTTCAGCGCAACCGCAAGGTCATTATTGTCTACATCGCGGAGTACACGCTGGATCGCACGGTCATCCAGAAGAAGGATATCCTCAAATACAAACATCTTCTTGCGGATCTCATCAGCAAGTTCCGGCTCTTCAATTTCAAGAGACTCCATAATATGTTTTTCTGTTCCGCGGTCTACGGTATTCAAAATACCAACGATCGCATCCACACCTCCGACGATCGTGTAGTCCTGATTCATCAGAGAAGACAGTTTTCTTTCCAATACGCGTTCTACTTCCTTTATTACATCCGGGGATGTACGATCCATCATCGCGATACGTTTTGCTACGTCCGCCTGTTTTTCCGGTGTCAGCGCTCCAAGGATCATCGCCGCCTGTCCGGATGATAAATAGGACAGGATCATCGCGATTGTCTGCGGATGTTCATCCTGGATAAAGTTAAGAACCTGACTCGGATCTGTCTTACGCACAAACTCGAAAGGTCTGACCTGTAAGGACGCTGTAAGTTTGGAAATAACTTCCTGTGCCTTTTCGTTTCCAAGTGCCTTTTCAAGAAGATCCTTCGCATATCCGATACCGCCCTCTGCAATGTACTGCTGAGCCAGACATACCTGATAAAACTCATTCAAGATATCTTCCTTCGTCTGCGGTGACACACTTCGCGTATTCGCAATTTCAAGTGTCAGTTCTTCTATTTCATCTTCCTTCAGGTGTTTGAAAATTGCTGCTGACTTTTCCGGTCCAAGTGCGATCAGAAGGATCGCCGCTTTCTGGACGCCATTATACTCTTCCGTACTTCCCATAAATTAATTCCACTCCTCATTCAGCCAGTTACGCAGTAATGATGCAACTGCTTCCGGATTTTCATCGACAAATTTTTCTATCATAAGTCTTGTCTCAGACTTCTCATTGAATCCGATATCTTCAAGCTGTTCGGACTCCGCCTCTTTCGTTGTTTCCAGTAAGGATTCTACCGACAATTCCGGTTCCACCTCCACTGCTTCTTCTTTTCTTGTACTGCGGAATACCACATAACCAAGCATTGCAAGGATCAGTACCGCAAGCGCGATCTGCAGATAATCCGTCAGCGTTCTTCCGTTATTTTCTGAATACTGAAAAAACGGCACATCATAGGCAACGATTGAAATATTATTTTCAGATATTCCGGTCGCCCGTGATACCATTGTATAAAAGTCCGGATCGACATCCGTTTTTACGCGGTCACTGTTCGCTGCCACATATTCATCAAATGTCATTCCGTCCAATGTTCCATCTGCTTTCAGTGCATCTTCGTTATATACCACATATCTGGTAAGTGCAACGGTGATCGATGACTGGTCATAGTCAATATTCCCAACAGATCCCGTTGTTGTTGTGATCCGCTCATTCGGGAGATAATCTTTGCTGTAATCCGATACTGTCGTATGTGTTGTATTGTTATCCTGGATCACATAAGTTGTATCATCATTGGAGTCCGTACCCGGTGTTGCCGCTGCGCCCCCGTCGGATTCTGATTCATATGAGCTTTCGCTGTCCAGATAGCCCTGTGTCTGTCCATCCGCCACATAGTATTCGTGGTCTGTCACATCCGTCTTGTCAAAATCAAGCACCAGATTCAGGCCAACCTCTGCATTGTCATACACATCCGTGCCAAGGACAACATCCTTCACTTTGCTTTTTACCGCATTTTCCGTCTTGCTTGTAAGTGCCAGCTGGCTGTTGGCATTTCCGGTCTGTGAATTGGAATCCCCGCCGGAGAAAAGGACATTTCCATCCGAATCCAGAATCAAAATGCTGTCTGTATCATCATTGCCGACTTCCGTCGCTATGTACTGCGCAATTCCCGCCGCCTGGTCATCCGTCATTTCTCCGTTCAGTTTCAGGATCACGCTGGCATAAGTGTCCTGCCCCTGTGAAATGATCGTTCCGTCATCTTCCGGAATGGACAGTGTAACCGTCGCGGTTTCTATGTTTGAAATCGTCTCCAGTTTATCCGCAAATGCGCTTTCCAGATAAAGCTGGTATTTCTTAGTCTTATCCGCTTCCGTAGTACTGAAGCTTCCGTCGATCGCATCATCAATACTGTACCCTTCGGACGGGATACTGTTTGATCCAAGCAGGATCGAAGCATTTGCTTCATCCTTCTTATTTACTGTAAACGTCAGTCCATCCTGCGACAGTTCGTAAGGGATTGACTCCCCGTCCAGTAAATCTTTTACCTGCGAAGCCTGCGTAGCTGAATCGCATGTGATAAGTGTCACCATGGTCGGTCTTGAAACAACCATTCCCAAAATGATCAAAGCCACAACTACGACCGCGGCAATGCTTACGATCAGTGTCTTCTGTTTTGTGGAAAATCTTTTCCACCAGTCTCCTATTTTATCAATTATCTGTTTCAGTCTTTCCGGCATCTCTTTTCCCTACCCATTAAATCTGCATATTCATGATCTCTTTATAGGCATCCAGCAGCTTGTCACGCACCGCAACTGTAAACTGCAATGCTGAATTTGCTTTATACTGTGCCACCTGAAGATCATGTGTGTTTTCGGCTTCACCAAGTGCGAAACGAATCTCTTCGGACTCTGCCTTATTGATATAGCTGTTCGTCTCATTTACCATTCCCATCGCAGAGCCAAGCGCATTCGCGAACGTGTCTGCTCCGGTCGGTGTTTTTGCCTTTTCAGCCGCGATTTTAATGTCATCAGCAGAGACATTTGTAAGTGCTGAAATATCCATCTCTCTTTACCTCCCCCTATTTACCGATCTGAAGTCCTGCCTGTGCCATAGACTTTGTCGCATCAAAAGCAGTTGTATTTGCCTCATACGCACGGCTTGCATCGATCAGGTTTGTCATTTCCGTGACAATATTTACATTCGGATATGACACATATCCATTTTCATCCGCATCCGGATGTGACGGATCATATTTCATGATATAGTCGGATTCATAATCCTCTGTCAGTTTGGAAACCTTTACGCCGTTCCCCACGAATGCATTCCGCGTATTAGACAGTACGTCTGAAAACGGTGTGATCTGTTTCTCCTGGAATGTAACAATCTTTCTCCGGTACGGCGTTCCATCCCCGGTGTTCGTCGTATTGATATTCGCCACATTCTCCGCTATCACGTCCGTACGGAAACGCTCAGCCGTCATTCCGGACGCGCTGATATCAAAAGCCTGAAATAAAGCCATTGTCATTACCTCCTCTTAACTCCTTAACTCCTTAACTCATCGCTGTTTTCAATCTGGAAAATTCCTGCGAAATGCTGTCCGTCAACGTCTGATACTTGATTGTCTCGGAAGCGCGTTCTACTTCCTCCGTGTCAATATCCACGTTGTTACGGTCTTCCCTGTATGAATAGTTCGCATAATCTGTATAGACAGACGCATTCAGGTGATTCAGATTTAAATTTCTCACCTTCTGATCCAAAGATACGTATTTGTAATGTCCAAGTTCCTCCGCAAGGACACTGGAAAAATCAATGTCCTGCCGTTTGTAGCCCGGTGTATCCACGTTCGCGAGATTGTTATTGATACATTCGCTTCGTGTCCAGCTGGCATCCGCCGCCTTGTCCAGAATATTGATATAACTGAACGCATCTGTATTTATCATATGTGTACCTCCAACTCCACTTGGTTTCTGCTTACCACTACTTATTATAGAAGTTAATGCCAAAAAAGACAAGTAGTTTTTGTCTATTTTTATACAATTCTGCATACTTTTGTCATATCGTGTACAATCTTCCGCTTCCACCAAAAAAGAGATTTATAGATCATTCTTTCTACAAATCTCCTTTTTCGCTCTGGCACTGTTATCTCTTTTCTTTTTTTATTTTTTCAAGTTCGTCAAAAACAACATCATTTATAACCTTGATATAGGTTCCTTTCATACCGGAAGACCGCGACTCGATCACCCCGGCACTCTCAAATTTACGCAATGCGTTGACAATGACCGAACGTGTGATCCCCACACGGTCAGCAATCTTGCTGGCAACCAGGATTCCCTCGTTTCCGTTCAGTTCATCAAAAATATATGTGATTGCTTCGAGTTCGGAAAAAGATAAAGTTCCGATCGCAGAACGCACGATCTGTACTTTTCTTGTCTCCTCCGCTTTTTCCTCGTTGACAGAGCGCATCATCTCAAGACCTACCACGGTGGTTCCATATTCACTCACAATGATATCATCGATTCCAAAATCCTGCTCGCCCCGGTAGATAAAGAGCGTTCCAAGACGTTCTCCGGCAATGTCGATCGGTGTGATGATCGCGCGGTACGCTTTTGTATTTTCGACAAAACCAAGCGTTTCCAGATTCACATTTTCCTTTGTGGAAAGGATCCCGAGCAGCCGGTCATTCAACGCGCCATCGATAAATCCCCCGACCTCATCCGTGATCAGTTCCGATATCTTCGGGATACTGGTGTCCGTGCTCATGCCGAGCACCTTTCCCTTTTTACTGATAACCATGACATCCGCATCCAGAATATCCGTCATAACCCTGCATATATCATTGAATACCACTTTGGAAGAATGATTATTATGCAAAAGTTTATTGATCTTTCTTGTTTTATCCAATAATTGTACGCTCATCTTCGTCCTCCTGTCCAGTCGGCAGTTCCGCTGTCTCACAGTTTAGCACGTTTGCTCTCAATATTCAATATATAGCAGATTATTCTGTCAATTTATTTCTCTTTTTCGTCGGTTTTCTTTTTTTCTTCGACATAGCCGCACTGTTCATCCGCGCAGACCAGCTTGCTTCCCTTTTCTACCATATAGCCGCCGCACTTCGGGCATTTCTTTACGGAAGGACGCTGCCATGACATGAATCCGCATTCCGGATTGTTCTCGCAGCCATAGTATTTTCTGCCTTTTTTGGTCTTCTTTAACACGACTTCTTTGCCGCAGAGCGGGCACGGTACTCCGATCTTCTCAAGATACGGCTTGGTGTTACGGCACTCCGGGAAGCCCGGGCACGCAAGGAATTTTCCATGCGGTCCGTATTTTACCACCATATTGCGGCCGCACTCCTCACAGATCACATCGGTCACTTCATCCGCGATCTGCACTTTTTCCAGATTTTTCTCCGCGATCGCAACCGCTTCCGCAAGATCCGGGTAGAAGTTGCTCACCACTGTCTTCCAGCTTACCTTTCCTTCCTCCACCATATCGAGCAGGGATTCCAGATTTGCCGTAAAATGCTCATCCACAATGCTCGGGAACGAATCCTTCATAATGTTGTTTACCGCCTCACCGAGCTCTGTCACATACAGATTTTTATTTTCTTTTACAATATAACGTCTCGCAAGGATCGTGGTGATCGTCGGTGAGTAGGTACTCGGACGTCCGATCCCAAGTTCTTCCAGTGCTTTTACCAGTGATGCCTCTGTATAATGCGCCGGCGGCTGGGTAAAGTGCTGTTTTTCGTCAAATTCCTGGAAGGTAAGCTTTGTATCCTTGTCGATCGATTTTAAGAGCACATTGCTCTCCGCTTTTTCATCCTCATCATTGGTGTATACCGACATAAAACCATCGAATGCGATCTTGGACGCGGATACCGAAAAACGGTACTCCCCTGCCCCGATCTTTACGGAAGTCGTCTCATACACAGCCTCTTTCATGCGGCTCGCGGTAAAGCGGTTCCAGATCAGCTGATACAGACGGAACTGATCTCTGGAGAGCGATTCCTTCATTGCCTGCGGCGTTCTCGTAATGTCAGAAGGACGTATCGCCTCATGCGCGTCCTGGATCTTTGCGTTGCTCTTTTTTGCCGCAACCGTCTTTGCCACATATTCTGCTCCGTATGTAGTTCCAATATAATCTCTTGCTGCCGCGTCCGCTTCTTCTGAGATACGGGTCGAGTCTGTTCTCAGGTAAGTGATAAGACCGACGGTACCGGCTCCTTTTAAGTCAATTCCTTCGTAAAGCTGCTGCGCAAGGCGCATGGTCTTCTGCGTGGAAAAATTAAGTACCTTGGACGCTTCCTGCTGCAGGGTACTTGTGATAAACGGAAGCGGTGCTTTCTTCACACGCTCTCCCTTTTTCACCTCAAGCACCTGGTACTTCTCCTGCTTTAACTGATCCATGACCGCATCCATCTGTTCTCTGGAGGAGATCGTCATCTTGCCTTTTGCGTTACCGGTAAATTTCGCCACAAGCGGCTTTTTCTCCCCTTTGATGCCGAGCATGACATCCAGGCTCCAGTACTCTTCCGGTATGAACGCGCTGATCTCATCTTCCCTGTCACAGATGATACGAAGCGCAACGGACTGTACTCTTCCTGCGCTGAGTCCACGTTTTACCTTTGCCCATAGCAGCGGGCTGATACGGTAGCCCACCATACGGTCCAGCATTCTGCGCGCCTGCTGCGCATCCACAAGATCCATATCGATCTCCCGCGCCTGTTTTAAGGATGCCTTCACCGCGCTCTGCGTGATCTCGTTAAAACTGATACGGTACATCTTTTTGTCTTCCAGCTTCAGCGCCTTGGACAGATGCCAGGATATCGCCTCTCCCTCGCGGTCGGGATCGGTTGCGAGGTATACTTTATCTGCTTTTTTTGCTTCCTTTCTCAGTTTTGCGAGAATTTCGCCCTTTCCCCGGATCGTGATATATTTTGGTTCATAATCGTGTTCCACATCTATACCGAGCTGACTCTTCGGCAGATCACGAACATGTCCGTTGGAAGCCATTACTTCATAATTTTTTCCCAGAAATTTTTTTATCGTCTTTACTTTCGCAGGTGATTCCACAATCACAAGATACTTTGCCATTTTTTTACTCCTTCACAGCTCTTTTTCAAGAACGGACATAATAATTTTTAAAAACTTCCTTTATTTTCCCTTTCTGCTGCAGCCCGATCAAAGCCCCGCTGACCTCAGAAAGCATCATCCCTGTTCTTTTCATAATCTCATCCAAACTCCTCGGTTCGAAATCTAGACCACTATACACCACCATCTCCGGTTTTTCAAGTAAATTTTTCTTAAAGTTTTCGACTTTTCTCCTGCTTTTCGCTTCGATCTGAAGATCTTTTAAGAAATCTTCCACCGACAAAACAAGCCCTGCACCCTGCTTGATCAGACGGTTGCATCCGCCCGAAAGACGGTCTGTCACTCTGCCCGGAAGCGCGTAAACATCCTTGCCCTGTTCCATTGCAAAATCCGCCGTGATCAAGGAGCCGCTCCGCTCCCTTGCCTCGATCACAACCACAATGTCACTCATTCCGCTGAGGATCCGGTTCCTTGCGGGAAAAAACGCGCCAAACGGCGGCGTTCCCGGCGCATATTCCGAGATGAGCCCGCCCGCATTTTGTATCTCTTCATACAGCCCTGCGTTTTCCGGCGGATAGCACACATCCACACCGCAGCCAAGTACCGCATAAGTCTCTCCGCCTGTGCGCAGTGCGCCCGCATGTCCCGCAGAATCCACGCCTCTTGCCATTCCGCTTAAAATGATAACGCCCTCTGCCGCCAGAGCCTCCGCGATCTCACCCGCAAATGCCCTGCCGTATTCCGAACAGCATCTCGCCCCTACAATCGCCACAGAAAGCACATTTTCCACCGGGAGCCGCCCTTTTACATAGAGAGCGTCCGGCGCGCCCTCGATATTTCCAAGGCGTGCCGGAAATATTTTTTCTTCCTTTGTAATAAAGTCCACCCCTGCGCTTTTTAATTTCTCATAAGAAAGCTTCAGATCATAAGTATTTCGATCCGCTGCGATCCGCTTTACATCCTGTTTCATCAGAAACGGGATCTCAAGCAGTTCCTCTTCTCTCATTTCAAAAATGTCTTTGGCGCTCCTTCCGTCCGCAAGCAGTATGCTCCGTTTCTGCACTCCGATGCCCGGAAGCCGGTTCAGCCAGTAATCGTACCTTTTATCCGTCATTTTATTTCCCCCTTTTATGCCTGCTCCCAGAATTTCGGCTCCGGATTCCGATAGCAGACCGCTTCATTCAGATGCCGCAGCTCAACTTCCTTACTTTCCTCCAGATCCGCTATGGTGCGTGCCACTTTTAGCAGCTTATGATATGCCCTTGCGCTCAGATCCAGGCTCGTATAGATCTGCTTTAAGTACTGCTTCTTTTTCCTATCCAGCATGCAGTACGCTTCCAGCTGCCCCGCCGGTATCTCACTGTTATGCAAAAATCCGCCTTCCCGGTAACGTTCTCTTTGTATCTGCCATGCCGCTTCCACACGTTTTCGTATATTTTCGGAGCACTCCTCTTTTTTCCCTGCTCCGGTCACTTCCTCATAGGATAATCTCGTTACCCAGACGCACAGATCCATACGGTCGATCAGCGGTTTGCTGACACGTCCGAGATAGCGTGCAATCTCCCGCCGGCTGCAGGAACACTTCTGCCTGTCCGGATAATTTCCACAGGCGCACGGATTCATCGCGGCAACCAGCATAAAATCCGCCGGATACCGATAGTTTCCTCCCGTCCGTACGAGCTGCACCTGTCTTTCTTCCATTGGCTGGCGCAGCGCTTCTAATGCCTCTTTTCGAAATTCGGTCAGTTCGTCCAAAAACAGCACCCCATGATGCGCAAGACTGATCTCTCCCGGCTTCGGGATGCGCCCGCCACCGGAAAGTCCCTGTGGCGTCACCGTATGGTGCGGCGCGCGAAACGGGCGTATATCCAAAAGATCTCCCCGCTCCTCAAACAGCCCGCAGACACTGTATATTTTTGACAGCTCGATCTGCTCCTTCCTGCTCATCGGCGGCAGGATCGACGGGATCCGCTTTGCCGCCATGGTTTTTCCGGTTCCCGGAGGCCCGACCATCAGAAGATTATGCATGCCCGCCACTGCCACCTCACAGGCCCGCTTTAGCATTCCCTGTCCATGGAGCTCCGCAAAATCCGGCTGTTCCGCTTTGAACGCGCATTTCCCGCTTTCCTCCGTTTTCTTTTCGGCATCTTCCGTTTTCTTTGTTTTAAAATAGGAAATAACAGAAAAAAGACTGCTCACCGGTATGATCTCAATTCCCGGTACCACACACGCCTCCCTGTAATTTCCCGCCGGAACCATGCATTTTAAAAATCCGCGTTCCGCCGCGCCGAATATTGCGGGCAGGATCCCCCGCACCGGCTGTACCTGTCCGTTTAAACCAATTTCCCCGACCACAAGGATGTCCGCCATATTCTCTTTTGGAACGATCTCAAGCGCCGCCATCAGCGCTACTGTGATCGGAAGATCAAAGGCTGATCCGGATTTCCGGACGCCCGCCGGCGAAAGATTTACCGTGATACGCTTTGCCGGCAGTAGATATCCGGCATTTCGCAGTGCCGTGCGCACACGCTCCTTGGCCTCCTTGACTTCCGCGCCAAGAAAACCAACCATTTCAAAATAAGGCATCCCGTTACTCACGTCCGCCTCAACCTGCACCGGGATACTGTCGATCCCATGCACGATCGCTGTAGATACAATACTGTACAATCTACTCCTCCTTTTTGATTTTGTTTTTTGTTTGAATTCTGCTGCCGATCCGGCTTCTGACTCTGATCAGATGACAGTCTCTCTGTCATAAAGATAAAAAAGATGGAATCATCATAACATGATTTCCATCTTTTTCAAATAGTTTTATTCCTCATTTAAGCTTTTTTTTAGTTTTTCCAGCGCATGCTTCTCGATCCGGCTGACATAGGATCTGGAAATGCCGATCCGGTTTGCGATCTCACGCTGCGTCTGCACCTTTTTGTTATACAGTCCATAACGCAGGATAATGATCTCTTTTTCCCGTTCGTTCAGTACCTCCGGCAGTTTCCGGTAAATCTTTTCCACATTCTTATGCAGTTCGATCTTTTCAAGGATATCCGGCTCATCACTCTCGACAATATCCAAAAGCGAGATCTGATTTCCCTCTTTATCCGTTCCGATCGGCTCATAGAGTGAGATTTCGCGCGACACCTTTCGTTTCGCGCGAAGATACATTAACAGTTCATTGTCGATACAGCGCGCCGCATAGGTTGCAAGACGGCTCCCTCTTTCCGCGTCAAACGTGGTCACCGCCTTGATCAGCCCGATCGTCCCGATGGATATAAGGTCCTCCGGATCTTCTCCGGTATTCTGATACTTTTTCGACACATGAGCGACCAGCCGCATATTCCGTTCGATCAGCGTATTTTTCGCCTCAAGGCTGCCTTCTTTCATTTTGCTCAGACATTCCGCTTCTTCTTTCGCATTCAATGGAGATAAAAAAGTTTTCAAAAAAAGCACCTCAAAGCTGATTTACTACATTTTATGAAATTGAAACGATAAAGTGCCTTTCCCTATTTTATTTTGCCCGTCCGCAGGTTATAATAACAGCAATAACACCACCAGGAGGCATTGGATGAACCGGACACTTTCCTATCAGATCACGGCAGAGGATAACAACAAAACAGTCGCCACGTTTCTAAAAGAACAGGGGTTTTCGCGTCATATCCTGATCGATCTGAAAAAAACGAAAAACAGTATCCTGCGCGACGGGATCTGGCTTTATTTTCAGGACATCTTACATACCGGGGACACCATTTTGGTATCTTTAACTGAAAATACCGGCTCCGACGGCATTCTCCCCGTGGATCTTCCGCTTACAATCCTCTACGAGGACGAAGATATCCTTGTCGTAAACAAGCCCTCCGGCATGCCGACGCATCCGTCTATGGACAATTATGACAACACACTCGCAAACGCGGTTCTCATGTATTACCAAAAACAGGGCATTCCTTTTACATTCCGCTGTCTCAACCGTCTCGACCGGGACACGACCGGGCTTACGGTCATTGCAAAAAACGCGCTCAGCAGTGCGCTTCTTTCTTCCGCGATCCGCACACGCCAGATCCACCGGAGTTATCTCGCCATTGTTTCCGGCATCACTCCGGAATCCGGCACGATCGACGCTCCGATTGCGCGCAAAGACAGTTCCGTGATCGAAAGAGAAGTAAATTTTTCATCCGGGGAGCGTGCGGTCACGCATTTTCGGCGGCTTGCGGAAAGAAACGGGCTTTCCCTCGTTTTGCTTACGTTAGAGACCGGACGCACACATCAGATCCGTGTCCATATGAAATACATCGGGCATCCACTGATCGGAGATTTTCTCTATCACCCTGATTTCCGCCAGATCGACCGTCAGGCACTGCATGCAGCCCGGCTTTCTTTCCTTCATCCAATCAAAAAGGAGCCGCTTGTTTTTACGGCTCCTCTTCCCCCTGATATGCAGGCACTCTTTCCTGGTGTAAAATTTCCAGCGGACTAACGGATCCTTTCTGTCAGTCCGATCTTTTTTTGTACCTTGCGCAGTGTCTTATTCGCGAAATAACTTGCCTTCTCGTCGTTTTCCTTAATGCAGGACTCGATATAAGCCTTATCCGCGATCAGCTGTTTATAACGCTCCTGAAGCGGTCTTAACTCATCCGCAACGGCCTCTCCTACTGCAAGTTTGAAATCTCCATATCCTTTTCCGTCAAATTCTCTTTCGATCTCTTCCATGGTCTTTCCGGTCACACAGCCATAGATGCTCATCAGATTGCTGACGCCCGGTTTTTCTTCCGAATAACGGACTTCACTGCCGGAATCTGTCACCGCGCGCTTGAATTTGCGGATGATCGTATCGGTATCATCGAGAAGCCGGATGGTCGCATTGACATTTTCATCTGATTTGGACATTTTCTTTTCCGGCTCCTGAAGGCTCATGATCTTTGCGCCGGCCTTCGGGATATATGCCTCCGGTATGGTAAATACTTCTCCGTAGATATTGTTGAAACGTTCCGCAATATCCCTGCAGATCTCAAGATGCTGCTTCTGATCCACGCCAACCGGAACCAGGTCTGTCTGATACAGCAAAATATCCGCTGCCATAAGAACCGGATATGTGTAGAGTCCCGCATTGATATTATCCGCGTGTTTTGCGGCTTTATCCTTAAACTGGGTCATGCGGTTCAGCTCACCCATATAGGTAAAGCAGTCCAGGATCCAGCCGAGTTCCGCGTGTGCGGAGACATGTGACTGGTAATAGAGGCAGTTCTTTTTCGGATCCAGCCCCGCCGCTACATAAAGCGCATACAGATTTCTCGCATTTTTCCGAAACTCCGCCGGTTCCTGACGTACGGTCAGGGAATGCAGATCCATAACGCCGTAAAAGCACTCATATTCCTGATCCCAGTTCAGCCAGTTCTTTAAAGCCCCCAGATAATTTCCAAGTGTCAGTGTTCCTGTCGCCTGCATACCGCTGTACAGGATCTTTTTGTCTTTTACCATATCTCGTTCCTTCTTTCTGTCTTTCCTTTATTTATAGTTTTTATTCTGATTTCTGTCAATAGGATATTTTCCCTTTTAAGACTTCGTTTTTGATAAACGCGAATGTCTTATCCTCGCCCTCTTCTGCCAACATATGAAGCAGCAGTTCCAAAAGCCTCTGCGTGTCAGGATGCAGAATGTGGCATTTTTTGCCCTGTTCATAGTATTCCAGGGCACTGCGGTCTATATATTTCTCTTTCTGATAATTTTTGGACGCCGCAACTCGGTCGATAAACATCTCCACCACATAATTGATCGGCATCTTCATCCCCTCAAGCCCTTTATTTTCGCCTTTATGCGGTCCCTCTTTATCCGGCACCCCATAGTCGATCCAGTACTCCATATGGTGCTTGTTTCTTCCCTTGTGGTGAAGCCACGCCGAGGAATAGCCCTTCACCTCGCGTTCCGCGTTATTCGGGCTCCGGTTTCCCTGATAGTATCTGCAGCCGACCAGAAATTCCGTCGGCGAGTATTTGGAAAGATCATGCAAAAGCCCCTGCCGGTACAACCCGACACGAAAACATCCTTTCATGACCAGATATTTATGATGTGTAATCGTACAAAAATGTTTCCACGCTTTCATTCCCTACCTCTTTCCAACAAAGACCGCAACAGACTGCGGCGCGATCACAGCCTGTTTCTGCTCTATTTCCACGCCGTTATTCAAAACCGCGTCCTTTTCTCTTGCGGTATCGATCACGCGATACCAGCCCTTCATCTTCTCCGTCTTCGGGAGCGCCAGTTTTTTCTCCGTCACATGGAAATTAAACGCGATATAGATATCGTCATCCTCCGTGGCATCGTCCCGCAGCGCGTAGCCACCGCCGTAGAGCAGGCCTACCACCTGTCTGCCCGGATCAAAGCCCGCCATCCATGCTTCTTCGCCGTGATAGGAAAGATCCGGCAGTCCGATCCCCTTATAATCGCACATCTGCATCGGTTCCGGGCTCCTAAACACCGGATGCTCCTTCCGGAAACGGATCACCGCTCTGGTAAACTCCAAAAGCTCCCTGTTTCTTCCTTTTTCTTTCCAGTTGATCCACCCGATCGCATTATCCTGACAGTACGCGTTATTGTTGCCTTCCTGTGAATTTCCAAATTCATCCCCGGAAAACAGAAGCGGGATTCCCTGCGCAAGAAAGACAGCCGCTATGGCGTTCTTTGCCAGCCGTTTGCGCTGGTTTTTAATGTATTTCCGGTTCGTCTCCCCTTCCGCGCCGCAATTACAGCTGTAATTCCAGCTGCTTCCGTCCGTGTTTTTCTCTCCGTTTTTCTCATTGTGCTTTTCACTGTATGAAAAAAGATCTGCCAGCGTAAATCCATTATTGTCACAGATATAATTCACATACGAAGCGCGCTCCTGCTGTTTGCGCATCTGATTGACAAACTCATACAGGCTGGCATCCCTGCCGCAGAGCATGCGGCGGATCGGATATTCAAATTCATCATTGTAAAAGTACAAATGGCTGTCCGCGTCCTCTTTTGCGACAACCGCCTCTTCAAACCACACATAAAAGATCTTGGTCGCATGAAGCAGCAGATCCTCCGCGATCACCTGTACCGGCAGATTTTCTCCCTGCAAATGAAATCCGTCCACATGGTACTCAAGTACCCAGTAATGCAATGCGTCGATGATCTCAGCCGCCGGAACTCCCGCCGGGAAAAACATCTCAAGAATGCACTCCATCCCCTGGTTATGAAGCGCCTGGATCAGTCTTTTCAACTCCACAGCCGCATGATCCGAAGCCGCAAACGATGCTTTGGGCGCAAAATAGTTTCCTCTGGTATAGCCCCAGAAATTCACCCGCGTTTCCGCCTTCTTTTCTTTTGCTTTTTTCTTCCATGTCACATAATCCGGCAGCTTGTCCTTCGTTTTCTGCTCGATCTCCTCAAATTCATAGACCGGCATCAGTTCGACCGATGTCACTCCCAGATCACGCAGGTACGGGATCTTCTTTTGCAGTGCCGCAAAGGTTCCCCGGTTTGCCGCCGACGTGTCCATCGTAAATCCACGCACATGCAGCTTATAGAGGAACATGTCCTCTTTTTTGACCTTTGGCCGCTGTTCCTTCCAATGAAAGACGGAAAAATCAAATCCTCCACGCAGCACATTTTTCCCCTGCCGCGCCTTGTCGCACCAGTGCTCCCTGCCCACGATCCTTCTGGCATAGGGATCTGTCACGACTTCCCCATCGATCTCATAATTGTAATCAAATTTGCGGTAATCTATATTCCGTATGCAGACAGAACGAAGGAAACCTGCCTGAAACTCCACGGGCAGCTCGATCCTAAACTGTTTTTTGCCGCTCTCCCTGTCATAAAGCAGCACAGCACATGTCTGATTTTGTTTCGCGGCAAACGTAAATACCAGATCTCTTCCCTGTCTGGTCACTCCCATTGCCGCATAATTTCCTTCCTTTATCTCATACTTCATCTGTTTTTTCCTCTGTTGCACATTTGTATTTTATTATACCTGTTTTTATTTTATTTGTATAGAAAAATTCTGATATTTTTCCGGTGCCGGTTGCGAAGCGGGCACAGAACTGATAGAATGATACTGCATCAGCAATTTATCACAGAAAAGAGGTACTGATATGGGAAAACAGGAAAATTCCAATGATGATGAAGATATGTTCGTAACACTTAGCCTGGATGACGATTCCGAAGTCGAATGCCGCATTCTCACGATCTTTGAAGCAGCTGACCAGGATTATATCGCACTGCTTCCGCTCGATGAAAACGGTGCGGACAATGCCGAGGGAAAGGTCTACATCTACCGCTATTTTGAAGATGAAGACGGCAATCCTTCCCTGGACAATATCACCGATGATGAAGAATACGAGATCGTCGCTGACCGTTTTGATGAACTTTTAGATGAAGAGGAATTTGACGAGATGGATTAATCCTCCGTTTCGTTCATTTCCCGGATAAATCTGGAGATCTCTGTCTCGTGATTGTTTAACTTTTTCACGGAACAGAGCTTCAGCTTTTCTCTGGCGCGTGTGATACCAACGTAGAACATGCGCCTTTCTTCTTCGATATCCGCTTCTAACACGGCCTTTTTGTATGGCATGACTCCCTCATTGACATCCACGATATAAACCTTTTGAAACTCAAGGCCCTTGGCGCTGTGCAGTGTCGCAAGCAGCACCCCGTTTTTATTTTTACGCTGTTTCTCACTCTGACGCTTTAATTCTTCGGTATATTCCTCAATATGGGTAAACCATTCATCAAAGTCACGGTAGCCCTTGGCACCCTCCTGCAGTTCATCTAACTTTTCAAGCAGTTCTTCCTCGCTGATCCTGCGATAATCCGCGTATTCCCTGCAAAAGTCATCATAGCCGACGCTCTGCCGTATGTAATTGATCGCCGCAAACGGTGTGATCCGCCCGATCACTTTTAGGTCATACTCCATTTTTTCGATCCGCTCGGCGATCCATGGCTTATCGCGGTAGATATCGAGTAACACCTCGAACGCAATCTCCTCCTCATCCACATTTTCCCTGCTGATATAACGCTTTGGCCGGTTCATGATCTGCAAAAAGTTCTTTCTGGTGCGGCTTCCCTGCGCCATGTAAATGTAGGCAAAGATATCCTTCGCGATCCAGTGCTCATAGAGATTGGGGATATTGTCCCTTGTGACAAACGGAATATCATAATCCATCAGCTGTTCCATCAAAAGTCTCGGCTGCGTATTGGTGCGGAACAGTATCGCGATATCCGAATACATTCCACTGCCTTCCACATGGTCCCTGATCTCTTCTATGATCTTTCTGTTTTCCGCTCTCTGGTCTTCAAATACCGCAAATTCCACCGCCGCGTCGCTGCTTCCCGCCGCGTGGATCTCCTTTTGGAAGCGCTCTGTATTATGTCCGATCAGGCGCAGGGACGCATCCACGATATTCGCTGTGGAACGGTAATTTTCTTTCAGTACGATTTTTTTCGCGTTCGGATAATCTTTGTCAAAATGCAGCATGATCTCCGGTCTCGCCCCGCGGAAACGATAGATCGACTGATCGTCATCCCCGACCACAAAGAGATTGTTTTCGGGAAGCGCAAGCATTTTCATGATGTCAAACTGAAGCTTGTTGATGTCCTGGAATTCATCGATCAGAATATAACGGTACTTTTTCTGCCAGGCCGAAAGGATGTCCTTGCGCTCTGAGAAGAGCTCGTAAGTGTAGACTAACATATCATCAAAATCGAGCAGCCGGTTGCGTCTTAATTTTTCATCATATGCACGGTAAATCTTGCGGAACACATGCTCGGGAAGATTGGAAGAATAATAATTTTCAAGTGCCACTCCGGCATTTTTCACCATACTGATCTCACCGAACAAAGACGATAAAAACTCCGCCTCGTCATTGTACTCCAATCCCATATGTGCAACGATCTCCCGCATATACTGGTATTTAACATCTTCTTTTATGATATTTCCCGCATGAAAATGATAGGCGTATTTGAGGACCGTAAAAAATACCGCATGAAACGTTCCAAACGTCACCGGATATTTTTTCCCCATCCGCCGGACGAACCGCTCTTCCATTTCTCTTGCGGCTGCCCGCGTAAATGTAATGACCAGTATCCGGGACGGATCCACGCCATGTTCGGTGATCAACCGGCTGGTACGCTCGGTGATCACCGCTGTCTTTCCGCTTCCCGGCCCCGCCAGTATGAGTGCCGGTCCATCCTTATGTTCGATTGCCTCTGTCTGTGATCTGCTGAACTCCACTTCTTACTCCCTGTCAAAAAAAGAGTGAAAATATAATATCTTCACTCTCTTTCTTTATGCTCTTATTTGCTTAATAATTCAATTCCTTTTCTGATACGGGCAAGGGATTCCTCTTTTCCGAGGATCTCCATGATCTCTGTCGCGCCACCCGGTGTCATCTGTTTTCCGGATACCGCTGTACGGATCGGCCACATCACATATCCGTTCTTGCAGCCCTTTTCTGCCACATAATCACACAACATCGCATAGAGCGCATCGTTACTGTAATCTTCCTGTGCCTCGAGTCTCGGAAGGATCTCTCTAAGCACTTCTAAGGATGTCTCCGCATTGGTCTTCATCTTCTTATGCGTATACATCGCGATATCATATTCCGGTAACTGCTCAAAGAAATCAATGTGGTCTTTGATGTCCGGGAAAATCTCGATCCTGGTCTTTACAAGGGTCGCGATCTTCTTTAAGTCATAATCTTTGGTCACCACTTCTTTGATATACGGCTCTGCCATCTGGTAAAAACGGTCAAAATCCATCGCTTTGATGTATTCTCCGTTCATCCATTTAAGCTTTGTGTAATCAAAAACTGCCGGTGATTTGTTGATATGATGATAATCAAACGCTTCTACCAGTTCAGACAGTGACATGATCTCACGGTTGTCTGACGGGCTCCAGCCAAGCAGCGCAACAAAGTTTACTACGGCTTCCGTCAGAAATCCCTGATCGATCAGATCTTCGTATGACGCATGACCACAGCGCTTGCTTAACTTCTGGTGCTCTTCATTGGTAATCAACGGGCAGTGGATATATTCCGGTACTTCCCAGCCAAACGCCTCATAGAGACGGTTGTATTTCGGTGAAGAGGAAAGGTACTCGTTTCCGCGCACTACATGGGTGATCCCCATCAGGTGATCGTCCACAACATTCGCGAAGTTGTAAGTCGGATATCCGTCTGATTTGATCAGGATCATATCGTCGAGTTCCGAGTTATCTACCGTGATATCTCCATAGATGTCATCGTGGAATGTTGTTGTTCCGGTTCTCGGATTATTCTGGCGGATGACATACGGTTTGCCAGCTGCAAGATTTGCCTCTACCTCTTCTTTGCTTAATGACAGACAGTGTTTGTCGTACACGGAGATCTCTTTTCCCGCAACGGTCTGTTTTAAGCCTTCCAGACGCTCTTTATCGCAAAAGCAGTAATATGCTTCTCCTTTTTCAATCAGCTTTTTGGCATATTCCAGATAAATCCCTTTTGCCTGACGTTCGCTCTGGACATACGGTCCCACGCCTCCGTCTTTATCCGGTCCCTCATCATGCACAAGACCGGTCTTTTCCAGGGTGCGGTAAATGATCTCAACCGCGCCTTCCACATAACGTTCCTGATCGGTATCTTCGATTCTTAAAATAAAATCTCCGCCTTCATGCTTCGCGATCAGATACGCATACAAAGCTGTTCTTAAATTTCCAACGTGCATCCGTCCCGTAGGGCTTGGTGCAAATCTTGTTCTGACTTTACTCATTTTACAGTTCCTCTTTCTTTTTATCCCGCTTTAGAGCAGTTCGATATCTGCCAGTTCCTTCGGTGGGATTTTCTGTTCTGATCCTTCCTGGATCTTCTTTACTTCCTGCTGTGCCTTATTGAGTGCAAGGATGGTTCCCGCTCCTGCAATACAGCCGCCCGGGCATCCCATTCCTTCGATCATACAGCCATCTTTCTTTCCTGCTTTTGCAAGCATGAGCGCTTTCTTACATTCCGCAAGTCCGTCCGCATGTTCGATCTTGACCTCAACACCCGGATAATACTCATGGATACACTGCTCGATCGCTCCAGCGACACCGCCTGCGCAGGCATATCCACGTCCGGCTGCTGTCGCGTCATGAAGTCCTTCTGTTCCTTCCACTGTGTTCGGGTCGATACCCTTTGCGGCGAACATCGCGTCAAGCTCTTCAAACGTGATGACAAAATCAACGTCGCTGCGCACGGAAGAACGGCTGGCTTCCAGCTTCTTAGCCGCACAAGGTCCGATAAATACGACTTTCACATCCGGATTTTCTTTCTTGATACTTCGCGCGGTTGCGACCATCGGGGTCAGCTCCTGGGATACGGAACCGATCAGATCCGGGAACTGTTTTTTCGCCAGCATGGACCATGCCGGACAACAGGAGGTAAGTAAAAACGGCAGTTCACCGGTCGCTACATGCTCAGCATAATGCTTTGCCTCTGCAACAGCTCCGATATCCGCGCCATATGCAACTTCACGCACATCGGTAAATCCAAGTTCCAGTAATGCTTCCTTCACATTTTCCGGAGACGCGTTCGGTCCGAACTGTCCGACATACGCCGGCGCGATTTCCGCAACTACTTTTCCGCCTTCTTTCATGCAGCGGAGCAGCTGGAAGATCTGTGATTTATCTCCGATCGCGCCAAACGGGCAGCTTACCATACACTGGCCACATGCCACGCATTTGTTCGGATCGATCTTCGCGCGTCCGAGCTCATCGGTAGAGATCGCGCCAACACCACATGCCACGGAACACGGTCTTACTTTCTTTGCGATCGCGTCATACGGACAGGCTGCCTTACATTTTCCGCATTTGATACACTTGGACTGATCGATATAGGATTTACCATTCACCCGTGTGATTGCACCCTTCGGACAGACTTCGGTACACGGATGCGCGATACATCCCTGGCACATGTTGGATACTTCGTATTTTTTCTCTTCACACATATTACATGCGGACGGAATGACCTGCATAAGCGGCGGCTCGTAATATTTCTCGGAAATATTGCTTTCTTCCAGTCCGCTGGTGACATGCACCGGACGGTCTGCCGGTCTTAATGACATACCCATTGCCAGTCTTACTTTTTCTGCCGCGATCGTACGCTCACGGTAAATGCTTTCACGGTAGCGCGGAACATCTCCCGGACATACGGTATATGGAATTGCTTCCACCGCGTCATTGAGATTTGCCTCATCGTTGCATGCAACTTTTGCAACTTCGGTAAAAATCTGTTTTCTTAAATCGGATACGGCTGTTCGTATTCCTCTCATGATATGTACTCCTCCTGTTTTTTCGGTTATCGTTAATATTTTAACGTTATTATCTGAATTTACTCTAACATAGAAGTTCCTCTAATACAAGAACATTCCCATATGTTTTCAAAAAAATACCTTTATCGCCCGCAGGATCCGCAGTTTCCACTGCATCCGGCACACTTTCCGCTTCTTTTTTTCTTCCAGGAAGCGCGCGCTGCCAATATTCCCCAGAGGAAAAGAAAAAGCAGCACAAGTCCATCGATCAGATTCATAAAAAGATCCCTCCTGCCCGATATACGATAAATGCCACGATCCAGGCTGCCACACACTGCATGACCACAACTCCGACACTCTGAAGCCTAGAATCCATCTCCCGGCGGATCGCCGCGATCGCCGCCACACACGGCGTGTATAACAGCGTAAATACCAGAAAGCTCACTGCCGTAAGCGGAGTGAACATGCCGCCCAGCGCCGCACCGAGATTTGCCATGCTCGTTCCGGTCAGCACGCTCATTGTGCTCACGACCGCCTCTTTTGCCGTAAATCCGCAGATTAACGACGTGGAAACCCGCCAGTCATCAAATCCAAGCGGAGCAAACACCGGAGCGATCCATTTTCCCACCAGCGCAAGCAGGCTGTCACTGCTGTCTGCCACCACATTGAGCCTGGTATCGAATGTCTGCAAAAACCAGATGATGATCGTTGCAAAAAAGATGACCGTAAATGCTCTCTGAATGAAATCTTTTGCCTTGTCCCACATCAGAAGCAGCACGCTTTTTGCGGACGGGAAACGGTAATTGGGAAGTTCCATCACAAACGGAACCGGATTTCCCTTAAACAGCGTGTGATTAAATAATAACGCCACAAGGATACCGACTACGATACCGCCGACATATAATCCCATCATGACAAGCGCCTGATATTTTTCAAAAAACGCCGCCGCAAACACGGCATAGATCGGTATTTTAGCCGAACAGCTGATATACGGTGTCAGCATGATCGTCATCTTCCGGTCGCGCTCCGAAGAAAGCGTCCGGCTTGACATGACCGCAGGAACCGTACATCCAAATCCGATCAGCATCGGCACAAAGCTGCGCCCGGAAAGTCCGATCTTGCGTAACAGCTTATCCATCACAAACGCGACTCTTGCCATGTATCCCGAATCTTCTAAGATCGACAGGAAAAAGAACAACACCACGATGATCGGCAGGAAACTGAGTACGCTTCCGACCCCGGCGAACACACCGTCGATGACCAGACTGTGTACGACCGGATTCATTCCGTAAACTGTGAGTGCATGATCCGCAAGCGCCGTCACACGGTCGATCCCAATACTGAGCAGATCACTGAGCCCCTGTCCGATCAGTCCGAAGGTCAGCCAGAAGATGAGCAGCATGATCCCGAGAAACATCGGGATCGCCAGATATTTGTCCGTCAGCACGCGGTCGATCTTCACACTGCGCTTATGTTCTCTGCTCTCCTGACACTTTGTTACCGTTTTCGCGCATACTTTTTCAATAAAAGTATAGCGCATATCCGCAAGTGCCGCATTCCGGTCCATATGATGGTCTGTCTCCATCTCCTCGATGCTGTGCTCCATCATGTCCAGCTCGTTTTGACTGAGTTCCAGACGTTTTATGATATCGGTATCGTTCTCTATGATCTTGACTGCCGCAAAACGCGGTGACATGCCATTATTCTGCGCATGATCCTCCACCTGGTGACAGACCGCGTGAATACAGCGGTGTACATCACCTTTTTCACAGAAATCCGTCACGCGCGGCATCTCCTTTTTCTTTGCCACACGGTAAACGGTATCAATGAGATCTTCCACACCTTCATCTTTTACCGCGCTGATCGGCACGACCGGTATCCCCAGTTCCACCGCCATCTGTTCTACATCCACAGAACCGCCGTTTCCACGCACCTCGTCCATCATGTTGAGCGCAAGCACCATCGGGATATGCATCTCAAGAAGCTGCAGCGTCAGATAGAGATTTCGCTCGATATTCGTCGCGTCCACAATGTTGATGATCCCATCCGGCTTTTCATTTAAGATAAAGTCTCTGGTCACGATCTCCTCATTTGTATAGGGACGCAGGGAATAAATGCCCGGCAGATCCACGACCTGGCATCCCTTTTTGGAGCGGACTTCTCCCATTTTCTGATCGACGGTAACTCCCGGGAAATTTCCCACATGCTGGTTGGAACCGGTCAGCTGGTTAAAAAGCGTGGTCTTTCCACAGTTCTGATTTCCTACTAATGCTAAGATCATGCTTCCTTCTCCTCCGGCTCTACTTCTATTTTTCCGGCATCCTCTTTCCGTATCGTCAGTTCATATCCACGGATATGCAGTTCGATCGGATCTCCCATCGGTGCCACTTTCTGTACCACTACTTTTGTCTTCGGGATCAGTCCCATATCCAAGAACCGGCAGCGCAGCGCGCCCTCTCCGCTCACTTTTGTGATCACCGCTTCTTTTCCAATTGGTAATTCATCCAATGTCATATCTTTTCCTCTTTTCCATCGCTTCTCGTTAGTAAATTCTAATCTTAATTAGTGTAATTGCACTTTTCCCTCTTGTCAATTGAAAAATTTTATCAAAAAGGCTCAAAAAGGCTGCATCTCCTTTCGAAATGCAGCCTTCTCGTCATCGTTTCGTTGATTAAAGCGTCTTAGAACGATCCTGTATATTCTTTTTAAAATTGATGACCTTTCTCTCATAACATTCATCCATCAAAGAAGAAAGGATCATAAAATCCGCGGAAGAACGGTTATTTGCGATCGGTATGTCATATACCTGCGCAATACGCAGCAGCGCCTTCACATCCGGGTCATGCGGCTGTGCTGTCAGCGGGTCGGAAAAGAATATGACAAAATCTACCTTTCCCTCCACGATCTTTGCTCCGATCTGCTGGTCTCCGCCGAGCGGGCCGCTGTTGTAGCCCTTGACCGGCAGTCCGGTCTGATCCGTGATCATGCGCGCGGTCGTTCCGGTACCGCATAAGAAATGTTTTTTCAAAATCTCTTTGTGTTCGTTGCACCAGTCGATCAGTTCCGCTTTTTTATTATCATGCGCGATCAGTGCGATATTCTTTTGTTTTTCGATGGTCAGTGTGATAAATTCCTCGCTCATCTTCTCCTCCTCGTATTTTCGCAGTTTATGCTTTTATTTTACCCCAGTTTTTTCTCTTTCACAACGTATTTTTATCAAATGCCGGGTTAAACGCGTAATAATTTTTGCTGTCGAGATGTTCTCTCACCATATTTAAGCCCTCACCGAAGCGCTGGAAGTGTACGATCTCCCTTGCTCTTAAAAAGCGGATCGGATCGCAGACCTCCGGATCTTTCACCAGACGTAAAATATTGTCATACGTCTTTCTCGCTTTCTGCTCCGCCGCCATATCTTCAAACAGATCCGTGATCGGATCGCCGCTCGACTGGAACTGGTTTGCGTTAAACGGCACTCCTCCCGCCGACTGCGGCCAGATCCCTACCGTGTGATCGGTATAGTACGGCGCAAACCCGGATGCCTTGATCTCATCCATCGTAAGATTTCTTGTAAGCTGATGCACGATCGCAGCGACGATCTCAAGATGCGCCAGTTCTTCGGTACCTACCTTTGCAGTGCAGTACGCCAGACCCTCCCGTCCCAGAACATGTAGAGCAGATCATTTTCCCCGATGATGATACTTTTTAACCCCGCAGCATCTTTCCTGCCATCCAGACGCGCACCGCTTTTTTCTTCCGCCTCGAGAAAGCCCTGATACAGCACCGGATCCGCCACGCGCTTTCCGGCACAGCCCGATCTTTTTCTTCCGTATTCTGCCACATTCGCGCAGAGCCAGCTCTGGGAGATACTTCCGTCCCGCCGTCTGCGCACCCTGCTCACGCAGGTACTGCCACAGCATCCGCACCTCACCTTTCCACTGCACCAGTAACGGTTCCGGTATTTTTCCATCTCCTCCGGCGCTCTTTTCTTTTCGGATAACCGCGCCTGCGCTTCCAAAAAAAGCTGTCTTGAAATGATCGCGGGATGATGGTCTTTTTGTATGACAAATTCCTCCGCCCCGTCATTCTTTCTTTTTGCATGCGTCAGATAATCCGCGGTATACGTCTTTTTCTGCACCAGATCTCCCACATATTTTTCATTTTTTAGGATCCGGCTCACCGCAAGATCCGTCCATGGATTTTTTCGTGCGGTCAGATATCCCTCGGCGTTTAATTCCCGGGCGATCTCTCCGGTCTTCTTTTTTTCTTTTACATAGTTCCGGTAGATCCTTTGCACCACCTCTGCTTCCGCCTCACAAACACTTAATACCCCGTGATCCAGCTCATACCCGAACAGCCTTCTGCCGAAAACGATTCCTCGCTCCATCTGGCGTTTCTGCCCCCATTTCACCCGCTGCGATATTTTTCGGCTCTCCTCCTGTGCCATGGATGCCATAAGCGTCAGCCGGATCTCTCCGTCATTTTCTCTTGTATCGATGTGATCCAGAATAAAAAATACACCCACGCCAAATGTGCGCAGTGTGCGCACGGCAATGAGTGTATCTACGGTATTTCGCGCAAAACGGCTGACCTCTTTCGTTAAGATCAGATCTATCTTTCCCGTTTTCGCGTCTTCCATCATCTGCTGAAAAGCTTCTCTTTTTTTTACGCTGGTTCCGGAAATGCCCTCGTCTGCGTAGATCCCGGCAAATTTCCAGTTTTCTTCTTCTTTTTTTTGAATAAAGGACGCAAAATATTCCTGCTGGTTTTTTAGGGAATTCTGCTGATCGTCCAGCTCGGTAGAAACTCTGCAATATGCGGCAACTTTCATGGTTCTCACCTGTTTTTTATCAGTGTATGCCGCATTTTTTTCTTCATTCCCCGTTTTCTTTTTTCTAACGCTCTAAGAAAGCAAGGATATCTTTGGGTGTGTCCGCAAAATACTTTGCCCCGTGTGCTTCCAGAAATGCCCGGTCACGGAATCCCCAGGTCACGCTGATACAGGAAAGTCCCGCGTTTTTTGCGGTTTCAATGTCCACATCCGAGTCTCCGACATAGACACTGTGCGCGCTGTCGCTTCCGAGTCTTTTCATCGCCTCAAACGCCGTATCCGGTGCCGGTTTCCGGCGGATCCCGGTCTTTTCACCGATCGCCACCCCGATCTTTCCTTTAAAATACAGATCCCGCAGCTGCTGCACCGCGAAATCTCCTTTATTGGATACAATGGCAAGCTTCATGCCCTGCGCGTTTAACTGATCGAGCAGCTCCGGTATCCCCGCATAAGGACACGTCTTCTTCGCGCAGTTTTCTCCGTAATGTGCGCAGAAATCTGTAAACACCGCCTGAAACTGCTCGTCTGTCACGTCAGACGGCAATGCACGCTCCATCAGCTTTTTCAATCCGTTTCCGACAAAACGGCGCACTTCATCGATCGTGTGCGTGTGAAACCCATACTTGTCCATCGCATAATTTACACTGTCTGTCAGATCTTCCAGGGTATTAAGCAATGTTCCGTCCAGATCAAAAATTACGGTATCATAGTTTTTCATAGTCTTCTCCTTATCCAATTAATACAGATTCGCAAAAACAGACGCGCCGATTACCGTGATAAGACCCGCAACCGCAATGGCAAGACTGCTCATGGCTCCTTCTACTTCTCCAAGTTCCATCGCCCGGGCGGTTCCGATCGCATGCGCCGAAGTTCCGAGTGCCACACCCTTTGCAACCGCTTCCTTGATATGGAAAATCTTAAACACTGCCTCTCCGATGATATTTCCAAATACACCGGTAATGATGATCACTGCTACGGTAACCGTGACAAGGCCGCCAAGCTCTTCCGACACGCCCATCCCGATCGCAGTTGTGATCGACTTCGGGAGCAGTGTCACATACATCTGATGGTCAAACCCGCATATCACGCAGAGCCCGAGCACCGACAAAATACTGGTGAGCACGCCCGCAACGATCCCGCCGCAGATTGCTTTATAGTTACTTTTTAACATGGAAAGCTGCTGATAAAGCGGTACCGCAAGGCATACCGTAGCCGGTGTGAGCAGGTAGCTCAAATATTTTGCGCCCTCGTTATAACTTTCATAATCCACACCGGTTCCCGCAAGGATCACCATCACGACCACGATCGCAATCAGCAGTGGATTGAAAAGCGCCAGGTTGAATTTTCTCTTTAATAAAAGTCCGATCTCATATCCGGCAATGCTTACAAACACGCCGAAGAATACAGAGGTACTAAGCATCTTGTCCATCGTCCGCCTTGCCTCCCTTTCGTATGATAAACTGTGTCACAAGTCCTGTTACCGCCATGACAACGACTGTTGTGATCAACGTGACCGCTATAAGCGGTACGCAGATCCCTTTGATCTGTGCCCAGGAATCCATCAGCCCTACGGCCGCCGGAATAAACATCATCGGCATGATCTCGATCAGAAATGTCGCTGCCTCCTTCACCTGATCCAGTTTTAAAATGCCGGTGCAAAGCGCAAGCAGCATCAGAACCAGACCGTAAATGCTTGCCGGGATCGGAAGCGGAATGACATACTTTAACGCCTCTCCGAGGAACGTGACTGCCAAAATAATTCCAAATTGTTTCATGAATTTCATAATCGCATCTCTTTTCTTTTTCTTCTGTCAATGTGATATTGTATAACTCAGCATTCGATTCGTCAACCATTCTTTTTCCCGATTTTTTTGTACTGCTGCATCGGTACCTATATCGGTCAGCAGACCGGAAACTTTGCGGTACGGCATGGAATATCTCTGGGAGAGGTAACGCATGGACGCGCCCATTTCGCCGTCTGGGCCTCCATACTGACTCAAGATACACTGTGCGATCTTCGGGTTTGGATTTGTGATCTTTACCGGATACTGCAATCTCTTTTCATAATTCCACATTAGCAAGCTCCTCCTTCCCATGGCAGCGGCATGGATGCCCAGTCAAAGGTACACTCCGGCGTGGCGAGATCCACCGTGAGCGGTCCGTACAATCTCGCGTATTCGCGCAGCGCCTCTTCCCTCAGTTTTTTATAATGATTGAAATAACTGATCGCGTCCGTATCCTCCGGATGTGTATCCAGATACAGTGTGATATCATTTACCGCAAAGCTGATCTTTGTAATGTACGCGTACAGCTGCTGTCTTTTCATCTGTGCCGCATTCCCTGCTCTGTTCGGATTCCGGTTCATGGTCTGGTTCATTTTCTTTCCATCCTCCTTCCGAGAAACGGCTTATTCAGTTCCGGAAAAATCGTTCCGATCATCAGTGCTTTTTCCGGCTCATACACCTTATAGAAATTCTGCCACGGCACATATGCCATCGCGACAACCTGGTCTTTGCAACTATCGTTTTCCATACAAAAAGATCCCTCCTTTTTCATTCTTTATACCATATGAAAAAGAAGGGATTTTGTGCATCCTAGAGGCCGCCGAGCCGGTCGATGGAATTTAAGATTTCCCGGATATCCGCCGTATCTCCCGGATAATCCACCAGCATACGCTCTGTATTTTTGCGCTTATCCTTTAAGGATCTTGTATCATTTTCTATTTTTGCACGAAGTTTCTGCCTGCGTTCGATCAGATCATGCTTGATCTCCACCATCTCTCTCGGATCTACGAGCGCCTTTGCCTGATCCAGCCAGACTTTTGTATCATAAAGCCGATAGCTGCGCAGTGCCCGCAGTAATTTCGCGTTGTAAAAATCCAGTTCTTCATTCAGCTGCTGGAATTTTTCCCTCTCTTCCACCGCCTCTTTGTATTCTTCCCAGATCTGGTTAAATTCATAAGAATTTTTCACATGATATTTCTCGCAGGCATAGTCCACCGCATTGGTCGCATTGACATATTTGATCTTCATCTTGTTTAACAGCGTGATCGCGTGATTTCTGTTTCTGTCAGACTGTCTGATCTCTTCCGCGTTATTCTGTTCCCGGTGATAGATCAAAAACGCGCAGACACCCGCCGCGAATAAAAAGAGCATCCAGATCCACTGGGTATTCACCGCAAAGATCGACTGCAGTACCAAAAGTACCGCAAACACGATAACCGCCACCGAAAACAGGATAATGGAAAGTTTTCGCAGGAAATTCTGCTCGTCGCGCAACGCTTCCGCATTGTACACCCATTTCGTTTTTTCCGATTCCAGATACCGCATATCCCGTGTTACGGCTGCCTGATATGCTTCGCTGGATTCCAGGCGTCTGATCGCATCCGGTATCTCGTCTTCTTCCCGCTGCATCTGCCGGAACTGTGCATCGTTGATCTTTTTTTCCGTCTTCATGTATTCGGTTCTGGTATTTCCGAGTGCCACTACATTTTCCGCCGCCTGCCGGATCTCCGCCATCTCTTCCTCCGACATATCCTCAAGCAGCTGTATGTCATTCAGATAGGAAGTGACCACTTTGTACTCCGACTTAGTATCCTCCAATGCCTTTGCCGCCTCGATCATCTGCTCACATTCATCCAGCATCCGGTTTCCCGGCTGATCCCCGCCTTCCGGCATTTCTTCTGCTATCACATTTTCCCTGATCTCTACGTTTTCTGCTTTTTTTCTCTTTCGAAATAGTTTCATCTGTCTTCTGCCGCCTTCCTGTACTCCTGTTTCCACTGTTCCATCATCCCAAACAACAGAACTTCATAGCCTCTGACATCCCCGTTTTTCTTTGTTTCCTGTATTTTCTGCCATTGTTCTAAAAACTTTTTATCCTGCGGTTCTTTCTTAAAGTCTTCCTCCAGACATACGCGTGAGAGCAGCGCCGCTTCTGCGGATTCCTGCTCCTCATTTTTTGCATATGCTTTCTCATAACATTCCCCGGCGCGCGCGAACATGAAAAGCCTTGCGTATGCCGTTCCCATGTTATGCCATACTCTGCCAAGCAGCACTTCTTCTCTCCGGTTCTCCGGCACATGCTCCGTGAGCGGCTCATATGCCCGGATGCTGCTTTTATATTTTCCGCTCATAAGAAACCTGTCTGCTTTTAAAATTTCCTGCTCAAACAGGCTTTTGTCTTCATATGCTTTTATCCTGGCTAAGACACGTCTTCTCTGTTCCTCATCCAGATACGACACCATTTTTAAAACCGTATCCGTAAACTCTGCCATATCCTTTTTCCCGGCAAGCAGATCAAAGAGCGTCTGTCCCTCATCTGCCAGCCCCAGTTCCTCTTTTACCCAGCCGGCAAAGGATTCTTTATAAATGTCTATCCCTGTCAGTTCCGCGTGCTGATCCATGCACCACGCCAGTTCCTCCAGCGAATATATGTTTACCGCTATACTTTCCAAAAAATACGGCACAGCCGCCAGCGTTCCGCGGCATAAGATCAATTCTCCCATCCTGTTTTCCTCACATCTTCAGGGTATACAAAAAAACCTTGTCCGAGCTTTTCCGGATCTCTCCAAATCCGAGATCTTTGATACTCACCTGTATTTTCTGATCCGAAAGTGGCTTTAACGTGATCCGCAAACGCGTGGTCTTTGCCGGACACTCCGGCAGATCCGTCAGTTCCAGTGTCTCCACCTTCGCCTCTCCACTCTCTGGATACTGCAGCCAGAAATCAACCCGTGGCGCGTCATCCAGGATCACTTCACATTCTTTTTCCGCCTCAAAACAGCTTTCTCCGGCTGAAAGCAGCGAATAAAATGAGATCCCCTCTCCGGTTCGAACCTTTATGCTCACATTATACTTTAATTCATGCTCTCCGATATACACAAACGGCCAGTGGAAATATCCATCCCGCACACCGGCGGCATAGCACACGCCCTTTGTATACAGATTTTTACCGAAAAACGCCCGTCTCCCACTGCACAGCATGCGTACAGACTGTTTCATCCAGTCTCCCTCGAAACCATCTCCGACCAGATAACTGCAGGATATGATCCTTCCCTGAAACACTTCTTTGATATATTCCGAAAATTCAAGGTCACGATCCCCGCTTAATCTCCCATACTCTTTTTTGAGCAGTGTGACGATCTGTGGCGTCGTGTTTTCATTTCTGGAAAGCACACAGCTCCACAGCCTGTCATTTTCACCGGAAAACAGAACCACATCATGCAGCCAGAGTTCTTTTTTCTGACTGAGTGCGTAATAGTAAAAGCTCTCGCTGTGATCCATCATAAAAAACTGTTCCTTCTGGATCCCCAGTTTTTTCATGATCTCTTTCAGCATCTTTACTTTTTCCGCGTCCAGGTCTTCCACGGTAAGTCCCAGCAGATGAATCTTCATCTGCCCCTTATATCTTCTCGGAAGCATGAGCACTTTCCGGAAAAATACCGCCAACAGATCCATCGCCCGGTAATCCACGTCTTCGATCCGTATCACGCTGCCCGCCTTCGTCTGTTCCCAGAGATCCTGTATGAGCGTCCCGCCGCCTGCGTCCGCATTCTGGCGTTCGAATGCCTCCCTGCCAAAATACCACTGTCCGATCCCTCTTTTTTTGTAAAGCGCCATCGGGATCTGGTACTGCTCACTGCCCGCGATCGTACTTAAGGTTTCCGGCTCTCCGTTTCCTTCGGTAAAACAACTTACCAGCACATGGTTTTTCCCGATGTCCATGCCGATATAGAGTTTTTCTTCCGTCATCTGCCCTCACCTCTCTGCCCGGTGATCACCCGGAAATTCTTTTCTGTAAATTCTTTCTTCTTCTCATACGCAAGCGCCAGCCGCTCTAACTCCTCGTAGTTTTGCAGGGTCAGGTTCATAAGCATCGCGTTTAAAAATTCATAACTGTCTTTTTCCTGCTCTCCGTATACGTCCTGTCTGGTAATCTGCGCGCTCTCCGTAATCCTTGTCTGCTCTCCGTTTCGCTCTTCGATATAGTACTGCAGGGAATCCCCGAAAAACAGCATAAAGCGGCTTGCATAGATCCCGGCATACACTTCTTTCATTTCCTCTTCTTTAAACTCTTCCTCGCCTACCGCGTAATGCAGGATCACTTCTGCCTGCGCGTCCGTATGATATTCGAGAAAGGTCTGCCCCTGGAAGAAATATTTCTGCTGCAGCTTCCGGTCAAAACGTTCGTAAAACGAAAAATACATATCCCTTGCCGTATACTCTCCCAACAGCGCATCGACCAGTTTTTCTTCCTGTTCCTGCAGGTTCCGCTCGAACGCAAGATGTTTTAAAACCGCAAGTCTGCATGCGTCGGTCAGAGGTTCTTTTTCCAGAAGTTTTTCCTGTAATTCCAGAAAGATCTCCGGATCGATCACCATGTCATCCACAAAGTAATGCTGCGCGAAGTAATTAAAATATGCAAGCAGCACCGTGCGGTCTCCTCCGTTTTTCGCATACTGCCGGAAGAGATCCGATGCGTGTTCCACAAACTCTGTCGAATAAAGCATCTGCACCAGGATCCACTCCTCTAACTCCGGATCCTCGATCTCATACTTCTTTGCTGTCTCCCACAGCTCATACATCTGTCTGGTCGGTCCGTGATAATAACGGCAAAGATAACGAAGGAGAACATCGTTGTATTTGCCGGCACGCAGTGCTTCCATGCCAAGTCCGACTAAAACTTCATCCTCCTCATGATCCCCGGTCTCTATCATGTGACTGCACAGTACGACCAGTTTCGAAGGATCGGCGAGCTCACTGCCACAGGAGATCAAAAGATCGTATGCCTCTTCAAAGAGCTTGCGTTCCATCAGCAGGGAGAAGACATATTTCCGGGCATTTTTATCCAGCCACGAAACATCTGTTTTTTTCAGATACCGCTCAAGTTCCTCTTCCATGTCATGGATCACATAGTACTCCAACACTCTTGGCATGAGTTTCGCTTTATATCTTTTATCCACCGCGTCCGAATCCATAAGCACTGAAAAAAGCGCACCGTCTTCCCCGTCAACGGCATAGAAATTTTCTTTTCCCGCAAGGTATCCGAGCGCATACTCGATCCGGTCCGGCGCATAGCGCATACACTTCCGCAGATAGCGTCCCGGCCGCATAAGCTTTTCAAGCTGGTAGGAAAGCGAGGTATAACGCCGTCCATTTCTGTCTTCTAATAAGATTGCGTATTCTCCCGAAAACAACGGAACATATGCACTGTTTCCCTGAAATGCCACACGGATCTTCTGCCTTAACTGCGGCTCGATCACCAGCGCACCCGTGATATCCGGTGAAAAGCACACCAGTTTGTTCATGTAAAGAATGCGGGCGAGCGACTCGGATAATTCCTTTGTGAGCATTCCCTCGTCCAGCATTTCCTCATAGATCACCGACAGATTGTCATTGATCCTGCCTTTTTTTATCTGCTGCATGGCAAATCGTTCCATCTGCCTGCGGTAATTCTCATACAGTCCCGGCTCTTTTTCCCGGTTGGCGATGATATTTACATATAAAACCGCCTTCTGCTCATCTGAAATACTGCTGTCATACTGAAAATACAGCAGCACCTGACGCGGAATACGGACAATACTCCGCTTATCCAGTGACATCATGTATGCTTCGTTCAGATTCGTAATATGTAATTCTTCCCGGATCGCCCGCGCATACCACGCCACATAATCCGGAGCAAAGCACTGCCCCTTGATCAGATACGAACAGATAACAGAAAGCATCTCTTTTCCGTCAAAATAACGGTATGCCTCACTTAAAAGTTCATATATCTTTTTATCAAAAACCCGCTTGTTCGCCGCGAAGTTCATGATCGTAACTGCCAGTTCCCTGTTTAATGCCTTTTTTGCTGCCGCCCATCGCAGGATCTTAAGCTCGGTACCTTCGAGTGATGTGACAAGTCCCGGATCGTGCTGATACAAATACAGCGCTTCCAGATAAAGATACGGGCTTGCCGTTCCCTGCCCGATCCTCTCTTTTATCACTGCGAGTTTTTTCGCCGGATCATCCAGATATTCTTCTTTTAAAAACAAAAGTACCCAGAACAGGATGTCGTTGTCCGGATTTTCGCGAAAGATCTCCTGGATACGCTGCGTGTTTTTCCTGACATAGGAAGGCTCCCGCTCCGCCAGTGTACACAGATACAGATAGTAGCCATACTGCGGGCTCTCCGTGTCCTCCGCCTCTTTTTTGTAAGCCTCAAGGATCCAGAGTGCCTCCTGTTTCTGTCTGTTGATCAAAAGCGCCTGTGCCCGCATAAGTGAAAACCACGCATAATCCGGTTCTAATGCCTGCATATGCTGCAATAAACGCACCGACTCCGATGCCCACACTCCGGTCACGATCCGCTTTAGGCGATAATCGGTATAAAGCTCCGCCAGTTTCACACGCGAAGACGCCAGTTCCATCCGCTCCCGTGAAATATGTTTTTCCCGCTCCCCGGAAGAAACGCAAAACTCCACGCACTGTACCTGACTGGTATTTTTTAAGGTAACGCGCGCAAAATTTCTGCCCGCATGCAATTTATCCGCACGGATACGGTAATACACCTGACATCTGCTGCCGATAAAGTCCGCTGTTGTGACTTTTCTTTTCTCCGGGATCAGAAAATCCGCATCGCTGTCTACATCCAGCTCCACATAGCCCCATTGGTCTTTCTTTAACTCGATCTTTCCTCTGATGTCTTCCGTGATTCCGTAGTATTCCTGATATTTCGTGTCAAGCGAAATCAGAACACTGCTCTTTTTCCCGGTTCCGACCAGAAATTCTTCCACATTCTGCGGCAGAAACGGCGGCTCTGCAAATCCCTCATAAAGAAGGCGTTCCCTTACCTGCTCTTTCTTCAAGACGTTGCGAAAACTTTTAGACGAAAAAACCTTGCAGGCTTCCGTAAAATTTTCTTTCGCAAGACGTGTAAAATCCGCAAGGCTCTTTATCTTTCCGATCGACGAATCCGCATAAAGTTTTGTCACATCCGCCTCATAGGCAAGATGATGCTCTCCGCCCTCCGCAACGACATAAAATTCTCCACAGACCACATCGCCTTCGGTCAGCCCTGCTCCGTGGAACTGGTAACGGATCGTCACTTCCGTCCCTTCAAACTGCGGCGTCAGACATTCCATACGCGTATCCGAGGTATATACCACACCGCGCATCGGGATATGATTTAAACTTTTTATGGTAAATGTACCGGATACCTCCTGTCCTTCCAGGATCTCCAGCTCTATTTTATCTGCCGAAAATTCCGGCACCGGACGTCCCTGTCCAAACTTCCCCCTTGCGAGTTCCTCTATTTGTTTCCGCACCTCTGCCACCCGCTTTTTCTTTCTTGCTTTTTCGTTTCATACAGTTATAATAGATTATAAACTATTTGACAAATTCATGCAACATCTGGAGGTAAACTATGATACAGCACAAAGAGCACTTTCACGGCAGTGATCTTGAGAAGATCGAGCAGATCTATGGCATAAAGAAGGAAGAGATTACCAGCTTTTCCGCCAACGTAAATCCGCTCGGCATCTCACCGTTACTGAGAAAAACACTGGCAGATCACATCGATGCCATAAGCACTTACCCGGATCGGGAATACACCTCGCTGCGCCGCTGTCTGTCCGCCTATACCGGTGCCAGCCCGGATCACATCATTGTCGGGAACGGCTCCACCGAGCTGATCTCTTTATTCATTCAGATCACGCATCCAAAAAAAGCCCTGATCCTTGGCCCAACCTACTCCGAGTATGAGCGGGAGATTTCCTTATGCGGCGGTACGACCGTATACTATCCGCTCAGAGAGGAAGCGGATTTTGCTCTCGATGTACACGATTTTACCGAACGTCTTGACCAGACGCTCGATCTTGTTGTCATCTGCAATCCCAACAACCCGACTTCCTCCTGTATCCGTGCTTCCGAGATGGCACAGATCCTCGCCGCCTGCAGACAATACGGGATCTATGTCATGGTGGATGAGACCTATGTGGAATTTGCGGAGCATGTGGATGAGGTCACGAGCATCCCGCTTGCGGCATCCTACGATAATCTGATCGTTTTGCGCGGCACCTCCAAATTTTTCGCCGCTCCCGGTCTCCGTCTCGGCTATGCCGTCACCGGAAACGGGGAACTGCTCACCGAGATCCGCACAAAGAAAAATCCCTGGACGATCAATTCCCTGGCCGCGATCGCGGGGGAGATCATGTTTCGGGACACCGACTACATCAACGAGACCAGAGCGCTGATCTCCCGGGAACGGAAACGGATGGCTGATGCCCTCTCCTCCATTCCTGGCGCACCGGCTTACAAGCCTTATCCCGCCCACGCCAATTTCGTCCTTGTCCGGATCTTAAAAGAGGATCTGACCTCCGGATTTTTGTTTGACACCGCGATCCGCGAAAAAATGATGATCCGTGACTGTTCCACTTTCCCATATCTAAGTGAGAAATACATCCGCTTTTGTGTGATGTCCCCCGAAATGAACGATAAACTGCTCGACTGTCTGATCGCGGCAGCAAAAAAGCGCTGATCCAAAACGGATCAGCACTTTTTTTATTTATTCTGCAGCAAGTTTTCCAGCATCAGAAATGCTTTCTATTTTCCCTGTAAATACTCATCGATCGCCTTTGCCGCATGCTTTCCTGCACCCATTGCAAGAATAACCGTAGCCGCGCCTGTCACGGCATCTCCACCGGCATATACTGCCTCTTTGGATGTCTTTCCGGTTTCTTCCTCCGCAACGATACATTTTCTGCGGTTGGTCTCAAGACCTTTGGTTGTGGAAGAGATCAGCGGATTCGGAGATGTTCCGAGAGACATGATAACTGTATCTGCCTCCATCTCATACTCAGAACCAGGGATCTCTACCGGGCTTCTTCTGCCGGACGCATCCGGTTCCCCAAGTTCCATGCGGATGATCTTAATTCCTTTTACCCAGCCGTTTTCATCTACCATGATCTCTGTCGGATTCTGCAAAAGATCAAAGATGATGCCCTCTTCTTTTGCGTGATGTACTTCCTCTGCTCTCGCCGGAAGCTCTGCCTCACTTCTGCGGTATACGATATGTACTTCCGCTCCGAGACGAAGCGCTGTTCTCGCCGCATCCATCGCAACGTTTCCGCCGCCTACGACTACAACTTTCGCGCCTTCACGGATCGGGGTATCATACTCGCTCCTAAATGCCTTCATCAGGTTATTTCTGGTCAGGAACTCATTCGCGGAGAACACGCCGTTTGCCTGCTCACCCGGAATACCCATGAAACGCGGAAGTCCTGCACCGGAACCGATAAATACCGCCTCGAAACCTTCCTCTTCCATCAGCTCGTCGATCGTCACAGATTTTCCGATCACAACGTTTGTCTCGATCTTAACGCCAAGTGATTTTACGTTTTCAATTTCCTTCGCAACTACTTTCTGCTTCGGAAGACGGAATTCCGGAATACCGTAGCAGAGTACGCCGCCTGCCTCATGCAGTGCCTCAAAAATCGTCACATCATAACCGAGTTTTGCAAGATCTCCTGCACAGGTAAGACCGGAAGGGCCGGAACCGATCACTGCGACCTTATGTCCGTTCTTCTTTTCTGCCGGAGCAGGCTTGATTCCGTTCTCTCTTGCCCAGTCAGCCACAAAACGTTCCAGTTTTCCGATGGAGACCGCTTCACCTTTGATGCCACGGATACATTTTCCCTCACACTGGCTTTCCTGCGGGCACACACGTCCACAAACTGCCGGAAGCGCGCTGGACTGTGAAATGATCTGATATGCCGCTTCAAAGTTTCCCTCTTTTACCTCCGCGATAAAAGCCGGAATATTGATAGAAACCGGGCATCCCTTTACGCACTGCGCATTCTTACAGTTCAGGCATCTGGATGCCTCTGCCATTGCTTCTTCCTTGGTATATCCCAAACAGACCTCCTCAAAGTTCGTTGCGCGAACTTTTGGTTCCTGTTCTGTTACCGGTACTTTCTTCATTACGTCCATTATTTGTCACCTCCACAGTGTCCGCATCCGCCATGATGGGTATCACCCTCCTGCAGTTTTAACATGGCTCTGCCTTCTTCCGTCTTGTACTGCTGCTGCCGTTTCATTGCCTGGTCGAAATCCACGAGATGACCGTCAAATTCCGGTCCGTCTACGCAGGCAAATTTCACTTCATCGCCTACCACCAGACGACAGGCACCACACATACCGGTTCCGTCCACCATGATCGGATTCATGGATACCACGGTAGGAATGTTCAGTTTCTTTGTTAAAATGCAGACAAATTTCATCATGATCATCGGTCCGATCGCAACACAATGGTCATAATGGTTTCCGCCATTTACCAGTTCTTCCAACTGCGCGGTTCCAACTCCGTGGAATCCGAAAGATCCGTCATCGGTCGTCACATAAAGATTTCCTGCAACCGCTTTCATCTCATCTACATAAAACAGAAGATCCTTGGTACGGGAGCCCATAATGACATCAACATCCACACCGTGCTCTTTTAACCATTTTACCTGCGGATATACCGGAGCTGTTCCGACTCCACCCGCGATAAACACGATCTTCTTCTTTTTGGTTTCCTCTAAATTTTCTTCTTCGCAAAGCTCAGATGGGCAGCCGAGCGGTCCTACGAAATCCATAAAAGAATCGCCCTCTTTATATTCCGCCATACGCGTTGTGGAATATCCGACAGTCTGGAATACGATCGTAACCGTTCCCTTCTCTCTGTCATAATCACAGATGGTGAGCGGGATACGCTCTCCCTCTTCGTCCATCTTTACAATAATGAACTGTCCAGGCAGACAGGACTTCGCCACACGCGGAGCCATGACATCCATCAGATAAATCTTATCTGCCAGCTTTTCTTTTCGTACGATTGGATACATAACCTACCTCCATAATTTTTCCCTTGCAGTATACGTCAACAGAAAACCCGTTTCCATTTTACATACTTATTTCCATGATAATCGAATTAGCCCGAAATAGCAACGATAACTTCCATCTATGGCTTGTATTACTGCAGTGTATCGCTGTAAACACCGATCTCATATCCCTGCGCGCGTACCTGGTCGATAAAGCTGCCAAGGATATCCGCGTTGGTCTGTGATTCCGCATGCAGCAGATAAATTGCGCCCGGATGCAGCTTCTCCATCAGAAGGTTTAACGATTCTGTCTCGTCCGGCTGATTGTTCACATCCCAGTCTTTGTAAGCAAAACTCCAGAATACGCTCCGGTAATTGCAGTTGTTTACGACCGCAAGTGACTGCTCGCTGAACTGTCCGGTCGGATAGCGGAACAGATACATGGAATAACCGAAGTTTTCTTTGATATAAGCATCCGTTTCCATGATCTCAGCCGTCTGATCCGCGATGCTGAGTGACGGCATTCCAGCAGACGGATGATGTACGGTATGGTTTCCGACGATATGTCCCTCATCGATCATGCGCTGTACCAGATCCGGATCCGCCTCCGCATAAGGCTTGGTCACGAAAAAGACTGCCTTTGCGTTCTTTTCCTTTAACGTATCGAGGATCTGCGGCGTCATGCCATACTCATATCCCTCATCAAAGGTCAGATAGACCACTTTTTCTTCTGTATTCTTGATAAAATCCACGCTGTACGGCGCAAATTTTTCCTCGTAATTCAATGCGTCCACCGGACGGTTAAATTCATCCCTGGTAGGTCCCATACCCCAGCCCTGACTGGTGTTATCAAGCCCTTCCACGTTTTCGATCATGGCATTATGAAGTGTTACCACGCCGGACTGCGCGACCTCTGTTTCCGTTTCCGTCTCGGTTTCCGTCTCTGTCTCCAGAACCGCCTCTGTCGCGTCATCCGCCCTTCCATCCATAGATTCTGTCACGGTTTCCGTTGAATCTTTTTTATCCGGCTGCTTTTTCTCCAGCACATGCTGTAACGCCACAAGCACCAGCAGCACGATCAGCAAAAGCACAAGGCAAAAGCCCGCCCGGATCAGTTTTTTCATGTTTTTGTCCCTCATCATTACTTACCACCTTTTCACATACTGCTACCATTGTAACATAGGAATGCCGTTTTGTAAGAATAATTTTTATCCAAAACTGTAAATCATTTCTTAATTTTATCTGAAGTTCCAATAAAAAGACGCCATGAAATGTATCTTTTTGCATTCCATGACGCCAAATCCTTCTATATTATGTGATTTATGCTTTTTTCTTCTTTTGCCCTGCGGTTTTCCTTCCAGAGTTCATCCGCCTTTTTCTCCCAGCGCTCTGCGTAAGGCGTTGTCTTGTTGCACAGATCATCCACCGGCTCCGGTGAAGTCATATCCGTAGACTTTGCCCCGCTCTCGTGAACCATCTTGCGCAGACGTTCCGGATTTTCAAGCATTGGACAGGGACGAAGCATGTTGTCATTAAACGGCATATTGTTGTGGTACTGCATAAAGAGCGGCTGTTGTAAACATTCCAACAAACTCTTTTCCTTGATATTTGCGCCGGAATAATGGATAAATACACACGGTTCCACATCCCCGTTCGGGTTGATATGCAGATAGTTCTTTCCGCCTGCGATACAGCCGCCTACGAACTCCGCATCGTTCTGGAAATCCATTGCGAAGATCTGCTTTCCAGTCTTCATGCCACGAATCTCACGCACTCTGTGATACATATATTCTCTCTGCTCATTGCTCGGCAACAGATCGAGCGCGGCGTCATTTCCAACCGGCATATAGTGGAAATACCAGGCAAGACGACATCCCTTTTCGATCAGCATGTCAAGGAATTCATCCGAAGTGACCACTTCTATATTCTTGCTGGTATAGCAGATGGATACTCCGTATAAGAGGCCGTTCGCCTTCATGATGTCCATGGCATGCATAACCTTTTGAAAGACTCCTTCGCCGCGTCTTCCGTCGTTGGTCTCCTCATAGCCTTCCACACTCAGTGCAAACGAGATATTTCCGACTTTTTTTACTTTCCTGCAGAACTCCTCATCGATCAGTGTTCCGTTGGTAAAGATATGGAACGCGCAGTCATTATGCTTTTCCGCCAGTTTTACAATGTCATCCTTACGCACCAGCGGCTCTCCGCCTGTCATAACATAGAAATGAATGCCAAGTTCTTTTCCCTGTGTGATGATATCGTCCAGCTGGTCAAAGGTCAGCGACATCTGATGTCCGTATTCTGCCGCCCAGCATCCGGTGCAGTGCAGATTACAGGCACTGGTCGGATCCATGAGAATCGCCCACGGTACATTGCACTGATATTTTTCCCGCATCTCCTTGACACGTTTCATTCCCGCAAGTCCGGCTTCATAGCCGAGATTCAGCACATGCATCTTTACGATGTTCGGATCCAGCTCGTCCAGTGATTTATACATGAACTGCATCCACTTCTCTTCCGGATGTGAAAACAGTTCCCTCGCATTGTCAAATACATAATCCGGGTAGGAACCGCCCATGATCTTCTGTGCCATATCCACCAGTTTTAACAGGTTCGTCTCGCGGTCCTTGTTAATATATTTCATTGCTCCATCAATCGTTACTTCAAATGTTTTTCTGGTAATCGCATGTTTGATACCCATTTTCTCAATCCTCCAGCTGTTATTCTTTAGTAATAATCCAGGATCCGAAAATCCTGTTCTGATACCGGTTCCCTGTCACAGCGTTCTATTCTTGAGACAAAAATATACGAACTGTGGCAGAGTCTGTCAATATATTCCTCGATCAGTCTGTCATCTCCCTGCACTTCCAGTTCCACCGAACCGTCTTCCATATTCCGCACAGTCCCCGTAAGCTCCAGCGCGTCTGCCATGCGCTTCGCGCGATACCTGAAACCCACGCCCTGTACTCTGCCGTATACATTCAGATGTTGCCGTATCTCCATAGCCTACCTTCCTTCGTCTGAAAATTTACATAATATACTATATCATCTTTTTTTTCGCTATCAAATATACAAAAGGATGGGAATGTAGCTTTCTGCCATTCCCATCCAGGTGCCTGTCTTTTCCTATAATAAATTGGTGAGTTTGCTCATTTCCTTCGCTTTTTCCATCAGTTCATCCGCGTGTTCCATCAGATAAACCTCGAGCTGTTCTACTTCCTCCTCGGAAAATCCCTGCTGATTTTCGATCGCGCAGTCCGGCAGGATGCCATCCGCGAAATCTCTGCCGTCCGCCCGCTCAAACCGGACGCTCACGACCTTTTTTCCTTTCCGGTTCAAAAGTCCAGAATAAGTAAAATTGAGTGTTTCTGAAGTTCCCATCTCTTTCTCCCTTCTAGCGCTTCTCCGCGACCAGGATCAACACGCTTCTCTGACTGATCACCGTCTTATACTCCTCTGTCATCTCTTTTAATTTCCAGGATTTCCATGCCGGGTCATATTCCGCCGCAGTGTCCACCTTGATCTTCCATACCAGACCGACCGGCAGTTCCGGAAGCGTCAGATTCAGATCTTCCCAGTAGGTATTGACCGCCACATAGACGATATCGTCTTCCTCCTGATCTTTTTTTCGTCCCGCGTACATCAGGCTGATGCAGTGTGTATCATCGCGGCATTCCGTGTTCCATGGCACATCATTGTGTACGCTGATATCCGGGAAGCCGCATCTGGATTCCTCTGTCGTCTTGCGCAGCACTGGATGTTCTTTTCGAAACCGGATCATCTCTTTCGCGAATTCGTACATCTCGCCGTACTTTTCCCTGCGGCTCCAGTCCAGCCAGGAAGTGATGTTATCCTGACAGTACGCATTATTATTTCCAAACTGCGTATTACAAAATTCATCTCCCGCCAGAAACATGACCGCACCATGGCTGCACATCAGTGCCGCAAACGCGTTTTTGCACATACGGAGCCGCAGCGCGTTTACCGCCGGATCGTCTGTCTCGCCTTCCACGCCACAGTTCCAGCTGCGATTGTTGCTCTCTCCGTCCTCGTTGTTCCAGCCGTTTTTTTCATTGTGCTTTGTGTTATAGGAATACATATCATAGAGCGTAAATCCGTCATGGCAGTTTATGAAATTGACGGTAGCGTTTTCTCCACGGTATTTGGGGTCGTAGAGGTCTTTTGACCCGCTCATGCGCGCGATCGCCGCACCTGCATATCCGTTATCGCCTTTTAAGAAGCTTCGCATATCATCGCGGTACCTTCCGTTCCATTCCGCCCAGCGGTTCCAGGACGGGAAGCTTCCCACCTGATACAGTCCGCCCGCATCCCATGCTTCCGCGATCAGTTTTACTTTTCCAAGGATCGGATCAAAAGCAAGGCTCTGTAACAATGGCGGATCACTCATCGGAGAGCCGTCTTCATTTCTTCCGAGGATGGATGCCAGATCAAACCGGAAGCCGTCCACCCGGTAATTGATCGTCCAGTAACGCAGACACTCCAGGATCATCTGCTGTACAATCGGCTGATTGCAGTTTAGTACATTGCCACAGCCGCTGAAATTGTAATAATGTCCATCCGGGGTCAGCATGTAGTAAATGTTGTTGTCGATCCCTTTAAACGAGAAAAACGGTCCCTTTTCGTTTCCCTCCGCCGTATGGTTAAATACGACATCCAGAATCACTTCGATCCCGTTCTGGTTCAGCTCACGGATCAGCTTTTTTAATTCCAGTCCCTCGCGGTTATGCGAATCCATCGAAGAGTAGGAAGTATTCGGGGCGAAAAAGCACACCGGGCTGTACCCCCAGTAATTATAAAGCTGTTTTCCATCCACCACGCGGGAATCTTCCATCTCGTCAAACTCAAACACCGGCATCAGTTCCACCGCATTGACCCCAAGGCTCAACAGGTACGGTATCTTTTCCCGGATCCCGGCAAAAGTTCCCTTGTTTTTTACTCTGGACGATTTATCCTCGGTAAATCCGCGGACATGCGCCTCATAGATGATCAGATCGTCAAACGGTATCTGCGGCTGTTTTGTCTTGCCCCAGTCATACTCACTGCGCACTACTCTCGCTTTATAGAAAAATCCCTCATCCTGTTTTTCTCCCCAGAGCCGCTGTCCCGCAACTGCTCTCGCGTATGGATCCAGGATAAATTTTCGCTTGTCAAAGATCAGCCCTTTCTTCGGATCAAACGGTCCGTCGAACTGGTACGCATATTCAAGCTCCGAAATATTTAAGTCGTACACGATCATCGAATAGGTATTTCCGATGCGGTAGTCCTCCGGAAACGGGATAAGCGCATACGGTTCGTCCTCCCTGTTATGGAATAACACAAGTGTGCAGGCGGTCGCCTGGAAGGAATGTACGGTAAAATTCACCCCGACACCTCCCGGTATTTCAAACGCGCCGTTAAAATTATAGTATCCAGGTCTTACCTGAAATCCGTTTATCACATCCGTTGGATGCTGTAATAACTGTTTTCTGCTTTCGTCCATAGTCCCTCTCCCTTCCTTCTTTTCCCCTGCTTTGTTCCAAAAAGATCATTTCCGCAGCCGGTACATATGATCCAGCGGGCCATTACCATGGCCGAGATCAAGTCCCGCCGCGATCGCTCCGGTCAGATATTCCTTTGCGCGTCGAACCGCCTCCTTCAGCAAAAAGCCCTCCGCCAGTCCGCAGGCGATCGCTGAAGATAACGTACATCCGGTTCCATGTGTGTTTGTATTATCGAGCCGCGTCCCCGGAAACCAGACGCCCTCTTTTCCCGTAAAAAGGTAATCATCCGCGCCGGTATCCGCGTGTCCGCCTTTGATCAGCACTGCGGTATGGTACTTTTTCGCAAGTGATGCTGCAGCCTGTTCCACTTCTTTTTTATCGCGGATCTCCTCACCCAACAGCCGTGCCGCCTCCGGTATATTCGGAGTGATCAGCGCAGCCTCCGCAAACAATTCCAAAAAGAAATCCCCGCTCGCGTCCCCGGAAAGTTTCCTGCCGCTGGTCGCTGCCATAACCGGATCCACGACTACCTGCGTGATCTTTTGCTCCTTTAATGCTGCTGCGATCACAAGAAGCTGTTCCTTATCCGGGATCATTCCGATCTTGACTGCATCCGGTCTGATGTCAGAAATGACACTATCCAGCTGTTCCTTCAAAAACGCGGCCGGCACCGGCATCACATCCGATACGCCAAGGGTATTCTGCGCCGTTAAGGCAGTGATCACACTCATCCCATACAATCCATGCGCGGCAATGGTCTTTAGATCCGCCTGTATTCCGGCTCCCCCGCTGCAGTCACTTCCCGCGATCGTAAGTACCGTTTTCATGCCTCTTTTAACTCCTTTACGCGCCCTGCCAGTTCTTCTGCCGCTGATGCGATATTTTCTGCCGCGATCACTGCGGAAACGACCGCAACCCCGTCAATTCCGGTTTCTTTCAACTCTTCCACATTGTCAGCCTTGATCCCCCCGATCGCAACGATCGGGATCGCAACCGCCGCGCGGATCCTCTTTAATTCTTCCTTTGAAGTCACTTTTGCGTCCTGCTTGGTTCCGGTTACAAACATTGCTCCGACACCGAGATAATCCGCACCATCCGCTTCTGCCTTTCTTGCCTGCTCTACAGTTCTTGCGGATACCCCGATGATCTTATCCGGTCCGAGCAGTCTTCTCGCCTCCGCCGCCGGAATATCACTCTGTCCTACATGGACACCGTCGGCATCCACCGCAAGCGCAATGTCCACACGGTCATTGATGATAAGCGGCACCCCCGCCTGATCGGTGATTTTTTTTACTCTCTGCGCAGTCTCAAAAAATTCTTTTGCCGAGCAGTTCTTTTCGCGCAGCTGTACCATCGTCACCCCGCCAAGCAGTGCCTGGCGCACCGCGTCTTCCACTGTATCTGCCCGCATCAGATCACGGTCTGTACAGAGATACAGCGTATAATCCACATCACTTTTTTTCATCGTTCTCTCCTTTTGTCCTTCCCTGTTGCCGGTTTTCCCGTCGCCATTACAGAAGACGGCTTACGTCATGCATCCTAACGTAAGCCGTCTTTTTGTTTTCCAAAGAAATCTTACGAAACCGATCCGTTCTTTTTGTTATGTTCACGCTTCTGTTCATTTAATCGCTGAATCAGTGATTCAAACATTTCGTCCTCGTCCGGTTTCTTTTTTTCTTCTTCTTCCTTTTCTGCCGCTATATGCGCCTCTTCGTTGATCTGTAATGTGTGTGTCGCCTGATGGTACTGAACCCTTCCATCATCCTCCACCTCATTGTCCTGTTCTGGTTTTATTGCCTTATTTAATTCCGCGATCAGCTGACTCTTTAATTCTTCCTTCACACCATTTCCTCCTTGTTATTTATACCGATTCCAGATCAGATCATACCACAGTTTCATCTCGTCTTCCGTCATAAATCCTTTAGATGTACCAACATAACCGATCTTGTACGCCGCAAACATCAATGCATATTTGATTGCTTCGTGATAATTTCCGTTTTTATGATAATAATGTAAAAAGCAGGATAACAGCGCATTTCCTGCACCTACTGTATTTACCACTTCTTTGATATGGACCGCAGGATACGGTACCACCATATTGTCCGCTCTTGTATACATCAAAAGCCCGGCTTTTCCCATTCCGAGGATTCCGCACTCCATGCTGTACTCCTCACTCATGATGCGCATCGCCTCATACGGATCGGACTTGATCTCGTCATCGCTCATATATATAATATCCGCTGCGGTCAGGAACTTCTGATCCAGCTCATTTTCCCGATCGAGTCCGTTGAAATTAACGACCAGTTTCTTTCCGCTTTCCTTGACCGGCGCAAGAAACGGCTCACAGAATTTCGTATTAGATAAGATCACGAGATCCGCTTCCGCAAGCGCTTCCGCGAAACGCGCCATATCATACGGCACCTCTTCCATATCTTTAATATCCTCAAACGTCTGCAGTTTCCGCTCACTGTCATAAAAGATAACTGCCGACGGTGTCTGCTCTAAGCTGGCAAACACATAACGCGGATCCAGATGTTTGGTCTGAAACAGATGGCTGTCCCGCTCTCCGATGTTAGATACCAGGGTTACATCATCCCCCAGCCATTTCAATGCATTGGCAACATTGTATGCGTCTCCGCCGATCCCGCCAAATATCGTATCATAGCAACGTGTCACACGACTGTACTGAATCGGAAGCTGTGGCACTTTTACAATCGTCTCTCTTTGAATAATCCCTGCTGTTAGAAATTTTCCCATAGCGCTACCTCTCTTTACTCTGTATGTAAATAAAAACCTCCGAAAAACCTATTACATTTATATATTACAATTATACAATGTACGGTCTCATTTTTCAATTTATTTTACAGTTTTGTACCACAACGGCGTCCATTTTTCTCGTCACTATTACGCAAAAGTGCCCTTCCGGAAACTTCTGTCTCCAAAAGGGCACTTGGTAAAGATCCTATAAATGTTTATGCTTTTTTCAGCTTGAACTGCTGTACCAGATCACTTAAGGAATCGGATTCCGCAGAAAGCTCTTCACTTGTTGCGGATGATTCTTCCGCGATCGCTGCATTGCTCTGCACAACTTCAGAAATCTGGTTTACACCGCCTTCTGCCTGTTTCATCTGCCCTGCCTGCGTCTCAGATAACTGCTCCAGCTGGTTGGACTTTTCTGCCACTTCGTTGATACCGCTTACCAGTTCCGCGATCGTTGCGGATGTCTTCTCTACTGCGCGGTTTCCATTTTCAATCTCTTCGATGGATTTCATGATCAGCTCTCTGGTATTAACCGCGGACTGTGCGCTTTCGTCTGCCAGCTTACCGATCTGAGTAGCAACAACCGCGAAGCCTTTTCCTGCTTCTCCGGCTCTCGCTGCTTCGATCGACGCGTTAAGCGCAAGCAGGTTGGTCTGCTCTGCGATCTTTTCGATCTCGCCGATGATGCTCTCGATCTGCTGTGACATTTCGCTCATCTGCTGCATGGAATTGGTAACATTGTGCATTTCCTGCTGTGTCCGGTCTGCTTCCTTCGCGTATTTTACGGAAAGCTCGTAAGATTCCTTCGCGCTTTCATGCGTATGATTTACACCTTCTGTGATCGTTGCGATGGATGCTAACAGTTCTTCTACCGCACCTGCCTGATCGGTGGATCCTTCTGCAAGGTTCTGGGAACCTTCCGCAAGGTTTGCCGCTCCTGCGGATACCTGGGAAGCTGCCTCCTCGATACGGCGCATGGTCTGGTTCATATCCTCATTCATAACATGGATTGCTTCATTCATGGAAGCAAAATCGCCAAGGTATTTTTCCGGGATTTCGGAAACACCGGTATAGTCGTTTCTCGCCATCAGTTCCATACGACGGTTTACATCCTTGATGATCAGAGCCAGGTTTGCTGCCATCTCTTTTGCGACATCTACCATATCAGAAACTTCATCTTTGTTATCCATTTCCGGGAACTCTCCGGCAAGATCACCTTCCGCAAACGTCTTTAAACGTGCGCTCAGACGATCCAACGGAGTTACGATATTGACTGCAAGGGTATCTCCCATTTTTTTCGCAATGTTAAACGCAAATACAATAATCGCGATAACAATGACCAGTAAAACGATCATCACAATATTTAATGTCTTCTCTAACCGGTCACCCGCTTCGGTATTGGCGTTCATCAGATCAACCATATCCTGATAAAGTGACTCATACTTCGGTGCCAGATCATCCTGTGCCATCTGCTGCGCGTCTGCTCTCGAATCCTTGTCAGACACGTCTTTTCCCATATCAACGATCTGGTCAGCAACCGTAAAATATGCATCCAGGTCATTTACGATCTGGTCGTAAACGGTCTGTTCTGCCTTTGTAGATACCGTTTTCTTTACTGTATCCACATATTCCTGGCACGCCTGCTTTTTCGTGCTATATGCGTCATAACAACTGTCCACCAGATCCTGATCATCATATCCGATGACCGCACGCAGGTTACTTCTCGTATCCGCGAATGTGATCATCATCTTTCCGATGTCACCCTGTGAAAATCCATAATTATTCAACGCATAATCATAGCGGTTTCCCACTACGAGCATCGCAACTGCTCCGATAACACCGGAGATACTGACAATCAGGGCGATTGAAAGTATAGCCGATGAGATTCTTTCCCGCAGCTGCTTTTTGTTCAGTTTTTCCATTATCTTTTGCAGCATATTATTTCCTCCTCATGCAAAATTTTCTACTCAAATTTTATCACCTGAGCGCTGTTTTTTCAAGTATCTTCTCATTTTTTACGGTATCAAAATGTCTGTGTATGGGAAAGAGAACACCCCGGAAAATTTATTCAAAATTTTTGCATAATTTACATGCGACCACCTCTCCCGCCGTCCTTACAAAAATAAGGGCATGCAAAATATCTGCATACCCTTGAAATTCTGTATTTTTTTATTTTTCTGTACTTCTTCTTATCCGAAGTATCTCTTTAACAGGCCTTCGAAAGCTTTTCCGTGTCGAGCTTCATCGCGTGCCATCTCATGAACGGTATCATGGATCGCGTCAAGGTTTGCCGCTTTCGCGCGTTTTGCGAGGTCTACCTTTCCTGCTGTCGCGCCGTTTTCAGCGTCTACACGCATCTGCAGGTTCTTCTTGGTGGAATCTGTTACCACTTCACCGAGCAGTTCCGCGAATTTTGCAGCATGCTCTGCTTCTTCATAAGCAGCTTTTTCATAGTAGGAACCAACTTCCGGATAGCCTTCTCTGTACGCTACTCTCGCCATTGCAAGATACATGCCGACTTCCGAGCACTCGCCTTCAAAGTTTGCTCTGAGATCTGCAAGAATATCTTCGCTCACACCCTTCGCAACACCTACCACATGTTCTGCAGCCCATGTTCTGTCACCTGTCTGCTCCGCAAACTTCTCTGCCGGTGCATGACAAACCGGACATTCCGCCGGTGCGCTTTCACCTTCATAAACATAACCACATACCTGACATACAAATTTCTTCATTTTAATTGTCCTCCATTCTTTCTTTACATTCCCGGCAAATGCCGTTAAATTCTATCATGTGACAGCTGATTGTCTCACCATCTTCCTTTCGGGAAAGCTCATCGATATAATCCTGATAGGGAATCTTGCTGTCATACACCCCATTGCACTTGCGGCACCGGATATGATAATGCGGCTTCGTATTTCCATCGTAACGCACATCACTGTCGGTGATCGCCAGCTTCAAGATGATCCCGTCCTCTGCCGCCTCGGAAAGATTCCGGTAAACCGTTGACTTGCTGATATGGGATCCCATCTCCTGCAATCTCTCATATACCATGTTCGCAGTCGGATGATTCTTCATTTCACAGAGGGTATCCAAAATCATTCTTTTTTGATGTGTGTTTCTTTTCTCAGCCATAACTGCTCTCCTTATTAGGAATGGTTCTTGATTATAGTATATCGTATTTTTCCAAATTGTCAATAGTTTTTTTGTATTTTTTCTTTTTGTCTGCTATTAAGAATGATTCCAAAAAGGAGCAGGCTACAAACTGTTGTCCAGATATAGCCTGCTCCACATATTGTTTTTTATGCGTTTACAATTTTTCCGGTATAAAGCTGGTAATACTTGCCGCCCTCCGCGATCAGCTGATCATGCGTACCTTTTTCTATAATATGTCCCTGCTCAAGTACCATAATGCAGTCACTGTTGCGCACAGTGGAAAGGCGATGCGCGATCACAAAGGTCGTGCGTCCTTCCATCAGGCGGTCCATCCCCTGCTGTACCAGTTTTTCCGTTCTCGTATCAATGGAACTGGTCGCCTCATCGAGGATCAGTACCGGCGGATCCGCCACGGCCGCGCGTGCGATCGCAAGCAGCTGCCGCTGTCCCTGGCTTAAATTCTTTCCATCCCCGGTCAGCATCGTATCATAGCCATCCGGCAGTCTTTTGATAAAACCGTCCGCGTTTGCGAGCTTCGCTGCCGCCATAACTTCCTCATCGGTTGCATCCAGTTTTCCGTAACGGATGTTTTCCATTACGGTTCCGGTAAACAGATGGGTATCCTGCAAAACGATCCCGAGCGATCTGCGCAGATCTGCTTTTTTGATCTTGTTGATATTGATCCCGTCATAACGGATCTTTCCGTCCTGGATATCATAAAAACGGTTGATCAGATTGGTGATCGTTGTCTTACCGGCTCCGGTCGCGCCGACAAACGCGATCTTCTGTCCCGGTTTCGCGTAAAGCTCAATGTCATGCAGCACGATCTTTTCATCATTATAACCGAAATCCACATGATCAAAGACCACATCGCCCTCCATCTTGCGGTAGGTCGTCGTTCCCTCCGCCTTATGGAAATGTTTCCACGCCCAGATTCCGGTACGCTTCTCACTCTCTTTTACTTCTCCGTCCGGTCCGATCGTCGCATTGGCAAGTTCCACATAGCCCTCATCGGTCTCCGGCTTTTCATCGAGAAGCGCAAAGATACGTTCCGCACCCGCAAGCGCCATGACCACACTGTTTAACTGCTGGCTGACCTGGTTGATTGGCATATTGAACGACTTGTTAAAGGTGAGGAAACTTGCAAGCGCGCCGAGCGTAAATCCGCCATAGCCGTTGATCGCAAGCACACCGCCCAGGATCGCGCAGATCACATAGCTGATATTTCCGATCTGTGCGTTGATCGGCATCAGGATGTTCGCGAATTTGTTCGCGTTATCCGAGCTGTGGAAGAGTTCATCGTTTAATTTGTTAAACTGCTCAATACTTTCTTTCTCATGGCAGAATACTTTTACCACCTTCTGCCCGTTCATCATTTCCTCGATGTGAGCGTTGACGATACCGATATTCTTCTGTTGTTCTATAAAATATTTTCCGCTGAGTCCTGCCAGCTTCTTTGTGATAAGCAGCATAAGTGCCACCATGACAAGCGTTGCGAACGTGAGCGGGATATTTAAACGAATCATGCACACCAGTACACTTACGATCGTGATCACACTCGAGATCAGCTGTGGAATACTCTGGCTGATCATCTGCCGTAACGTATCGATGTCGTTGGTATAGCAGGACATGATATCTCCGTGCGCATGTGTATCAAAATACCGGATCGGAAGTGTTTCCATCGTCAAAAACATATCATCACGGAAATTTTTTAATGTGCCCTGTGTGACATTTACCATGATCCGGGTATAAGCGTATGCCGCCACTACACCACAGAGGTAAAATGCTGCCACGCGGAGGATCGCATGGATCAGCCCGCTAAAATCGGGGTTCGCGCTTTTGGTAAGCGGAATGATATAATCATCGATCAGTGTCTGCATGAACATGGTTCCCTGCACACTGGACAGCGCCGTGATAAAAATACAGATCACAACGACCACACACGCAAGCCCGTAATTCTTAAATATGTAAGACATCAGACGCATAAACAGTTTTCCCGGTTCTTTGGTCTTTTTTGGTTTCATCGGTCCCGGCATCTTACTCCTCTCCTTTCTCATCGAAATCTCCGCTGCCTGCCGTCTGGGATTCGTAAACATCCCGGTAGATCGCGTTATTCGCAAGCAGTTCTTCGTGTGTGCCTACTCCGCTCATACATCCGTCATCCATCACAATGATGCGGTCTGCATTCATAAGGCTTGATACACGCTGCGCAATGATAAACTTGGTCGTATCCGGAATCTCTTCCGCAAATGCCTTTCTTATCTTTGCGTCGGTCGCGGTATCTACCGCGCTGGTCGAATCATCCAGGATCAGGATCTTCGGCTTTTTTAACAGTGCTCTCGCGATACAGAGCCGCTGCTTTTGTCCGCCGGATACATTATTTCCGCCCTGTTCGATATGCGTATGGTATTTATCCGGCATCCGCTCTATAAATTCATCCGCACACGCAAGTTCACACGCACGCTTACATTCCTGCTCACTGGCATTCTTATCGCCCCAGCGCAGATTATCGAGAATACTTCCGGAAAACAGCACGTTATTCTGGAGTACCACGGACACCTCATTGCGCAAAGTATCCAGATCATAGTCTCGCACATCCACACCGCCTACCAGAACTTTTCCGGTGGACACATCATAAAGACGCGTGATCAGATTGACCAGACTGGATTTTGCGCTACCGGTTCCACCGAGGATACCGATCGTCTCCCCGGAATGGATATCCAGGTTGATATCCTTTAACACATAGCTCTTTGCGTCTTTCTTATAACTGAAGTTCACATGGTCAAATACAACGCTTCCGTCTTTTACTTCCATGACCGGCTGCTCTGGATTTCTGATATCCGCTTCCTCATTTAACACTTCTGTGATACGTCTCGCGCTCGCCATACTCATTGTGATCATAACGAACACCATGGAGAGCATCATGAGACTCATCAGAATGTTCATACAATAGGTAAGAAGGCTCATCAGTTCCCCGGTTGTCAGGGTATCCGCAACGATCATTTTCGCGCCGAGCCAGCTGATCCCCAAGATACACGCATATACGGTAAACTGCATCAGCGGCGTATTCCATGCGATCAGGCTCTCTGCCTTTACAAACATGTGGTAGACATTCTCACTTGCCTTTTTAAATTTCTTCTTTTCGTGATCCTCTCTCACATATGCTTTTACCACACGGATCGCGGATACGTTCTCCTGCACGCTGGCATTCAAGTCATCGTATTTTTCAAATACCTGGTTAAAATATTTTGTTGCCTGACGGATGATGAGCGCAAGGCATCCGCCAAGAAAGATCACCGCTACCAGATAGACTGATGCCAGTTTCGCGTTGATCGCAAATGCCATCACCATCGCGCAGATCATACTGAACGGTGCGCGCACACACATACGCAGGATCATCTGATAGGCATTCTGGATATTGGTTACATCTGTGGTAAGTCTGGTGACTAACCCCGCCGTCGAATATTTGTCAATGTTGGAAAAGCTGAATGTCTGAATATTTTCATACATCGCCTTTCTTAAGTTCCGCGCGAAACCGGAAGACGCTCTTGCACCGTATTTTCCGCCCAGGACACCGAACAGAAGTCCGAGTGCCGCGATCAGTACCATTGCGGCTCCCACCATGTAAATATGGTGGATATCTCCTTTCTCTACACCGTCATCGATAATAGAGGCCATCAGAAGCGGAATGACTGTTTCCATGATGACTTCCAAAATCATAAAGACCGGTGTTAAAAGGGAATCTTTTTTAAATTCCCTGATCTGTGATCCTAATGTCTTTAACATTCTTTCCCTCCTTATATCGTCCCGTTACTGCATCATATTCTCATACATTCTGTCAATATACCCACGCAGTTTTTCTGTTTCTTCCTCTGAGAAGCCTTTCATCAGCTTCCGCTCCAGATTGGTGTGATCCACTTCCATCTTGTGGAAAATATCCCACGCTTCCGGCGTCAGGGTAAGTTTGCGCAACCGGGCATCCTCCGCCACACACTCCCTGCGGATCAGTCCCTTCTGCTCCATCCGGTTGATCACTTTCGACGCGGTGGAACGCGTGATCCCGAATTCCTTTTCAAGATCCTTCTGATAGATCACTCTGTCATCATGGTCCGCAAGATAACCGATGATCCACCCGTTGGTTCCGGTCACCTGATCCAGACTCTTTTTGATCGGGGAGTTATCAAAGTAGCGCATGATCAGATTGGACAGGGAATGCAGTTTTCTGGAAACATACTCTTTTGTCATAATTCATCTCTTTTCTTATTTGTTTGACATCAAACATTATAGGGACAAAAAAACCACTTTTCAAGTGGTTTTTTTGCTTTTCACACTTTTTTCATATTTTCCTTTGCCGCGTGAACATACTTCTCTAAATTTCGTTTGGATTCCAGCACATTACGGGTTCTTTTGTGCAGCGTCTCCCCTACAAACGGCTTTACGATGTAATCGCTCGCCCCGAGTGTGATCGCCTGTATCTGCTTCTGTGAAGTGTCATCCGATGTAATGACAATGACCGGTATCTCCTCCATGCCCTCATCCTTTTTCTTCTCTTCCAGGAAACGGATCCCGTCCATGACCGGCATGGCAAGGTCAAGAAAGATCACATCGATCTCATAATTGTTTTCCTTTAACAGCCCGATCGCCGCTTCTCCGTTTTCCGCCTCCAGGACTTCATATTCGTCCTCAAAAACAGCGCGTATCCGGTCGCGGTTCCGCTTTTCATCATCCACCACAAGGATCTTTCCGTACTCTGTCTTATGATTTAGGATCGCTGTCCGGTAACGGCTCAATTCCATCTCCACTTCCCGCTGTTCCGTAATGTCCGTAAGGGAACCGACCAGAATGCTCTTATTGCCGACATGACTGATATACTTTAGCTTGATCTGCACCCAGATCAACCGCCCGTCACTGAGCAGCCGTCCGTACTCGCACTCCGCCCTTCCCTTGGTTCTTGCTGCCCGTCCGATCGTTTCCATAAACAACTGTCTGTCCTCCGGCCGCACCACTTCCATGAGATTATCACTGTGCAGCGCCCGGTCTTCCCATCCGAACAGTTCATAAAACGCATTGTTTACCTCGATCAGTTCGAGTCCGTCCTCAGAATATTCATAGATGCCGATCGCCTGCATGACGTTGGAGAACATCTTTTCCAAACGGGAATCAAATCCCGCCATCATCCTTTTTCCCTCTTCCTCGGTCTCTCTGTCCTCAAACACACCGTTTTCTCTTGCAATGCGCTCATACTCCTCTACCGGCATCGGCTTCGCAAAATAATAGCCCTGCACAAATTCACAGCCGATCCCCCGCAGGAAATCCACCTGTTCCTTTTCCTCTACGCCCTCCGCGATGGTCGGCATATGCAGCCATTTTGCCATGCGCACGACAGATGCCGTGATATTCTCTCCTCTCCCCCGGATCTCTGATTTTTCAAAAAACTTCATGTCAATCTTTAAAATATCCACCTGGATATCCTTTAAGGTATTTAAGGAAGAATATCCGCTTCCAAAGTCATCCATCAACACCGTAAAACCTTTTTCGTGCAGCTGGCTCATCGCTTCTTTTATAATCTGCGGATTGTCTGTATAGGCACTCTCCGTCAATTCGAGCTGGAGCAGATTTCTCGGCAGTCTGTATTTTTCGGTCAGTGTACAGAGCATCTCTACAAACTTCGGGTTATACAGATTGACACGCGAAACATTGACCGAGATCGGACGCGGCATAATCCCCTCGTCCATCCATTTGCGCAGCAGCATGCAGACCTGTTCCCAGATATAATAATCGAGTCTGGTAATGAACCCGTTTCGCTCAAACACCGGAATAAAAGTTCCCGGAGAGATCATCCCCTCTTTTGGATGTTTCCAGCGCACCAGCGCTTCCGCCCCGGACAGCCGGTTATTTCTGATATTGTATTTCGGCTGCAGATAAACGATGAACTGCCCTTCCTTTAACGCATCGTTCATTTCGTTTGTGATCTTCTGCTCCGTTTCCAGTTTCTTTGTCAGTTCCTCGGTATAAAACGCGTAACTGTTTATGTATTTTCCCTTTGCCTGTCTCGCCGCCAGCCTCGAACGGTCATAGATCGTTCCCACCGGCATGCTGTTATCCTCGATCACATAGATGCCGTAAGTAATCACGATGTCAAAATTCAGATCATAATCCCTGATCTTTTGATCTAATTCTTTAATCTCCTCCTCGACCTTTTCGACTTCTTTGAACGGAATGCAAAAAACAAAGATATCCGCGTCTATTCTGCCGTATGTACTTCCGTCATGCCGCTTTTCCATCTCCTGCCTTAACGTCCGCGCAACATGCTTTAGCATGCGGTCTCCTTCTTTTGTTCCGTAAAAGGAATTGATCAGCTGAAAGCGGTTGATGTCAAAGCTGATACAGCAATATTTCTGATCCGGATTTGCATGGAGCAGCTCTTTCGTCTGGCGGAAAAACTTTTCTTTATTATAAATATCCGTCAGCACATCATATTCCGCAATATAGGTCAGCTGCCGGAATGCGGAAAGATTGCTCCGTGAGATCGCGTTTTTCAGGCGGAAATCCAGTATATCCTTATGGAACGGCTTTGTGATAAAGTCCCATGCGCCGCATTGAAACGCTTTTAATTCGGCTGCCTCGTCGCTGCTCGCGGTGAGGACCAGCGCAGGTATGCTGCGGTAATCTTCATCCTCCCGCATCGCCTCAAGCAGCGCAAATCCATCCATCTGCGGCATGGTAAGATCTAACAGCACTGCCACAATGCTCTTTTTATGCTGCGCCAGCATCCCCAATGCTTCTTTTCCGTCTCCTGCCTCTATCACATCATATTCCCGATCCAGCATATCTTTCAGGATTCCGCGATCCAGCGGTTCATCATCTACCACAAGAATCATTTTGTCCATACAATCCGCCCCACTTTTTCCATTTTATGTTTCTATATAATAACATTTTATTAATTTTACAGAAAATTGTCAACACAACAATAACGGGATTCTCCCGTATATTCCGTCATGGAACAGCGGTCAAAAAAAGGATGTACTTCCGAAAAAGCACATCCCTTTTTGAACTCTTTTTTGTTTTTTTATCGTTTTCTTTATAAGAAGATATATTTGCAGACAAACAGTACCGCAAGTACATACATTAACGGTGTGATCTTCTTTCTCTTTCCGCAGATCAGGTTGATCAGTACATAAGAGATAACTCCGATCGCGATTCCCTCAGAAATGCTGTATACCATAGGCATCGCAAGCAGACACAGATAAGCCGGTACCGCTTCGGTCAGATCGGAAAAATCGATCTGCAGGATCGCGGAGATCATCAAAAATCCGACAAAGATCAGAGCCGGTGCTGTTGCGAATCCCGGGATCGCTGTAAAAATCGGTGCGAAGAAGATCGCAAGTAAAAACAAAAATCCGGTCACAACAGAAGAAAGTCCGGTACGTGCGCCTGCGCCCACACCTGCGGAGCTCTCTACGAATGTTGTGGTTGTGGAAGTTCCAAATACAGCGCCTGCCGTAGTTGCGATCGCATCTGCAAGCAGTGCCGGTTTGATCCTCGGCAGTTTTTCTTTCTCATCGAGCATACCTGCCTTGGAAGATACTCCGATCAGTGTGCCGATCGTATCAAAAATATCAACGAACAGGAATGAGAATAAAACAACAATGAAATTGAATATGCCTACGCCATCAAAATCTGCGGCAAAGCACTGTCCAAATGTCTTTCCGATCGCAGTGAAATCTGTCATTCCAAGTGCCGGATACAGCGAATAGAATCCGCTTTCGGCATCTACCTGATAGATTCCCGCTGCCTGACAGATCATGCCAAGCACCCATGTCGCAATGATTCCGATCAGGATTGATCCTTTGATCCCTTTAATATAGAGCACTACGGTAATGAGCAGGCCGATCAGCGCAAGCAGTGCGCAGATTCCTTCGGTGTGCCAGTTTTCTGTGAAATTTACATAGGATACCAGTGTAGAGCTGTTTGCTACCACGATATGCGCACCCTGAAGTCCGATAAACGCGATAAACAGTCCGATTCCAGCGCTGACACCCTTCTTTAAGGTACTAGGAATTGCGTTAAAGATTGCTTCACGCACGTTGGTCAGTGACAGTACTACGAAAATGATTCCTTCGATGAAGACTGCCATTAAGGCAACTCTCCAGTCATAGCCCATATTGCCGCAGACCGTATACGCGAAATATGCGTTCAATCCCATACCCGGCGCAAGCGCAAACGGATAATTGGCGAGCAGTGCCATGGCAAGGGTTCCGACAAAAGCAGCCAGACAGGTAGCGATCAGTACCGCTGTCGCGTCCATACCCGCTGCGGAAAGCATCGTCGGATTTACCGCAAGGATATAAGCCATCGTCATGAAAGTGGTGATGCCTGCCAACACCTCCGTCTTTACATTCGTATGGTTCTCTTCTAATTTAAAAAGTTTATTAAGCATTTCTTCTCTCCCATTTATTTTTTATTTTCCATCGTAGGTGATAACCGAAGCCACATCATATTTCGCGAGCTTGTCCCGTCCCTTTAATCCGGCAAGTTCCATCAGAAAAATAATTTTTACGACTTCTCCGCCTAACTCTTCCACCAGCTTTGCAGCGGCTTCGATCGTTCCGCCTGTCGCGATTAGATCATCGACCAGCACCACCTTCTGTCCCGGTTTTACCGAGTCTTTGTGCATCTCGATCTCCGCGCTGCCGTATTCCAGGTCGTACTTTGCGGATACGGTCTCGCATGGCAGTTTTCCTTTTTTGCGGATCAGCACAAAGGATTTTCCCATCGCGTAAGCGATCGGCGCGCCAAAAATGAAGCCTCTTGACTCCGCTCCCGCAATAACGTCAAACTCCACACCATCAAGCAGTTTTATCATGGAATCAATGGCAAGTTTCAATCCATCCGGGTCCTGCAGTACGCTTGTTACATCACGGAACATAATGCCCGGTTCCGGAAAATCCGGGATCGTTCTTACATAATCTTCCATCTTTTTCATTCTTATGATTCCTCCAGTCTTTTTCCTAAAGAATTTTCTTTCGCAGTGCAAAAACACATATCTGTTATACCATGTTCTTAATGATTATTCAATTATTATTTCTGCTTATAAATACTTTTGTAGGATACCATCCGGTAATTGTTCTTTCCTTTTTCCTTTACCGAATAAAGCGCCTGATCTGCCGTCTTGAACAGGTCATCATAGCTCACTTCCTCCTCAACGATCACGACACCCACACTGATCGACAGATCTACTTCCGCTTCCCCGAACGCAAAGCGTCTGTCCATGCGTGTCACAAGCTCGCCAAACTTTTTCTCCGCTTCCGCAAGGTCTTTTCCGTAAAATCCGATCACAAATTCATCTCCGCCGTATCTTCCGAGGACTGCCCTGTTTCCGAAAACTTCTTTCATATTATCCGCAAGCAGCTTTAACGCTTCGTCCCCTCCAAGATGTCCCAGGGTATCGTTTACGGACTTGAACCTGTCAATGTCAAGGATCGAAAATATCATCGGGAAATGCTTTTTGTCGTAAAACTGTTTCATGCGCCAGCGGATCCCATAGCGGTTATAAAGCCCGGTCAGCGCATCCATTCTCGCCATTTTTGCCCGCTGTCTTGCCATGATCACGATGAGGATCAGAATGATCCCGAAAAACAAATTTACCACGACCAGACACGGGATCGTATTTGCTTCGATAAATCGCTTTAATGTAACCTGCTGATTTCCGTTTTTCATGCTCTCGTCCAGCATGATCTGTTTATTTTCATCCGGGATACTGTAAAGGACTTTATTGCACACCGAAATCAGTCTGGTATCGCACTCCTTCGCATACGCGAAACACAGACTGCTGCTTCCTGAGATCGGTGTGATATCAAGGTGTTCAAATCCCTGTTCCTGCGTATAGTAATACACTCCGTAATAATCGGAGACTGTAAAATCCGCCTTTAACGTCTCGATCGCGCTGAGACTGTCTACCAGATCATCGGTTTCTATGATCTTAGACGCCTCGGTCTGTAAATCCGAGTAATCCTCTCCCGTGATCTGCGCCATTGACCCTTTCAGTGCATCATTTGCCTTTTTGGAGTCGCTCTTTACCATGACCTTCATGACATCCAGGGATTTTGCCGAAAATTTCAGTCCCGAACCGTAGCCGGACGACTTGTCCATCCCGACGACCATATCGATGTCGCCGTCATTTAATGCCTGCACCATCTGCTCGGTATTATCATAGCCTTTTTCTACGAGCGAAACTTCAAGATCGTCCGCCACAATATCCATGATATTTTTTAAAACACCCTGAAAGTCTCCTGACTGCTCATACTGGAAAGGCGCCATGTTTTTCAGATATCCGATCCTTAATTCCTTTAAGCCACTGATATATTTGCGTTCCGTATCCGAAAATTCGATCTCATAGTTTTTGCTGAGCGCACTGCCAAGCACTGTGGTGTGTTTGGCATCCCCCGGCATCATGTCCTCGGTCCGCGATGATTCCCATCGTTCATTCCAGTCGGACGCGATCTCATCAAAGCTCTCATCGCGCTTTCCTTCTGCCGCCTCGATCACACGCTTGATCTCGTCCGTACTGTCAAGGATATTCAGATTGGTCGATAAGATCTGTCTTTTGCGGTAATTTTCATCACTCGCCTGATTATTGCAAAGACAGATGACATTCTGCATATCCCCATAGCTTTCCAGGATCGGATCCGTCTTGACGAGGGAAAGCACCTCATGATCCAGCGCGTAACCCGACTCATCGAGCATATAATCGATATACGCTCTCGCCGCCTCTTTCTGTGTGCTGTTCTTATTGATGCCATAACAGTAATCGGTCACGATCGTCATGTACTGTTTTCCATCCACTTCATTCGGAAATGGCATGTATCCTATGGCATCCGGATTGTTTCCAGCATCCTGCACCTGCTTTAACGCCCAGGAACCGATCGCCATGCAGCCGATCTTTCCCTCATTCATCAGGATCTTGGACTGCTCCCAGTCACTGTTTTCCGGCGTCTCCTCACAGAGACCGTCTTTTACGATGTCATATAACAACTGATATACTTCATAATGTGTGGTTCCCTGCAAAAAAGGATCCAGCTCATTGACAAATCCGTTTTCCTTGTAATCCGGATCCCCGGTCATTGCGATAAACGGATACTGTTCCCATGCCTGCAGTGTCCAGCCCGCCGCATAGTTCGTATAAAACGGGATCGCATCCGTGCGTTCCTTTATCATATTCAGACTTTCCAGAAACTCACTGATGGATTTTGGCGGTTCCGTGATCCCCGCTTTGTCAAATACTTCCTTATTATAGATCAGCCCGTTTACATATGCGGATGATGGGATCCCATATATCGTATTTTCAACGACCTTGCTGCCCTGCAGGTAATCATATTTTTTGCCAAGATCCTCTTTCGTTCCGAGCGGCTCAAAATAATCCGCGTAATTCTCGGATGAAATCGATCCCGGGATGAACAAAACATCCGGGTAATCACCAGACGCGATCTGCTCCCCAATCTCGTTTTCATAATCCGAATAACAGGTATAATCGACCTGTATGCCGGGATATTTCTGGCGAAACGCGTTTAAGTAGGGTTCCATCTCCTGTTCCGAGACATTGGAAGCCACTGTTATCGTTGTATTTTCACTACCGCTTTTTGTCTCCGCGGCATAAGATCTCACACTCCCCGCTGACAAAAACAGCAAAACAAAAGCTACCAGACATGCAGCTTTGCATCTAGATCTTATTTTCTTCATTTTTTCCACTCCTTAGTCGGAAAACGATCACCTGTTTTCTTTCCAAAAGTATTATAACAGATGTTTTCTCTTCAAACCAGATGATTTTTGAAATCTTATGCTAAAAATGGAGCGCCCATACTGGCACTCCATTCCGCACTCTTTCCTCACATGATCCCGTCCATAACCGTTGACAGCACGATCATGACCAGCGAAAACATAAAGGAATTCACGGAGATCAGTGTTGCCCTCTGCTCTGACGGGATCATGTCGTTTAAAATGACATCCGTGCGCACTTCCAGAAAATCATCCGAAAACGCGCCGATAAATCCACCGCATATCATAAGGAACGGATTTCCCGAAAAAGACATGCCAAAGGCAAATAAAACACCCATTCCGCTTAAAATTAAGTATTTCCCATAGCGCCATTTGGGGAAATATTCGACGACCTTCGAGCCGAGCGCGGCTCCAAGCCCCATCACAAAAAGCGCCGGCCCCAGGAATGCCTTATCCAGCCCCGCCATCGGAAGCTTCGCCTGCAAGAAGAACAATACCAGCGTAGATATGGCGCCGATCACCGCGTTTAAGATCATAATGCGTCTGGCTCTTTGGTTCATGGTAAGGAAATGCCAGCTTTCCCTTATCACGCTCTTTAACCGATCGCCCTTTTTCCTGCTGTCTGCCTGCAAATTTCCAACAGGCGTTGTTTCTATCTGTACTTCCTTCAGACTGCATGCAATTCCAACCGCTATCAGGCAAAAAAAGATATCTGCCGCATACGCTTTCTTATATCCAAGTCCCAATGCCAGCCCGGCACACAGCGTTGCCGCAGAATTGGTAATCCGGTACAGCATCATTTCCATCGATGCAAATCTGTTATATTTTTCTTCCTGCCGGACTGACTTTAAACTGTCGTAGGCCAAAGCTTCCCGCGTGCCCGACTCCAGATTGTAGCTGATGGCGTTTAACGCGATCGCAAATGCTACTGTCCAAAAATCAACCGATACGATCATAAATATGCTCGACACCAGATTAACGAGACGGCTTAGCACCATGGTCTTTTTCCGCCCGAAAACATCTGCCGCCACACCGGATGGAATCTCAAAGCAGGAACTCACCACATGGAAAATACTCTCAATCATTCCGATCTCCAGAAGTGAAAATCCTCTGAGTGCAAGTAACGCCACCCAGGACGCACCGGCTATCTGAAAATAGCTTACGGTAGTCAGCACATACAGGCTGTGTATCTGTGTTTTTATATTAAATTTACGCATAAAAAAATCTCCTTTTCAAATCAAATATATCTGATCAGGAGATAGCGCGTTTTTCACTCTTTATTTTTTTAGTATAAGTTTTTCACCTAAAAAAGAGCGCACTATCCCTGTAAACAGCCCAAATGCTACCTTTTGTGAGGTGAATATTGGTCGTTTTCCAGCTCATAGTACGCTCCTTTCTTAACATTCTTTCAATGAAATCAATTCTGTTTACCAGCCATCATTATACACATAAATAGTCCTGCCGTCAACACGAACGAAAGATCACGCCCCGGATCACCGGATCGGAAAACAGATATCGATCTTCATGCTCCCATCCTCTCCCACATAGCGATAGATATCAAGGATCGGTCTGTCATCGAGATGATTTCCCGTTTTGGAAAGCCATCTGCAGAATATTTCCTGATACACCATAAACAGCAGCTGCGGAAATCCATAAAAGTGATAGACCGCGTATTTTCCACCCGCAAACGTGTGGGTCAAAAGCCCCGGATCCTCTTTCAGTGCGGGATGATCCGACCGGATCGTCTGGCACAGCTCATACATACATCTGTTTTCATCGGTTATGGAAGGATCGTCTATCGTACAGTCGATATAAAGCGTATCTTCGGATGCGAGATACTCATATTTTTCGATGAACTCACACCATTCATCCGACAGATTATGATAGTTGCCTTTCTTCCTCTCGTATACGACAAGAAAGCCATCCAGCTGCTCAACCGTGATCTGATCTGTGAGAGATTCAAGATCATCCATCGACATCCCATGTGAAAATGAACTCTGTTCTATGATCTGCTCGCTTGTCCTTCTGAAATCTGCCGGAGAAATATTTAAATGCTTTTTGAACGCTGTCGCGAAATTAGAAGAGGAATATCCGATGTCTCCGCTGATCTCTGTAATGCTTTTGTCTCTCTCCACCTTCAGTCTCCAGGCGCTTCTTTCCAGACGAACACGCTTGATAAACTGATAAAGCGCCTCATCCATGTCCTCTTTGAACATCCGCATCAGATGATATTTGGAATAAGAACAGTGTCTTGCCACATCTTCCACATCAATATCGCTGTCGATATTGTCCAGTATGTAATTGATCGCCTCATTGATCACCGCACGCTTTATCTTCGTACTGTCTTTCTTTTCCTCCATAAGATCATCCTCTGCTCTCCATTATCCTTCTCTGCTTTATAAGCAGCCATGTGGATACCATAACTGTTATCGTCTCGGTCACCGGTGTTGCCATCCACACTCCCGTCATCCCCCAGATCGCAGGAAAGATCAGGGTAAAGATCAACAGCAAAACAAGTCCCCGCAATGCTGAGATCAGTGCAGATGCTTTTGCGTCACCACAGCTGGTAAAGTACATGGAATTGATTACATTATATCCCATAATGAAAAATGTGACAGCATAAAAGCAAAATCCCACCGATACCATGTCTGCCACACTGCTGCTGCAGCCAAACATTCCCGCGTATCTCCGCCCGAATACGAGGAACGAAAGCGCAAACACCGCACCGATCACGGCTAAAATTCGGTTCGTCATAGTACGCAGTTCCATCGCCGTTTTGTGTTCTTCCGCGCCCCAGCACCGGCTCACAAGCGGCGTCAGTCCCTGGCCGAAGCCAATGGAGATCATACTGTATCCATACACGGCAAACCCAAGGATAGAAAATGCGGCTACCCCTTCTGCCCCGACATATTTCATCAGCACATAGTTGAACGCAAACATCGATACCGCACTTGCCATCTCTCCAATAAATTCCGAAGAACCATTTAAGATGGTTTCCCGGTTTACCGCGCGGTCAAAGTGAAATCTCCGAAACCGCAGCGATAATGACGGACCTGCAAAATATAATAGCTGCACCAGCACGGTCACTGCCTGTACGATGAGTGACGCAGCCGCACTCCCACTTACTCCCACCGCAAATTTTGCTACCAGGATATCGTCAAGAACCGCGTTTAAAATACATCCTCCGATACTCACAAACATGCATACCTGCGGTTTTCCATCCACCCGGATGAACATTCCAAGGATCGTTCCGATCACCATAAGCGGATAGTTCAAAAGCATGATCCGGTAGTACTGCGTAAAATAAACTGCCAGCTCACCATCTGCTCTGAGGATCTTAAGGATCGGCGAAAAAAGGCAAAATACCAAAAGCGAGGTCACGACACAGATCACTGCTGCTGTCACGATCGTCTGTGAAAATACCTGCGAAGCCTTATCCTGTTTTTTTGCCCCGAGCAGCCTGCCGCTGATCACGGTTCCACCGACACCCACACACAGACCGACGCCGAGATAAAAATACAGGATCGGCAGTCCCAGATTGATCGCCGCTAACGCCTGTTCTCCCACATAGTTACCGGTAAAATAACCATCCGTCAGGGTAAGCACCGTAGACAGCAGCATTGCGATAATACTTGGGACTGAAAACTGAAGTATTGTTCCCAGTTTGTTTTCTTTGATTCTTTCCATATTCATAATTACATCTCCTTTGTCAAACTTCATTATAGAGATGTAAGATTTTTTATGCTTCTGAATTCGTGCTATGCATGGGAAAGTTCCGGGAAATGATCTTGTATCTGCCCTGTGTCGCCTTTCTCACATTCCTATCATTTATTCCCAGCCGGCAGGATCCACATGAATACATACTTCCATATATGTCGTATTTTCTTTTTCATACACATATTCAAAGCAGGATAAATATTCGCTGCTCACATTTTCTTTGAGCCCATTTGCCTGTAAATATTCCAGAATCTTTTTATACGCCGTCGGAATATATTCAAAAGCCCTTGAAAAGGGATCACAAATTGTTATGCAGGCATAATCGGCAGCTCTCTGGTTCACAATTTCCACGCCACCACACTCCGGTTCAAAACCATCCGGCAATATGTAAGCAGACACATAACCTCTTAATCCAAAACGATTTTTCTGTTCTGCCGACACAAACGGAAAATCCCATCCGATCTGTTTCGGTTTATCATCTGTAACTGCATTTAACCCGCTTGTTTCAGCCCATCTGTCCATGTAAGCATGAACATCATCTTCCGGATTGTGCGAAATAATCACATATCGCCCCATACGAAATCCGGGAATCTTTTTTACTGTTATGTCAGAATAGACATTTTTTCGTTTTCCCATATCTTCTTTAAGCAGTTCATCAATTTTACAGTGAAACATTCTGCCTATTTCTATGAGTTTCGGTATTTCCGGATATACCTGATCCATTTCCCATTTTGAAATAGTCTGTCTTGAAACAAAAAGCTTTTCTGCAAGTTCCTCCTGCGTAATGTCATTCATTTTACGCAAATATTGTATATTATCTCCCAGTGCCATATCGTAACACCTCCTGTTTCATAATCATAGCAATCCTATCATCATTATGGAACCACCCTGGTGTTGCTATGATACCATTTTTTGCAACCGCTGGTTGCATAGCTTGGATTAACACCCGGATTAAACCCTTTTCGACAGCATACAGCGCCGCGAAATGTGAATGGGCACCGCGAAAAACTGGAAGTTTCTTCTCTATTAGCGATTATATTTTGCTCCTGCATAAATCAGCAGCGCCAATCCCACAACAAATCCCAATGCAAAAGCGATAAAGCTTAATGCTGAATCTGTTATACCGATTATTATAGCAGTCAACAAAAGACCAATTCCAATCGCAACCCCCATCGTTTCCGCCATAACAATCCCCTCCAAATTCAAATCTTCTGTTGCTTTCAATCTCTCCGTAAGTCTGAGATTTATGGTTGCCTTTGTAAAGATAAATTTTCGATTTATCTGGATACAAAGTGTTCAACCTTTTTTACCCATCCGCTCTTTATTTCCCACATAGTTGCCTGCGTGCTAAGAGACCGATGTACTTCCCCATCAAAGGAACAACTGATATCAAATATATTTTCCCAGCTTTTCCGTTTTTCCTCTTCAGAATAAACTGCAGCATCATCATAAGGCAAGATGATCTCTCCATCATTTAATACACAGTGCCAGTAATCAAAATCAGAAAGTAAAACCAATTCATCCGCAACTTCTATGGTTAGTAAAACAATAGGAGTACCTGTTCTGCACCAGCCACGCCCGTGTACCCGCATATCTGGACGTTTCCGTTTTCCATCCCATTGATACCATGCCCAAACAGGGAATAGAACTCCTTCCGGGGGTTCCCCTATCCTTTTTTTCATCTGCTCCGTCATCCACTGATAAGAATTCCCGAAACCGCCTTCTAAAATAAAATTTCTATCTGCTCTGAGCACTCCGGTCTGCCTCATTTTTTCATATGCAAGCTCATGCTGTATCGACCATAAAATCATATTTTACCTCACAAAAATCGTACCGGATCAGGAAGCATATGGACTCATTAAAAATTCATACGCTCTTCTCATAGATTCTTTGGTGCTAGAATATAAATAGTACAAGCCAAAATGAGAAATTCCAAATACACATAAGCATGATACAATAGAAACATGCTGAAGGAGGATCTCATATGGCAAAGCAACATGACAAACAATTTAAACTTGATGCAGTCCAGTACTATCAGGATCACAAAGATCTCGGAGTACGTGGATGTGCAGAAAATCTTGGCATCGGATACAGCACATTAACAAAGTGGCTGAAAGACTTCCGGGAATCAGGTGATATTCCTGTTCGTGGTTCTGGTAATTACTCATCTGATGAGCAGAAGGAAATTGCCCGTCTCAGACGTGAATTACGTGATGCCCAAGATGCACTTGATGTGTTAAAAAAAGCAATCAACATTCTGGGAAAATGACGGAAGCCATTTATCTCGAAGTGTCTGAGAAGACGGAAGCTGCCAAAAAGGCTGGACGCCGGGTTTCCGTCTCCGGAATGTTGAAATTTTTAGGTGTCTCTCGCTCAGGATATCTTGCATGGCTCCACCACGTACCTTCTGATACAGAAAAACGTTGTGAAGCTGTAAAAGCAAAAATACAGGATATTTATGATGATTCCAGGCAGAACTACGGTGCTCCGAAAATTACTATAGAGCTGCGAAAAACCGGTGAAGTTATTTCGGAAAGAACTGTTGGTACATATATGCGCCAAATGGGGATTCGTGCTCAGTGGAGCAAACCATGGACAATCACCACAAAAGATTCTGATTTCAGCACAGAATTACAAAATATCCTTGATGAACAGTTTAATCCTGACCGACCGAATGCTGCCTGGTGTTCGGATATTACCTACATTTGGACAATAGACGGATTTGTCTATCTGACCAGTATTATGGATTTATTTTCCAGAAAAATCATAGACTGGACGCTTTCAGAGACACTGGAAGTATCCTGCGTGATTGATACTATAAACAAAGCCAAAGCCCGCCGAAATATCGACCAACCATTAATCATCCACTCAGATCGTGGCAGCCAGTATGTTGCAAAAGAATATAAAAAAGCAACCGAAAACATGCAGCGCAGTTATTCGAAGAAAGCATTTCCATGGGATAATGCGTGCATTGAATCCTTTCATTCTATTATCAAACGTGAATGGCTCAATCGCTTTAAAATCCGCGATTACAAGCAAGCATACCGTCTGATTTTCGAATATCTGGAAGCTTTTTACAACACGAAACGAATTCACAGCCATTGCGACTTTATGTCACCAGACGAATTCGAACGAGTATATGAAAGAACACACACTAAGGCGGAACTTCTGGCAAGTTAAAATGGGGAGAAATTTCTCATTTTAACTTGTACTAAATCTTGACATAGGACCACACATCCCCGAAAAACATTTCAAAATGCTCCGCTACTATGGGATATATGCAAAACATCATAAACAGGAAAAGAATCTCCGTAAATGTATTTCTGCCGAAAAACAACGTTTCCTGCATTCTATCCAGGACTGGCGGCACTCCATTCTTCTCTCTTTCGGATACGACCCTCTCTGCTGTTCCAAATGTGGCACTTCTATGTTGGTTTTAGAAGTTTACCATAAAAAAACTGCACTATTTGAACAATATCGAAAGGTTATGGGATTTGGATAAATCCATGCTCATAATCATTCTTTCTCCATAGTCAGATAGTGCAGCTGTCCTAAACCAAAACAAAAAACTTCATAAACAACGTCATGGCGAATCCACCATTCGCTCTTTTGCCATGTCATTTTTTATTTCTAGTGTATTGGCACATTGATTTTTAGCATTACAACAACTTCCTATTCGGAAGCTGTTGTAAACATAGGATACAATGA
>CABJBK010000003.1 GCA_902363825.1 Lachnospiraceae bacterium
ACTTTATTATACCATCTTTGAGCAGAAAACACAGTAAAATCAATAGTTTTAAGCTCATTTTCTTTTAATCAGCAGACACTAATTAAGAATTTCTAAGATAATATAAGATATGGAAAGTCCCATAAACCCAGTGTTTATGGGACTTATATTTATGACATAAATTGTAAACAGGAGATATCTCCTGAAAGACTTTGTTCCTCCAAATTTTAAAATAGTAAAAATTTAGAAAATTACATTACATATGACAAGCGCAACCAAAAATAATTGCAACCTAAAAATGCAACCAAAAATAATTGCAAAATTCATATGCAACTAAAAACAATTGCAAAAATGGAATGTTGGTTTTAAAATATATGAGAATGGAGGTATACTTATGAATAAATATGTTTCATTAATTATGGATATTGAAAAGTCAAAATCATATGACATCAATGATCGAAATGAAATGCAGCATTATATAGATAAATGTATCAAGAATCTTAATAGTTTATTTGGTAAGGAAATGCAATGTGAGGTTACATTTAGTGCGGGTGATGAACTCCAGGGATTGTTCGATGATGTTGTTACAGCGTTATTATATTTTAGAATGTTAGAAATGCTTATGAAACCGGTCAAAATAAGGGCTGGTATAGGAATAGGTGGTTGGACTGTAAAAATTGAACGAGGATTATCTACACAACAGGATGGACCTGCTTATCATAAAGCCAGACAAGCAATTAAAGAGGCACATAGCATGCAATTACAGAACGTTCGGATTTGTTCAGATGATGATGACATATTAGCAAATCATTTAATTAATGCATCTTTACCATTAAAAAGACAGCAAATATATATGCAAAATATTGTTCAGGTTTTAATTGAGTTGTTGTTTCCGTTTGTTCCAGTAAATATTAATTTAGATGGATATGATTCTGTGAAAGAACTAATTGCAGATAAATTTGAATATAGAATAGGATCAAAAAATAGGGGATTATATTCAAGAAAAAATATTGCTATGGAACAAAAGAATTTGAATTTGAATGAAATACCAAGCGCGTTGCCAATTTATATAGATGGAGAGATAACGGATGTAGAATCAGCTATAATTAAGAAAAATACAGCAATGATTATTTCGGGAATATTGCGATGCTCCAGACAGAATGTAGATTCTATTATGAGAAGAGGCAATTCTAATAAAATAAGAGAATTGGATTATGTGGCATTACAATACGTGAAAAAGAATTATGGAGGAAGTAGATGGAATTAATTTTACTAGGGCATATTATTGGGGATTTTTATGTTCAGACAGATAAGATAGCAGAAAAAAAGAAGAGTTCGATAAAATATATGTTAATACATTGTTTGATGTATACAATTGTGATGGAAATATGCTTTTATATACTCAGTAGAAAAATCGAGGGTACTTTGATAATATCAATTTTTGTTTTTCTAAGCCATCTTAGTATAGATTTGTTAAAAAACAAATGTGAAAAAAACGCTGATAAAAACGCGTATAAGGTTTTTCTTATTGATCAGGCAATACATATTATGATATTACTTTTATGTGTTTATATTGTAAAGCAACAATTTGGTTTTCAAATGAAAAATGAATTGTTGATAAATGGGATGAGGATGAACGTGAGAAATTGTGTTGTAGTAGCTTCGGCGGCTTTCGTATGTTGGAAACCGGCAGCGATTTTTGTGTCGTTGGTGTTCAAAATAATACCTGAGACAATAGATCAGGCAAATCAAACAATGAAAGTAAAAGGAAGTATAGAAAATGAAGGAGCAAAAATAGGTTTTTGGATTGGAGTATTGGAAAGAGAAATTATTTTAATGCTTGGATTAATAGGACAATTTGGCGCAATAGGATTTGTGTTAACTGCAAAGAGCTTAGCAAGATTCAAGCAATTAGAAAATAAATCGTTTGCTGAAAAGTATTTGGTTGGAACATTATTGAGCGCGCTTATTGCAATAGGCAACATAGTTATATGTAAATGCTATGGTGTCACTTAGATATTCTTAATAATTTGAAAAAATTGACAGATTATGAAAGATGAATAATAATAAAAAAGTTGGCAGTTTTCCAAATTATGGAGTTGCAATGCTTACCAATAAGTTCCATAGAAGACATGATGGCTATATAAACAAAAATGAAAGGAATGTGCGATAGGAGATACATGTTTTATCACACAGGGAATGATATGATACAAGATTTTATGAAAAGGAATTACAGAAAATTCAGAAATATTACTTGCGCGTTAATTGTAGGGATATCAGTCGCCGGATCGGCTAACATAGTATATGCGGATACAAGAGAAGGTGGTTGCGATGATATTGTAGATATACTTAAAGAAGAAGGATTGTTAGATGAAGCTATTGCTGATGGATCGGTATCGCCGGAAGCGGCTGCAAGAGTATCGGGAGGACAAAATTCTGCTTCGTCAAGCGCACCAACAGAGTCATCTTCTAACTCTAGCGAAAGTGCAGCACCTGCAACAGTAGAAACTCCATCTGGATCAACAACAGCGGCAACTCCAAAACAGGAAAAGAAAAAAGCTGAAGTAGTCATTACAGAATCGGAAGCATCGGGCAAATTTGTAACGACTACCACCGTAGATTTGTATGATACAAATAAAAAGAGTAGCAAAGCATCTGCACTGGATGCAGGAACGATCGTGAGTATAACGGCAGAAACATCAAATGGTCTTTTCAAGACGGAAGATGGATATTACGTTGATAAGACAAAAATGCGTAACGGTGGATGAATGGGAAGCTGGCTGGCAGGAGACAGAACGCACCGATGCGACCTGTACCGATGCTGGATCTGTTACATATAATAACGTTAACAATACAGAAATTACAAAAACAGATGAGATTCCGGCTCTTGGACATTCTTATGATGTGACGGATACAAAAGAGCCTACCTGCACAGAAAAAGGATCTACGACATATACCTTTGGCAGATGTGGCGATACTTATATTGAAGAAACAGACGCACTGGGACATCAGGAGGGAGACTGGACGATAGTGAAAGAACCTCGATTATTCAGTAAAGGCGAAAAAGTGATCAAGTGTACCGTGTGTGGTGAAGTACTTAAAACGGAAACCGTAGAGCAGACATGCCCGTTGCCTTTGCCGGTGGTCATTGCGATCGGTGTTGGGATTGTTGCAATTATCGCAGTTGTTGTATTAAAGAAAAAGAAAATTTGACAGGAAATAATCATCATGATCCTCAGCGTAAGTCGCAGAACAGACATCCCGAATTACTATTCCGAGTGGTTTTACAACCGGATAAAGGCTGGCTTTGTTTATGTCAGAAATCCGATGAATCCGCATCAGATCAGTAAAATAGACCTGTCGCTGGAGGCCGTGGACTGCATAGTGTTCTGGACGAAGAATCCGGAGCCGATGTTGGACAGGCTGGATGAACTGGCGGCATATCCGTACTATTTTCAGTTTACACTGACCGGATATGGAAAAGACATGGAGTGCGGCGTCCCGCACAAAAAAGAAAAAATGATCCCGGTGTTTCAGAGACTGTCGGACAGGATCGGGAGCAGACGGGTGATCTGGCGGTATGACCCGATCCTGTTTACGGAAACTTATACGCCGGAGTACCATTTAAAGGCGTTTTCGCAGATTGCGGATGCGCTAAAGGGTTATACGCATAAGTGCGTGATCAGCTTTGTTGATACTTACGCGAAGAACAAAAAACAGATGGAAGAGCTTCATGCGTATGAATTAAAAGAGACGGATCTCATGGACTTTGCAGGAAAACTGAGTGAGATGGCGAAAAAGAACGGAATGACGGTGGCAAGCTGTGCGGAACATACAGATCTGACAGAATGCGGGATCGCGCCCGGCTGCTGTATCGAGAAAGCACTGGTCGAGGAACTTGCCGGTTATCCGATAAAAGCGGCAAAAGATAAAAATCAAAGACCCGCATGCGGCTGTGTGGAAAGCGTGGAAATCGGAACGTATGACACCTGTAAGAACGGCTGCAGATACTGTTACGCAAACGTGAGTAAAGAGCGTGTCCGCCAAAACTGTGAGAAGTATGATCCCAATGCGCCGCTACTCTGCGGGGTACTTAACGAAGAAGACAGGATTACGGAGCGGAAGGTAAAATCGTTAAAGGTAAGTCCGTCAAAAGAAGAACAGCTTAGTATCTTTGATCTGGAAAGATAACATAAAAAAATGCCCCGGGCAGATGAAAAATCAGCCTCCCGGGGCACATTTTATTTCTCCCTTGCCAGTTTCCGGTATTCCACCGGAAGGATCCCGGTGCTTTTGCGAAACAGTTCCGCAAAGCGGCTCGAGGTGGAATAACCGATCATCTCCGAGATCTGTCCCATGGAAAAATCCGTGTTGATCAACAGATGCTCCGCCTGACTCATCCGGCGCTGCTGGATATATTCCGTGATCGTACAGCCAGTCAGCTGCTTAAAGGATGATTTCAGCTTGGTCGTGCCCATGCAGGCGATCCTGGCGAGCCGGTCCAATGGAATCTCAAACGCATAATGGTCATTCAGATATGCGATGACATTTTCAAGCTGTGCCGTATCCTGTGCGGTCAGCTTTTTTTCTTTTCGGTGGGCGAGCTTCTTTTGTTCTTCGACCACAAGAGAAACCGCTTCCGCAACTTTTGCCTCATAGTAGAGACCGGCGGCGATCCCGCTGCCCCTGTAATTTTTCACTTCATAGAGTAACTTTGCCATGGCAGGGAAATCCATGGTCTGGTCAATTTCCTTAAAAGCGGTAAACGGGTTTACATAATCTCTCGGGTACTGCTTTTTCATATAATCCTCATAGTAGGCGGGCATGATCTCGATCCCGATGGAACGGATGGGGATCCGCTTGTGGATCAGTGCTTTGTATGGTTCATAGCCGCCGATAAAAGTCTTGATGCAGCCGGCGGAAAGCCGCCGGTACGGAGAGAGCTCTTCTCCGGAGATCGATTCATACTGCGTGATGCTTAAGCATTCCGGCATCGGAAATTCCAAAAAACAGTCTTCATAAAAAAGAAAATCATGGATCTTAATATCATAAAGATCTTTTTTGGCATAGATCCAGTAGGAACCCTCACCGACTTCTGGGGAAAGCGTCCAGCACTGCCCGACGGAGCGGACATTGTCGGATTCATCTGCCGGAAGAAAATGATGGTTTGCCATAAGCGGCTCATAGCAGTCACTTAATATCTTGCTTTTCAAAAAGTAACCTCCTTGCAACGATGAGACGAACCTTTGCAACGAAAAGACGAAACTGCCAGTTTCGTATTGCGGTCCGCCTTTGAAATCAGTATCGTATAAGTGCGGTTAGCAGGAACTAATCACATATTAACAGAATGTGGGCAGATGGTCAATCGCCTGCGACAAGAGGAGGATATCTGATATGAGTAATCAAACAGCAAAGAGGGGACTTTCGGTCAAAGACCTGGTCACGATCGGTATTTTCACAGCGCTTATGCTGGTTTTTAGCATGGTGGGCGGGATCTTTTTCGCACCAAATCCGGTGCTCACCTTTTATATGCCGATGGGGAGCGCAATACTGTGCGGACCTATCTATCTGTTACTGATCGCAAAAGTGAAAAAGCGTTTTGCGATAACGATTGTTGGCGCGCTGATCGGCATCATCTGGTTTGTGACCGGTATGCACTGGGCATTTGCGCTTGGAACGATCCTTATGGGGATCGTGGCGGATCTGGCTGCGGGGATCGGAGGATATGCCAGCCGGAAGATCAATGCGATCTCCTATATGCTCTACAGTCTCGGTGGAACCGGCTCCTATCTCGTCTTTTTTGCAGACCCGGACGGATGGGCAAAGACGATGCTTGGAAACGGAACGGAGCAGGGCTATATCGATACGATGCAGGCGACCGGAAACAGTGCCATTCTCGCAGTCATGCTGATCGGAACGCTGGCGGCGGCACTGATCAGCGCGGCAGTTGGCAGCAAAATGTTAAAAAAACAGTTTGAAAAAGCGGGTATCACGGCATGATCTGCAAAAACGGGAAAAAGAAGTTCCGGCTGGATCCAAGAACCAAGCTTTTTCTGATCCTGCTTTGTGTGCTGTCTTCCATGTCGGCACCGTCGCTTGCGTATCAGTTTGGGCTTGTGGTGCTTATCGCGCTGCTTGCGGCAGGCTTCGGCAAATGGGGCTATGCGGTGAAAGGTGTCATCGCCTATGCGCTGATCTGCTTTTTTACTGCGTGGATCATGCAGGAAATGACCGGGACGCTTCGGACAATGTTTGTGGCATTCCTTGGACTTTTACATAAGGTCTATGCCTGCGGTATGCTGGCAGGCGTGGTGCTTACCACGACAAAGGTCAGTGAATTTCTGTCGGCAATGAACCGGCTGCATGCGCCGAAAAAACTGGTGATCCCGCTAGCGGTAATGCTGCGTTATCTGCCGACGGTCGGGGAGGACTGGCGGTATATTAAGGACGCCATGCGGATGCGGGACGTATTTCCGTCGGTCAGAGGATTTCTTACGGCTCCGGGCATGACGGTGGAATGCATTTATGTGCCGTTTATGATGGCAGCGTCGAAGGCGGCGGATGAACTCTCAATCGCGGCAGTCACACGGGGCATTGAAAATCCAAAGCCGCGCACCTGTCTGGTGCAGATCAGACTGGGGATCACGGATGCCGCCGCAGTGCTCTTGTTTTTGGGCTATTTTGCGGCGGGACTATATCTGGGGAGGAGTATATGATGATAGAGATAAAATCCGTGTCACTGGATTATGGAGTGAAAGATCTGGATCTGACAATAAAAAAGGGAGAGTTTCTGCTGTTGTGCGGACGCAGCGGCTGTGGAAAAACAACAGTCACGCGTCTGATCAACGGTCTGATCCCGGAATTTTATCCGGCAGAGATGACAGGGGATGTATTTGTGGACGGAGAGCGTGTGCGGGATATGCCGATGTATCGGATCGCAGAGCGGGTCGGCTCGGTTTTTCAGAACCCGCGCACACAGTTTTTTAACGTGGACACAGACAGCGAGATTGCGTTTGGCATTGAAAACGAGGCGAGACCGCCGGAAGAATTGCGCGCGCGTGTGGAGCAGACGGGGAGAGAATTACAGATAGAAAAACTGCGCGGAAGAAATATTTTTGAACTTTCGGGCGGAGAAAAGCAAAAGATCGCGTTCGCGTCGGTGTATGCGATGAATCCGGAAATTTATCTGCTCGATGAGCCGTCCTCCAATCTGGATGTGGATACGATCGCGGAATTAAAACAGCATTTGCGCCTGATCAAGGCGCAGGGGAAGACTGTGATCGTGGCGGAACACAGGCTTTATTACCTGATGGATCTGGCAGACCGCATCGTATATCTGGAAAAAGGGCGGATCACCGGGATCTATACACCGGATGAGTTCCGGCAGATCCCGGACGAAACGAGAAAACAGATGGGGCTGCGCGCACTCGATCTCACAAAGGAAGTTCCTGTGTGTCCGCAAGATACGGACAGTGCAAAAAAAGAAAAGCCGGTGCTTGAGCTTCGGGAGGTATCCGTCTTTCGGAAAAAACAGCCGGTGCTTTCCGAAATCAGTTTTGCCGCAGCACGGGGAGAGGTCATAGCGGTCGTTGGTCACAATGGAGCCGGCAAGACGACATTCTCCCGGGCACTGTGTGGACTGCACAGGGAATGCGGCGGGACATTTTTCTGGGAGGGCGAGCCGCAGAATGCGAAAAAGAGACTTTCACTTTCCTATATGGTCATGCAGGATGTCAATTACGAACTGTTTGCGGAGAGCGTGGAGGCGGAGTGCTCGTTTGGCATCAAAAATCCAGATCCGGCGTTGGTGGAACAGACGATGCAGGAGCTTGGTATCGCTCCGTTAAAAAAGCGGCATCCCAATACACTTTCCGGTGGTCAGAAACAGCGTGTGGCGGTCGCGGTCAGCATGATATGCAAAAAAGAACTTCTGGTGTTCGATGAACCGACCAGCGGACTGGATTATGACAGCATGGTACAGGTCGCGGGGCTTTTCGGCGCGCTTCGGGCGGCGGGAAAGCTCGTGTTTGTCGTGACGCATGATTATGAATTTGCCTGCCGCATCTGTACGCGGGTGCTGCATCTGGATCAGGGAAAACTTTTGGATGATCTTGCGGTAGAACCGGGAAATCTGGAAAAAATAAAGGAAATATTTTCCGTTACCGAAAAGGAAAAGAGGGGGGAGTAAAAATGAAACCGGAAAAGAAAAAAAGAGTGGCATTGCTCTTACACTGGGCGGGAAAAAACAGGATCTGGCTGTTTTTAGCCGTGTTTTTATCGTTTATCAGCGGACTTTGTACGATGGTGCCATACCTTGGGATCTATCGGCTGATGAATGCGGTATTTTCGCACAGCTGTACCAAAGAGCTCATCATGCGCGAGGCGGTCATGATCGCGGTGGCAGTGATCCTCCGCTTTGCGCTCTTCGGGCTTTCGGGCGTTGCTTCACACAAAGGCGCTTACGGCGCACTGTATAAGGTGCGGTGCATGGTTGCCGAGCATATGGCAAAGGTTCCGCTCGGGGCATTAAACGAGCGGAGTACCGGAGACATCAAGACCGTATTAAACGAGGACATAGAGAAGCTGGAGCTGTTTTTGGCGCACAGTCTGCCGGATCTGGTCTGCTATCTCGTAGGACCGGTCGTGATCTTTCTATATCTGATGAGTGTCAATGTGCCGCTCGCATTTATCTCGCTGATCCCGCTTGTGGCGGCGGTGGCTGTCATGGGGATCATGTTTCGCAACACCGATGAACTGATGGAGCGCGCAAACCATTCGATCACCTCGTTAAATTCGGTGATGATCGAATATATGAACGGCATGAAACTGATCAAAGCCTACGATATGGGCAGTGCGTCCTTCTGCAAATTTTCGGGTGCGGTGAATGAAGAAAATGCGGTCTGGAGTGAGACTTCAAAGCGTATGGGGCCGCCGTTTGCGGCGTTTCTCGTGATCATCGAATGCGGTATGCTTTTTATGGTGCCGTTTGGCGGTATGTTTTTTTCAAAAGGTTCGATTACGGCGGGCGCGTTTTTGCTGTTTGTCTATGTCGGATCGATGTATCTGACCGAGATTCGGCCGCTGCAGGAGCTTGGCACAAATTTTGCGAATGTCTTAAATGCGGTGACAAAAACAGCGGAGATCTTAAATATTCTGGTCTATGAGGGCGGACTGGATTTCCCGAAAGAGCATGACATTGAGTTAAAGGATGTGTGCTTTTCCTATGAACCGGAGAGTGGAAAGCCGGAGGTACTAAGCCATTGCAACCTGAAGATCAAAGACGGGGAATGTGTGGCGCTTGTCGGGCGCTCCGGAGCCGGAAAAAGTACGGTCGTGGAGCTGATCTCCCGCTTTTATGATGTGCAGGGCGGAGCAGTTTTGATCGGCGGAAAAAATGTGAAAGAATTAAACTATGAACAGATTTTACAAAATGTGGCGGTCGTGTTTCAGAAGACGTTTTTAACCAGGGAGAGCGTACTGGAGAATATCCGTATGGGCAGTGACGCGAGTCTGGCCGAGGTGCGCGAGGCGGCAAAGGAAGCCCAGATCGATGACTTTATCATGTCGCTTCCGGATGGCTATGATACGAAGGTGGGAAGCTTTGGTTCCCGGTTTTCGGGCGGAGAAAAGCAGCGCATCGCGATCGCGCGCGCCATCTTAAAAAACGCGCCGATTCTGATCTTGGATGAGGCGACCAGTGCGTCAGACCCGGAAAATCAGATGGAGATCGACCGGGCGATCCGAAATCTCTGCCGTGGAAAGACGGTCATTGTGGTCGCGCACCGGTTGAGCGCACTGAAAATGTGTGACCGCGTGGCGGTCATCGAAGACCACACGATAAGCTGTGTCGGCACACATGACGAGGTAAGGGCGAACAATGCCTATTACCGCAAAGCGTGGGAAGATTATGAGACGGCGCGTAATATCACTTATCAGCGAAAAGGAGGAGACCGGGATGACAGATAAGGATGTGTTTAAAAAAAACAGAAATTTTTATATCGGGATCGCGGGAACTGTGGTCGAAGGACTGCTTTCCGGCAGCCTGTTCCTGCTGCTTTATACAGTCATGCGGCTTTTGTGGAGCGGAACATTTGATCTTTCCCGGGCACTTAAAGTCACGGGACTTATCGCAGTGATCTTTTTCTTCCGCATCGTGATCTATAGTTTTGGCTACACCAGGGCGCAGATCGGAGGGGCGGCGGTCAGCAGGCAGATCCGTCTGTTTCTCGGAGACAAGATAAAGCGGATCCCGCTCTCCCGTTTTTCCAAAGGGCAGACCGGGGAGTATATCTCGGTGCTCACCAGTGATGTCAACAATTATGAAAAGATACTGACGCACAAGATTGGTGATCTGGCAAAGAATATTTCGCTCTCGCTCATGCTGATCGGTTTCGTGATGACGCTCTATGTTCCTGCGGGGCTTATCCTGCTTGCGGCGGATCTGCTGCTGATCCCGGCACTTTATCTGTCTTTTTACATGGTGCGCAAATATGGAAATGAGAAAAATGACATCTGTGCGGAAAATGTCAGCAGTATTGTGGAATATGTTTCCGGGATCCAGACTTTCCGTGCATATGGGATCGGTGGAACCAAAAATAAAACGGTGACAAAGGCGATGAAGGATTTCTGCGACATCAGTTTCCTCTACGAGGCAAAGGTGCTGCCGATCGGGGCTGTCTGCGGGATCCTGATCTGGCTTGCCTGCCCGCTTATCATTTGGCTCGCATACACACCGTGGGCGGCGGGAACGTTAGATACGATATCCTATCTTCTGATCTGTATGCTTCCGATCTTCTGCGCAAAGATGGCAAACGCGATCTTTGTGGATCTGACCGGATATAAGAATCTGATGATCTCAAAGGGAAAGATAAAGAACGTGGCGGAAGAACCGGAGGAGACCGGTAGCAGGAAGCCGTTCCAGCCGGGGACGCATGAGATCACGTTCGATCATGTGGCATTTTCCTATGTGCCGGGAGAGCCGGTGCTTACGGATGTTTCCTTTACCGCGCCGAATCAGAAGCTTACGGCGATCGTCGGGGATTCCGGTTCCGGCAAATCCACAATCTTAAATCTGATCGCAAAATTCTACGAGGCAGGAGGCGGCACGATCCGGATCGGAGGCGAGTCCATTCTGTCTGCTGCGGCGGAACAGGTGCTCACCGGGATTTCAATGGTCGATCAGGAAGTCTTTCTGTTTGATGATACGGTGCGGGAAAATATCCGGCATGCCAGACCGGAGGCGACGGACGCGGAGATCGAAGCTGCGTGCAGGGCGGCAAATTGTGACGGTTTTATCCGTAAGATGGAAAAGGGCTATGACACGCCGGTCGGGGAAAACGGAAATCTGCTCTCCGGCGGGGAAAGACAGCGGCTTTCCATTGCGCGGGCGATCTTAAAGGACAGTCCGATCCTGCTTTTGGATGAAGCGACGGCTTCCCTTGATATTGAAAATGAGCTTGCGGTAAAACAGGCGATTGCAAATCTCTTAGCGCAGAAAAAGACGGTGGTCATGATCGCGCATACGCTGTCGATCGTAAAAAACGCGGATCAGATCCTGGTCGTATCGGAAGGCAGGATCGCGGAAGCCGGTACGCATGCGGAGCTGTTAGAAAAGAACGGCAAGTACGCGGCGATGTGGAACGCCGAGCAGAAAGCGCTCGGTTAAACAGTTTTTCATGCAGAAAGAGGCTGATATACGTCTTTGGGGAGACGTGTTCGTGTATTTGCTGCAGGACAATAAAAACGGGAATGTGAAATCTTTCACATTCCCGTTTGCTTTCGTATTCGCTTACTGTATTGCCGGTGCTGCCGCATCCGGGGTAACATCCGGTGTGGTGCTGTCTGAAGTCGCAGCGTCCGATGCTGTACCGTCTGTGGTTTCGGCATCCGGTGTCGCAACATCCGGTGTGGTACCGTCTGTGGTTTCGGCATCCGGTGTCATGCCATCGGTGTTATCTGCAGAGGAAGTATCCTCCGTTTCCGTCTCGGTCGTCTCCTCGGTATCTTCCGCGTTTGGATCAACATAAGTGATCTCATTGGAGCTGCGGAACACGGTATTGCTCGAGCCCATCTGATTTACCTGGATCGTGTCACCGTCAGAAATACTGTCGGCGGAGATGCGCAGCAGAGAACTTGAGATAAATGCCGTACTTACCTTTTCTCCGTTAATAAATACCTTACTCCACGGTGTGAAGTTGGAACCGCTGATGCAGATATCACCGGAGCTGTTGATCCAGGTGCGGTTTACTGAAACATCATCAATTCCCATCACAAGGTCTGTGGCAGGATATTTATCCTCGCCGCCGTAGCAGTAGCGGTCTCCGTAAAGAATGTCGTACTGCAGGTTCTCAAGACCGTCGCGGTAAGTGTCTGTTCCGGTAAGTCCCTGATCTAACTGGCTCTGTGTATAGGTAAACATGGTTCCTTCATGAATGCCCGCCTGGTTGGTGATGTTTGCGAGAAGCTGATAAGCAGTGATATCAGCGTCCTGCTTTGGCATACCGAAGTTATTCCAGGTCGCGTATTTGGTCTTGAAGATGTCGCCGGACTTCATATCGGAATCCTCCAAGCCCATGGTCGGCAGATGATCGCCGAATAGTACGAGGATCGTTTTCTCATCGCGTTTGGAGAGCATGTCGGTCAGGTTTCCGATGAATTTATCTACTTCATGAATCTCGTTTACATAATATTCCCACTGATTGTTTGCTTCCTGTGTGTCAGCACCGGAAACGGTGATCTCAGGATCTGCAATGATCTTTTCGGTCGGGTAGTCGCCATGTCCCTGTACGGTGATCGTATAGACGAGATCCGCCTGATCCGGGGTGGCATCCATGGCCTTTTTGGTTTCATTGATCAGGATATTGTCGGTCGGCCAGTCACCGAGCGGTGTGTATTCCTGAATGTTCATCATTTCCTTGCTGGTAAAAGTATCAAAGCCCATCATGGAAAAGGCGTTGGCACGGCTGTAAAAGTTACCGCCGTTGTTGTGGACAACGTGTGTGCCGTAGCCGATCGAAGAAAGATCGGACGCGATGCTCTCGCAGTCAGTCTCTTTTAAAATCGTTTTATAAGGATATTCTCCGGTTCCAAAATACTGCATGCTCATACCGGTCAGAACTTCAAACTCGGTGTTTGCGGTTCCGGCGCCGACGACAGGAACGGTCAGATAACCGGAAGAATAGTTCTCATACAGATTCCGGAAATTCGGGATCGGATCTTCGGACAGCTGTAAGAAATTGACTTCCGTCGGATCGCAGAAAGACTCAAGCAGTACCACAACGATATTCGGCTGGTCATCGGAAGCAACGGTCGTCTCTCCCGCGTTTGCGGAAGAAGCAGTCAGCGTGTCAATGGTCTCTTCCTTGTAATCGTCCGGTTTGGTCATACCACGGCCGACAACGCTTGAAGAAAATCCGTATACAAAACCGTAGTTTTCATAGCCCTGCGCGATATTGGAAAAATAAGAAGCAAGGATGTTGGAATCCTGTGCAGCCTTGGTTGTGATCGGAAGCATAAATAAAAGTCCGACTACAAAAAGCGGGGCGAAAATACGGTGGTTATTGCCCTGGAACTTCGGACCGTGTACGCCAAGCCAGATGCAAATGGCAAAGAAAATCGCAACGATCGTCACAACGGTGATCGCCTCTGTCGCGGTAAAGTAGTTAGTGTTCTGCATGGCGAACAGATCGGAAAGGCATTTCAAGTCCGTGTAACCAAACGGTGTAACACGTTTGGAAAGAATGCATCCGTTGATCGTGCCGAGAAACAGCCAGAAACCGCTGATCAGTACACGGAACAGTGCTCTGTGCTTGAACAGGTAGACAAGTGACAGCGAAACAAAGATGATGAATGCATTGTAGAAATAAGCCAGTGTGTGTCCGCCTACAAAGCTGCATGCAGAGAAAAACGAACGTCTGGAAATGCATTCGATCACGAAGCACAGCAGACAGGATAAAATCCCATGAAAAAGAATCGAATAGCGGTTCATGAAAGCAACTGCCTTCACGACACGAGCGTTAGGTTCTCTCTTTGCACGCTTTTCCTGCAGAGTTTGTCTGAAATTCTGTAATTTAGAAAAAAAAGCCTTCAGTGTGCGCATATGAAACAATCCTCCCTTAGTGTTTGTATATGCAAAAATTAAAATTTCGTATTGAAAAAGTGCGAGCCATCAAACTCGCATATGAAAGAATAAAACTTCTTGTGGTAAAAATCAATCGTAAAGTTGGATAAAAATATTTTACTTTTCCTTTAAATTTATTTCAAAATGTATAAAAAATGTAAAATAAAAATAAAAAAGGCGTAAAAAACAGCGGCATGTGTATGAGTATAACATGGTTTTCTTAAGAAAAATGGAAGAATGTGTGAAAAATAGGTGAAAAAACAGAAGGAAAGTGATCCCTATAATATAAGGAAGAAACAGCAAAAGAATTGGCAAACGAAAGAAATTGTGATATTCTCTATATACAAGTGACCGGAACAGATTCCGGATAAACAGATGAGGGATGAACATGTTAGAATTAAAAGACGTTTGTTTTCAGGTAAATGAAGACGCAAAAGATAAAGAGATATTAAAAAATATCAATCTGAAACTGGATGACCGTTTTGTGGCGATCACCGGACCGAACGGAGGAGGTAAGTCCACACTGGCGCGTGTGATCGCCGGGATCGTGCGGCCGACCAGCGGAAAGATCTATCTGGACGGCGTGGATATCACCGATTATTCCATTACAGAGCGCGCAAAAGCAGGGATCAGCTTCGCGTTTCAGCAGCCGGTACGCTTTAAGGGGCTGACCGTCAAGGATCTGATCACGCTCGCCTCAGGTAAGGACATTTCCGTGGCAGAGGCCTGTTCTTATCTGTCCGAGGTGGGATTGTGTGCCAAGGACTACATTGACCGTGAAGTGAATGCGAGCCTTTCTGGCGGAGAGTTAAAGCGTATTGAGATCGCGATGGTGATCGCGCGCGGAACAAAGCTGTCTATTTTTGACGAGCCGGAGGCGGGGATCGATCTGTGGAGCTTCCAGAATCTGATCCAGGTATTCGAGCATATGCATGAAAAGATCAACGGCTCGATCCTTATCATTTCCCATCAGGAGCGCATCTTAAACATTGCGGACAGAATCGTGCTGATCGCGGACGGGGAAGTGCGAAAGGTCGGAACGAAAGAGGAAGTGCTTCCGGAGCTGCTTAAAACATCGGAGGCGTGCAGCACGCTGATGGATAAGATCGCGCGTTAGTGTGAGAGAAAAAAGAACGGACAGGTGAAAAAGATGGATAAGATAGAGAAAAATTTATTAGAGGAGATCGCGGATATCCATGAAGTGCCGGAAGGCGCGTATAATATCCGGGCAAACGGAAAACTGGAGAGCCGCAATACGACAGCGAATATCGATATCGTGACCAAGAAGGACAAGCCGGGCATTGACATCATCATCAAGCCGGGAACGGTGAATGAGAGTGTCCACATTCCGGTCATTTTAAGTGAAAGCGGATTAAAGGATCTTGTATACAACGATTTTTATATCGGGGAAGGCGCAGATGTTACGATCGTGGCGGGCTGCGGGATCCACAACTGCGGAGATCAGGCGTCCGAGCATGACGGCATCCACACCTTCTATATTGAAAAGGACGCAAAGGTACGCTATATCGAAAAGCATTACGGTGAGGGGGATGGAAAGGGCGACCGCATCTTAAATCCGACCACTGTTGTGCATATCGCGGAAGGCGGTTATATGGAGATGGAGACCGTGCAGATCAAGGGCGTAAGTTCCACCGTGCGTACGACCGAGGCGGATCTTTCAGACGGAGCATCCTTAGTGATCCATGAAAAGATCATGACACACGGAGAGCAGACGGCGGAGACGAATTTCACCGTGGATCTAAACGGCGTGGATTCGAGCGCGAACGTAATCTCACGTTCGGTTGCAAAAGAGCATTCCAAGCAGGTATTCAATTCACATATCAATGGAAATAACAAATGTTACGGACATACGGAATGTGACGCGATCATCATGGATGCCGGCAGAGTGGAAGCGATCCCGTCTCTGGCAGCAAACCATATTGACGCGAGCCTGATCCATGAGGCTGCGATCGGAAAGATCGCGGGAGATCAGCTGATCAAGCTGATGACGCTCGGACTGACGGAGAAGGAAGCCGAGGAGCAGATCGTAAACGGATTCTTAAAATAAAAACCGGCTTCACCAAACCGGTGAAGCCGCAGGAATGCGCAGATGGACGAAAGAGCTTTTCGCCTAGTCTGCGCGTTTTTCTTTTAAGATCGGAGTACGGCAGATCTGGATGAGCAGCGGAACAACCATGATAAACCAGGATACAGGTTCCGCAAGGATCACGCCGCGGTAGCCGAGGAGCGGGACAAAGATCAGGGCAAAGACGACTTTTCCGACCAGCTCGAGGCTGCTTGAGACGAGCGGAGTGATGTGGTCGCCGATTCCCTGCATGGCATTTCTGATCACGCAGATCAAAGCTGTCACAAAGTAAAAGAGCGTATCGAATCTGAGGTAGGCGACAGCATTTTTTATCACGACGGGGTTGCTGCTTCCGGTCACGAGGTAAATGAGATCCGGGGCGAAAAGCCAGGTCACGACGATAACGCCAAGGCACCAGATCCAGCTGTAGAGGACGGACTTTTTGATGCCTTCCTTGATGCGGCGGATCTCTCCGGCACCCAGATTCTGTCCGCAGAAAGTAGCCATTGTGGTACCGAATACGCTAAAGATCAGCATGAAAAGCTCGGAGATCTTTCTTGCCGCAGTGTGGGCAACGATGATATCGGTGCCGAGGGTGTTGATCGAGGTCTGCAAAGCAACGGTTCCGAGGTTTACGAGGGAACTCATAAATCCCATGGAAAGGCCGCAGCTGAGCAGATCTTTCGTCAGCTCACCGGAGATTCCATGAAAATCCTCCCGGTGCAGGCGCAGGATCTCGTAGCGTTTTATCATATATAAAAAGCACGCGAGCATGGCGATGAGCTGGGAGATCACGGTTGCGACCGCGGCGCCCTGGACGCCCATGGCGAGCGGAAAAATGCACAGCAGATCTAAAAAAATGTTGAGGACAACAGATACCGCAAGGAAGATAAGCGGTGTGATGGAATCCCCGATCGCACGCAGCAGGGCGGAACAGACATTGTAGAGCATGGAAATGATAAGCCCTGCAAAAATGATCGAGATATAATTGCCGGAGAGGTCGATGACATCCGCAGGCGTGTTTAACAGCATAAGCAGCGGGTGCAGGAAGATCAGGGCAGCTGCGGTGATAAAAATGGCAATGGCGCATCCAAGTGATAGGGAGGCTGCGACACAGCGTTTTAAGCCCTTAAAATCCTGCGCGCCGAAGAACTGCGCGGCGATGACGGCAAAACCGTTGGTGAGTCCCTGTAAAAAGCCGATCAAAAGACTGCTCAGTGAACTGGTGGCACCCACAGCGGCGAGCGCGCTTTCACCGAGCGCGGAACCGACGATACGGGTGTCAACGAGACTGTAGGTGAGCTGCAAAATACATCCGATCAGAACCGGAATCGCAAACGCGAAAAGAAGTTTTGTGATATTTCCCTTTGTCAGATCTTTCATCTTTCTATCCCTGCCTTATTTTACAAATTTGTTGATCGCTTCATCCAGGTCGTCCAAAACCTTCTGGTCACCGGTCTCAAGTGCGTCCACGACGCAGTGCTTGATATGGTCTTCTAAAATAATTTTCCCGATGTTGTTGATCGCGGAACGTACAGCTGCGATCTGGATCAGAACCTCGCTGCAGTCCCTGCCGTCCTCGATCATGGTCTTGATGGATTCCATATGCCCGATCGCGCGGGACATACGGTTTAAAACGGCCCTGGTATTTTCATGGTGGTGCGGATGCCCGTCCGCATGGGAATGCGGGTGTTCGTGTGTATGTTCCTCTGACATGGCAGGTCCCTCCTTTTTCTTTCGTATGACACGGTTATTCTGTGCAAATGGTAGCATATTTTTGCGAAAAAACCAATAAGAAATTGATTTCTTCACAGGGTCATGTGTATAATAAGTTTGTAAAAAACAAGAGAAAAAGAAGGTATGTATCTATGTGGCTGACATATGCGTTTGGTTCCGCTTTTTTTGCGGGAATTACGGCGATTTTGGCAAAAATCGGAATGGGAAAGACCGACTCGTCCTTAGCGACAGCGATCCGCACGATCGTGGTGGTGATCTTTTCCTGGCTCATGGTATTTTTAGTGGGTTCCCAGAATACGATCACGCAGATCGGGGCAAAGTCATTACTTTTTTTAGTATTGTCAGGACTTGCGACCGGAGCGTCGTGGCTCTGCTATTTCAAGGCACTGCAGCTCGGTGATGTAAATAAGGTAACGCCGATCGATAAATCGAGCACGGTGCTTACGATGATCCTTGCGGTGATTATCCTGCATGAGGCACTGACGAGAAAGATGATCCTTGCGATGGTGCTCATTTTAGCCGGAACATTTCTTATGATCACAAAAAAAGAATCCACGGGAAAGAGTAAGAGCAAGAGCTGGTTTTTGTATGCAGTATTATCAGCAGTGTTCGCGAGCCTTACTTCGATCCTTGCAAAGATCGGCATCACGGGCGTGGAGTCAAATCTCGGTACGGCGATTCGAACCTGCGTGGTGCTTGTCATGGCATGGGTGGTCGTCTTTGTGACACACAAGCAGAATCAGTTTTCACAGATCACCTTTAAAAACGGTATTTTCATCTGCCTGTCCGGTATCGCGACCGGAGCATCGTGGATCTGCTATTACCGGGCACTGCAGCAGGGACCGGCAAGCATCATTGTGCCGATCGACAAATTGAGCATTGTTGTGACAGTGATTTTTTCCTCGGTATTTCTGCGGGAACATCTGTCGCCGAAAGCGTTTTTCGGACTGCTTGCGATCGTGGGTGGAACAATGCTTCTCATCCTATAATAAAACGAACAGGAGGATTTCGTATGTTTGGAAAAATAACAGATTATACACTGGAAGGTCAGAAACTGGTGATCCGCTTTGAGGAGCGCGAAGGCGTCATCGAGGCGGTGACCGATGAGATCATCAATGTGTTTAGCGGATTTGAGACAAAAGAGCACCGCTCGAAAGCGATCGAGGGTGAAAAGCGAAAGAAAGTGAAGGCTCTGGTTTCGCGTGATGACGCCGGTATCGTCTTCACGACCGCAAAACTGGAGGTTCACATTGCGGATGGATTTAAAGTAGACATTTATGACGCGGATGGAAATCTGCTCTGCGCGGACTACCGTGGAAAGCGTGAATACACAAAGCAGGTCAGCGAGGAATTTTTGAAGCTGATCCGTGCGGAGGGACATGATGTCGTGGACGGGGACGGACTCGACTATAAGATCCAGATCGTAAAGAAAATGCAGGGAGACGAGAAATTCTACGGCCTTGGCGACAAACCGGGATTCTTGGATAAAAGACATTATGATTACGAGATGTGGAACTCGGATCTGCCGCAGGCGCATACCGACGCGTTTAAGGCGCTTTACAAATCGGTGCCGTTTTTTATCACACTGCGTGATACCTGCGTTTACGGACTGTTTTTTGACAATACCTTCAAGTCCTTCTTTAATATGGCAAAGGAAAGTGAGAACTATTGCTTTTTCGGTGCAAATGCCGGAAATCTCGATTACTACTTTATCGGCGGCGATACCATGCGCGGGGTAATAGAAAATTATACCTATCTGACCGGACGCACGCCTCTGCCGCAGCTCTGGACGCTCGGCTATCATCAGTCGCGCTGGGGATATGAGACGAAGGAGGAGATTCTGGATATCGCGAAAAAGTACCGTGAATACGGGATTCCGTGCGATACGATCCATTTTGATATTGACTATATGGATGGCTACCGTGTCTTTACCTGGGATGAGAAAAACTTCGGAAAACCGGGTGATGTGATAGGGCAGATCGCGGAGATGGGATTTAAGACGGTGACGATCATCGATCCGGGTGTGAAGTTAGACCCTGGTTACGCAAAATATGACGAGGGGATCGCAGGCGACTATTTCGCAAAGACACCGGAAGGGGAAGTCTATGTGAATGCGGTCTGGCCGGGAGACGCGGTCTATCCGGATTTCGGCAAACCGGCGGTGCGCGCCTGGTGGGCGGACAACCAGAAATATCTGGTCGACCTTGGAGTGCGCGGTGTCTGGAATGATATGAATGAACCGGCAAGCTTTAACGGTGAACTGCCGCAGGATGTGGTATTTACCGATGAGGACCGCGAGATCACGCATGCGGAAATGCACAATATCTATGGACATCTGATGTCAAAGGCAACGTACGAAGGATTAAAGAAATGGGATCAGAAAAGACCGTTTGTGATCACACGCGCGTGCTATGCCGGATCCCAGAAATATACGACATTCTGGACCGGGGACAACCAGAGTCTCTGGGCGCATTTGCAGATGGCGATCCCGCAGCTGTGCAACATGGGATTGAGCGGACTTTCTTTCGTCGGAACCGATGTCGGAGGATTCGGCGCGGATACGACCGGTGAACTTTTAGCGCGCTGGGTGCAGGTCGGATGTTTCTCACCGCTGTTCCGTAACCACTGCGCGAAAGGCAATATCAATCAGGAGCCGTGGCTGTTTGGTGATGAAGTGCGTGAAATCTATAAAAAATATGTGGAACTGCGCTACCGCCTGCTTCCGTATCTCTATGATCTGTTCCGCGAGGAGGAGCAGACCGGAATGCCGGTGATGAGACCTCTGGTACTCCACTATGAAAAAGATCCGGAAACCTTTACAAAAAACGATGAATTTCTGTTTGGTGAAAGGATACTTGTAGCGCCGGTGACGGAACAGGGGGCGCACAAAAAGATGGTTTACCTGCCTGAGGGAGAATGGTATGATTATGATACCAGAGAAAAAATTTCCGGTGGAAAGTACTTCTTAAAAGAGGCACCGCTTTCCGTCTGCCCGATCTATGTGAAGGCGGGAACGGTTCTGCCGAATTATGAGTCGATGCATTATATCGGGGAGAAGGAACTGGATACCCTGGTGCTTGATGTTTATCCGGGCGATGGAAGTTATGTAAACTATCAGGACAATGGAGAGGATTTTGCTTACCGTGATGGCGCGTATAATCTGTACCGCTTTACGCAAAGCGGCGGGAAGCTTACGATCGAACTGATCCATGACGGCTATGAGAAAAAGTACCGTCAGTTTGTGATCCGTTCCGGCGGACGGGAGCAGACCGTTTCTTTTACCGGAGAAGCGTTAAAGGTAAAACTTTAAACCGGAACAAAAGGGAGGAGTTCTATGAAAAGAGCGATTGTACTTGCGGGTGGCGGAACCAAGGGTTCTTATGAGGTCGGTGTCTGGCGCGCGCTCAACGAGCTCGGGATCGATTATCAGATCGTGACCGGGACTTCGATCGGATCGATCAACGGCGTGTTCATGGCTTCCGGCGAATACGAACGGGCGTATACCCTCTGGGATACGATCCGCATGGAAAATATGATGGAGGATGGCATCAACCTGACGGAGACGTTAGAGGGGATGCTGGAGCAAAAGGATGCCATCCGCCCGTTTTTAAAGAAATACATGAAAAACAAAGGCGCGGATATCTCTCCGTTCAACGCTTTTATCGAGACGATGGTGGATGAGGAAAAACTGCGGCAGTCTGAGATTGATTTCGGACTGGTCACGACACAGTTTCCGTCGTTAAAAGGCGTGGAACTGGAAAAGCGGGAGATCCCGCAGGGGATGCTAAAGGATTATCTGCTGGCGTCATCCGCGATCTTTCCGCTTTTCCCGATGCATAAGATCGGAGAGGAGACCTATCTGGACGGCTGCTATTACGACAATCTCCCGATCGATTTTGCGATACGGCTGGGAGCGGAGGAAGTGATCGCTGTGGATTTGAGGACGGAGCCGGTGCATCCAAACTATGCAAAGCGCCCGTACGTCACTTATATCCGGCCGATGCGTTCCCTCGGAACCATGATGAATTTTGACCACGATCTGCTCATGGACAATATGGAGATGGGCTATCAGGACGCCATGAAAAAGTTCGGCAGGTACGGGGGATTCCGCTATACGTTTTCCGATACGGATCTTTCCGGCTGGGAAAAAGAGATCACCTCGTTTACAAGATGGATCGCAAAGGCGGAAGCGGTATTTTCCGGGAACCGTTTTCCGAAAATTGCCGGGATGACGGATGTCGGCACGGTGTTTGCGCAGTTGGAGGCGTACACCGATGGAAAATTCCCGGAGAAAAAGGATTATTACCTCCGGGCGGCGGAGATCGCGGCAGAGATTTTTTCCGTGGATGTAAAAAAGACCTGGCAGTTTGGTGAATTTCTGCAGGCGGTCGGACAGTGTGTTCTGCCGGAGGATGCGTGTACGGACGCGAAGATCTTTGAGACAAAGAGCAGACGCACACTGATCACCAGGCTTGTGGAGTGGAAGCGCAGGGAGGAGAGCGCGTATGTGACTTCCTGCATTTATCACGCAATGCGGCTTGGGATGGCGGCAGATACCGAAAAGATCGGTCTTCTGACCATATTCCCGAGGGAGCTGATCGCGGCGCTGTTTTTGTATGTGCGAAACGAAGCGTAAGGGAGAAACCGGACAGCCGCGTCCTGCATATAGTATAAAGAAGCTAAATGCAGGAGCGAAGTTATGGATCCTAATATGGAAAATTATTTCCGTATGCAGCAGTCCGGTGGATATAAAATCCCGTTTTATATGGCATATCCCATGCAGGATGTCTATTTGAGCGAGATCGAGTATGAGAGAGACAGAGAACGCTTAAAAGAGATGTATCCGAAAGAAGCGAAGCGCATTCAGAGGGTAGTGGAAGAAGAATGCGACAAGATGGAATATGACGGGAGCCTGATGTTTGATGAATATCCGGACCGGGTCATGGTGCAGAAACTGTGTGATGATATTTACAATAAGGTCTACGACAACACCACAGCGGAAGTAGAGACGGAACAATACAGAGACCGCAGGCCGGGAGGAGGCTTTCCGCCACCACCGCCACCGCCGCCGCGCAGGGACCGGGGGGGACGCGATCTGATCGAAATCCTCTTGTTTGATGAGATGTTCCGCCGCCGCTGCCGTCACAACCGGTGCCGCAGATTTTGGTAATTGCCCCAAGAAAGACTTGTGGTTTTAACCGAAACGAATTACAATATAGCTATCGTGCTTTCGATAGCTATATTTTTTTGGAAAGAGAGGACACGCCTTTGAAAAAGGGATTGATAAAAGCCGGGGTACTGGTAGTCGTGTTTTTTGCGGCGCTGATCGGATTCAGCCTGATGACCAACCAGACCAACAAGGATCTTACGACAGATATGGCGAATGCCACTTTACCGATGATAGATTTGTATACAGGAACGCAGAAGATCAACGAACTGCATGGGTATACCGTGCAGATGGATGCTTCCTACATGAGAGATACGATCACGCCGGTTGGTACGGATATGAAAGTACCGGCGACGATCCAGACGTTTGGCACGGATGTGGACGCGATCTCCTACAAGATCCGCAGCATGGACGGAAAGGATCTGATCGCGGAGGCGGCGATCACGGATTATACGGAAAACGGCGGTCTGATCTCGATGCAGATCCCGATCCAGAACCTGATCAAGGAGGGACAGGAGTATAATCTGATCTTAGAACTCAAACATAAGGATAAAACCTACTATTATTATACAAGGATCTTAAAGAGCGAGGACGCGAATGTGGAACCCTGCGTGGAGTTTGCGCAGAACTTCCATGAAATGACGTTTGACGAGGAAAAGTCCGGCGGGCTTTCCACTTATATGGAACCGGATGCCTCGGCGGATAATTCCACTTTAAACCGCGTGACGATCAACTCCACATTAAGTCAGGTGACCTGGAACCAGTTTAAGGGAGTTCCGCTTTCAGAGCCTGCGGTTGCGGTCCGGGAGATCCAGGGTTCCTACAATGTCGTGACGCTTTCTTATGTCATGACTTCCACAGGAGATAATGGAGAACTTGAATATTATAACGTGGAAGAATACTACAGGATCCGTTACACGGCTTCCCGTATCTATCTGTTAAATTTTGAGCGAACCATGAACCAGATCTTCCGTGGGGAGAACGACAGCTTCTATGATAATTGCATCCAGCTTGGCATCCGTTCCGGGGATATCGCTTACCAGTCCAACGAAAACGGATCGGTGGTCTGCTTTGTCCAGGAGGGAGAACTCTGGAGCTATGATGAGAACAACGACCGCCTGTATCAGGTGTTCAGTTTCCGTGGATTTGAAGGGATCGATGACCGTGAAAACTATGACGAACACGACATCAAGATCATCGACATTGACGAGGCGGGCAGCATCAATTTCGCCGTATACGGCTATATGAACCGCGGCGAACACGAAGGCGAAGTCGGTATCGGGATCTATCATTTCGACAGCGTGGCAAACACCGTCGAGGAAGAGGCATTCCTGCCGTCCACACAGTCCTATCAGGTCATGAAATCCAACATCGGACAGCTGATCTATGAAAATGAGGACAACGAACTTTTCATTATGATGGAGGGGACGGTTTATAAGATCGATCTTTCCACCCGGGAGACGAAGCAGGTCGTATCCGGTCTCTCGGAGGATTCCTATGCGGTTTCGGATACCAACGAGTTTTTTGCCTACATCGACGGAACGGATACCAATGCCGCAACCAGGGTGCATGTACTGGATTTCTCAGATGGCAGTGATTACACGATCGATGCCGGAGACGGACAGTACATCCGGCCGCTCGGATTTATGCAGGGCGATTTCATTTATGGGCTGGCAAGGGCGGATCAGGTGATGCCTGACGCGGCGGGAACCATTACCTTCCCGATGTACCGCATCTGTATCGTGGATATCGGGGAAGGCTCGCATGAGGTGTTAAAGGAGTACCAGAAGGACGGTTATTTTGTATCCGGCGTGCAGCTTTCGGATTACACGATCTACTTAGACCGGCTGACCTACAATGGCATGGCATATGTGCAGGCGGATCCGGATACGATCATGAACCGCGAGGGTGATGTGAAAAAGCCGGTGGAGATCCATGAGACCAACACGGAGCAGAAGGAGACCCAGTATCAGCTGAAACTGGAAGAAGAGATGAGCGATACCTCACCGAAGCTTCTGACACCGAAGCAGATCGTACTCGAGGAGAACCGCAACATCTCCATCGAACTGCCGAAACAGGGCGAAAAGTATTATGTATACAGCGGCGGCGAGGTGTGCCTTGCGACTTACAGTCTGCCGGAAGCCATTGGCAAGGCGAACGAAACGATGGGTGTTGTCATCGGAGATGGCCAGAAATACATCTGGAAGAGAGCAAGAAAAACAAACTGCCCGTCCCTACATGTGACGATCGGTGATTCGGACGCGGCGGGAAGCTCGATCGCGCAGTGTATCAGCGCGCTGTTACAGAGCAAGGAGATCAATCTGAGTGTGCAGGAGCTGTTAAATAGCGGGGATACCCCGAAACAGGTGCTCGAAGATTCGATGCAGGACTGCAGGATACTGGATCTTGGCGGATGCAGCGTTGAAGAACTGTTGTATTATGTGAGCAACGGAACGCCGGTGTTTGCAATGGTAAATCAGAGTGACGCCGTTCTGATCGTGGGTTATGACGCGAACAATATCGTGTATTATGACCCGGCAGTTGGCAAAAATGTGTCTAAGCCATTGGAGGAGGCACAGGCAATGTTCTCCGAAGCAGGGGATACATTCCTTACCTATATCGAGTAAAGGAGAAAAATTTTCGGTATCTTTTTCATCCGTTGTAATATAATAGGATAGAACAAATCCGATTTTCCATGACTGTGTCAGATGCACCATAAAGTTGTATAGAAAATTCGACTGTTATAGACCACTTTTGTTGATAATGGCGGATTTCCTATAAATCTATTGCAAATTTATACGGAATAAGGTATATTACAGTTTGTACCAAACATAAGGAAGTGTAAGAGGACAAGATGAGTAGAAAAAAAGAAGTAATCGTATCAGATGTTTCAAAAAAGCACGATAATCCTATTGCAGAATTAGTGCAGGTTGCATGCTGCTTTGACAGCGAGATCATTTTAGAGAGCAATAACCGTAAGATCAATGCAAAGAGTATCATGGGGATTATGGCGTTCAATCCGACGGTAGGTATGTCGGTAGACATCGTAGTAGACGGAAAGGACGAAGAAGAAGCATTACAGGCAATGGAAAAATTTTTGGTTTGTGAATAATGAATTGGGAGGATTTGCAATGAAAAAGAGACCAGCGAAAACTGTAACAGCGAAAGTACAGACACAGCCGATGGCAGCAGCAAATACTGCAAAAGCGGCAGAGACAAAAGTGACAGAAAAGGCACCGGAAGTAAAAGCAGAAGTAAAGACAGAAGCAAAAGCGGAAGCAGAGACAAAGATTGCCGAGAAGGTAAATGAAGTAGCGGAAAAAGCAGCTGAGATCGCAGTAGAGAAGGCAGCAGAGACAAAGACAGCAGTGAAAGCCGCAGCAAAGAAAACAGCAGAAAAAGTCGGAACAGCGAAGAAGACTGCAGCTGCAAAGAAAGCAGAGAAGGCACCGCTCATTCCGGAGATCAAGATCCAGTTTGCCGGAAACGAAGCAGATGAGGACGAGATCGTAAATGCGATCAAGAACAAATATGTTTCAGAGGGACACAGAGCCAGCGCGATCAAATCCCTTCAGATCTATCTGAAACCGGAAGAAAACGCGGCATACTATGTGATCAACCAGAAGAGCATGGGAATGGTTCCTTTATTCTAAGAATGAAAATTTATACATACGAATGTAGTGATCATAAATGAATCAAAAAAAGGACGGCGATTTTTCGCCGTCCTTTTTATTACGGTCTGTTATTTGTTTTTCTGCTCTTCTTTGTATTTGCTGACAAGACGCTGGATACGATCGTAAGGATTTAACAGATCACTGATAGAAGTATCGTGATTTAAAGTATCCACGATGTATGCGATATATTTGCTCATGTCGCAGTTGATGTAGTAATCTCTGGAAAGAAGTTCCGGTGTCTGGTAAGTCAGGTTGGTTGTAACGACTTTGTAGATCGTGCCATCTGCAACTGCCTGGTCGAACTTCTCAAGACCATTGGTGAAAAGACCGAATGTAGCGATTACGAAGATACGGTTTGCTTTTCTCTTCTTTAATTCGGTTGCAACATCGATCATACTCTCACCGGAGGAGATCATATCATCTACGATGAAGACATCTTTGCCTTCTACGGAAGAACCTAAGAACTCATGTGCAACGATCGGGTTACGTCCGTCTACGATCTTGCTGTAATCACGACGTTTGTAGAACATACCCATATCCAGTCCGAGTACGTTTGCGAGATAAACGGCACGGCCGGTACCACCTTCGTCCGGGCTGATGATCATCATATGTTCGCTGTCGATCGAGAGATCCTTTACTTCGCCGAGGATTCCCTTTACGAACTGATATGCCGGCTGTACGGTCTCGAATCCGTTGAGCGGGATCGCGTTCTGGACACGAGGATCATGTGCGTCGAACGTGATGATGTTGTCAACGCCCATGGAGATCAGTTCCTGAAGCGCGATCGCGCAGTCAAGAGATTCTCTGGAAGTTCGTTTGTGCTGACGGCTTTCATATAAGAACGGCATAATAACGGTGATTCTTCTTGCCTTACCACCGACAGCAGCGATCACACGCTTGAGATCCTGATAGTGATCATCCGGTGACATGTGATTTTCATAACCGCATACGCTATAAGTCAGGTTGTAGTTTGTAACGTCTACAAGAAGGAAAAGATCGTAACCGCGGACAGATTCCTTGATCACACATTTTGCTTCACCGGTACCGAAACGCGGTACACTGACATCCATGATATAGGAATTGCTCTGATAACCCTTGAATGCGATGGTGTCCTTGTGTTCATGCTGTCTTTTCTCTCTCCACTTTACCAGATAGTGGTCCACTTTTTCGCCGAGCTCTTTGCAGCTTGCAAGCGGGATGAGTCCAAGGCTTCCCTTAGGAATGGTTTCTAAATTTCTCTTGTCGTCTGACATGAATAGGTTCCTCCGTAATATGAATTTGTTTATAGTTTATTTCAATAGATGCAGCATCTAATGAGAGCAAAATTAATGCAGCTTTTTTTTGATGCGGATGTCGTCGCCATAGAACTTTAACATCGTGTAGTTGGAAAATACCCGGGAAAAGGTACGTTCCGAATAGATATCCGCAAGCTGGTTCATGTTTAAATTGGTAGAAATGATGGTTGACTTCCTGCGAAGCAGCCGCTCATTCAAACACAAAAAGAACTGTGAAGTCGTAAACGAGTTGGACATTTCGGTGCCCAGATCATCGATGATTAATAGATCACAGTCGAATATATTCTGATGCGCCACAGAGGCGTCGGTATCTTTGTCAAAAACATTTTTTGCGAAAATATCAAAGAGCTGAAAAGCAGTGAAATAGATCACGGAGAATCCGCGGTCCAAAAGCTCTTTTGCGATGCAGTTGGAGAGAAAGGTCTTTCCAACTCCGGTATTGCCATAGAAAAACAGATTCTGGGCGGTGTCGCCCACACCAAACTGGTCAATGAAATGTTCACTTTCCTCCCTTGCGCGGCGGATCAGCGCGAGCGGTGAGAGACCGCTTACCGGCTCTGTCTGCGTGTCGGAATAATAATCATAGGAAAAATGAGCAAAGTTTTCTTCTGCCAGGATGGAACGGATGTTGGACTGGGTATAGACGAGATCGATCGCTGCCTGCTTGAAACAGTGACAGCGTTCGTTGCCGATATAGCCGGTGTCCCTGCAGTCCGGACAGTCATAGGGAGGAATAAAGTAATCCTCCGGGTAGCCGAGGGAAGCCAAGATCACGGATTTTTCCTCGCGGAGAGAAGCAATCTGTTTTTTTAACTCATCCAGTGCGGCTGCGTCATCACCGAGCAGAAGCTTTTTCGCCTGCGCGACAGAACACGAGGAGATCGTATCATCGATTTCCTTTAAACGTGCATTTTTGGCATAGACCTCATTTTTGCGGTCTTCCACGATATGCTGATTTCGGATCTGTTTTGCATTGTACTGACGGATGATCTCGTCGTACTGGGCGTTGTTCAATGCCATGCGTTAAAAGCCTCCTGCTAATGGGTGGAATGATTAAAAACCTGTTCTTCGAGCTGTCTGTAATCATAAGGGCGCTGGTCAAAATTATTGAAACGGTTATTTGCCGGAGCGGGCTCTTTTGCCGTCCGAACCGGCTGTTTGGGCTTCCGGTTTAAAAAAGCTTCGTCCAGCGCCGCGATCTCTTCCAAGGAAGAGACATGCTTTTTATGCCAGTTGCCTAAAATAGAATCGGTATATTCAAAACTTGGCTGGTGGATCGCCTGCATGGTACGTTTGCATGCCTCGGTCACCAGTTCGATCGAAAATCCGTAAGTACCTGTCCACTTCTCGATAAAAGCCACTTCGGATTCCACGAGATTGCGCCCGGAAATACCGAAAGCCTTCATGACAGCGGTATTCGTTTTGCTGTAGCGCTCATTTTTCTCCTTGGCCTGTGAGACGGATACGATCCCGTCCTTGTGCCAGGCGAGCGCAACGGTTTCCATGTAGCGCATGCTTTTGTGACCGCCGCCGACACAGTATTCGATCAGATACTCGATCAGATCGATGGAAAAACCAAGACTGTCATGCCAGTACAGGATCGTGTTGATGTCTGTCGCATTTAACGTCTGGTTTAAGTAAGTCTCTGTCATAAATAACAGTTCCTGTACACCCTTGTCCTCACGGAAAGCGCGCATTTCATCCGCCGTGTAATCAGGCTTTGGCTTCTGCGCCTTCTTTTCCGGCGCGGGTGCTGCCTGCGTGACAGCAGAAGCGGCTGTCTCTGTCCGGGTGTCCGGAGCGGAAAGCGGTGTCTGTTGCTTTGGGCGGCCGGGATTCGATAAGCAGATCCCGGTCAGTCTGCGGTCATTGTCATATTCGAGATGGAGTACCTTTGCCTTTTCCCAGTAGGCAAGCGCGCGCTTGATATCTTTTTCCGTATGCTCGAACTTGTCCGCCATGCCGGAGATGGAAAAGGATTCCTCCGGGGCGTTCATGCAGCGTAAAAGATATAAGTAGATTTTCACATATTCGCCGTCCGCGTCTGCCATGAGTTCATCGATAAAAACATTCGGCACGCAGGTGACGGTCTCGTTATTTTCACTATGTAATGTAATGCCTGCCATAATACTCCCTCTTTCAACTCACACATTATAGCATAGGTATTTTGAAAAGAGAAGTCCTATTTTTGCCAGAAAAACCAGAAAAATCAAGGCTTGCAGAGAAAGTGGACAATGTGGATAAAGTGGAAAAAGAACCGACAGAAAAATTGGGAAAACTGCCGAAAGGTGCAAATATCAACAAAAAAAGTTATCCACAATTTCTTATGTAAACATAAAAAATCCACATTGAATTGGCAGGTAATACACAATTACAATGTGGATAAAGTGGATAACTATTGTCCAAGCAGGTGTTCGCCCACGGTATAGATGTCTCCGGCGCCCATAGTTATCAACAGGTCGTTGTTCACACAATTTTCGAGAAGAAAATCTTCGATCTCACCGAAAGAAGGAAAATAGTAGCTTTCCGTGCCGAGCGCCTTTAATTCGTCAAGGATCGCGGTGGAAGAGATACCGATGGTATTTTTCTCTCTTGCCGCGTAAATATCCGCGAGGACAACGATGTCCGCGAGGGATAAGGCTTTCGCGAAATCCTTTAAAAATGCTTTGGTTCTCGAATAAGTATGCGGCTGGAATACACAGATCAGCCGTCCGTGTGGATAATTCTTTGCCGCGTGCAGTGTCGCCTCGATCTCGGTCGGATGATGCGCGTAGTCATCGATGACCGTGATACCGTTTACTTTGCCTTTTAATTCAAACCGGCGTTTCGCTCCGCCGAAAATGGAAAGTCCGTGAATGATATCTTCTAAGGAAATGCCCATTTTTTCCGTGACAGCGATCGCTGCGAGGGAATTGTAGACATTGTGCTCTCCGGGTACGGAAAGGGCAACTTTGCCGAGCTTCTCGCCGTTTTTATAGACGGAAAAACGACCGCATGCCTTTTCATTATAGGTGATATCCTTGGCGTAATAGGTAAAGGACGGGTCAAGACCGTAGGTGATGACTTCCTGGGAGAGCCCCTCGGTGATTTCCTCCGGGCGCTCAATTTGTCCATTCATGATGATAGCGCCATCCGAAATCGTATTTTTCGCAAATAAATGGAAAGAATGCCGGATATCGTTAATATCTTTAAAGAAGTCAAGGTGTTCAGCTTCGATATCTAAGATGATACTGTAGCGCGGATGAAAATGCAGGAAACTGTTGGTGTACTCACAGGCCTCTGTGACGAAAATGTCAGAGTGGCCGACGCGGATATTTCCCCCGATCGCATCGAGGATACCGCCGACCGATAAAGTCGGGTCAGCAGCTGCGCACAGTAAGATCTGGGAGATCATGGAAGTGGTCGTTGTCTTTCCGTGAGTGCCGGCAACGGCAACGGACTGTCTGTAGTTATCCATGATCTGGCCGAGCAGTTCCGCTCTCGAAAGCATCGGGATACCGGCTTCCTTTGCGGCCGCAAATTCCGGATTATCCTCTTTGATGGCTGCGGTATAGACAACGAGATCTGTGCCCGGCAGGATGTTTTCGGCACGCTGTCCGTAGAAGATCCGGGCACCCATAGAGGTAAGATTATCGGTGAGTGCGGACTCTTTTGAGTCGGAACCGGATATTTTAAAATGTTCCTTCAGTAAGATCTCGGCAAGGCCGCTCATACTGATGCCGCCGATGCCGATAAAATGAACATGAATTGGCTGTTTGAAATCAATCTTATACATTACTATATACCTGCTTTTCTAAAATAAAATTTTCATATTTTATATTATAACCATATATCCCGATTTTGCAAATTTATTTTCGGGAGAAAAAATTTATTGAAATCGTGAAACATTTTAGAAGTTTGTGAAATGTAACGAAAAAAGAACGAAAAATAGAAAAAAAATGTGCAAAATAATGTACACAAACAAAAAAGTGTGTTATAATTTTAAATATCGAATAACCCAACAATTACGAGAGGTGATAGACATGATAAAGAAGGAAATGATAGCCATGCTGTTAGCAGGGGGGCAGGGAAGCCGCCTTGGCGTTCTTACTTCCGGGGTTGCGAAGCCGGCAGTGGCATTTGGGGGGAAATACCGTATCATCGATTTCCCGCTCAGTAACTGTATCAATTCCGGGATTGATACGGTAGGTGTACTGACACAGTACCAGCCGCTTCGGTTGAATAAACATATCGGCATAGGTATGCCGTGGGACCTGGACAAAAATAACGGTGGAGTTACCGTACTTCCTCCTTATGAGAGAAGTGACAACAGTGAGTGGTATTCCGGAACAGCCAATGCCATCTACCAGAACATGCGGTATATGGAAAGTTACAATCCGGAATATGTACTGATCCTTTCCGGGGATCATATTTACAAGATGGATTATGAGGTGATGCTCGATTTCCACAAGGCGAACCATGCGGATGTCACGATCGCTACCATGCCGGTTCCGATGGAGGAGGCAAGCCGTTTCGGTATCGTGATCACGGACGAGGACAAAAAGATCCTTGAATTCGAGGAGAAACCGGAGAATCCGAGAAGCAATCTTGCATCGATGGGTATCTACATATTCAGTTGGAATGCGTTAAAAGAAGCGCTGGTTGCGATGAAAGACCAGAGCAACTGCGATTTCGGAAAACACATCATCCCGTATTGCCATGAAAAGGGCGAGCGACTGTTTGCTTACGAATATAACAGTTACTGGAAAGATGTCGGAACACTGGGTTCCTACTGGGAAGCAAATATGGAACTGATCGATCTGATCCCGGAATTTAATCTTTACGAGGAGTACTGGAAGATCTACACCAAGAGTGACAATATCGAGCCGCAGTATCTGGCTGCGGAATCCGTAGTAGAAAAGAGCATTATCGGGGAAGGCTCTGAGATCTACGGTGAGGTTCACTGCTCCGTGATCGGACCGGGGGTTACGATCGGAAAGGGAACCGTGGTAAGAAATTCGATCATCATGCAGGACTGTGTAATCGGTGCTAGCTGCACGATCGACAAATCCATTATCGCTGAGAACTGTACCGTGGGGGACGGAACGGAACTTGGCGTAGGAGAGGAAGCACCGAGCAAATTAAGTGAAAAGATCTATGCGTTTGGTCTGGCAACAATAGGAGAAGACAGTAAGATACCGGCGAATGTTAAAATAGGAAAGAATACAGCAATTTCAGGTATTACTGAACCGGCCGATTATCCGAATGGGGAATTAAAGAGCGGGGAATATATCATTAAGGCAGGTGACAGCGAATGAAGGCATTAGGAATTATTTTAGCAGGCGGAAACAGCAATCGGATGCGTGAACTCACAACACGGCGCGCGATAGCGGCTATGCCGATCCACGGAAGTTTCCGATGCATCGACTTTACATTGAGCAACATGGCAAATTCGCATATTCAGAAGGTAGCGGTACTCACACAGTACAACGCGAGATCCCTGCATGAACATCTGAATTCTTCCAAATGGTGGGATTTCGGAAGAAAGCAGGGTGGACTTTATACCTTCACACCGACGGTGACACCGGACAACAGCTGGTGGTATCAGGGTACGGCAGATGCCATGTACCAGAATATCGAGTTCTTACGCAGATGCCACGAACCGTATGTGATCATCGCAAGCGGTGACTGCGTTTACAAACTCGATTACAACAAGGTACTCGATTATCACATTGAAAAGAAAGCGGATGTCACGGTAGTGTGCAAAGACATGCCGGCAGATATGGATATCAGCCGCTTCGGTGTGGTAAAGATGAACGAGGATTCGAGGATCATCGAGTTTGAGGAGAAACCGATGGTATCCCGTTCCAACACCATTTCCACCGGAATCTATGTGCTGCGCAGAAGACAGCTGATCGAAATGTTGGAGCGCTGCCATGAAGAAGGACGGAGCGATTTCGTAAACGATATCCTGATCCGCTATAAAAATATGAAGCAGATCTACGGATATAAGATCGATACCTACTGGAGCAATATCGCTTCCGTACAGGCATATTACGAGACGAACATGGCGTTTTTAAAACCGGAGGTACGCAGGTATTTCAAAGAAGATCCAAAGATCCATTCCAAGATCGACGATCTGCCGCCGGCAAAATATAACGAGGGTTCGGAGGTCAGAAACAGTCTGATCGCCAGCGGATGCATCATCAACAGCAAGGTTGAAAATTCCGTTTTATTTAAGAAGGTATTTGTAGGAAAGAATTGTGTGATCAAGAATTCCATTATCCTGAATGATGTCTATATCGGGGATAATACGCATATAGAGAACTGTATTGTCGAGAGCAGGGGTACTCTGAAGGCAAATACATATTACAGCGGTGGTGATGGAATTAAGGTTGTATTAGAGAATAACGAAAGATACAGCATTTAAAAAACAGCATGGGTGGCTGAGACTTGAAAGGGGCAGGAAGATTATGCAGATTACAGATGTACGAGTAAGAAAAGTAGAAAAAGAAGGCAAAATGAAGGCAGTGGTGTCCATTACGATCGATGAGGAATTTGTTGTACATGACATCAAGGTCATTGAAGGTGAGAAGGGACTTTTTATTGCGATGCCAAGCCGGAAAGCGGCAGATGGCGAGTACCGCGATATCGCGCATCCGATCAATTCCGATACACGTTCCCGTATCCAGCAGATCATTTTAGACAAGTATGAAGCTGAGATCGCGGCGGAAGAAGCAGCGGAATAACAGGCGTTATGCATGAGAAGGTATAAAAATGGGGAAAGCTAAAAGATAAATGTGACAGAAGGTGCGTCTTCTGCCGTCAAGGAACCTCCGGGACCCGGAATACGGGAAACCGGAGGTTTTTTCGTGACAAATTACGGAAATTATACTAAAATACAAAATGATATTGCAAATTCGGGAGGAAAAGGAAGATGAGCAGTTTAAAAGCAGTGATCTTGGCAGCGGGGAAAGGTACGAGAATGAAGTCGGATCTGCCGAAGGTTGTGCATACGATAGATGGAAAATGCCTGGTCGATTATGTGATCGAGGCGGCAGAAGGAGCCGGAGCGGAGGAGATCTGCCTGGTGGTCGGTTACAAGCATGAGATCGTAAAGGAACGGATCGCGCATAAAGAGGAAGTGTCCTTTGTATTGCAGGAGGAGCAGCTTGGCACCGGGCACGCAGTGAAATGTGCGAGGGAATTTTTAGGCGACAAAGGGGAAACACTGATCCTGTTCGGGGATACGCCGCTTATCACAGCGGAGACGTTAAGACGGCTGGCGGATTACCACCGGACGCAGAAAAATACGGTCACAGTGCTTTCCGCAAAGATTGATGACCCGACCGGCTACGGACGCATCATAAGAGACGAAAAGGGCAGCTTTGTAAAGAGTGTGGAACACAAAGACGCAAGTGAAAAAGAGTTAAGTTCCCATGAGATCAATTCGGGCATGTATCTGTTTGATACCAAAGAACTCTGTGAGGCGCTTGGGAAGATTAAGCCAAATAACGCGCAGGGCGAATACTATCTGCCGGATACGCTTGCGATCATACGGGAAAAGGGATTAAAGGTGGACGCGTTCGCGCTGGAGAGCCCGGAGGATATAGAGGGAGTAAACGACAAAGAACAGCTTGCGGCAGCAGAAAAAATCATTCAGAGGAGAAAATCATGTTTATAATCGCGGGACTTGGAAATCCGACCAGCCAGTACGAAGGAACCAGACATAACATCGGCTTTGATGTCATGGATGCGCTGGCGGAAAAATATAATATCAGTATCAGTGAAAAAAAGCACAAGGCACTCTGCGGCAAGGGAGTGATCGAAGGCGAGAAAGTGCTTTTGGTAAAACCGCAGACCTACATGAATCTGAGCGGGGAGAGCATAGCGGAGATCTTAAATTATTATAAGCTAGATGCCGAGGAAGATTTTTTGGTGGTTTTTGACGATATCAGTCTTGCGCCGGGAAACATCCGCATCCGCAAAAAAGGAAGCGCCGGCGGACATAACGGAATCAAAAATATCATTGCGATGACCGGAACACAGAACTTCAAGCGGATCAAAGTCGGTGTTGGAGAAAAGCCGAAGGGATGGGATCTTGCCGACTATGTGCTCGGACGCTTTTCGGACGAAGACCGAAAGAAAGTAAATGACGCGATCGAGGACGCGATTGGCGCGGTATCCATGATATTGCGCGGAGAAACAGATCAGGCAATGAATTGTTATAATGCCAAAAAGGAAGCATAAGGAAATGATGGATACTTTTAAAAAGCCATTAGAGGAATTAAAAGATTATTCGGATCTCGTAGAATCGTTAAAAAAGGATTCCGGATTTTTCGCGGTTTCCGGCTGTATCGATGCGGAAAAACCGCATCTGATCTATGGCGCCGGAAGCGGAATGAAAAACCGGATCGTGGTCGCGGCGAGTGAACAGAAAGCAAAAGAGCTGTGCGAGGAATACCGTTTCTTTGAAAAAGAAGCGGTATATTTTCCTGCAAAAGACATCCTGTTTTATCAGGCGGACATCCACGGAAATCTGCTGACGCAGGAGCGCATCCGCACATTAAAAGCGGTTTCCGAGCAGACCGGGGTCACGGTGTTTACCACATTTGACGCGCTGATGAATGAGATGGCAGAGCCAAAAAGCTTTACCGCGGCAGTCAAAAAATTTGAGATCGGAGACACGGTAAATCTGCAGGAACTGGAAAAAGAGCTTGTAGAGATGGGATATGTGCGCGGTTATCAGGTTGAGGCGGCGGGAGAATTTGCGGTCCGGGGCGGGATCCTTGATATCTATCCGTTCACGGAGGAAAATCCGCTGCGTATGGAGCTCTGGGGCGATGAGGTGGACTCTTTGCGCAACTTTGATGTGGAGAGCCAGCGCATGATCGAAAATCTGGATGAGATCACGGTCTATCCTGCCTGCGAATTTATCCTTTCCGGCGAAATGAGAGAAAAAGGAATCCAAAAACTGCGCGCGGAGAGCAAAAAAGTTCAGGAACAGTTCAGACAGGAAATGAAAACCGAGGAAGCGTACCGTGTGAAAACCGCGACCGAGGGATTTATAGAGGAACTGACCGAGGGCGGCGGCAGCGTGGATGCGGATGTGTATCTTTCGTATTTTACGGACCGGACGGTTTCCCTGCTTTCCTATTTTGAGAAAGAGGATACGGTGGTCTTTTTGGATGAGCCGCAGCGCTGCGTGGAAAAAGGAAACGTTACCGAGAAGGAATTTTCCGAGAGCATGAAGCAGCGTCTGGAAAAGGGCTACATCCTGCCGGGACAGATGAAGGCACTCTTTACCTGCAGACAGATCCTGGCAGAACTCTCATCACGAAAATGCGTGGGACTTGCGTCATTAGAGACAAAAGAAAAAGATTTCGAGATAAAGGCGCGCTTCGCGGTCTCTACGAGAAGTGTCAATCCGTATAACAGCAGCTTTGAACTTCTGGTCAAAGACTTAAAGCGCTACAAAGAAAAAGGCTATCGTGTGATCCTGCTTTCCGGATCGAGGACCAGGGCGGAGCATCTGGCGGGTGATCTGATGGAAGAAGGGTTAAACAGCTACTACAGCGACGATTTTTCCAGAGAAGTAAAGCCGGGTGAGATCATGACGGCTTACGGTAAGGTGAAGAGGGGATACGAATATCCGCTGATCAAGTTTGTGGTCATCTCCGAGAGCGATATTTTTGGCGCGGAAAAAAAGAAAAAGAAAAGACGCCGGATCTACGAGGGAGAAAAGATACAGAGCTTCAGCGATCTGAGCATCGGGGATTATGTGGTGCATGAAAACCACGGGCTCGGCATTTACCGCGGAATTGAAAAAGTGGAAGTGGACAAAACGGTCAAAGATTATATCAAGATCGAGTACGCGAAGGGCGGAAATCTCTATATCCTTGCGACCCAGCTGGATCTGATCCAGAAATATGCGGGCTCGGACGCGAAGAAGCCGAAATTAAACCAGCTTGGCACGCAGGAGTGGAACCGTACCAAGACCAAAGTCCGTGGAGCCGTAAAAGAGATCGCGGGAGATCTGGTAAAACTTTATGCCGCGAGACAGGAAAAGGAAGGATTTGTCTACAGCCCGGATACCGTGTGGCAGCGGGAATTTGAGGAAATGTTCCCGTTTGAGGAGACGGAGGATCAGGAGTTCGCGATCGAGGCGACCAAAAAGGACATGGAGAGCAAAAAGATCATGGACCGCCTGATCTGCGGGGATGTCGGCTACGGAAAGACGGAAGTCGCGATCCGTGCGGCGTTCAAGGCGGTGCAGGATGGAAAACAGGTGGTTTATCTGGTGCCGACCACGATCCTTGCGCAGCAGCATTACAATACCTTTGCACAGCGGATGAAAGATTTTCCGGTGCGTGTGGATCTGCTCTGCCGTTTCCGTACCGCAGGCGAACAGAAAAAGACGATCGAAGATCTGAAAAAAGGCATGGTGGATATCGTGATCGGAACGCACCGCGTGCTCTCAAAAGATGTGGTGTTCAAAGATCTCGGACTGCTGATCGTGGATGAGGAACAGCGTTTCGGTGTCGGACACAAGGAAAAGATCAAGCAGTTAAAAAATAATGTGGATGTGCTGACGCTTACCGCGACGCCGATCCCGCGTACGCTCCATATGAGCCTGATCGGGATCCGGGACATGAGCGTCTTAGAGGAACCGCCGATGGATCGAATGCCGATCCAGACTTATGTCATGGAGTACAATGAAGAACTGGTGCGAGAGGCGATCATGCGTGAGATGGCAAGAGGCGGTCAGGTTTATTACGTCTTTAACCGGGTCAATCAGATCGCGGATGTGGCAGCGAAGATCGCGTCGCTTGTGCCGGACGCGAATGTTGCGTTCGCGCATGGACAGATGAAAGAAAAAGAACTCGAAGACATCATGTATGGGTTTATCAACGGTGAGATCGATGTGTTAGTGTCCACCACGATCATTGAGACGGGACTTGACATTTCAAACGTAAATACCATGATCATACAGGACGCGGATAACCTCGGACTTTCCCAGCTCTATCAGCTCAGAGGACGTGTGGGACGCTCCAACCGGACAGCGTATGCGTTCCTTATGTATAAGCGGGATAAGATGTTAAAGGAGATCGCGGAAAAGCGTCTTGCGGCGATCAAGGAATTTACGGAACTCGGAAGCGGGTTTAAGATCGCGATGCGGGATCTGGAGATCCGTGGCGCTGGAAATCTGCTCGGAGCCGAGCAGCACGGGCATATGGAAGCGGTCGGTTACGATCTGTACTGCAAGATGTTGAATGAAGCGGTCAAGGAAGCGAAGGGGATCGCCGGGGAAGAACATTTTGACACGTCGATCGATATCGATATGGATGCCTACATCCCGGCTTCCTATATCCCAAACGAGTATCAGAAGCTGGATATCTACAAGCGGATCGCGGGTATCGAAACAGAGGAAGAAAAGGACGAGATGATCGAGGAACTGATCGACCGTTTCGGAGAGCCGCCGAGATCGGTGAACAATCTGCTTCTTATCGCGCAGTTAAAAGCAAAAGCGCATGCGGGATATTTCACGGAAGTTACGCAGCGTGGCGATGAGATTAAGTTTGTGCTGTATGAAAAGGCGGCAGTAGATCCTGCAAAGATCCCGGAGCTGGTTCAAAGCTACGAAAACCGCGTGACCTTTACGGCGGACAGCAAGGCGCCGTATTTCGTATACCGGTTAAACTATAACTCCAGACAGAAGGGCGAGGACGCGGGAGAAGTGATCGCGCAATTTTTGGATCGGGCACAGGAAACACTTGCGGGTGGAAATAAAAAGCACTATAATGAAGCGAGTGACACTGGAAAAGAACCGTGACAGCGGTAACAGGAAACAAGAAGGAAAGAAAGGTCAAAAGAAACATGAAGATAAAGAGACTGACAGCGCTTCTGCTCACCGGCGTACTGGCGGCGTCCTTTACGCTTGGCGGATGCGGAAGCAAAGAGGTAGACCCGGAAACGGTCGTTGCGACATTAAACGGAAAAGAGATCAAACTCGGACTTGCCAACTTTATGGCACAGTATCAGGCGGTTACTTATGACGCGTATTATTCTTCCTATATGGGAGCGAATATGTGGAGCCAGGATTACTCCGGGGACGGAAAAACGATGGAGGACATGGTAAAGGATCAGGTGATGGAATCCATCGAGACCGATTATCTGTTAGAAGATCATATGGCAGATTATAATGTGGAGATCACAGACGAGGAATTAAGCGCCATGAAAGACGCAGCGGCGCAGTTTATGGAAGCAAACAAGCAGCCGGCGATCGAGCGCATGACGGCGACCGAGGATATCGTGACAGAGATGCTGCGGTTGAATACGATCCAGCAGAAAATGCACGAAGCGATCATTGCGGAGGTAGATACCGAGGTCAGCGATGAGGAAGCGGCACAGCGTACCTTTTCCTATTATAAAGTGACCTTGCCGGATGAAAGTGCGGAAAGCACTGAGGATGCGGGAACCGAGGCAGCAGTGGAACCGTCCTCCGAGGAACAGGCGGCGGAATTAAAGACGTATGCCGGTCAGGTTGCGGAAGCGGCAGCGGCGGATTTTGACAACGCGGGCGTTTCCTTTGGACTGACAGCAAGCACATATTCCTATGGAACCGATGAGGATTCCTTTGATAAAAATGTGATCGCGGAGGCAGATGCTCTGAGCGAAGGACAGGTATCCGGCGCGATCGAGGGCGAGGACGGACAGTATTATGTGATCCGTCTGGACAAGGAATTTGATGAGGATGCGACAGCAAACAAGAAGCAGGAGATCGTATCAAAACGTCAGTCCGACCATTATACGGAAGTTTGTGACGGATATAAAAAAGATGCCGAGTGGAAAGTAAAAGACAAGGTCTGGAAGAATGTAACGTTCATCGGTAACCAGTACACGATCGCGACAGAGAATGCAACAGAGAGCGTGCAGTAAATGCCACTTTGGAGGATCACAGCCGAAAACAGGCTGTGATCCATTTTTTTTCTTTAAAAAAATTTAAGGTTATGTTAAAATAAATAAAGTATGTCGTTTTTTAACAGATTATGAGGATAAGAGATATGAAGAATATAGTATTGATCGGAATGCCCGGAGTGGGAAAAAGCACGGCCGGAGTTGTGCTTGCAAAGGTACTGGGCTATGAATTTATAGATGCGGATCTCATCATCCAGCAGCAGGAAGGAAAGCTGCTCCGGGAGATCATCGCGGAAGTTGGAACAGATGGATTTATTGAGGTGGAAAACCGCGTCAACAGCCAGATCGAAGTGGAAAAGTCCGTGATCGCCACCGGCGGCAGTGTGGTCTATGGCAAAGAGGCGATGCAGCATTTAAGAGAGATCGGAACCGTGGTCTACCTGAAAGTTTCCTATGATATTTTGGAGAAGCGTCTGCATGATATCAAAGGACGCGGGGTCGTCTTAAAAGACGGACAGGATCTTCGCGGACTTTATGAGGAACGTGTGCCGCTCTATGAAAAATACGCGGACATCACGGTATGTGAAGACAATCTGAATGTGGAACAGACGATTGAAAAGATCACAGAACAGTTAAACAAACTGGAAGCATAAGATGAAAAAGAAAAAGGAATTATACATACAGGCGGGCGCAGTCGCAGGAACAGCCGCAGTGCTTGTGCTTGTGGGGCTGGCGCAGCAAAGATGTATCGGACAGAATTATTTTGAGATAATTGTAGATAATAAAGTAGTAGGTGCGACCGGGCAGAAGACAGACGAAAAAGAGATGCTGAATACCTGTCGGAGAGAGTTAAATGAACTGACCGATGGCTATGTCTGTCTGGACGCGGATATCGAGATCAGAAAAGCGCGCACGTTTGGAACCAGGCTTTTAACGAAAACCGAGGCAGAACAGTGTGTGCTTGAGGAATTGAAACATAAAGTGGTTACGGAAGGAACTTCCGCCTATACGGTAAATATCGGGGAGTTTACCGCTTCTTTTCCGACGCTTGAAGATGTGGGTGAATTTCTTTCCACCGTCAAGCAGCCGTATGACGCGGAGGGAAAATTTAGCGTAGTGTACGAGGCGGACAGTGACCACAGCGCGGAGACCTTTGAGGCAAAGCTGGCAGAGGCATCCGGAAATGCCGGGGCAGCAGGAAACGGTGAGACGGAAAGCAGTGCTTCCCCGCTTCTGGCGGGAGCGGTCCGGGGAGACGCAGACAGGATGGCGTACGCGTGTGCGCATCCGGGAGAAAAAAATTACGAGACCGGACTTGTGGATCTCGGGTTTGCCGAGACTGTTACGGTTTATGCAGATTATGTAAACCAGTCAGAACTTACAACACCGGCAGCGGCTGCGGAGGCAGTCACAAAAGAAGAAGAAACGAATAAAATATATGAGGTGCAGGCGAGAGACTGTCTGTCCACGATCGCGGAAGACAATCATACAACGGTAGCCCAGATCATGGCACTCAATGGATTTTCGGACGCAAATGCCTATATCTGTATCGGAGATGAGATTGTGATATCGGTTCCGGAACCGGATCTGTCCGTCTGGCAGACACAGGGTGTTGTATATGAAGAAGATTATACCGCAGATCCGACCATTATCGGAAACGATAGCTGGTATACGACGAAGCAGGTGACATTGCAGGAAGGAACGACCGGACACAGGGAAGTAAATATGTTTGTCACTTATAAAGACGGTGTGGAGACCGGGCGCAGCATGGAGCATCAGACGATTCTTGCGCAGTCCGAGCCGGCAGTGATCGAACAGGGGACACAGATCCCTCCGACGTATGTGAAACCGATTTCCGGCGGAAGATTTACCTCCGGTTTCGGAAAACGGTGGGGCCGAATGCACAAAGGTGTGGACTGGGCATGCCCGACCGGAACGACGGTCTACGCTTCCAGTGACGGAGTGGTAGAGTATGCGGACTGGAGCAACGGGTATGGTTACAATGTCATCATTGACCATCCGGACGGAAGAAAGACCAGGTACTGCCATCTCAGTAAAACACTGGTTACCGCAGGGACCAGCGTCTCACAGGGAGATCCGATCGCGCAAAGCGGAAGTACCGGACACTCCACAGGACCGCATGTCCATTTCGAGATCTTTATCGGTGGAACGCAGGTGGATCCGCTCCAGTATATAAACTAGATGGAAATTACAGGTAAATCTTTTCCTGATGTCTGAGATATGGTATAATAAATTTACAATTATGTTACGTTTTGTTAACAATGAGGGGAAACATCTTGACAAACGGAAAAATAGGCTACTATAATAATTTGTTTATTGAATGATTGATGTTATGCATAGAGGTGCGAAATGGAACAGTATGTGATTAAAGGTGGAAATCCGTTAGTTGGGGAAGTAGAGATCGGTGGAGCAAAAAATGCTGCGCTTGCGATTCTTGCAGCTGCGATTATGACAGATGAGACCGTTACAATAGAAAATCTCCCGAATGTCCGGGATATCAATGTGCTCTTAAATGCGATCGAGGGGATCGGTGCGCGTGTGGAGCGTATCAACAAACATAAAGTAAAGATCAATGGTGCGTTTATCAATGATCTGAGTGTGGATTATGAATTTATCAAAAAGATCCGTGCGTCTTATTATCTTTTAGGTGCGCTGCTCGGAAAATACAAAAAAGCAGAAGTAGCGCTGCCGGGCGGATGTGATATCGGAAGCCGTCCGATCGATCTGCATATCAAAGGATTCCGTGCGCTTGGCGCCGAAGTGGATATCCAGCACGGGCTGATCTCCGCGCATGCGGATGCCTTAAACGGAACCCATATCTATCTGGATAAGGTTTCTGTTGGCGCGACCATCAATATCATGATGGCGGCATCCATGGCAGAGGGAAAGACGATCATTGAAAATGCGGCGAAAGAACCGCATGTAGTTGACGTTGCCAACTTCTTAAACAGCATGGGCGCAAATATCCGTGGCGCTGGAACGGACGTGATCCGTATCGTCGGCGTGGAAAAGCTGCATAAGACAGAGTATTCGATCATTCCGGATCAGATCGAGGCAGGTACGTTCATGTTTGCGGCGGCAGCGACCAAAGGGGATGTGACCGTAAAAAATGTAATCCCGAAGCATCTGGAAGCGACGACCGCGAAGCTGATCGAGGCGGGCTGTGAGGTAGAAGAATTTGACGACGCGGTCCGCGTAGTCTCAAGCAAGCCGCTTCGCCATACACAGGTGACAACGCTTGCGTATCCGGGATTTCCGACAGACATGCAGCCACAGATGGCAGTTGTGCTTGGCATTGCGCAGGGAACCAGTACGGTGACCGAGAGTATCTTTGAGAACCGTTTCAAATATGTTGATGAACTGACCCGCATGGGAGCAGACATCAAAGTAGAGAGCAATATCGCGATCATCAATGGCGTGAAGAATTATACCGGAGCCAGAGTGAGCGCACCGGATCTGCGCGCGGGAGCGGCTCTCGTGATCGCCGGACTTTCGGCGGAAGGGATCACGACCGTGGATGATATCTATTTTATCGAGCGTGGCTATGAGGATTTCGATAAGAAGTTACAGTCACTTGGGGCACAGATCGAAAAAGTAAGCTCCGAAAAGGAAATTCAGAAATTTAAATTAAAAGTATCATAAACATAAAAAATCCGATGTGATGGGAGATCACATCGGATTTTTTTAAATCATAGGAAATTCCTTCCTATGATTTAAAAACGCTCCGCGGGGATGCGCAGCTCGCGGAGATGAAGTTTATGTTGAACATACCGCTCGCGCGCGAAAGTGTGCGGTAAGCGCACACTTTATTTTATGCGGATTAAATGATCGCTTTGATGTATAACGGACTGCGGTTTAAGTCGATGCAGGAACCATCGGTCAGCTGAACAAGCGGTTTGGAAAAGACCTGCTGGTTCAAGAGGACGATCTTGGCGCTTTCGCCGTTGCTTAACATGACACGGTTGTTCTGATAAGTAGTCGCGATATGCTCTAAGAACGTCAGGATGTATTTCGGTTTGTATTTCTGAAGTCCTTCCTTCTCGAATTCGGCAATGACCTCGAATGGACAGAGCGGAGCACGGTAGATGCGGGCTGCGGTCATGGCATCGTAGACATCCGCGATCGCTACGATCAGCGCGAAATCATCGATATCGCCTTCTTTTAAAGCGAGTGGATAGCCGGAGCCGTCACAGCGCTCGTGGTGCATCAGCGTAGCCTTTAAGATGCGGACATCGAGATCATGTTTCTTTAAAATGTCATAACCAAAGACCGGATGCTTGCGGATCAGGGCAAATTCCTCATCCGTCAGACGTTCCTTCTTGTTTAAGATATCATCCGGTATCTGGGTCTTTCCAATATCATGTAAAAGACCTGCGATCGTCAGGGTATCGATGTCAGCCTGCGGCAGCTTTAACCAGATGCCGATCATGCGTGAGATCAGAGATACATTGATGCAGTGCGCGTAAATGCTGTCATTCACCGAACGGAGATTGTGCAGCATATCGAAAAAGTCGATCGTGGTCTGTTCAGGCTTTAACAGAGAAGTGACCTTTTTTAACATATCCTTGGTATCGATCGCTCCCCCTGCTACGATCGAATCAAAGATATTCTTTAAGTCATTGGCACTGAAAGAAAAATCAACCTGGAATTTCTGGAAAGCGGCACTTTTTTTGACCTTCTGTGAATAAGAAGGCTCGGCCGCCTGGCTGGTGCCGTTGGTAGAAGTCTTCTGCTCATAGTGGAGCAGGGAATTCTGTGTAAAGAAATCAGCCTTTTTCTCAGCGGTTTCTTTTGCCTCTGGCTCCTTTTTCTCCGGTTCTTTTTCTTCCGTCCCGGTTACGACTTCTATGGTCACAGACGGAATCTGGTAAAATGCAATTTTTTCAATGAGCGGTCTGGTCAGCGTGACACCGACATCAAGCAGGATCTGACCGGCGTTGGTGATGACCGGCGCAGCTATGATCATGCCGGGAACCAGCTCATTTACGGAATACTCTTTGACGTTCATATAAACTCCCCCAAAATAAAAATATGTTGTTTATAAAAATTTAATTACTTTAAGATAAATATACTATTTTAAAGGGAAACGGTCAATAAAAAATGTAAAACGAAGTAGAAAAAACTTGACAATGCGCGGGGAAAGGTGTAATGTAGTCGGCAGAGATTTGAAAATTCAATATTGTTACATATTTCTCTTATTCAGAGTGATGGAGATACATAGGATCGATGAAGTCACGGCAACCCCTCTTTACGGAAGGTGCCAACCTGAGCGAGTATTTATGGCAGCGCAGATCAGGATGTGCTGTTGTTCGAACAATAAGAGGATTTGATTATCTTAGTATCGAGTCCGCTTTTGGCGGATTTTTTTATTTTCAGGAAAAGGAGAATAATAATGGAAAAATTACTTTTTACTTCTGAGTCTGTTACAGAAGGACATCCGGACAAAGTGTGCGATGCTGTTTCCGATGCCATTCTGGATGCGTGTATGGCGGAAGATCCGATGAGCCGTGTTGCCTGCGAGACAGCAAGCTGTACCGGATTTGTCCTTGTAACCGGTGAAATCACCACAAAGGCACATCTTGATATCCCGGCGATCGTCAGAAAGACAGTAAATGAGATCGGATACAACGATGCCAGGACAGGATTTGACGGAAATACCTGTGCAGTCATGGTAGCGTTAGACCAGCAGTCCCCGGATATCGCAATGGGCGTGGATAAGGCTCTTGAAGCGAGAGAAAATAAAATGTCAGATGAGCAGATCGAAGCGATCGGTGCGGGAGATCAGGGTATGATGTTTGGTTACGCAACAAACGAGACCGAAGATTTCATGCCATATCCGATCTCACTTGCGCACAAGCTTGCGCGTCAGCTGACCAAGGTGAGAAAAGACGGCACATTGAGCTATCTCAGACCGGATGGAAAGACACAGGTTTCCGTGGAATATGATGAAGCAGGAAAGCCGGTTCGTCTTGAGGCTGTCGTTCTCTCTACCCAGCATGATGATGATGTGACACAGGAACAGATCCATGAGGATATCAAAAAGTATGTATTTGATCCGATCCTTCCGAAGGAAATGGTAGATAAGGACACCAAGTTCTTCATCAATCCGACCGGACGTTTCGTGATCGGCGGACCGCACGGTGACGCAGGTCTGACCGGACGTAAGATCATCGTAGATACCTACGGTGGAATGGCACGTCACGGCGGCGGCGCTTTCTCCGGAAAGGACTGCACCAAAGTTGACCGTTCCGCAGCATATGCGGCACGTTATGTTGCAAAGAACCTGGTTGCGGCAGGACTGGCAGAAAAATGCGAGATCCAGTTATCCTATGCGATCGGTGTTGCACAGCCGACTTCCATCAATGTAGACACATTTGGAACCGGAAAATTATCCAGCGAAAAACTGGTTGAGATCGTTCGTGAGAACTTTGACCTGCGTCCGGCAGGAATCATCAAGATGCTTGACTTAAGAAGACCGATCTATCGTCCGACCGCAGCATACGGCCATTTCGGACGTAATGATTTAAGCCTTCCCTGGGAAGCACTCAATAAGGTGGAAGATTTAAAGAAATATCTGTAAGAAAAAGAGTTTATGAAATGTTTATAAATATTTGTGCGTAAATTTATAGGCTTTTGGCTTTTTCGTGCTATAATTAAGAAGCGGTGTTTAGCCGCTTCTTAATTTTTTTGAATCATAGGAAATTCCTTCCTATGATTCAAAAACGCTCCGCGGGGATGCGCAGCTCGCGGAGATGAAGTTTATGTTGAACATACCGCTCGCGCGCGAAAGTGTGCGGTAAGCGCACACTTTATTTCAATGACAACGAGGAAATGCCTATGAAACTGAAAACAAGACTGGTTGTGGCGTTTTGTATCATGATATTTGTGCCGGTGGTTCTGGCGGGAGTCGTGCTCTTCGGATTTAAAAATTTTCAGATGAAGAATTTAGAGCAGACTTACGGACTGGAAGACGGGGCGGATTATAATTATCTGACGAACTCCCTTCAGCTGTTGAATCGTTTTACCAGGGACGATTTTGAGAAAATAAAAAAGATCGCGGCGAGAAAGCCGGAGAAACTCGAAGATGTCTCATATCTTGAAGAGTTAAACAGCAGCCTGCAGGAAAAATATTCCTACATTATCGTGCGCAAAGACGAGGATATTATTTTTGAGGGTGCGGAGGATGCCAGGGATCTCCCGAAGGATCTTCCCGCATATGGAGAGTCGGATGCGGATGAGAACAGCGGTGTTTATATCGACGGAGATGTGCAGGCATTGTTAAAGCAGGTGGATTTCCACTATGCGGACGGATCGAAGGGCAGTCTGTTTCTGGTCATGACCGTACAGCAGATCCTGCCGGAGATCAAACAGCTTGCCATAGATCTGGTGGTTTCGGTCATCCTCATCCTGTGCTTTACAGCGGCGATGATGTCGGTGTGGATCTATCGCGGGATCATCAATCCGATCAAGAAATTAGAGGTTGCCACGCAGAATATCAAGGAGGGAAACCTTGATTTTACGATCGATGTGGACAGCAATGATGAGGTAGGAGAGCTGTGCCGCAACTTTGAGGAAATGCGGCAGCGTCTCAAAGACAACGCGGAAGAAAAGATCGCGAATGAAAAGGAAAATAAAGTCTTAATCAGCAATATCTCGCATGACCTGAAGACACCGATCACGGCGATCAAGGGCTATGTGGAAGGGATTATGGACGGAGTCGCGGATACGCCGGAGAAGCATGACCGTTATATCCGCACGATCTATAACAAGGCGAACGAGATGACGACGCTCATCAATGAGCTGACCGTTTATTCCCAGATCGATACGAACCGCATTCCGTATAACTTCAAAAAGATCAATGTGGCGGACTATTTCAATGACTGTGTGGAGGAGATCGGGCTCGAACTGGAATCGCGCAATATCGGATTGTCCTATTACAATTACGCGGACGACGCAGTTGTGATCATTGCGGATCCGGAGCAGCTTTCCCGTGTGATACATAATATCATCGGAAATTCCCTCAAATATCTGGACAAGCCACAGGGCTTTATCAATATCCGTATCAAGGACGTGGGAGATTTTATCCAGGTGGAGATCGAGGACAACGGAAAGGGAATCGCGGCGAAAGATCTGCCGTACATTTTTGACCGCTTTTACCGCACGGATGCGTCGAGAAATTCCGCGACGGGAGGAAGCGGCATCGGGCTTTCCATTGTGCGCAAGATCATAGAGGATCATGGCGGCAAGATCTGGGCGACCAGTAAGGAAGAGACCGGAACGATCATGTATTTTGTAATCAGAAAATATCAGGAGGTACCAACAGGTGAGTAAGATTTTGATCATAGAAGATGAAGTAGCGATCGCGGAACTGGAACGGGATTATCTGGAACTGAGTGATTTTCAGGTGGAGATTGAAAATAATGGAGATGTCGGGTTAAAGCGGGCACTCGAAGAAGATTTTGATATGTATATCCTCGACCTGATGCTTCCGGGGATAGACGGATTTGAGATCTGCCGCAGGATACGCGAGATAAAGAATACGCCGATCCTCATGGTATCCGCGAAAAAAGATGACATTGACAAGATCCGTGGACTGGGACTTGGTGCAGATGATTACATCACAAAACCGTTTTCACCGAGTGAGCTGGTTGCGCGCGTGAAGGCACATCTCGCGCGGTATGAGCGCCTGATCGGAAGCAGTGTCAAGGAGAATGATGTGATAGAGATCCGCGGGATCCGCATTGACAAGACGGCAAGACGGGTATGGGTAAACGACGAGGAAAAACAGTTTACGACCAAGGAGTACGACCTTCTTACATTTCTTGCGGAGCATCCGAACCATGTGTTTACCAAGGAGGAACTGTTCCGGGAAATCTGGGATATGGAGTCCATCGGTGACATTGCAACGGTTACGGTACACATCAAAAAGATCCGGGAAAAGGTCGAGATCGACACGGCAAAGCCGCAGTATATCGAGACGATATGGGGCGTTGGTTACCGGTTTAAAGTATAATGCTGTTATATGACGGGATAAAGATATGATGAAAAAGATCCCTGCGGATCCAGGCAATGAAAACCGGATCCGCGGGGATTTTTTTGGAACTAGAAACGGAAGTCTCTTTGTCCCTCGTGGATATTTTCAATATATTCGGCTGCCTTTTTGCGGACGGTTTCGTTTGGAATGTTTTTTAATTCGTCCGCGATCAGCTTTTCGCCAACAGCTTTGGTTTCCGGGGAAGCGTAGTCTTCCAGATACTCTTTCAGTGTCATGAGCGCGTTCGGATGGCAGCAGTTGATGATCTGTTTGCTCTTTAACAGGCTCATGAAGCGGTCGCCGGTTCTTCCGGCGCGATAACAGGCGGTGCAGAAACTCGGCACATAGCCAAGGTCCATCAGCCAGTGTACGACTTCATCGAGGCTTCGGCGGTCAGATACATCGAACTGGGCAGAATTTTCTTCTTCCGGTTCCGGCTCGGCATAGCCACCGACACTGGTGCGGGAACCGCCGGAGATCTGTGAGATACCGAGATGGAGCACACGCTTACGGCTCTCTGCGGATTCTCTGGTGGATACGATCATGCCGGTGTACGGAACGGCGATCCGGATACAGGCTACAATCTTTGCGAATATGTCATCGGAAATACCGTTATCAAACATGTCCGGATCGATATCATCGGCGCGTCTGACTCTCGGCACACTGATCGTATGCGGGCCGACGCCGGTATAGGCTTCGAGATGTTCCGCATGCATGATGATACCGGTGAAATCATAGCGGTAATTGTTAAGTCCAAATAAGACACCAAGGCCGATATCGTCAATGCCGCCTTCCCTTGCGCGGTCCATTGCTTCGGTGTGGTATGCGTAGTCGGATTTTGGACCGGTCGGATGCAGTGCTTCGTAGGATTTCTTATTATAAGTTTCCTGGAACAGGATGTAGGTACCGATGCCGGCTTCCTTTAAACGGGTGTAGTTCTCGACCGTTGTGGCAGCGATATTTACGTTGACACGGCGGATCGCGCCGTTTTTGTGTTTGATGCTGTAAATAGTCTTGATACTGTCAAGAATATATTCGAGCGGGTTGTTGACCGGATCTTCGCCGGCTTCAATGGCAAGACGCTTGTGTCCCATATCCTGCAGGGCGATGACTTCACGCCGGATTTCTTCCTGTGTCATCTTCTTTCTGGTGATGTGTTTGTTCCTTGCGTGATACGGACAGTATTCGCATCCATTGATACAGTAATTGGACAGATAGAGTGGGGCAAACATAACGATACGGTTGCCGTAAAATTCCTTTTTGATCTTCTCTGCCAGTGCATAAATTTTCTCATTTAAATCGTCCAGTTCACAGTCTAAAAGGACGATCGCTTCTTTGTGGGAGACCCCTTTCATTTTTGCCGCTTTTTCCAGAATCTGCTCGATCAGAGCTCTGTTGTTTTTGTTCTTTTCGGCATAATCGAGACATTCCAGGATCTCTTCATCGCTGATAAATTCCTCAGCTTTTGGTGACATAACGTTGTACATAGTTTCCTCCTTATCCTTCAGAAAATTCTTTCGGTCAGTATGTGTACCAGTATAAAATTTTTCATGTTTGTACAGGGAAAGCCCCGGTACTTACAATCCATTTCATTATAACGCCGTAAAAATAAGCAGTCCAGAATAAGTTTTCCTGCACCGGAATTTGTACAAAAAGATCCGCTTGACAGTTGAAAGGCGGATATCTTATCATGCCAGAAAAAGGGAGGAGAGAGAAAATGTATCGGGAAGATTTTAAGAAAGTAAGTGAGATCGGAAAGGCGAAAACGGGATGGTTAAAAGAAAATCCGATCGGATATTTTGTGGCGGCAATGGTGGCGGCATACTTTACGGCAACGGCCGCCGCAAAGACCGCGCTGGATGCGGGTGCGATGTTTGTGCGTGGAATACTCTGTAATATCTGCGTCTGCCTTGCCATCTGGTGCAGTGTGCGCATGAAAAGTGAATCCGGCAAACTGATCATGGTAATATGGTGTATTTTGATCTTTATGCTCTGCGGGTTTGAACACAGCGTTGCAAATATGAGCATCATCGGCCAGGTGCTGATCCACGGAGGAGCACCGGGCGTTAGCCTTCCGCTGTATTTAAAAAGCCTGCTCTTCGTTTCTGCAGGAAACATAGTCGGCGGAGTGGGATTTGTGGCACTGCCCTATGCGGTGATGGCACAGAAGAAAAATTAGATCCAGCCGCCGTCTAAGGTGATGACCTGACCGGTCAGATATGAATGGCCGGCCGCAAGAGAGAAAGCGAGCTCGGCGACTTCTTCCGGGGTGCCGTAGCGTCCCGCCGGGATCTCATCTTCCAGTTCCCTGCGCTCCTCCGGGGAGAAGCAGGCGTTCATGTCGGTATCGATCACGCCGCAGGCAATGGCATTGACCTGGATGTTGCTCGGAGCCAGCTCTTTTGCCAGCGCGCGTGTGAAGGCGTTGACGCCGCCCTTGCAGGCGGAATAGGCGACTTCGCAGGAGGCACCGACAATGCCCCAGACCGATGAAATATTGATGATCTTTCCCTGCTTGTTATGCACCATACAGGGAACTGCGCACCGGCAGGTGGAAAAGACCGAAGTCAGGTTGGTGGAAAGAATGCGGTTCCAGTCTTCGATATCCATATCCGTCAGCAGACCGATGCTTGCGATACCGGCGTTGTTGATCAAAACGTCAATACCGCCGAAAGTATCGGAGGCTGTCTGTATCATTTCCTTTACAAATGAAAAGTCCCCAATATCCCCAAGACAGCAGATGCAGTTGACAGCGCAGGTGTTTTTCAGATCTGCGGCGAGCGCTTCCAAGGTGTCTTTCGAATGCGCGCAGTTTAAAACAAGATTATATCCGGCGGCGGCGAAACGGCGGGCAAGCGCGGCGCCGATCCCGCGTGAGGCACCGGTGATCAGTACAGTTTTGGTATGCATAAAAAGCCTCCCATGTTAAAGTGATGATTTTCCATAATTATGTATTATACGCTATTGCGGGTGCAAAGGGCAAATGATAATAGAAAGATGGCAGGCAAAAAGAGAAGAGGGAATCCAACCATAGGATCCCGGACAAATATCGCTAGAGACACCGGCAAGAGAATTGTGAAAAAATTCTAAAAATTTGCGAAAAAATGCAGAAGAATGTTGCGAAATAGATAAAATATGTTATAATAATAATATGATATAGATAGGTATCAAATATAGCAAAAAGGGGTTGGGCATCATGCGTATTACAATTAGCGGAAGAAATATTGATTTGACCGATGGACTGAAAGGAGCCGTTGAGGAGAAGTTATCAAAGTTAGAGAAGTATTTTACACCCGACACCGATGTATATGTGACATTGAGTGTAGAGAAAGAAAGACAGAAGATTGAAGTTACCATTCCGATGAAAGGAAATATCATCCGGTCGGAGCAGGTCAGCAACGATATGTATGTGTCGATCGATCTTGTGGAGGAAGTCATCGAGCGGCAGCTTAAAAAATATAAGACAAAGATCATTTCCAAGCAGCAGGCAGAAAGCAATCTGCGTCAGGAATTTATCGAGAAGGAAACAAGCTCGGATGAGGATATCAAGATCATCCGTTCTAAGAAGTTTGGAATGAAACCGATGTATCCGGAAGATGCGTGCGTACAGATGGAATTACTCGGACACAACTTCTTTGTATTCCGCAATGCGGAGACGGAAGAAGTCAATGTAGTCTATAAGAGAAAAGGCAATACATACGGACTGATCGAGCCGGAATGCTAAAAGATCATACAGACAGGCGATAGAAGAAAACCCGAAGACGGGCGGTATCTTGTACCGCCTGTCTTTTTTCGTTATAATAAGTCTGCGATACCGGACATCCGGTATCGGCGTTGTTTTCTCCGGGGTATCACAAATGAGGAGGAAATACGAATGGCTACCTATGAAATTGGCAAGAGAATAAAGAAAGCCAGAGAAGAATGCAAAATGACACAGGAGGAGCTGGCGTTTGGGATCTGCTCCCCTGGCACATTGTCAAAAATCGAGAACGGTGTGCAGGCACCAAATAAAAAAACATTTGAGGCACTGATGCAAAGACTCGGAGAGCCGGAATACCTGTATTCCATTCATCTGAGCCGTGAGGAGATACGCGAAATGCAGCTGTATCGCAAGATCGAGCGGTGCTTTTTGAAAGAGGATCTGGTCAAAGCCGAGGAACTTTTAGACCAGTATCAGAAAACCTTTGTCGGGGCGAGAGGGCTGGACTGGCAGAGGTATCAGGCACTCTGGGCATTGTGGCATGCGAAAAAGGGGGCGTCCGCCCGGATCGTGATCCAGGAACTTGAGGCGGCGTTACGCATTACCATGAAGGGGTATCAGAGCGGGCTGCCGGATGGGAACAAGCGCCTGACGTTTGAAGAGATAGCGATTTTTAATAATATAGCGGTACAATATTACCGGATGGGAGACCGTAAGCGGTCTTTTTCTTATATTACATGGTTAAAAGCGTATTTTGATCAGTATAAACTGGACGAAGAAGAACAGGCACAGATCTATCCGTTAATCCTTGGGAATTATGCGGATATGCTCTGTATGCAGGGAAAATTAAAAGAGGCAAAAAGGGAAGCGGAGCGTGCCATCTGGCTTTGCAAGGAGTATGCGAAAGCGGCATATCTCGCGTATCTGCTCGGATGCCTTGCCCGGATACTGACAGAACTTGGAGAACGCGAAGAGGCGGAAAATTATTTTGCGCAGGCGGCATGCATTTTCCGCATCATGGGGAGCTATGGCGCGTTGGAACACATGCGGGAAAGTGACAGAAAAGAACTGTCCATGTTGATCTGAATAAACAGGGAGATGTATAAATAAGATACCCTTTGGAGAAAGCAAAGTGGGATACTTTATTCTTGTCATAAAAGAAAAAAAGGTATAGTATAGATAGCATAATCGTAAAAAGGAGATATCAGGCATGAAGATAGTTGTTTTAGCAGGCGGACTCAGCACAGAAAGAGACGTTTCGTTTGTGACAGGAAACATGGTCAGCAAGGCATTACGCGCAAAAGGACATCAGGTTATTTTGCTGGATGTATTTATGGGATATAGCAATAAGAAAGAAGATCTGGACGGGATTTTTGACCGTTCCGAGGAAGTGAGTGTCAAGGTGGAGGGCATTCCTGAGACAGCCCCGGACATTGCAAAGGTAAAGGCAATGCGTGAGGACAAATCAGACGCGTTTTTCGGTCCGAATGTCATAGAGATGTGCCAGATGGCGGACATCGTATTTATGGCGCTTCACGGAGAAAACGGAGAGAACGGAAAAGTGCAGGCGGCGCTGGATCTGTTTGGCGTAAAATATACGGGAACCGGATACTTCAGCAGTGCGGTGGCAATGAACAAAGCCGTGACAAAGCTGTATTTTGAGGTGAACGATATCCCGACTCCGCACGGCATCACATTAAAGAAAGCGGACCGCGCGACGGCATTTGAAAAGACCGGACTTACCCTTCCTTGTGTGGTAAAACCATGCAGCGGCGGATCCAGCATCGGTGTTTCCATTGCGGATACCAAAGAAGCATATGAGAAAGCGTTGGAAGAAGCATTCCGTTACGAAGAAGAAGTTGTGATCGAAGACTACATCAAGGGCAGAGAGTTTTCGGTTGGCGTCATCGACGGCAAGGCACTGCCGGTCATTGAGATCGCGCCGAAGCAGGGATTTTATGATTTCGTAAATAAATACAAGGCGGGAAGTACGGTAGAGACCTGCCCGGCAGAACTTTCCGAAGAAGTGACCAAAAAAATGCAGTATTACGCAGAACGCGCAGCAGAAGTGATCGGGCTTGACACCTACTCCCGCATGGATTTTCTGATGGACGCGGACGAGAATCTGTTCTGTCTTGAGGCGAATACACTTCCGGGAATGACACCGACCAGCCTGGTTCCGCAGGAAGCGGCGGCGATCGGCGTGAATTTTGAGGATCTGTGCGAACAGCTGATCCGGGTTTCCATGAAAAAATACCAGTAGAGGATAATACGATCGATGAAAAATATGACATTGGAAAATATCGAAAAGGCGTGCGGCGGCAGATACATTGGAACGGAAGCTGAAAAAAAGACGGAAGTCCTTGGTGTTGTCATTGACAGCAGACAGGTGGAGTCCGGCTATCTGTTTGTCGCAATCCCGGGAGAAAAAGTCGATGGGCACAAGTTTATCCCGGATGTCTTTGCAAAAGGCGCGGCAGCAGTTTTGTCGGAGCAGCAGTTAGAGGATCCGGCGGGACCTTATATTCTTGTGGAGAGCACAACAAAGGCACTGCGCGATCTGGCGGAGTATTACCGGAAATCGCTGGATATCAAGGTCGTCGGGATCACCGGAAGTGTCGGTAAGACCAGCACGAAAGAGATGATCGCATCCGTGCTTTCCGAGAAATACAGGGTCTTAAAGACCGAAGGAAATTACAACAACGAGATCGGACTTCCGCTCACAATCTTTAAGATCCGCGCGGAACATGAGGTGGCAGTCCTTGAGATGGGCATTTCCGAGTTTGGGGAGATGCACCGCCTTGCGACCATGGCGAACCCGGATATCTGTGTGATCACAAATATCGGACTTTGCCATCTGGAAAACTTAAAGACCAGAGACGGGATCTTAAAAGCGAAGACCGAGTCCTTTGCGCATCTGAAAAAAGACGGGATCGCGATCTTAAACGGAGATGACGACAAGCTCTCAACGATCCGTCAGGTCGGCGACAAAGAGCCGGTCTTCTATGGCATGGAAGAAAAGATGGAATACCGGGAAGACGCGAAAAAGTCGGTATACGCGACCGGAGTGGAAAACCTCGGACTGTATGGCATGCAGGCGCGGATACATACCCCGGAGGGCGAGCGGGATGTGCGCATTCCGATCCCGGGCGAACATAATGTATACAATGCGCTCGCGGCAACTGCAGTCGGACTTTCCCTCGGGCTTTCCCTCGATCAGATCAGTTCCGGGATCCTAAAGGCAAAGACCATCGGCGGAAGGACGAATCTGTTAAACACCGGAAGCATGACAGTCATCGACGACTGTTACAATGCCAACCCGGTTTCCATGAAAGCGTCGATCGATGTCCTTGCGACTGCGGAAGGAAGAAAGATCGCAGTTCTCGGAGATATGGGAGAACTGGGTGAAAACGAAAAAAAACTCCACTACGAGGTAGGGGAGTATCTTGCAAAAAAAGAGATCGATGTTTTATTCTGCGCAGGAGAACTTTCCGAAGAGATCGCAAAAGCGGCTCAAAAAGAAAGTAAGACCTGCGAAGTATATTATTTTAAGACGAGGGATGCTCTCTTAGAGCAGCTTCTGCCGTTCTTAAAAACGGGAGACACGGTTTTGGTCAAGGCCTCCCATTTCATGGAATATCCTAAGATTGTGAAATCACTGACTGATTGTCAGTAAGCATAGTTTCGACCTTTTTCTGGACGATGGCGGCAAGATGTTTGCGGTCGTCCTTTGAGAGGTCTTCCATCAGAATCGGTTCCCCGTACTGTAAAACGACATGCGTTGATTTTACGCGGGGGAAATGATTTTCTAAGATATCAGCAGAACCGGTGATCGCCATTGGAACAATGGGGCAGCCGGTTTTTTCTGCGATCTTTAAGCTGCCCGCTTTAAACGGCAACAGCAGATCTTCGGTGGTGTTTCTGGTTCCTTCCGGGAAAATGCACATGGAAACGCCGTCTTTTACATAGTCAATTCCCTGTAAAATCGTCTTTAATCCCTGTTTGATATCCTTGCGGTCCAAAAACAGGCAGTAGAGACGTTTCATCCAGATGTTTAAAAGAGGTACCTTTCCGAGGGTGTCCTTGGAAATATAGCCGGTAAGCCCCGGGCATCTGGCATAGGTGATGATAATATCAAAATAACTCCGGTGATTGCATACATAAAGAACTGCCTTGTCCTTTGGTACATTCTCTTCACCCTTTACGGTGAGTTTTACGCCGCAGATGAAACAGATGACGCGAAATGCCCACTGCACCATGCGCAGGGAACTGATGTCAGCTGCGTGCCGGTTGAATTTTCGGATGATCCATTCAACGATCAGTACGGGAATACCAAGGATCAGATAGCAGACTGCAAAAAGCAGCGCGAGAATTGTTCGAATCATAATAAGCCTTCCTTTAAAAAAATAGTTTTTTTCATTATACAATAGGAAACCGAGGAAGTACATCTCTTTTTCCGGGAGAAAATGGAATAAGAAACGCGAAAACGGCATAAAATGTAATAAGGAAATTATGGGAAGTTTTAGAATTGCGCAATTTGATAACAGGAAAATGCCGGTTACTGATACTTCTTGCCGGTCTTTTATGCCTGCTCTGCGGCTGTGCCGTGCGGGAGGAGAAGACGCAGAAGGTAAAAGATCTTTCGTATACGATCGTGGATGAGGAGGACATTCCGCAGGCGTTGCTTGATACGATCGAAGAAAAGAAAGCGGCGGAGTGCAAGCTCACTTATGAGACAGACGACGCGCTTTATGTGGTTCATGGCTATGGAGAGCAGGAGACCGGCGGTTACAGTATAGCGGTAAAGGAGTTTTATCTGACCGGAAATGCGGTCTGTATCGATACGGAACTGATCGGACCCGCAGGAAATGAACATCCGGCAAAGAGCCCGAGTTTCCCATATATTGTATTGAAGACGGAGCGTCAGAACAAGAACGTGGTATTTGAGTGAAAAATATTTTGATATTCAAAATATTTAACTTGACAAAGTTTTAACGCAATGCTATACTAAAGCAAGGGTAAGCTAGGGAGGGATGTTAATTATGCAGCAATCAGATATTAGCAAAGTACGGTCATCCATACATCAGCGTTGTGGCAACAAGGTTATGATTCAGTTAGACAGGGGAAGAAATAAAGTTGATGTACAGGAAGGCGTGATCCAGAAGGCATATGCGAGCGTTTTTACCATTCTGGTAAATGACGAGAACGAGGCGAATCCGCCGCAGCTGTTGTCCTTCAGTTACACCGATGTGATTACAAGAGATATCAGAATGAAATTATGCTAAACGAGCATAAAGCTCTTCTGTTCCGAATAAGATGTGATAGATATTCGGAACAGGAGGGCTTTTTTTGGTATTAAAGAAAAAATACATACACAGAAATCAGGAAAAGGGGCAGGCGGTGAGCCAGCTGACACTTGATGATGATTTTAATATTTCCGACCATAAACCGGATGTGGTCAAAGTGATCCAGGATAAGGGAGAGATCCGGCTTGAGGAAGTGCGGGTGAGTGACGGTCATGTGTGGGTGAAGGGGACGCTTGAGTTTGCCATCCTTTATAAAAGTGACCAGTCCCAGATGCGGATCGCGTCGCTTACCGGAAGCATACCGTTTCAGGAGAATCTTGGCATGGATCAGGTGACCGAAACGGATACGGTAAAGATCCATACACAGATCGAGGATCTTTCCATCGGGATCATCAATTCCAGAAAATTAAATATCCGTGCACTGGTATTTCTGCGGGCATCTGCGGAGACAATCGGAGATGAGGCGGTTGCCTATGATATTGAGGAGGAAGAGGCGGTTGAGAAAAATGTGAGCAGCAGGGAAGTGCTTTCGCTTATCATGGCAAAACGGGATAACTGCAGGTTCAAACAGGAGATCACGCTGCCGTCCAACAAGCCGAATGTGTCGGAACTCTTATGGAAGAATGTGCAGATCCGCTGTCTGGATACCCGCCTGAAAGAGGGAAAAATAGAAGTCACCGGGGAAGTGTTGGTCTTTGTCATCTATAACGGCGTGGAAGAGGAAGAAAAACTGCAGTGGATGGAGACGGCGCTCCCGCTGCGCGCGGACGTGGAATGCGCGCTCCCGGAAGAGGAGCTGATCGCGCAGATACAGGTGAATCCGGGACTGATGGAACTGATCGTGAAGCCGGACTACGACGGGGAAGAGCGTATGCTTGCGCTGGATCTTACGCTTGATCTTGACATTCATGTCTGGAGAGAGGAGCCGGTGGAGGTGCTGGAGGATCTGTATTCGTTAAAGAAGAATCTGATCCCGGAATACGAAGAGGGAACACTCGAAAAGCTGCTGATGAAAAACAATACCAAATGCAGAGTGGAAGAACGGATGGAGATCCCCAGAGAAGAGGGAAATATCCTTCAGATCTGTTCGTGCAGCGGAAAGGCGGCGGTTGAGAACAGCCGTGTCACGGAAAACGGTGTGGAAGTGGAGGGCACGTTACAGGTGCAGATCCTTTTTGTCACGGCGGAGGATGCTTCTCCGATCGGCGCGTGGGAAACGCTCCTTCCGTTCCGGCAGCTGATCGAGGCGGATGGGATCACAAGTGACACCAGAACAGAACTCGAATGCTGCGTGGAACAGCTTGCCGCGATCCTTTTAGATGGCGGCAATGTGGAGATCAAAGCAACGGTGGATCTCAATCTGATCGCGTTCTTTAAGCAGCATATCAAGATATTAAAAGAGGTGAAAGAAGAAGAACTGAACCTGGATGTTTTGCAGAAACGGCCGGGTATTACCGGGTATATCGTAAAAGAGGGCGATTCCATGTGGAAAATCGCAAAAGAGAACCATACGACTGTGCAAAATATCATAGATACGAACGAACTGAGTGGAACACAGATGAAAACAGGCGAAAAACTGCTGATCGTAAAGGCAGTATCATAGGTAAAATTGACGAAAAATCTTGCTGACGCCGGGAAAGTTTGATATGATTAGGAAAGAAGTTATGAAATGTAAACAAAAAAGGAGTTTTTAAGAACATGTCAAACGAATTTGAAAACAATAACGATGGAGGAGAAAACAACCAGAATCCATATTATCAGGATTATGGGGCTCCGTCACAGGGGAGCGGGCAGCAGGAAAACAATACCGATCCGTACCAGAACGCAGGAAACCAGGACTATAGCAACCCGTATCAGAGTGGACAGCAGGATTACAGCAATCCATATCAGAGCGGACAGCAGGATTATGGCAGCCAATATCAGAGCGGACAGCAGAATTATGGTAATCCATATCAGAACGGACAGCAGACGTACGGCGGTTACAACCCATATGGAAATGTTCCGTTAGATAAAAAGGGACAGCCGTTAAAGAACCGGTTTGGAATGAAACTGACATTCAGTATTCTTGAGATGATCAGCGGAAACCTGATTTCACTGATCTGCGGTATCATTGCCTGCGTGTTTACCTGCAAGGCAAATACCGCTTATAAAGAAGGAAAATGGGAAGAATTTAAGTCGCACGCGAAAGTATCCAATATTGTTTTGTGGGTCGGACTTGGTGTTTGCATCGTGGTTTATGTGATCGTGTTCGCCCTGATCGCGGTGGTGGGTCTGTCAGTCCTTCCGTTTATAGGATCCGGCAGCTCCGGTTCGTCGGTGGCAAGCGGTTCCTATGATTATTATGATGAACAGGATTATAACTATTACGACGACACAGACGACTACGATTACGACGACGAAGATGATGATGCGGATGAGGAAGAAACCGAAGATTACGCGGATGACTGGGAGGAAGAGGATACCGAAGACGCAGACGCGGATACAGGTTATGCATCAGCAGGCGTTACAGCCGGAAGCGGTTATACCGATCCGACGGTTACCATAAACGGCGCAACCGTTACTTTCCCGTTAAGCTATGCGGATTTCGTGGCAGAAACCGGTCTTACCATGGATGCGGATGAAACAGGAGACATCGTCAGCGCGGACGAATATGACAATTACGATATCACAAATGCTTATGACAGCGAAGGAAATGATGTGTGCAGCATCTGGCTTTATAATATGAGCGGCTCCGATCTTGCGATGGAAGACTGCTATGTTGCTGGCATCATCGCGTACAATGACGGATATTCTACGGCACTGGATCTTGTGATGCAAAACGGCATTACCTTTGCGTCAACACAGGATGAAGTCAGAACAGCGCTTGGAGAACCGAGCAATACCTCTTCGGATACTTACAGTGACGGGTCTCTTTATGAAAGCTGGAACTGGGACTACGCGGATCCGGATTCCAATTATTTTGATGAGGTACAGATCGAGTTCGTAGACGGTGTGATCACCAAGATCGAAGTTGACAACGTGACTTTGCCGGCAGGACAGTAAAAACAGTTCCGTTAAGAATGAAAAAGAAAGAAGCAGATATATGAGCAGAAATACAAAAGATTTAAAGTCCGGGGAGAAAATATGTATGCACAGGAAAGTCGTAGCAGCATGTATGGCAGGAATACTTATGAGTCTTAGTGTTGTGCCGGTATCTGCTTCTACGCTTTCCAAGGCGAAAAACGCGAAAACGGAAGCGGAGAGCGATTTAAACAGCCAGAATGAAAAAATAAGCAGCCTGCAGAACGAACAGGCACAGTTACAGAGTGAGATGAACTCTCTGGACGCGCAGCTTTCCGAGGTACTTGTCAATATCCAGATCCTTTCGGATGAGATCACGCAGAAGCAGGCTGAGCTGGAGGATGTCGGAAACCAGCTGGTGCAGGCACAGCAGAATGAGCAGACCGAATACGAAGATATGAAGCTGCGCATTCAGTACATGTATGAAAACGGAGACAGCACGATGTTACAGAGCCTGTTAGAATCCAAAGACATCTCTGACTTTGTGAACCGGGCGGAATATGTCAATTCCGTGTATTCCTATGACAGAAATCTGCTGATACAGTATCAGCAGACGGTACAGCAGGTGGCAGATCTTCAGATCCAGGTGCAGGGAGAAGAGGCGGAACTTGAGGAGATCCAGGAAAGCTATGAGGAGCAGGAGACACAGCTTCAGACCGTGATCGCCGAAAAGCAGTCACAGATGTCCGATTTTGATACACAGCTTGCCAACGCGAAGAATCTTGCGGCACAGTATGCGGCAACGATCGAGCAGCAAAATGAGATTATCCGTCAGGAACAGGAGCGTCAGGCGGCAGAAGCAGCAGCGGCAGCCGCGGCGGCAAAGAAAAAGACCGACAGCGCGAAAACAGACAGTACGACGACGGTTGCGTCCACAGGTACGGATACGGCGAACACGACATCCCAGACGGACAGCAGCAGTGATTCCCAAACTGGAAAGACGCAGGACAGTTCCTCCAGTACGGACAGTGGAAGTACATCTTCCGGCAGCGGGAAAAATCCGGGTTATAAAACCGGAGTCAGTGGAAGCGATGTGGCGTCCTACGCGCTTCAGTTCGTGGGAAATCCGTATGTCAGCGGAGGGACAAGCCTTACGGATGGCGCAGACTGTTCCGGATATGTCATGAGCGTTTACGCGCATTTCGGAGTCAGTCTTCCGCACAGTTCCGCGGCGCTCGCCGGATGCGGACAGGAAGTAAGTTATGAGAATATCCAGCCGGGAGATATTGTGTGCTATACCGGACATGTGGCGATTTACATCGGCGGAGGCCAGATCGTAAATGCCAGCAGCTCCAAGCCGTACCCGGTCGGAGGGATCAAGACCAACAGCGCGACCTACCGGACGATCACAACGGTACGCCGTGTGCTTTAAAAGAAGAAAAATCACAGATTTAAAGATACTGCAGGATGACCTTCCAGTTGTCCTGCAGTTTTTCTATGGAAAAAGCCGCATTGGCAGGACTGGTAGACGGGAGTTTTCCGGCTGCAAAACCGGTTGTCGGAAAAATGTATTTCTGATAGAGGCGGTGCGCGGTCGCACCGTTCGTGAATACGGCAGAGATCGGCGCGGAAGACAGGATGCGCCCGATATCAGCGGGGATCACATTGCGGATACTGCTGTCGGAAGAACCGATGATGTCACAGCTTGCGATCACATCCCATACGGCAATGTGATGACGGAGCAGAAATGCCTGTTTCTTCGGAATGGAGACCGGGCAGTCATCCGAAAGCAGCAAAGCGAGCAGCTTCCAGAAGCGGTTCTGCGGGTGTCCGTAATAAAATTGCTGTTCCCTTGATTTGACGGATGGAAAGCTTCCGAGGATCAGGATGCGCGAAGTCTCATCGAAGACAGGGGAAAAGGTGTGTGTGACGTGTTCATAAGTTTCCATGACAAAAATCCTTTCCTGAAAAATAGCAAACAGATACTTTCTCTCATTTTAATCTTTTCTCCTGCCCTTGTCAAAAACGGAAACTGGCGTATAATAGTAATAGATTGTTTTTCAGGAGGAAGAGCTATTATGCAGATGGAAACATTACAAAAAGATATGATCGCCGCAATGAAGGCGAAAGATAAAGTGAGAAAAGAAGCGATTTCATCACTGGTGTCAGCGGTAAAGAAAAATGCCATTGACGCAGGATGCCGGGATGACATAAAAGAAGATCTGGTAGACCGCACGGTATTAAAAGAGTTAAATACCGTAAAGGAGCAGCTTGATACCTGCCCGGCGGACAGAACCGATTTGAAGGAACAGTATCAGGCAAGATATGACATTATCAGCGAGTATGCGCCGAAGCTGATGTCAGCGGAAGAAGTGGAAAAAGTGCTGACTGAGGAATTCGCTGATGTGCTCGCCAGCGGAAACAAAGGGCAGATCATGAAAGAAGTTATGCCGAAGCTGCGCGGCAAGGCAGACGGTAAAGTGATCAATCAGATCGTTGCAAAACTCTGCGCAAAGTAAAAGAGGATTCACATGCAAAAAGCGAAGAAAATGCTGACAGGTTCTGTTTTAGCCCTGATCATTGTGTTTTTTATGGTGTTTTACACCGACAGCCACAAGATGCTCGTCTATGGGGAAAACTTAGAGGAGACGGCGGTGACGGTGGACGGAGAAGCGCTCTCTTTGGAGGATATCGCGTTTTATGTTGCCTATGAGGAGACGATGATCGAAAAACAGGCGGAAATTTACTCGCTTTCCGATGCGGATGCCTACTGGAAACAGTATGTCGGCGGGGAAAATGTGAAAGAGGCGGGAAAGCAGGCAGTCCTTGATATGGCAGTGCATGATGAGATCTTTTACTGCATGGCAAAAGAAGAAGGGCTGGAGCTTTCGCCGGAGGAAAACGCGGCGCTGGTAAGCAAAGAGGGAGATTTCTGGGCGGATCTGACCGAAGAGCAGAAAGAACGTCTTGGCGTGACCGAACAGAAGATATCGGACACGATGTTTCGTCTGGCGCTGGCGGAAAAATATCAGACGGTACTTACAGAGCGCAACAGCTTTGATGAGGAAGACCATACCTATGAAAGCTACGGTGTGTCCGGCAGTAATTATAAAAAAATTTTGGAGGATCATACCTATTCGGTCAATGAAAAGGTGTGGGACAAGATCGATTTTGGAAATGTTATTGTAGAACGTTAGAAACCAGTAAACTACGCAAATAGAAAGAGTGAAAATATGTCATTTAAAATTGGAAGAAATGATCCATGCTGGTGTGGCAGTGGAAAAAAATATAAGGTATGCCATGAGCAGTTTGATGAAAAAATTGAAAAGTTCCGCAGCGAAGGCCATATCGTGCCGCCGCACGAGATCATCAAAAAGCCGGATGAGATCGCCGGAATCAAAGAGAGCGCAAAGATCAATATTGCGGTACTCGATTATATCGGCGAGCACATCAAAGAGGGTATGAGCACCGAGGAGATCGACAAGATGGTATACGAGCGTACCACTGCCATGGGAGGAATCCCGGCGCCGTTACATTATCAGGGATTTCCAAAGAGCGTGTGTACCTCCATCAATGATCAGGTGTGCCACGGCATCCCGTCAGAGAACGAGATCTTAAAAGACGGTGACATCATCAACGTGGATGTATCCACGATCTTAAACGGATATTTTTCAGATTCATCCAGAATGTTCTGTATCGGAAATGTCAGTGAGGAAAAAAGAAAGCTGGTCCAGGTCACAAAAGAGTGTGTGGAGATCGGCTTAAAAGAAGTAAAACCGTGGCATTTTCTCGGTGATATGGGGCAGGCTGTGCATGACCACGCGTTTGCCAATGGCTATACCGTAGTCCGGGAGATCGGCGGTCACGGCATCGGACTGGAATTCCACGAGGATCCATGGGTAAGCTATAACTCCAAAAAGGGACAGGAGATGCTCATGGTGCCGGGCATGATCTTTACGATCGAGCCGATGGTAAACATGGGAAGACCGGATATCTATATCGATTCCGAGAATGACTGGACAGTTTACACCGAGGACGGAAAACCGTCCGCGCAGTGGGAGATCCAGGTGCTTGTCACCGAAGATGGCGCAGAGGTCATTTCCTACTAGGCGTTTTTTTAGAGACAAAGTGAGGAATAAAAGCTGTTTTCTTCTATATAAATAGAGTAAGAAGATTTTTCTGGAGCAGTATGGAACAAAAAAGAGAGGAAAGCAGATGGAAAAAGGGCGGTCGTATCCTTCTTGCCGCAGCCATGATATTTCTGGCGGGCAGGGGAGCGGCCGCTCTTTTTACGCAGTGGACAACGACAGCGAATATCGCGTCTGCCGTGGATAACTGGGGACTTGGTTTTGGAGCGGAAGGAGAAAAGCCGACCGGAAATGTGAGCGCGGAGGAATTAAAGCAGTATGACACCTATTATGTGGGTGACGGGGACGACAAGGTCATCTACCTCACGTTTGACTGCGGATATGAGAACGGCAATACGCCAAAGATCCTTGAGGCATTAAAAAAGCATCAGGTAAAAGCAACATTTTTTGTGGTAGGGCATTTTCTGGAGAGCAGTCCGGATCTGGTAAAGCAGATGGTGGCGGACGGACACACGGTCGGAAACCACACCTATCACCACCCGGATATGTCGGCGATCTCCGATCAGGCATCGTTTGGAAAAGAGATCGGGGATGTGGAAGCAAAGTACAAAGAGATCACCGGTCAGGAGATGACGAAATATTACCGTCCGCCGCAGGGAAAATACAGCACGGAAAACTTAAAGATGGCGCAGGATCTCGGCTATCACACGTTTTTCTGGAGCCTTGCCTATGTGGACTGGTATGCGGACAATCAGCCGACACCGGAGCAGGCGTATGAGAAGCTGCTCGGACGGATCCATCCGGGGGCGATCGTTTTGCTCCACAATACATCCGATACCAACGGAAATATCCTAGACGAACTGCTGACGAAATGGGAGAATATGGGCTATCATTTTGGAACGCTCTCCGATCTGTGGGAAAGTGGAAATGACGAGGCAGTCACGGCAGATACCGAGTCCGCGCAGTAAAGCAAAAAAGCAGATTTACATTCTTTTTGTAACATAGTATGATGTAGATTAGAAGTTTTGGGGCATGCTACAAAGGAAAAGGAGGAAGGGATATGAACATCATGGACATCATTGGACCGGTCATGGTCGGACCGTCGAGTTCCCATACGGCGGGCGCGGTAAAGATCGGGCAGATATCGAGAAAGCTTTTAGCGGAACCGGTACAGCAGGCAGAAATCTGTTTTCACGGTTCCTTCCTTGCAACCGGAAAAGGACATGGCACAGACCGGGCGCTCGTTGCCGGGCTGCTTGGTCTTGCGGTGGATGATGAAAATATCCCGAACAGCTTTGCGATCGCGGCGGAGAGAAACCTAACGTTTTCCATTCACGGGATCGATCTTGGCGACGCGCATCCGAATACGGTAAAAATGAAGCTGACCGGAGAGAGTGGGAGAACGCTTGAGATCGTGGCGGCATCCATCGGCGGAGGGCAGATCCGCATCTGTGAGATCGACGGTCTGACCGCGAATTTCTGCGGAGAGTATCCGACACTTATCGTCCATAACCTGGATCAGCCGGGACATGTTACCGAGGTGACGTCCATGCTCGCACATAAATCTGTGAATATCGCGACGATGCAGCTTTATCGTGACAGCCGTGGCGGAAACGCGGTTATGGTCATCGAGTGTGACCAGGAGGTGCCGCAGGAAGCCATCCGGTGGCTGGAACATTTAGAGGGAATCGAAAAAGTAACTTATCTTAGCCTGGAGGAATCATAATGTATAGATCACTGGAAGAAATTTGCGAAGCGGCAGAGGGCAGCAGTTTTTACGAGGCGGTTCTGGCGGATGACTGCAAAGAGCGCGGGATCAAAGAGGTGGAATCCAAAGCGCAGATGCGCGCCATGTATGAGGCAATGAAACAGGCAGACGCCGGTTACGAGGCAAAAAGGGTATCTGCAAGCGGACTTGCCGGAACAGATGGAGAAAAGCTGGCGCAGGCGAGGGCACAAAAGAAGCTGATCTGTGGAGATCTGATCGGACTTGTCATGGAAAAGGCGGTAAAAATGGGCGAGTCCAATGCCTGTATGAAGCGGATCGTGGCAGCACCGACCGCAGGCTCCTGTGGCGTGCTCCCGGCGGTTCTGCTCTCCCTCGAGGAGATGGAGCATTATCCGACGGAACAGCTGGTTGAGGCGCTTTATGTGGCGGCAGGTATCGGCGGTGTGATCGCGGACCGCGCGTTCATTGCAGGAGCGGCAGGAGGCTGTCAGGCGGAGATCGGTTCCGCGTCTGCCATGGCGGCAGGGGCTGTGACCTGGCTTCGCGGCGGGGACGCAGTGCAGATCATCCACGCGGCGGCGCTGGCATTAAAAAGTCTGCTTGGACTTGCCTGTGATCCGGTGGCAGGTCTGGTGGAAGTGCCGTGCATCAAAAGAAACGTGATCGGTGCGGTCAACGCGCTTACGGCATCCGATCTGGCGATGGCGGGGATCTTAAGCCGGATCCCGCCGGACGAAGTGATCGACGCGATGCGGAATATCGGAAGAAGCATGCCTTCCTGTCTGAAAGAGACCGGGGAGGGTGGACTGGCGGTGACACCAACCGGCATGCAGATCAAAGAGAAAATGCCGAATTTTATGTAGGAAAAAGAGGACAAAAGATGGGAAAAGAAGCGAAAACAAATGCGATGCGCCTTTTGGAGCGCAATAAAATACCATATGAAGTATTAAATTATGAGTGTGATGAATTTATCGACGGACTTCACACGGCGGAGGCGACCGGAGCGCCGGTGGAGCAGAGTTTTAAGACACTGGTGATGCAGGGAAAGAGCGGACAGTTTTATGTTTATGTGGTTCCGATCGCGGACGAGGTGGATCTAAAGGCGGCGGCAAAGGCAGTCGGCGAGAAGTCGGTGGAAATGATCCATGTGAAAGATATCACAAAGATCACGGGATATGTCCGCGGGGGCTGCAGCCCGCTTGGAATGAAAAAAGCATTTCATACCATTGTGCATCAGTCAGCGGCGCAGTATGATAAGATCTACATCAGCGGGGGAAGGATCGGGACAAGCATCGCGCTTTCGCCGGAAGATCTGATGAAAGTCATCGATGGCGCGTACGCGGACATAATTCAATAGCTTTTACAGGAAGAAAGTGCTATAATTTTATTTAGGACTCTAGCAGAGAAAGGAGTATTTCTATGAAGGAAATCTTAAAGAAAATTAAGGCGGATACCATATTGTCAGCAGTGTTATGCATCATATTCGGGGTGGTTCTGCTGGTTTATACGGAACAGACGACCGATCTGCTTTGCAAGCTGCTTGCGGTCGTACTTATTGTCATGGGCGTCGCACATATGATCATTTATTTTACGGATCGTGTGGGAAATAATTTGAGACTGATCGGAGGAGTCGTTGTTCTGCTACTCGGCGTGTGGATCTTTATCAATCCACGGATCATCATCAACCTGATCCCGGCAATCATCGGAGCAATTCTTTTTTTGCACGGAGTGGAGGATCTGCGTCTTTCCATCCAGGCAAAACAGGCGGAGGGTTCGGCATGGATCTCCTGTCTGATCCTTGCGATCGTAAATCTCGCGATCGGCATTCTTTTGATCGTAAAGGCGTTTGAGGCGGCACAGATCGCGTTCAAACTGATTGGGATCGCACTTATTTATGACGGAATATCCGATATCTGGATCGTATCGAGAGCGGTGAAAGCAGCAAAACAGATGGAGCAGGATTTAAACGCGATCGATACCGAGGGAAAAGAACTTTAAAACTAAGGAAAGTGATTTTGTATGCGCAGAATGGAATTTAAGATGGAACGTACCGGGTTATTAAAGATCGGAGATGTACTTCCGGTGACGGAGGGCAAACTCCCGAATTCCTATTATTACAACCTGGGAAATTCCTTTGCAATGTCTGCTAATTATAAATTTTCGGAACGGCTGAAGTCCAAAGAAGGAAAAGTGGTCAATGTCGAAGAGACCCCGAAAGGATTCTTTGTGACAGTCGAATTCGATGAATAACACGAAAAAGGAGAACATAACATGGATCATACCAATGCGGCGAAGATGCCGGACAATACAAAACTCGAGGAAGTACTGGAAGCATATGCGAAAGAGCAGAACAAGGACAATCTGTCCGCGGTTTTAAACGGTCTGCGCTATGCGCATCTGTTTGTCCCGGCAGTTTTTCCGGAAGGAACGGATCTTACCTTCTTAAAAGAAGCAAAGCAGGGAGAGAGGATCGCGATCCCGCAGGGAATCACACCGCTTCCGAGCATTTTAAAGAACAATAAGGAAGAACAGTATCTTCCATTGTATACAAGAAAAGAAGAAATTCCAAAAGACCAGAAATTCCATACGATTCTGGAAGTCACTTTCCGTGGAAGTTATATGACCGTATTAAAGGAGGGATCCAAGCTCGAAGGGCTGGCGTTGAATCCGTTCCATGAAAATGTACTGGTGAAGAAGGCACTGCTCGAAAAATTAAAGGCGCAGGACGACAAGATGCTTGAAAACAAGAAGGTTGTAAAGCTGAATGCTGCCCAGTATCATGCACTGGTACGCAGAAATATGGAGCTTAAGACGATCCCGCATATGCTTTTTACCGATGGAGACAAATTCACCAGAGATCTGTGCGAAGGAAAAGAAGCGTTCGTCTGCGAGCTTTACCGCAGCGCGTTCCCGAAGGAACCGGGTGCGCCGTACGAAACGTCTGACTTTGATTTTATGGCGCTCAATGTGCGCGAGGATCTGCTTCTGATCCGAGTGGATCTTCCGGAAAAAGGACTGGTTCCGGGTCTGTGCCACAGAGTGTACCTTGCATGGAATGAACAGGCGAAAAAAGCATATTATTTTACGATCGAGCAGACACCGAAGAAAGAAGAACGCGCGATGGGACGTGTGGACGAGAGCGGAAAGCGCATCGACTGCGGAGCAGCACCGGTGGAAGGGGCTGAGATCCAGCGCATCCTGGATCTGATCGATGAGGAGAAGACAGAGACAAACTGATATGAAAAAGATTCTGATCTATCGCTGGAATTCCTATAATGATCTGGATATTGAGCAGACATTCCGCCGTCTGGGTTATGAGGTGGACAGTGTGGAGCGCAGGGAAAAGACGTATGACAGGGATCTGGAATTTGAGCGGATCCTGACAGAGAAGATCACGCAGAACGTATATGAGTTTTTCTTTACGATGAATTATTTTCCGGCGATCTCGAATCTCTGTGAGCGGATGAAGCTTCGCTATGTCTGCTGGACCTGCGACAATCCGCTGATCGGAATGTACGACCGGTCGGTATTTCATGACTGCAACCGGATCTTTACCTTTGACAGGAGCAATTATCTGGAATTTAAGGCAAGAGGTGTGCGCCATATTTATCATCTGCCGCTTGCGGTGAATACGGACCGGCTGGATGAACTGCTTGCGGGCAGGGAAGCTGGCTATCAGGATGATATTTCATTTGTGGGAAGCCTGTACGCGGACCGTAATGCCTATGATGACATGAAAGATACGTTTCCGGAGCGGCTGAGGGGATATCTGGACGGTGTCATACAGGCGCGTCTTGTGGTGCCGGATCATCAGATCATCGATGATATGCTGACACCGGATATTTTGGAACAGATCGAGGAGAATTATCATCTGGAAAAATCAGAGGATTCGTTTTCGGATCTTGCGCTGATATTTTCCACAACCGTACTCGGATTTAAGATCGCTTCCGTGGCACGGACACAGGCACTGATCGCGCTTTCCAAAAAGTATGCGGTATCGGTGTATAACAAAGAGAAAAACAGCGGACTGCTCCGCGTCAGTACGAAAGGACCGGTGGATTACTGGCAGGAAATGCCGGCGGTCTTTGCGGGAAGCAGGATCAATCTGAACTTTACGATCCCCAATATCAAGACGGGGCTTCCGTTACGCGTGTTTGACGTGCTCGGGGCAGGAGGTTTTCTGCTTACAAACTTTCAGCCGGAACTGCCGCAGTATTTTGAAAACGGCAAAGATCTGGTCTGGTTTACCGGTGAACGGGAACTGATTGAGAAAGCGGGCTACTACCTTGCGCATGAAAAAGAGCGGGAGCGGATCGCGAGAAACGGACAGGAGAAGGTACGGCGTTTCCATACATATATGCAGCGGATCACGCAGATGTTAGACATCCTCGAGCGGGACGGAAAATGTCATATGGATGAAAAAGAAAAGGAAGGGGAGTTTTTATGAAAGCAAAGGAATTTATTGAGACCTATAAGACGCAGTTCTCGGAATATTGTCCCTGCATCATCACTGCGGCGGGGGATGTGATCGAATGTGCAGATGGGCATACAAAAGCGCTGGAAGAACTGTTTCACACGGAATATCCGGGGGAGGAACTGCCGTCAGACGTCATGCCGATGCAGTATCTGATCGTCCGGACCAAAACGGTCGTTGTTGACTATGAAAATCAGGTTTACAGTGAGACACTGACCGGAGAACAGAAGGAGGCACTTCGTGTTCTCGCGGATGATGGCATGATCACGATCCATCTGGGCGATATTCACGGAAAATATTAGACAAACGGAAGAAATGGAGTACGAGAACATATGATAAACCCTACAAAATTATTCCAGGTCAAAAATGCCTGGGATACTTTTTCGGCAAACCATCCGAAGTTTTCAAAGTTTTTGCAGGCTGCGGGTAAGCACGGGATCGGAGAGGGATCGATTCTGGAAGTGAGCATCACGAATGCGTCCGGAGAGACGATCACATCCAATCTGAAACTGACCGCATCGGATATGCAGCTGTTTGAGTCCTTAAAGGGGCTTGCGGGGAAGTAGAAGCAACAGATAATCATCAACAGGTATCAGCATATTCATAAGCCATATTGACTGTTTTTTTTCAAGCAGGTGTATGGCTTTTTTTATTTTTCAAAATTGAAAAATAGACTGATTTTATGTATGGAATATTCATAATAAATTCTCTGGAAAGAAAATATCAGGGACATATAAGAATGCTTGTGAGGCGTAGAGAAGCGGATTAATATCTTATAAAGAATTGTTAGGAAAGAGGGAGATACTTATGAGAAGAATATTTATATCGCTATTTTTTTGGATCTTGAGTGGTTTAGCATTGTTGATAATTTTATTTTTGGAAATAGGAATAGGAGTGATAGAACCATGGTCTGTGCAGAAAATAATTGCTATGTTGTATTTGCTGGGAGCAGGCATTTTGCTTTTTTTGATGCTTATTTCTGATATTATAGCAGAATGTAATATTGCAATGAGCGAAAGAATAAAGTGTGCCATATATTTCCGTGATACTTCATGGAACTCTTATATTTATTTTTCCTTATTAATTGTTCCGTTATTATGCACAGTAATATGCATGTTACTAGATAGATATACAAAATTAATTATAAACATGGATATATTAATACAAGTAATATATTGGTCAATAACAGTGGCAAGTTGTGTATGGTTCCTGTGGCATTTCCATTATATTACAAATGCAAGGCAACAAAAATTTAAGTTAATGATAAAATTCAGTGTTACGGTTATATCAGGTTTTGGTTTGCTTACAGATATTGTCTTAAAAATTCATTTTACAAATCAGCTTTTGGTGTTAACATGGTTTTTTCTATTAATGTCATATTTATTTGAAAAATATGAAATCAAATTAGAACAGTAATATAATGTCTAAGTTAATTTCTGAATATACATGAAAAGAATAGAAAAATTAGGAGAAAAAATGGGAGAGAAAAAGCATATAAAAACAACGATGCGGGAGATCGCGAAATATTGGGAAACACGTGTGGATGAGTGTGAATGGAGCATTGACTGGAGAGAGGCTGAATCACACTGCTGGAGGTGTGGATATAAGAAGAGATTACAGCGGTGCCATATTATACCGGCTGCATTGGGCGGAAAAGATGAGCCAGAAAATATGGTCATATTATGTGTGAGATGTCATGCCGAAAATCCGAATGTCGAAGATCCGGAGATCATGTGGGACTGGATAAAAGCTTATAATACTTCTTGTTATGGAACATTTTGGGATATTCAGGCATTGAAGGAGTATGAGTTTATATATAAGAGTACAGTGGAGTATGACATTGAAAAAATTTTTACAGAAGCAGGAGTGGAAAACGACGAAAAAGAACAGGCGGTTATGGAGGCATTGCTTTCTACGCGATCGAAAATAAGTGTACATTTTGGACAACCATATTATAATACTGCAACAATAGCAGGGATTTATCGTATGATGTTAAAAGAGCTTGCAAAAAAGTACGGAGTTACATTAAAAAGAATATAAGTTCTTTTCCTCCTCCCCCACCCCGCAGTTGAATCCTTTGTAAAATCATGTTAAAATCTGTCTATAAGAACGGAAAAGAAAAGTATGGGGAAAGAGAAGCATGAACGGTAAGCATAAGCAGATGTTTTGGGGCATGATCCTTCTGGTGGATGCGATCGTCATCGGGGTCATGCTGTTTAGTTTTTGTGCAAAAAACGATTATTCGAGGAATCAGAAGAGAAATTCCCACCTGATCGGTATGAGTTACATGACCATGAACAATGAGTTCTATAAGATCGTGAGTGAGGAGATAAGCGCGCGCGTGGAGGCGGAAGGAGACCGGGTGGTGTTAAGAGATCCTGCGCTGGATGCCGACCGTCAGATCGAGCAGATCAAGGAAATGATGGATCTGGGGATCGATGTGCTTGTCGTGACACCGGTGGATCTGGAGAGTCTTTCGGATGTGCTCGGACAGGCGAAAGAGCAGGGAATACGGATCATTGTCGTGGACACCAATCTTTCGGATGATACACTTGCGGACTGCACGATCACTTCAGATAATTACGATGCGGGTGTGATCGTCGGGCGGTATTTTCTGACACAGTGTGAAGGGACGAAACTGCTTGTTATGGCGCATACGACAACCAAATCGGGACAGGACAGAGTGCAGGGATTCCTCGATATGGTAAGCGGGAAGGAAGGCATTGAGGTCGTGGCACAGATCGAATGTGAGGGACAGCTTGAGATCGCGATGCCGAGGCTGCAGGAAGCGATCGATGCGGGCGTTTCGTTTGACAACATTTTCTGCCTGAACGATCTGGCAGCAGTCGGTGTGGTCGCCGCACTCGAGGAAAATCAGATGCTCGACCATGTCGGGGTCTATGGAGTGGACGGTTCACCGGACGCAAAGGCACTGATCGAGGAAGGAATGATGGACGCAACGGCTGCGCAGTTTCCGACAGAGATCGGAAGCATGGCGGCGGATGCGATCTACCGCCTGCTTGACGGAAAAAGCGTCGAAAAGAACATTTTAGTTCCGGTAAAACTGGTCACCAGACAGAATGTAGAAGAATTTGGAATAGACAGATGGCAGTAGAGGGGGAAAAAGAGATGGACGAAAATAAGACCTCAGAGTATCTGCTGGTGGTCATGAAAAACTTAAATCTGATCATTATCCTGTTTATCTCCATGCTGATCACATACTGTCTGAACGGCACGGTGCAGGAGGGATCGGCGTTAAGCTTTCTGACGAGCATACATAAGATTCCGGTCACGCCCTGGAAGATCCCGGTTATCGCGCTTGGACTGTACGGGAGCATGATGATCCTAATGCAGATCAAAAGCACGGGAAGCGGCAGCCTCGCCTGTAAAGTCGGCGTGGAGATCGCGGTCAGCTTTGGGATCAGTTACCTGCTGGGATTCAGTTATACGGGCATGATGCTTTTGATCCTGGCGGATACCATGCGGTACCTGCCGAAAGCAAAATGGAAATTTTCCGCTGCGGCAGAGATCTGCGTGTTCTATATGATGACGGACTATGACCTGATCTCGTCCGGCTTCCGGATCACGTCACTGGAAACGTATCTCGGGTATTTTGAAGGAGATGTCTGCTCTGCGCTGCTTGGTGTAAAGAACGTGCTAAACTCATTAAATACGTTACTCTTTTTATTTTATATTGTCTGGCTGGTTCGGATACAGATGAGTGAGAAAGAGCGGATCTTAAGTCTGAATGCGCAGCTCAATACGGCAAATGAAGAATTACAGAAAGCAAATCTGAGGCTTGAGCAATACGCGGAAGAATCAGTCAAAATGACGGAAACCAGAGAGAGAAACCGTCTTGCGCGGGAGATCCACGATACGCTCGGACATGCGCTGACCGGTATCATTACCGGTATCGAAGCCTGTGAGACGTTAATGGATGTGGCACCGGAGGCAACGAAGGTGCAGCTTGGCGCGATCGCGGAGGTGGCGCGACAGGGCATGACGGATGTCCGGCGTTCGGTTAAGGCACTACGGCCGGACGCACTCGAAAAGTTTAATCTGGAAGAGGCACTCACACAGACCATGGAAGAGATGCGTCTTGCGACGAATGCGAGAATCGAGTATCGGTGTACGACATCGTTAAAGGGGTTTAACGAGGACGAAGAAGAGATTATTTACCGGATCGTGCAGGAATGTATCACAAATTCCATCCGGCATGGCAAGGCGGACCGGATCACGATCGAGATAGACCGGGAGTATAATATGTTAAACATCCGCATCAAAGACAACGGGATCGGATGTAAAAAGATAGAAAAAGGATTCGGGCTGCACCATATGGACGAACGGCTGCGTATGTTACAGGGGACATTGCAGTATTCCGGGGAAGACGGATTTCTGGTGGAAGCGCAGATCCCGATCCGATGGGGGACGGAGGAGAAGAAAGATGATTAAAGTATTGATCGCCGATGATCAGGAACTGATCCGACAGAGCCTGCAGATCGTGCTGGGAACGGAAAAAGACATTGAAGTGCTGGATGCCGTGGAAAACGGCGTTGAGGTTGTGCGCGCGGTGCGCAGGGAAAAACCGGATGTGATCTTAATGGATATCCGTATGCCGGAGATGGACGGTGTGGTGTGTACACAGATCATCAAGGAAAATTATCCAAACATCAAGATCATCATCTTAACGACCTTTGATGATGATGAATATGTTTACAATGCGTTAAAGTATGGCGCAAGCGGTTATCTGTTAAAGGGAATTTCGACCAAGGAGCTTGCGGAGGCTATTCGCAAAGTATATCAGGGAACAGCCATGATCAACGGGGATATCACGTCAAAGGTTGTGAAACTGTTTTCCAAAATGGCGCAGACGAATATCACGATCCAGGTGGGTGATGCGCAGACAGCCGACTTAAAGGAAACAGAGTGGAAGATCATTGCGCTCGTGGGCAGTGGAATGTCCAATAAAGAGATTGCGGCGAAACTGAGCCTGTCTGAGGGAACCGTGCGCAACATGCTGAGCATCATATTAAGTAAACTCGAATTAAGGGACAGAACCCAGCTTGCCATATGGGCGGTACAGACCGGCGTGGTGAACCGGGGATTCGGAGAGGAACCATGATGAAAAAAATCCGGAACAAAAAAAATCAGATCCTGATCATCTGCTGCGCGCTTTTACTTGTGCTCACGGCGCTTCTTTACAGCGACAGCTATCAGTCACTTCCGGTATTTCAGAAAAAGGAACTGACGATCGGCGTGTTTTCGGACAGCTACTGGGAAGTGCAAAACGGATATTCCTATCAGATCCTGGAGGATGCGATCCAATGTTTTGAAAAAGAACATCCGGGAGTAAACGTGGAGTATGTCAGCGGGATCTTAAAGAGCGATTATTCGGAGTGGCTGTCCAAACAGCTGATCTCCGGGGACGCGCCCGATGTCATTTTTGTGCTGGCGGAGGATTTTAACGATCTTGCGGAGATCGGTGCGTTAAAAGACCTGTCTTCCTTCATTGAAAAAGATAAAGATTTTGATGAGGGGGCGTTTTATGCGTCTGCCTATGAATACGGTCAGCATGAGGGAAAACAGTATTCCCTGCCCTATGAATGCGCGCCAAAGCTGATGTTTGTAAACAAAACGATCTTAGACGCGGAGGGGATCGCGATCCCGGATGACAGCTGGACCTGGGATGAGTTTTATGAGATCTGCAGGGAAGTGACAAAAGACACGGATGGAGACGGAACGGTAGACCAGTTCGGCGCGGTCGGCTATACCTGGATGGACGCGTTTGAGTCCAACGGGATCCGGCTGTTTAATGAAAAAGGGACAGAGTGCGATTTTGCGGACAAAAATGTCGAAGAGGCACTGGAATTTATGGAGCGCCTGTATGGGTTAAATGGAAACTACAGTCCTTCGACCAGGGACTTTGATATGGGAAAAGTGGTATTTCAGCCGATGTCTTTTTCCAACTACCGCGCCTATAAACCGTATCCGCTCAGCGTCAAGAAATATTCGGGATTTGAGTGGGAATGCATTCCGATGCCGGCAGGGCCGGAAGGCGACAACATATCAACGCTTGACACACTGCTTGTCGCGATGAATGAAAATACGAAATGCCCGGAGACCGCCTGGGATTTTATCAAGGTTCTGACCAGTAACACCGAGATCCAGTCGGAGATCTTTGATTATTCGGAGGGGGTTTCCGTGTTAAAAGAAGTGACGGAGTCCGACCAGACCCTGCAGCAGTTGATCGAAAGCTCCGGGGAGAGCGGCGGCATGAACCTCGCGGTTTTAAGTAACGCTGTGGAAAACGCGGTCATTGCGCCGGGATTCCGTGGATATGATGAGGCAGTTGCGGAGGTAGACAAGGCGGTGGACAGCATTTTGACGGACAGTTCCAACATCCGGATGGATCTGATCATCTGGAACCGCACGATCAATCAGTACCTAAAGAACCGGAAATGACAAATGTCATTACGATTTCTGACAAACGTAATGTAAAAAGGATGACATATGTGAGATGAACATATGTCGTCTTTTTTTTATACTGTATTTGAACTTAAGGAACAGAAAGAAAAAACTTAAGGAGGAGGACAATAAAATGAAATATGTTTTTCTGGTCAGTCATGGAACATTCGCTCCGGGACTGCACAACGCACTGAACATGCTTGCCGGAGAAAACAGAGAAGATGTGATCTCCACAAGCCTGGAAAATGGCATGAGTTCTGCCGTGTATGCGGAGAATGTGAGAAAATGCCTGGCGCCGGTCAAAGCAGAAGATGAGATCATTCTGCTGGCGGATCTGGTGGGTGGTTCACCGCTTACCACTGCGGCAAACGTAATTGCAGAAGAAAACCTCATGGGGCAGACCGTTATGGTCGGAGGCGTAAATCTTCCGTTTGCATTGAGCGCAGTGCTGATGAAAGACACAATGGAGACCCCGGAGCTGATCGAAGATCTGCTTTCGGAATCCAGAGAAGTATTAAAAGAATTTCGGATCACAAATGAAGAATCCGAAGACGAAATTTAAAAAAGGGGGAAAAGAAAATGGCAGTTTCATTTATTCGTGTGGATGATCGTATGATCCATGGACAGACCTGTACAAGATGGGCGTTGGAATATCCGTGTGACGGACTGATCGCGGTAAACAACGCGGCGGCAAAAAATCCGGTATTAAAAGCAGCATACAAGAGCGCAAGCGGAAAAAAGACTTTTGTATGGTCAGTGGATGAATTCAAAGAGAAAAGCGCGAAGGTGCTGGCAAGCAAGGATAATTATTTCCTGATCGCAAAAAATCCGCTGGATATGGAAAAGATCCTGATCGACCAGGGATTCCAGTGCGGCGTGAAGACCGTGATCATCGGACCTTGCAACGACAGACCGGGCGCAACAAAACTCGGAAACAACCAGTCCATTACGCAGGAAGAAGCGCAGGCACTTGAAAATATCATGAACGCAGGATATGAAGTAGAATTTGCGCTGTTAAAAGAAGAAGCGATCGGCAACTGGAAAAAATTCAGAGGACAATTTGGTTTTAATTAAGGAGGGAATGTTATGACTATCAGTTGGTTACAGGCAGTATTGCTCGGACTCTTCGCGTGTCTGTCCAGTATGCCTGGTATGGGTGGTTCATCGATCGGTAACTATACACTTGGAAGACCGTTGATCGGTGGATTTGTATGTGGATTGATCTTAGGTGATATGCAGACAGGTATTCTTGTCGGATGTGCGATGCAGGTTATTTACATTGCGCTCGTTACACCGGGTGGAACCGTATCCGCGGATGTGCGTGCGGTCAGCTACATCGGTATCCCGCTTGCAATGGTTGCGTTAAAGAGCTACGGCCTTACAGCAACTTCTGCAGAAGGCGCAGCACTTGCAACATCTTTCGGTGCCATGGTTGGTACACTTGGAACCGTATTATTCTATGGAACAGCAACCATCAACCTGGTTTGGCAGCACATGGGCTGGAAAGCAGTAGAAAACAGACAGTATAAGAAATTATATCTGGTAGATATGGGACTTCCATGGATCTCTCATCTGATCTGCTCCTTCATCCCGACCATGATCATGTGTAAGATGGGTGCGGACGTAGTAGAACTGATCAAAACAGCACTGCCGATGGATGGTCTTGCAATGAAGACACTGTTTACCGTTGGTTCCCTGCTTCCTTGCGTAGGTATTGCGATCCTCTTAAAACAGATCGTAAAGAAAGCGGCAGATTTTGTTCCGTTCTTATTCGGATTTGTACTGGCTGCATCTCTTGGTATCAACCTGGTATCCGCAACGGTTGTTGCCGGAATGTTCGCAATTCTTACATACAAAATTAAAATGCTGACAGTCACAAAGGGTGCGGCTGCAGCTGAGATCGAGGAAGAGGAGGATATCTGATATGGAAAAGAAATTATCAAAAAAAGCGTTATCAAAGTCATTCCATAACTGGTATTACGGCCATTTAACATGCTTCTCCCAGGAGCACATGCAGACATTTGGTTATCTTTGTTCCATGCTGCCACTGGTAGAAGAATTATATGACAATGAAGAAGACAAAGCAAAAGCAATGGATACATACACCGCATTTTTCAATACAGAGCCGCAGCTTGGTTCCGTGATCGTCGGTATGACGGCAGGTCTCGAGGAAGCGAGAGCAAACGGCGCGGAAGATGTGGATGAGGAAACGATAAACGGTCTGCGTGCCGGTCTTATGGGACCGATCGCCGGAATCGGTGATTCCTTAGTCGTAGGAACCGTTATCCCGATCCTTCTTGGTATTGCAATGGGTATGTCAACCGGCGGTTCACCGCTCGGAGCGATCTTCTATATCGTCGTATGGAACCTGTTTGCGTACTTCGGAATGAAATTTTTATATTTCAAGGGCTATCAGCTTGGTGGAAAAGCGGTAGATTTCCTGATCGGAACACAGGGTGAAGCATTAAGAGAAGCAATCTCAGTGCTCGGTGGTATCGTAATCGGTGCGGTATCCGCGACATGGGTAAGCGTTACCACATCCTTACAGCTTTTAAACGATGCGGGCGAACCGTATCTGGTATTGCAGGATAAACTGGATTCCGTATTCCCTGGACTTTTAACCGCATTATTTATCATCGGATGCTGGTTCCTCATGGCAAAGAAACGGATGTCCCCGATCAAAGTAATGTTACTGTTAGTCGTAGTAGCCTTCGTTGGTGTACTGATCGGATTCTTTAACCCGGGACTGACTTACTAATTATTTATCAAAAAAGAAAAAGGAGAGAATGTCATGAACACTGCTGAGAGAAATCAATTATCAAAAGAAGCCGAAATGCAGCTTGCGGCATTAAAAAGGATCAGTCACTGGAAAACGATCGCGCTTGCGATATCGACCATTGGCGTGGCAGGCGCTTACGCCGGTTTCGCGGGTCTGACCCGTCACACGTTTCTCGGTGTCCTTGGCATTCTTTTCATTATTGCAGGGTTGGCAGGCGCGGTTGTTTTTAACCTCGGACTGAAAAACGGAAGAAGAAATGTTGAGAAGATATTAAATATTCTGGATAAAGGAAGGGTGCTATGAATTATCAGTTAATATGTCTTGATCTGGATGGAACATTGCTCGACGATCAGAAAAAAATACTGCCAAGAGCGCGTGAAAGCGTAAAACAAGCGGCAGAACAGGGAATCAAGATCGCACTGGTCTCCGGAAGAATGCCGGCGGCAGTGGATCCGATCGAAGAGGAACTTGGAATTTCGTGTATCAAAGCGTGCAACGCGGGTACTTACATTTTAAAGGACGGTCAGTGCATCAGCAGCGAGTATCTTCTTGCGGATACCATGAAACGTATCTATGAAGAGATCGCGGAGCGCTATCAGATGCCGCTTTGGATCTTCCGGCATGACAGTTGGTTTGTAACAGGCAGTGACCGCTATGTCGAGAAGGAAAGCGAGATCATCCATCACAGACCGGAATTTGCGGATGTGGAAGAACTTGCCGCAGAGTGGGAAAAAGAAAGTACCGGTCCGAATAAGCTGGTACTTGCGGCGAGTCCCGATGAGATTACGGAAATTTATAAAGTGATCGCGGCGCAGAAACGGGAAGAGATTGATATGGCGCGCTCCGGAGATACATTTCTTGAGATTTTTCCGAAGGGAGTTACCAAAGGAACCGCACTGAAAACAATCTGTAAAAGTCTGGATGTAAAACCGGAGCATGTGATCGCATTCGGAGATCATGAACTGGATGTTCCAATGATCGAGGCGGCAGGTGTCGGAATCGCGATGGGAAACGCGATCGATGAACTGAAAGCCAAAGCAGATTTTGTGACAAAATCAAACAATGAAGCAGGAGTTGCTTACGGACTGGAACATTATCTGGTCTGAGACTGGAGGAAGATACAGCGTTAGAAACATTCATTAAGGATAATATATAATTTTGATGCAGATAGAAAAGTTGGCACATACGCGTTGATGTGTGCCAACTTTTTTTATTGTATTGACATTGCTGCACATGTGTGCCATTCTTTGTTGTGAAAGTTAGTCCGGACAAACTAAAAGGGAGAATGTTATGAAAGAATCGCTATCAACAAAGGAGCTGATCCGTGATACGCTGCAAAAGCTGTTAGAGGAAAAGGATTACGCAGAGATCTCGATGAAGGAGATCGCAAAAAGCGCAAACGTTGGCAGAAGGACGCTGTACCGGTATTTCGGGACGAAAGATGATATTGTCAGGTTCATGGCAGACTCAGTCATGGATGAATTCGCGGATGCACTGCTTTTGCAGGGAGCGAAGGGCTTAAAGGAGACGACAAACATCTATTTTTCGTTCTGGGAGAAAAATGCGGAGGTATTTTGCTGTCTGGATCAGAGTCATCTTTTGCACTATATCGAGGATCATCTTTCCGAGTACATCATGCAGGTTGCGTTCAAAACAAAAATGAAAGATGTCGATATGGAACCGGAGCAGGTTCTTTCAGAGATGTCAAAGGAAAGGTTATATGATTTTTACTTTACGATAGCGGGTTACTGGGAACTGACAAAACGGTGGATGCGGGAAGAAAACAGAAGCACTCCGGCGGAGATCAGCAGCCTTGTGATAAAAATACTGACCGAGAGAGAAGATTAGGAGAGGAAATAAAACATGGATGTAAGGATAATTTTAATAGAGACAGTGGTACTCACCATTTTATTTACGATTGCGGTGGTGGCAGGCAGCCAAAACCCTGTAGATACGGTCTACGATATGCCGGAACCGATCATAAACCGTTGTCTGGAGCTTGGCTTGATCGATGAGAGCAGAAAGGCGGACAGTCCACAGACGAGAAGAAAGAAGCTTTGCGCTGCGGTCGTCATTGCGCTTATTATGGCGATTGCGCTTTGTTTTGTAAATCATGCGGGCAATTTTTTGCAGGGATTTCTGCTCTCGTATCTCATCTGGCTGATCGTTGACTGGTATGACTGTTTTGTGATCGACTGGATCTGGGTATGCCACAGCAAGAAGCTGGTCATTCCGGGAACCGAAGATCTGACGGATTCCTATAAGGATTACCGGTTTCATTTTATCGGCAGCTTAAAAGGAATGGCGATCGGGCTTCCGGTGTGTCTGCTTGTAGGTGTTATGGTACAGCTTGTGAACTGGTTCATATAGGAACGGGAGAGAGATACAATGAACGGAATCAAAGTAACAAATTTATCAGAAAATGAGATCGAACAGATCTGCCGGGAGATCGGGGATTCTTTTTATGATCATGCGTATGGAAGAAAAAAAGACGGAACGACGGAATATGGCCTGCGCAAATTACTTGACAGCAGGGAAAAGATGTATCAGCATATGAAAGCCTGCTTTCTGGCGGGATATGAAAGTGGATGCCTGTATTCTACCAGCAGCAGGGGAGAAGGATATATCCTTGTTACCTGTAAAGGGCAGGATCTGTCATTCCAAAGCGGGATTCGGATGATCCGGGAAATCGTCAAAAATCTGGGAGGACTCCGGGGAGGAATTCAATTCGTAAGGAGGATTGCAACGGGCGGGAAAACCTATGAAGATGAGTTAAAAAAGAAAAAGATCCCGTATGCCAACCTTGCGATGTTAGTGGTCCGGAAAGAATATCAGGGGCAGGGATATATGAGACTGCTTATGGAAATGCTGTATCAAATTGCCGATGAGAAAAATCTTGCGGTGATCCTGGAGACCGACGCGGAAAATAAAGTCGAGCGATATGAGCATCTCGGCATGAAACTCGTAAAGACCAGAGATCTGGGTGAGGGCGTATTCATGTATGATCTGTACCGCCCGGCGGCAAAGGGAAACGAAAAAAGATAAGAATCAAGCAGAAAAGAAAAAGGGGAGACGCCGGTGGGCAGTTTCCCCTTTTTTGTGGTATAATGCTGTTATTTAAACAGGAAAAATTGAGGAGATGATGCAATGAAACTGGAACTGGCACAGACAATCCGGCATTATAATAAGAAAGATCTGCCGGGAGACATCCTTGCGGGCATTATCATCATGGCGGTGTCGATCCCGATTTCCATGGGGTATGCGCAGATTGCGGGGCTTCCCGCGGTGTATGGGCTTTATGGGTCGGTATTTCCGATTCTGTTCTTTGCGCTCTTTTCCACTTCCCCGCAGTTTATCTTCGGGGTGGACGCGGCACCGGCGGCGCTCGTTGGTTCCGCCCTGATCAGTCTGCATGTGGAGAGTGGGTCGAATGAGGCACTGGCAGTCGTTCCGGTGCTCACGCTGTTTGTGGCGCTGTGGCTGCTTGCGTTTTATTTTATGCGCGCCGGGAAGCTGGTAAACTACATCTCAGCGCCGGTCATGGGTGGATTCATCACCGGGATCTGTACCACGATCATTTTGATGCAGCTGCCGAAGCTGATGGGAGGAACGGCGGGAACCGGAGAGTTTCTGGAGCTTGCGGAACATATCGCAAAGGAAGCGGCATCCATCAATCTGCCGTCCGTCGCGCTCGGCGTTTCGGCACTTGTGATCCTGTTACTGTCCAAAAAGTTCATGCCAAAATTTCCGATGGCAGTCGTGCTTATGGCGGCAGGCGCGGTGATGACGCGCGTTCTTCCGGTGCGTGAATGGGGGATCCAGACGCTTGCGGCGGTAGAACCGGGGCTTCCTGCGTGGAGTTTCCCGGATCTTACCGTGATCCCCATAAAGGAAGCCGTCACGATCAGTCTGTCGGTTGCGGTGGTCATCATGGCGGAGACACTGCTTGCGGAAAACAACTTCGCGCAGAAAAACGGATACCGCATCAACGACAATCAGGAAATACTGGCGTTTTCTGCCGGAAATTTTGCGGCTGCTTTTACGGGCTGCTGTCCGATCAATGGTTCGGTATCCCGCACTGCAATGGGAGAACAGTATCAGGGCAGGACGCAGCTTACCGGCATCGTGGCCGGAGGCTCCATGATCGTACTGCTTTTGTGTGGCACGGGATTCATCGGATATCTGCCGGTTCCGGTGCTGACCGCGATCGTGATCTCAGCACTGCTTGGGGCAACGGAGTTTGAACTGGCGGTGCGGCTTTTTAAAGTGAGCCGCACGGAATGTCTGATCTTTGCGGGCGCGTTTTTCGGTGTGCTGTTTCTTGGAACGATCAACGGCGTACTGATCGGGATCATCCTCTCCTTTACCGAAATGATCATCCGTACCGCAAAGCCGGCGAGGTGTTTTCTCGGCATTCAGCCGGGACACCGCCATTTCCGCGATCTGAAAGAAGGAAGCCAGATCCATGCCATCGAGGGCGTTTTGATCTATCGTTTCAGCAGCAATCTGTTTTTCGCGAATATCCAGGTACTTGAGCGCGACATTGAAGATGCGCTGCAAAAAGACACGAAGGCAGTGATCCTTGACGCGAGCGGCATCGGGAGCATGGACATCACGGCGGCGGACCGGCTGGGAAGCCTGTATCAGTCCCTGAAGAAAAAGGGAATCCGTTTTTATATGACCGAGCATATTGCGGAGTTAAACGAGCAGCTTCGGAAACTCGGACTCGGCTATATGATCGAGGAAGGCAGTGTGCGCAGAACGATACATATCGCGTTAAAGGACATGGAGATCAGACGGCCGTATCCGCTTGCCGGCGGCGTGGACAATGAAGAACGCAGCGCTTCGAGAAAGCGCGCGGATAACCGGGTACAGGAATTTGTCTGGGCGTTCGGCTCGGACACCGAGGCGCAGATCGAAAAGCAGATCTTAAAACAGATCGAGCAGCTGAAAAAGGACGGAAATGTGGAAGAACTTCTGCACGGGCGGTGGTCGCACATGGAGGCGCTGGACGAGGATGAGTGGCTCGAACATCTGGAAGAACATTTAAAAGAGATCGTCAATATTTCCGGAAAAGACGAGAAAACACTGGCAATGCAGTTTGAGGCACACCGCAGAGAGGTTTATGAGCGCATCGCAAAGGAACATCCCGAACTTGCGAAGCGGTTTCAGGAGCGCAGACATAAGCTGGATGAGCATTTGAAGCAGAGACGGCCGGAGGTTTATGAGCTGGTGGTACGCCTGCGGGAGGAAAATCAGCTATAGCCTTATCCTATAACCAACTCTAAGTATCATGTATTAACACCTTTCGCAAAGTTTTGTTATAATAGCACCTGTAAACAAAGTGCAGCAAAACAAATGCAGAAAGGAGAACCGAAGATGAGAGCAGTTCATTTTTCCATGGTATGTGACAGCAGAATGTGGAACGCATCAGGCGAGACCTGTATGTGTATGTCTGTATGCATGGAAAAAAGAAAAGACGCGCGGGATGCTTCGGTTTGATTGATAGAAAGAAAAGATCAGCAGGAATCATCTTTGCGGTGAACCTGCTGTTTTTTTGTGTGGATATAAGGAAAGGATAAGAACAGAATGGCTGAATATGAAATAGAAGTAAAGCATCTGTCAAAGACATTTGAACAAAAGGGCGTGCATGTAGAAGCGCTTTCCGATATCAATCTCACGATTGAGGCGGGAGATATCTACGGAATCATCGGAATGTCCGGGGCAGGAAAAAGTACACTTGTGCGATGCTTGAATTATCTGGAGAAACCGACCGATGGTCAGGTGTTCATCGAGGGAAAGGATCTTGGAACACTAAGCGAAAAGGAACTGCGGGCACAGCGCAGTGATATCGCGATGATCTTCCAGCATTTTAACCTGCTGATGCAAAAGAGTGTGATCGACAATATCTGTTTCCCGCTTCAGATCCATGGAGTAAAAAGAAAAGACGCAAAGGCAAGAGCCAGAGAGCTGTTAAAGACAGTCGGACTTGAGGATAAGGAAAAGGCTTATCCGGCGCAGTTGTCCGGTGGACAGAAACAGCGTGTCGCGATCGCACGTGCGCTTGCGTCGGATCCGAAGATCCTGCTCTGTGATGAAGCGACAAGCGCATTGGATCCGCAGACAACGGCATCGATCCTTGAACTGTTAAAGAGCATCAATGAGCAGTTTAACATTACGATCGTGATCATTACGCATCAGATGTCGGTGATCCGTGAGATCTGTAACCGCGTGGCGATCATTGAACACGGAGAACTGGTAGAAAACGGTCTGGTCGAGGATATTTTCAGTCATCCGAAATCAAAAGCGGCGAGAGAACTGATACTGAGAGATCTGCCGGAAGACGGCGTGAAACTGGAAGGCGCGGTAGCCGAGCAGTTAGAGCGTATTCAGAGCGACCGGAAACTTCGGATTGTCTTTTCTGAAAATTCCGCGTTTGAGCCGGTCATCGCAAATATGATCTTAAAATTCGGCACACCGGTAAATATTTTAAGGGCAGATACCAAAAATGTCGGCGGAGTCGCAAAGGGCGAGATGATCTTAGGACTGCCGGACGACAGACATTTACAGATCGATATGGAAGAATATCTCAAAGAGCATGGATTAGAGATTGAGGAGGTGACAGGCGATGTGGAGTGATCAGGTGATCAGCATGATGATCCAGGGAATCTGGGAAACAATTTATATGACGGTGATCTCAACATTCGCCGGCTATGTGATCGGGCTTCCGATGGGAATTGCGCTCACAGTTACAGATAAGGACGGGATCCGCCCGAATGCGGCAGTTTATAAGGTCCTTGATGTGATCTCAAATCTTGTGCGAAGCATACCGTTTATTATCTTACTTGTTATATTGATCCCGTTTACGAGACTGGTAGCGGGACAGAGCTACGGCTCAAAGGCAACGATCGTTCCGCTTGTGATCGCGGCTGCACCGTATATCGCAAGAATGGTCGAATCTTCCTTAAAGGAAGTAGATCCGGGAGTGATCGAGGCGGCGCGCTCGATGGGAGCGTCCGATGTTACGATTATTGTAAAAGTTATGCTCGTTGAGGCGAGAACATCTCTGATCGTCGGCGCAACGATCGCGCTCGGAACGATCCTTGGATACTCCGCAATGTCAGGAACCGTCGGCGGCGGCGGACTTGGAGCGATCGCAATCCGTTACGGATACACCAGATGGCAGACGGATATTCTGGTTGTCAGTGTAATCTTACTGATGATTTTGTTCCAGATCTTCCAGACCATCGGAATGAAGCTTGCGGATAAATCCGACCGCAGAAAATAAAAAGTTTATGGTTTGATCTTTGGCTTTTGCAAAGATCATGAAAATAAAAAAAGAAGAGGAGAAAAAATATTATGAAGAAGAGACTTTTAACAGGTATTTTGGCAGGAGCACTGGCAGTAAGCGCATTTGCAGGCTGCGGAAGTGCAAAGGAAGAAAACAGCACCGCAACAGACAATGCGGCAGCAAAAGAAGAGACAGCAGGTACCGAAGCTGCAGCAGTTGAATCCAAGGGAACGATCAAGATCGCAGCTTCTGCAACACCGCATGCGGAGATCTTAGAGGCAGCAAAGCCGATCCTTGCAGAAGAAGGATGGGATCTTGAGGTCACAGTTTACGATGATTATGTACTGCCGAACGAAGCAGTGGAGAGCGGAGAGATGGATGCAAACTACTTCCAGCATGTACCGTATCTTGACAGCTTTAATGAAGAAAGAGGAACACACCTCGTAGAAGTTGGTAAGATCCACTATGAGCCGTTTGGAATTTATCCGGGAACCAAGAGCAGCCTGGATGATGTTGCGGAAGGTGATGTAATCGCAGTTCCGAATGATACAACAAACGAAGCAAGAGCACTCTTACTGTTACAGGATAACGGAATCATTACATTAAAAGCAGACGCAGGATTAGAGGCAACAGTCAATGACATTGAAGAAAATCCGTACAACGTTCAGATCGAAGAACTTGCAGCAGAGCAGGTAGCAAGAGTATCTGACGAAGTAGCTTACCTCGTATTAAACGGTAACTATGCATTAGAGGCTGGTTATTCCGTAGGACAGGATGCGCTCGCATATGAAAAATCCGATTCCGAAGCAGCAAAGACTTATGTAAACGTAGTAGTTGTAAAAGAAGGAAATGAAGACAACGAAGGTGTAAAAGCACTGGTTGACGTATTAAAATCTGATGAGATCAAAGAGTTCATCAACAAAACTTATGACGGAGCAGTTATTCCGTTTGAAGAGTAAAAACAAAAAATCGGGAAGGACGGCGGAAGCCGGACTTCCCGAATGTGATACTGTAGCCGCTGGAAGGGCATAGGTTTGCAAAACTGAAGTTGATGGTTCGAATCCATCCAGTATCGTTCTTTATAAATTCACAAACGTTTCCACCGTCTTCACGAAGCGCATGACATCCTCCGGTGCATCGTTCGCGTAGAGCAGACCGTAGGGAATGCTGTAATCCCAGTCAACCGGGATCGAGACGAGCCCGGGATGGACATTCTGCCAGCATTCGATGGTCAGAAGCACATTTCCGGTCTCCGCGCAGCGGTTGAAAACGGACATATCAAAGAAAGGCTGTGTGTCTTCGATATGGATCTGGGGATGGTGCAGCGTTAAGTCATTTCGGATGAAATCATTGGTTCCGGAGTCACCGGCAGGAACCATGAGGAGCGTCTCTCCGTGGAGATCTTCCACTTTAAGTTTCTTTTTGCCGGCAAGTCTGTGATCGCGTGGAACCGCGATCATTTTTTTATATCTGCCAAGCTGGAGAAAGCTGCAAAGGCTCATCCAGGCTCTGGAATCGCAGACACCGATCAGAAAATCAAACTTTTCGCCCAAAAGGGCAATCTCTTTTAAAATCCCGTTATGATCATCATCGAAAGGAACCAGATGCAGTTTGTATCCCGAAAAATCCTGGTTGACCTGATACCAGAGATCCAGAAACGGCTTTGCCGGATTTAACAGGGAGGTTCCGACGCAAAACGTGGTATCGTAGGCAAGCGTCCTGCTTTTGGCGGCGGCGAGTACTTTTTTGGAATAATCGATGATAAATTTCGAGTCCTGATAAATGGAAGCGCCTGCGCTCGTCGGGGTCACACCGGCGTGAGTGCGCTCGATCAGCTTTAAATCCAGTTCCTTTTCGAGCTGGTTGATCTGCTTCATGACCGCAGTCGGTGAAATATAAAGCTGCTTTGCCGCTTTCGTAAAACTTTTGCAGTCGCAGACCGCAAGAAACGTATCAAGTAAATGATTATACATCATGCACCTCCAGACATGGGTATCAACCAATAGTTTATAGCATAATAACATGTTGGAGATTCCGGGTCAAGAAATGCTGTATTAAAATAAGAAAAAAGATGAGACGAAAGGAGCGCAAAGAAAAATGGCAGAGCTTATCGCATATTTTTCCCGCAGAGATGAGAATTATGTAAGCGGGGCATTAAAACAGTTAGAGGTCGGAAATACAAAGGTAGTGGCTGGTATTATAAAAAAGTTGACAGGGGCGGACATGTTCCAGATTGAACCAAAGAAAGCCTATTCCAAAGACTACAATGCCTGTATCGCGGAGGCGCAGGCAGATCAGAGAAGCAACGCGAGACCGGAATTAAAGGCATGGCCGGAGGATATGGAGCAGTACGATACGATTTATCTCGGCTATCCGAATTACTGGGGCACGATGCCGATGGCAGTCTTTACATTCTTGGAGCACTATGATTTTAACGGGAAAACGATCCGTCCGTTCTGCACACATGAGGGCAGCGGACTTGGAAGCAGCGTGAGCGATATCAAACGTCTGTGTCCGGGAGCAAATGTAGAGAAAGGACTTGCGATCCACGGAAGTCTGGTAAATCGTGCGGAAAAAGAAGTCGGAGCATGGATCTAGGAGGATGATAGGATGAAACTGACGGAAAAAGCAAAAGCATATTTAAGTAAAATCTTTTCAGAGGAAAAAGGCGGATTACAGGAGAACGATCCGGAGTTTGCGGAGCGTTTTTATAACTTCGCGTTTGATGAAGTCGTAAATCAGGGCGACATGGATGACAAGACCAGAATGCTTGCGATTCTTGCGACACTTACCGGCTGTCAGGGAACCGATGCGTACCGCGTGATGGCAAAGGCTGCTTTGCGTGTGGGCGTGACACCGGTAGAGATCAAGGAAGTGACTTATCAGGCGGTGGCGTATCTTGGCATTGGAAGAGTACTTCCGTTCTTTGCGATCAACAATGAGATCTTAAAGGAAGATGGCGTTTCCCTGCCGTTAGAAGCGCAGGCGAAGACAACGATGGAGACGAGACTGGAAGCCGGAATCAAGGCACAGGTCGATATTTTCGGAGAAGGCATGAAAGAATTTTACAAGTCGGGACCGGAAGAGAGCCGTCATATCAACCGCTGGCTGGCCGACAACTGCTTTGGCGATTATTACACGAGAAAAGGGCTGGACTATCTGCAGAGGGAAATGATCACATTCTGCTTTATCGCGGCACAGGGTGGCTGTGAGCCGCAGCTTGTAAGCCATGCGCAGGCAAATATGAAGATCGGGAACACCAGGGAATTTCTGATCCAGGTGATCTCCCAGTGCCTGCCATACATCGGTTATCCGAGAAGTTTAAATGCACTGCGCTGTGTAAATGAGGCAGCAAAGAATCTGGAGGAAAAATAAAATGAAAAAAATGCTGGTTGTTTATTATACCTGGTCAAACGGAAATACAGAGCGGATCGCGAAAATGCTCGCGGAAGCGACGGGCGCGGATCTCATGCAGATCGATACCGAGAAGCCGTATGAGGGAAGCTACAATGAGGCGGTCGTGGGAAAGATATCGTAAAAATGCACAAAAACGGAAAGGAAATTTTGGAAACATTGTGCGTTGACGATGGCAGGTGCCAAGATTATACTTAAGATAGTTTAAACGTTTAAGCGGTGAATAAACACCGCTTTTGATTTGCTATCTAATTTAAACGCTTAAATTGAAAGGAGAAGACGATGAAAAGAAAAAAGGCAATGGCGGTACTGTTTTTTGCTGTGGCGCTTGCGGGCAGCAGCATGACAGCGGGGTGTGGGGCAAAAGAGACCGGAACCGCACAGACACAGGAAGAGGTCAGCACACAGGCAGAAGAGAAACAGACAGCAGAAGAACAGACGGAGGCACCGGCGCAGGAGGAAACAGCAGCGGAGCATACGGTGACTTACTATGACAGCGATGGAACCACTGTCCTTGAGACGAAGACGGCGGCGGACGGAGCATGCGCGGAGGAGTTCACACCGGAAAAAGCGGGCGAGACATTTGTTGGCTGGTACGCGACACCGCAGATGAGCCGTAAATATGATTTTGGGACACAGGTCAAAGAGGATACGGCTCTTTACGCGGGATTTACTTCTTATGTGGAAGATACGAGAACATTCGTGATCGTCGGCTCGGGAACGGGTGCTGTGCTTGCGGAATCAGACTGGGGCGCGGTGATCGGAGAAGCGCAGACGATGACAAAGGAGGAGAATGACGAAGCCAATGTATACACGATCACACTGGATCTGGAAGCGGGAGATCAGTTCCAGTTTGCGATCAACGGCTCATGGGAAGATCAGCGTGGATTTGGTTATATGACAACGATCGCGCAGGATGGAACGGAATATTTTAAAAATTCCGGCGGCATCGGAGAGACGGGCGCAAAGAAGTCGAATATAGAGGTGGCAGTTTCCGGAAATTACACATTTACGCTCACCACCTATCCGGGAGAAGATGTCTATGACACGGAGGATTCTTATTATACCGAAGAGACAAAAGAAAACTTCAATATGAATCCGTATGATACGATCACATGGACCTACAATGGCGCAGCCACGGATTAGATGAGCAGATCGTGCTGCTCAATCGGGGTGCGCTCCAAAGCTGCTTCGATACACTGATGGAGCAGATCGAGTTTTTCCCCGGAAACAGATGGGAGAAAGCAGACATCATTGGTGTCAGAGAGCAGTTTAAAAAGTGTAAGATCAGAAACCAGAAGATGCTGCCCGGTAAGCTCTTTTATCTGCGTCAGGGAATCGATGCGGATCAGATCCGGGAAAACACTTAGTAAACGGGAAAGCTTTTCGGCGTTTGGCGTATCGAGCATAACGTAGCGATAGGGCTTATCGCCAAAATGAGTGTCCGCTTTTTCCTTTAAAATATGAAGATCCGTATTGACCTGAAAGAATAAAGGATCGTTGACCAGGCAGTCCAGCGCGACCAACGGAATGAAATTGCTGTCACCGATCTGTCTGAACTGTTCGAGCTTCATGTCATAACAGATGATGGCGTCAGCCTGGTCGCATTTTTCTGTGTAAGAAGGACTTAGCATGATCAGTTCATAATTTTTCCCGTGAAAATATTTTGAGAGCAGTTGCAGTGTATGCATCTGCTCGGCACATTTTAATACAGAATCGGAAGCGGAGAAGGAGACGGCAAGCAGGCTCTTACGGTTTGCGGCAAGTGCCTTGGCAGCCTGATTTGGAGAGTAATCCAAAAGATGGATGACCTGTAAGACTTTCTTTCTGGTCTCATCCGTCAGCTTGATATCGGTGCGGTTGTTGATCACATAGGAGACGGTCGCGGTGGAAACACCGGCTGCCTTTGCGACATCCTTGATCGTAACTTTGTTTTTTGCCATAATATCCTCCAGACTCCTGTCATAAAGTAAATTTAATCGTTTCACTGATTCTGACCTTTATTATTAAAAATTTAAAATTATTTGTCAATAACAAAATGGAGTACAATAAAAATGAATCAATATGCACTGTTACATACACCGGATTCCAGATATTGTTTCGCAACCGGCAAAAAGGAACTGGTGATCCGGCTTCGGACAGCGAAGGAAGACCGGGACATCCGGGTGTTTTTAGTCTATGGCGTGAAATATGAATTTCAGATGAAACAAAACGAGATCGAAATGCATGTGCATTATGAAGACGGTCTGTATCAGTATTATGAAAAAAAACTGGAACTTGAGGATGTAAGGCTTGCCTATATCTTCCGCATTGAGGAAAATGGAAAGGAGTATTATTACAGTGAGGACGGACTGACGGAGACCTACTGTTTCCCGGAGGCGTTTTACAATTTCTTCCAGATGCCGTATATCAACACGAATGACCGGTTAAAGACGGTGGACTGGATGCGGAAAGCCGTCTTTTATCAGATCTTTATTGACCGTTTCCGGCAGGGGAATCTGACCAAGGATACCTCGTATATCAATATGAAATGGGGAGATCTGCCAACACCGAAGAGCTTTGCCGGCGGGGACATCCGGGGGATCATTGAAAAACTGGATTATTTAAAGGAGCTTGGGATCAACGCGGTCTATCTGACCCCGATCTTTCAGTCGATCTCGAATCACAAGTACGATATCCGGGATTACAGAAAAGTAGACCCGCAGTTTGGAAGTCTTTCTGATGTGAAGGAACTGGTACAAAAAGCGCATGGGATGGGCATCCGCATTGTGATGGACGCGGTGTTCAATCACTGCAGCATGGAGATGGAAGAATTTGAAGATGTCTTAAAAAATGGAAAGGAATCGCCCTATTACGAGTGGTTTCTGATCGACGGGGATTACCCGGATCCGGAGCGGATGAATTATGAATGTTTTGCTTCCTGTAATTATATGCCAAAGCTCAATACCGCAAACGCAGGAGTGCAGGAATTTCTGTTAAAAATCGCGGCGTACTGGATCAAAGAGGCGGATATCGACGGGTGGCGGTTAGATGTGTCCGATGAGGTGTCGCATGATTTCTGGAGGCGCTTCCGCAAGGAGGTCAAACAGTTAAAGAAGGACTGCGTGATCATCGGAGAGAACTGGCATGACGCCTATCCGTATCTGATGGGCGATCAGTATGACAGCATTATGAATTACGCGTTTACCAAAGCCTGCCTCGATTATTTCGCGCGTGGGAAATTTGATGCCAGACAGATGGCGGAAAAATTAAACGGAAACCTGATGCGGAATACAGAACCGGTCAACGACATGATGCTAAACCTTTTAGATTCACATGACACACACCGTTTTTATACGGAGATCGGAAAAAATAAAAAAAGACTGCTTGCAGCCATTGCCTTGCTGGTAGTATTTCCGGGGGCGGCATGCATCTATTACGGAACGGAGATCTGCATGGAGGGCGGTTACGACCCGGATTCGAGGAGATGCTTTGACTGGGAGGAATCCCACTGGGACTGCGCAGTCATGCAGGAGATCAAAAAGCTGCTGGCATTAAAACAAAAACCGGTGTTACAGTATGGAACTGTAAAAATAAAAGAAGAAGAGAAAATGCTTTTCGTAGAACGAAAGTATAAAAAAGACAGACTGATACTGCGGATCAATCTGACAAAAGAAACGCGGCAGGGTATAGACCCGGACGGTTATCAGATCATGGAAGAACAGGGGGAGATGGCATGAAAAGAAGAATGATCGCGCTGGTGCTTACGACAGCGCTTATGGGAAGCATGGTCAGTGGATGCGGAGCGGCAGACACCGCGCAGGAAAAAACAGTGGATGAGGAAACGGAGACGGGACAGACCAACGGCGTGTTTACCGGGGAACTCGAAAAAAATGTGACGATCCAGGTACTTGAAAATGATACGGCAATCTCCAAGGGATATTTTAAGGAACTGATCGAAGCGTTCAATGAGGCGTATAAAGATGAGGGGATACAGGCGGTGGACGCGAATATGGATCAGTATCTGGATCTTGCCAATGACGGTCCTTACGGTTATGGTCCGGATGTGCTGTATCAGGCGAATGATGTCATCATGCAGTACGCCGAGGGCAAGCATATCTATCCGCTCCCGGCAGAAAAACTGGATTGTTACGACGCGATCCCGGATGCCGCGTGGGATGCCTATAAGGTCAGTGTGGACGGAAACACCTATACCTGTGGCGTTCCGGTGAATGTGCAGGCGCCGATGCTATATTACCGCGCGGATCTGCTGCCGGAGGACTGGGAAAGCAGCTGGGACGCGGATCAAAACGGCGTCCCGGATATGGTCGAAAATTTCAACAGCCTGTATGCGTTTTCGGCTGCCCGTCATGCGGAGGATCCGGGGACTTACGGATATATGAAGTCGCTCAGCGATATGTATTTTTCCAGTGGATTTTTATTGTCCTATGGGGGATATATTTTCGGAAAGGACAACACGGATCCGTCGGACATCGGATTTGCCGCCGGGGAGTCGGAAAAGGGAGCCTGGGTATTGAGTCAGCTTGCGGGAGTGATGAATGAGGACTGTATCGATGATACGATCACGACCAATGCGTACAGCAAGCTTGCGGATGGAACGTATTTTGCAACGATCTCAACGCCGGATGTCTATTCCACGTTTCTCGATGAGCTGGTAAAGCAGTATGAGACAGAGGGGCTTTCCCACGAAGAAGCAGAGACAAAGGCAAAAGAAAATCTGGTGATGACCTCACTGCCCAAACTTCCGGAGAGCGGAGATCTCACGGAGGAAGATCCGGCATGGATCGATACGAAGACCATGGGCGGTGTAAACGGTTACGCCATCAGCGCTTACACCAAGGCGCCGAACGCCTGCCTCGCGTTTGTGGATTTTGCGACGAGTTATGAAATGATGATAAAGAGAAGTGAAATGCTTGGGATCGCGCCGGCGCGGGAGGATGTGGCAAAAGCAGCGGGTGGTACGGCAGAGGAACTGTTTTCGCGTCTGGAGGACGGAAATATCATTTTAATGCCGTCCGTAAAGGAAGTTTCCCAGATCTGGACACCGGGGCAGACCTTTTTCATCGATCTGGCAAAAGACGTATTCCGGCCGGAGAATGAAAAGAAATACAAAGACACCGCCGCGATGAAGGCCGGGTTAGAGGATATGAGTGAACAGATCTACAACGCAATCTTTACCTTAGAATAGAAAGAGCAAAAAAATGAAAGAAAAAGCAGTTAATTTTAAAAATGCGTTTCGGGACAGTGACTGGAGAGTAAAGCTCTCCGCTGTCCTCATGGGCGCAGGGCAGTTTTTATACGGCTGCCGGATCAAAGGGATCCTGTTCTTACTTGTGGAAGTCGGGATGATCTATTATGTGGCGGCGCGAGGGATCGGGGATCTCATCGGATTTTTTACCCTGGGGACACAAAAAGCGGATCCGTGGCTTGGGGTTGCGGGAGACAATTCCGTTATCATGCTCTTAATGGGGATCTTCGCATGGATCGTGCTGTTTTCCTTTTTTTATCTGTACCGGCTGAATTTAAAGGATGCATACCGGATCCAAAAGCAGGTGGAACAGGGAAAGAAGCCGGACACCTTTAAAAAAGAGATCATCCGGCTGTTTGACCGGAAGTTTTATGTTTTCGTGCTGGCGCTTCCGGTGATCGGCGTATGTATCTTTAATGTGCTGCCGATCATCTTTATGATCCTGATCGCGTTTACGAACTATGGAGGAAGCGTGGTTCCGCCGGAACTGGTGGACTGGATCGGGCTTGGCAATTTTAAAAAGCTGATCGTGCTGTCGAAATTCGCACCGACCTTTTTTAAGATCCTTGGCTGGAACCTGCTCTGGGCAGTTACTTCCACGGCGCTTAATTATTTCGCGGGACTCGGGCTTGCGCTGCTCCTTAATAAAAAATGTGTGAAGGGCAAAGCATTCTGGCGGGCATTTCCGGTGCTTGCCTATGCGGTTCCGGGTTTTATCACCCTGCTCGCGTTTAAGTTTATGTTTTCCTATGGCGGACCGATCAATCAGCTGATCGTGGGAGCAGGCGGCAGTGCGGTGGGATTTCTGGATATTGACGCAAAGTGGAGCGCACGCCTCATTGGACTTCTTGTCAACTGCTGGATCAGCGTTCCGTCGATCATGCTGCTTGCGACCGGACATTTGTCCAATTTTGACGAGACGCTCTATGAGGCGGCGAGGATTGACGGCGCAGGCAGATTTGCCCGTTTCCGGAAACTGACGCTTCCGTTCATGCTCTTTGCGACGATGCCGGTGCTGCTCTCCCAGTTTATTGGAAATTTTAACAATTTTGGTATTTTCTATTTCCTGCGGGGCGGTCTTTATATGGACGGATATTTTCTGGCGAGTGATACGGATCTTTTGATCAACTGGCTGTACAATCTGTCGATCGACAACAATTACTACAGCATAGGAGCGGCGATCAGCCTGATCATCTTCCTGATCACATCCGCGATCTCACTTGTAGTTTACATAAAATCACCGTCTTACAGAGAGGAGGATACGTTTCAATGATCGAAAAAAAGAAAAGACAGATCCGTATCGGGGAAGCGGTGGATACCGGCGCAACATATGCGGTACTGCTTCTTGTGGCAGCCATCTTCTTTTTTCCCTGCCTGTGGCTGATCCTGGCATCATTTTCAAAATCGGGAAGCATTTATTCGTTTGACGGATTTTTCCCGAAAACATACAGCATGGATACATTCCGCAAACTGTTTACCGATACTTCACTTTACAATTACCCGAGGTGGTTTAAAAACACGCTGTATGTCGCGGCGGGAAGCTGTATCCTCGGAACATTTCTTACGATCTTAACGGCGTATACAATGTCACGTTTTACGTTCCGGGCAAGAAAACCGCTGATGAAAGCAACTATGGTGCTTGGGATGTTCCCTTCCTTTATGGGAATGACGGCGGTGTATCTTCTGATGACCCAGTTCGGACTGATCAACCGGCTCACCGGACTGATCCTCATTTACGCTGCGGGTGCGCCGATGGGATATCTCACGCAGAAAGGCTTCTTTGACACGATCCCGAAAGCAATCGATGAGGCGGCAAAGATCGATGGCGCGACGAACATGCAGGTGTTCTTAAAGATCAACCTGCCGCTTTCGAGGCCGATCATCGTTTATACGGCACTGACTTCGTTTACCTGGCCATGGAGCGATTTTATCCTGCCGAAACTTCTGTTAAAGGAGAAGGATCTCTATACCGTCGCGGTCGGGCTGATGAGTCTCGATGAGACGGAATTCGCGAGATTTGCGGCGGGAAGCGTATTTATCGCGGTGCCGATCGTTTTACTGTATTTCTGCCTGGTGAAAGATATGGTGGACGGCATGGCATCCGGCGCGGTCAAAGGTTGATGCACGGAGCAAAAATTAACAGTTGACGGAAGCGCGTTTTTGGTGGAAAATATAAGGGAGATTATTTATCCGCAAGGAATAAAATAAATTGCGACAGTATTAAGGAGATAAAAAGAAATGGCAAAAGAAAAGAAACTCGTAGAAGCGATCACTTCCATGGAGGAGGATTTCGCGCAATGGTATACCGACGTTGTGAAAAAGGCAGAACTGATGGATTACTCATCTGTCAGAGGCTGTATGATCTTCAAGCCGGCTGGATATGCCATCTGGGAAAACATCCAGAAAGAACTGGACCGAAGATTTAAAGAGACCGGTGTTGAAAATGTATACATGCCGCTCTTTATCCCGGAAAGCCTCCTCGAAAAAGAAAAAGATCATGTGGAGGGGTTTGCGCCGGAAGTGGCATGGGTGACGCAGGGCGGACTGAACGAGCTGCCGGAGCGTCTGTGTGTCAGACCGACATCCGAGACACTTTTCTGTGATTTCTATAAAAATATCGTACATTCCTATCGTGACCTGCCAAAGGTATACAACCAGTGGTGTTCGGTTGTGCGCTGGGAGAAAGAGACCCGTCCGTTCCTGCGTTCCAGAGAGTTCTTATGGCAGGAAGGACACACTGCGCACGCGACAGCAGAGGAAGCAAAGGAGAGAACCATCCAGATGCTCAATCTGTATGCGGATTTCTGCGAGCAGGTACTGGCGATCCCGGTGATCCGTGGACAGAAGACCGAGAAAGAAAAATTCGCGGGAGCAGAGGCAACCTATACGATCGAGGCACTGATGCATGACGGAAAGGCACTGCAGTCCGGAACCAGCCACAACTTCGGAGACGGATTTGCAAAGGCATTTGGCATTCAGTATACCGATAAGGACAATACATTAAAATATGTACATCAGACTTCCTGGGGTATGACGACCCGTCTGATCGGCGCGCTGATCATGGTACACGGCGATAATGACGGTCTGGTACTGCCGCCGCATATCGCGCCGGTACAGGCGATGGTCATTCCGATCCAGCAGCACAGGGAAGGTGTGCTTGACAAGGCAGAAGAAGTAAGAGAACGCCTTGGAAAGGTATGCCGCGCGAAACTGGATGACTCGGATAAGAGCCCGGGATGGAAATTCTCCGAACAGGAGATGCGCGGTATCCCGGTTCGTGTGGAACTTGGACCGAAGGATATCGAGGCAGGAAAGTGCGTGGTTGTCCGCAGAGATACCAGAGAAAAGATCGAGGTTGCGCTCGATGAACTGGAAGTAAAAGTACCGGAGATCTTGGAGACGATCCAGAAAGATATGTATGAGCGCGCGAAGAAGCATCGTGACGCGCATATCTGGGATGCACACAATTACGATGAATTTAAGGATATCGCGGAGAACAAGCCGGGATTTATCCGTGGAATGTGGTGTGAGGACCGCGCGTGCGAGGACAAGATCAAGGAAGAACTCGCAGTAACATCCAGATGTATGCCGTTTGAAGATCAGGAACAGATCTCAGATGTGTGTGTATGCTGTGGAAAGCCGGCACATAAGCTGGTATATTGGGGAAAGGCTTACTAAAGAAAAAGCCGGTGCATGGCGCAAAAAACAGGAGACAGGGAATATGAGGTGGTCGCATGGTAGAGAAGTATTACGAAGGAATCATTGAACAGGTCTATGGAAGGATCGGCGGACATGCGGGAAATATGACACTGGCGCGGTACAGTAACGATTTTTCAATCGAGGATCTTACGATACCGCAGCGCGTCAGAGACCAGAAGGACGTGTTCGTCTGGTCTTATGAGTTTGATCCGAGTGAGATGTCAGGCCCCTATGAGCCGTTTTTAGACCTGATCTTTGCCATGTTTGAAGAACAGGGCGGACAGAACTTTGATGAATTCTTAGAGGAAAACGATATCTATTATCTTCACAGGCAGATGCTCCGCTCTTATCGAAAGGGCGGATTCTGCCGGCGTGAAGAGGGGCTGATCCTGGGAGAGATCGAGTATGAGCAGGAATGTATGACAGAGGGGATCCTGCGCATGCTCCTTTCGCTTTCAGAGAAAAAGCCGTGTCTTATTATCTTAAACCGGATCCAGCTGGCGGCGGGGACGACGCTCACGCTGCTTGACCGGCTTCTGGAAGAAGAAAAAGCAAAAAACATCGGAGTGGTGCTTGGGGTGAACGATCTGATCCACATCCCGGAGCATGTGCTTCCCGTCTGGGACCGGCTGATGGAGCGCTTAAAAGACGAGAGTCAGGTCTTCCATATCGGGACGACAGACGCGGTGCGCAAAAAACAGTTTTCGGCGGATATTTTCAAAAAAGAAGAATCCTTAAAGAAGATCACCAACCTGGTGCAGCTGATGGATTTTTCCCAGGCACTTTATTATCTTGACAGCGTAGACCGCAAGATCAAATTTGAGAATCTGACCTTAAATGATGATCTGCATTTTGAACTTTGGGCACAGTATTGCTGGGCGGCAATGTACTCCATGGATCTTTCCAAGGCACTTGAAATATGTGAAGAGCTTACAGATCTAAGGACGACATTTTCCTCGGATATTCGGATGCTCTTTTATTATTACCTCACCGGTAACGTTTTCATGTACCAGGGACGGCTGTTTGACGCGGTTGAGTACGCAAAAAAAAGTCAGAAATGCGCAGAAAAAGCCGGCAGTGAAAAATGGGTGTTTTTAAGTGAACTTTTAGAGGTTCAGGCGAGGATGTCCGGCTGGTATAATATCTTTTTCTGTGCGCAGAATGTGGATATCAGTGACGAACTGATCGAAAAGCTGATCCGCTACAATTATAAGAATCATCTTGCCTATATTTATGTCTACGCGTATGACAACAAGCCGGAGATCGTGGCGCGGGCATATAAGTCCGAAGCGCAGCTGCTCTATTTCAGCAAGGGTGTAGCGCTCGCGAAGGAGATCGGAAACGAGGAGCTTGTATACAGCGCGTATCAGAAAAATATTATGCTCGCGTCCACGAACGGAATGTATGAGATCTCGATCCTTTACTCTGTCCGGACGTTTGAGTCTATGAAGAATAAACATTCCTTAAAGGCGGGACGTATCTACAGCGGGCTCGGGTACAACCTGGGTGCTCTTGGAAAGACCAAAGAGGCGGTCCGGTACTTTAAGAAAGCAGTTCAGATCTTTTATGATCTGAATCGGCCGCAGGATATTGCGGAAGTATTCTACAATATGTCCTTAAACTGCATTCAGATGCGCGATTACAGACAGGCGATCGAGTACCTGACGCTCTGCATGAAGACGATCGAAAAGTTGCAGTTAAACAGTCTGCGTGTCTGTAATATCTCAAAACTGTACGGAATCCTTGCGCTTTGCAGCGTGCTGACCGGAAACCGCTTCAACTGCGAGCGGTATCTGTTAAGCTGTAAACAGTTTTTGAATTATGTTCTCGAAAAAGAGGATACCGATGAGATCGGAAGCATCCATGATTACGCGAAATGTGATGATGACATGTTTTTATACTATTTCGCGCAGGCATTACTGGATGTAATGGAAGAAAAAGAGACAGAAGCGGCGAAGGATTATGAGATCGCGGAGCGCCATCTGCGGCAGGCGGAGGGAAACCAGTTCTTCTGTTACCGGCTGTTCCGAGAGAGCCGGATTCAGTTCTACCAGTCGGTGGGAAGGCTGGAGCTGCGTGACAATGAGCGTGAGCTGTTAAAACAGTATGAAGAGACGGAAAAACGCCTCGATCTCGAAGAAAGCTTAAAAGTGCTGGAACATGTCGGCCTGAGTCAGGATGAAGGCACAGAGATTTCGATGCATAAGATCAATGACCTGATCAGCCAGGAGGGCATTTACCGTGCGTATCAGCAGAAAAAACGCCAGATGGATTTCATTTCGGTGTGGCAGAAACTGATCGATGTGACGGATGTATCGGCGAAAACGATGATGGAGACCGTTATGAAGACGTTCCTTTATCATTTTTCCGTGGATAAGGCGCTCTATATCCGTTATCAGGAGGGAAAAGGGCAGATCCTCTTTAACAATACCGAGGTTAAGATCACGGCGGAATGCCAGCGCTTTCTGGCGGACTGTTTTGAGGAAGATCCGCGTGGATTTGCGGTCTCAAAGATCAGCAGCAACTACTCCGCGCATCTGAATATCATATCGTTATTCGGGGAAGATAAAGTATGTTCCATGGTTGCGGTTCCGTTTATGAATAACGGAAAACCGGAGAGCATTCTGATCGCCTACGTCCTCATGAAGGACAACTGGCATTCCTCGGTCAACCGCTATATGCTGGATGAAGATGATCTGCGTGTTTATGAACTGCTGTTTCGAGAGGTGCAGTATTCCCTGAACCGTCTGGATGCGTATGAGAAAGTCTATGAGATGAATATGAAGCTTTACCAGTCGGCGATCACGGATCAGCTGACCGGCATTTACAACCGCAAGGGCTTTTATATGCGCATCGAGGAGATCATGAAAGAGATCGCGGAGAAAGACCAGAAAAAAAGTTTTGCGCTCATGTTTATTGATTTGGATAACTTTAAGGGATATAATGATACTTTCGGACATGATGTCGGCGATCTGATCTTAAAGGAGATGGCCGGGATCTTCCGTGAAGTCTGTGGAAGAGAGGGATTTGTCTCACGTTACGGAGGGGATGAATTTATCGTATTCATAAAGAATAACCGGAAGCAGACCTTAGAGAAAAAAGCAAAACAGATCTATGAGCGGATCGCGGAGCGTGACGGTTTTAAAAAGGAGATCGAGCGGTATCTCGGCAGAACGATCACACTGCCGCCGGATAAAAAGATTTCCTGTTCGATCGGTATCGCGGGCTCGGACGAGGTGCGGAATGAGGAAGACATCAACCGGCTGATTAAACAGGCGGACAATCTGCTCTATCAGATCAAGACAACGTCCAAAGGACGGTATATATTCATGTAGGAGGAAGGCATGCGGATCCAGTTGCCGGAAAAAGTAAGCAAGATCATAAATTGTCTGACCGAAGCCGGGTATGAAGCCTATGCGGTCGGCGGCTGTGTGCGTGATACCCTGCTCGGGCGGACACCCGGGGACTGGGATATCACGACATCGGCAAAGCCGGCAGAAGTGAAGGCTCTGTTTGGACGGACGATCGACACCGGGATCCTGCACGGGACGGTGACGGTTATGCTTGGCAAAGAGGGATTCGAGGTCACGACTTACCGGATCGACGGGGAGTATGAGGACGCAAGACATCCCAAGAATGTTGTTTATACGGCAAACCTGCTTGAAGATTTAAAAAGGCGTGATTTTACGATCAATGCGATGGCATACAATGACGCCGAGGGGCTGATCGACGTGTTTGACGGCATCGCGGATCTGAAAAAAGGAGTGATCCGCTGCGTGGGCGATCCGATGGACCGCTTCGGCGAGGATGCATTAAGGATGCTTCGCGCGGTGCGCTTTGCCGCACAGCTTGGATTTTCAATCGAAGAAAAGACAAGAGGGGCGATCATCTCGCTTGCGCCGAATCTTTCGCGGATCAGCGCGGAACGCATACAGACCGAGCTCGTCAAACTTCTGGTTTCCGCGCATCCCGAGGAGATGCGCACGGTATATGAGACCGGGATCTCCAAGGTGATCCTGCCGGAATTTGACGCGATGATGGAAGAAGAACAGAGAAAACCACATCACTGTTATACGGTAGGTGAGCACACGATCCATGCGATGTGCGCAATCAGACCGGATAAGGTGCTGCGCCTTACGATGCTGTTTCATGATGTTGCGAAACCGGTGTGCCGCACGGTAGACGAAAAAGGCATTTACCATTACCACGGACATCCGGCAAAGGGAGCGCAGATGGCGCATGCCATTTTCCGCAGATTAAAGTTCGACTGTGATACGATGGACAGGGTGTGCCGCCTGATCACCTGGCATGATGATAATCCGCCGTTAGATGAAGCGTCTGTGCGAAAGGCGGTCCACCGCGCGGGCATCGAGCAGTATCCGGCGCTGTTTTTGGTAAAACGTGCCGATATCCTTGCAAAGAGCAAAGTGGGACAGAAAGAGAAGCTGGCGTATGTGGATGCCTATGAGCGCATGTATGAGGAGATCAGAAGAAGAGGCGACTGCCTGACGTTAAAAGAACTTGCGGTCAGCGGAAAAGACCTGATCGGTGCCGGTATCAAACCGGGGAAACAGATCGGAGAGATCTTAAATACCCTGCTCGCGCTGGTGTTAGAGGATCCGCAGAAAAATACAAAAGAATATTTAATGAGTTATACTTTAAAGAACCTGTTCATATGATAGAAAGAATAACAAATCCACCCTTTCCATGAAAGCATGAAAAAAGGGACAGGATGAACATATGGAGGGGTTCTTTTTGTATAATCAGGCAGAGCAGTTGATGGAACAGTATCCGCTTACCGTAACGGAGACGGCGAAAGGACGTGGGGCGCTTATCTGCATCACAGAGTGCGGAGAAAAAATATTAAAGGAATATAAAGGTTCTGCTGTCAGGGCGGAGATTCTGCATGATGTTGCGGAATATTTAAATAAAGCAGGCATAAAAACGGACGGGATCATAAAAACGACCGAGGGGGCGTTTCTTTCCGGAAGCGTCGAGGAAGGCTTTTATCTTTTAAAAGACTGGTACAGCGGCAGGGAGTGCGATACAAAAAGCAGGGATGACATCCTGGAGGCGGTTGCGCAGCTAGCAAGAATGCACCAGTGCCTTGCGCAGTATGACGGGCAGATACCGGAAGGCTTCTTTGTGTCGGAGCAGATCCTGATCGGAGAGTATGAGAGACATACGCGTGAGCTAAAGAAGGTGCGCAATTATATCCGTGCGAAAAAGAAGAAAAATCTGTTTGAGACAAAATTTATGGAACATTACAGCAGCTACCTCACGCAGGCGGAAGAGGTGGAGGAACGCTTAAAGGAGCAGGCGGCGCACCGGGAAGAGAGCGAGTGGCAGCAGATGTACGGACTGTGCCATGGCGATTACAATCAGCACAACATCCTGTTCCGCAAAGAAGGGATCTGGATCATCAATCTCGAGCAGCTTCATGTAGATGTTCAGGTGAGCGACCTGGCGCATTTTATGCGTAAGATCTTAGAAAAACATAACTGGAATACCGGACTTGGCATGGATATGATCCGCGCGTATGACAAAAAGAAAAAGCTGTCCGCCATGGAATGTGAGCAGATCTGTTTCAGGCTCGCCTACCCGGAAAAATTCTGGAAAGTGGCGAATCATTACTACAATTCCAGAAAGTCCTGGGTATCCGGCAGAGACATAGAAAAGTTAGACAAAGTGACAGGGCAGGAAAAAGAACGGCAGCAGTTCCTTGAAATGCTGTTTCATTTTGTGCGATAGTATTGTATAATGAGCAAAAATGGGAAAATGGAAACGGCAGATTAGGATGAGGTGAAGGCATGAAGATACGAGGGAGGATATGGATACCGTTACTGGCAGTTTTGCTTTTGGTGGCAGGATGTGCCGGAGCGGAACAACAGCCGAAATTTACGACAGGAAAGAATACATATAACAGTGCGGCGAAACAGGAGCAGAGCACGGAGGAGCCGTCGGAGCAGAGTACATCCGTGGCGGGGCTTCATGTGGTCGTCAATATCGATACACAGTCGGAGATGCTGACACTGCAGAAAGTGGAAAACGGAAAGCTGTTAGAGCGCAGTTACAACAGCGGGACCTGTTTTTACAATAAATATGGCAGTATCATGTCGTTGGCGCGGCTGGAACTCGGAAGCGTGGTCACATTCCGCGCAACGGACGACGGCATATTGACGGAGGTCACGGTGAGCGATCAGGCGTGGGAACGCGGCCAGGTGAAGAAATACCGCATCGATGAGGAGCGGAACGTATTTACGATCGGGACATCGAATTACGCGATCGATGAAGACACCAACTTTTTCTCGGATGACGGAACGATCCTGGTAAATGATATTGGAGACGGGGATGAACTCCGCGTCTGGGGGATCGGCCGGCGGATCCTGTCAGTCACGGTGACGACCGGACATGGCGAGATCGAACTGTATGGGACGGATGTCTTTGAGGGCGGATACATCATGCTCTCGGGCGCGCAGAAATATTATTATGAGATCACAGGCGGGATGACCATCGAAGTGCCGGAGGGCGATTACCGGCTGACAGCAGCCGGAAACGGATATGGCGGAAGCATGGACATCACAGTAACACGGGATGAGACGGTGACGGCGGATCTCGATATGATAAAGGGAGAGGGGCCGAAATCCTGTGAGCTTTCCTTTACCGTGACAGTGCCGGATACGACGGTGCTCTTAGACGGTCAGCCGGTGGATCTTTCAATGCCGGTTACGGTTACCTATGGAACACATTCGCTTCAGGCTGCGGCAACGGGATATTCCGCATGGTCGAGACAGCTTGTCGTAAATTCCGAGACGGCGAATATCATTATCGATCTGACAGAAAACGCGGTAAGTTCCGGGGAAGAGTCCACAGAATCGACGGATACCGTGCAGGGGACAACGGGCGACAGCACGCAGAGTGACAGCAGCGAGAGCACCACGACAGACAGTACCCAGACTGGTGTCACAGACAGCAGTCAGAGCAGCACACAGAGCGGGAACTCGGGCAGTACGCAGACGAATCTCGGAAATTCCCTGATCACGGATGAAGCGGAAAGTGATTCAACGAATACGGCAACGGAAAGTTATTTGAAAACATTATCCGGCATTATGGATACGCTGACCGGGGAATAGGGGCTAAAAACGCCGAAATCCCTTGACAAACCTAGGAAAAACAAGTATAAATATATTCGTAGGTAAAATAGATAAAACGCCTCATATATTATTGAAAAGTCCAGAGGAGGAATTTTAACATGAACAAGGCAGAATTGGTTTCAGCTATGGCTGACAAAGCGAACTTATCTAAAAAAGATGCAGAAACAGCATTAAAGGCTTTCACAGATGTAGTTGCTGAAGAATTAAAGAAGGGTGAAAAGATCCAGTTAGTAGGCTTCGGAACATTTGAAGTATCTGAGAGAGCTGAAAGAACAGGCAGAAATCCGCAGACAGGTAAGGAAATGACAATTCCAGCTTCCAAAGCACCGAAATTCAAAGCAGGTAAAGCTTTAAAAGATATGATCAACGCATAATTAGGTTTATGTTTGACAGAGGTGTAACGAAAATCGGATTTTTCGTTATAACCTCTGTTTTTTTGTAATGGCGACGAGGAAAATGGGCGCCGTGCTTGCACGAGCGGCCATTTGACGACCGCTGATCAGAGCGGATGCACGAAGTGCATCCCGTCTCTGTAATGGCGACGAGGAAAATGGAGGATGACCATGAGACTGGACAAGTTTTTAAAAGTATCCCGGCTGATCAAACGACGCACCGTGGCAAATGAGGCATGTGACGCAGGACGCGTCATGGTGAACGGAAAACCTGCCAAGGCATCGGTGAATGTGAAGGTGGGGGATATCATAGAGATCCTGTTCGGAACCAAGACCGTAAAGGTGGAAGTGCTGGATCTCCAGGATACGACCAAAAAAGAAGAAGCAAAAGATCTGTTCCGTTATCTGTAAAAACGGACATATTTAAGGAAGCCTCCTAATATACTTAAAAGAAAAGGTGAACAGGCCTTTTATCAAGTAAATTGGGAGGCTTTTTCTATGGAAGAAAAAACAGTTTCAAAGACACATAAAGTATTATTGCAGAACCGCAAATCCGGCAGCTTCAGCGGCATCGTGGATGTGCTGTCCTTCGATGTGGCGGAGATCCTTTTAGAGACGGAACTTGGGATGCTTTTAATCAAGGGAAATGATCTTCACGTCAACCGCCTGTCCTTGGAGAAGGGGGAAGTGGACGTGGAAGGCAGGATCGACAGTATCGCATATTCGGAGGTCAACAGTTACGCAAAGCAGGGAGAGTCATTTCTGGGGCGTATTTTTAAATGATGGTCAGTGAGAGCATCCTTACCGAACTCCGGTTCCTTCTGGTATCGCTTCTTTCCGGAGCCGCGATGATCCTTTTTTATGATCTGTTCCGCGTCATCCGGCGCGTGATCGCGCATGGGACGGTCTGGACTGCGGTCGAGGACTTTATCTACTGGCTGTGCTGCGCGTTGTTCGTGTTTGCCATGCTTTACCGGGAAAATGACGGGCTGATCCGGGGATTCGCGATCGGTGGGATGGCAGTCGGGATGCTTTGCTATAACCGTTTTGTCAGTCCGTTTTTTGTAAAATATATGGCGCTTGTCTTTGGGACGGTGTTTCGCATCCTGCGCCGGGTGGCAGGAATTTTGTGCCGTCCCTTAAAAAAATTGAAAAAGATATTGAAAAAAATAGTCAGACTGGTTAAAATAGGGTTATGTAAACTGTAATGGAGGCTTTGCCATGGGCAGGTATCGGAAACGGAAAAAGAAAGAAAATCGAATGGGAAAGTTATGCGTATCGGGAATCGTATTCATGTTCCTGATCGTAATGTCGATCCAGATCGTGAAACTATACAAAGAGGATCAGACCTATATCGCGAAGGAAAAGGAGTTAAACGAACAGCTGGAAGACGCGACGGAAGAACAGCAGCAGCTTGCGGATTATGAGCAGTATACGCAGTCGCAGCAGTACATAGAAGAAGTCGCAAAGAGTAAGCTCGGACTGGTCTATAACAATGAGATCGTGTTTAAGGAACAGGATACCGAGGATGGAAAATAAAAAATGTGGATTGTAAGACCGCTGCCGGTGCGCAGCGGTTTTTTTGTAATGACGACCGCTGATCTTAAGTGGGATGCGGAACGCATCCCGTCTCTGTAATGGCGATGAGGAAAATGGAAGAGGTACCTGCGCTTGAACTGCCTAAAATGCGTGAGGTGCGTCAATTCGATTCAAAACTCCATATGAACGGAGAAAATGCCGAAAACTTTTTTGAAATGGAACGATGGTTTGACAAACATTTCAGACATGCCTTTTTATAATAGCCCTTGCTTTGGATGAACGAAGCGAGATCAAGGAGGGCTGGATAAAATGAAACGACTGAAAACAAAACAGATCATTACTTATTTCGTTGGAATGCTGATATGCAGGGTGTCTTTTGCCGGATGCTATCCGATCATTCCGGCGTATTTTGCGGCGGTGTATCTGCAGGATCAGGGGAGGGCGGCGTTTACCTTTTTTCTGTATCTTGGCATGGTGCTCTTTCTGCCGATCACCCAGACCGCGAAATACGCGATGGCAGTGCTCGTCACCTTTGTAGTGATAAAGATGTCCGAGTGGGTGAACCGGCATTGCAAAGTGACGCTGGCGGCGGGGACTGCCGGAGTGGCAACTGCGGTTCTCTCCGTATTTGGCGGGGTGTTTAACTGGATGAATGACCGGAAACCGGTGAGCGGGATCCTGGAAGGAATCTTCATTTTCGGACTGACCATGGTGCTGCATCGTTTTTTTTACTTTTTTTTTCAGAAAAAAGAAGAAAAGAATGGCGCCGCGCCGCAGATGCTGCCCGGGGAAGAACGGCTGAAAACCTATGCGGACTCATTTCTCGGGCTGTCGCAGGTGTTCTCCGGGATGAGCGTGGACAAAAAGGATTTCGCCGCGGAGGAATACGGAAGGATGAAAGATGAGATCGCGGGAAAGATCTGCATCTCCTGCGACCAGTGCGCACTCTGCTGGGAACGGGAAAAAAGTCCGATACAGGAATATTTCACCGCGCTGATTTTATCCATCCGGAAAAACGGCGTGCCGGATGAAAAAGAAGAAAAGAGGCTCCGCACCTGCTGCCCATATACCTCGGAAGTTGTGGAGGAGGCGGTACGGGTATTTGAAAAAGCGAAACTCAATATGGCGTGGTACAACAGACTGCAGGAGAACCGCGAAGTCATTGCGCAGCAGCTAAGCGCAATGGCATATATTATGGAAGACTGCGCAAAGCCGCCCGAGGACATCAGCGCCAAAGAGGAGAAGGCTCTTTCGGAGATCCGTTATCAGGCAAAAGAGCGCGGGATCTTTGTACATGAGGGAGCGGTCTATGAAAAAAAGGATGGAAAAAGGCAGCTTGCGCTCTCCGTTTCGGTAAAAAAGGACGGCTGCATACCGGTAAAAGAACTGGTGCGCGCGGTTCATGCCGCGACCGGATGGTGCGTGCGTCCGCACCGTGACGAAAAAAATCTGATCGGGAAGGAGCGCATCCGTCTGGTCTTTGAGGAAGACACACGCTATCACACGGTACACGGAGTGGCGCGCCTCGTCAAAGAAGGGGCATCGGTATCCGGCGATAACTTTTCCTTTCAGGAGCTTGTGGACGGAGAGTTTGTCATGAGCCTTTCCGACGGCATGGGCTCGGGGAGCCGCGCTTGTAAGGAAAGCGAAATGGTGATAGAGTTAATAGAGAAATTTTTGGAGGCGGGATTTTCCAAGGAGACCGCGATCCGCATGATGAATTCCGCAATGGTCATCCGTGGCGAGGACGATCTGTTTTCCACGGTTGACATCAGCGCACTCAATCTTTATGATGGGAACTGCACCTTCTATAAGATCGGTGCGTCCGCGACTTTTATCAGACGCGCGGACTGTGTGGAGTGCCTGATATCGGAAAATCTGCCGGTGGGGGTATATTACAGTGTTGAGATCGAAAAGACCACACGCAGTCTTTCGGACGGTGATTTTATCATCATGATGTCGGATGGTGTGCTGGAATACTTAAATGTGCCGCATCCAGAGGAAGCGATGGAGAGCATCATCGCAGGGATCGATACCAATCATCCGGGGCGTTTCGCAAAGCAGCTTTTGGATCAGGTGCTTGTATACACGGACGGAAAGGTCAGCGATGACATGACGGTCCTGGTGGCGGCGGTATGGGAGAAAGCGTAAAAAATGATTTTACAGAAGATGTTATCTTTTATGGAAAAATATCATATGTTAGATGGATGTAAGACGCTTGTGATCGGAGTTTCCGGCGGGGCGGATTCCGTCTGCCTCCTGCTTTTGCTGGAAAAGGTCTGCAAAGAGCGGGGGATTCTGCCGGTCGTTGTGCATATCGAGCACGGGATCCGTGGAAAAGAGAGTCTTTCCGATGCCGCGTTTGTGGAAAACCTCTGCAAACAGAAGGATATCTTGTTTCACCGGTTTTCCTACGCGGTGGAAAAGATTGCGAAAGAGAGCGGAGAATCAACGGAGGAAGCGGGAAGACGGCTCCGCTATGATACGTTTTTTCAGGTGGCGGAGCAGTATGAGCAGGCAAAGATCGCGGTTGCGCACAACGAGAACGACCAGGCGGAGACCGTGCTCTTTCATCTCGCGCGTGGAAGCGGCATAAAGGGGATGGGCGGCATCCCGCCGGTGCGCGGCAATATCATCCGTCCGCTCCTTGGCGTGAGCCGTGCTGAGATCGAGCAGTATTTAAAAGAGGCGGGACAGCCGTACTGCACCGACAGTACCAATGCCCTGGATATATACGCGCGCAACCGTATCCGCCATGAGGCACTGCCGTCTTTAAACGGCGTGAACGCGCAGGCGGTTTCCCATATCGGGCAGGCGGCGGAGGAGTTCTCCGAGGTCTTTGCGTACCTTGAGGCGCAGGCCAAGGAAGCGGAAGCGCACTGTGTGAGAGACGAAAGGCAGGGCGCACGGATCGGACAGGAAGCGTTTTGTGCCTGCCCGGTGATCCTGCAAAAGCAGATCGTATACGATCTGCTCGGAAGGCTTGCGGGAGCCAAGAAAGATATCACCAGAGAACATGTTGCCCAGGTGCTTGCGCTGATGGAAAAACAGGTGGGCAGAAAAATCTCACTCCCGTTTGGACTTGTCGCGGCAAGAACCTATGAAGGAATCCGGATCGGGCAGGAGAAAGTGCAAAAAAAGGAAGGAAATCGAAAGGAAGAGGCGTTTGCCTTTCGTATTTTCTCAAATAATCCGAAAATTGGTGAAATTCCGAAAAATCAGTATACGAAATGGTTTGATTATGATAAAATAGAACATGGTACCCAAATTCGGACGAGGCAGGAAGGCGACTTTTTTGTCCTCGATGAAAAAGGTGGAAAAAAGAAGCTGAAAAGCTATTTTATCGACGAAAAGATCCAGAGTGAAGAGCGTGACCGGATCCCGCTTCTTGCGGATGGCAGCCACATCCTCTGGATCGTCGGTTATCGCATCAGCGCTTACTATAAAGTGACGAAGGATACCAGAAGAATTTTAGAAGTACGATATGATGGAGGAATGAAAAGATGAGTGAATCAGTTCGCGTAATGCTGCCGGAGGAAAAGGTGAACCAAAGGATCGCAGAATTGGGCGAAGAAATCAGTAAGGAATTTGCGGGAGAACCGGTGCATCTGATCTGTATCTTAAAGGGATCGGTATTTTTTACCTGTGAGCTCGCGAAGCGGATCACGGTTCCGGTGACCATGGATTTCATGACAGTATCCAGCTACGGTTCGGGAACAACATCCAGCGGAAATGTCAAGATCAAAAAGGATCTCGACGAGGACATTGCCGGAAAGAACGTGGTCGTGATAGAAGATATTATTGATACCGGAAGAACACTTGCGTGTCTTCTTGAAATCTTAAAAGAAAGAAATCCGAAAAAGTTAAAGCTCTGTACACTGCTTGACAAGCCGGATCGACGGATCGCTGACGTGAGTGTGGATTACACCGGATTCGTGATTCCGGATGAATTTGTTGTGGGATATGGTCTGGATTATGATCAAAGATACAGAAACCTTCCATATGTCGGTGTTTTAGATCTGGGCTAGGAAAAAAGGAGGTTTTTGGGTGAAGAAAAATTACAGAGGATTCGGCTTTTACATTGTGCTGATTTTGGTTGTGATCGGAGTCTGGTACCTTTTGGATTCCAATCAGGGCGTGAATAACAATTACACATACGCGCAGTTTGAGGAAAATTTAAAAGACGGAGATATCTCCTCCGTAAAGATCGATCAGAACAGAGAGATACCGACCGGTATTTTGGAGATCACGCTTGCGAACGGAACCAGCCAGAAATTGTATGTTTCCGATGTCAACGCGGTACAGGATCTGCTGCTTCAGTATGATCAGGATTACCGTATGACGGATGTGCCGGCGGAGAGCTGGCTGATGTCGCTTCTGCCGCTGCTTCTGGTGTTTGGAGCGATGTTCATTTTGTTCATGATCATGAACAACCAGGCGTCGTCCGGCGGAAGCAACAGCAAGATGATGAATTTCGGCAAGAGCCACGCGAAGATGACGGTGGATTCTGATAAGCGGGTAACCTTTGCCAATGTGGCGGGACTGCAGGAAGAAAAAGAGGAACTTGAGGAGATCGTTGATTTCTTAAAAGAGCCTGGAAAATACACGCAGCTCGGCGCGAGGATCCCGAAAGGAGTGCTGCTTGTAGGCCCTCCGGGAACCGGTAAGACCCTGCTTGCGAAGGCGATCGCCGGCGAAGCGGGAGTGCCGTTTTTCAGCATTTCCGGTTCGGATTTTGTAGAGATGTTTGTCGGTGTCGGCGCGTCCCGTGTGAGAGATCTTTTTGAGGAAGCAAAGAAAAACGCGCCGTGTATCGTGTTCATCGATGAGATCGACGCAGTGGCAAGACGCAGAGGAACCGGCATGGGCGGCGGTCATGACGAGCGTGAGCAGACGTTGAACCAGTTACTTGTTGAGATGGACGGATTCGGCGTAAACGAGGGAATCATCGTGATGGCGGCGACCAACCGTGTGGATATCTTAGATCCGGCGATCATGCGTCCGGGACGTTTTGACCGCAAGGTACATGTCGGCAGACCGGATGTGGGCGGAAGAGAAGAAATCTTAAATGTTCATATTAAGAACAAACCGATCGGGGATGACGTGGACTTAAAGCAGATCGCGCAGACAACCGCAGGATTTACCGGTGCGGATCTTGAAAATCTGCTCAATGAATCCGCGATCATCGCGGCAAAGGAGAGGCGCTCCTATATCACACAGGATGATATCAAGCGTTCTTTCGTCAAGGTAGGGATCGGCACGGAGAAACACAGCCGTATCATTACCGAAAAAGAGAAAAAGATCACGGCGTATCATGAATCGGGTCATGCGATCCTGTTTCATCTGCTGCCGGATGTTGGACCGGTTTATTCCGTATCCATCATTCCGACCGGAGCCGGTGCTGCGGGATATACCATGCCGTTGCCGGAACGGGATGAGATGTTTAACACCAGAGGACGTATGCTTCAGGAGATCACGGTAGATCTCGGTGGACGTGTCGCGGAAGAACTGATCTTTGACGATATCACGACCGGGGCTTCCCAGGATATCAAACAGGCAACGGAGCTTGCGAAGGCGATGGTTACCAAGTACGGAATGTCGGAGAACATCGGTCTGATCAATTATGACAATGACGATAATGAGGTATTTATCGGAAGAGATCTTGCGCATACCAGAGGATATGGCGAGAATGTGGCGTCAAGGATCGATGAGGAAGTAAAGCATATTATCGATGAGTGTTACGCGAGAGCGAAAAAGATCATAGATGAAAATATGGATGTGCTTCACAGATCGGCAGATCTGCTCCTTGAAAAAGAAAAGATCAGCCGTGAGGAATTTGAGGCGTTGTTTGACGAAGAAGGTACGAAAAAAGAAGACTGACAAGAAAATGACACAAATATTTTTCCTGCTTGTATAATTTACAAATGAGAAAACCACATATGAGACAAAAGTACCATACAAAATTTACAAAAACAAGTACAGCATTTTGTGATGTTTGTGCACACTTATGGCGGGAATAATGGTACTATAATATTCGTAAAAACCCCCCAATACATTATAGAGTTTTTGCTACACCCCATAGTAAAAATACCTTCTCCTAAAAGAGACAGCTGATCGACAGGCTGTCTCTTTTACTGTCTGAAAATAAAAAATCCCCGGAAAGTAATTTTTGTATAGAATAATAGTGGAAAAAAAAACATAATTATATTATGATAGGAAACATGGCGCGAAATAGAGCCGTAATATTGAAAAAATAACACGAGAAGATGGAAATGGCAGGTAGAGGAATGAAAGATCAATCGGTATATGAATTGAATAAGACTCAGCAGTATATCATGCAGATGCGTCCGGTACTGCATAAGCGGGCACTGTTCTGTGACGGAACCGCGGATTACAGAAAGCCAATGGAGCCAAAGGCAAATGATATGGTGGAGATCCGGTTCCGGACGGCGAAAGACAATGTGGACGCAGTGCTTCTGTGGGCGGATGGCAAAGAGCATCCGATGCAGAAAGTAGAGACGGAAAATGAGTATGATTACTACGCGGTAAAAATACAGCTCGGAAGAGAAAAATTCCAGTATTATTTTGAAGTGATCACCGGAATGTTACACTGTTACTACGATCGTTATGGCGCGACGAAGGAAAAATCCGAGCATCCGTTTACGATCGTGCCGGGATTTTCAACGCCGGACTGGGCAAAAGGCGCGGTCATGTATCAGATCCTCGTCGATCGCTTCTACAATGCGGATCCGACCAATGACGTGGTGGACAATGAGTATTTTTATATCCGTATGCCGAGCAAAAAAGTGGAGACCTGGGAAAAATGCCCGGAAAACTTCAGCGTGGATGAGTTCTACGGCGGAGATCTCGCGGGTGTACTCGAAAAGATGGACTATCTCGAAGAACTTGGCGTGGAAGTCATCTACTTTAATCCGCTGTTTGTCTCCCCGTCCAATCACAAGTATGATATCCAGGATTATGACAACATAGATCCGCATTACGGAAAGATCGTTGTCGATGAGGGAGAGATACTACCGGATGGCTGCCATGATAACAGCAAGGCGACCAAATACATTTCGCGCGTGACGGATCCGAGAAACTTAGAGGCGAGCAACGAACTGTTCCGTCAGGTGGTCGAGGAAGCGCACAGGCGTGGGATGAAAGTCATTCTGGACGGTGTGTTCAATCACTGCGGATCTTTCAACAAATGGATGGACCGAGAGGGACTTTATACAGACCGGAATATTTACGAGCCGGGCGCTTATCTTTCGGAAGACAGCCCGTATCGTGACTATTTCGCGTTCACGGATGAACGCAGCTGGCCGAAAAATACCACTTACGAAGGCTGGTGGGGCTATGATACACTGCCGAAATTGAATTACGAGGGATCGGAAACACTTTATCAGTATATTTTAAAAATAGCGAAAAAATGGGTGTCCGCGCCGTACAACGCGGATGGATGGCGTCTGGACGTGGCGGCAGACCTCGGACACAGCCCGGAGGTAAACCACAAATTCTGGCAGGATTTCCGGGACGCAGTCAAGGAAGCGAACCCGAATGCCATTGTCCTGGCGGAACACTACGGCGACGCGAGCGCATGGCTTCAGGGAAATGAGTGGGATACCATCATGAACTATGACGCGTTTATGGAGCCGCTCACCTGGTTCTTAACCGGTATGGAAAAGCACAGTGACGAGCGCAGGGAAGAAAAAGAAGGGGATATCCGGCTGTTTGAGGAGAGTATGAAGCGCGGAATGAGTACGATGATGACCCCATCGATCTTGTGCTCCATGAATGAGCTGTCCAACCACGATCATTCAAGATTTCTGACAAGAACCAATCACAAGGCAGGACGCGCGGAAGGACTTGGCACGCAGGCTGCGGAAGATGACATAAACAAAGGCGTATTCCGGGAAGCGGTCGTTGTCCAGATGACCTGGCCGGGCGCACCGACGATTTATTACGGAGACGAGGCGGGACTTTGCGGATTCACCGATCCGGATAACCGCAGAACCTATCCTTGGGGCAACGAGGATAAAAACCTGATTGAATTCCACAAGGCGATGATCCGGATCCACAAGAGCAGTGAGGCATTCCGCACCGGATCGGTCAAGCTTTTGAGCGGCGGCGGAAATCTTTTGTGCTTCGCGAGATTTAACCGGGAAGACCAGTTTATCGTCGCGGTAAATAACGATGACCTCGCGAGACATCTCGGAATCTCTGTATGGGGAGCCGGTATGCCGAAAAACTGTGAACTCGAACAGATCATGTTTACAAACGAGGGCGGATATTCCGTGGTTCCGGTCACCTATCAGGTAAAGAACGGACATTTAAACCTCACGATGCAGAAGCGTTCCGCGATCGTTTTAAGACGTAAAAAATAGCTTGCGTAACCATGTGAGCTATGCTATAATATACTACTGTTAGGGCGTGTGAGACATTGCACTGACCATGGATGGATTCCCGAGTGGCCAAAGGGGACAGACTGTAAATCTGCTGCAAATTGCTTCGGTGGTTCGAATCCACCTCCATCCATTCACAGAATAAGAACGAAAAAGGATATTGTCCAATGTGGGCAGTATCCTTTTTTTGAATCATAGGAAATTCCTTCCTATGATTCAAAAACGCTCCGCGGGGATGCGCAGCTCGCGGAGATGAAGTTTATGTTGAACATACCGCTCGCGCGCGAAAGTGTGCGGTAAGCGCACACTTTATTTTAATGGCGACGAGAAAAAATAAAAAACTACTTGACCTGTCGTAGTAGTCGTGCTATGATTACTCCATCAGAAGTAATACGACAGACGTAGTACGACAGACATAATACGATAGGCGTAATACAAAATGGGGAAAGAAGGAGGAATTATGACAGAGATCAGCAGTGATGTCATTCGCGGTTACAATGACACGATCATTTTGTATCTGCTCTTGAAGGAACCGTCCTATGGTTATGAGATCTCAAAGAAGATCCGTAACCTGTCCGAGGATAAATATGTGATCAAAGAGACGACACTTTATTCCGCGTTTACGCGTATGCAGAAAAACGGTTACATCGTATCCTTTTACGGAGACGAGACCGGCGGAAAGAGAAGAACCTATTACCGGATCACGGAAAAGGGCAGAGCGTATTATTATGAAAAGTGCAAGGAATGGGTACTGACCAAAGATGTGATTGAGAAATTTATAAGCAGGGAGGAATGCGGGAATGGAGACAATTAGAAACTATCTTGAGACGATGTTTTTGAATCTGCCGGGAACGCCGGAAGTAATGCGGGCAAAGATGGAACTCGGACAGATGATGGAGGATAAATACAACGAACTGATCGCGGAAGGAAAAATGGACAATGAAGCGACAGGGATCGTGATCTCCGAATTTGGAAATTTGGAGGAACTGGCGGAAGAGCTTGGGATCCTTGACTATATGAAAAAAGGAAATTTTGAGAAGAGAGAGACGGTAACGATGGAGACGGTCAGGAGCTTTATCGCGGAAAAGACCCGTTCATCGGTGCGCATGGCGATCGGTGTGCTGTTTTGTATTTTGAGTCCGGCCGGATTCATTTTCTTTCAGGCGCTCACAGTGAGCAAGGGAATGTCCGGTGGCGCGGCGGAAGCGGCCGGATTGCTTTTATTCTTCCTTTTAGTAGCGGCAGGAGTTGGATGCATCGTTTATGACTGTGTCCGCATGAGCAAATGGCAGTATTTAAAAAAGGATGAACTGGTCATGGACTTCGCAACAGAAGCCTATGTGAGAGAACAGCGGGAAAATTTCCAGCCGACTTACGCGCTTTACATTACATTCGGCGTGGTTTTCTGCATTATAAGCGTGATCCCATCGGCAGTCATTGGAACGTTTTTGTATGATTCTGTTTTCCTTAATGTTCTTTCCGGCGCGTTTGTCCTTATTTTTGTGGCGATCGGCGTGATGTTTTTCATTATGGGAGCAAAGCGGAAAAGCGGATACGAAGTGCTGCTTGCGATCAATCCGGGAGCGGGTGAGAATGGCGTCCGGGAGGATGAGGAGCCGCAGAGTGAACTGGAGCGGAATGTAATGTCTGTGTACTGGCCGACTATCGTATGTCTGTATCTGATCTGGAGCTTTTTGACCATGAGCTGGCACATCACCTGGATCATCTGGCCGATCGCCGGTGTCATGGAACATGTGGTGCGCATCATATGCAGGGAGATCAGGCGATAAAGGAGGAGAAGCATGAAAAGAGCGATTTATTTAAGCGTACTTGTGGTCATCACCGTGGGATGCATTCTGTGGCGTGTCGGCAGTGACGCGTTTGGATGGTTTTACAGTGGGGATGAGACGGAACAGGGAACGGAAGTGTCATTGGAAGGAACACAGGTACTGGACGCATTTTCAGAGATCCGTGTGGAGTCCGATGTGATGGATGTCACGATACAGAAAGGAACAGATTACAGCTTAAGCTATCGTACAGCAGGGAAGAACAAACCGGCCTATTCCGTAAAGGACGGCGTGTTAAGCGTCACACAAAAACAGCAGAAAAAACACTGGAATCTTGGCATGGTATCGAACAAGTCGGCGGCTATGACCATTACCGTGCCGGAAGATGTGGCACTCAAAGACGTGGATATCACCTCAAATGTCGGAGATGTGGATATAAACGGGATCGTCACGGAAAGGTTTGAATGTGAACTGGATGTCGGGGATATGACGGCGAAGAACGCAGAACTGGGTGAGAGCACGATAGATGCCGATGTCGGAGATGTTAAGATTGACAAAGTAAAGGCGAAAAACCTTGATGTGACGGCGGATGTCGGAGATATTGAGGCAGCGCTCGTCGGGGAAAGTGATGCGTATGATATTTCCTTTGACTGCGGTGTCGGGGAAGCGACATTAAACGGAGAAAACGTAAAGAAAAATACGCAGATCCATGCTGCGGACGCGGAGGGAAAGATCGAACTGTCTGCGGATGTCGGAGACATTGACGTGTCGATAGAGTGAGCGTGACCTGCGCATAAAAAATCAGGATTTCCAAAAGACCGGCGCGGTCGGATGGAAGTCCTGACTTTTTATTTCATCTCTGTTCTCTGTTAAGAAATGTTTTCGCGTTTCTTCGTGGAGGCGCGGGCAATCAGCTGCGGACGCATCAGTGTACGGCTGATCGAGACATCACGCATCAGGGAATGCAGGGTGTAATAGCCGCATTTTCCGAGCTCCGCGCGATCCTGACGTACCGTGGTGAGCGGCGGGTTTAACTGTGCCGAGATCGGCAGATCATCAAAGCCGGTCACGCTGATATCTTCGGGAACCGAAAAGCCATGTGCCTGGCATTCCGCGATCACGCCGGAGGCGATCAGGTCACTTCCGCAGAGAATGGCGGTAGCGCCGTTTTCCAGGAAATGCGATACATGGTATTTGGCGCTTTCCGGTACATAATAGCCCTGACCCATCAGGTTGCGGTCCGGTGTGAGATGGTGGCTTTCCATGCTGCGCAAAAAAGCCTGCTCACGCTGGTCGGATACCAGGGAATACGGAGAACCGTTCAAAAAAGCGATGCGCGTATGACCAAGTTCGGCGAGATGCGCGACCGCGAGATCGATGCCCTCGTAGTTGTCCGTGCCGATGTAGCTTACATGGGGATTCTTTGGAATATAGTTGTCTAAAAGAACCGTAGGGATCGTGGTGGATGAAAACTGCTCCATCCAGTCATCCTGCAGCGCGAAACCAAGTAGAAACGCGCCGGAGTAACCGTTCTTTAGCATATAGACGTCATAGCGTTCCTTCTGCTGCAATTCCGGAGTGACCGGGATCACCGTGACGTCCCAGTTGTCGCGGAGTGCCGCCTGCCGGAAACCGAGAACCAGCTCGTAACCGAACTGTGCATCCGATTCGTATGACATGTTTTCAATGAAAATGCAGAGCCTTTTGTTCTGCTCCCTGCGCATCCGCTTGGATCGATACCCCATTTCGATCGCAGTATCCAAAACCTGCTGCCGGAGTTCGTCGCTGATGTCGCTCGCACCGTTGATCCCTTTGGAGACGGTGCTGACAGAAATACCAAGCCGATTGGCGATGTCTTTGATCGTAACCATATCTTTTGTTCCCCCATTGTTGAATATAAGAATTATAAAGAAAAAATGTATGGTTTGCAAGCAATAAACAATTATTTTCGAAAAAAATCGGGAAAACACCTGTCAAAATGCACAAATGCGGACAAAGAAAAACAGTAAAAATGCCGGAAATAAATAAAAACAGACCAAAAAGAACGCATTTTCATTGACAAATCGAAAATGCAGATATAGAATTACTTAAAGAACCGAAAATTTACGAAAAAGAGTACTGCAAGCGCAGGCTTTTTTTTAAGGGTATATGGAAACGTTACCACGAACCGGAATCCGCGTAAATTTCGGTATCTATTTTAGAAAAGGAGAGGAACAAAAAACTATGAAAAAGAAAGCATTATCATTATTTCTTGTAGCAGCAATGGCAGCATCTATGGCTGGTTGCGGAAGCAAAGACACAAACACAGCTGCAACAGACAACGGAACAGCAGATTCCGCAGCATCTACCGAAGCAGGAAGCGCTTCTTCCGATGAGGAAGCATGGTCCGGTACCCTTACCGTATGGAGCCCGCAGGAAGATCAGGACAGCGGCTGGCTGAAAGAGCAGTGTGACGCGTTTAACGAAGCACATCCGAACTGGGATATCACATTTGAATATGGGGTATGTGCGGAAGGTGACGCAAAGACGACCATATCCACAGACGTTGAATCCGCGGCAGATGTATACATGCTTGCAAATGATAACATTCCGGATCTTGTTTCCGCGAATGCACTTTCCGAACTTGGCGGAACTTACCTTGATCAGGTAAAATCCACAAACTCGGACACGATTGTAACATCTGTTACATATAAAGACAGCGTATACGCATTCCCGTTCACAAGTAATACATGGTTTATGTATTATGACAAGAGCGTATTTACCGATGACGACATCAAGAGCTTTGATACAATGCTCTCCAAAGGAAAGGTTTCCTTCCCGTTATCCAACTCCTGGTATATCCAGGCATTCTACGCTGGAAACGGATGTACATTATTCGGTGATGGTACTGACGAAGCAGCAGGCATCGATTTCGGTGGAGACAAAGCAGCAGCAGTTACCAATTACCTTGTAGATTTAGTAGCAAACCCGAACTTTATCAACGATCAGGATGGAGCTGGTATCGCAGGTCTGCGTGATGGTTCTGTAAACGCGATTTTCTCCGGTTCCTGGGATGCAGCATCCGTAAAAGAAGCACTTGGTGACAACTATGGTGTAGCAGCGCTTCCTACTTTTACCGTTGATGGAAATGAATGCCAGATGAAATCCTTCGCAGGTTCTAAAGCAATCGGTGTAAACCCGAACTGTGAGAATCCGCAGATTGCCATGTCTCTTGCAGCTTACCTTTCCGGTGAAGAAGCACAGCAGGCACACTATGATGAGAGAAATATCCTCCCGTCTAACACCAATATTACACTGGCCGACGATCCGATCGCAACAGCTACCGCAGATGTACTGGATCACTGCTCTATCATGCAGCCGATCGTATCCGCAATGAGCAACTACTGGTCACCGGCTGAAAACATGGGCAAGAACCTGATCGCAGGCGATGTTACACATGACAATGCGGCTGAGAAGACAGAAGATATGAATACCGCAATGAACACAGATGTTGCAGCTGACGCTGAGGAAGCTACAGAATAATCTGATTTCCGATAAGTTAATAAGTAACAACAGATATTCCAGGATGCCTTCTGGTATCCTGGAATATCTATGAAATTATTTATTCGCAGCGCGAGCTGGTTTTTTAAAATCAAGGAGGCCCGAAAAGTGAAAAAGGCTGGGAAAAAGAAAAGAGTAAGTGAGTTTGCAACCGAATATACGCTTGCAAACGCAGCAAAAAAGGGGGATATCGTAACAAAGTTATCTTTCCTTATTATGGGATTGGGGAATATCGTACATAAACAGGTGGTAAAAGGACTTATGTTCCTTGGTGTGGAAGTACTTTACATCTGGTTTATGGTAACATCTGGTTTTTACAATTTATCAATGCTTCCATCACTGGGATGGAGAGAACAGGAAAAGGTCTGGAACGAACAGAAGAGCGTTTATGAATATACAGCAGGAGACCAGTCATTACTGCTTCTGTTATATGGGTTAGCAACAATTTTTATTACAGTATGTTTTATCGCAGCGTGGAAAGAAGCGGTTACAAGTTCTTACAAATCCGAAGTCCTCGCGAAAAACGGAAAACACTTAAATACATTTAAAGAAGACTGCAAGAGTTTGTTAGATCAAAATTTATATAAATTATTGATGGCAGCACCGCTCGCGGGAATCCTTATTTTTACGGTATTACCGCTTATCTTCATGATCACGATGGCATTTACCAATTACAGTAAGGTAAAGGATCATCTGACTCTGTTTGACTGGGTGGGTTTTGCCAACTTCAGAAAGATTTTGAACTTCAATGACAGTATCGGAAAGACATTCTATTCCGTACTGGTATGGACGATCGTATGGGCACTCTTCGCAACAGCGTTAAACTATATTCTTGGTATGATCCTTGCAATCGTCATCAACCGTAAGGAAACACACGCGAAGAGCTTCTGGAGATTCTGCTTTGTACTGTCCATCGCAGTACCGCAGTTTGTATCTTTGCTTATCATGCGTACCATGTTACAGCCGACCGGTATCGTAAACACATTGCTGTTAAAATACGGTCTGATCGACAAGGCACTGCCGTTTTTCACCAGTCCGATGTGGGCACGGGTAACGGTTATCGTTATCAACCTCTGGGTAGGTATTCCTTATACCATGCTTCAGGTAACCGGTATCTTACAGAATATCCCGGGTGAACTTTACGAAGCGGCAAAGATCGATGGCGCAAATGCGGTGCAGACGTTCTTTAAGATCACACTGCCGTATATGCTGTTTGTCATGACACCGTATCTGATCACACAGTTTACCGGAAATGTCAACAACTTCAACGTCATCTTCCTTCTGTCCGGCGGAAATCCTACTCCGGTGGAATCCACAGCAGGAAAGACCGATCTTCTTGTTACCTGGCTGTATAAGCTGACGATCGAGAAGAACTACTACAACCTCGGCGCGGTAATCGGTATTATGACCTTTATCGTACTCGCAATCGTTGCGCTTGTTACTTACCGCAACACGACATCCTATAAAGATGAGGAGGGATTCATGTAATGGCAGCACAGAATAAAGTTTCCGGTTCGAAAGTAAAAAAGAAAGTGGTCAATGTCATTGTTCATGTCATCCTTGCAATTTTGGCATTTATCTGGCTGTTACCGATTATCTGGGTAATCTTAACCAGTTTCCGTGGAGAGAAAGGTTCTTATGTAACATCTTTCTTCCCAAAGACATACACATTGAACAACTACAAAAAGTTATTTACGGATACCAGTATCCTGAATTTCCCGCAGATGTTCTTTAATACCTTTATCATCGCGATCTTTACCTGCATCATCGCAACGATCTTTGTCCTTTCCGTTGCGTACTGTATGTCAAGAATGCGTTTTAAGATGAGAAAACCGTTTATGAACTTCGCAATGATCCTCGGACTGTTTCCGTCCTTCATGTCCATGATCGCTGTTTATTATATCTTAAAGGCAATCGGGCTTTCCGAAGGCGCTATGATCCGTATTGCATTAATCATCGTGTACTCAGCGGGAACCGGTGTCGGATTTTATGTGGCAAAAGGTTTCTTTGATACCATTCCAAAGGCACTCGATGAAGCCGCGATCATCGACGGAGCGACCAGATGGCAGGTATTTACCAAGATCATCGTTCCGCTCAGCAAACCGATCATTGTTTATACGATCATCACATCTTTCATGGGTCCGTGGCTGGACTTCATTTTCGCGAAAGTTATCTGCCGTGCGGACGCAAAATACTATACCGTATCGATCGGTCTTTGGAAGATGCTCGAAAAGGAATACATCGATGGATGGTACACCTGCTTTGCGGCGGGAGCTGTTATCGTTTCGATTCCGATCGCGATTTTGTTCCTTGCAACACAGAAATTCTATGTAGATGGAATGAGTGGCGCGGTAAAAGGCTAATAAATATCAGGGCTGTCTCCGGTTGCGGGACAGCCTTATTTTTGAATCATAGGAAATTCCTTCCTATGATTTAAAAACGCTCCGCGGGGATGCGCAGCTCGCGGAGATGAAGTTTATGTTGAACATACCGCTCGCGCGCGAAAGTGTGCGGTAAGCGCACACTTTATTTTAATGGGAGAAGGAAAATGAAGGCAAAAAGAAGAATACAGGCGCTTGTCCTTGCGCTTGCGCTGCTTGTAACCGGTGTATTTGCGGGAACCGGAAAGGAAAAAGAAAAAGAGCCGGAGATCATCGATGATAAATACCGGACCTACTATGAGGTGTTTTTATACAGCTTTTCAGACAGCAATGGGGATGGGATCGGAGATATCAGAGGGCTGATCGATAAACTCGATTATATCAATGACGGAGACGATACGACCGATACGGATCTCGGATGTAACGGGATCTGGCTTATGCCGGTCATGCCGTCTACGACCTATCACAAGTATGACGTGACGGACCATGAGGATATTGACGCGGAATACGGCGATCTGGATGACTTTAAGGAGCTGGTCACGGAGTGCCATAAGAGGGGCATCCGGCTGATCATCGACCTTGTGATGAACCATACGTCGTCAAAGCATCCGTGGTTTGAAGCGGCATGTGACTATATCGAGGGACTCGGAGGGGCAGAGCCGTCAGAGGCGGAATGTCCGTATTTTGGCTATTACAATTTTACGAGAGAGCCAAAGGGCGATGTTTACTATGAGGTGGGTGATACCGGCTGGTATTATGAAGCGCAGTTCTGGAGTGAAATGCCGGATCTGAATCTGGAAAATCAGGCAGTGCGGGATGAATTTGACGGGATCACATCCTTCTGGATGGATCTTGGCGTAGATGGTTTCCGCCTGGACGCTGCGGGGGAATATAAGACCGGACAGACGACAAAGAATATCGAGATCCTCTCCTGGTTTCATTCCATGGTAGAGGAAAAGAATGCGGATGCCTACATCGTGGCGGAGGTGTGGCAGGATCTGGATACCTATGCGAAATATTATGAGAGCGGGATCGACAGCTGCTTTGATTTCGCGTTCGCAAATGCGGATGGGATCATTGCAGACAGTTTAAAGAAGACCGCCGGTTATAATGCTTCTTCCTATGGAAATGCGGCTGCCAACGTGCAGAAGAAACTGGCGGCTTACAATGCGGATTATATTGATGCGCCGTTTTACACAAATCATGACATGGCGCGCAGTGCCGGATATTATTCCGGTGATTACAGCGAAAACATGACAAAGATCTCCGGCGCGATGAATCTGTTCATGAGCGGAAATGCGTTTCTGTATTATGGAGAAGAGCTTGGCATGAAAGGCTCCGGCAAAGATGAAAACAAGCGCGCGCCGATGTACTGGAGTGATGCCGGGGATGGAAAAACGGCGGAGGGCATGTGCCACGGGCCGGAAGGCATGGATGCCATTAAGATGAAATATGGAAGTCTCGAGGAACAAAAGGACGACCCGGATTCTGTATATAATTTTTACCGTGCGGTCATAAAACTGCGCAATGCGTATCCGGAGATCGCAAGAGGACAGGTGGCATTTTTAAAAGACCTTTCGGATGAGAATGTCTGCGTGCTCAAAAAGACCTGGAATGACAGAGAACTTGTGATCGCGTTTAATCTGTCCGAGCAGGCGGAGACGGTCGATCTTTCGGATGTGACATTAAATGGCAGGGAAGGCACCAAAATGAGCCTTGGCGGAGCACTTACCACTACGGATGAAGAGATCGGATTTTCCGGCGGAACGTTGTCACTGCCGGCATATTCGGTGGCGATCCTGGAATAGCAGCGGCCTTTACCGGGGATTTTTCCGGCAGATCCCCGGTAAAGAAAAAATATAAAAAAGTTGGAGAAAAATCCTTGACAAAATGAAGCTCTTCCTGTAAAATTATTTTTGCTGTTGGAAAAACAGGAATGCCTGGTTAGCTCAGTTGGTAGAGCAGAGGACTGAAAATCCTCGTGTCTCTGGTTCGATTCCGGAACCAGGCATTGCGCGGGTGTAGTTCAATGGTAGAACACCAGCCTTCCAAGCTGGATACGTGGGTTCGATTCCCATCACCCGCTTTGCTATGAGCACTGAATGAGAACGAGTGTAAGCGGAGTTCGAGTATAGTGCGATGCATACTAGCAAATGCGATAGTGGCGTAGTTGGTAACGCGCGACCTTGCCAAGGTCGAGACCGCGGGTTCGAGCCCCGTCTATCGCTCTCATTTATTAAAAGAAGCTTCGTGGAAGCTTCTTTTTTTGTGTCAGGGTGACGGGGCTCGAACAAGTTCTCGCGTCTCCGCTCCGCTGCGGTCGGCGTAAGGCCGAGGTCCCCCGGACCTCGTGCGCCGACTGCTCGCATTTTAAAGAAAGCAGATAAAGATCATCATAATACCAAGGAAGGCTTCAGTGACAGAAATACCGATCACCTCCCGCTTTTTTACGTTATCCCAGTCAATATAACAGGGAGTCATCTGCTGATGGCTCATGCTCTGATACGCGCAGTAAATATGTCTCCATTTTTTCTTATATCCATAAGCATTCCAGATGGAGAAGAACAAAATGAGCATTCCAGCCACGGCATAATGCTGTAACATGAGCGGGATCAGTATCACAAGAGGGCCGTAGCGGTACAGACAGGCAAGTGCTTTGATCATATGGAAATCCTCCGGTTAATGATATGAATCCATGATAGACCAGAAAAAATAAAAAAGCAACGGATCATTCTTCCGGCAGTTCCCACGCCTCGCTCTGCGCAAGATAGTCGGATGCGGCGTTCAGGTAGGCGGAAATTTCGGCATCCGTTTTTTGCCCACGGGAAATTTCCGCAAGCGCGCGGTAGGAATCCGAAAGACGGGCGAGTGGAAGATTTCCGGAGCTTCGCGCGTTTAAGATACTTTCGGCTTCAAAAGCGGCATGGTAAAACCAGAGGATCGCAGTGTCAAACTGTTTCTTTTCAAAGAACCATTCCCCGATCTCCATGCAGGCTTCGGCGCTCGGCGTGGTCAGCATATCATCCAGACTGAATTTTAAGATCAACGGAAAGTCATCCGTGATGCGCGCCGTGTGGAGCAGTACCAGCGCTGCCTTTTTCGCAAGCGCCGCATTTGCCGGTTCGTTGGCGGCAGGAGAAGCGAGATACGCGCGAAATATCGGAGCTGCATCTGCAAAATCCGTGTCGGAACCGGAAATAAAAAGTTCTTTTGCATACATGTCAAAGATCTTATTTGAGAGGATCCCGTCTTTCTGATACGCCTGTCTGAAGATGGAAAAATCCCGATTCTAGTGCGGAGCGGGCGGCATATGTAGAATTTCCACGTCACTGTCAAAGACCACCGGGTCTAAACGCACGGTCTCATGGATCGGATCGACCCAGGTGAAGGGGCGCAGTCTTTTGTAAAGCTTTGGCCGGTATTCTTTTTTGAAATTTAAGACGGTGTTAAAATCCGTTTTCGTCACATATTTCATCTGGACGATCTCAATTTCCGGGAGCAGACACTGCTTTAACCGGAGAAAACGTGTGCGGTTTGTCTCGTCTAACATTTCATCCGCATCGGCGGCGTAGATATAGTCCATATGAGCCTTGGAAAAAGAAAAATTCCGTGCGGCGGAAAAATCGCTCTCCCATGGGAAATCATAGATCTGACCGGTATAACGCGCGGCGATCGCTTTGGTGCGGTCAGTCGAGCCGGTATCCACAATGATGATCTCGTCCACCAGATCCCGGACGGAGTCCAGACATCGCGCAAGCACGTCCTCCTCATTTTTTACGATCATGCAAAGACTGATGGTAGCCATAAAGAACCTCCTTTTAAGGAAAACATTTTAAATCTAGCACAATTATAGCAGAATCCATATCTTTTTGAAGCATTTTGGTGGAAAAAGTAGTACAATGGAACACAGGACATTTTAAGAGATGAAGTTTGACCGAAAAAAGAAAGGTATTCTGGATTTATGGAAAAGAAGAAAAATACAAAAGAAGAATTTATGACAAAGACGATCGTGGTGTGGCTTGGCGCACTGCTCTGCTGTGGGCTTTGGGGAAGCGCGTTTCCCTGTATCAAGATCGGATATCAGATGTTTGCGATCGGCGCGGAGGATACGGCATCACAGATCCTGTTTGCCGGTTACCGTTTTACGCTTGCCGGAATTCTTACTATTATAATAGGAAGTGTTTTAAACCGCGGCGTGCTGATCCCGAAGCGTCAGGCATTTGGGAAGATCCTCTGGCTCTCCATGCTTCAGACCGTAGGACAGTATCTGTTTTTCTACATCGGGCTGGCGCATACAACGGGAGTAAAGGCCTCGATCATTGAGGCGGTCAATGTATTTGTCGCGATCCTCGTAGCAAGCCTTGTGTTTCATCAGGAAAAACTGACGGCGGATAAGATCGCCGGCTGTGTGATCGGTTTTGTGGGCGTGGTGTTAGTCAATCTGACCGGGAGCGGACTGGACGCGACATTTTCCTTTCTCGGAGAAGGATTTATCTTTTTATCGACCGTTGCCTATGCATTTTCCTCGGTGTTCTTAAAGCGGTATTCCAAAACGGAAAATCCGGTGCTTTTAAGCGGGTATCAGTTTGTGCTCGGCGGGATCATCATGAGTGTATGTGGTTTTCTGATGGGCGGAAAAGTGACGGGATTTCATGCGGCATCAACGGCAATGTTAATCTACCTTGCGCTTATCTCAGCGGTTGCGTACAGTCTGTGGGGAATTTTGTTAAAATATAATCCGATCTCGCGCGTGGCGGTATTCGGTTTTATGAATCCGGTATTTGGCGTGATCCTATCGGCACTTTTATTAAACGGAGAAAAACAGACACTTGGGATAAAAAGCGTGATCGCGCTTGTATTTGTATGCGCGGGCATTTATATTGTAAACAGAGAAAAAAAGACAGGAGAAAAAAGATGAGAGCAGTTGTTACATTAAAAAAGGGTGAAGGAAGAACCATTAAAAGCGGCGGGCTTTGGGTGTTTGATAATGAGATCGATTCTGTGATGGGCGGTTTTGAAAACGGCGATCTGGTGGATGTGCATGATTTTGACGGATATCCGATGGGCATCGGTTTTATCAACCGAAATTCCAAGATCCGTGTCCGGATGCTGACCAGGGACGCGAAGCGTGAGATCAATGAGAAATTTTTCCGGATGCGGATCGAGCGTGCGTGGGATTACCGCAAAAAGACCGTGGACACGTCAAGCTGCCGTCTGGTATTTGGTGACGCGGATTTCCTGCCGGGGCTGGTCATTGACAAATTTTCAGATGTTCTCGTTGTGCAGTCGCTTGCGCTCGGCATTGACCGCTATAAGGAACTGATCGTGGAGCTCGCAAAAGAGACACTTTTAAAAGACGGGATAAAGATCCGCGGCGTCTATGAGCGCAGTGACGCGAAAGAGCGTGAAAAAGAGGGAATGGAGCGCATCAAGGGATTTATCGGTGAGCCGTTTGATACCAATGTTGAGATCGTGGAAAATGGCGTAAAATATATCGTGGATGTGAAAGACGGACAGAAGACCGGATTTTTCCTGGATCAGAAATATAACCGTCTGGCGATCCAGAAACTCTGCGGCGGCGCAAAGGTACTCGACTGTTTCACACACACGGGTTCGTTTGCCTTAAATGCCGGGATCGCCGGGGCAAAGAGCGTGCTCGGCGTGGACGCGTCCGAGCTTGCGGTGCGCCAGGCAACGGAAAACGCGGCGTTAAACGGTCTTGGTGATACCGTACATTTTCAGTGTGAGGATGTCTTTGAACTGCTTCCGGAGTTAGAAAAAGGCGGGGAGAAATTTGACGTGGTCATCCTTGATCCGCCGGCGTTTACAAAGTCCAGAAGCTCTGTAAAAAACGCGGTCAAAGGCTATCGCGAGATCAATCTGCGCGGCATGAAACTGGTAAAAGACGGCGGCTATCTTGCAACCTGCTCCTGCTCCCACTTTATGACGTATGAGCTTTTCACCAAGACCATCAATCAGGCGGCGCACAATGTGCATAAGCGTCTGCGCCAGGTGGAATTCCGCACACAGGCACCGGATCATCCGATCCTCTGGGCGGCGGACGAGTCGTATTATTTGAAATTTTACATTTTCCAGGTCGTGGAGGAGATGTAGAAGAAAAATAGTGAAAAATAGTGTAAAAATAATGAAATTTTAAGATATATCACAGAGATTGAGCATAACAGATATAAAGTATCATCGGTAAAGCTGTCCAAAACAGTCATGAACAGGCTTCGCAAAAATTCGAAGAAAAAAAGTTCTTATGCTTCAAATAAAATTGAAGGCAATCCATTGTCGGAAAAACAGGTGGATGAAGTAATAGAGCGTGATGAAAGAAAGCATTATCTGAAACCGGAGCAGGAGGTACGGAATTATTTTCTGGCGTTGAATTTCCTGGAGGAAAAGGTAAGCAAAAAAGAAAAGTTTTCCCAAAAGCTTATTTTAGATGTGCAAAAATTGGTGGAAAAGGGTGCTTCCAAGGAGAAAATCGGACTCAGAGGCCCCATGCCGCCCGGAGTGCTGTTTGCGGTATATGATTCTAAAACAGGAAATCCTGATTATATTCCACCGGAATATTGCGATATCCCAGGACTACTGGATGAGTTGGTGGAGTATGTAAATACAACGGATGACCATCCTCTGATCGTGGCAGCAGTTGTACATTATCAATTAGTGACAATACACCCGTTTGAAGATGGTAATGGAAGAACTGCAAGACTGTTATCCGGTTATATTATGGATTTGAACGGCTACGGATTTAATGGTATCGGATCGTTGGAGGAGTATTTTGCATATGATATTGACGAGTATTATGAATCCATTCAGATGGGACTCCCTGCATTGTATTATTCCGGAAGGGAGAGAAAAGGAACTGTTACAATTTTTGATTAAAAACTATCGAGGAGAGTTTACTCCGATTGAAGTCAGCAGAGAATTGTCGGTAACAAATAAGACGATTATTAACAGACTGGCGGTCCTGGTAAAAAATGGATTTGCGGTTCCTATATTAGTCAATGAGAGAATCCGCTCCTATGAATTAAGTGAATTTACCAGGGATCATGAAAAAGAGATTATGAAAATTATCAGTTGAAAATTTATACGAAATGAGGAATAAAAAGGAATGAAACAGCATGAGACAAAAAGGAGTTCATTTTCCGGGAAAATAGGATTTGTACTCTCAGCAGCGGGAGCTTCGGTAGGATTGGGAAATATTTGGAGATTTCCATACCTGGCGGCAAAATATGGTGGAGGAATTTTTCTGGTTATTTATATTATTCTGGCCCTGACATTTGGATATACCATGATAATAGCGGAAACATCCTTGGGACGAATGACCCGGAAAAGTCCTGTAGGAGTCTACGCTTCGTTTGGAAAGTCAAAATGGATTTTGGCAGGAGGCTGGATCAATGCGGTTATTCCCATCCTCATAGTGCCCTATTATTCCGTAATTGGTGGATGGGTCATAAAATATCTTGTCAGTTACGCCACAGGAGAGACGCAGCTTGTAGCAGCAGATGGATATTTTTCTGAGTTTATTTCTGACGGCGTTTCAACGGAGATTTACTTTGTGGTATTTGCGCTGATCGTGTTGGCTATTATTTATGCCGGCGTGCGCAATGGAATTGAACGTGTTTCAAAGTTTATGATGCCGGTTCTTGTAATTTTATCATTGATCATTACGGTATATTCCGTGACAAGACCAGGGGCTCTTGCCGGTGTTAAGTATTTTCTGGTGCCGAATGTCAGCAATTTTTCCTGGATGACAGTTGTGACTGCCATGGGACAGATGTTTTATTCCCTTTCCATTGCCATGGGAATTTTGATTACATTTGGTTCCTATATGAAAAGAGAGACGTCCATCGAGGAATCCACAAAGCAGGTTGAGATTTTTGATACAGCGATTGCCATGATGGCCGGACTTATGATCATTCCGGCAGTTTTTGCTTTTTCCGGTGGGGATGCCAAAACGCTTCAGGCCGGACCGGCACTTATGTTTATTACGATCCCAAAAGTTTTTGCAAGTATGGGTTTTGGAACTTTTGCAGGCGTTATGTTTTTCCTGCTGGTTCTTTTTGCTGCACTTACCAGTTCGATCGCACTGACAGAAAGCGCGGTTTCCACTTTTGAGGATGAATTCGGGTGGAACAGAAAGAAATCTACGGTTATTATCGGTGTGATCATGATCGTGATCGGAAGTCTGTCCGCACTTGGATACGGACCGCTTGTCAATGTGAAAATAATTGGCATGCAGTTTCTGGACTTTTTTGATTTCCTGACCAATACCGTTATGATGCCGATCGCGGCGATCGCAACATGTCTGCTTGTATCAAAAGTTGTTGGAGTTCAGCGTATTGAGGAAGAAGTGACGCATGGAGAAGGCACATTTCGCAGAAAGAAGATCTTCTGTTTTATGATCCGGTATTTGTGCCCGATCTTTGCCGGATTGATTTTATTGAGTTCTATCGCAAATGCGTTCGGTTGGATTTCAATGTAATTTTTTAATACCATTGGAAATGGGTGAGACAGATCTTGGACAGACAGGAGATACTATGAAGATAAGAAAAGCGGAAACAAAAGATTTATCAAGAATTGCTGAAATTTATGTATTTAATAACAGAATAAACTACTTTCCCATATTCAAAGATGCGGGTTTTTCCTTTGGCGAGATGCAGGTAGTTTCTGTCATAGACAATTACTTTAAAAAGGAAGATGTACTGAAAAATATTTTTGTTTTTGATGACGGGGTGATAAAAGGGTTTGTGCAGATAGATGGAACAGAGATCCGCAAACTGTACGTCGATACCTGCTTTCAGAGTGAGGGGATCGGTTGTGAACTGATCGAATTCGCGATCCGGGAATTTTGTGTGGATCATTTATGGGCATTGGAAAAAAATACGAGGGCGATTTCCTTTTACAACAGACATGGTTTTCGGCAGACCGGTCAGAAACAATTTGAGGAAGGTACGACAGAATATATCGTTGAATTAAAAAGATAACTTTGGGTTTCCGGCATCATGAGAAAAACGCAAGTTTCCGTCATTGAAAATTGGAAAAAGGAATGCTATACTGTTACAGGTGTATGTGCCCGTACTGCGTAAAAAATCGGACGAGGAGGTAGTGTCATGCTGAAAATATACAAAACAGAGGAACAGATCATAGAAGAACGTGAACAGCTTGAAGAAGGCGTCTGGGTTCAGATGACAAGCCCCTCGATGGAAGAATCCCAAAAAATTGCCGATTATTTTGATATAGATATTACCGACATAAGAGCAGCTCTCGATGATGAGGAGAGTTCCCGTATCGAACTTGAGGACGGTTACACGTTGATCCTTGTGGATATCCCGTCCATAGAAGTCAATCATGATGTGGAGACTTATATTACAGTCCCGCTCGGTATCCTGCTCACGCAGGGCGCGATCATTACCGTTTGCACCGAGGAAACGCCGGTGCTGCAGCATTTTGTGAAGCGCAGGGTGCGGGATTTCAGCACGAAGAAGAAGATGCGATTTGTCTATCAGATCCTGTTTCAGACGGCGGCGCTTTATCAGAGCGATCTGCGTATTATTGATAAAAAACGTACGGCGATCGAGGAGAGAGTCGGAGAAAATACAGAGGATGAGGATCTGATCGATCTGCACAGCCTGGAATCCACGCTGGTCTACTTCGCGACATCACTGCGTGCCAATGGCGTGGTGCTTGACCGTCTGTCCCGTTATACGAGATTAAAGCAGTACCCGGAGGATCAGGAACTGCTCGGAGATGTCATAGTCGAGAACAAACAGGCGATCGAGATGACCTCCATCTACCGTGATATCATCAATGGAACCAGAGAACTTCTGTCTTCCATTTTGGATAACCGGCTGAACAACGTCATGAAATATCTGACCTCGATCACTATTGTTATGGCAATCCCGACCGTCATATCCGGTCTTTATGGAATGAATGTAAATGAAAAATGGATGCCGTTTGCAAATACCGCAAATGGTTTTGGAATCATCTGTCTGCTGACACTGGTCATCTGTCTGCTGACGCTGTTAATATTAAGAAAGAAGAAGATGTTATAAATGAAAGAAAAAAAATATACAGACCGAAAGCAGACGACGGGCAAAAAACAGAGCCCGGAAAGAAAGCCTGCCACATGGAAAAAAGCGGATGGCTGTGCGCTTGCGAAAAAGTGCGGTGGCTGTGAATATCAGGGTGTACCGTATCAAAAACAGCTTGCAAAAAAAGAACAGGAAGTAAAAAAATGGATGGGGAGCTACTGTAAGGTGCTTCCCATTGTCGGTATGGAAGACCCGTATCATTACCGGAATAAGGTGCATGCGGTGTTTGACCGTTTAAAAAACGGAACCATCATTTCCGGAATTTACAAAGAAGGAACGCATACGGTCATCAATGTAGATTCCTGTGACATCGAGGATGAACTTTCGGATGCGATCATCCGGGACATCCGTGGCATGTTAAAGTCCTTTAAGATCAAGACCTATGATGAGGACACGGGCTATGGACTGCTCCGTCATGTCCTGGTACGGCGGGGATTTACCACGGGACAGGTCATGGTCGTTTTGGTGCTGGCATCGCCGATCCTTCCGTCAAAAAATAATTTTGTCAAGGCGCTGCGCAAACTGCACCCGGAAATTTCCACGGTCGTATTGAACGTAAACGACAAACGGACAAGCATGGTGCTCGGTGAGCGCAACATCACGTTGTACGGAAAAGGATATATCGAGGATGAACTCTGCGGACTGATGTTTCGGATCTCGCCATCTTCGTTTTATCAGATCAATCCGGTGCAGACCGAAAAGCTTTATGAGGCAGCAGTAAAATATGCCGGACTGACCGGAAAAGAGCGCGTCTTTGATGCGTACTGCGGGATCGGAACGATCGGTATGGTTGCGTCGAAGACCGCAGGAGAAGTCATTGGCGTGGAATTAAATCGGGATGCAGTCCGTGATGCGATCACGAATGCCAAGCGCAATAACCGGAAAAACATCCGTTTTTATAACGATGATGCCGGTAAATTCATGGTAGAAATGGCAGCAAACAAAGAAAAGGTGGACGTGCTTTTTATGGATCCGCCGCGCGCAGGCAGTGATGAGGCGTTTCTTTCTTCCGCAGTTAAGCTGGCTCCGAAGCGCATTGTATACGTCTCCTGCAATCCGGAGACGCTGGCGCGGGATGTGAAATATTTAACGAAGCACGGATATGAGGCGAAAGAGTGCCGGCCGTTTGATATGTTTCCGTTTACGGGGCATGTTGAGTGCGTGATAATGATGCAGTATTGTGGAAAAGAGAAGAAATAGTAGGGTTTGACCACAAGATGTTGTGGTTTGAGGGCAAAAATTAGACCGAAAATTGGCTAGTTTTTGCCCGATTTATTTGCACAATTTTATAGATGCATAGGGCTGAAAAAGTGGTTTTGGGAGTGATTTGAAGAAAAATGAAAAGGAGGGAGTGGTAAGAGAGACTAAAAATGAATATGGGCAGGGATGAACGCAAGGCGGTACTTATTTTAGAAATGAAATAGGTGCCGCCTTATTTTTTTGGAGGTGGAAATGTCAAAATTATTTTGTGTGAGTCCGGGACTTCGGGTGCTGGAAAGGCAGATGCAGCAGCCACCGGGTTACAGACCAAGAGGATATGGTATCTGTGTGATGGATGTGGACTGGAGGAGCAGGGGAAATTATTCTGAAATCGTGGACTGCGTGATCAGCAGAATGCAGATGGAGCATCTGAAGAAAAGGGTGGATGAAATTTTTTGTGAAGTGGATAAGGAACTGATATTCCGTAATCCAAAGCACAGAAATGGTTTCTATTCCCTGCTGATGGGAAAGAGGGCAAAGACATTGCAGTATGCACCGGGATATGCTGCCGCCGTATTTTTACTGTCTGCCGATGAGATTTTATGGGAGAAGGTCCGCAAAAATGTTCTGGATACCGGGATTTACTTTGACAGGGTAAGGCTTGGAGGCGTGACACTGGAGCAGTATATTCTGTTTCATGCGGCAAAGGATGTTTATAGCGGAACAAAGCATATCCGATTATCGGAACTGACAGACCGGGAACTGATACCCGATGAGATACTCAGGCTTATCGTAAATGCTTTTGTGATCGAGAAGTGCGGAGTGGAAATTGTAAAGCAGGAGGTGTGGAATGCGGATTAAGGTATTAAGCGGAGGAAGAAAAAATATCGAGTTGCCTTTGTCAGATGCGGAATTGAATTTCCAAATGAGGCGGATTGGCATTGAGGAAACGGTACCCATATGCAGGCTTGTGGAAGTGTCAGAGCAGGATAATCCCCTGCACAAATTTGAAGGTCAGACCGTAAACATGGATGAAGTCAATTTCTTTGCCAAGAGGATGAAAAGCATGACGGAATATGAAAGAAAAGTTCTGTCAGCGTATGCTGAGGATTATGGTGTGGCTACCATGCAGGATTTAATCAATCTGACATTCAGCATGAAAGGTCTTTCATTGCTTACAGATTTTTCAGATGCCAGACAGGTCGGGGAACGTCTTTACTTGGATGAATTCTTGGGAATATCAGAAGAAGAAAAAGCGCAGACCAACTTTATTGAGTTTGCGGAAAAAACCTTAAAGGAGAGCCGGGTGGAAGTCCTGCCCTATGGAGTTTTTGTAGAGCATGGCTTTGAAATGCAGGAAGTGTACAATGGAAAAACATTTCCGTCTTTCGTTGCATCGGATGAGACTGTGGCAATTGTCGAGTTACAGAACAAAGCCGGAGATACAGAGTATCTGTACCTGCCAACGGATATCAGTTCCATGAACAAGGTAAAGGAGCGGTTGCAGGTGCAGGATTATTGGGAGATGGAAGTAACCGGAATTGAAAACCTTCGTTTACCGGATATCCTTGTACCGATGCCGGAAAACATTGATTGTGTGGAAGCACTGACATTATTTAATGAGACATGTCAGGCGGTAAAACGTTTTGATGAAGTGCAGATGACGCAGCTTGCGATGGTGGTAGAATTTACCGGATTTAGTAGTTCTACTGAGGTGACAAGTATTGCAAGACTGCTTGGGGAATTTGAAGTGAATCCTTTCGTACACAATGATGAAGAGTATGGAAAGTACATGGTGGAAGAGTCCGGGTTATTTGATGTGGATGAGTTATTGCTCCCTCATATTAATTATGCAGCCTTTGCAGCGGATAAGAGACAGGGAACACTTGTGCAAAGTGGTTATGTAGAAAATGGTTTTGTGGGAGCCACCAGAGAACTTTCAGAGTACCAGCAGTATAATGGAGAGTTTGCTGATCCGTTAGAAATTGATGAAGACTGCTATGAAACATTTAAACTTTATAGTCCGCTGACAGGAAATTTATTTGAAGGTGGCTGTGAGCGGGGAAACTTATATCGTAGCGATCTGACACCGTATGCGGAGGAAATTGCAGAAACCATTGAAAATGAATATTGTGTCGGGGAAGAGCCAAGAGGTCTCATGCATTACTTTGATAGAAGTCTGGTGGTGGCGGCGAAAGTAATGTCTGCATATCCCAAGGTAGAGATTGTGGATGGCGAAGTTTATGGTGTGCTGGAATGTAAAGTCAGTGAAGCATTAACAGAGCATGATATTGAAGTGTTAAAGGAATATTGGACCGGACAGATGAGTGACGGATGGGGTGAAGGCTTTGAACAGCATCCAATTTTAGTAGAGGACGGAGAAATCTATGTCAGTTTTTGGAACAGCGAGAATTTCTGGAATGTTATGACCGAGGAGGAACTGATGGGAGGACAGGTTCAGGGAATGGATATGTGCTAATAAATATATTGAATCCGCCTAAAGAAAAGAATCAAGGAGATTGAGGAAGGAGAATCATGTTAAGAAGAGAAGAAGTAGAACGCATTAAGGAACAGTACCCGAAAGGTACGCCCATTCGTCTTTACAGCATGGAAGGGGAGCAGACAGTGCCGCCGGGGAGCCGGGGAGTTGTAGACCATGTGGATGACATCGGGCAAATCCATATGAAGTGGGAGAACGGAAGCTCCCTTGCATTAAATGTGGAAGAAGACCGCTTCGATATCATCACACAGCAGGATGAATTATGTGAAAAGAAAGAGCAGGAGTTTATTGACAAGATAAATGAAATCTTGGACAAGACAGATTTCCTGCTCTTAAATACGTCCTGTAATACGGAGAATACATCCTATGCTGCCGAGAAGCTCCTTGCCATGCATCAGGCATTCGAGGAAGTGTATGGAGAAGGGTATGTGGATGAAAGCTATGGTATGATTATGGTGCCTGCGGTGGTAAGAGGAAGGGAATCCGGCATACAGGCCCTTGCGTTGGTAACACTGGACTTGGAATCATCCGGTGAGCATTGGGGTACTACATTCCTTACACCGGGAGGACCATTGGTGCAGGGACATGCAGAGCTTACGGAGGAGCAGAAGCGTGCCATCAGGGAATACTATATTCCCTACGATTATTGGTACACACCACTCGTTGAACGTGACCACCATGTGAACTTTACGGATATGCCGGAGACAGTTGCAGACATCCGCAGGCTGGTGGATGAATCCTTGGTGACAGGACAGGCACAGCAGATGGAGGGACCGAAATAAAGGAGAGGAGGACATAATTGAATAGCATTATCAGTTGGGTAGGCGGTAAGAAGGCACTCCGTGACCTGATATACCTGAGAATGCCGGGGCACTATGACCGCTACATAGAAGTATTTGGCGGAGGCGGATGGGTTTTATTTGGAAAGCCGCCTGATAAATGTATGGAGGTTTACAATGATTTCAATTCGAATCTTGCAAACCTCTTTTATTGTGTCAAGGAAAGACCGATGGCACTGCTTCGGGAATTGTCTTTCCTGCCGCTTAACTCCAGGGATGAGTTTGTGACACTCAGGAAATTCCTTACGATGGAAGAATTCAAAAGTGAGCATCTGGCAGAGGAACTGGAGATAGCAACTCATTTTCTGAAAGAGCCGGAGGCAGCGGAAATTTGTGACATCCTTATGGAACGAGCAGTAGTCGGGGATGTGAAAAGGGCGGCGGCCTTTTATAAGATTATCCGCTACAGCTATGGAAGTGGCTGTACCTCTTATGGGTGCCAGCCATTTGACATAAGGAAGACCTTTACTATTCTCTGGGAGGCAAACCGGAGGTTAAAAGATACCGTGATTGAAAATAAAGATTTTGAGGCACTCATCCGTCAGTATGACAGACCGAATGCCTTTTTTTATTGCGATCCACCGTATTTTGAAACCGAAGGGCATTATGAAGTGGTGTTCCGTAAAGAAGACCATGTAAGACTTAGGGATACGCTGGCAGGCATCGAGGGAAAATTCATGGTCTCCTACAATGACTGTGAGTACATCAGGGAATTGTATCAGGACTTTCAGATTGAAGCGGTAACACGAATCAACAATCTGGCACAGCGCTATGATAACGGAAGTGAGTTTCCGGAGGTGCTGATTGCCAACTATGACATGGAAGAAAGAAGAAAGAGCCTGCCGATGCAGATGAATCTGTTTGAAATGTTTGATGAGCAGAAGACTTCTGTGTGGCATGGCAGTAGCAGGAAGGAGGACGAAGATGGTTCAGTTAGTCGAGATAACAGGAGTGCTGAATGAAAAAGGCTGTATTGAAATTCCCATTGTATTGCTTGCACAGACAGGCATCTGTATCGGGGAGGAGGTAAATCTGATTTATCTTGCCGCAGGGGAGAAGGATTACCGTAATGAATCAAGGGAATTCATGTTGAAAAGAGCCGGGGAAAATCCATTGGAGGAGCTGCAGAGTGGGGAAACGGAGTTGAAACTGCCGCCACAGTTGCTTGCAGATGCACACATTCCCTTGGATGCAGACCTGGACATTGTCTGCTTGGATAGAAAAATTGTGATTCTGCCTACGGAGGATGTGGAGTCAGAGGATGTACCCAAAGAACTTCTGGATATCTGTGCAGAGCTTGGCATCCCCAGAGAAAAAGTAAACATTGTTTTGCGTATGACCGAGGAGGGGAGCGATGAAAAAGCCGGTGTATAAGCTGTTAGATGAAAAGGGCAGGGTACTGATACCTTTGGAAATGCGACAAAAAGCGGAGATGGAGAAAGGGGATATCTTAAAGGTTTCCATAAACTCCGGGAAGATTGTTATATCCAAGGTAGACATTTTAGAGGTAGGAAAGCAGGATGCAGAAGCTGTGGAGGCTTATGTCCATGCAGCCGTAAAGACCATGAGCCATGAAAAGCAGGTGGCACTTGCCGCGAGGATTTTGAAACTTGCACAGCAGGAGGGAGGAGCGGATTGCTAAAAAGTAAATACAAGGCCTTTGAAATTCAGGATGACAAGGTCAGTGAAACAGTGATGGATGGAAATCTGATTGCCATTGCAGATTTTATCAAAAACTGCAAGGAAGGGAGTATTATCACCATCCACACGTTAGATGGGAAACCATTTTTAATTGGAATGTCAAAATTATTCCTGTATTGTGAGGACAATGAGTTTCTGAACAATCAGTTGATACCGTATCTTCGAGGGATGTGAATGGAGAAGCAGTATGAAAAACATATATTTTCGTGATGGAATCCTTATCTACTATGGAAATCCGGCAGGTTATCTGTCAGAGGGGAAAGTAGTGCTGGATTCCATTTTTGATAAAGAAGAAATCATAGCTTTCCTGTCTGAGAAAGAAAAGCTGGCAGTGGAAATAAGGTCAGGAGTCTATGACCGTCTGTCAGAGGGTGGTGGGATGGAAATGACAGTGGAAGCATCCAAAGGAAGGAGGATAAGAATCTATCAGCTTGAACAGGACAGTCCGTTTATGATGCGGTTTATCAGTCTGGCAGAAAGGGAAAAGAGAGGCTTTGAAAAACCACAGCAAAAGGAGTATGCGCTTGTTTACGAGGGAGAGGTGGATACCTTCAGTCTGGAAGATGTCTGGGAGAAGTTTGGCAGAAGGGTGCCAAGGGATTTTGAAGGACATGCATTATCCATATCCGATGTAGTGGAATTTTCAGAGGAAGAGGTAAGCCGCTATTTTTATGTGGAGCCGAAAGGCTTTGCAGAAATAACATTTAAATTGGAATAGCCGTAAGGCGGAAGGGAAGAACATGGCAGGAAAAGGAACAAAAAACAATCAGCAGAATACCCAGGGCGATGCACAGACTGAACAGGCAGTGCAGACGAAGCCGCTTGATTTTGATGTACGCATCCACTCCATCAAACCAAATGAGTCCATAAAGGGTACCGCAAGTGTAAACATTAACGGTGCCTTTGCCATCAGGGGAGTCAAGATTATTGAGGGCAGCAATGGATTATTTGTATCCATGCCCAGCTACAAGGTAGGGAATGAGTATAAAGATATCTGTTTCCCTATTACACCGGAATGCAGAAAGCAGTTAAATGATGCAGTCCTTGGTGCCTATGAACAGGCGCTTACCCAGAGTCAGAACAGTATGGCAAAGCATCATGAAATGCAGCAGGCACCGGAAGGTCAGGCAATGGACATGACCGGTATGTAAGAAACCCAAATAACAAAAATAAAATGAAATTACATGGAGGAAAAATCAATGAGAAAGATGATGAACAAGGTAGCAGGAAACATGAAGGTAACCGTGGCAAAGGCGGCAATGCTGTTAAAGGATAAGAAGGGAGAAAACTATGTGGATACCGCAGTTAAGATTTTGATTGCGGTGGTAATCGGTGCCCTTTTGCTTGCCGGTTTGTATGCCCTCTTCGGTGATGTGGTAATGCCTACCCTTACCAGAAGAATTCAGGAAATGTTTAACTACGCCGGTTAATACCAGAGAAAGAAGGAGGAAGAGAGTATGCCCAGAAATGCAGCTACACAGGAAAATACAAATAACACAGAGAATATGGAACAGCAGGTACCCTTTAAGGTAACCATCACAGAGCATAACCCGGAGAGAGGTGTGCTTGCCAATGCAGATGTAAATGTGGCAGGCATTATGACGATCCGCAATGTGAAGATTAAGCAGGATGACTATGGTCTTACCGTGACAATGCCCCGAACCAAGATGCCCCACACAGAGCAGTATAAGGATTCCGTGTATTTTGCAGATAAGTCCATGAAACAGCAGTTTGACATGGCAGTAGAAACAGCTTATCAGGAGAGTGTTCTCACACCGGTGCTTGATCAGGATGAGCCGGAAGAGGGCATGGAGCAGGAAGAATCCGCCGGCATGAGCATGGGAATGTAGCAGGTGGAAGGGATGATAAGGCTTACCCTATTTTTTCTCGTTCTGTCTTTGGCAGCAGTCTCTGATATCCGAAAGCGGATGATTCCGGACTGGATGCCGCTACTTATCGCCGGGGTAAGCCTGCTTCCACCGGAGCCTGTTTATCTGACAGGACTTCTTGTGGCATTACCGCTGCTCATTGCAGGAATCACTGTAGGAGGTATTGGAGGAGGCGATATCAAACTGGCAGGAGCCTGCGGATTGGTGTTTGGGTTTGAACGGACCCTTGCAGGACTTCTTATGGCACTGAGTCTTCTGTTACTGTTTCATGTAGTAAGGCAGTGCATAAGGAAAATAAGAAAACTAAATTGTGTAGCAGAGAAGGAACAGGCATATCCGCTTGCTCCTTTCCTGCTTGTCGGGATGGTTATAAGTGTCTTTATGTTTTTGTAAAATGGCATTTCTAAAACCCTGCAAAAACTTTTTACTTTCTATTGATAATATTTCGGTATGCCGATATAATAGATAGAGAGGAGGAAGAGGAAATGGTAGAAAGGTTATTAAAGAAACAGAACATGACAAAATACCGACTTGCAGTAGAAGCAGGTATTCCTCACGCTACACTGAATGATATATGCAGTGGAAAAACCAGACTGGAAAAATGCAGTGCAGAAACGGTATATAAATTAGCAAAGGTATTGGGCGTTTCCATGGAGATGCTGACAGTTGCAGCAATACAGAATGCAGAAAGGGAACGTGCCTACGAGTATGGCCTGCCGGAATATCTGCAGCACGATTTAGATGCCTACAAGGAAGGTCTGAAAACTAAGTCCGATTTATTGGATTGCCTGTGGGGAGAACTGTACGGAAGCATTAACATAGCAGAGATTAATGATGGAGCAATTACACGGGAACATGCAGAATTTTTGCGAAACAAGTATCTTTTCGGAGGAAAACATGACAGGAACGATTGATTTTACAAACTGCAAGAAGATTTTAGGAAGAGCATACAATGGTGCTAACGGAAAGAAGATTGCAGTGGAATATAACGGAAGAGAGTATATGCTTAAGTTTCCACCGTCCGGTGCTGCGAAGCCGACAGAGCTGTCCTATACGAACAGTTGTATCAGCGAGCATATAGCAAGCAGTATTTTTAACATGGTTGGCATCAAGGCACAGGAAACCCTGCTTGGAACCTATGAAGTAAGCGGGAAAGTGAAGGTAGTATGTGCATGCCGGGACTTTACTGAGAAAGGATATCGGTTGTTTGACTTTTGCTCCATAAAAAATACCATTCTGGATTCCGAATCCGGAGGAAGCGGAACAGAACTGGCAGACATTATGGATACCATAGAAAAACAGCAGTATGTGGAACCGTCCCTTTTGATGCAGCACTTCTTTAATGTCTTTGTGGTAGATGCCCTGCTTGGAAATTTTGATAGGCACAATGGAAACTGGGGCTTTTTGTATGATGATTCCACAAAAGAGGCAAGCATTGCTCCGGTTTATGACTGCGGAAGCTGTCTGTTGCCGCAGGCAGACGAGAGGATTATGGAACAGGCACTGGTAAATGAAGATGTGATGAATGCCAGGGTATACCAATTTCCAACATCAGCAATTAAGTTAGACGGAAGAAAAATCAATTACTATGATTTTCTTATGTCGGCAGAGGAGCCGGAATGCAATGCCGCAATACAAAGAATGGTTCCGAAAATTAACTTGGAGCAGATAAAAGGGTTTATTGAGGAAGTACCCTTTATTACCGAGTTGCAGAAAACCTTTTATAAGAGGTATATAACTGCAAGGTTCGAACAGATTTTAAAGCCTGCATATGACATGGTAATGTCAGAAAAGCAGGAGTTGTCCGAACCGAATATGACAATGTAATAGATGAACTTAGAGGACACCGTAAAAAATGCGGTGTCTTTTTTGTGAAGAATTGGAGGTAATCATGAAAAAAATGTTAGTAGTAGCCGGTGTGCTGGCAGTTATCACTGGTGTAGTGGCTGCAGTATGTAAGAACCGCAAGAAATATACAAAGGTAAGAACAAATTATTAGGAGGAATCGCAAAATGAAATTATTTAAGAATCGAACCGTGCTGGGGATTTTCTGTATTGCAGTGTCCCTGATTATCTGCTTTGCCATTACACCCCTTGTCAATGCAGGCTTATCCAAGAAGGTTACCATTGTCCGTTTCAATAGGCAGGTAAATGAGGGCGAAGAGATTACAAGAAGTATGTTGGACGAGGTAGAGGTAGGAAATCATAACCTGCCGGAAAACGTGATAAGAAATATTGCAGATGTGGAGGGAAAATATCTGACCACAACTGTGTATGCAGGAGATTACATTCTTACGGATAAGATTTCCGATGAACCTGCCGCAGAGAACAAATATCTTTACAGCTTAAATGGGGAAAAACAGGCCATGTCCATTACCATCAATACCTTTGCAGAAGGCTTGTCCGGCAAGTTAAAGAGTGGGGATATCGTATCCGTCATTGCACCGGATTACCTTGGTAGTGGAGAAACCGTAATCCCTGTGGAACTGAAATACGTGGAGGTTATCGCGGTGACTGCCAAATCCGGCTATGATGCCAACACCGGGGAAAAGTTGTCAGAGGAAGATGAAAAGGAACTGCCTTCTACCGTAACCATTCTGGTAAGACCGGAGCAGAGCAAACTCCTTGCCAGATTGGAAGCCGAGGGAGAAATCCATTTATCTTTGGTGTTCCGTGGTGATGCGGATAAAGCTTCGGAGTTTATCAAAGCACAGGAACAGGTGTTGGATGAAATAAAAGCGGCAGAAGAGGAAGCCTTACAGAAAGACGGTGCAACTGAGGAAGATGGTCAGCCTGTTATGAATGCAGACAGTCAGGAAACCACAGAGGAAGAAGAAACAACTATAGATGGGGAGGAATAGAACGTGAACTTTAAACAGAACTCTCTGTTTACGAGAAATACAGGATTTGATGAGGAACAGGCAGATGTGCAGGGCGGTGTGCTTGCCGTATGGGGGAGTCCATCCTCCGGCAAAACCACTGTTTCCGTGAAGCTGGCAGATTATCTTGCCAGAAAAAAGAAAAATGTACTGTTAATTTTCGCAGACATGACCACGCCGCCCCTGCCCTGCATCTGTGCAGCTGGGGACTTGGAAGGGGAAAAGTCCCTGGGGAGCATCCTTGCTGCCACCCATGTGACAGAAAACCTGATTAAGAAAAACTGTATGTTCTACAGAAAGAATGATTACTTAAGCATGGTGGGGATGTTAAAGGGTGAGAATGTGTTCACTTATCCACCGTATGACCAGACACAGGCTGTGGAATTGATTGAGCAGGCAAGAGAGGTGGCCCCTTTTGTCATTATTGACTGCGGAAGCACCATTGCTTCGGATGTATTGTCGGCGGTGGCACTGATGGAAGCGGATATGGTCTTAAGACTGGTAAACTGTGATTTAAAATCCATCAGTTATCTGTCCTCACAGTTGCCACTGCTTCGTGACAACAAATGGGATGCGGACAAGCAGCTTAAGGTGGCATCCAATGTAAAACAGCGGGAGGCCAGCAGTCACATGGAACAGGTGCTGGGCTCCGTTTCCTTTCAGATTCCCAACAGCAGGGAAGTAGAAACACAGTATCTGGAGGGAGATATGCTGGCAGAACTTGGACTGAAGGAGAGCCGGGCATTTAGAAAAGAGATAGAGAAAATCAGCAAGGAGGTGTTCGGTGTATGATGGGAAATAACCAGAACTTATTTTTTTCCCCGGAGGAAAAAGGCAGGGCATTCTCCGATGTGTTAAAGGAAGTGCAGGAGTATATCTCCAGCAAGTATTCCACCCTCATGGTGGAAGGCGGGAACGATGAGGTAAAACAGCAGGTCAAGAGATACATCTCAAAGTACATAGCAGATTACCGCATCACTGTCAAAGGCAAAACAAGGGAAGAGCTAATCGATGACCTTTATACGGAAATGGCAGAGTTTTCTTTTTTAACCAAGTACATATTCGGAACAGGCATTGAGGAAATCGACATCAACTCATGGAGGGATATTGAGGTGCAGTACAGCGATGGCAGATGTGAGAAGATGGAGGAACACTTTGAGTCACCGGAGCATGCCATCAATGTGATCCGAAGAATGCTCCATGTGTCCGGCATGGTACTTGACAATGCATCTCCGGCAGTCCTTGGGCATTTGAGTAAAAATATCCGTATTGCGGTATTAAAGACACCTCTTGTGGATGAGGATGTAGGTATTGCAGCTTCCATCCGAATCGTAAATCCCCAGAGTCTCAAAAAGAGTGACTTTGTGGATGGAGGAACCGCTACCGATGAAATGCTGGATTTTCTGGCAGAATGTCTGCGTTATGGAATCAGTATCTGTGTGGCAGGTGCCACCAGCTCCGGCAAAACAACTTTGGCAGGGTGGCTCCTTACTACCATTCCCGATAACAAGCGCATCTTTACCATTGAGAACGGAAGCAGGGAGCTGGCTCTTGTCAGGGAGAAGGATGGAAAGGTAACCAACAGCATCATCCATACCCTGACCAGATTCAGCGAAAATGAAAAGCAGAACATCGATCAGGATATGCTTCTTGATATGGCCTTACGTTTTAACCCAGAGATTATCTGTGTGGGAGAGATGAGAAGCTCGGAAGCATATACAGCGCAGGAGTCTGCAAGAACCGGGCATACCGTGCTTACCACCATTCACAGTAATAGTTGTGAATCCACTTATAGCCGAATGAGAACCTTATGTAAGAGAAAATACGATATGGATGATGAGGTGTTGATGGATTTGGTAACCGAGGCATTCCCCATCGTGGTATTTACCAAGCAGCTTGAGAACAAGAAAAGAAGGCTCATGGAAATCATGGAGTGTGAAATCGCACCTGATGGAAAGAGACATTTTAATTCCCTGTTCCGTTATGAGATTACGGAAAACCGGGTGGAAGGAGATAAATTCATCATCAACGGAACCCATAAAAAGGTGTGTGGTATTTCAGAGAGCTTAAAAAAGAGGTTCCTTGAAAACGGAATGCCCAGGGAAGTGTTAAATAAAATTACGGGAGGAGGTGCAAGCGTATGCTGACAATGCAGGTAATGGCCTGTATGGGTATCATCATAGGCTTATTTTTATTGCTGGGCATTAATCTTACGGATTTTACCGGTAATATTTTAAAGAGGCTGCTTTCCGGACCCAAAGGCATCCGAGAGGAGATTTTAGAGCAGACGCAGAGAAAGAAAAAGTCAGCACTAAGAAGAGAAGTGGAAGAGATACAGAGTATCCTCAAGGCTACCGACAGGGAAAATACCTTCCCGTTTTTATGTACGGTATCATTGGTTTTATTTGCTGTCGGTGCCGCCGGGGCAGCCATGCTTGGAAATTTCTTTCTGGTACCCGTAGCAGCGGTAGGGTTTATGTTCCTGCCCTTCTGGTACATTAAGCTGACTGAATCCCACTTTAAAAAGGATGTGTCGGCAGAACTGGAAACAGCACTGTCCATCATTACTACAGCGTACCTTAGAAGTGAGGATATCTTAACTTCGGTGGAAGAGAATCTGGAATACCTAAATCCGCCGGTAAAGAACATCTTTCAGGATTTTGTGTCAAGAATTCGTCTGATTGATCCGGACTTGGAGGCGGCCTTGGATGAACTTAGAACAAGGATAGCAGATGATGTGTTTAAGGAATGGGTGGATACCTTAAAATCCTGCCTCTATGACAGGTCACTAAAGACAACGCTGACACCCATTGTGACCAAGCTGTCTGACATGCGTATTGTAAATGCAGAATTGGAATATATGGTCATGGAGCCAAGGAAAGAATTTATCACGATGGTAGCACTCGTTGTAGGTAACATTCCCCTTTTGTATTTCTTAAATAAGGACTGGTACCACACGCTGATGCACACGGTGGTAGGGCAGATTATGCTCAGTATTGCCGCTATTGTGATATTTGTATCCACAGCCCATGTCATTAAACTGACAAAACCGATAGAGTACAGATCGTAGAAAGGAGGCAGTATGAATCTGATATTATTTTGTGTGTTTTTGACCTTTTCTGTAGGTCTCTTTCTGCTGCTTTCCGGACTTTTGCACCTGCCGACTTTAAAGACCAGCAGGGTAATGATGGATACCGGCAAGGAAAGTAAACAGTTATCCAAGACATTGGATGTCTTTTATATGGATGGAGCCGTGAAGATTGCGAAGTACATCCGTATGAATGATTACAAGAAAAATCGGATGGCAAATGTGCTTCGAGCCTCCGGGCTTGGCATGACACCGGAAGTCTATACCGCATACGCATATTTAAAAGCCGGAAGTGTCTTTTTGCTGATTATTCCGGCACTGTATGTGTTTCCGCTGGCTGCTTTATTTGTAATTCTCTTAGGAATCATGATTTATTACAAGGAAATCCAGAAGGCAGATGAAATGCTGAAAGAAAAAAGGGAGCAGATAGAGGAAGAGTTATACCGCTTTGTATCTACTATCACGCAGGAACTGAAAAACAGCAGGGATGTGCTTTCCATGCTGGAGCATTACAAGGAAAATGCCGGGGCAGCCTTCAGAAAAGAACTGGATATTGTGTGTGCGGATATGCGCTCCAGCAGTTATGAGGCAGCTTTAACCCGTTTTGAGGCAAGGCTCAATTCCCCACAGTTATCGGATGTGGTCAGAGGTCTCATCGGTGTGTTAAGAGGAGATGACGGAGCCGTGTACTTCCAGATGTTAACCCATGATTTTAAGCAGGCGGAGCTTCAGAGACTGAAAGCGAAGACAGCCAAGATACCACCCAAAATAAGAGTGTATTCCTTTGCCATGCTGATGTGTTTTCTGGCAACCTACTTCGCCATCATCATCTATGAAATCATCAGGTCTATGGGAACCTTGTTCTAGCAGGAGGTATAAATGAGACAGATAAGGAAAATACTGCGTGATAAGAGGGGAGAGGGGTACATTGATGTGGCAGTCATGGTGCTGTGTGTCATGTTAGTGATTGCACTTGGCGTAAGGTTATTCCCCATCTTTATCACCAAAATGCAGGTAGACAATTTTGCAGATGAATTGGTAAGAGAGGCTGAGATCAGCGGAAGGGTAGGAAGCGAGACTTCGAACAGGCAGAGAGTCTTGGAGGAAAGAACAGGAATCCACCCGACTGTGCAGTGGTCAAGAACCGGGAATCTGCAATTAAATGAAGAGGTAACGGTTACCGTTACTATGCAAAAGGACTTAGGGTTGTTTGGAAACTTTGGTTCGTTTCCGATAACCATCCGAGCAAGAGCCTCAGGAAAGAGTGAGGTGTACTGGAAATGAGGAAGTTAAGGAAAAAGACTGTCACCCTGTTAAAAGACCGGAAAGGAAATATGATGCCGTTAGTGGTGGCAGTGACCATCTGCATGCTGATTATTATCCTTGGAGTTGCAGAATACATGCGCCTTGTGATTACCGCTGCAGGTATTAAGGATGCAATGGAGTCTGCTGTAATATCCACAGTCAATGACAACTATAACGAGGTTTACCACAGTGTAAGGGAAGGATATGCCGCAGGCTATGAGCCGGATGGGGAATCTTTCTCAGCCTCAGTGGACTATGGGGATATTTACAGCAGGATGTGTTTTTTACTCGGTCTGGAAGAGGACGGGGCGGGATATGTTCGAATCAATAACGGAGGAGAGATGGAGTACCGTTTGAGCAATCTTTCGGTATCCATCCCCAATACTGCTCTTGGTGCAGGAGGCAGCTCCTATTATGCAGATGCCTCCATCAGACTGGAGGTGCCGGTAAGATTTGCCGGAAAGATCATCACCAATATGTCAATAAATCTAAAGGTTCGGGCAGCCTATACAGAGAAATTTTAGTAAGATGTTACAGATATCGTGCAACCTATTACATTTTGATAGACTTCTGCAAAGTTGTGTGTTAGGTTGGGGATTGACAAAAAGAAATTTAAAAACTACATACAGGAGGGATTGCTATGAAAGATAGTACAAAGAAAAGACTTATCATCGCAGGACTCGCAGCAGTGAGCGTATTATTGATTTTCGGAATCAGCAGGGTGCTTTACAAGGAACCGGTGCAGGAGTTACCTAAAGAGAGTAAACCTACAGAAGAGGTTGAGCTTATGGTGGATACGGAAGAAACCGGGCAGGTGCAGAAAGAAACGGAAAGCACAGAGGAAACAAAGGAGTTAATCATCGAAACAGAAACAGAGAATGGCGTGGAGAGCGGAAAGCAGGAAATCCAGCAAACGCCTGAAAAAACGGAAGATGAAAAGCCGGAGGAGCCGCCTGCCTTAACAGAGGATGCGGATACTACAAAGCCGGATACACCACCAGAGTATGAGGAGCCGGAAGGGACGAAACCGCTTGTGGATGATACTCCGAAAACCGGAGATACCAAAGATGGTATGATTTACATTGAAGGATTTGGATGGGTTGTAGATAACGGTGGCGGTGGAAGCGGTACCGTGGCAGACGATATGTATGAGAATGGAAATAAGGTAGGTATCATGGATTAGGGATACCAAGAAAGAGGCACAGCAAAAAACGCTGTGCTTTTTTCATGCAGAAATTTGCTTGCAACAGCAGGTGATTTTCTGCATTTAGAAGGGAGGCAACATGAAAAGATTTAAGTTATTAGTCTTGACCTTTTTGTTAATCCTATCTACACTCTCACCCATGACAGTGCATGCCGAAGGCAATGGAAACATTAACAATGGCGGTGGAGGATTAGGAGAAGGTACGGACACAAACTTCTGGAATACCGGAGATGAAGGAGTCAGAGTCACAGTGGTTAGTGCCAGTGACGGAAGTGCAGTAAGTGCGTCCATAGACCTGACAAACAAACAACCGAACGATATTAGAGTACAGTTTGGAAAGGTCTGTAAAAGTCAGTACCGGAGTGGAACAGTATTAACACCGGATACAGGAAGTTACAGTTATATCAATCCTACCCAGTCTCTGCCCAAAATTATTACCACATCCTCCGGCAGTGCAAGTCTAGCCGCTATCAAAAGTTATTTTACAGATGAGCAGGTCATACGAAGTATCGCAGGATATGTGGGGATGAACTATGATACGTTGATAGGTGGGGACTATAAGTTGTTATTGGAACCTATTGCGTATGTGACGTTTGAAGGAGTACGAACTGCATTCACCGCTACAGAAGCAGCAATGTATAACCAGGTCAGAGGTGGTATGTTAAGAAAGAAGCTGACGTCTCTGACGCATAAAAATCTGCCCCTCGCCATGTTTTTGGAAACCTCAGACCTGGGATATCCGGCTTGGGGTGGCGGTAAGAACCAGAAGGTCTCAGATGATGAGATTATCGGTTCATTAGGACTTGGTATTGTAAGGTTTAATGAGGTGGTAACACCGGAAGTGATTGCGGCAGATTATGAGTACCGGGTAGACACGGATGTGGTAACAACCGTCACCATAAGTGGAGGGCAGAGCGATCCCGACCATCCGGTAAGTGTAACGTTTAGTATCCTTGGAAGGAACTACACGGTAAACAATGTGTATTATCCGGAGGACGGACAGCAGCTTGTGTGGGTGAAATGGCATACACCGTCTACGGAACAGTATATCACCATAAACGTGAGTGTCAGCGGAGGAGGCAGTGCAAGTAAGGGAACGATTACTGCCAACATCGTAGACCTTGATAGGAATCCACCGCCCAATCCGGTAGCGGATGACAGAAATGATTCCTACAATGCAGGCAATGCCATTATTCCTGCAAATCCGCAGAAGACAAGTGCGTCATGGAGTGTATGGAGGCCTTGGTGGAAAGAAAAATGGGTATGGCATAGTGATTGGAAATGGAAAACAGGTTCCCATACGGAAGAGTGTAAGGAAGACTGTGAAAGCAGTCATGGATATTGGGAAGATGAGGGAGAGTACGTGGACGAAGGCTGGTGGGAGTTTAGCTTGGACAGATATTCGGCATCCCTATCAGCAACAATGGATCTTACTACGGATGCCAAATCCCCTACTGCAACAGCTACCACTATCAAGAGTGGCTATGGTGTGAACATCAGTGTAAATGCCAGTGTATCCACAGGCCAGTCCTCGGCAACCACACCACCGCAGACAGCAGTCAGTTATTTCCCGGAGTTTTATTATAAGACCTATTGGAGATTGCTAGACAGAACAAGAAGCGGGTACCATGCAGGGTTTGAGTTTCGGAATAACCATTATTCCACCTATAACCGAAGAACACATTTCACTCCTGTGTGGATGCCGAATGGTACCTATACGGTCTACACATACTTACTGGACTGCTGGACACCGGATGGAATGCTCAGTGTGAATCTGACAGACTCCGTACAGATATCGGGAGATTTATGGGATGACTGGCACATAGCACCACAAAGGGCAAGGTAACAGTGTGAAAAATCCATATATAAAAGATTTTTCACACGCGAATTTGTGCCGATGGCCCAAAGTTCGCAGGATACAGAAAGGGCATAGATATTGAATGGCGTATGAAAGAATCGACAGACCAAAAGGACTGATCTATCACTACACAAAAAGGGAGAACATAGAGCCTATTTTACAGGATGGGAGGATAAGAAAATTTAAGGATAGAGAATGCTGGTTCTGCACTTCCTTGGAGGATGCCTTAAGACTAATGGAGTTAACGGTCATGGAAGAAGGAAAACTTTACTATGATGCAAACGGACTTCCAAGGAGATATCCAAAGTTTGTACCGGAAGAATATGTGGTGTTGGAGTTATCCCCAAGATACCAGAATGGGGATTGGGTGATATGGAATCAGGAGTTCTCTGGCGGAGCGCCGGAGGAAATTCGGAAACTTGGAGAAGAATTCAGCCATCTGAAGATAGGATTCAGAGGAGATTTAAGGTTCTATGAGAACCCCAATATCTATGAGGTAGCAGAGCTTTTTCAGGAGCAGACGCAGACACCTCAGATAACAATGTAACTAAAAACAAGTGGAAAAGGACTGCTTACGGGCAGTCTTTTTCTGTACCGAAAGGAGAAAGGAAGAGAAATGAAGAAAAAGAAATGGTTAGTGATGGTAATGCTGGTACTTGTGTGTTCCCTTATGTTTGGCACTACGGTATGTGCAGCCGGAACAGGAGATGTGGCAGGAGCTATTGAGGGGACATGGAAGGATGCCTCCGCGCAGATTAAGACGGTGGTAAACAAGGTTGTATTCCCTGCGATTGATTTGATCCTTGCAGTATTCTTTTTTGCAAAGCTGGGAACCGCATATTTTGATTACCGAAAGCACGGACAGTTTGAATGGGCAGCTCCGGCAATTCTGTTTGCCTGTCTGGTCTTTACCCTGACCGCACCTGCCTATATCTGGACAATTCTTGGAATGTAGGAAAGGGAAAACTGCCCAAAAAAGAGGGCTATCCATAGACATTTATCAAGAAGACGGGTATAATTATAGTGAGAGGAGGAATGCAGAATGGAAGTAAAAACATATACGATTGATGAAATAAAAAATATCGTAACACCTATTGCGGAGAAATATCAGATTGCACAGGTATATCTGTTCGGTTCCTTTGCCAGAGGAGATTTTGATGAACAGAGTGACATAGACATCCGTATTGAAAAAGGGAACCTGAAAGGAATGTTTGCCTTATGCGGTTTTTATACGGAAGTGTCGGATGCATTAGGACGAAAAGTAGATGTACTGACTACAGGAAGTCTGTCAGATGAATTTCTTGAGAGTATAAAGAAGGATGAGGTGATGCTATATGCAGGGCAGTAGAAATATAGATATCTTAATGCATATCAGAGATTATTGCGCAGAAATCAATCATACAATGGATACGTTTGGAAGGGATTATGATATCTTCGTTTCCAACTCTATTTACCAGAATGCGGTAGCACTTTGTGTATTGCAGATAGGAGAACTGACAACACATTTTACGGATGAATTTAAGAGTGCATATAACAAAGTACCTTGGAATCAGATAAAAGCATTAAGAAATGTGGTGGCTCATAACTATGGTAAAATTGATAAGGAAACGCTATGGGAAACCTTGTTAAATGATATCCCGGACTTAAACGATTACTGCTGTCAGATTATTACAGAGCATCAGGCTTTGGAGCAGGAATGCAATGAAAGCCAGACAATGAACCTTTCCTGATGCTATAAAACAAAATAAAATACATTATTAAAAACTATCCGCTTTATCAGGCAGGATAGTTTTTTTATGTCCAAAATGAGGTAAGCGGAAATGAATTTTTTTGAATCGGAACTGAAAAAGATTATGGGAGACAGTGCCATTTTAAAAGACCAGAAATATGTAGGTCGTATGTGCTATGGAACCATTGGCGGAGATTTAAGAGCCAGAGTGGAGTTTGTAACCCTTGGAGTCAGTGACCATTATGCAGGCATAAAGGCATCTGTTATCAACAGAAAAGAAGGAGTGGTAGATAGTATTCTTCTTCAATTTTCGGATATCTGGGGAAAACAGAAGGTAAGCAATCCTAATTTTAAGGAGGGAGTCAATCCCCATATCTGGACAGATAGTGGAAAAAGCGATTGGTATGTGTTCCGTCCGGGTGCGGCAGAGTACCAGAAGGTTGCAGACACTTTAGAAAATTATATGTCTGTATTTCAGGATATGGTAATGGCGCAGGCAGAACAGGACTGTACCATACAGATGGGTACATAGGGAGCAATAAACAGGAAGGAGGCAAGCTATGTTTATATTTGATTTTGTGGCCGAGACTATCCTGGACCAGATACTTGACTGGATATATGGGAAAATCATAGGGTTTCTAAATGATTTCTTTGTGATGATGAATAACATGGGAGTGGAACTGTTTGAGTTGCCTTGGGTAAACGCAGTTACCACTTTTTTTAGTTACCTTGGCTGGGCACTGTTTGGTGTCGGACTTGTGGTAGGAGCCTTTGAGTGTGCCATTGAGTATCAGGGAGGCAGGGGAAGCATAAAAGACACTGCCATGAATTATATCAAAGGTTTTATGGCGGTAAGTCTGTTCACGGTAGTACCGGTCAACCTGTACTCGCTGTGTGTATCCCTGCAAGGAACGTTCGGTTCGGCGATTACGGGCATTACCAATGCAGAAAGCATTGGTCTGACAGCACAGCAGGTGTTAATGTCTGCATCTTTTCCGGGAATCGGAAATCCCATTCTGATGACTTTTTGTGCAGTCATGATGGGTTATGCAGTAATCAAAGTGTTCTTTGCCAACTTAAAAAGAGGTGGAATCCTCTTAATCCAGATAGCGGTTGGAAGCCTTTATATGTTCTCTGTTCCCAGAGGATACATAGATGGATTTATCCAGTGGTGCAAGCAGGTCATTGGCATCTGTATCACTGCGTTTTTGCAGTCCACTATCTTAACCGCAGGACTTATGGTATTTAAAGACCATCCATTGTTAGGTTTAGGACTCATGTTATCCAGCACAGAGGTGCCTCGTATTGCAGGACAGTTCGGATTGGATACCAGCACCAAGACCAACATCATGAGCAGTGTGTATGCAGCCCAGACCGCCATCAATATGACCAGAACGGTCGTGAAGGCAGTGGCAGCATAAGGTGGTGCTATGACAGAGTTGAAATTAGGAAGTCTGTTTGATGGGATAGGCGGATTTCCGCTGGCAGCTACCATGAATGATATCCGTCCCGTGTGGGCAAGCGAGATAGAACCCTTTCCGATGGCGGTGACAGCATACCGCTTTCCGCAGATGAAGCATATGGGGGATATTACGAAACTGCATGGGGCAAATCTGCCGGTGGTAGATGTGATAGCAGGAGGCTCCCCCTGTCAGGATTTATCCGTGGCGGGCAAGAGAGAGGGGCTTGCAGGGGAGAGGTCCGGCTTATTCATGGAACAGGTACGGATTGTAAAAGAAATGAGAAAACAGGACAGAAGGAGGATGAGAAACCATAGAAGACGGACAGATGAGTTTATTCGACCTCGGTATATGCTCTGGGAAAACGTGCCGGGAGCCTTCTCCAGTGGAGAAACACACGGAGCCGACTTCCACACAGTCCTCGAAGAGGTCTGCCGCATCAAAGAGGCAGACGTATCTATACCTGGACCGCCGGGAGGGGCATGGACTCCTGCCGGGCTTATTATGGGAGAAGGATTCTCTGTTGCTTGGAGAGTATTGGACGCTCAATTTTGGGGTGTCCCCCAGAGAAGAAATCGCATCTTCCTTGTCGCAGATTTTGGAGGACACAGTGCCGGTGAAATACTATTTGAGTCCGACAGCGTGTGGAGGAATTATCAGAAGAAGCGAGAAGAGAGGAAAGGTGTTGCCTGCTATTTTAAAACAGGCACTGCTGATGCAGGCAGGGCAAGTGCCAGAAAAGACTATGTAATCTGCCTGTTAGATCAGGGCGGAGAGCGGATGGATGTGCATGAAAATAAAAGCGGAACCCTGCTTGCACACGGACGTTCCAATCCGCCCATTATCATGGCAACCAGTCAGGGGAATGTGGAAATCGGAATCGGGTACTGTCCGACCATTACCGCAGCGGCAGGCATGGCAGGAAATAACCAGCCGATACTGTTTGACAATCACGGACCAGACACCCGGTATACCGGTCCTGTGGAGGTTGCCCAGACCATTACATCAGCACTAGGTACAGGAGGAAACAATACACCCCTTGCCGTTAATAAAGAACCATTCTGCATTGCCGGAAAAATTATAAACCGGAAGGAAAAGAATGGTGGAAACGGATGTGGGTACCAGCAGGGCATCAGTTATACCCTGACCACAGAAGACAGGCATTGTGTGTTTGCTCCGGAAAATGAGCGAAAACCATACCAAGAGGTCATAGGAAGTCTGTGTGCCGGGGATGAGAAGATGATCAGTAACCAATATGTGGACCAAGGCAAATGCATTGTAGATATGAGCAGTCTGGTACGAAGACTTATACCATTGGAGTGCGAAAGGCTGATGGGATTTCCGGATTACTGGACAGACATACCGGGAGCAAGTGACAGTGCAAGATACAGAGCATTGGGAAACAGTGTGGCGGTGCCATGTGTGGATTTTATTCTATGCGGCATCGCTTATTTTTTACGAAAAATGGGAGAGGAGGAAGAGGATGTATATCTATCCCGATAACTTGAAGGCAAAGGCAACCATGTGGCTGTGGAGTTTAAAGGACTTAGCCATTGTCGGAATCATTATTTTATTCTCTGTGTTTGCGTTTGCCTATGCAGGGGTGTGGTTTCCGTTAGTCATTGCAGGAGCCTATGCCTTTCTGACCATACAGGTGGAGGATACGACCATTATGGATTTTATCCGGTATGCCTGTGCTTATTTTTTCATGGATCAGCAGCAATATGAATGGAGGTACACACCGGATGAGTAAAAAGAACATGGAATCCACCAGAGAACTGATGGGAACCAGCGAAGTGACGGATTACAGTATCCGAACATACAAGAATGAGGAGCTGGTTTACTTTTTAATCCAGCCCAGCAACATTTCCGTGCTGTCGGAGGAGAGTCTGTCAGCCAGAATTTATGGACTGATGACGGTGCTTAAGGGCATCACGGAAATCGAAATGATGTGCTTAAATTCCAGAGAGAATTTTGAGGACAACAAAAGATATTTGAAGAAGCGGATGGAGGAAGAAACCAATACTGTGGTAAGAAAGCTGCTGGAAAAGGACGCAAATTACTTAGACCGCATGCAGGTACAGATGGCAACAGCAAGGGAGTTTCTGCTGATCATCAGGCTTCGTGAAAAGAAGGAAAATGAAATTTTTTCCTACTTAAACCGCATTGAAAAGATGCTGGCAGAGCAGGGATTTACATCCAAGAGGGCAGAGGAAGAGGATATCAAAAGAATCCTTGCAGTGTATTTTGAGCAGAATGTGACAACCGAAAAATTCGAGGAATTTGACGGAGAAAGGTGGATTATTTTAAATGAATAAAAACAGAAAGAAAAACAGGGAAACAGAATCCACAGCAGAGGCAAAGCTGAAAGGGTTTCTGGATATGATTGCCCCATCCGTTATCCAGTTTTATACGGATCACTATATCTGTGGAAATACCTACCGGAGTGTCTGGGCACTCCGTGAATACCCGACAGCCACGGATGAACAGGCGATTTTAAGACACCTTGGGGAAAAGGATGGTGTTACCTTAAGAATCTACACCAGACAGGTGACACCGACAGAGGAGAAAAAGATTATCAGCAATGCGGCCAACAAGAACCGCATGAAACAGGGGAACACAGAGAACTTACAGGAAACGGTTACCGCAGCAAGCAACTTGCAGGATGTGACAACCATCATTTCCACCATGCACAGGAACAGGGAGCCGCTTTTACACACCGCTGTGTTTCTTGAACTGTCTGCACCGGATATGGAAAAGCTGAAGCTGTTGCAGACGGAGGTGTTGACAGAATTAATCCGTTCCAAGCTAAATGTGGACAAGCTCCTGCTGCGCCAGAAACAGGGCTTTCTGTGTGTCCACCCGGCAGGAAGAAATGTGTTCCGAGAGCAGTTTGAACGGGCACTCCCTGCCTCCAGTGTGGCAAATCTGTTCCCCTTTAACTATTCCGGCAAGACAGATAAGAATGGCTTTTATATCGGCAGGGATAAGTTTGGGAGCAATGTCATTGTGGACTTTAACCAGAGAGCCGATGACAAGACAAATGCCAATATCCTGATCCTTGGAAACTCCGGACAGGGAAAGTCCTATCTGTTAAAGCTGATACTGACCATTTTAAGGCAATCCGGCATGAAGGTCATCTGCCTTGATCCGGAGCATGAATACATAGACCTTACAAACAATCTGGGTGGATGCTTTGTGGATCTGATGAGCGGAGAGTATATCATCAACGTGCTGGAGCCAAAGACCTGGGATGAGAACGGAAGCCCGGAGGACACGGATGCACCTTATACATTCCGCTGTTCCTCCAGATTAAGCCAGCACATCTCTTTCTTAAAGGACTTTTTTGGTACCTACAAGAATTTCACGGACAGCCAGATTGATACCATTGAAATCATGTTAGGAAAGCTGTATGAGAAGTGGAATATCCGGGATGATACGGACTTTAGTAAGCTGACACCTACGGATTACCCCATCCTTTCAGATCTTTATGATCTGATGGAAGAGGAATACAGGCACTACGATGCCAAGAAGAAAGAACTGTATACCGCAGAGCTTTTGCAGGAGATCTGTTTAGGACTTCACTCCATGTGTAAAGGAGCGGAGTCCAAATTTTTTGACGGACATACCAACATCACGGACAGCAGCTTCCTGACATTCGGTGTTAAAGGGCTGCTGCAGGCAAGCAGAAATGTGAAGGATGCCATGCTGTTTAACATTCTTTCCTACATGTCCAATGAACTGCTTACCAATGGATATACTGCCGCCAGCATCGATGAGTTTTATCTGTTCTTGACTAACCTGACAGCGGTGGAATACATCCGCAACTTCATGAAACGTGTCCGTAAAAAGGAAAGTGCAGTCATTCTCGCCAGCCAGAATCTGGAGGACTTTAATATTGACGGTATCAGAGAATATACAAAACCGCTGTTTTCCATTCCGACACATGCCTTTTTATTCAATGCCGGAAATATCGATGCCAGATTTTACATCGATACCCTGCAGCTTGAGAAGAGTGAGTACAACCTGATCCGTTATCCCCAGAGAGGTGTGTGCCTCTATAAGTGCGGCAACGAAAGATACAACCTGATGGTCCATGCACCGGAATATAAGGAGAAGCTGTTTGGTAATGCAGGAGGCCGCTAAGCGGGAATGTCGATGGATTTACGGGAGCAGAAATTCGGGATTGAAATAGAACTGACCGGTCTTACCAGAAAAAGGGCGGCAGAGGTAATTGGAAAGTATCTGGGGCAGGAACCCCATTACGATGGCGGCTATTATGAGGAATACAGTGTCAGGGACGAACAGGGAAGAAAGTGGAAGGTCATGTATGACTCCAGTATTGTTGCAGTGAAAAAGGGCGGCGGTTCTGCCGGTGATGAGTACAAGGTGGAATTTGTATCCCCCATCTGTGAGTATGCAGATATCCCAACGATTCAGGAACTGGTACGGCAGTTAAGACACGCAGGAGCCATAGCCGGGGAAAATGCCGGTATCCATGTTCATGTGAATGCAGCACCCTATACGGCAAGAACACTCCGCAACATTACAAACATCATGTACTGCAAGGAGGATCTGATTTATAAAGCATTGCAGGTAGATGTGGAGAGGGAACACAGATACTGCAAAAAAGTGGAGGAAAGTTTTTTGCAGGAACTGAACCAGAAAAAACCAAAGTCCATAGAGGAAGTCAGCAACATCTGGTACCGGGGAAGGGATGGCAGAAACAGGCATTACCATGAGAGCAGATACCACTGTCTGAACCTGCACAGTGTGTTCCAGAAGGGAACCATTGAGTTTAGGCTCTTTAATTCCACTACCCACGCAGGAAAAATCAAGACCTATATACAGCTCTGCCTTGCCATCTCTGCACAGGCGTTAAACCAGAGCAGTGCCAGCCGTATCAAGACAACCAGCACCAACGAGAAATATACCTTCCGCACATGGCTTCTCCGTCTGGGAATGATCGGGGATGAATTTAAGACCGCCCGTAAGTTCCTGTTGGAGAATCTTGAGGGCGGGATTGCATGGAAGAACCCGGAACAGGCAGAGAGACAAAAGGAAAGGCTGAAAGCAAAAAAGGAAAAAGAAGAGTCAAATCAGACAGCGGAGGCAGAGAACCTCCGGCTAGAAGAAGGCGCGGAAGAAGAGTCACAGGGAATGCATATGACCATGTAAACAATCAGAGATTTTAAGAAAGGCAGAGAGAAATGGAAAAGAGAAAGAAATATATCGCTTACGGCTCCAATCTGAATCTGGAGCAGATGGCAAGAAGATGTCCCACGGCAAAGGTAATCGGAGCGGGAGAAATCAGGGATCATGAGTTACTGTTCCGGGGATATCCAAAGTCAGCAGTGGCAACGGTGGAACCAAAGAAGGGAGCCGGTGTTCCTGTTCTTATCTGGGAGATTGGACCGGAGGATGAAAGAAATCTGGATATTTACGAAGGATATCCGAGGCTTTATGGCAAGGTGAATCTGGAAGTGCAGACAGAAGAAGGCTCAGAATCCATCATGGCTTATACCATGAATGAGGGACATGAAATCGGAATGCCATCGGTACCCTATCTGGAAACCATCACAACCGGATATCTGGAGGCAGGCTTTGATGTAAACCGTCTGCTTGAGAGTGTATCCCATTGCAAGGAACTGGCAGAAAGAGAACCTGTTTGTGAGGGAATGGAGGTGAACCCATGGAACCAACAACTGCTGCAATGATTGCCAAAGCCGCCATTGCAGTGGGTACCAATAAAAAGGTCTGGACTGGAATCGCTTCCGTAATTGCCGCTTTGTGTCTGCCGTTTATCCTGATTATCGTGTGCATCTTAAGCATCGCATCTGGCGGGGCAGATCATAACCGGTCTGCTGTCCGTCTGGCATTTGAAGGAGGAAACATTCCCTCCGGTATGCCTGCTGACTACCGGGAATATATCGGCCAGATGCAGGAAAGCTTCGGGGAACTGGATACGGTTCTTGGAGAAATCGACAGCATGACAGAAGGAGAGCTTACAGACCGTTATCTGGTCAAAGCCGTGTTCTATTCTCTGTATTTCGGCGCCGACAGGGTCCGGCTGGATGCCTCTGATTACCAGCGGTTTGCGGAGTGCTTTGTGAATTATGAAGAACGCACTAGAACCATAGAAAACCCGGATGGCAGTGAGAGTGAAGAAACCTATGTGGTGGCAGTGGCGGTCACGGATAAGGTAGAGCTGTTTGAAAAGATTAGCAGGGATTATGGAAAGTCCCTCACCTATGAACAGCAGTCTAATGCTGTGAATGTGTGGTATCTGGCAAAATACAATACCACCGCACCGATGGAAGGGGATGACTTTGAAGACTGGAGCAACTGGCATGGCGGTGGCGATGTTACTTATTATGATCTGCCTGCAAGCGAGGTGGGAGGAAAGGTAGTGGAGCTTGCCCTGTCAAGGCTGGGGCATCCCTATTCCCAGACCTATCGTGGCAAAGGAAATTATACGGACTGCAGCTATCTGACCATGTGGTGTTACAGACAGGCTGGAATCACCATACCCGGAACTGCGGCAGAGCAGGGAAGGTACATGGTGGAACATAACCTTACGATTGCAAAGGAGGATTTGCAGCCGGGGGACCTTGTGTTCTGGAGCCATAAGCCAAACGGGAGATTTATGAACATCACCCATGTGGGTGTTTATGTAGGAAATGGAATGGTAGTGGATGCATCCTATTCCAAAGGAAAAGTAGTACATCGGAATTTATTTGACAGTGATAAACAGGTGTTGTATGGCAGACCACGGTAGTTTTTGTGATGCCAAAGGCATCTGTTTTGCTTTGCAGGAGAAAACTTCTCCTGCGGAAAGGAGGGAACGTGAGAGCAGTTTTTATGAGAAAGGAGCCGGAGATAGATACTAAAGAATTTCAGGTGGAAAAGGTCATTACCTTGCCGTCCGAACAGTACGCATACTTCACACAGCATCTCATGAAGGAGCATGATTTTATCAAAGAGAACGTGGATTTGATGTATGAAAAGGATGGTGTATGGCACTGTCTTCTGGTAGCCGGAGAGGGCATGGATGAGGGTGTGCTGGTGGAAAGTGAGGGTTCGGCTTATGCAAGATATTCCGCTTTTGTGCCGTTCGCACAGGAAATCATCAGACAGTATCAGGACATGCAGGAAACGCAGACGGATGTCATGCAGATGAAGATGTAGGAGGAAAGAGAAATGGCAGAGAGAGAAATCAAGATCGGGTTTCCCGAAGTAAAAATGGAGGCACTGGAGTTTTTCTTAAAGGAAAATAATACCACTGTGGAGAAGGTGTTAAGGGAGCATCTGGATAAGACCTATGAGAAAAGTGTGCCCCAGCAGGTCAGAAAATTTGTGGAAAGCAAGATGATTCCCCAGACGGAAGAGCCTGCCCAGAATGAAGCCGGAAACGCAAGACAGGGGAGAGGACAGGGAAGACGCAGTACCAGACAGCAGACCGCAAGAGAGACTGTTTTAGAGCAGGAAAATAACGGAGCAGAACAGGATTCGGAGACAGAAGAGCAGGAACCGGAATAGGAGCAGACTGGCGGTATGTCCATGAGCATGTAGAGAACAGGAGGTAAGAAACTTATGAATTATGAAGGCTTTAAACAGTATGTGGCAGACCATATCAAAGAGTTTTTGCCACAGGATTATAGTGTGCATGAGATTGGTATTACGAAGCAGAGAAAGAACAATGATGTGGTTTTGGATGCACTTTCCATCAAGGGAGACAGCAATATTGTACCTGTCATTTATCTGGAGCCATACTATCAGGCCTATACAGATGGAGTCAGGATGGATGACATTTTACAGAAAATAGCAGACATGTACATGAAAAGTATGGAGCAGGTAAGCGAATTTCCTGTCGAAAGTTTTCAGTATGATAAGGTAAAGAACAGCATTTTTGTTGTGGTACAGAATGCCGGGATGAATCAGGAATTACTGGAGAAGGTACCGCATGAACTGAGAGAAGATCTGGCACTTCTTTACAGAGTCAATATGGAGCTTCCCAATGGCGAAAAGGGAAGTGTATTAGTCCATAATAACCATTTGGAAATGTGGGGAATCGATGAAAAAACATTAAAGGAAGTAGCGTGGGACAATATGCATAACTATTTTCCGCCGGAGTTTGCTTCCATGAGCAATATATTACGTTCCCTTGGCTATAATGAAATACCGGAAGGTGCAGAACTTATTGAGATGTATGTCCTCACTAATAAGGATAAACACTATGGCGCTTCTTATATGTTCGACAAGGAAGTCATGAGCAGGATAGCAGAAGAGATTGGCGGGGACATGGTTGTTTTACCATCCTCTATCCATGAAAGTATTTTGTTAAGGAAGGGGAAAGATACAGACTTTGATACGCTGCGTGAAATGGTAAAAGAGGTGAACCGTACACAACTGCTCCCGACTGAAATTTTATCGGACGAAGTATATCAGTACAGCAGGGATACGCAGACCTTATCCCGTGTGGTGGCATCACAGGAAGAATTTTTGATGCCTGACAAGGTAAGTATGGAAGAGATGCATGCCTATGGATATACATGGGATGGCATGCTTCCGCTTACGAAGGAAAGGGCATTAGAACTGCTGGATACAGAGCTGGTATTACATAAATTGTATGATGACGGAGCCGAAGCTACGTTGGAAACAAAAGATGAAATCCTTTCCCATGATGGTCTGTTTGGCGTGGAAAAAGATTCGTGGATGAATTATCTGGAGTCCCAGAGTCAGAACGAAACCAATGGGATGATACAGGAAATGTGATACAGCAGGAGGTCTTTCCAAGCTGTGTGTTGCAGAAAAAGATATAAAAATTATTTGGAAATACGGAGGTAGATGAACATGAAACAGGCAGTGGTAACCATCAAGTATGAAGAGGAAAAGCTGAATGCGATCAAGCAGTACATGGGAAAAAAGGATGCAGACTTTGAGTCTGAATTGAACGAAGTGCTGGGAAAAATGTATGAAAAATATGTTCCCCAGGCCGTGAGAGAATACATCGACAGCAGGGGAGATGTTCCGGCAGCCATCAAGAAAAGCAATAAAAATACTGCGAGAGGCACTGGAGCATCTGCCGGAATGTCTGCGCAGAATGAGTAATGGCAGAAGAGTGGCGGTTGGAAAGCAGGGAGAAGGAAAAGCAAATCCCCCCTGTGACCGTCCGTGAGCCGATTTGTGCCCTTGTTTTACAAAAGTGGATAAAGTGACCGACCAGCACTTGTTCTGCCCTGTGTGAGCCAATTTGGAGAAAAATAACGGAAACCGCCGGGAATGGCAGCTTTAATGAGCATTTTGGAACCTCAAAACCGGGGAATTTAGGGCTGTAAAACTAGGGTCGAAAATAGTGCAGGTTAAAGGGGTTATGCCGCAAAAGAGCGGCTTAACCCGTCAGACACCCACCGGCAGAGCCGTTGGGCAGTTCTAGGCATGGCATAACTTTTTTGGAAGATTCGGAAAGGTTATGCCATTTTTATTTTTGTTACAGCGCAGTCAGGCAGTAGAGACCGGCAGAAGTTATGCCTTTTGCGGAAACAGGGAAAAAAGTCTATAGACAGAGGAAAAAGAAGGAGGAAATGAGTAGTCCCATGGGGTGAGGTGCGCACCACTACCAGAATGGGACGATGAAAGTATTGGAACTATTTGCAGGAACAAGGAGCATCGGGAAAGCCTTTGAACAACGGGGACATGAAGTATTCAGTGTGGAATGGTCGAAAGATTTTGAAAACATTGATTTGTATGAGGACATCAGCAAGGTGACGGCAGAGGATATCTTAAAACTTTTTGGGAAACCGGATGTCATCTGGGCGAGTCCCGACTGCGCTACTTTTAGTATTGCAGCGATCAGTCATCACAGAAAAAAGAATCCAGAGACAGGAAGTCTTGAACCGGTCAGTGCATATGCAAAATTCTGTGACAGGGTAGACAAACATGTGCTGAAACTCATTGAGCAGCTACAGCCAAAGTATTATTTTATAGAGAATCCAAGAGGCGGCATGCGCAAGATGGAATGGATGAAGAATCTGCCAAGATATACAGTGACCTATTGCCAGTATGGAGACAACAGAATGAAACCGACTGATATCTGGACGAATCATCCGAACCCTGAATTCTTGCCGATGTGTCATAACGGTGATTCATGCCATGTACCGGCACCGAGGGGCAGCAAGACAGGAACGCAGGGACTGAAAGGTTCGAGGGAGCGCAGTGTGATTCCGCAGAAACTCTGTGAACATATCGTAGATATTTGTGAGGAGGGATGAGATGAATACAAAAGCAATTTATACCGTTCACGAAAACGGAAAGGAACACTATTTTTTTTCGGAACATGCTGGAGGGTTCAGTTACCCTTTTGCAGTAGCTGATTTTCTGCATAGTTTAAAAGGTGTTCTGAATGATCCAATGTCACCACAAAAAGGATTATGTGCGGCACCCATGCTGAAACAGATGAAAGGTAATTATTTATTCCCGGAAGAGATAGAGGGAGAAGAATTATTTACTGCGGTTGAAAAAGAGCAGATGTTTCAACTTGTGATGAAAGAACAGGCATCATTTGGAATTGAAATTGATATGGAACAGGATACGGTATCATTCCACTTCCGGGAGGGAGAGGAAGAACTGCAGGAATTTTGTGACATAGGATTTCCAAGGCATGGAGAAAGGGGAGAGTATAGTGGTGAAACCTTTTATTATGCTGCGGATAATCTGAGAGTCAAAAATATGATGGACGGAATTGAAATGTCGATCAGTGCGGAAAACGAAGAAGCATACAGGAGCATGATATTAAAGGCTGTGCAGAAACAAACTGAGGAGCAGAGTACAGGAATGAGCCAGCAGATGTAAGGAGATGGAGGAGAATGGAAAAAGTCAGAAAAGCATTTTACGTTGAAGAAGAACTGCTGGGGCAGGTAGATGCCCTGTTACCACAGGCAGATGTGCGTTCACGAAATGAATTTGTCAATCAGGCACTGCGGTTTTATATCGGATATCTCACTTCGGAGAAAATAGAAAATTATATGCTGACAACCATCTCCTCTGTCATGCATGCAACGGTAAAGGACAGCGAGAACCGCATGGCTCGTGCAATGTATAAACTTGCAGTGGAAACTTCCAAGCTGTCCCATGTGATCGCATACAGCCATGGTGTGGATGAGCAGGCACTCGGAAAGCTGCAGGCGAAGTGTGCAGAAGAGGTGAAACGGATCAATGGAGCAGTGAGGTTTGAGGAGGCATATCAATATCAGCAGGGGGATCGTTTTTAAGAAATAATTTATTGAAATGCGGTAAGACTTACAGTATGATAAAAGAAAAGGAAGGAGTGGTACATGATGACACAGATGAAGGAACGGGCAGTTGAATTGATAGAACGTATTCCAGATGAAAAAATGTTTTATGTGATTAATATTCTTCAGAATCTTGAGGAAATGTCATCCAACAGACCTGCAGATAAGAAACAGGCAATGGAAGCACTCCAGAATGTGCTGAAGTTCAGCGGAAGATTACCAGAAGATTTTGACGCAGACAAGGAATTACAGGAGGCAAGGGAGGAAAAGTATGGTAATATTGGTTGACACAAATATTATTATAGATGCACTTGCCAATCGGGAACCATATGCTGATGATGCAAAAAGAATTATGGAAAAATGTGCGGCAAGGGAAATAACAGGAATACTTGCGGCACATAGCATACCAAACTTGTTTTATATTCTTAGAAAAAATTTCAGTCAGGAAGAAAGAAGATTTCTTCTGAAAAATTTATGTGAGATATTTCAGATTTCTGACTTGAATGAAAAGAAGATAGTAGCTGCATTGGAAAACAATGCATTTTCAGATTTTGAAGATGGTCTGCAGGAAGAATGTGCAGTTGAGTCTATGGCAGATTATATTGTTATACGAAATCCGGCTGATTTTAAGCATTCAAGAGTAAAAGTAATTCTCCCAGATGAGTTGTTGAGAGAGTTAGAAAAAAATTAATTATCAGAAGGGAATACAGGACCATTACTTCGGTAGTGGTCTTTTCTGTACTCTTAAAAGCTGTGAATTTATGAGGAGGAAACATAGTTGAAAGATTTTGAAGGGTTCATTAAGAACTATGCTACCAGAGATTTTATCTATTTTTTTGCAGAAAAATCTATTGAAATATATAAAAATCAAGTAGAAAAATTAGATGAACATTTGGTATGTAATATTACATTTCCTTTAAACATTATTCAGCATGGTTTTATACATAAGCAGGCAAAAGTCATGTTATCGGCATGGGATATTCCAAACATGGCATATCTTTCTATCACGAATTCCAATGATTACAGAAATGATATTATGACAGAACAATTAGCAGGAAGAGTGGTCAACCTGTATCGTGGGTATGAAAATAAGCATTCAGGAAGTGAATATATTGGAAATAATGGACTGCCTAGTATATTCAAATATTTGATGGGAATGTCATATGAACAATTTAAATACGCAAATCCGGCATGGATATATCAGAACTATAACCGCAATTACCATATGCTGATCGGTTCGCCTAATATTAACAGGGAAAAAATAGTTGATATCAATGTGATTACAAACGAATTATTTGGACTTACAGCAGAGGAATTGTTAGCAGTAGAATGGATTATCTGGTGGCTGTGTTCTATTCATCCAGATCCATTAAGCGCACCGGAAGAGTTATATAGAAAAAAAGAAAATAGCATCCTGACAAAGAAAAATCTGGAGCGGGTTATAAGTTATTATTCTGTGACCTATGAACAGGTGAGAAACTCATCATTGCGAAAACAGATTTTCTACAACAAACCATTTGTGATTACGCAAAAGACGAAAGAAACGATTGCAGTCAGTTTCTATTTGGTACAGATGATGATAGCAGATGGATTGTACTGGCTGATTCGGGATTACTATCACAACAATCATTGGGGAACCAAATTTATAATTGCTTTTGGAGAGATGTTTGAGGATTACTTTGAAGAACTGGCAGGTTTATATCTGCCCAAGAATTCATGGCATAAGATTCCAGAGGAAAGAAAAAAGAGTGCTGATTATTATGTTGAAGTGGATGAAGCGGTATTTTTGTTTGAATTAAAATCAGGATTACTTGGACTGGGAGCAAAACAGCAGGTGCCGGATGTTGGGCAGATTGATATATTTTATAACAGGAACATAAAAGAGGCATATGAGCAGTTGAAGGCATCAGAGCAGGAATATAAAGGAGAGAAACCTGTAATAAAGGTTTTTCTTTTGTATGAGAGTATGACCAATACACAGATGATAGTCGGCTCATTGCCGGAAATATTTGAGCAAGATCCAAGATGTTATATTATGACAATAGATGATCTGGAGATGCTTCTGGCAACCTATAAAAAGGATAAAAGTAGATTTGATGATGTTGTGAAAGCACTTGTTGAAAACAAAAGAGGAGGCAACGACTATAAGAGTGTTCTGGAGATATTGAATATATATCAGGCAGTTGGCGATATGCATTTTATTGGAGAAAGAGATTATTTCAATAAAATAGCAGAAAAGCTGAAAAAGGAATTAGGGACAGACCAATAAGGAGGACACCATGCCCAAACTTATCCTACGCTGCAACTACCTCAAAAACTCCCCGCCCGCACACCTTGCCAATTACATCAATTACATCGGCACCCGTGAAGGCGTGGAGAAGGTAGCCAGCACGACATCTTCGCTGCCAGCCACCGACCGGCAGAAAAGTCTGATTGCAGATATTCTGTCGAAGATTCCCGATGCGAACCGGATGCATGAGTATCACGATTATATCCAAAGACCAACCAGAGAAAATGCATCTGAGTTTATCACGCAGGCGCTGGAGAATAACCTTGACATCATAGCGAAAAAGAAAAATTACATGGATTATCTGGCAAACAGACCGGGAGTAGAAATCATAGGTACTCACGGTCTGTTTTCAAATGAGGGAGAACCGGTGGTGCTGTCCTGTGTGGCAGAAGAGGTGGCAAATCATCCCGGTGTGATCTGGACGAATGTCATCAGCCTGCGGAGGGAGGATGCCGAGCGGCTAGGCTATGACAGTGCCGCACAGTGGCAGGCACTGTTGAGAAGCAGGGTGCAGTTGCTGTGCGAGAATTATAAGATAGACAGCCGGAACCTGAAATGGTATGCAGCATTCCACAATGAATCCCATCATCCCCATGTGCATCTGGTGGTCTATTCTTCTGATCCGTCCGAGGGATACTTGACGGCAAAGGGAATTGATGCCATGCGTTCTGCATACGCACATGATATCTTCCGGCAGGAGTTTCTAAGCATCTATGAGAAAGCAACCGAACAGAGAAACCAGTTAAAAGAGCAGGCAGAAAAAAGTCTGCTTTTTTTGTTGCAGCAAATGCAGGAGGGAGTCTGCCATCATCCCCAAATTGCACAACAGATGCAGCTTTTATCCAGACGGTTAAAAAATACCGGAGGGAAAAAGGTGTATGGATACTTAAAGGCAGATGTGAAGGCCATCGTAAATGACATTGTAGATGAACTGGCAAAGGAAGAGCGTGTGGCAGAATGCTATCAGGCATGGCTAAAAAGCAGGGAGGAGATACAGCATTACTATAAAGATTCGGAAATAGAGATGATACCGCTGTCACAGCAGAAGGAGCTAAAGAGCGTTAAAAATATGGTCATCCGTGAGGCAGTCCGTTTTGGAGAAGGGTATCTGTATCTGGAAGAAGCGGAAACAGGAATAGAACGGCTGGAAGAGATATCCGAACAGCAGACAGAAAGCCTTGCCGCATTGCAGGGGGAGGACATGCCGGATATCATGCCTGGACAAACGGAGATGGAGGAGCAGGAACCAGACAGGCAGGAAGAAGAGCATGGGGAATCCGTTTCTTATTTTGCCAGATGGACGGACCGGTATAAAGAAGCGAGGGAATATCTCTATGGCACGATGGGGGAAGAACCAGATGAGGAGGCAGCCCATGAGATCATGCTGGAAGAGGCAGAGCAGGGAAATGCGTATGCCATGCACGACATGGGAAAGATTTATGCACAGGGCATTGGATGTGAAGCAGACAAAGAAAAGGTAGATGTGTGGTACAAAAAAGCATTGGCGGCAATGCATTATGTAGAGCAGAAGAAAAGTAACACCTATCTGGAATACCGCATTGGAAAAATGTATCAGTACGGACTTGGTACAGACGAGAATATGGAACAGGCAGGGGAGTGGTTTTCCAAGGCGGCAGCAAAGGAACATAAGTATGCGCTCTATTCCCTTGGCATGCTCTATCTGCAGGGGAAAGGAGTGGAGCAGGATGAGGAAACCGCATATAGTCTGCTGTTCCGTTCTTACAGCAAGGGAAATCCCTATGCGGCGTATGAACTTGGAAAACTGTATGAGACAGGATGCGGAACAGAGAAAAATCAGGAAAAGTCGGAAAATTGTTATCGTGTAGCCTTTCTAGGTTTTCTGAATCTTGAGAAAAGATCAAAGGATGATACGCTCTGGTATCGTATCGGCTGCATGTATCTGCATGGGATCGGGACAGAGGCAGACGAAACGAAAGCGGAACATTATCTGACAAAGGCATCTGATTATGGCAACACCCATGCCTCCTATCAGCTTGCCAGACTCTATATCAGACAGGAGAGCCAAAAGTTAAGCGGGGAGTCTGGGACAGCACCGGATTACGCAAAGATTGCAAAAGCGGTAAAGTGGCTGGAAGAATCAGCCGCACAGGAAAATCCGTTTGCGGATTATGCACTGGGACGCTTGTACAGGGAAGGCACACTGGTGGCGGCAGACATGGAAAAAGCAGTGTTCCACCTGAAACGTGCCGCAGATGCCGGAAACAGCTATGCACAGTATCAGCTTGGAAAAATATATCTGGAAGAGGACAACAAAAACATTCCAGCAGCCATACAGTATCTGACACTGGCTGCGAAACAGAAAAATGAATTTGCAGCATACAGGTTAGGGAAACTTTATCTTGCCGGAGAAGAACTGCCAAAGAACACAGAGCTGGCACTGCATTATCTGAAGATGGCGGCAGACACCGGAAACCAGTATGCACAATATACCCTTGGTAAAGTGTATCTGATCGGAAAGGATGTCCAGCAGGACAAGGAACTGGCATACGACTATTTTTTAAAATCCGCAGAGCAGGGAAACATTTATGCAGCGTATTTTTTAGAACACTGGAATGACATGCCACACCCCGATCTGCTCTTAATGGCAACAAGGCTCATGCGGCATCTGGAACATATCATCGAAGAGAATGTGGCTGGAAGGAAGAGCGGAGGCCACAGGCAGGGGATTGACAGAAAACTGGCACGAAAAATCCGGCAGAAGAAGATTGCACAGGGACATGCCGTGGATGACCATGAGGACATGGTACAGACACAGTGATCACAGGAGGAGAAGTAGAAATGATGAGAGGAGGTACGATTGGGAGATTTTATTTACTTTACAGAGGAACAGAAGGAGCGAGCCAATGCGGTACATATTGCGGACATCCTTCGCCGGGAGCATGAGGAAGTGGAGCGTTCCGGGAATGAATGGCGTTGGAAACGGCACAGGAGTGTGACTTTTCGGGGGAGCAGTTGGTACCGCCACAGCAGACAGGTCGGAAGTCATGCCATTGATTTCATGCAGGAGTTCTTCGGGATGTCCTACCCGGAGGCGGTGAGCTATCTGCTGGACGGAGAACAGGGACAGCTTATTGAACGGGGAAAAAGGCAGGAGACAAAAAGAAAACCGATAAAAGCCGGGAAGGGACGGCAGGCTGTAGAAAAAGAACAGACAGAGGAAAGAAAAGAACAGAAAGAGCCAAAGGAACTGAAACTGCCGGAGAAAAATCCGACCATGAAGAGAGTCTATGCATATCTTCTGCAGAAACGTCATATTGACAGGGAAATCCTCTCGTACTTTGCAAAGGCAGGAACCATATATGAATCTGCGGAGCATCACAACATTGTGTTTGCCGGACTGGACAGCGAGGGGAAAATCCGGCATATCCATGTGAAGGGGAGCTGTTCTGACGGCAGGAGCTTCCGGCTGAATCAGGAAGGCTCGGAAGTTGCCTACGGATTTGGATACAGGGGAACCGGGAACAGACTGTATGTGTTTGAGGCACCCATTGACCTGTTATCATTTCTGTCCTTGTATCCAGAGAACTGGCAGGGGAACAGTTATATCACCTTAAACGGTGTGGCAGAGCATGCCATGCTGCAGGCATTGAAAGACAATCCCAGACTGGATACGGTTGTGCTGTGCCTTGACCATGATCCGGCAGGCATAGAGGCGTGCGGCAGACTGGCAGAGATTCTGGTACGCAATGGATATGGTGCGGTAAAGAGGTTACAGTCAGCCTGCAAAGACTGGAATGAGGATTTAAAAGGCAGATATGGTGAGGAAACAATTCCGGCACAGGAGCATCCGAGAGTCATGGAATGCAGGGCATGGACAGAGGTGCTGAAAGAAGTGACGGAATCCATCAACATCAAGTATGCCAACAGAAGTTATATCTGCCGTTATTATCAGGATATTTATAATGAACTGAAAAAGGGCAGGAGCAGGGAACAGCTTATGGATGCCTTTGACGGACCGGGGATGCTTTTGACCGGAGTGCTTGTGCGGTGCATGGAAAAAGAGGGAATCGCACTTGGCAGGGAAACTAGTGCAGACCAGATACTGGAAAATCTGTCAAAGCGTTATCAGCCGCATAAAGACAAGGGAAACTTCAACACCCGCATCCGGCAGATGCAGGCAGCCTTTGAAGAAACACTGGAGGTGTTCGATACAAAAGACTTAGAACAAAAAGAAGATCAGGAACTGCTTGCCAGAAAATGTATGAGCCTTGCGATGGAATGCATCCGGGCTCATATTTTTGTTGCCATCGACTGCGGGGAAGAGCAGATGAAGCCGGCAAAACAGACTGTGAAGGAACAGAAAATGGAACATCAGGAGGGAGGAATGATGCTATGCAGCCAGTCGTGATGCTGGTGATCGCAGGGGTGGCAATGTTTTCCGTGATTGGAGGCGTGTCACTTCTGTCACACTATTATACATTAAACGGAATCAAGAGCAGGACTGTCGGGGACGGTCAGCATGGAACGGCGAGATTTGCCACGAAAAAGGAAATCGCAGAAACCTATGTGCAGGTGCCCTATGAACCGGAGCTGTGGCGCAGGGGTGAGAACCTGCCGGCTGCACAGGGACTGGTACTCGGCAGCATGGAGCGGGCAGGAAAACTATACGCACTGGTGGATACCGGGGATGTGCATTGCCTGATGATTGGCGCGGCAGGAGTCGGAAAGACCGCACATTTTCTGTATCCCAACATTGAATATGCCTGTGCCTGTGGAATGAGTTTCCTGACCACGGATACAAAGGGAGACTTATACCGCAACTATGCAGGCATTGCAAAAAAATACTATGGCTACCATACGGCAGTCATCGATCTCCGTAATCCGACCAGAAGCGATGGTGACAATATGCTCCATCTGGTCAACAAATACATGGATGAGTATCTTGCAGACCATACGGACCTGAGTGCTAAGGCAAAAGCAGAAAAGTATGCAAAGATCACGGCAAAGACCATTATCTCCTCCGGTGGTACGGACAGTTCCAGCTATGGACAGAATGCATTTTTCTATGATGCGGCAGAAGGCGTGCTGACGGCTGCCATCCTGCTCATTGCGGAATTCTGCCCGGATGGAAAGAGGCATATCATCAGCGTGTTCAAACTGATACAGGATTTACTTGCACCATCCAAAGTGAAAGGGAAAAACCAGTTCCAGCTACTTCTGGCAAAACTCCCGGATACCCACAAGGCGAAATGGTTTGCAGGGGCAGCCTTAAATACGGCAGAGCAGTCCATGCAGTCGGTTCTCTCCACAGCGTTGTCCAGACTGAATGCTTTTCTGGATTCCGAGCTGGAGCAGATACTCTGTTTTGATACCGCCATCGATGCAGAGCTTTTCTGCAAAAAAAAGACGGCGGTGTTTCTGGTCATGCCGGAGGAGGACAATACCAAGTATTTTATTATTTCTCTGATTTTACAGCAGCTCTACCGGGAAATTCTCGTGGTGGCAGACGAGAACGGAGGGAAACTGAACAACCGTGTAGTTTTCTATTGGGATGAGGTCGGAACGATTCCGAAGATTGAAAGCGCAGAGATGATGTTCTCAGCGTCCCGATCCAGAAGGGTGAGTATCGTACCCATGATCCAGTCCTTTGCCCAGCTTAATAAGAATTATGGGAAAGAGGGTGCAGAAATCATTATCGATAACTGTCAGGATACCATCTTCGGTGGGTTCGCACCGAACTCGGAGTCAGCGGAAGTGCTCTCCAAGAGCCTGGGCAGCAAAACTGTCATGTCCGGTTCCATCAGCCGGGGAAAGAATGATCCGAGCCAGTCCCTTCAGATGATCCAAAGACCACTCATGACAGCGGATGAATTGAAGTCACTGCCAAAAGGAAACTTTATCGTATCAAAGACCGGGACTCACCCTATGCGGACAAAACTGAAACTGTTCTTAAAATGGGGCATCACATTTGAAGAACCTTATGAGAGCGAAGAAAAATCTGCAAGAAAGGTAGCATACGCAGACAAGCAGGAGATTGAAGAGGAGATCATACGGAGATATATGTGCTGCATGGAAGAACCAGACGAGACACCTGCAGAAACGGCAAGGACAGGAGGGATGCAGCAGACATCGCTGACGGACACCATGAAAAAGATGCGGCAGACCTTACGGACGGAAGATTAGGAGGCAGGGTGACTAGGAAAGAAATTTATGAAACAGAGCTGCCACACAGGGCGGTGGCGGTCTATCTGTATCTGGAGACTCGTGCGGACAGGGAGAGGACATGCTATCCGGCAATCGGTACCATTGCCAGAGAGCTGCACCTGTCTGTAAGTACGGTCAAGCGTGCAATCCGCGATCTGGAGTGTGCAGGATTTATACAGAAAAAGCAGAGATGGCGTGAAAATGGAGGAAAGAGCAGCCTGCTCTATGAAATCATAAAATAGGCACAAAGGGATTACTGCGCCGGTCAGGTGGACTATGGTATGGTTCACCGTGGCCTGTGCAGGGAACTTTTCACTTTAAGGGGGAAGGACAGAGAAAAGAAAATACAGTTGGCGATATGAAACATCAATATTTTTTTGGAAAAAACTAAGAATTGAAGTATTACCAGATGGATTATGCGGGGACTCATAATTTTATTTTCTAATCGTATTTCGTGCGGAAAAATCGTATTTCGTGATTTATATATTGTGCAAAACAGTAAAATAAAAAATAATGAATATGCAAGTTTAGAGTACTCATAGAAAAGAGGAAATAAGGTAACGAATGGTGGCATACTGAAGCTGATAGTGTTTATTTGAGGAGAGTGGTAATATGGTAGCAAAAAAAATGGAAAGAGTGCTTTTAATAATGTGGTTTGTTAGTTTAGTTTTTGTGTGCATTATAGGTTATAGGGAAATAATCAATGCTGTACCATATGGTTTGGAAATGGCTTCAAAAATTGTAAGTGAAAACAATGGGATGGATGGAACCTTATATCAAAAAATCCTAACGGAAGCAATTCATTGTTATCAGATAGTAGGTGCATTATTGGTTATGTTAGGTGGTTTTGGAATAATTAAATCGGTATGCGCAATAAAAGAAAAACATAGATAATTGAGAAAATGTGCTGTCAATTTGATGGCACATTTTCTGTGTGATAATACAATTGATATTGATGTTTTGGACACTTCAATGAAAGATTTTAATTAAATTAAAACAGGTAGAAAATAAAAATTAGAAATGTTCGATATATAATTAAGAAAGAAGGTGAGTGTTATGCTGGAAATTGTTGTCTGTGATGACGATATGGCAGATCTTGAGTGTGCAGTGACTATGCTGCATAAGATTTTTACAAGTCAAAAGATTGCTTATCATATAGAGCAATTTGCGTCTGCAAATCAAATGCTTGAAAATATCAGCAACATTGATATCGGAATTTTAGATATTTCGATGGAAGAACTGAATGGTATTAAACTGGGGAGAACATTGAAAGAAAAATTTCCGGATGTGAAATTAGTGTATATTACGAGTTATGAAGAATATTGTATGCAGGTCATTAACGAAGTTCACGCATTTTCATTTCTATGTAAGCCATTGGAATATGATAAATTGGAAACGCAGATGTTGGAACTGCTGGATCAACTGCCGGATACCGGAGCAGAAAAGGATTTTTATAAAGTGACGGACAGCAATGGGAAAGAGTATCTGTCGATTAAATTGAAACTCAGGGACATTTTATATTTTGAATACATAAAAAGATCAAGAAAAGTACTGATAGCGTTGTCTGATATCACATATGAGTATGACTGCATTTTTGAAAAACTGGTTGAGGAACTGCAGCCCTATGATTTTGTTGTGAATTGCAGAGGAAATCTGGTTAATTTAAGGCATATTGAAAAAATAAAGGGTTTTATTATTTATATGGATAATGGAAAAGAACTCCAGATTGCGCAAAAGAGAAGCAGCGATTTTAGAGAAGAAGTAAATAAATTTTTGCAGAAAAATTCATAGGAGAAACGATGAATACGATTTTACTGATATTATGTAATGCTCTTTCCTGTTTTATCATAAGTACCATACTGTTCCAGTTTATGAATGGAAAGTATAAAAAGAGTAGTCAAAGTAGATATGTATATATTGTGATCGAGACTGTCACAGTGATTTTTACAACCTGTATCAATATGCTCAATCATTCCATATTAAATTTGGTGGTCTGGGGCGTGTTGACGGGGATAATAGCATATGCTCTGTATTATGAGGATATGGATAAACCGTTAAGACGTATCATTGAATGTGAGGCATTGGTATTTTGCATGTCTGTTTGTGAATCATTAGGAGTGATTCTTTTACAATGTATTTTGCAGGCAGCAGATATAAAAAATGTGAATGAAACGATGCTTTACTGCCTTGAGGTAACATTTTCAAAAGTAATACTTATTTTTTTGTATTATACATTCATAAACAGGTTTGTGAAAAAGAGCGATATTCCTTATGCAAAGACAAGGTACATCATGTATGGAATTATACTCCTATACAATCTGATTAACATGGGTGTAATTGTAGAGAATTTTAAAAATGGAGAAGAAAATTATTTATGTGCAGTCAATATGGGGTGTATTGTTCTGGCAGATCTATACCTTTTATATTTTGTTAAAATGGCAGATGAAAAGAACTATTATGAAAAGCAGCTCATCGCTTTAGAGCAACAGGCAAAGGTACAATACGAATACTATTTGACGCAGACAAAAAAATATGATCAAACCGTCCACATATTACATGATGTAAATAAGCATATTAAAGCAATCGAAGGATTATATGGTGCAGAGCAGGGGAATACGGCAGGAGAATATGCAGCGGAAATCAGAGAACTGTTAAAGCCGCTCATTCCGGTTCAATACACAGAAAATCCGATCTTGAACATTCTTCTTACCGATAAAGAATCCGTTATGAGGGAAAAAGGTATTTCAGTAACCATAAAGGTGGATAATGTGAATCTGAATTTCCTTGCACCAATCGACATTACAACTATTTTTGGAAATTTATTAGATAATGCGATTGAGGCTGCAGAGAAGCTTGAAGGCGGGAAATATATTTCGATTAAGATTGGCTCATACCATAAAATGATAGCTGCCAGCATCGAAAATAACTGCGGGGAGGTAAAGTGGAAAAATGGTTTTCCGGTATCAGCGAAAGGAAAAGGCGATGGAATAGGACTGCTGAATGTTCAGAGCAGTGTAAAAAAATATGATGGAAATTTAATATTGAAAAGTGATGGAAATAAATTTATTGCTGAGTTATTCCTCAATTCATAAAAAGTCTTACTTCGTGCAAAAAAATCGTACTTGGTGCAGAAAAGGTAAAATATTAGAAGTGGGTTGTCGATAGAAAAAGAAAAATAAAGCGGATGACAGATATAAAAAATTTAATGATAGGAGGCTTCGATTATGTCAAGAATTACGGACTACGGTTTTTTATTTCAAACGACATTTGGAACATCAAAAACAAATTTAGTCAACAATATTCAGTTGTCCCAAATGAACAGCAGTTCTGTACAGAAACAATTAAAAGCAGCAGGGATCGACACAAACAGTAAAAAGTATAAAGCAGCACTGAGTGAGATGATGAAGAATGGAAACGGTGCAATGTTTACAAATGTTCAGGCAATTAAGAACCTGATGAGCCAGTATGACAAAAACGGAGACTGGATTGATCCGAATACTGGATTAACAGGACTTGCGGTAACGGATGAGAACAGAAACAGTTATAAACATATCATTTCTATTCCAGAGAGCAGCCGGGAAGAAATGTTTGAACTGGCAAAGAAAGAATTCTTAAATGAAAATGGTACTTTAAATGGTGATACTACCAAAAGGGAGAGTGTATATAACAATTTATACAGAAAAATGGATAAGGATGACCGCTTATCAGCAGGCTGGACAATGGAACAATATGAACATCAATACAGACAGGCATTTGCAGAAGCTGCAAAAGCCGCAGATTCTACATGGAGAGCTGGTAAACCAATACCGGCTGGTGCATTGGATGGCATTACCAGAGAGTCTGTTGAGAGTGGCAAGAAATCAGTAGATATAAAAATATAGTATGTTTTTTATGTGGAATATATTTCATTTTTGAAGGAGGTTGCTAATATGAGAATATCAGAAAAAGCTAAAAAGACGGTTTCAAGAAAAACGTTTATGGCAGTTGTTGTAAGTATGATGGTTTGTTTGCTTTTTGTAACACCAGTATTTGCAGCTTCAAGTTTTTATAGTAAGACAACTACTAAGCTGAATGCTATTAATGGAGGAAAATCAACAACCAGCAGGTTGGTGGAGTGACTTGGTTGACAATAATCCACCATCAGGATCAATTGATGGAAACTATGCAACATCTGTTACAGTACATTGGGTAAGTGGTATTTCTTATGTAAATGCTAGTTGCACTACAATGACACAGATGACATTGGATTATTTAGTTCCTTTCGGAATAATAGTGGGCTAAATATTTAGAAAGATAAATAAATTACGGATGGTATTTTTATACCATCCGTGGATTCCAAGAGGTGACGATAAGATGGGACACTATGTACATTATATAGGTGGCGGAATAGTAGATAGTAAAATATATGAGACAGGAAATGCAGCAAAAAGTTTTAAATCGCCGATGAAAGAATTAAATGAGCAAACGGTGTTAATAGAAAATGCCAAAACAAATAAGAATGATAGTTATCATCAGCATACGAAATACGATGATCAGGTAGATCGCTATTACAGTACATATGATATAGGAACATTGTTGCATAATAATGAAAGTTATTTAGAGGGAACAATCGATTCAAAATATGATGTAGATTACTATTCTTTTTCTTATCCGCAAAAAAGTTTTTACTCTAAAATGGGTATATCTTCAGAGATAACGATTTCATTGGAAAGCAAGAATAGTCAGGCATATAATTTAGTATTGTACGATTTATATGGCAATCAGATTGGAATAGCGACAGATGATGGACATGGTAATAAACAGCTTACGGTACCTAATTGGGACTGCGTTACATCAGATTATGTGATCAGAGTAGAAAATTCCAATATGACATCGGATTCCGGGGAAGGTTCCTATAGAATAAAAATTACGGAAACGAAAAACAGGGATACTTCAAGTAGTAATGTGCAGCACTCACAAGAAATAGCAAATGCAGATAATTCAGAAGAAAAAAATGCAATAAAGCAGAAATATGAAAAAACATATCAAAGCGAAATTGACAAATTACATCAGATGCAATTTGAAGCGTTGCCGGAAGATGAAAAATATTCGGGAACGGATAGTGTAGAAGAATTATTAAATAAGATGAAAAAGGGGGAGCAGTTAAGTGTGTCGGAAATGGCATATGTGAAAATATTTGCCAATTTATCTGATTATGAGAGAGCAGAGAAGTCGAATTATATAAAAAACGATTTTTATGCAGAAATAGAAAGAATAGCAAATGAAAAAGGAATTGAACTGCCAGATACATCATGGAAAATTGAAATAGATGTATCTGGAACTATTACGATTAACGGGGACATTACAGAAGAAAACAAAGAACAGATAAAAAATATGATATCGGAAAATTTTGCTGATGATATGTGGGAAAAATATATTCAGACAGCAGATATTTCTAACACACAATATAGATTAGTAAATGCTTACTATGAAGTGGAACAGTTCATTCAGAAAGCAACAAATGGACAGTATTCATTTGACGATATAAACGTAGATGACAATGGGAAGATTACCGGACTTCCAGAGAAAATGTGTAAAATAATGAACTCCCAGGAAGCCAATGCGAAATATGAGGAAATACGAGATAATATCTATATGCTGACGGATTATAAAAATCAATATGGATTGGAGGATATTCTTGCATTTAAGGCAGGGTATAATATTTCGGACTCTGAGGTAAGTACTGTGGGTACATCTGGCAATAATAGTGTTATGGATAATGCAGGATACTATAAAAATATGAAAACTATAATATAATGATAGAACCTAATAGAAATGGCGGGTTTAAAAGACATGAATCAGTTGATTACATATCAGTATGAAGCTGATAGTATGGACAGACAATGGTATTCTATACTGTAGCAATATAATTTGGGGGGAAAATATAGGAAATGTGCCGTCAAGATGATGGCACATTTTCTATATATATGATATTTATTTAGAGCCTATTTAGATAATATGCAGAGTACTTTATATTTATTTAATGGAAAAATAAAAATTACCGATATAGTAGGAAGATAGGAAGAAGGTGAGTAATATGCTGGAAATTGCTGTTTGTGATGACGATATAGCAGATCTTGAGTGTGCAGTGAATATGCTGCATAAGATTTTTACAAGTCAAAAGATTGCTTATCATATAGAGAAATTTATGTCTGCAAATCAAATGCTTGAAAATATCAGTCGTATTGATATCGGAATTTTAGATATTTCGATGGAAGAACTGAATGGTATTAAACTGGGGAGAAAATTGAAAGAAAAATTTCCAGATGTGAAATTAGTGTATATTACGAGTTATGAAGAATATTGTATGCAGGTCATTAACGAAGTTCATGCATTTTCATTTCTATGTAAACCATTGGAATATGATAAACTGGAATTGCAGATATTGGAACTTCTGAATCAACTGCCGGATGCCATAGTAGAAAAGAATTTTTATAAAGTGACTGACAGCAATGGAAAAGAGTATCTGTCGATCAAACTGAAACTGAGGGATATTTTATATTTTGAATACATAAAAAGATCCAGAAAAGTACTGATAGCATTGTCTGATATTACATATGAGTATGATTGTATCTTTGAAAAACTGGTTGAAGAACTGCAACCATATGATTTTGTTGTGAATTGTAGAGGAAATCTGGTTAATTTAAGGCATATTGAAAAAATAAAGGGCTTTATTATTTATATGGATAATGGAAAAGAACTTCAGATTGCACAAAGGAGAAGCAACGATTTTAGAGAAGAAGTAAATAAATTTTTGCAGAGAAATTCATAGGAGGAAAAATGAATACGATTTTACTGGTATTATGTAATGCACTTTCATGTTTTATAATAAGTACGATATTATTTCAGTTTATGAATGGAAAGTATAAAAAGAGTAGTCGAAATAGATATGTATATATTGTGATTGAGACTACCACAGTAATATTTACATTCTGTATAAATATGCTCAATCATTCCATATTAAATCTAGTAGTCTGGGGCGTTTTGACGGGGATTATAGTATATGTTCTGTATTATGAGGATATAGATAAACCCTTAAGACGTATTATTGAATGTGAAGCATTAGTATTTTGTATGTCTGTCTGTGAATCATTGGGAGTGATTCTTTTACAATGCATTTTGCAAGCCGCAGATATAAAAAATGTGAATGAAACGATGCTTTATTGCCTTGAGGTAACATTTTCAAAGGTGATACTTATTTTTTTGTATTACACATTCATAAACAGGTTTGTGAAAAAAAGTGATGTCCCTTATTCAAAGACACGGTACATCATGTATGGAATTATACTTCTATACAGTCTGATTAACATGAGTGTAATTGTAGAGAATTTTAAAAATGGAGAAGAAAATTATTTGTGTGCAGTCAACATGGGATGTATTGTTCTGGCAGATTTATACCTTTTATATTTTGTAAAAATGGCAGATGAAAAGAACTATTACGAAAAGCAGTTGATCGCATTAGAGCAGCAGGCAAAGGTACAATACGAATACTATTTGACCCAGGCAAAAAAGTATGATCAAACCATTCAGATATTACATGATGTAAATAAGCATATTAAAGCAATCGAAGGGTTATATGGTGCAGAGCAGGGGAATACGGCAGGAGAATATGCAGCGGAAATCAGAGAACTGTTAAAGCCGCTCATTCCGGTTCAATACACAGAAAATCCAATATTAAACATTCTTCTTACCGATAAAGAATCCGTTATGAAGGAAAAAGGTATTTCAGTAACCATAAAGGTGGATAATGTGAATCTGAATTTCCTTGCACCAATCGACATTACAACTATTTTTGGAAATTTATTAGATAATGCGATTGAGGCTGCAGAGAAGCTTGAAGGCGGGAAATATATTTCGATTAAGATTGGCTCATACCATAAAATGATAGCTGCCAGCATCGAAAATAACTGCGGAGAGGTAAAGTGGAAAAATGGTTTTCCGGTATCAGCGAAAGGAAAAGGCGGTGGAATAGGACTGCTGAATGTTCAGAGCAGTGTAAAAAAATATGATGGAAATTTAATATTGAAAAGTGATGGAAATAAATTTATTGCTGAGTTATTCCTCAATTCATAAAAAGAGCATTCGTGCTCTTTTTTGGTAAAAAGTCTTACTTCGTGCAAAAAAATCGTACTTGGTGCAGAAAAGGTAAAATATTAGAAGTGGGTTGTCGATAGAAAAAGAAAAATAAAGCGGATGATAGATATAAAAAATTTAATGATGGGAGGTTTCGATTATGTCAAGAATTACGGACTACGGTTTTTTATTTCAAACGACATTTGGAACATCAAAAACAAATTTAGTCAACAATATTCAGTTGTCCCAAATGAACAGCAGTTCTGTACAGAAACAATTAAAAGCAGCAGGGATTGACACAAACAGTAAAAAGTATAAAGCAGCCCTGAGTGAGTAGATTCCGAATGACAGAGGAATGAAAATAATTGGAGGAAACGAAAATGAGTATAGCAGGAATTAACGGTTATAATTATTCAAATTATTATACAGGAACAAAAAGAAACACTGCGAAAGCGAACGGTATGAATTCCGGTTTGTTATCAAATGTAAGCAGTACATCTTCTAATATTACATTACATATGTCGGGAACAGAAGATAGTGGAAATGCATTAACAGCAGTAGGATTTCCGGATGGCAGTAGTGCATCTGTATATAAATCAGATGCATATGATTCGGCAAACCCAGAATACAGGGTAAGATATTGGGACAAAGAAGGAAATTACACAGATACAAATGTACAGATAAATGATGTTGATCCAAGAAATGCAAGTTATTTGGAAATGCTTGCATATACAACATATAGTGATGTAGAAGGCTTTACGAAAAATGCTTTTGGAGATTTCATGAATGCGGCTGGTGGTGTGAATGGCAACATCACTTATGATTCTGACAGCATAAATGAAAAGAAAGACTATATGAGCATGATTAAAGAATTTATGCAGTTACAATATGATTCGAACAACTTATCAGGTTATCTGTCATATAAGGAATTGTATGATTACATAAATGACAGAACAGAGAGGTGATTCAATTAAATGGAAATATCAAATAATTATAGCACAGCAAAAGTGTGGAACACATCGAATAAAAATGTTTCTAAATCTTCTAAAAAAAACAAATGGAAATTAACGGATTCTTTAAAAGAGAAGATTGTTGATCTGGCAAAAAAAGATGCACAGGACAATGTATATATGGGAAATGCATTTATGAATTTGAGAAAGACGGAAGTAAGCAAAGTAGCCCCGAATAGAGCTGCTTTAATTGGAAAGTTTAGTCAATCAATGAATTCAGGTAATATGTCAGCAATGAAAGAAGTTGAGGAAGCAGACAAAAAATGGCTCTGTATGCTGTTTGGAATACCTTATGAGGCAAAATATCAGGGAACAGGGACAGGCTCGGCAATTCATGTATACAATGAAGAGGGCGAAGAAGTTTTGACCTATACAGGGGGAGTAGGCTGGCAGGAAAAAGAAACAAAAGCAGAGTCACAGGTTCATTCAGCATTAAAAATGACATATTATGAGGCATTTAGTGAGGCGAGAAAAGCATTAAATAGTGAAGAAAAGACTGGTAGTGTAGGTGAAAACATAATATTGCAAGATAATTTTGATATGAAGGCATGAAGTATGCAATTAAAATAAGGTCTATAATTTGGAGGAAAATATCTATATATTCCGTTCAAGGCTTACCGGTAGGATCAAATAATGTTGGCTTTGATGTTATTGGAGCGTCACCGGAAGAATGTTACGGTTATGCAGGTCCAGTAGGAAAGAGTGGATCAGAAACAACGAATGACGGAGAATCTTGGTGGGAGAAGCGCCACGAAAGAATGGAAGAACTTATGAAAGAACAGGAAGAGGAAGCAGTAAAAAGAGCACAGGCAAGACGAAAAGCTGTACAAAACGAATATCTAAATAGCCAGTTGGCGGCGGCAGCATATGAGAAAAGCAGTATTATTTTACCAGATAATCCTGTTATACAGTAGGCTCATCTTTTGACAGGAAAGCATAAGAATGCAGGTAAGATATTTTTCGGGAGGAAGGATAAGAAATGGAAATAAACAGTAATCATTCTACATATGGTGCGGCATTTCGCCAAAAACCAATTTTTTTCATGTCAGGGAAGGAAACAGTGGCATATTTTGAGGGAAAGCTTAAGAAAAATATGACACTTCAAGAGGATACCTGTACACTTGGCAGCAATGACACTTATCGCAGACAGCATACTACTTATGAGGTTTCTGACAAGAAGGGAAGTACATTTCTGGATCTGGATTTTCTGATCAAGGACGAAACCAGCAGTCTGAAAGGAAGTCTCAGCGATAAAAAGGATGTGGATTTCTACAACTTTTCCATCCCTTTTAACCGGACGATACAGAATTACTTCGGTGTCCAAATCTATATGGACATGCCGGAAGGCTGCGATTATGACCTCACCTTATATGATGAATATGGCAATCAGGTCGGAAAGGCAGAATGGGATGGGGAAGGACGGAAAACACTGACCATCCCGAACTGGGATACAAATACCAATAAATATTGTATCAAAATAGAAAACAAAAATGGGGAAGAAGTTTCTCCAGATGATTATTATAAAATCAGTTTCAAGGTTACGGAAAATAAAGAACAGGAAAAGACCGATGCCATAAGGGAGGCATTCGGGAACCTTCACGGTGCATACAGCCGGAAAGATGAAAATTGGAGGGAATGCCTCGACAAATATAATGAAGTCCTGATGGATACAGAGAAAAATTATACAAAAGAAATGGAGAAACTCCACCAGAAGCAGTTTGAAAGTCTGCCGGAAGAAAAGAAATACAAAGGCGGGCGCACAGTGGATGAATTGTTGCAGGACATGGCAGAAGGAAAGACACTGGATGATGTGGAAATGGAGTATGTGAAGATTTTTGCCAACCTGAAAGATTTTGAGAAAGCACAGCAGAAGGCGGAACTGAAACATGATTTTTCCGAGGATTTTGTAAAGGATCTGGAAAGCAAAGGTATCTCACGTGATGAGCTGGATGGAATGCAGATAAAGATTGAAAGCAATGGGAATGTAACAGTGAGCGGTATCGAAGATAAAGAAGTCCGGGAACAGGTTCAGAAACTGGTAGAAGAAAAGTACAGTGACCGGATGTATCAGTATTACACAGGAATTGCTGACAGTGTGGGAAATCTGTCGTCTAATACCTATCAGTATGCCACGGATGTGCAGGAAGTCAGGCGTTACTTAAAAGGGGTTACGGGAGAAGATATTTCTCTGGAGAACCTTTATCTGACACCGGACGGAAAAATTGGCGGGTTGCCGGAAAAAGCCGCTAATCTGATCAACAAAACAAAAGACAATGCCAAGATAGAGCGGATAAAGGATGCATTGATAAATATTATAGGACATAACAGGACAAGCGGTGATCTGGGGATTCCCGATTTTACTTCGGAGTTTCAATTCAGCAATGGCGCTTTCTCTGTGGCAGACAGCGGTTTTACGGTGGATATGGCGGCATTGGATAGAAGGCTGACGCCCCAACCCCATGATAACATGTATTCGGATATGTATGAGTACAGTTTCAGAAAAGTATTATGATACAACATCAGAGGAGGTAAAGGTAAGATGAATAAAGCAGAAAAGATTACAATCAAGGTATTGAAAGTAGTGGAGAGAATTGCCCGGAATGAAGTGGAAAAAACAGTTCTTGGCAGGACGGCAGAGTGTTCAGCGATTTATCACCAGCCGAAAAGACCGAAGAAAAGGGGAAACTAGGTCAGAATAATGAAATATTTTGTGGAGTGTTGCGGTTGTGATTATCGTAATGGCAAAACAAAAGGAGTAAGATAACTCCAAAAGGGTTATCTTACTCCAATAAATCAATTAAAGGTTACTGCTTGGGCTTCGGATGGAGAGAGCAGGTACGGTTCTGACTGACAGAAGAACCGTGGAAAGGAGTTAATATGGGATTAGGCGTTGAAAATTCAGTTAATGCTTATAATCAGAATTATAGGTATCAACAGAATAAGATGACAGGGCAAGCCAATCATTTAGATTTCAATAAGATTTTATCTGCTAAAGAGGGTGATAATACAGAGAAAGTACAGAAGCCAAATGAAAATAGTGTTTCAAAAGTAGATACCTACACTGAATATTTAAAGGCTAAATATGGGAATATAATGATCCAAAATGTTGGAAGTGATCAAAAGAGTATGGATTCATTGGGGACGGGGACATATGGGATGAATAATATTGTGATTGCACCCAATGTTTTGGAAACAATGGCAAATGATCCCAAAAAAGCAGCTTATTACGAAAAGATGATACAGGATTTTTTTGCTTCGCAGTCAACTGTGAAGGCGCAGATGGCAGTCGGGGGGTTTGAGATTCAATCTTATGGTATGGTTATTCACCCGGATGGAACTGCACACTATTATGTTTGTGGAGATGTTTCACCAGAAAAAAAAGCAAAGATAGAGGCGCAAATGAAAGCTGAAGATGAAGAGAAGGCTAAACGGCGTAGACAATATTTAGAGCGCAGTGAGGAGGCGGCAGAAAAGCGCAGACAGATAGAAGAGATTAATATGCAAAAGAGTAAAAAAGATGCGGCTTTTGATGATAATATATCGGCTGTTAATGTATTATCGGAAGTAGATAGGGCGGTTGCCATAGCTGCTTATGAAAATATTGCCAATACTTTTAATGAAAACATAATAAAAAGTACAATTGATAATTGAGGACTTTACTGACTATATCAACTTATAATAATCGATATATAATATTATACTAGGAGGTAATTAAATGCGTATTGGTTCGGGAGTGCAAAGTGCATCGGAAGTATTTGGAAAGCAGCAAAATAATAGCAAAACATATGTTGCCGAAAATGAGGAATTTTCTCAGACATCGGTAAAGGTGTATTTAAAGACGGATGATATGTTGTTTTCAGGTGGAAATGGAACAGGTCTTTCGTTTTATATTAAATACGCAGAAGAGTCAACAGAGGATAATCCTGTAGTGATAGCCAAAGGAGTTGACGAAAATGGAAAAGAATTTGAAGAAAAAATTAATATTAACGATATTGATTTGAGAAATGCTTCTTATGTTGAAATGAGTGCTTTGGAGGCATATTATGATGTTGATAGGGGTAATGGTCTCAGCTCTTTTCCAGAAGAAACTGGTCACATGGGATTAAATGAAAGATGCGACCTTATATCCAGCTTTGAAAAGGTTATTCGGGATATGAATAAATTAGGAAGGTATGATTTGCAGATGTTTTATATGCGAAATATGAATACTTATCTAAATGCAAACAGTAAGCATAAATAGTGCTTAGTTATTTGAATATAGTAGAAAATATTGATATAAAGGAGGTTATAGCTATGCAGATTAGTGGATATTCCAGTGCCGCAATGTTGGCATATCGTTCTTCTGGTATGAAGCAAAAAGCAGGCACAGTGAAAATGCAGGATTTTTCTCAGATGGTACAGAACACAAGCGCACAGGCAACAAGCCAAACAGATAAGACAGCGGCGACAAAAGAAGTCTCCGAAGTTGATGAGATGGCAGCGTTCAAGCAGGAAATCTATGAGGAACTGGCTGAAATTGATAAAATGAACTCCTCGGCTATTTTGTCCAATTCTGTACATATCACAGAAGATGGATTCAAAAGAATGAAGGAAGATCCCGCCTATCGCAAAGAAATTATGGATTGGCTTCGTGCAGATGCAAGAGCTTCTCATGGGGTTCCATTTGGTGTCCATGTTACAACAACAATTACAGGAGCTGGAGCAACTTGCTACGGGGCAAATGTTTACCATGATGATAGTGCAGCAACCAAAGCCGCTAAAAAGGATTTGGCTGATAAGAAGGCAGAAGGTTCATTTTATCATTCAGATCGCACCTATGCTGACCGTAGAGCCGCACAGCGCAAGAGGGACAGAGAGTATGTGGCAAGTGAACGCCAAAAGCGGGAACTTATGCAGAAGATGATGCTGGAAAAGAGTATTGACCAAAAGGCACAGCGACAATTACTCGATCAGAAGGCTCTTGCACAGAATGTAGTTGACCAGAAGTATGTTCAAGATTACTTGCTGGGAATGCAAGAAAGTAAAAGCTGGAACATTTGAGTATAAATAAATTCATTTATACTTTTATGTAATCATTATGGAAAGGAGATACCGCTACAGGGGGGATTGGTAGTAAAACGTGATCCAAAGACAGGGTTAAATTATTTGTCGATAAAGGGAAATGAGGCACAAGGAGTTTCGGTAATCATAACATCCGATAAAGATATAGAGACGCTGAATAAATTAGCTGATGAATTTCAAAAATATCCGGTAAGTTCACAGCGGTTTACGGCAGGATTATATGCTTTACTTGAGATATCAGGAAATCTGAAACGCGAAAAAGATGGTTTTACATTTTTGACTCCTAATGGAGTTACATATATTCCGTATGATGGTGATTCCAGCAAAGCATGGGAAATTGATATGCCGGGTTCCTGTTATGCTACTGCCAGAAAATGTTTGGCGGCAGAAAATGATTGTGCAGACATAAGTACATGGACAAAAAATTTGAAAGGAATAAAGATATATTATGGTGATAATTATGGCACCACTCAGACAAATAATGTATATAAAGTTGATGATTTAGGCAGATATTATATGTTTGCATAAGATATATATACAAGTATGAAACTATAAAAATATAGTATGTTTTATGTGGTAAAAATATTGTATTTATGAGACTTTTGGTATTTCACAAATACCTAAGAAAAAATAAAGTAGAGGAGAGTGTATATTATGAATATTGATTACAGTCAGTTTTACAGAGGAACAACGAATATTCCCTCATATGGGAATGGTACATATAAGAAAGACACCCTTGTAAAGTATGAATTTAACACTACAGATGAACATGGCAATAAGATTATTGACAAGATGTCAAGGGAAGAAACCCTGCAGGCGATGAAGGACATCGGTTCGCAGTATGGAGATGCGGTTATTGTTGAATTTTCGGGAGATGGAATGGCTGCACTTGTGGAAAACAAGAAAGGTATAGTGGATGCCAATGTAACACAGGAGCAGCGGGAATCAATGGAGGCGAGAAATGCAGCGTTCCAAAAAGAAATTACGCAGGATGATAACTCACTAGAACTTCCGGCATATTCCGGAATGTATGGTGCAGACAAGGCGGTTGCATCTGCGGTAGAGAACTGCAGCAAAGAGGAACAGGGATTTGTGTATGATATCATCCGTCAGAATTTCCTTGTCGGAAATACTGGCTCTATGACAGAGGAAGAACGGCAGGCAAATATTTCACTTGGTATGAAAAAAGCGGAATATGCGGCAGAGAATTTTATCTCGGAAGATAGCAGAAAATCATTTTTGGAAGCAATGGAGTCTATCGCAAAGCTTGCGAGCGCAGGAAAAGCTGACAATAACGGAAATATGGACTATGGAGTAGGGAAAGGTACATATCTTGGACATGGCAGCAATCTTGTAAAGACTACAAATGCGCTTGATATGATGAGGACGATGGACGGCAGTGCATACACGGAATATCAGAAGATTAGTAAAGAAAGCAGCAATGAGGACAGACAGCTTAATGCATTAAAATATCTTACAAATTGGTATGAAGGGGCAGTGAAAAAGAATCCTTCGATGGTTGATAATTACGAAAAGCAGTCGGAGGAATATGTGGAGAAAAATGTAAAAGATCAGAAGCTGGATGCAACTTTTTCAGATATAAAGACAGAGAATAAAGCGGCTTTTTTTGAAAGTCTGAAAGTGTTCCAGAATAATAATCCTAATTTTCTCTCATCTATCATAAATCGGGAGCTGGCATCTAAATTTTGGAGCATTTGATAAACGTAGATTGGAAAAGTTATAATTGCTCGGGAAATGGAAGATAACAACAATAAAGTGTAGAGTGTGCCTTTCACATAGGGACACTTGTTACAAGCAATATTGTAAATGATACAAGTGGAGATTAAGGCACAAATATGATAAAAAAAATATATTTCAGAAATGTTGACTTCTTTAATTGAGGAGTATCGTTTTAATAAAAATACTCTTTCAAAATATTTAGAGATAACTGAAGAAACAATAGATGGAGTAGTAATGGGCAATGTGGAATGTTTGCTAGATGATCCTGCATTGCGTCTTAAAATACTTAGTAAAGCAGGATTTCTGTATTTTGGAGCGATTGAAGATAAGGATAGGCAATTAAGCGGTTTTTTGGAAGTGCTTGTTTCCTATCATGGCATATCCAAGCTAACGATAGCAAAAATGGCTGGTGTTGAGGAAAATGATATTGACAGGCTTTTAGCCAATCCACCAGAAAAGATTGAAATCGAAGTAAAGTATAAAATTGCTGTGACGGTTATGGAACTGCGATTTTGGCTAAAAGATTGTGAATCACCGATATAATCGCGATTTGTGAGTAGAGGGCACTTATGAAAAATAAAAGTATCAATCAAGTTTCCATAATAAATGGTGAAGATGGTCCCACAAGTGTTTTTATATTTGGAGAAGCTCAAAAGCAATCTCTAAAGATTAGAATCCGAAATGCTATCTATCAATCCAGACGAAAAAGGATAGAAAAGAGAATAGCGGCCAACCCGCATACCCTTGCGGAAGTGGTGCAATACGCAAAGGATCATTATGATTTAGTGGAAATCAATCCTGCCGCAACAAATTGGATAGAACGACAGAAAAATCTAAAAGCTAGTTTGATTATGCAGCATAAACCAGAACTTTTGGGCCAAAGGAAGGATATTCCAAAACCAGATTTTCATAATGAAGAATCTGTTAAAAATTTTTTGAATGAAATGGAAATTAGAAATAAATTGATTGACCAAATGCCTGATAATGTAATTCCCATGGATTTTCATTTATATGAAATAAAAATTGGTGAGGATTTAATGGAAATAGAGGTAGATTATACCTGGAATATATTTGGAATATCTTACTCTGGAAATAAGTCGGTCATAAAAAGGTTTAAGAAAATAGCCAGAGATTTATATTGTTATTATGGTGTCAGTGAGGAGGATATAAAGAACCGGACAAAAAGATATTCTTCACTGGTAACGGAATTGAGTTCATAATTCAGAATTTTAAATAGAAGTAGGATTTCTGTATTTTGGAGCGATTGAAGATAAGGATAAGCAACTAAGCGGTTTTTTGGAAGTGCTTGTTTCCTATCATGGCATATCCAAGCTAACGATAGCAAAAATGGCTGATGTTGAGGAACAGGATATTGACAGGCTTTTAGCCAATCCGCCAGAAAAAGTTGAAATCGAAGTAAAATATAAAATTGCTGTGACTGTTATGGAACTGCGATTTTGGCTAAAGGATTGTGAGTTACCAATATAATCATGTGGTGCTTGGGAAACTGGTGGAATAACAGGAAATGTAATTAGAATAAAGAAAGATAGAAGGCGAGTAGCGGATTGGTGTCTGCTGCTCACTTTTCGTTTATGGGGATATGTCGCAATACGACTTTTGAAGTGTTGTATTGCAATCTGTTTTCGGGTATTTCTCGTTGGTATCATTACCATAAAAGCGAGGTGAATTCCATGAAAGCAGAGAAGAAGGAAATCAATATACAGATTGGAAAAAGGTTGCAAACCGCCAGAGAAAACAGTGGATATACGCAGGAAGTTTTTGCAGAGACGCTGGATGTAGGGGTAGAGCATTATCGCAAAATCGAAAGTGGTGTCTATGGCTTACAGCCAGAGAAAATGCTGATCTTGTATGAGAAGTACAGGATTGAGCCGACTTATCTGGTTACGGGGGATACAAATCATAAGGTTGATATTGAACTGTTCCTTGCAAACTGTAGCAGGGAGGAACGGGATGCATTTATAGACCGTATGCTTGCGTATATGAGAAAGCTGATGACAGGCCGTTAAAGCAGTACAGTCTCCGGGATGTATATTTGATCAATATATTTTGAGAAGGAGACGATATATGAGGGTAGCAATCTGCGATGATAATCAGCAGGACATTGAAAGGATCAGACGCTATACACTGCGTATGATCGACTATGCGGTGGAGTATGTGTTTTATACCAGACCGGAAGAATTATTGAGGGAATGTGCAGATGCGGAGCAAAAGCCGGATATGTACATTCTTGATATTGAGATGACTGGAATGGACGGACTTGCGGTGGCAAAACAGATCCGTGAGACAGATTCCAAAGCATTGCTGGTGTTTCTTACCAGCTATACCAAATACATGCCAAGTGTATTTGAAGTTGTCACATTTGATTTTATTCCAAAACCAATCTCAGAAGAAAGGCTCCGTGTGCTGTTTGAGAAGGCAGGAACCTATCTGAATCTGACCAATCAGAGTTTTTCATTTAGTTACCGCAGGGTGCGGTACAGTCTGAAGTTTGACGAAATCCTGTATCTGGAAAAGCGGGGGCGTCAGGCGATAATCCACACAAAGAAAATGAAATATCAGTCCAACATGAACCTGAATGAAATATGGGAGAAACTGGACGAGCGCATGTTTGCCGCCGTTCATGGCTCTTTTATCGTTAATTTGAAACATGTTCATTCTGTATCCAGCGGCATGGTCATGCTTATAGACGGCACAGAGCTGGGAGTGACAAGAGGGTACCGGAAGGAGCTGACGGAAAAGCACATCGCATTTGTGCAGGGAGGAATGTGACATGGCATTATATGGGGTGAGGCTTGTCATAAATCTTTTTGACCTCTGCATTTACCGCAGGTATTTAGAGGAGTTCATCGGAAACAGAAAAACTTCCATGGAGTTTTCTGTTCTTCTGCTGATAGTGTGCGAGCTGATTGGAAGTGCGGTGAACCAGATGGGGATAAGCTGGCTGAATTTTGTGACGATGGTTGCGATTCTCTGTGTATATGTCTGCCAGTATGAGGCAGGGATTGTAAGCAGGCTGATTGCGGTTCTGCTGTATATGGGGATTATGGGAGTTGCAGAACCGTTAGGATATTTGTTTAATAAGGCATTCATGGAAAAGGTGTTGGACGATACCACGGTTTCATATTATTTTATCGTGTTTTTTATGGCACTTTTGAAAGCAACAATTGTGGAGGTGTTTTGCAGACTGAAATCTGGAAAAAGCATTCGACTATCAGCAATGCCAAAAGAAACGCAATATATGTTGACAATGATACCTTTATGCAGCCTGATCAGTTGCTTTTTACTGATAGAGGTTGCAAAAGAATTAATCTCGGCACAGATGGTCGTGCTGTGCATGTGCATCATCTTTGTCATTATCATCACTAATTATGTAATTTTTCTGATGATTGAAAAGTATACGACAGTGGAAGAAAAACAGCACGAAGAGGAAATGATCCAGAGGGAAATCTTATACCGGAACGAATACTATCAGGACATGGAACGGTATCAGGAACAGATACAGGACATCCGGCTGGCAGAAGAGATCATTTATTCCGCAAATCCTGTGGTGAATGCCATATTAAAAGTAAAAAGCGTAAAGGCAAAAGAGAAAGAGATACCGATGCAGGTTACAACGCTGCTCCCCCAGAGAGTATCCGTAGATATCGGGGACATGGGTGTTCTGTATGGGAATCTTTTGGATAATGCGATAGAGGCAGCGATGGCAGTGGAACAGGAAAAACGGTATGTTCATGTGGAATCAAAGTTTCAGGAGGGCAGACTGCTTTTATCCATTAAGAACAGCAAGCCATCCGGGACAAGTTCCTATCAACAGACAAGCAAAAAAGATAAAATAAAACACGGCAGGGGAATCCGTTCGGTGCGGAAAGTGGCAGAAAAATACGGTGGGGAGCTGATGTTAAAGGATCAGGGGGAACATTTTGAGGCAGTCCTTCTGCTCAACGGAGTTGCAAAACTGGAGTGAGACTGCAACTTATTACAGCAAACCTGCAACTTGTTACAGATAGATTGATTTTTACATGGAAACTGTTAGAGTGAAAACATCAAAAAAAGGAGGGTTTTACTAAAAATGAAGAAAAGAAACTGGATGTACCGACTGAGCAGCAAATCCATGAGTGTGATGGCAGCACTGGCACTTATGGTGACAACCATGGCAACGAACCGTTCCTGCATGTGGTATCTGGGACAGGACAAGATGCCGGAAGATTCCAAAAAACTCAGAAGGTTTTAAATCATGACGAAATGGCTCAGCCATCGTATGGTTGAGCGGGGAATCATAAAAGAGGAGGAGCAGGAATTATACCAGTTTGGAATACGCAATGGTATGATCCTGCTTCTAAACGTTGTGACAGCACTGGTCATCGGCCTGCTTACAGAGCAACTGGCGGTTGTGGCAGTGTTTACCCTGTCTTTTATGGTTCTTCGCAGTTATACCGGTGGATATCACTCAGACAGCAGGGTTTTCTGTTATCTTGGTTCTAATCTGGTGCTGCTGGTTCCGGTTTATACACAGGCTGTGTTTTACAAGACATCGCTGGCATGGCTGCTGGCAGTATTGCTGGTGTCCGCAGGGATCATTTTTTTACTCAGTCCCATGCACAGCAAGAACCGGAAGCTGGATAAAGAGGAACAAAAGCATTTTGGCAGAAAAGCAAGGCTGATCGCAGCTTTGGAACTGGCTGTGCTTGGCATTTTGTGGCATGCAGGCCAGATACCGTATGCTTACGCTGTTTATACGGGAATCTGCATCACGGCACTGTTCATGCTCGTAGGAAAAGCACAGTTATGGATACAATCACATACCGAAAATGGATAGTCCTTTCCGAACATGCGGAAGGGACTTTTTTTCTGGAAAACAGGAGGGATGACAATCCAAGACGGTAACTTATTACAGGTACCGTAAGACTTATTACACTTATATTGAAGCGAACTTTCTTTCCAAGTATAGTACCGCAAAAAGGCTTAGGAGAAGAAAGGCGTGGCATGTTTTTGGGAATTCATGCCGCACCGGATTGCAGGGGGCGGCAGAAAGGGAAAAGTTCATAAGGATAACATCCGGGTGCAGTTTTGCATGCTTTATTTTGCATGGGAACAGCACCTTTTTTTATTGTCTTTTTCCAGTAAAGCAGAACCCAGAGGTCCGCCAGATGTCCTTCATTTCAAAAAAATTACGAAATGGAGGACATTTGAATGTCAGAATGGATCAGGATCAGAGTAAAGGATTTTTATAAAGATGCAGTTGGTGAACTGGAATACACCTATGTGACCAGAGAAGTCTACGAGGCACTTGTCGATACGTTCCGCAAAGAAGCCCACGCACAGGAAATGCGGGATATCAGACATACGACCAAGGACGGATATACAGAGGGAGAAACGGAAGATCTGGTGGAGCTGACCGGGGAATCGGTAGAGGATACGGTCATCCGGCAGATGGAAATAGAAACCCTGCAGAAAGCAATGCAGTCACTCACCCCAGTGCAGAGAGAGCGGCTGCATTTTTATTTTTTTGAGGGCATGACATACCGGCAGATTGCAGCGAAAGAAGGGGTCGGAGAGAAGAACATCCGGGAGAGCATAAACGGTGCGGTAAAGAAAATAAAAAAATATTTTGATTAATACCCCCTCAAAACGTGTTTTTCTGTGAGTACCTTATGAGAGGAACTTTTTCTGGACAGATGGTCTCTTCCGGGAATCCTCTCATGTCTCGTGTGTGGATACGACACAGGCAGACAAAACGCACATTGAAAAATGCCGGAGAGGAATGCAGGGCTCCGAGCGCAGGATGGAATCACGCCATATCCTGCCAGCCATATCCAGCAGTTCAGATACGTTAGCCGTTTCATGAGCCGTAACCGGGGCGCAGTGACACTCCTGCAGCAATCGGGCAGATGTTCTTTCTGCCAGCCATGCTGTGAAAAAGATCGCATCTAAGGAGCCGAGCGGGAAAGCCGGGGTACAGCCTGTCTGTGGTGGACAGGCGCGAAGAGGGGAATGGCCTATAATGATACACCTTGAGATTAGCCAGCACGCAGTGGTGGAGGTGAGATACCTGTGATGTCTGCCTGTCCGAGTGGCAGGGACCAAAGACAGTCTGGACTGACTGCCCATGAAATGCCGGCTTTGGGATTTTTTCTTCTCTGTTTTGGCGGCGTTTTGGTTCCGGGGAGTAGTGACGAATAGGGACAGACACTTTTTATTTATGAAGTGAAGGATTATGGCAGTAAGACTTAATTACAGAAACCATGCGGCGGAGGGGAACTTCCGCCGTATTCTTGTGGAGTTAAGAAAAGCTGAAAAATGGGGAATGGAGGAAAACAGGAGATGAAGAAAGAAGATACCGAAATGATGTTAAGGATTTTTGAAACGGAGAGGGCAGGATATGCCTATCTTTATCCGAGTGATGGAGGGGAGCGGAAAGAGGACTATATCTCGACCACGGCAGAAAATATCGCAAATTATATCGGCAGCCACATGTTTGAAGCCGAAAAGATCGTCATCACAGATATGTGTGACAGGCTGATATTAGATACCTGCGGCTATTTTATCAATAGCTGTCCCAATCAGGAATTCTGTAAGGAAATCCATCCGTTCTTAATCCCGATCCAGATGGGAGAAAAGGACGCGGGAGAGGTGCTTTCAGTCAGCAGGGATGTATCGGAACAGTATTTCCGGGAAGAAGATGAGGCTGCAACCATGGCTGAAATCGGGATGATGTAAAGGTGTTTCTTCTGGGCAAAAGTGTTTGGCTTGGGAGAATGAATTTAACGTTCTTAAATTGCGGGAGGAAAAAGGGGAATGATGATGGAAGGTGGAGCGAATGAGGTGCGGTATAAGATTGCTGAATTTCTCTTAAAAAGGATGCATGAAGATAAGCTGTTAACCGAGGAAGAATGGGAAAAAATCCGGGTTTTGAATGTCAAGACTTTCTCCCCGGAATTAGCAAAAGTATATCTGTAATAACACTGGATATATAAAGGACTATGTGGTAGTGTATGTTGCTGACAGGGAGTGCAAACCCTTGAAAATACTGGGAAAGGAGAAAAAAGCATGGCAAAAAAAGTGACTGTCATAAAGGCAGCAAAAGCGCAGAAACATACACAGGAAGAACGCAGGCTGAAAGTGTGCGGATATGCCAGAGTCAGTACCGGCAGTCAGGCACAGGCAACTTCCTATACTGCACAGGTCGAGTACTATACGGAAAAAATCGAGAGCAACCCCCTGTGGGAGTTTGCAGGGGTGTATGCGGATGAAGGAATCAGCGGAACAAACGTAAAGCACAGGGATGAGTTCCAGATGATGATTTCAGACTGTGAGGATGGGAACATCGACCTGATCCTTACGAAATCCATCACAAGATTTGCAAGAAATACGGTGGAATGCATCCAGACCATCCGAAAGCTGAAGGAGATTGGCGTTGGAATCTACTTTGAAAAAGAGAATATCAACACGCTGTCAGAAAAAAGCGAGCTGTTCATTACCATCCTGGCATCGGTGGCGCAGGGGGAATCAGAAAACATCTCAAGCAACAACCGATGGGCGATACAGAAACGCTTTCAGGATGGAACCTATATCATATCGACGCCAGCGTATGGCTATGGAAAAGACGAGGATGGAAATTTAGTCATCATAGAATCCGAGGCAGAAACCGTAAGGTGGATTTATGAGTCTTACTTAAACGGCATGGGAGTGTATGTGATAGCAAAGGCACTGAACCAGAAAGGCATTCCAACAATCCGGGGTGCAGAAAAGTGGCAGGACGGGGTGATACAGGACATTCTGAAAAATCCCATTTATGAGGGAGATATGCTTCAGCAGAGGACATATACAGAAACAAGGTTCCCATTTGTCCGCAGGGTAAACAACGGACAGAGAAACCAGTATCTCATCAAAGACAGCCATCCGCCAATCGTCACACATGAGGAGGCAGAAGCGGTACGCAACCTGATGGCATACCGGGTGGATGTACTGCACATGAACAAGAGTGACTACACCAAAAGATACCTGTTTTCCGGCAGAATCATCTGCGGAGAGTGCGGAAGAACCTTCCGGCGGCAGAAAATCTACATCGGGAAACCATATGAAAAAATCATCTGGACGTGCAGCGGACATGTGGAGGATAAAGAGAGCTGCTGCATGAAAGCCATCCGGGAGGATGTGCTGCACCGGGCTTTTACAGACATGTGGAACAAGCTGTACACCAATCAGGGAACGATATTAGAGCCGCTGTTAAAAGAGCTGACAGAACTTGTGGCAGCAAGGCAGGACAGTGAGGAAATCAGACAACTGGATAAGGAAATCAAAGATATAAGCGAGCAGAGCCAAATCCTAAACCAAGTCATGAGGAAAGGATATATGGACTCTGCTCTTTTTATGGAGAGCAGTAGCAAGCTTGGCTGGCAACTGACGGAATGCAGGAGAAAAAAGACACTTTTGACCAGAAAGCTGAGAAGGACAAAAGAAATCGTGCGGACCGAACAGCTTATCCAACTGATCGCAGAACAGGACGGATTAATGGAGGAGTTTGACGAGCAACTGTTTAAAATGACAGCGGAGAAGATCGTGGTCTCCAAAGAACACGACATCACCTTCTGCCTGTACAACGGACTGAAACTGACGGAGAGGGGAGGTGGACAGGATGCAGTGGCACATGCCAATCGGCTATAAAGTTGTGGATGGAAAAATCACCATCTGCGAAGAGCAAAGAAAGATTGTGGAACAGATATTTACAGACTATGACAGCGGAGTGGCGGCAGGCAGGATCGCCCAGAACCTGAAAGGGAGAAACATATGCAATGCAAAAGGGAAAGTGTCCTGGACCCATGCATCCATTGGCAGGATACTGGAAAATCCAAGCTACCTTGGCACAGAATACTATCCGCAGCTCATAGGAGAGGAACTGTTTGAGAGAGTCCAGTGCAGACGGGAAAAGGTGAGGGCAGAGCTTGGAAGGGCAGACCACAGGCCCGGCAGGGATGAGAGAATCCTCTTCGGAGGTGTCATCTGGTGTGCAGAATGCGGGGCAGTATGCAGCCATATCCAGCCGAGCCACAAAAAAGAGCGTGGCGGCACTGCCAAGTGGAAGTGCAAGAGTTATGTGACTGGCAGAGCAAAAAACTGCAGGAACAGTTTTATTACAGACGGGCAGGCAAAGCAGGTGTGTGTGGAAGCCATCAATGCAGTGATACGAAACAAAGGCCTGCTCCGGGTACACAGGCAGGAGGAAAAGCTCAGCCCTCAGTACCGGGTTCTGGAGCGGAACCTGCAGCACATGAAAGAAGAGCAGGAACGCACAGAGACAGACCTGATGAAACTGCTCTATGAAAGGGCAGAGGAACGATACCGGACGCTGGAGGTCAGGGATGGGGAGTTCCGGACAGAGGAGATCAAAAACATCCTTGCAGGAAAAAAGGAACTGGAAACATTTGATGAAAATTTATATAGAAAAATAATCGCACGCATCTGGGTGCATGGTGGAAATATGGCAGAAGTGGAGCTTATCAATGGGAGCCGTGTCACAGCCGGATACAAGGATTAGGAGGGAGAGCAGATGGCAGAAACAGCAAAAAAGATCAGCATGATACCTGCCAAGGTGCAGTATGACCGGAATGTGAAACTGTCAGAGAAGAAAATGAAGGTCGCTGCCTATTGCCGTGTCAGTACGGAACTGGAAGAGCAGGACAGCAGCTATGAGGCACAGGTGGAGTATTATACCAGCAAGATATCCGAAAACGAAAACTGGAAAAATGCCGGCATTTATGCGGATGACGGAAAGAGTGGAACAAACACCAAAAAGAGGGCAGACTTTAATGCCATGATACAGGATGCCCTTGCCGGAAAGATCGACATGATCCTTACAAAGTCGGTCAGCAGGTTTGCGAGGAACACGGTAGACTCGCTGGTGACCATCCGAAAACTGAAGGAAAAGAACGTGGCGGTGGTGTTCGAGAAAGAGGGGATCAATACACTGGAGGGAACCGGCGAAATCCTTATCACCATCTTGAGCAGTCTGGCACAGGAGGAGAGCCGCAACATCAGCGAGAACATCCGCTGGGGAGTCGTGAGGAAATTTGAAAAAGGCAAGGTCATCGTAAACTGCACAAAGTTCATGGGATACACCAAAAACGAGGACGGGGACTTGGTCATCGTACCCGAAGAGGCAGAGATCGTAAAGCTGATCTTCCGCCTTTATCTGGAGGGCTACAGTACTGGGAAGATCGCAAAGCATCTGGAAGAGCAGGGCATCAAGACCGCCACAGGGCAGGACAAATGGCATTCCACGGTAATAGACAAAATGCTCCGCAATGAAAAATACATGGGAGATGCACTCCTGCAGAAAACCTACACGGTGGATTTCATGACAAAAAAGAAAGTCAAGAACACCGGACTCGTACCGCAGTATTATGTGGAAGATGACCATGAGGCGATCATACCGAAAGAACTGTTCTACAGGGTGCAGGAAGAGATGATGCGGAGGGCATCCTTATGCAAGGCGGCTGTCACCCGGAAGAAAAACCAGAGGAGCAGGTATTCCTCCACCTATGCACTGACCGGCATGCTGATCTGCGGAAAATGCGGACAGGAGTACCGGAGGGTCACCTGGGCGAGAAACGGGAAAAAGAAAGTGGTCTGGAGATGCAGCAACCGGCTGACCAACGGAGTGAAGAAATGCGGGGAATCCGAGACACTCGAAGAGAACGCATTAAACAGGGCAGTGATGGAAGCCATCCACAGGATCACGAGTGATGATATGGAATTTATGGAAAACTTCCGGCAGAACATCATCCATGTCATCGGGAACTACAGCACCGCAAAAGAGTCCGGGGAATATGAAGAAAAGATAAAAGAAAAGCGGGAAGAGATGGTGGCACTGATCGCAGAGAATGCAAAGACCGGCTCCTACACACCGGAGTTTGATGAACGCTACCGCACCATAGCAGAGGAAATCAATGCCCTAAAAGAGGCACAGAAAACAGCCAGAAACGAGAAACGGATGGCTGACAGCTATGAACAGAGAATCCAAGATATTGACCATTATTTAAGCACAAGCACCTGCCAGATACCGGAGTTCGACAATGACCTTGTCAGACGGCTGATCTCGACCATCAAAGTGGAATCCAGCGAGAAGCTGCTGATACAGTTCCAGTCAGGCATTGTCATGGAAAAGGAGATTCGATATGAGTAAGGCTGCGGCAGGAATGGCAGCAAGTAAATAGGAAACGTTATTCCTGCCAGTTTATGGTAAGAATAAAATGCCCGATGATCCGGGCGTTTTATTGTTGGCATAAAACTAGGAAACAAGTGCAGAACAATAGGAATAGAAAAGTGTGTAATAGGGAAATAAGCGGAAGAAAGATTATATAGAAGAAAGACACACAAGATTGTGTGACAGGAGAAGAAAAGCGTATGAATTATGAGCAACTGATAGAAGAACTGAGGGAGGAAATGTTACAGCTTGTAAACACCAAATGTGATGCACTGCTCCAGATGTACCGGAGTGGAGAGGTGCATACAAGTGTGAAAGATACGATCCGGGAAAGCAGCCTTATCACAGTGTCCCCGGCAGAACTGAAAGGGAAAAGACCGCTGGCAGTCCAGTTCGCACCGGGAGAATGGATAGAGACACCTACATGGAGAAAGGTGGCACAAAGGATTTTGCAGACCTGTAATGAACAGCCGGATATCCATGAAAGATTTATGGAAATGTGTGGAAAAGTAGCCGGACGCTGGAGGACGATCCTTGGCAGTTCACCGGAAGAAATGGATGTACCGATAAAAGTGGATGAGGAACTTTATTTTGAGGGAAAATTTGACACCGAAGCGATGTTAAATATGTTAGAGAAAAAAGTGCTGGAACCGGCAGGGGTTGATTACAGCAGCATTAAAATCCGGTATATGGCAAAAGGGCAGGAGCAAGCAAACGGTATAGAGCCTGTGCCAGAACAGGATGTTTTGGAACATGAGGAGCAGGAACAACATGTTCCAGTGCAGACAATGTAAAAATGGATGGAATCAAGACTCCGAGTCTATGGCAGGTTTGGAGTTTTTCTTATGTTCATTTTCCAAATGTAAAAATTGATTGTATAAAAGAAATGGGTAAGTTATAATATAGGTGTGGTCAGATGCCTTTTTGGGGATGACTATATCTGTTACAAAAAGGAGGAAGGCCAGTGAATACAGAATTGAAAAATGCAGTGAAAGCAACAGATTCAAAAGCACAGTATGATACGAGTGCAAAGCGTCTGTTAGGACAGAAAAGCATACTGGCACATATACTGGTAAAAACAGTTGATGAGTTTAAGGGCATGAATCCCAAGGATGTGGTCGACTGCATTGAGGGAACACCACATATCAGTACGGTACCGGTAGAGCCTGGACTCACAAATGCAGCCAGCGAAAAAAATGGTGAGAGACTGGTCGGTTTCAACACAGAAAATGAAGAGATCAATGAAGGTCTGGTAAGATTTGATATCGTTTTTTATGTGCGTATGAGAGACGGATTGTCACAGATCATCATAAATGTGGAAGCACAGAAAGATGAGCCGAAGGGATACGAAATCTTAAACCGGGCAATCTTTTATGTGAGCAGACTGATCTCATCACAAAAAGAACGTGATTTTGAGAATTCCAGCTACGATGACATTAAGCGTGTATATTCGATCTGGGTATGTATGAACATGGAAGAGAGCAGCATGAGCCATGTGCATCTCACAAAAGAAGATTTGATCGGTTCCTATCAATGGAAGGGAAATCTTGATCTGCTGAATATCATAATGCTTGGACTGGCAAAGAATCTGCCGGAACATGATGAGACATATGAACTGCACCGTCTGTTAGGAGCGTTGCTGTCACAGGAACTTACAATAGATGAAAAACTAAACATAATTGGAAATGAATACGATATTCCTATTGAGGAGAACTTCAGGAAGGATGTGAGCGTTATGTGTAACTTGAGTCAGGGAATTGAAGAAAAGGGTATTGCGATTGGAGAAGCAAGAAAAGAAGAAAAAATTATTCTTAATATGCATAACAATGGTTTTACTGTAGAGCAGATTGCTATGGCTACAGATAAAAACGTAGAAGAAGTGAAAGCGATTATTGCAGGGAAGGAACCTGCGCTTGCATAAGAAAATTTTTGATGAAAATGAGAAGCCTTTGAGTTTAATAACTTGAAGGCTTCTGTTTAATAGTTTGGAAAAATTAAGAAAAAATACTTTATTGAAACATAAAAGATATTTAGAAGAATTGAAAAACTATATGTAGAGGAAAAATTCAAATGAGAACATTGGATGAGTTGTTATATTATTGTGAAGAGCCTGAACCAGTCGGAGCTATACTATTGACTGGAGAATGGGGATGTGGAAAAACATATCTTATCGATAATGATTTGAAAGATGCATTGGAAAACAAAGCACATATAATTCGTATTTCCCTATTTGGAATAGCAAGTATTGAAGGAATACATATGGCAGTTAAACAGGCATGGATTAGGGAATATAATAAGGGAAAAAATTGGGATGCAGTTGCAAAAAAGGTTCAAAAGGGAAAAGAGATAGCAGGTAAATTAGACTTTTTACCAGAGTGGTTTAGGGGAATAGCAACTACAGATTGGTTCTCTTTTGTGGAAATAAAAAATATGATAGAAGAGAAACCTGTAATTTTAGTTTTTGATGATTTGGAACGTTGTTGTTTAGAGACAGTTGATATTCTTGGAGCGATTAATGAATATTGTGAGAACCAGAAATTTCATACAATTATTATAGCGAATCAGGAAAAAATGAGAGGTTCAAAGCAAATAACTGCTGTGCCAGTAGAAGTTGAAATAGATACTGTTAAGAATGAAGATGATACCAATCCTCCCCAAAGAATAGCAGGAAAGATAAAGTACAAATCCCAAAAAGATATTGATGAATTATCTTACGATGAAATTAAAGAAAAAATTATACATCGAACCGTTCAGTATATACCTGATTATGCAAGCATTGTAGATACAATTGTTGATAAAACTAAATATCAAGATGAAAAATATAGGGACTTTGTGAAGGAATGTGAAGAGGGAATATTAGAATTATTTGCACCTGATAGAAATACTTATAATGAATCTCAGAAGGATAAAAGACCGCATAACATACGAAGTCTTAAATGTGCAATAACAGATTTTTATCGAGTGTATGGAATTTTGATTAAAAACGGATTTGAAGATATAGATAAATGGTTTTATAGCTTTATTTCATATGTAATTGCATACAAAGCAGATATAGCGAAGGAAGGACATTATGGAACATTATTTTCGGATAATGAGGTTCAGGAGTTGTACCCCTTCTTTCAAAATAAATATATGTTTGCAACAGTGAAAAAATGGATTCTTCGAGGCATATGGGATATTGATGCTCTTAATTACGAAATAGGAATGATTCAATCGAGAAAAAAAGCGGAAACACCAACTGATATTATTCGAACCAATCGGATTATGGATATTGAAGAAGATGTAATCATTGAAGGATTTCCACAAGTAGTTCAAATGGCATATGCAGGAGAACTTAGTCTGGATGAATATGTGTATTTTATACAGAATAATTGTTGGGGAAGATATTATGATTTTAAGTTACCAGTGAGGGTAGATTGGAATAAAGTTCGAATTGGGATTAATAAGGTAATAAACAATTTATTAGATTCACGAAAAGAGGGGCAGCAAGTTCATACGATTATAGGTGCAGATAATAAAGAAGATTTTACAGAAGAAGAATGGAAAACATATCAAAGCATAGAAGAGTTCCAAACGGGAAATTTATTAATGTTTAGTAATAATAAAAAACTATATGTTGAAGAAATGCAAGAAAATGCAATGACGGCATTTACTATATGCCAAAATAAGAGGTTTAATGTGTTTGATGTGGAAATGGCAATTATTACTGCAGAAGCATATGCTAAAGGGAATAATTTCGATAAACATCAGTTTTCATATTATTTCAATAAAATGTGGAAAGGAAATATTATATCGCCAGATATAAGAGTGGAGGAGAGTCTTGTAGGTTTCCGAAAACTGCAAGAATTGCTGAAAGAACAAAAAGAAAATTTACAGAAAAATGAAAAGGTATTTGCAGTTAAGCATACTGAGGAATTTATAAAATACTTAAACGAAATAATAGAAAAATTAAATGGAAATTTATTACAAGCTGAATGAGAAGTATTAAATTTTTAAGAATGGCTGGAATAATGCCTCCAAGGCCACAACAGATTTGGAGGTTTTCTTCTGCCCATTTGAGAGGAAAGTGATTTCCAAAACAAAATAATCTGTGATACAATATATGAAAGAAATCTTGAAAGTATTGGATCATAGAGAAAGAGCAGAGTCAATCGTAAGCTGATTTGGCTTACATCTAAAATACAATGCAATCTTTTTCTATGCAGGAACATAAGAGAGTGCATTATGTCAATTTTTGTAGCCTCATCAGAGAGGATTGCAACATTTTTCACTCCCAGAGTACAGTGAAAACTCTGGAAAGTGCATCTCAATTACCCTATCGACACATGTGGAGACGGTTGTATTGATGTCAAGGGTCGAAGGAAAATAGGCGCGAAAGCCCAGTAATACTGCGGTTTTCAGGCAATCGGACAAATTTGGCATCGAGTAGACCAAACGCTTCTCGGTAACTTATCCAAGGGCAAACAGGCTCGAAAAGTGTGAGAGTTGAGTTGCCACGATAGATGTCATTATGTTGAGTTGCCGAGTTAGATGTCGGGGAGTTGTGGCTGTGAGATAGATGTCAGAACGATCACTCGATGTTTGAGGAGATGAAATTTATGGGAAAAGAATTATCAGAAATGACTTTAGAAGAACTATGGGAGCTGTTTCCGATCTTTCTTGTCGAGCATACTGATAAGTGGGCAGATGACTACAAAGAGATTGAAATTTTGTTGCAGGATCTGTTTGCAAGCTGTCCCATTCATAGAATCAGCCATATCGGAAGCACAACGATTAAAGGGATATGGGCAAAGAATATTGTTGATGTGATGGTCGAAATACCTGAAAGCAGTAGCTTGAAAGATATGGCACAGGTTTTGGAACAGAACGGTTTTACCATCATGTCCTCCGAAGCAAACCGAATTTCGCTCAATAAGGGATATACTGAAAATGGATTTGCGGACAAGGTGTATCATATTCATTTGCGATACGCCGGGGATAATGATGAACTATACTTCCGCGATTATTTAAATGACCATCCTGACGTGGCAAAAGAATATGAAACATTGAAGCTCCAGCTTTGGAAACAATATGAACATAACCGAGATGCTTATACAAATGCAAAGACAGATTTCATATCTAAATGGACGGCTGAAGCAAGAAAGGAATATGGAAGCCGATACTGACAAATTCAGATATGTACAATTAAGACCAAGGCTCCTCACTACCGGCAAATGCGTCGGCGGCGAGGAGCCTTTTTATGCTTCGATTTCGATTGTGATTCCGGACTTGAATTCCACGGTGAAGTGCTCGGTGAAGACGGTGATCTTCTCGATGAGCTTTTTGACCAGAGCCTCATCAAACTCTGTGATGTCGGTTTCCTGCCCGGCGATGAAGTCTTGCAGCTCCCTGATCCGTTTCATGAGTTCTTCCCGGTGGTGGCTGTCGAGTTCTGATTGTTCCTTCTGGTCGCGGAGCCGGAAAATCTCATCGGCGATGGCGTCATAGTCTTGTTTGTTGTTTGCCTTCTTGATGAGCTCTTTTTGAAGTTCCTCCAGCCTTGCCTGAATGCCGTCCGGCGAGAGGGTGTCAGCGTTGACCACGGCCTTGGCGATATTGGCCTGCAACTGTTTTAGGAAGGTACCGCGCTCTGTCAGAATCTGATTGATGGCATTGACCGTGACTTCCTGCAACAGGAGCTCGTTAACCGTCCGGTTGGTGCAGTTCTTTTCAGCGGAGGTGGGTTCCAAGCGGCTGATGCAGCGCCAGACGATGGACTTGCAGCCGTGGTTGTTCCAGTGGACGCGCCTGTAAAGTTCTCCGCAGTCTCCGCAGAAAACCATCTGCGCAAAGCAGTGATTGCAGGAGAAGCTGCGTTTCTTGCCTGTCGGGCTGACGTGGACTACCCGGCGACGGACAAGCTCTGCCTGCACCTGCATGAAGAGCTCTTTCGGAATGATCGCTTCGTGGTCGCCCTCGACGTAGTATTGAGGAACGGTGCCGTTGTTCTTGATGCGCTTCTTTGTCAGAAAGTCTGTGGTGTAGGTCTTTTGAAGCAGGGCGTCTCCCATGTACTTCTCATTTCGGAGAATCTTGTTGATGGTGCTGGTGTGCCATTTTGTCTTGCCAGCGCCGGTGAGAATGCCGTCGGCCATAAGCCCGTCAGCGATCTTATCCATACTGGAGCCTTCGAGGTATTCCCGGTAAATGCGCTTTACGATTTCTGCTTGCTCTGGATCAATGATCAGGTGCCCGTTTTCATCCTTGGTGTATCCGAGGAATCGATTGTGATTGACCTGCACCTTACCTTGCTGGTAGCGGTACTGAAGTCCCAGTTTGATGTTCTGGCTCATTGACTGGCTTTCCTGCTGGGCAAGGCTCGCCATGATTGTGATCAGCACCTCGCCCTTAGCGTCCAGCGTGTTGATGGCTTCCTTCTCGAAATAAACAGGTATGTTCTTGTCCTTCAACTGCCGGATGTATTGAAGGCAGTCGAGAGTGTTGCGGGCAAATCGGCTGATGGACTTGGTGATGACCATGTCGATATTACCGGCCATGCACTCGTCGATCATTCGGTTGAATTCGTCACGCTTTTTTGTGTTGGTGCCGGAGATGCCGTCGTCTGCAAATATGCCCGCCAGCTCCCATTCCGGATTCTTTTGAATGTACTCAGTGTAGTGCGTGACCTGTGCCTCGTAGCTTGTTTCCTGTTCTTCGGAATCTGTGCTGACGCGGCAGTAGGCTGCAACACGGAGTTTTTTCTGCGCTGATTGCTTTACTGTATTTCCGACCTGCCGTCTGGCCGGAATCACCATTACATTTCCCATTAGCTTACCTCGCTTTCAATGAGGCTGTAGAGGTATTCTGCCTGCAGCCTCGGATCTTCATAGTGTTGCTCTGCCGCTGCCATGCGAAAGCCGGTAGGAGAAGCTGCAGACTCCACGTTCTTTTTCCTGTTCAGCCTGCCAAGTTTCCCGGCGCGTTCCAGACGGATGGCGGCAGCTTTATCGTAGGTTTCCTGATCAATGATAGCCGGGTAAAAGTCGTCTCCGAGGTAGTGCCTGTTTTCCATCAGGCGCTTTGCCGTGCCGTGGTAGGTTTCAATGCCAGCAGCGGCAGCAGCCTTGGCCAGTGCCATCCCGGAGAGGTAATTCTCATAGAGCTTTCGTATTTTATTGGCTTCATCCTCTTTAATCGTGGCGCAGCCGTTTTCAATGCTGTAGCCGTAGGGTGTATGTCCCATGTATTCACATCCTTTCTCGAAGCGTCAGACCGCATTTCAGTTCAAAGCGCACTTCATTTCTGGAGCGGACAATGATGCGGTTCACATATTCATTAAACAGGTCATCATCGAATTCCTGAAGTATTCCACCTTTTTCTGTAAAGTGCAGAAGCGCTGTGGCTGCTGTGACCTTTGTTACATCTCCGGAAACAGCGTTTTTTAAGGCGTTGATCTCATCCCGGAAACTGTCTGCCTGAGAAAGCAGCTCGTTCGTTTCTTTGTTAAAAAGGATCGGGTCGATGATGCCCTGTGTCATGAGCTTTGTCAGCGTCTCGCGCTTTTCTGTGTTCTGCGCCAGTAGGGTCTGTATTTCCTGAATGCGCCGAAGCGAGTCATCAGACGAAGTGTTTTTCAATGCGTCCACATATGGTTTTAGGATGATCCTGTGCGCGTAGACCAGCTTGTTCATCATGGTGACGAAAGCCTGCTTCAGATCATCGTCTTTTACAAAAAGCATGTGGCATTTATCTTTATCCTTGATGTGGGTACTGCAGCACCATGCGGTGTATTTGTATCCGGTGCAGCTGTGTATCCGGCGCTTAAAGGTATCGCCGCACTCGCCGCAGATGATCTTCCCGGAGAAGGTGTAGCGATTCTGGTATTTGTCGCTCCCTTTGACGACACCTTTTTCCGTTGCCCGCTGGTGAATAAAAGCGTGAGCAGCTTCAAAGTCCTCCCGGCTGATGATTGCCTCGTGATGATCCTTGACCATGTACTGTGTCTGCTCGCCGTGATTGTTGTGCCGGACAAAGCGTGAATCCGAGTACGTTTTCTGGAAAAGGCAGTCGCCGACATACTTCTCATTGGAGAGCATCCCGCGAATGGTTGTGGCTGTCCAGCGTCCGTTTCGCTTGGTAGGAATGCCGCGCCGGTTCAGGTCATCCGCGATGGCGTGGGTGCCTTTGCCGGAGAGCAGCGCTGCGAAGATTTCTTTTACCACAGCCGCCTGCTCCGGATTAATTACCATCTGCTCGCCATCCCAATCGTAGCCGTAGGGTGGGTAGCTGACTTTATAGGTGCCGCTCTCAAAGCGTTTCTGGATTGACCACTTGCTGTTTTCTGATATGGAAACAGACTCGCCTTCGGCCATGCTGGAGAGAATTGCCAGAAACAGCTCGCTCTCCATTGAGCCGGTGTTGATATTTTCCTTCTCGAAATAAATCGGAATGTGCAGGGCGAGCAGTTTTCTTACCAGTTCTAAGCAGTCCGTTGTGTTCCGGCTGAAGCGGCTGATGGATTTTGTGATAACAAAGTCCACTTTACCGGCCTTGCAGTCGTCAATGAGTCGTAGGAGCTCCGGGCGCTTGTCCTTCTTGGTGCCAGTAATGCCTTCGTCGTAATAGAGTCCAGCGAACTCCCAGTCATCACGAGATGTGATGTAATTTTCGTAGTGGGTTTTCTGTGCCTCAAGGCTTTCAAGCTGGGCATCGGAATCCGTAGAGACGCGGCAGTAGGCGGCTACCCTGATCTTCTTGAGTTTAACTTTCGAGCTCGCTGTTTCTGCGATTTTCGTGACTTTTTTCAAGGGAAGTCCCTCCTTTCCGTACGTCTATACATCACTCTAAAGCGACTACATATCAAGGGATTTTCGGCATTATTTCCGCGAACAAGGGAGAGAAAGTTTCGCGATTGATGGCGGTTAATTTGTTGAATTCTGCCACAGAAATGAGGCCGTCATCGAGCATCTTCTTTGCGATTGTCTGTGCTCTGCGGTAGTCCAGATCGCCCTGAATCCGCTCCTGCGTGAAATATCCAGATTGAACATTTGTGATTTCGTCTGTCATAACATATCCACCTCCAGTTTCCACTGGAGATGAACTGCCTTTTTGAGCGGAGGAAAATAAAAAAGCCTGCGGGCATTCCGAAGAACACTCGCAGGCATAGCAGATTGGATATTCAGTTATTTCACTCTGATCTTCCAGCCGGTCAGAATAAGGTTGACGTTTTTGATGAGCGTCGGGTTGAGCTTCTGGATCGCCGAAACCGTGGTGCTGTATTTCTTAGCAATTCCGGAGAGGGTATCACCGCTTTTTACGGTGTAGTAGACAGGAGTAGATTTCTGATTTTTCACCAGAGCATTGACCTTTGCCTGCACAGCAGAATAATCATACCCGGCAGCGGTGAGGCGTTCTTTGCGGTCAGTTCCGTTTCCCCATTTGCCGTCCAGCACCTCTTGCGCCAGCTCATCTACGGTCTTTGCCGGAGTGACCGGAGCAGGAGTGGCAGGCTTGCTGTCATCGGACGCAGACTTTGTAAAGCCGTTGAAGCCGCCGTTCTGGATAATGGCAGGATAATCCACATAGGCGTAGTCCATATCCACATTACCACTGATGCCGTCAACAGAGCCCTTGGAAGAATACTGCCATATGCCGTAGTCGCCCTTATAGGAGCATTTGCTCGCATACTGCGCTACCCAGTGAGCGTATGGCGTGAGTTTCGTGTCATCCATGCGCTCCTTGAAACCGGAAACAGCGGAGCCGTAGATCCCGACAAAGTATCCGGCATTCTCCATCGTCTCACAGAAAGCAATGGTGGCCTCAGTGATTCCGGCCTTGGCAGAGGCAGGCTGCGCTTCGTTATCCATGTAGACCGGGTATTCCAGCTGTTTACCCTTCAGGATTTGCAGGAAGCGTTCTGCATCTGCTTTTCCGGCGGAAGCAGTTACGCAGTCCTTTCCGACAAAGTAGTAAGCGCCGATGGGAATACCGGCAGCCTTCGCGCCTTTGTAATTTGCTTCCCATTTGCTATCCGTATAAAAACCGGCATCGGAGCCGCCAACTTTGATGATGGCAAACTCGATACCGGCCTTTTTGACCTTATTCCAGTCAATAGTTCCCTGCCAATGACTGACGTCGATTCCTTTTCTCGTCATGTTATTATTCCTCCTCATCGTGACGGTCATGGAGCTGCTCCAAGACCTCCTTTAATTTCTCCGGTACCGGCAGGCCGAGGTGTGCTGCGTTCTCCGTCAGCGACAGACCTTCATTGGACAGGTAGAAGAAGATGATCGCCGTGCGGAGCACTCCCGGATGGCCGAGTACCTGAACATCAATGACGTTTCCGATGCCTACCAGCAGGAAGATCAGCACCTTGCGGCAGATTCCCTTAAAGCCGACCTCGCTTGAGAGCTTTTTGTCTGAGATGGCACACATGATGCCGGTAAGGTAGTCGCAGGTCACAAAGATCACCAGAGCAATCAAGAGTCCGTCACAGCCGCCAAGGAAATAGCCAAGCCAGCCTCCGACAGCGGCAAATACCAGTTGGATCGTGTTCCAGAATTCTTTCATGAGAAAATCCCTCCTTTGTGCAAAATAAAAGCCGCCTGCATTTTGCAGACAGCCTCGTGAACTGTATCCGTGTATGAAGTTATATCTGTTTTGGCAGTGCCTCCCAGAGCCGCATATCCTCCTGTCCCAGCGACCACATGGCAAAGCCTCTCACTCCCCAGCGGTAGGCCGCTTCATTTGCCCAGTAAACGAGCGAATCCACGTCTTGATAGTAGAGGATGGAAAAGCCGTCAGCATCACCGAGAAAGAGCCTTGATATCCAGATGTCGATGTCCTTTGGCGTGATGGTCACCGTATAATCGTTCCCACAGGTCAGAGCAAGCTCATGGGAGTGGTAGAATTCATAATCCAGCGAAATGCTCTCGCTGCGTGTCGCATCCTCCTCAATATCCGAGGTCAGCGTAAACACCTGAAATTCCGTATCCCATGTGACATTCGACCGACTGATCCTGCCATACTGCGTAACTGTGCCGTCCGGGAAGGTAACATCAAAACGCTCATAGGGCTCGTAAGTCCACGCATCGCCAAGACGGAGCAGTTCGCAGACCGTCCGGTTATTTGACCGGTATCCGGCATAGCCTCCGGAAAAGCCGCTGACCGTAGCGGTGAAGCGAAGCGTATAGGAAGAACCAGAATAGACACGCACCTTGTTTCCACGGATACGCATTTCGACCGTGTACATGGATGGATTGTTACGAAGGTCGGCATTTGCTGTTCGTTCTATGGTCTGGCTGTAGCTACCAAGGAGCGTGCTGCCATTATAAAGCTCCACAGCCTGAGAATCATAATTCAGGCAGCAGAACAGATCACCGCAGAATACTCCGGCCTTGCCACTTCCTGTCGCAGGAAAAGCCAGCCTTGCCCGCAGGTGAATATCGGAAAAACCATCGTATCGCCATGCGAGCTTTCCGGAGCCGTCAAGCTGAGAGTAAACGCGGCTTTCGGAATATTCATCCTCGCGCCATACCTTCCAAGAGCCTGAAAGCGTCGTCCAGTAGTTTGTTTGCAGCACACCGTAGTCCCGGAAATCCTCATACCAGATGAGGGCAGAGTCTGGCTTTCGCCTCAGCATTTCACAGGTGAGCTTGAAGGCTCTATCCGGCTGACACTCGTTGCCGTCCACGTCGATAAAGTGGCGTGGAGAGAGTGTAAAGGTCGCGCTGCCTGCAGAGGGAGCCTCCGAAAAGCTGCTGCAAACACGGTAGCCGTAAAACTGTACGCCTTTTACATCTACGGATATCACGATGGTGTGCGTCCCGGCAGATAGTGAAATGTTGCTGGCGAGCGTCGTCCAGAAGGTGCTTCTCCAATATGGCCACCAGAGCCTGCTTTCCGTAAAATGCGTCGTGTTGCCGTCAATCGAAACATAGATGCCGTTTTTATCCCAGAAGGGATAGCAGAGGCGGATGGCGATGTCGTAGGTTCCGGCGCTTGATACGGAAAAGGTATATGTGGCAGAGCCAGCGTCACCGAGAGTGGCCACACCATTTTCAAAGGATACAATGCCGGAGTAGGAGCTTGTCGTTCCATCCGCATCCACATAAATGGTGCCGAACTCTGTGTGTTGCTCTTTGCTGTAAGCCGTCAGGTAATGCCTCCTGTTATAGGTTCCGTTCATCAGAAGATACTCATAGCTTGTGGCATCTCTGCCTTCCATGAAGTCGTAGACTTGCGGAAGCGCCCAAGGCACCATATCGTAGTCATCCCAATATGCGAGGAGCGGGATGAAGGGCTGCGGAGGAGCATCGTCCGTGAAGTTGTATTGCCCGGTCATCCAGTTCTTTGCCGCGTAATAGGTATTTGATGTGCCGCGATAGGTTTTACCGAGGTTTGCAGGAAGGTCATAAATCTGCCAGTTCCATCCGTATGCAGGAAGGCCGAAGAATATCTTCTCCGGATTCATGACTGTGACCGCATAGTCGTAAATGCCCTCCAGCCAGTCCCTTGGAGAGACGGCTCCGGGAGCAGAGCCTGCCCACGCCATGCCATAGCTCATGATGGCCGCCGTATCGCAGTAAGCATTGAGGTCGCCGTAAACGCACCAGTTCTCGCCGCCGACCGAGCCGTTGATGGAATTCATACCCGGCAGGCAGATGTTTATGAGTTTGCTGTTATCATAGCCTTTTACTGTGTTATAGATATTCCGAAACATTGCCGTGGAGGCAGCGTGCGTGGAATACCCGTCGCCCTTCTCAAGGTCGATGTCGATGCCGTCGCACCACGGGTATTTTTCCATAATGCGGACGATCTCCGAAAGGAAGGTATCTTGAGCGCCGTCGGTGTTATCCCGGAGAGCAGCAAAGATACTGTTCGTGCCATCGTTGGATATCGTCAGCAGCCATTTGATATGCGGCCATCGGTTGATGTAGGTCAGCATATTGGAAATGGCCACGCCGCTTTCCGTGATGACACCGGTGCGCGATACCTTAAAAGAAAAGAGACCTACTTGCGAGAGGCGGTCTCCATATGCGGCAAGTGCCTGATACATTCTGGAATTGCCCATGAATGTCCAGACCATGCACTTGCGGCCTTTCAAATAATCATAGCTCACAGGGCATCACCTCCGTCCTGCATTTCCTGAAACTCAACATAGATGCGTGCAGACTTTTTATCTGCCACAGTAATCGGGTGCTTGCTGTCACCGGCAGCAGAGTATTGGAAAAAGCCGTCCTTGGATGTTGCAGAGCCGTTCTTCAGGCACTCCCTTGTAGAGGCAAAAAGGTCAAATTCATCACCGGCAGCAGCCGCTGCTTTGAAAGTTGCCTTATGAGCACCTTCACCCAGCGCAAGCGATATACACCCGGCAGCCATCGCCTGAATCGGATAGACCTTGTAGTCAAGACCGGCAGCAGTGGTACCGAGATTGAAGATGACGCAGGTAGCAGCGGAGCGGACGATACCGTTATAAAACCTCTTTCCGTCTGTAGCATCATCGCCATCGTATTTTTCCAGAAACGTTTCGGTGTTGATGACAAAGCCTGTGACTTTATCGCCTTCCTGCAGCATCAAGTCGGTAAACCAGACCGAACCGGTGCAATCTATGACGGTGGGCTTTACCGTGATGTTTACGACGCGCTTATCCTGTTTTTTTGTAATTGTCTCTGTAAAGCGTGTAAACTCCGGCATTTATCCGTCCTCCGTCCATTGAATTTCTGATACATGGCCTACCCAGCCGGTGGCGATGGAGCCGCCCTGCAGGAGCATATCTGTTATATATACAGTTCCAGTGCAGTCGGTCACGCATACCCGGATGGTGATCTTTGTGACGCGGCCATACTGAGGAGAGACATCCTGTGCCACGTGTGTAAATGAAGCCATAGAAATCCCTCCTTCAGATCAGGTCTATAAATCGTGTTTCCGTTGTTCCGTCCTCGTATTCAAAGGTCACCTCAATGCCCACCTGTCCATTCGTACCTTTTGAGAGATTCTCAGAGGCAATCTGCGCCGAAAAGGTATAGCACTGCCGGTTGGCGGGCGTTATGGTCTGTGAAAGACTCTTTGTGGTATTCAGCGCACCTTCGCATTTGAAGGAAGCCGTGCCGGATACGCCATTATCTGCATCCACGGTAAATCCGGAGTTTTGCCAGTAGGTAAGACCGGAATCTGCTCTGGAATTACGCAGGTGATTAAACGGCACCAGATCCTTCATTTCCTGACTGTCTATCAGATCGGTAGACTCCAGCGTATCGGCTGCGCTATCCCAGCGTGAGGAGGAATCGCCCAGCTCCCGGAGGGTAGTGGAAAGTTCCAGCACCGTATTCCAAGGCTCCTGCAGGTTGTATTCCCTGCGGACGATTCTGGTCTTTACAGACAGGTTCAGGTCATCATCCTTCACCATGACCGTATCGCCCAGCGCCCATGTTTCATGTTCATAGCCGGTCAATACTGACAGATCCATCGCCTTTAGCACATAGGAGATACGCGGAGAGGCATAGTCTGCAAGTCGCATGTTGGCATATTCCAGCATCTGATATGGATTGGTGAAGTTCGAGCAATCCAGCGTAGCAATTCGTATTTCGGAAGTATAGGTCGTGTCCTGCACATATTCGTTGCCGCCATTGATCGAAGCAAAGGTCATGCCGTCCTTGCCATAGGCGTAAAGCCTTGTAATCAGGTTGGTCGTATCAATGACGCGTTGGATGGATTTCATATTTTTCTTGTAGCAGAACAGCACGCCGGAATCCTCACCGGAGAAGGTCAGGAGCTTCACGATCCTGTTTGCGTTATCAAAAATCAGGTCGCCGCCGTGAATGTTCTGTACTGCACGCAAAATTGCCAGCGCGTTTTTCTCAGAGCAAGTCCAAGTACGCTTTGTGGAGACATTAACCGTGCCCATATCCCAGTCAGTTCCCTGAAGAGCATAAGCTATCGGCACATCAGCCATGTCTGCGTTAAAGGTAATCTCATCCTTTTTCACGGAATAGGCAAGATCATAGAACGCCGCTTCTGCATAGACCGTGGTGATGGCCTTGCCGCTTTCTTCCTTGTCGTCCGTAATCGTGCGGATGCGATAGGTATCGCTGACAATACGCACGGTCTTTTCGTTATCGATATAGGCGCGTTTGCTGTCCTGAAACGGCAGCTTAAATTCCAGCTCATCCACGCCGTTGATCTCACTGGTCACGATGATGTCATAGGCGTTATCCAGCACAGCTTCTACATTCCCGTCTGAGTCCAGAATGACCGGTCTTGCATAGCCAAGTTTGGTATAGAGTGGCTTTGGATTATCGTACAGACTGATAGATGTCAGCGTAGGCGTCCTTGCTGTATTTGTGGTAGAAAGCGTGACGCGGTATTTGATGTATTTCCTTGTAGGAGATTCCAGCTCGCCGTTTGCACCGACAGCCTGCCACTCTGTCCAAGTGGAGAGGTCATCTGAGGTGGCTGTTTCCACAAGCGAGATAGAGGTCTCTCCCGGAGAGTAATCTGCTTTTACAGAAACTCTGCCGTTGCCAGTCACGCCACAGTCCCTTGCTGCAGTAATGAGCTGTCCGCTTGACGGATAGACAGAGTCTGTAGCTCGAAGCGTAACGACATCCGGTGTCGTCAGAGCGTCCACATCACCGGTCAGATCTGCACCGTTTGCGGAGAGCGATTCCAGAAAATATTCTGCAAGGTCATCGGCGGTTAGATCAGAATCACAGTCGAGGAACCAATCATCAAAGCCGCCTGCATACCAGTAGGAGTCTGCGTGCATTCCCCAGATGAGGTCAGCCACGCAGCTACGATTCAGCTCTCCGGTAAAGGTCAACACATTTGACTGCCAAATCGTGCCGGAGCTCTTATCGCCAAGGATATACTGTGCTGTCTTGGCATTAGGCTTGATCACACAGGCGATAAAATACCAGTAACCGTTTAGCAAAGAGAATGATGGCGTTACCGACGTATCGAGGATCAGAGAACCGGAGGAGTTATACAGCATAATTCTCGGTTTTCCTCTGATCAGCGACAGATAGAAAATCGGCTGTCCAGAACCATAGCGGGTATTCAAGATCGGAGTATAGGTGTTGCCGACTGAATATGTCGTGGGCTTCATCCAGCCGCCGACCACGATGGTTTCACCGAGGCTTGAAAAGATGCTGCCGTCGTTTTCTACCTTCAGGTAGGTTTTCTCCGATGAAGGATTATTGATGTTCATCTGAAAATAGCGACCGAAATTGCCTGTTTTCATATCTGCGGTTGTTCCGCTCCAGTTATGAATATATGCCTTGCGATCCTTCCCGGAGGAATCCGCCAGATAATCATCTGCATCCGGTTCGGACTCGTTAAAACGCCAGAGACCGTCGGGAGCCCATGCAGCCGGGAACTCGCCGGTGAAGGCATCTTGGGTATTCAATATATTTTTAAGAGCCATGCAATATCACCTCCAGCGGCTTCTGGCTTGAATGTTCAGTTCCGTAAATGTTGTACTCGTACCGACCACAGCAATCACGATGGTATTATCTCCCGTATTTAAGACCGGGAAATTCAGCTCCGACAAAAGCGGGAGACCGTTTCGGAGGGTTTCTCCATTAGAATCAACTACTTTTGCCGTCATCAGATCGGAGTCAATAATCAATGTTTCTCCGGCGGCAAGCCGTCCAATGATCTGAAGCTCGCTGCCGTTTGTGGTTATGGAGATATACGAGTCCGTCCCGGAAGGAATTACACCCGTTAAGGAGTAGACCGGGTAGGACTCGATATTCCCAAGAGTGCGAGACGCAGTAAAGGTTCCGGTTTCCGCAAAATCAAAGGTCTCGTCTGATATGGCATAGCCATAAGGGTCTGGGCAGAAAAATTCCAAATCGAAGGTGCAGGAATTACGGACTGCCCGGTCAAAGGAGAATCCGGACGTAAGCCTTGCTTCATACACTCGTCCCGGTTCCTTGTCCAGAATGAGCTGGCAGAGGCCGTTATCCGGATTCAGCCATTCAATAATAGCGTCCTTCTTTGAAAGAAACTGCTCGTCTGTTTTTCCCGGAGGAATGAAGCAGGAAATCAGTATCTTTCGCTCGGATACCGTTTCTCCGAAATCAAATACACCGTGCCGTCCGGGCATGGTGATCGTGTTGTTCCTAAGATCCGGCATCCGGTATTCGTTTGTAATTCTTGTCGCAAGTCCCATAGACTGGGAGGTTGTTCCGTTAAATGAAAATCCCATGTTACACCAGTCCTTTCGCCCTGCGCCCGGCAGTCAGCAGAGTATTGAGCTGCTGAGAAATCTTCCGGATATCGTCGTCGCTTCTGACACTCATTTCCTCGATATTGATGAGAGGCTGGTCACCTGAAACACTGAGAGTAGCGCTGCTTACTGCATCCTGAATCATGGAGCGCAGCGAGCTCACACCGACCACAGCTTCATCACCGGCCTCACCGCCGCCAAGAAGCGTGCCGCCGCTCTGGCCGAAGATGGTCGCATCCTTTAAGATCATGCCGCCGGACATCGCCTTCTTATACCAGTCCACAGAAAAGTGCGGTATGGATGGCGGGTTCAGCGAAAAGCTGCCTGTGATGGAGAAATGCGGCAGCTTGATCTTCGGCAGGCTCCAGCTGAAATTGAATACGCTCTTTAGCTTGTTTACGATGCCGGATACCGTGCTCCAGATGGTATTGAACACATTCGAGATGGTACTCTTGATTCCATTTACGATATTGGACACCGTGCTCTTGATCGCATTGAAGCCGTTGCTGATGCCGGATTTCATGGTATTCACCACATTCATGACCGCGCTCTTTATGCCGTTCCAAACGGAAGTGACCACGCTCTTTACGGCATTGAAAATCGTAGAGGTCGTAGTCTTGATGGCATTCCATGCGGTGGTGATGACCGTCTTTATGGCATTCACGACAGTTTCAACAGCTGTTTTTATCGCGTTCCAAACAGTAGTAACCACGGTTTTTATCACGTTCAGGACGGTTTCGATGATCGTCTTGTAGATATTGAAGTAAGTAGTCACCACAGTTTTGATTGCATTGAATATTGTTTCAAAAAAGCTCTTGATGCCATTCCAGATCGTAGAGATAACCGTCTTTATGGCATTCATCACGGTTTCGACCGTGCTTTTTATCGTATTCCAAGCTGTGGTAAGAAAACTGCTGATTGCATTTACCACAGTGGTGAAGGTGTTCTTTATTACCTCCCAGACACTGACGAAGAAGTCCTTGATCGCCGTCCATACAGTAATGGCGATCTCCTTGACCTTTTCCCAGAGGTTGATCCAGAATTCTCTGAAGCCCTCGCAGTTGTTCCACAGGTAGATAAATGCAGCTACCAGTAGACCGATGGCCGTAATGATCAGGCCTATCGGATTTGCCGCCATGACAGCATTCAGACCAGCCATCGCCGTCTTTACTCCGGCCATAGCAGTGGTAACAGTAGGAATAATCGTCATAATGGTACCAACAGCGGATATAACTTTGCCGACGATTATAAGTACCGGCCCGATTGCAGCAGCCACGAGCGCAATTTTTACGATCATCTGCTGCATAGGCTCTCCGAGGTTGTTCCACCATTCGGCGAGGGATTTTAGCTTGTCAGAGAGCTCTTTTAGGACAGGAGCAAGAACTGACATCAGGGAGTTGCCGACCTCTGCACCGGTTTCCTTCAGAGAATTCATCGTCATCTGAAACTGGTCAATCGGGTCGAGAGTCTCATTGAAGGTGTTCTCGACACTGCCTTCAAAATCTCCGAGGAAGCTGGAGAAATCCGACAGGTTGAGCTTTCCGGTCTGCACGGCATTATAAATGGAGGCACCGGCCTTACTTCCGAAAAGGTCATAAGCCGCTTGCAGCTTTTCTGCATCGCTGCCGCTTCCCTGCATGGTAGCAGAAAATTCCGCAAGCACCTGATCCAGTGTTTTACCGTCTGCCGTTGCATTCTTCATGGCAGTCTTTAAACCCATCATAGCGGCAGAGGTATCAAGACCGGACATTTCAACCATGCCCATAAAGCCAGCGGCCTGCTGGGCAGTGAGTCCCATTTCCTTCAGCTGCGCGGCATTGGAGGAGAGGGCGTTTGCCAGTGTATCCATATCAATGCCGGTGGCCTGACCGGTGGCATTTAAAGCATCCAGAAGATTATCCGCCTCAGAAGCGTCCATGCCGAAGGCGTTCATGACGGAGGATACATTGTCGATAGATGTCGAAACATCGGTATCATTGAGCTGGGCAAACTTGATGAATTTTGCCGAGAGGTCATCCAGCGCCTGCCCGGTCAGGCCGAAACGGGTGTTGACCTCGCCGACAGCAGCACCGGCAGTTTCAAAGTCCGTCGGTATCTCCGTGGCGAGGTCTTTTACGATCTGGCACATATCCTCCAGCTCATCGCCGGTAGCACCAGTTTTCTGCGCAACGATGTCGAGGCCAGCATCCACCTCGTTAAAGGCAGCAATGGAGGCAGCACCGATGGCGACAATGGGAGCCGTTACATGCGTCGATAGGCTCGTGCCGACATCAGATATTTTCCCGCCGACCTCCTGCAGTTTAGAGCCGGTCGCCCGGAGTGTTGCCGTGATAGAAGTATCTGTTTCCCGACACTGCTGTTCGAGGTTTTTGAGCTCGTTTTCGGTCTCTATGATCTCACGCTGCCATGCATCATATTGCTGCTGGGTGACGGTACCGTTTTTAAGTCCAGCATCCATCTGGTCTTGCACGGACTTCAGCTGTGTGAGCTTTTCCTTCGTTTCGGAGACTGCCTGTTGTAGGAGCTTCTGTTTCTGTTCGAGCAGCGCGGTATTTGTCGGGTCGAGCTTTAGGAGTTTGTTGACGTCCTTTAGCTGCGACTGAGTTGATTTGATTTCTTTGTTTACGCCGGAGAGGGCTTTGGAAAGGCCGGTCGTATCGCCGCCGATTTCCACGGTTATGCCTTTTATTCTGTCAGCCATGCGATGACCTCCTTCCTGTTAAAATCGATCCATCTGCTCCTGTGTCGCGAGCGCAGGATAGTTGAAATCGTCGTTGCTCATTTCTGCATACATGTCATTGACAGTCCCGATAGTGAGCAGGTCGAGCTCCGAGATGGAAAGCCCGATCTGCACACACCGGAGTAAAAAGAGCGGGGTTGTCATTTCCCGCTCTGTCGGATGATGTTTTTTTTAGATTCCACCTGCTGTTCCACATTGAGTCCCCACAGCTCGATGATCTGAGGCAGGATTTCATAAATGGAGAAGGTGTTGAACTGGTCGAGCCAGTCCTCCGGAGTATCCGGGACATCAGGATTCTGATGCTTTGCCATCAGCCATGCGATGTTCTCAAAAAGCTCCAGACTGAAAGTGTCCAGATTGGAGCTTTCTGCGTCGTTTTCATCGATGCCTTTCTGCAGCTCGTTTAAATCCTTGTAAATATCCCTGTGGAACTTATTTCTGTAAAGGCGAGGAATGGCGGCTGAGGCGCGGAACTGCACCTCTTTGCCGTCAACCTCGATTGTTTTTGTTACTGCCATATCGCGCCTCCTTATTCACCGCTACTTACTGAAGCACTCGGCTCATATACAGAGCTGTACCAAGCGTCGTAAACAGCATTTGTAGTGTTCGTACCGGTTTTGACCTTCACAATGCCGGAAGGGAGCGGAGAAGCTGTGATGGAGAGCGTCTCTGTCTGCACCTCGGTAGAGTCCTCCTTGGTGCTGCCGGTGACAGAAGGGCGGGTCGCGCTGCAGTAATACATGCAGTGACGGATCTTTCTCTGGTCGCCAGAAAACTCAAAAAGCAGTGCGAAATGCTCCGGCTCTACATCCTTGTTCTCAACAATGACGCCGTTTGCATCCTCAGTCTCATGCATGACATCCGTAAGAAAGCTCTCCGGGATCAGCGCCAGTTCAAAGTCGCCGGAATAGCCGTTGTTGTTTGAAACCATGTAATATACGGAGTCGTCCGCATAGAATGGATCATTATCTCCCTCAGCATCCAGCGAAAGGGATACGGCACCGGGCATTGCTACAGGCGTTCCAAAGGTAACAGTACCGTCTGCGGCAAGCGTAGCAATGGCGTAGTGGCAGTTTTTAAGGCCGAACTTGACCTTGTTACTCGTGTTAGACATAGTTTTTAACCTCCTATAATCTGTGTTTGATATAAGACCTCGTACAGCTTCTCCGACTCGATCCATACCTCAGATTTCTCATAAGGCAGGTCGTGGGCGATTAAGATGTCCTCGATCTGGGTTTCTGTTTCCGGGTCTTTTACGTCCGTGTATAATTCGATGTTCAGCTCATCAATTTTCTTGAACACCGTGTCATCCGCGAACATATTGTCAGAGCCCGGATATAGAAAAACGAGGAAGGGTGGGTCTGGTGACTCGCCTTCGGCAAAATGGTCGTAGGCAAGCGGCAGACCGGCTTCCTCTAACATGGTGATTACATCGTCGTATGTCATGATCCACCTCCCAGCTTCTGCTTGATGGTATTGACGAGCTTTTCGTTTCCGCGCTCCTCGGCTGAGGCGATATGAGGCTGTGCCGGAACACGTCCGCCGCCTTGTTTCACATGCCCGTGCTCCAGAAGGTGTGCCAGCTGATAGCGGTTCCTCGAATGCACTACAAGATCAATGCTCTGTGAATCCTCATGCATATTTTTGACTGCCCAGCTTTTCTTGTATTTGCCGGTATCGACCGGAGCGCCTGCCTGAATATCCTTACGGACGGAAGCAGCAGTTTCTTTCACAGCGGCCTTCATGTCATCTGTGGCGAGCTTTGAATATTTTTCGAGTTCCTCCATAATGGCGTCGCCCATCTCGTTTATTGATACATTTCTACTCATGCGTTCTTCTCCAGTTTGCAGTTGAATTTCAGGCTGTTATGCTTATAGCCCATCGGATTCACATAGGTGATGTTGTAGGTGCGGCCTTCCGCGATGATCCGGTATTTTGTCGATTCCACATCCGCAAGCTCAGAGCAGTAGCGGCAGGTGAAGTCCAGCGATTCCTCCGGATTGATGACTACACCGGAAGATTCGGAACCGGAGCTCGTGCCGACAGTCGCCCAGCAGGAGAAATAATCCGCCCAGCCGGTTTTGTGGTTTCCGTATTTGTCGACGATGACCGTATTTTTCTGGAAAGTGACGCGCACCCTCATAGCTGCTATATTCATGAAAACGCTCCTTCCCGTATTGCAAAAAGAAGTGAGCGTAGTGTCATGGTAAGAGCATGGTGGTCGGCTTCCTCCCTGTGCTCAAAGAGATAGGCACAGGTATAGAGGATAGCGACCTTCATGGTTTCCCGGATTGCAGACAGCTCCGCTTCGGTATATTCATCAGAAGAAGTAGCATCGGAGTCGATCGCTTCCCACTGATCATCCGAAAGTCTTGCAATATCAATACATAAGCGAATTGCGGAGGCCAAGAGGATACCGACCGTGGCATCCTCATCCGACGAATCTACGCGCAGATAGGCCTTCGCATCTTCAGTTGAAATCAAAGCCACGGTCGTTCACCTCCCTGCCTTAAGAACCGGAAGTTGCCTTCATGTCAAGAATCTTGATGCCTTCGGAAAGGATCAACTTGCCGTCAACACGCTCCGTGCAGGTAAAGCCGACCTGACCGTTGGTAGCGTAAAGTTCATTGAGGCGCTTGATCGTGCGACCGGCTCTATCAGCGATCCAGTAGCAGGAGAAGTCGCCGAATGCGATGGCTCTTGCGCCTGCGGCCATTGTAGGTACCTTCGGAGAGGTGTAGAGCGGATAGCCAAGCAGTCTGTCGGGCTCTCCGGCAGTAAGTGCAGGCTGCCATACATAGACGCCGTTCAGATCCTTGAGCTTTCTGATAGCTGCGACAGTTGCATCGTTCATGAGGAACTTCGCCTTGCTGCGATATGGTGCCTTGAGAGAGTACACAAGGCTGATCAGCTCATCGGCGGTAATTGCCGTAGCGGAAGCTGCGGTTACGCCGGAAGGAGCACCACCTGCGGTAGAAGGGATGAACAGGCCAGTAGGTCTGTCGATAGCCGTCTGGCCGGTCTGCACAGCACCGTTGATGAAGGCATCCTCTTCAGCTTCACCGAAGGCGCGACCGAATTCCTCGGAGATGTAGCCTTCGATATCAAAGAAGCTGTCGGAAAGCAGCTCGTCGGACACCTTGATGAGGTCAGTCAGCTTAAAAGCGTCAATGCTGGTCTGCGCGAAGGTCGGATTGCTCTCGGTGTAGGCACCGTTCTCAGCAGTCCACGCCGCCTGCGTGTGACCATTTGCCACGGGGATCTTGCGCTCGTTCTGTGTGGTGATGACCTTGCAGCCGATAGTACGCATGATGTTGTTTTCATTGAGCGCCTGAACAAGGGTGTGCTCGAATTCAATCGGAACAAGGTATCCGCCGTTTGCATCGGTTCCTTCCTCAAGGACATCGCGGATTGCGGGATTGCCGGGATGACGGATGTTGTCCCAGAAGGCCTTTTTATAGGCTGCAGAAGCTCTGCCGGGCTTATCCTCCGGTTCATCCTTTACACCGGGCTTTCCGGTGAGCGGAGTAGAAGTCGGTGCGCTCATCATCTTGTCGATCTGCTCCTGACGCTGCAGGCGCTCGATATCCTTGGTGAGGTCGGTGACTTCCTTTTCCATCTTGTCGTAGGTTGCGGCATCCTCCGCAGAAACCATGCCGCCGTTCTGAGAGTGGCTATTAAGAAACGCCTTAGCGGCCTCCCACGCCTTCGCTCTCTTGTCCATGAGTTCCATAATCTGAGTCATAATAAAAATCCTCCTTTAATGTGCGAGAAGCGAAAGGCGCTTCTCAAGATCGGTTACTGGTACCATGTGTTTATTTGCTTCCGGCTTTTTCTTAGGAATCAGTCGGGAAAGCAGTGAATCAGTGACGGCCTTGCGGGAGAAAAGCATCTCCGCGTCAGCCGTATCCTCAGGGACGGATTTTTCTCCATCCCCGAACAGAATCTCGTCAGCGAAGCCGAGCTTCACGGCTTCTTTGGCGTTCATCCATGTCTCGGCATCCATGAGCTGTGAAATCTTGTGACGGGAGAGCCCGGACTTGATTTCGTAGGCATTCATAATGGATTCCTTGACTTCGTTTAACATGTCGATGGCTTTCTGCATTTCCTCGGTATCACCGATGGCGATGGTTGCAGGGTTGTGTACCATCATCATGGCCACGGGACTCATGCAGACCTTTGTTCCGGCCATAGCGATAACCGATGCCGCCGAAGCAGCAAGAGCATCAATTTTGACCGTCACATCATGTGGGTAATCCATCAGCATGTTGTAGATCTGCGCAGCAGCAAAAACATCACCGCCCGGAGAGTTGATCCAGAGGGTGATGTTTTCATCGCCTGCATGCAGTTCATCACTAAATAGCTTGGGTGTTACTTCGTCGCCGAACCATGTCTCATCGGAAATTTCCCCGTCGAGGTAGAGTGTTCGGTCGGAGCCAAAACTGTCCGGCTCCTTGTTTCGCACCCAGTTCCAAAACTTTCTGGTCATAGTGCCTCCTTCTTTCTGAACCGGGTGCGCCCGTCTTCGGGTTCCGGTTCGGTTTGTGTTTCCTTCGTTTCATCAGCTTCCTCCTGCGTCTGTGCCGAGACCGCAAAAATGCCTGCGTCCTTGAGCTTGGTCATATTGCCATTGATCAGGTACAGGTCGCCGCCTTCCTCCTCCGGAATACGGTCGAGGTTTTCAAGCTCCCTGATATCGTTAGCGGACATCCAGCCATTCTGACGTCCGACCGCATAACCGTTCATGCGGCTCTGGTAGTCGCCTCTGAGAAGCCCGTCCACATTGAACTTAAAGAAGTATTCCTTCTTTTCATCCAGAGAGAGCAGGGCTCTCTGCATGGACTGTTCCCAGCGACATACCCACGGGTCGAGCGTGTATTTCACGAATTCCAGCGACTGTTGCTCGATATTTGAGAAGCTCGATTTCTCAAGGTCGCCGATCATGTGAGGCGGGATGCGGAAGATACGTGCGATCTCATTGATCTGGAACTTCCTTGTCTCCAAAAACTGCGCCTGTTCCGGTGAGATGGAGATAGGCGTATATTTCATACCTTCCTCCAGCACAGCTACCTTGTTAGCATTAGAGCTGCCGCCGAAGGCAGAGCTCCAGCTTTCTCTAACACGCTCCGGATCTTTAACCACACCGGGATGCTCCAAGATGCCGCCGGGAGTCGCACCGTTTGCAAAAAACTTAGCTCCGTATTCTTCGCAGGCTATTGCCATGCCGATGGCATTCTTAGCCATTGCAATCGGGCTGTAGCCCACAAGACCGTCAAAGCCAAGGCCGGGAACGTGCAGCACGTCGGACGGCTGGAGTCTTACACGGCTGCCATTCATCGTGTGCGCCTCATCCTGTGCTGTTTGGTATTCGTAATAAAGCTCTCCGTTTTCATCGCGGTTGACCGTCATACGATTCGGCATCAGAGGATAGAGCGCGACTACTTCGCCTTTGCCGTTCCGGATGATCTGGGCGTAGGCATTTCCCCACAGGAGTAGATGCGTCATCAATGTTTCCCGGAATACAAAGGATGTCATTTCCGGATTTGGCTCATCGTGAAGCAGGAAATAGAGCGGATGATTTATCGCTTTTTCCTTGCTGCCGCCTTCGCCGTATCGATAGAGGTGAATCGGCAGTCCTGCAATCGCCTCGGACAGAATCCTCACGCAGGAGTAGACCGCCGTCATCTGCATGGCGGAGCGCTCCGTTACAGCCTTGCCGGAGGTCGTACCGCCGAAGAAGAAGCGGTAGGAGCTTCCGGTTGTTGAATTGGTAGGCTTATCTCTTGAACGAAACAGTCCTGAAAATATGCTCATATTGATCACCTGCCTTTCAGATAAATAAAATGCCTCTGTCGTCATAGACAGAAGCACCGTTGTCATTGCCGCAGCGGATCGCACGGTCAAGCGCCATGATGGTGGCGATAGCACCGTCGATCTTCTCTGTAGATTTTTCCTTGTCAGCCTTGATATTTCCGGCTGGGTCAGTACGAATGAAGATGTTATCCATATTCCAGCGGAGCACCGGGTGGCCGCCGTGAGCGAGCTTTTGCTCAAGTGTCAGCTTCATGAGTTCCTTTGTGGGCGGGCTCATATCCTTAAAGCCCTGTCCGAAGGGCACGACAGTAAAGCCCATGTTCTCCAAGTTCTGAACCATCTGGACTGCTCCCCAGCGGTCGAATGCGATCTCGCGGATATTGAAGCGCTCGCCGAGGCGTTCGATGAATTTCTCGATATAGCCATAATGAATAACATTGCCCTCGGTGGTCTGCAGCATGCCTTCCTTTTCCCAACTGTCGTAGGGCACATGATCGCGCCTCACGCGAAGCTCCAGCGTATCCTCTGGCACCCAGAAGTACGGGAGGATCACATACTTGTCGTCTTCATCCCGTGGCGGGAATACCAGCACAAAGGAAGTAATATCCGTAGTGGAGGACAGGTCAAGACCGCCATAGCAGACACGGCCTTCGAGGTCGTCCTCATTAACTGGAAAGGCACAGGCGTCCCATTTATCCATTGGCATCCAGCGGACAGCCTGCTTTACCCATTGATTAAGGCGTAGCTGCCTGAAGGAATTCTCTTCACCGGGGTTTTGCTTTGCCGATTCGCAGGCCGCTTCCACCTTGTCAATGCCGACCGTGATACCGAGAGAGGGGTTTGCCTTTTTCCACACTTCCGGATCAGTCCAGTCCTCGTCAGGTTCTGCACCGTAAATGACTGGATAGAAGGTTGGATCGACCTTCCTGCCGTCGAGGATGTCCTGCGCTTTCTGGTGGACTTCATAGCAGATGGTGTTTGTATCATTTCCAGCAGTGGTAATCAGGAAATACAGCGGCTGCATTCTGGCATCGCCGGAGCCCTTTGTCATTACATCAAAGAGTTTCCTGTTCGGCTGGGTGTGCAGCTCATCGAATACCACGCCGTGGATATTAAAGCCGTGCTTACTGTAGGCCTCAGCGGAGAGCACCTGATAGAAGCTGTTGGTAGGCTCATAGATGATCCGTTTCTGGGAGGTCAGTATTTTGACGCGACGATTAAGCGCCGGGCACATTCTCACCATATCCGCAGCAACATCAAAAACGATGGTGGCCTGTTGTCTATCTGCAGCGCAGCCGTAGACCTCGGCGCGTTCCTCACCGTCACCGCAGCAAAGGAGCAGGGCGACAGCAGCGGCCAGCTCTGACTTTCCCATTTTCTTAGGAATTTCGATATAGGCCGTATTGAACTGACGGTAACCGTTCGGCTTCAGGACACCGAACAGGTCGCGGATGATCCGTTCCTGCCAGTCGATGAGTTCGAAGGGCTTTCCTGCCCACGTGCCTTTGGTGTGGGTGAGCTGCTCGATGAACATCACCGCGAAGTCCGCCATCTGCTTGCTGTAGTGAGAAGTCTCTGCCATGAAGCGGGTCGGCTTATAGTTTTTCAGTTTTCGCATTGGCACGGTGGCCGCCTCCTTTCAGGGCAAAATAAAAGACCGCCATAGCGATCTGGTATCAGTACGAGAGAAAGAGCCTACTGGCTCAGTCTCCCGGAATATTCATATTCGGGTTTAATGCTTAGTTGTGATTCTCCAGCAGGATGCAAAGCGCCATCTCTGCTTCTTTGCAGGTGGGATGAATGTCCCAGCCTCTGTCGTAGTTGCAAACGATCTTGCCGTCAATCTTGATCATGAGCTTGCTGATTCTGCCGCCGTTAATGCCGTAGGTCTCGCTTGGCTCATCGTAGTGCTTTACCCAGTAGTGGCACTTGGTATATTTTTCCTTGTCCTTGGCATCCGGGATGCCGATAACTCCTTCGCTCCACATTTCCTTACGCCTCCTTTACCGTCATCTTGAAGGCCGGGATGAGGGCGTGCTCGTCGCTTCCGAAGTGGGTGTAGCGCTCCTTGACCTTTACAATTCCGTCCAGCGTGCAGCCGAGCTCCTCAAACTTTGCAATGGTCTCGATGAGGCTTGAGAAGGTGGAGCTGATGGTGAATTCCTTTACTCCGAGCTTCCGGCAATCTTCAAGGATCGCTTCGATGTCGTAATCCCAGATGACTTCGGCGAAGTTCGGCAGGTCGTTTCCGGCTTCCTTGCTGTAAAGGTAGGCCTGTCCCAGCGTCCACTGGCATCCGATCTCTTCCCAGCGCATTCCGGGCTTCGCGTTTTCTATGGCTTCGATTGTGTACTTCATGGTGGTTCCTCCTTGTGGTTGTTTTCCCTTTTGGTATGTACATATATCACTCTGAACGCCTGTCATAGCAAGCTATTTATCGAAATAAATGTGACAATCCTGAGGGAACATTTGAGGCCTAAATTGTGTAGTTTATGCCTCGCCGGACATGATGAATTTCACGTATTCAGACCGGTGATCCTCAAGGTATAAAACCAGCTCGTAGAAGTCCCGTTCATAGGCCAGCCGCTGCACCGTGTTTACATCGAACATATTTGTAAGGCCGGTATCCCGTATGGCGAGGATCTGCTCCTTTACCTTTTCGTCCATATCAGTCCACCACCTTTCGCACACGGTCGATGCCGTAGATGACATTCAGGCCGGAGCCATTGTCCCAGTTCACCATAAGGCTGCCGGTATCGTCGACTCCCGTAACGGTTCCCTTGGTGCCGATAGGCGGAGCCTGCACATCGTCCATCTGGAGAAGCTCCACGCGGGTGCCTGCCGGGTAGCGGGAGCGGAGCGCTTCAAGCTGCTCTTTTGTGATCATTCGCATGCTGCCACCTCCTTTTCCGGTGCGCCGTTCTTCCAGCTGGAGTTGCCGGAGAGGTTCTTAAGGAGAATTTTGCGCTCTGCCTTATATTCGTTTCCGATGAAGCCAAGCCGCAGGAGGAAGCAGCGGAATGCGTACTTTTCGTTGTCAACTTCCTTCTCAGTGGCACTGATGCGCTTCAAATCCCGGCTCATCTTGCCAAGGGCTGCAATGAAGTGGGTGTAGGCCTTGACCTCATCCGGCTCCGGCATCTCAGTAAACCAAGGGAAGCTGACCGTATCCTCTGTGACTTCAATGCCAAGGTCGTCAATGCCGAGTGCCTTCTTGATGAGGCGTTCCTTGGCTGTGAGTAGGTTGGTGAGATTTCCGACCGCCACCTTGTCGAGCGGGAGGCTGACTGTAAGACCGGTGGCTTCATCGTCGCTTTCGACCTCTTCGGTATCCTCCGGTGTGAAGCCATCCGCGATCAGGTTGTGGATGATGCGTTCCAGCTTGTCTGCGTCCTCGCAGGTTACGCCGCCTTCTTTGTCGACCGTGATGTCGCCGATCTCGTAAGCGCAGGTCGGCATACGCATGTAGATCGCCTTGTCGCCGGTGAGGTTTTCAATGGCTGCGACTAATGCTTTTCTGTCGTTTCCGGTTACGTTGTAATTTGCTTTCATGAGTGTGTTCCTCCTTTGTGAGATTAAGTTTTTTTGCTGTGCCTTTCGGCATGTATATACATCACTCTGAAAGCCTTATTTATCAAGCGATTTCCGACATTTTCTTGAGTAGAAAATCGCCGAAGAATCCGGGCAGAAATTGTGTATTATACACTCGCCGTCGGAGAGGTCTCGACTTCCTTTGCCAGAGCGGAATAGAGGAGCTTTTCGCCGTTTCTTATTACATACACATTCTCATCATCACCGGTATCCTCCACGTAACGGCGAAGGATGACAGAGGCGTATTTCGGATCGAGCTCCATCATGTAGCAGACGCGGTTTAACTGCTCACAGGCCATCAGTGTGGAGCCGGAGCCGCCGAAGGTATCAATAACTACAGAATTCTCCTGAGAGGAATTCTGGATGGGATAGCCCAGAAGGTCGAGCGGCTTACTGGTCGGGTGATCCTTATTGCGTTTTGGCTTATCGTAGTTCCAGATGGTGGTCTGCTTGCGGTCGGAATACCACGGATGCTTGCCGTTTTGCAAAAAGCCGTAGAGCACAGGTTCATGCTGCCACTGATAATCGGAGCGACCGAGCACGAGGCTGTTCTTTACCCAGATACACACACCGGCGAGGTGAAAACCTGCGTCAATGAATGCCTTTCGGAACGTGAGCCCTTCGGTATCCGCATGGAAGCAGTAAGCGGCTCCGCCTTTTTCGAGGTGGTCAGCCATGTTCTTAAAAGCTGCCAGCAGGAACCTGTAAAATTCCTCGCCCTTGAGAGAGTCGTTCTGGATCGTAAGGCCGTCCGAGGCTTTGAAAGATACGCCGTAGGGCGGATCGGTCAGGACGAGGTTTGCTTTCTTGCCGTCCATGAGCTTTTCCACATCTTCCGGCGAGGTGGCATCGCCACACATAACACGATGCCTGCCGACTGTCCAGATGTCGCCGGGCTCCACGAAAGAAGCCTTCTCAAGGGCAGCGGTGAGGTCAAAGTCATCATCGGCGATGTCCTTTTCATTCCCGGTGCCGAGCAGCTTATCCAGCTCACCGGCGTCAAAGCCGAGGAGAGATAGGTCAAAGGACTGATCCTGCAGGTCAGATAATTCGACCGACAGCATTTCCTCATCCCAGCCTGCGTTGAGCGCCAGCTGATTGTCCGCAAGGATATACGCACGCTTTTGTGCTTCCGTCAGGTTCTCGGCAAAGACGCAGGGCACGGTTTCATATCCTTCCTCGCGGGCAGCCGTAACGCGACCGTGGCCGACGAGGATGTTATAATCTGCGTCAATGACCGCAGGACTCACAAAGCCGAACTCCCTGAGAGAAGCTCGGAGCTGTGCGATCTGTTCTTTGCTATGTGTCCGGGCATTCCGGTCATAGGGCACCAGCTTATCAATAGGTACCTGTTCCAATTTCTGTGTGTTCATTTACATATTCCTCCTGCTTCGAAGCAGCTGCTCCATCACGCTGTCCTGCGGGCTGCCCTCAAAGGGCTCGGTGCAGTTTTGCTTTACAATGTCGTAAATTTCGTACCAGAGCAGGTTGGCCTGCTTCTGAAAGTTCATCAAAAGCTGTGTGAAAGGGCTCGCAATGGCAGCGCCGGTGGTCGGGTGCTTTCCGAGCATTCCGTATTTGCTGACCGCTTCGGAACACTGGATATACCGGGCAAAGGCCTCAGAATAGCTTTCGAGCAGGCGCTTGTTTACCAGCCTCTCGCAGCCACGTTCCTTGAGCCACAGCCATGTTTCTTTATAGATTTCATCTGCGCCGAGGGGCTTGCCGTCCTTCTGCAGAGCAGAGAGGTAATCGTCCGGACTTGGCATATCCATGCCTTCCAGCTCTACGCCGTCACCGATGTCGTCAACATCGAAGTCGGTCATGTCTTCTGTGAAGTCCGGCAGCTCCATACGCTTTGCAGGTGCGCCTTTCATTATTTTGTCGGCGAGGGCGTCCGGCTTGGAGCCAGCTTTGACACGCCGCCCGCCGCGATAGGTTCCGTCTTTCGCCATGTCGATCACTTCCATTTCTGTGGTGCAGGGTTTAATACCCTGTTTGAATTGCAATTTTTGCGTAAAAGACCCCGCGCCGTTTTCCGGGGAAAAGGGTCGTAGAGATTTTGACCGCCCTACCGGTCGCCGCGCTCGTGGTGAATCTTCTCGTGACACGAACGACAAAGACTCATAAGGTTGGACTCGTCATTCGATCCTCCCTCAGCAAGCGGCACGATGTGGTGGACTTCCTCAACCGCGACGTAGCGTCCTTCCTTTAAGCACTGCTCACAAAGCGGGTGCTTATGAACGTAGCGGTCACGGATTCGTTTCCATGCTCTGCCGTAGCGTTTGCCGGGAGAGTAGCCACGCTGGAACTTCTCGTAGTGCTGTTCCATGACCTTGGCGTGCTCCTCACAATAAACACCGTCCGTTAGGTGTGGGCAGCCGGGATAGCGGCACGGTCGTTGTGGTTTTCTTGGCATAAGCCGTGCCTCCTTTCAGGGCATAAAGAAAGCCCTGCAGGATGTTCCCGCAAGGCTTGTGTGCTGCGCGTGCAGCTGTTTCTTTATTCTTTTCGCTGATTATATACTATCATAAAGGGCGGGTGGACATCTTAGGACAAAGCAGGACATTTCGGGCGCATTTCAAATGATAATTGGATCATCCGGAAGTGTTACATGAAGGAGCGCCTTGCCGTGCCAGCGACGAATGGTGCGGGCATCTGCACAGAGCTCCATTCCGATCTGCTCCCATGTATAGTTATGGATGTACCGGTACTTGAGTACCATGCGCTCGTCGGTATCAGGAACTGCCTCAATGACCTCCCGTATCTGTTTCTTAAGGTCTGATAGCATTTCCAGCTCACCGGCGATTTTCTTTTCCAGAGTCCACAGCTTCTCAAGCGTTCGGACAAAGGGTGCTTCCGTATTTCGGGAAGTCTGCACGCGGTCTTTATCATATTGGATAGCCGACACGCTACCCGCCATCTCACGCAGGTTTTGTGCTTCCATCGTGTCGGACTTGATTCTCTGATCAAGGCGGTAGGCCTGATGGAGATATTCTTTTACTGTCATAAGGACTTCGCCTCCTCTCGTAGTTTTTGTATGAGATACTCGCCATCCACACTCGTCAGTGCTTTGTACCAGCCGGAGCGGAAGAACCGTTCACATTCCATTGCATCCGACATGGCGGCTTGATTGCCGGGCTTCTTTTTCAGGCGCTTCAGGGAGTCCCGGTAATCCTTCACTGCCTGCAGCACGATGGCATTGGCGAGATTTTCATAAGGATCGGTCATCACACCACCTCAAGGTCAGCCTTGACCGCGTCAATCAGTGCGGTCTGCGTCATCTCTTTCTTGGATAGCGCCTTTACGATCCTTTCGTCGATGGTGCCCTTGGTAATAATGTGCTGGATCACCACAGTGCCGGATTCTTGACCTTGCCGCCAGAGACGGGCGTTGGTCTGTTGATATAATTCCAGCGACCATGTAAGACCGAACCACACAAGGGTGGAGCCTCCGGCCTGAAGGTTCAAACCGTGACCGGCAGAGGCCGGATGGATGACTGCTACAGGAATCTTTCCCGCATTCCAGTCAGCAATATCGCGGCTGGTCTTGATCTCCCGAACATTGAAGCGGTTCTTGATGCGACTAAGGTCATGCCGGAACCAGTAGGCCACAAGAAGCGATTTTTCATTGGCGGCCTCGATAATATCCTCCAAAGCGTCCAGCTTCCTATCGTGGAACTCGATGACCTCACCGGTATCGGCATATATGGCACCATTTGCGAGCTGTGAGAGTTTGCCTGTAAGCGATGCAGCATTGGCAGCAGTCACCTCACCATCAGGGAGCTGCAATATGAGCTCCTGTTTCAAATCTTCATAACGGCTGCGCTCAGAGTCAGAAAGCTGCACTTCATATTCTGTTGAAACCAGCTCCGGCATCTTCAGATGGTCGGTAGATTTCATGGAAATCGTGATATCCGAGATCCTCCGATAGATGGCGTCCTCCGCATAGGGCAGTGGCTTGTAGGAGTAGATGATCTCGCCGTTTCTCTTGTCCGGCATGAAGTAATTTGTCCGGTACTGTGTGATAAAGCGTCCGAGGCGCTCGCCCATATCCAGCACTTTAAACTCTGCCCACAGATCCATGAGACCATTTGAAGAAGGAGTGCCTGTGAGCCCGATAATGCGATGGAGCTTCGGCCTAACCTTCATCAGAGACTTAAAGCGCTTGGATTTATGATTTTTGAAGGATGACAGCTCATCGATAATCACCATATCGAAGTCAAAGGGAAAGCCGGACTCGTCAATGAGCCACTGCAGGTTCTCGCGGTTGATGATCGTGATGTCTGCTCTCTGCATGAGGGCAGTTTTACGCTCCTTCGGTGTCCCGACTGCGACCGCATAGGTCAGACCTCTTAGGTGCTCCCATTTCTGGATTTCTGCTGGCCATGTATCGCGGGCGACTCTTAAGGGAGCTACCACTAAAACGCGATGCACTTCGAAGCTGTCAAACAACAGGTCATATACTGCCGTCAGACTGATGATCGTCTTGCCAAGTCCCATATCTAAAAGGACTGCGGCCACAGGGTGCTTTTCAATATAGCGGATGGCATAGTCCTGATAATCATGTGGATTGAAGTTCATCGATCATCCCTCCAATCTGCGCCGGGTCGTCAATGACATAGACCCGGTATCCGAGTTCCTGAAGCAGCCTGTGACGTGAGAGCTGGAGCGGGCGTGGCTTTTTGCCGGGAGCCTTCAGCTCTGCGAAACCGATATGGCCGTCAGGTAATAAGATCAGACGGTCGGGCATTCCTGCGAAAGAGGGACACACCAGCTTAAGCGCAATCCCGCCGGACTTTTTCACCGCCGTCGTTAACTTGTTTTCTATCTGTTTCTCATTCATAGGTAACCTCCGTCAGGTGCGAATTTCCGGCGATGTGCAAGGTGTATCAATGGTATTTACCAAACTTTTTCTTAGAGCTATTTTTTAAGGCCTAAGAGAGTTTTTATATAAGACCTTGATACACCTTGTCATAGTCCCGGATTACTGCAGAAAATCTTCCTCTGCGCCGTTGTCCTCATGAATCTTTAAGCCCTTGAAATAGCGCTTCCGATTCAGTGTCAGCCGCTCGAATCCGGCTTTCTCCAGCGCAAAGTAAAAGTCTGCCGTGCTGCGAACATACTCATTGCAATCCAGCGAGTAGTTGCGGTATGCCTGATAGAGCGCCGAGGAGCTTTCCTTAAAGGACTCATCTACATCGCACTTCTCATCCAGAAAATGTCCGAACCAGTCGTTCTGGCTGCGATATTCATCGATGGCCTTCGTCACGCAGTCCGGTACCGGAATCTGGTAGTCCAGCGCGATGACCTTTTTAGCTCCTTCGATGATCCATGCCAGAATGCTTTCACCGGCATTTTCATACAGGTACTCACCGTAATTTTTGATGTCGGCCTTGCCTTCGATCTTGGCATTGAACGGGATCACGATAAGCCTGCGCCAGATACCGTCATCGGAGGCGGAGACGCGAGGCAGGTGGTTCGTATACAGCACCAGCGTGTGGCAGGGCTTGAAGGAAAACGGATCTTTATATTTCTTCTCTGCAAATACATCATCCGTAGAGCAGAGCTGCTTGACGGTGGAGTCGTTGAGCCTTGCGCCTTCCTGCATTTCCGCAGCGATCAGCAGGCGCTTGCCTTTGACCTCAGCCATTTCCGGCTTGATGTTCCTGCGGCAGCCGACGGTCAGGGTATCTGCGGATATATTTCCACTGTAGAGTCCCAGCACGCGGGAGATGGCATTCCAGAAGGTGGATTTGCCGTTGCGCCCATCGCCGTATGCGATGATGAGCGCCTCCACAAAAACTTTCCCGATTGCAGCAAGGCCGCAGATCATCTGAACATAATCGATGAGCTGCTGATCCTTCTGAAAAATGAGATTCAGGTTGTCCAGCCAGAGCTGGGTTCCCTTGACGCCGGGTGAGACCGAGGTAATTTTCGTAATGAAGTCATCTGCGGAATGTTCACGGGCACCGGCACAGCCTAAGCGAAGGTCATAGGTCGCTTCCGGTGTACAGAGCAGGAAGCAGTCCGCATCCAGATCCCTTGGCGAGATTTCCAACATCGGATGGGATTCCTTGAGGGTTGACGTGATGTTCTTGGAATCACGCCTGCGGATAGCAAAGCTCTGATAGGCTTTTGCGGCAAGGAACTCCTGATATGCCTTCATCTGTTCATCGTTCATGAGCTGTTCGGCCTTGGTCTTTGATGTATTGTCGAGGATTTCCTGAGCTCCGCAGTTTTTGAGCTTCTGCAGCGCTTCACACATGAGCCGGTTCGACTCGTTCAGCTGCCTGCGGGTAAGCTCATGGGCGACAGCCTGAGCGCCGGGTTCCGTTTCCTGCCAGTAATGGTCGCTGTAGCGGATGAAGTGGGTGGCCGGTGAGTAGCGCAGCTCGTTCGCAAAATACTTAGAGAGCACTTCGGCCTGTCCGACGTCGGAGAAGTCCTCCGGCATATAGCTGTTCTCGTCGTTATAGATTTCCGGAGGAACGTATCCGTCCTCGCGGCTGATTTTTGAATAAAAGCGCTGGGCACTATGCCAGATTGTGGAGAGCTCACTGTTGTCGAGAGGCGGCACGCAGGTTGCGGCCTTCTCCAGAAAGCTCTGATAGGCCTTTTCTGTGTCACCATACTTCTTGATGACGATTCCAGCGAAGCGGGACATGGTAGCGTTACGGCTTCCTTCAGGGATCACAGCATCCTTTTCATGGCCGCCGGGCAGGTCAGCATCGAACTCGACATCATTCAAAAATTCCGTGAGGTTCATGCGTCCGGGATAGAGCTCCACATCCGGTTCCTGCGTCCCGAAAAAGAAACGCGCCGCATCCAGAGCCTTGGTATCGAAATACGGGAATATGGAATTGACCAGCTTCTTCATGTCGCTGTACAGGGTGGCGTCCGTCACGCGATCAATGGGAAACAGAACATGGAACTTCGGTCTTGCGGGCTTCCCGTTTTTCTCACGCTGATTAAAACGGCTGTAGTGGATTGCGATGCTGACACCGGGAAAGGCCTCAAGCACATCTGCCGGTGTTACCCAGTCCTTTGAATCTTCTGAGTGGTCATTGTCACAATCTACGGGCAGGCAGTCGGCTGAGAGGAAGTTGTCGTTGTTGCGGTAGTGGTTTTTGTATTCCGCGCACACATAGTCGTGGCCGACAGCAGCTTTCAGGGAGTCTACGTCCATGACTATGGTCTTGTGCGGATAGGAGCAGTTTCCGGGATTGCCGATAAAGTCTGCACTATACAGGGTAAGCATCAGTCATACACCTCCTCCGATTCTTCCTCCAGCACCTTTGTGATAAATTTCAGTGCGCGGATCATGGTTTCCAGCTCACAATCGCCACCGAGGGTTACTTCAAAACCGTTGCAGCCGAATCTGTCTATAAAAGGCGTGACATGGATATCTGTGCTGGCTTCATCGGAAATGCGGAAATAGGTGCGTCCGCCGTGGCCGGTGTCGCCACCTTTGTAGCCGGTTGTTCCGGCTTCGACCTGCAGGATATTGGCACTTACAACATCGCGGGTGTAGGTAGTGATCTCAGTGCCATCGAAAAGCTCTCTGCGATTTTCTTTAATTTCATACATAGCGTTAGACCTCCTGACATTCTTCTGTGAAATAGCGCAAGCGATAGTCCTTCCACTTGGCGCGTTTGATTTCTGCTTCCATCCCGGATGAGATGCGGCTTCCGAATACCCAGACCTCCGCACACTTGCTCATGAGGGCATTTCCGAAGAACAGACCCAGCTCACGTTCTTCTGGATTGTCATCATCAAGGAACTGCGGAAACAGAAGGTGTGGTGCGATGGGGATATATCCCTTGTCTACGGCAAAGCGGCTGTAACGTCTGGCGTTATTTACATTGCCTTCCACATCTCCGGAAAACGGAGAGCAGATGTAGACGATAGGCCGGAAAGCACGAAGGGACTGCTTTTCATTTGCAGCAATCCGGGAGAGTGCTTCACCTGCGGTTGGGTCAGGATAGCCTTCGCTGTTGCGATAATCGTTGCTCACTCAAAAGTCCTCCTTTCCGGGCAGACTTAAAGGCGTCCACCTCCAATTTCCACTGGAGATGAACGCCTGATTTGAGCGGACGATTTTTAATCTTTTTTATAGAAGGGCGTGGTGTAACCGTCTGCGCGGAGCTTCAGGCCTTTTGCCCACGGCGGAGTCCTGCCCATCTGTTCACAGAGAACGTCAAGAGACATGCGAGGGTCTGCTTCGATGACCAGTTCGTCGTGGATATGCATGACGATGGAGCAGCAGCGAAGCGTCTTCATGGCATAGCAGAGAATATCGCGGGAGGTTGCCTGCACGATATTTTCCACGAATTTCGGCCCGTATGAATCGAGCCGTTCCCATTTTTTCGTGCTGCCGATGCCCTCATAGGTAATACACTCACCTCCGAATTTATTCGTACCGACCTTTGGCTTCACATAGGCGAGGTTCCGTCCGGAGGGCAGCGTAATAAAGAGCATCCCAGAGCGGCAGGAGAAAGTAAGCCCGTAGCTGCTGGTTGTGTGTTTATACTTCACAGCCTCCATGACAGCGCGGTCGACATCCCACCAGAATTTTACGATGTTAGGATTTGTCTGCCGCCATGCATCCACCAGCGGAGGAAGCTCATCTTCGGAGAGTCCCATCTCTATAGCGCCCATTGCCTTTAAGGCACCGACCGAGCCGCCATAGCCGAGCGCGAGTTCCGCAATTTTGCCCTTTTGGCGCAGATGGCCGTTAATGCCATGTTTCTCAACCGGAACATGGAACATCTGATTGGCACTGGCGCAGTAGATGTCACCTCCGGTTTCAAAGACCTTTTGACGCCACGTCTCACCGGCATACCACGCGATGACTCTTGCTTCGATGGCGCTGAAGTCGGAAACATAAAATTGCGTACCGTCCTTCGGAATGAATGCTGTTCGGATCAGCTGAGAGAGGGTGTCCGGGACGTCTTCATATAAGAGCTTCACAGCATCGAAGTCGCCGGATTTGACAAGGGCACGAGCATCGGCCAGATCCGGGAGATGATTTTGCGGGAGGTTTTGTAATTGTATAAGCCTGCCTGCCCAGCGTCCGGTACGATTAGCGCCGTAAAATGCAAACATGCCGCGAGCCCTGCCGTCATCACAGACCGCACGCTCCATCGTCTGATATTTCTTGACGGAGGATTTGGCAAGCTGCTGTCGGAGTTCCAGAACGGTCTGAAGTTCGGTCGGAGCGGTTTTGATAAGCTCTGCCACGACTTTCTTTCCAAGGCTGTCAGTTTCGAGCCCGTTGTCGGAGAGCCACTGCTTCATTTGCTGGACGGAGTTTGGATTATCAAGTGCTGTCATATCTTTCATGGCAGCAGTCAGTTCTGACCGGGAGCGGGTGTCCATTTCGATGGCTTCCTTTACCAGATCCATATCGAGCCGGACACCACGGTCGTTGATTTCCTGATCGATGTGGTATTCATCCCAGACCGCCTCCGGCACAGGGAATTTTTCAAGACGATCCTTAATGCCGATCTCGGTTTCCACATCGCGGATGTTATATTTTTTGAAGGCTTCCCACTTGTCCGGCGCATGGAAAGGGTGATTCCTCGTGCGACCGCCGTTTGCTTTCGTCGGAGCGCAGGGCACGGAGAAGTATTTGATCAGGTCTTTTCCCTCCGTGAGTTTCTGTTTTTCAAGACCGAGGACGGCACCGACGCCTTCCAGAGAAAGCGGCAGTCCCATTGTTGCCGCCCAGACCATAGAGCAGCGCCAGCTTTCCGGATTCAAGAAGCGTGCGCATTCGGTCGAGAGAGGGTGGTTATCATGGAAGGGATCAAGGCTTACTCCAAGATCACGGAGATATCGTGACAAGCACACCCGTTCAAAATTTGCATTGAAAGCCCATTTGATGACAGTATCATCAGTCAGAGCATCTATAATTTCCTGTGGCAGACGTTCTCCCTGTGCAAGGTCAATGACCGTCACCTCGGAGCCGTCGGCGCTGTAGCCGAACAGCAGTATCTCAAAATCCGGTGACTCGGCATATTTATATACGCCACATTTGGATAGGTTCACGTCGCTGTAGGTTTCGATATCAATACTGAGTGTTTGCATAGATTTTCACCTCAATTCAAACAAGCGGCTTAAGATCACTCCTAAGCCGCCTGCCGTTACTGGATTATTTCAGGGATTCCATACGCTTGATATGGTATTCGTCGTCCTGCGCGGCCTTTTTCTCCTCGCGCTTCTCACGCTTGAAGTCGTTGATCACCGTCTGGATGGCGACCACTGCCCAAGACAGGACTACGATGCAGAAGCACCCGATCAGAATGTTGCAGAGAAGGGATGAAATCATAACTGTGCTTTCCATTGTTTTGCACTCCTTTCCTTAGTTGAGAAAATCTTCATCGTCATCAGTAGCAAAGTCGGACTCAGCGCTTGCCTTGCCGCCGAGAGGCTCACCGTCGCGGATCTTCTGCAAATTGTTAAGTCCGCAGGCGATTCCTTTGTTGCCGGAAGAGTTGAAAGCATAAAACGTGATGCTGGCTCTGCCGTACACGCCGCTGTACACTTCAGAGCGGGTGAGAATCGGATTCAGGTCTGCGTCCACAATGCCGGGTGCAGAGGTTGCATTGGCGTTGACGAAGTAAGCATTCTTGTAGGCCTCGTCGTCCGGACGCTCTGCATCGCCGTCACGCAGAGGAGTCTTCAAAACAGAGAGCGCTGGAACGGACTTGCTGTTGCCCTTGAGCTTGGCCTCGCCCTCCTTGTAGGCAGCCTCGATAGCAGCCTGAATCTTGGCGATGGTCTTGGTGTCGGACTTCGGGATGATGAGGCTCACGCTGTACTTGGGAGTGCCGCCATTGATAGACTTCGGCTCCCAGACGTTCGCATAGCTCCAGCGAGTGTCAACACCGGTGATAACCTTCATGGGATTGCTGATTTTTACATTTTTACTCATTGTCGTTTTCCTCCATAAAATCATTTTTTGCTGTATTCATGGCCGGGCGCTTGTCGCTATCCGGCACAAGTGTGGGTTTGCCCTGCGGCTTTTCGATGTAAGCCGTCAGGAGTTCATCAAAGCGGGACTTGCCGAGGAGCTTCTGCATGGCGGTGATGCCGAGCAGCTTTTTCTCATACGGGTCAAAGCCTGCTTTCTCGACCGCGTCAATGACGGCAGACTCATTGCTGTATCTGCGGTTGCTGCGTCCTTCGACGATCTTGAAACCTGTCCATTCCTTACCGGAGAGAGCCTGCTGCAGAGCGTATTCCTTAATATCGGAAGCCCAGCTAACCAGTTCATCTAACTTGCCGAGAATGACTTCGATCTCGGTATCCGTAAGCAGTGGCGGGAGCTTGAAATCATGCTGCGCGAGCTTCAGATTTGCCTCAGCTCTGGCGCGGCACTCGTTCTTAGCCTTACAGAAGCCGCACCATTCACCGCACAGGAAGTTCCCGTCACCGGCAAAAGCCAGATCTGCGGTAGGCTTTAAGACTTCATCTGCCCAGCGATACAGGTCGTCCTTGCTGATCTCATAGGTGCTGACGTTCTGGCGTCTCGGTTGGTAAATGGTCATGGAAACCTGATCGATGTCGTAAATGTCATCGAAAAGCTCCAAAGCGCCGAGGGCATAACACTGCATCTGCGGATTCTCCTCTGCGGAGACTAAGACGCCTAAGCCGTGCTTGTAGTCGATCACCCGGAGCGTACCGTCTGCAATGATGACGCAGTCGGCGGTTCCGAAGCCCTGTTCTACCCAGCGGGAGAAGTCTACTCGCTGTTCGATAAGGACTACCGGGTCAGCACAGGTCTCCTTGGCGGCTTCGATCTGCTCCAGCACATATTCGGCATAGCCGCTGGTAGCATCCTCCATTTCCTCGGAATACCACTTGAGGCTGTCGGTCGGATCATCTGAAGGAAGTCCCAGCGCGGTTTTCAATTTGTGCTCGCCAAGCGCATGAGCGTCGGTGCCTTCTGCAGCGTAGTCTGATCCTTTGTCCTCATAGGTTTCGCAGAGCCTTGCCGACGGCGGGCAGTGCAGCCACCTGTCGGAGCTGGACGCGGACAGGATTGCGTGTGCTTTAGCTGCCATTGCCGATCACCTCCGCGTCCTTCATCAGGGCTTCGTAGTTTGTCGGATCGATCTCCGAGAGCTTTGCGGCACCGTACTTTTTAAGCAGGGCGCGTACTTCTGCGGTATGACCGGCGCGGGACTTCTCGGCAAGGACAGCTCTTACGTCCTCCAGCTTGAGTTCAGGCTTCGGTTCCTTCTTTGTGGGAGCTTCCGTGGCCTGCACTTCGTTGTCATCGCCGGAAAACTGCTGGTAGAGCCAGTCGGCTGCGGCATTAATAGAAGCAGCAGCGGTGCGGAGCTCTTCGATGGTCTGTGCCATTTCTGCCATCTTTGACATTTTCTTTTCCTCCTTCCTCGGATTGGCTTGCGGCAAGGAGTGAGAGGTTCCTTGCCAGTCTGGCGGATACGTGACTGATGGAATTCAGGAGCTTGATTTCCTCGTTCACGTTGCCGCCTGTGTCTGCGTAACTGCGAATCATCTGTTGTTCACCTCGCTTTCTGAAGGCTGTGTTCTCTTGCCTTCACCTTCCACTGGAGATGAACTGCCGATTTGAGCGGAGGATTTTATAAAAAATTCCGACCACCATCCGAAAGAGGGACAGTGGCCGGAAAGGGGGTGATTCGTGGTCTTGGTATTACTTATCGCCGGTAATCCTGCGCAGGTCGGTGCGATACTTCTTCATCTGATCCGCGAAGGTCTTCTGCGGGCGACCGAGTTCTCTTGCAATAGCACGGTCGGAGATGCCCTCCGGGTGATCCTTCCAAAGCTGGATGATGGTATCGGCTTCCGGGTCAAGCTCACGCAGTCTGGTAAAGAGCTGCTCCAGCAGCATGCGGTCGGCGATGACTTCTTCCATCGGCTTACTGCGGTCGGGAATATAGTCACCGAGGGTGCCGTTGCCATCAGGGAGTGGCTGATCCAGAGAAGTAATGTCACCTGCTGCGTGGTATTCGCAGCCGATACAGTCACCGTCGCACTTCCAGATGAAGCGGTAGGGACACATGCACCTGCCGTGATCCTGTTCCTTGTGGCGAATACGGTCGGCTTCCTTATAGAAAGAGTCGTGCTGTTCCTTGGTGACCGGTACTTTTTCGCCGGTGCTGCGAACGTAGATAAAATAGGTCTTCTGATTGTCATTGTTTTGCATAATGAAAGCCCTCCTTCGGCTTTTGCGAAATGGAGAGCTCCAGACATGCAAAACCAGACCACAGGTAGAGGGCAAACCGAAGGATTACTCCATTTCGGCTGCACCTCACTTCCGGTGATGGGTACAGTATTTGATTGTTATAGGTAGTCACATGGAACCGGAAACACCCTGCGCAGATGGCTCCCACGTGCTAAGGCAAGTATGCCATTTTTAGAGATTGAAACCTCGGACACAGGTATGTCCTTTTTGCTGTGCTAACAGGTAAAAACAGGTAGGTTAAAATGGCCTATGTCTTGAAAAAATAGGCAAAAAAATACCGGACATAGTCTTGTCCGGTGACGATTTTAAGAACGCGCAAATAAAAAATAATATCAACAAATAACAGCAAACTCTTGAAAAATTCACATTTATGCAGTATGCTAAAATAGTTGAATTGTATTCAGATTCAAATCACGAGGTGAGAGCATGGAAGAAATCATGAATGACAAATGGATAAGCATAGATGAAGCTGCGGAATATTTAGGAATCAAAACAGTTACTCTTCGCAGCTGGATCAGAAATGGTAAAGAAGGTTTGCCTGCTCAAAAAATCGGAAAACAGTGGAAGTTTAAAATTTCCGAACTCGATGAATGGGTTAAGAGCGGTAAAAGCGCTGACTGATTCAAGGGGGAAAATCGAAGAAAATCATTAGACAAGGAGCAGACAAAGATGGCTGTCAAGAAAACACAACTATATGCATCGCTGTGGGCGAGCTGTAACAAACTTCGCGGAGGCATGGATTCCTCAGAGTATAAGGACTATATCCTGACACTTTTGTTCATGAAGTATGTCACTGATAAATTTAAGAATAAAGGAGCCTATGAAGACATTAAGGTCTTTGATAAGGCACATGATAAAGATCCCGATCCGGAGAAACGGACGGGCTGCTCCTTTGATGACTTTATTGCTCTGAAGGGAAAGAAAAACATCGGCGAAGGTATGGATAAAATCATAGCACGCCTTGCTGACGAGAATACTGACCTGAAGGGTGTTATTGATATTGCTCATTTTAATGATGAGAAGAAGCTGGGAAGCGGTAAGGAAATGGTCGATAAGTTGACCGATCTCATATCCATCTTCCAGCGCCCGGAACTCGACTTCTCCCGGAATAAGGCTGAAGGTGATGATATCATCGGAGACGCCTACGAATATTTGATGCGAAAATTCGCTACAGAAAGCGGGAAGAGCAAGGGACAATTCTATACACCTGCAGAGGTTTCCAGAATCCTCGCCAATGTCGTGGGAATCAGCCGTTGCACGGACACCAGCGCCACGGTATGCGATCCGGCCTGTGGAAGTGGCAGCCTATTAATTCGAGCTATCGATGCGGCTCCGATTCCGATTATGGGATATGGCCAAGAAAAGGAAAGTACCACAGCTGGTCTGGCAAAGATGAATGCCGTCCTGCATCGTAAGGCCGAGATTACCATCAAGAGCGGTAACACATTCTCAAATCCGCAGTATCTTGATAAATCCGATAATTCCATACTTGAACGTTTCGATTACATAGTGGCAAATCCGCCCTTCTCTATGAAGAATTGGCGCGATGGTATTGCCGGTAAAGAATATGGTCGCTTCGAGGGCTATGGGGACACGCCACCGGAAAAGAACGGTGACTATGCTTGGCTCATGCATATCCTTAAGGCACTGAAGTCAAATGGCAAGGCTGCGGTTATTCTCCCTCATGGTGTTCTGTTCCGCGGAAATGCCGAAGCGACTATTAGAGAAGCAATTATAAAGAAGCACTGGATCAAGGGCATTATCAGCCTTCCGGCAAACTTGTTTTACGGCACCGGCATAGCCGCCTGTGTGCTCGTGATTGATAAAGAAGGCGCTGCAAACCGACAAGGCATCTTTATGATTGATGCCAGCCGTGGGTACGTTAAGGACGGCAACAAGAATCGTTTGCGTGAACGTGATATCTATAGAATCATTACGACGTTTAATGAGCAGATAACTACAGATCCAAAGTATGCGCGTTTCGTACCAAACGACGAAATTGAAAAGAAAAACGGGTATAACCTGAACATCACTCGCTATATTGACTCCACAGATCCGGAAGATATTCAGGATATCTATGCTCACATTCATGGAGGCATCCCTGCGGTTGATATTGATAGTCTGTCTAAGTATTGGGATGTGTTCCCTTCGCTGAAGGCTGAGTTGCTGACGGCGATTAGCGAAAAGTATTACAGCTTGAATGTGGAGCACGAGAATATCCGTCAGACGATATATAAAAACGGCGAGTTCTCAGAATACGGAGAAAAACTTGATGAGGCTTTCGCAGCATGGAAGGCCAAGGAATATCCTGCCCTATCTTCCCTTGATGAAGATGTATCTGCGAGAGAGTTAATCGTTAGTCTTGCGGAGGATATCCTTGCTGAATTTGAACACCTGACGCTGATTGATAAATACGACGTGTATCAAGTGCTGCTGGCTTATTGGAATGAGGTCATGAACGATGATGTGTCGCTTATCATAAGCGAACCGGATGGCTATGCCAATGCCAGAGCGACGGACAATATCGAAGAGGAGATCACGCAGGGCAAGAATAAAGGCGAGATGAAAGTCACCGGCTGGGAAGGCCGTCTGATTCCCAAATCTATATTGATCGATGCCTTTTTCCGCGATGAAAAGAATGCTATCGAAGAAGCAGAGAATGTTGTCGCAGAAACTGAATCTCTGCTTTCTGATCTGGTTGAGAGCGCCGATGAAGAAGCTGCTCTTGCCGATGTGGCTGAGAACGGAAAAGTCAAGACTAAGGACTTAGAAGCCAAGATTGAGGAACTCACTCAGCATGTAGAGACGGAGGAAACCATAGAACTGGAGCTCCTGATGGATCAGCTTCCTATGCAGAAAAAGCGTCTTCAGGCATATCTGGAAGGACACCCGCTTTGCGAGAGTGCATTAACAGAAAAAGGGACTGTTACAAAGTCTTCTATCATGCTGCGCCTACTTATTATTCGTACAGTAGAGAGCGTACCGGAAAGTTTGCAGAATGATGTAAATCAACTCAGACAGGCTTTAGACCTATGCAGCAAAGTGTCCGACTACAACAAAGTTATAAAGGATTTGAACAAGGCGCTTGATGAGAAGTGCAGGGCAAGGTATGACTGCCTTACGGACGATGAGATTCTTGATCTGCTCGTGAATAAAAAGTGGTTTGATACCATCTTCTCAGGCATAGCTGACCTATACGCAGCAATTTCTCATCGCCTTACTAATAGAATAGTTGAGTTGGCAGAACGCTATGAAAATACACTTCCTGAACTTGAAAGGGATACAACAGAGTATGAGGCCGAGGTAAAGTCTCATCTGGAAAGGATGGGATTCAAATGGTAAACAAAAATAGCAAGCGTGAGACATGGAGTTTTAAACCACTAAACGATTATTTAGACTTACTTACCGACTATGACGCAAATGGAAGTTTTGCCGATATGGCTGCTAATGTTCATACTGAATGGGGACACGGGTATGCATGGTATGTTAGAGCGACTGACTTAGAACAGAATTTAAGTATGGCAGATGTTAGATATGCCGATGAATATTCGTATAATTTTTTGGAAAAGACCTCTTTATTTGGTGGCGAATTATTAATGGCTAAAAGAGGTGAAATCGGGAAAATATATTTTTTCCAAATGAGATCAAAATATGCAACATTGGCTCCAAACCTCTATCTACTCAAGTTAAATGATAGAATGGATAGCCGTTTCCTTTATTATTATTTTTTGTCGAGCGAAGGACAGAAAAAAATAAAGGCTATTAATGCAAGTACTTCTTTGGGAGCAATTTATAAAGATGATGTGAAAAGAATCCTTGTGCCTGAGCTTGACATTAAAGAGCAAAAACAAATTGCAGAAACGCTTTCAGGAATAGATTCATTAATAAGCAAGCTGCAAGAGTTGATTGTTAAAAAGAAGAATATCCGTCAGGGTACGATGCAGAGGGTGTTGACCGGAAAGAACAGGCTTCAGGGCTTTAGTTCAGAATGGAAGGATACTACTCTTGGCAATATATGTGATATCAAGGATGGGACACACCAAACACCACACTATGTGGAAAGCGGTATACCATTCTATAGTGTTGAAACTGTTACAAACGATGATTTTACACACGTGAAATACATATCACTTGAAGAACACGAGAGATTAACCTCATCTTATAAAATCGAAAATGGTGATGTTCTCATGACACGTATTGGATCAATTGGGAAGGGAAAGTATGTTGATTGGAATCCTAATGCAAGCTTTTATGTTAGTCTTGCATTGCTAAAATTTAGAGGTAATAAACCTCTTGCAAATTTTATCGCTTTACTGACTGGTACAGAGGAATTCCAAAAAGAGGCAGAGCTTCATTCGCTTCAGTTTGCGATACCGATGAAAATTAATCTTGGTCAGATTTCAGATATAAGGGTAAGAATTCCAGCAGAAGAAAGTGAGATCAAAGCTATCATCACTATGTTGAACGATATGGGAAGCGAGATAAAACGACTCGAACAAAAGCTGAACAAGTATAAGCTATTAAAGCAAGGCATGATGGAAGAACTGCTGACCGGCAAGGTCAGATTGATGTAAGGAGGTGCCTGTCGAATGAGTATTGGGGATGCCGAAATCAAAACACAGGAAAGAGTGATCCGCTTCTTTAAAGATCCGGAAATCTTGGGCTATCAGTATATCGGTAACCTGTCGGATTATCAGAATAAGAACATCAAGGAGGATCGTCTGCGCCAGTATCTTCGGCTGAAGGGCTATGCAGACAAACTGATTGATGCTGCCGTTATGCAGCTTCAACAGGAAGCAGGAAATCTTTCTCGTGGGGTCTATGATGCCAATAAGACTGTGTATTCGCGGTTGAAGTATGGCATTCCGGTCAGTGAGAGCCCGGAGAAGCCTCCGGTGACGGTTGAACTTATCGACGAGGCCAATCCGCTGAATAATGACTTTGCAATCGCTGAGGAAGTAACTGTTGTTGAGCAGCAAGAGAAGAGGCCGGATCTTGTCATCTATTTGAACGGTATTGCTGTGGCCGTCATTGAATTAAAACGAAGCAGTATCTCTGTGTCCGAAGGCATCCGCCAGAATCTCACAAATCAGAAGGACTCCTTTATTCGAGGCTTCTTTACTACCATGCAGTTCTGTATGGCCGGAAACGAGTCGGAAGGCCTGCGCTACGGGACGCTTCTGACCGGAGAGAAGTTTTATATGGAGTGGAAGGATGACGGCTTCAAAGAACATGAGGAGGAGCGTGATCCAGTAGATGTTCGTATCAGTAAAACCTGCGAAGGCATCGAAAATAAACTCCTGAAGCAGATATATGCCATGTTCGATAAGGAACGTTTTATCGACCTTATTATGAATTTTGTTGTCTTCGATAAAGGCATCAAAAAGGTGTGCCGCTATAATCAGTATTTTGGCATCAAGCGCACTCAGCAGAGGCTTAATAATCTGAGGACGGAGCTTCACAATCCGAACAGAGATCCGGATAAACCGTTAGGTGGTATTCTTTGGCATACACAGGGTTCAGGCAAAACGCTGACAATGGTATGGCTTGCCAAGTGGATTCTGACACATTGGGCGGAACTTAATGCCCGTGTTCTAATCGTGACAGACCGAGATGAGCTTGATGAGCAAATAGAAAAAACATTCACTGGCGTGGATGAGAATATTGCTCGTACCAAGAGCGGTAAGGATTTGCTGAATCGTTTGAATGTATATGATGATTCGCTGATCTGCTCCCTCGTGCATAAGTTTGGCCGTCGTGGCGGAGAAGCGACAGAAAATGACTACGATAAGTATATTGAAGAGCTGAAAGCCTCCCTCCCTGCCGATTTCGAGGCAAAGGGAAATATTGTGGTATTTGTTGACGAATGCCACAGAACTCAGTCCGGTAAACTCCATACAGCGATGAAGACTATCATGCCGAATGCTGTATTTATCGGCTTTACGGGTACTCCGTTACTTAAGAAGGATAAAAAGATCAGTATCGAAGTTTTCGGTACATACATTCATGCTTACAAATATAACGAAGGCGTTGCCGATGGCGTTGTGTTGGATCTTCGTTATGAATATCGCGATGTCCCACAGGATTTGTCTTCACAGGATCGAGTTGACCAGTGGTTTGATGTAAAGACCAGAGGCCTCTCTTCTCGCGCTAAGGCAAAGCTCAAAGAGAAGTGGGGCACGATGCAGAAGGTATATAGCTCCCGCTCTCGTCTTGAAAAGGTGGCGTGGGACATCATTCAGGACTTTAATATGAAGCCGCGTCTGATGGATGGAAACGGTAATGCGATTCTTGTAGCTGATGGTATTCCTACGGCTTGTAAGTATTACGAAATCTTCCAACAGATGGGCTTTAAGAAGTGCGCCATCATATCTTCCTATACACCGAACAAGGGCGAACTGCGCACTGATACCGTCAGCGATGAGGATGATACTGAAACCTTCCTCAAATACGAGACATATTTGAAGATGCTGGGGCTTGATCCTTCTGACCTTCCGAATGCGGGCTCGGTTCAGGCCAAGGTGGAGGAATTTGAAAAGGAAGCAAAGCGGAAGTTTGTAGAGGAGCCTGCAAATATGAAGCTCCTTATTGTCGTGGACAAGCTGCTCACTGGATTTGATGCGCCTCCTTGTACCTACCTTTACATCGACAAGAGGATGCAGGATCACGGCCTGTTTCAGGCGATTTGCCGCGTCAACCGTCTTGATGATGATAGTAAGGATTTCGGCTATATCGTGGATTACAAGCAGCTGTTTGGACAGCTCCAGACTGCAATGAAGGACTATACTTCCGGCGCTTTTGAAGGATATGATCCGGAGGATGTAAAAGGACTTGTTAAGGATCGCCATGATGCTACGGTATCCTATTTTGAGGAAGTGTATGATGCAGTCGAAGAACTCTGCGAAGGCGTCGAGGAACCTCGTGGGGAGATCCAGTACATCCATTATTTCTGTGGCGTTTCTGGTCAGTCGGAGGAGAGCGACGAGATTTACGCACGCCTAAGAGAAAAACTCTATCGTTTGGTGAGCAGTCTTGTCAGAGCTTTCGCGGAAGCAAAACCATATCTGGTTGATGACATCTCATCTGGCAAACTGAATGAATATGACAAGAAGGTCACTTTCTACATTGAGTTGAAGAAAACCATCGGTACGGCCAGTGGTGACTTCCTCGATTTGAAGGCCTATGAGCCTGATATGAGAAAGATGATTGATAACTATATAACGGCAGCGGATGCTGAGAAGATTGGCGATTTTGATGATCTTACCCTATTGGATTTCGTAGCAAAACAGGGTGAAACGCTTACCGGTGAAGGTGATAGCGGCCACAAAGAAGGTGCAGCAGAGGCCATCGAGAATAACATCCGTAAGAAGGTTATCGAAAAGGTTACCGTCAATCCGCGCTATTACGCAAAGATGTCAGAAATCCTTGATAAGCTCATCGAAGAGCGTAAGCAGGGAGTTCTTGACTACGCTGAGATGCTTGAGAAATATATAAAGCTGGCCAAAGATGTTGATTGTCCGGAGGATAACGATAAATATCCGGAAAGCATCCGTAAGAGTAAGGCGCTCATGGCCATTTATGACAACACCGGCGAGGACGAGAAACTTGCTCTTCGAATTCACAAGGCCGTGAAAAAGCAAGCACTGTCTGGTTTCAGGGATAATCAGGTGGTTGTCAGGAGAATAAAAAAGGCTCTCTTTGAGATTCTGGGTGATGACTCCGAGGTGGAACGCATCTATAAGATCATCGAGAAGCAGGAGGAGTATTAATGCGCATTGTCATTTCCGGAATTCCGATTGATGTGCAAAAAAAGAATATAAAGAATATGCACCTTCAGGTGAAGCCGCCGGATGGACATGTGGTAATTTCTGCGCCTTTATCCGTGGACGATAAAGCTATAGAGGCTTATGCCAGAACTCAGCTGGGCTTTATCAAGAGGGCTATTGCGCAGTTTCAGGATCAGCCAAGGGCATCGAAGCGGCAGTATGTTTCCGGTGAGACGATGTATATCTGGGGAAAGCAGTACTTCCTTGTCTTTAAGCCGGACAATCAGAAGAACAGCTTCGAGATTCAGAACCAGAATATTATTCTTTCTATGAGTGCCAAAAGCACGGTAAAGCAGCGGGATGCTTATGTCAAAGAGGAATATCGAAAGATTCTGAAAGAAGAGATAGAAAAACGCCTGCCCAAGTGGGAAGCACAGACAGGCCTTAAGTGCGATTCTTGGCAAACAAAATATATGGTCACAAAATGGGGTGCCTGCAGCACGGATAAAAAGAAGCTATGGTTTAATCTGCAGCTTGCTCAGAAACCCTATGCCTGCCTTGATTATATTATTTTGCACGAGCTTACACATTTAATCACAAGAAAGCATGATGCTACATTCATCGCACACATGGATAGGTACATGCCTAATTGGCGTGAAATTCGTAAAGAGCTCAACGACAGCAGACTGGACTACTATGAAGCGCAGGATGAAAGCCCACTACAGAAACTGATCGACCAATCTCGTTATGATGACATCCGGGATGCGGCCATAGCTTATATTCAAGAGGAGCATTCTGGTGACGCGAAAAGACTATCGGTCATTGATATGGAAATCGAGAATGTTATCCATATTGAGCAGCTTGAGGATGGTGTGATTGCTTTCGATGTAATTGCATCATGCGATGTCGAAATGCCGTCCGCATCTCGCAAGGGTTATTTTAATGAGCGCTGGCTGAAGATTCATTGTCAGGTTACTCTTGGCATCGATATGAGTGGGTTCCGAATCATGTCTGTTGGTAATTGCGAGCCGCAAGAGGAATCTGATAATGACCGCCTGTCCGGAGAGCTTGTACCTATTATTTCCCGCGAACAGTTTGAAGACGAGGCGGAGAAGTTCCTAACAAGGTATTGTCCTGAAGCGTTGGAAAAACCTATGAGGGTTCCAATCGAGACAATAGCCAGCGATATGAAACTACAGGTTATCGAAGATATCCCTCTGTCAGATGATCTTACTTACTTTGGAACTATCATATTTGATAACGGAAATGTTCTCGATAAGCACCGGAAGATTACAATTCGCAATGCCAAACGAGGAACCGTATATCTTGATCCGCGTGTTTCCTATGAGAGGTCTGTAGGAACAAAGCGCACTACACTGGCTCATGAATGTTTCCACTGGTACCGTCATCAGCCTTATCATGTGTTGATGAAAATGATAGGTTCTAACGATAATCTTGGAAGGGCTATCCAGTGCCAAATAGCTGCAAACACAACTGATTCAGATAAATGGAAGGCCGTAGACTGGATGGAGTGGCAAGCCAAAGGTGTCGCTCCGAGAATCTTGATGCCTGCGAAAACGACGCGCTTGAAGGTAGAACAGCTTCTTGCAGCTTATGGCGGGGCTGATGATGCGAGCATTGCAGCCTATGAGAATGTCATTGATGAACTTGCGGAGCTGTTCGATGTGTCGAGGCAGGCAGCCAAGGTTCGCCTGATGGATCTGGGGTATTCCAAAGCTGAGGGTGCATATCCGTTTGTGGATGGTCAGTATGTTCGCGGATATTCATTTGAAGCCGGTGCCTTGGATAAGAATCAGACATTCACTATTCCCTATGCCGATTTGTTTAAGGCATACTGCTTTGACCGTGAGTTTAAGAAGCTGATTGACAGCGGACAGTTTATTTTTGCAGATCGTCATCTCGTTCTCAATAACGAGAAATACATAGCGAGAGATCAGTCCGGGAATGCTACGCTGTCAGAATATGCGCTCTCGCACATGGATGAATGCTGCGTCGTCTTCTCGAAGGGATATAGTTATCAATCGAAATATCAAGGGGCGAGGTATTACACGCAGTTTATGCGTAATTCAGCGCCAGTTGAAAATCAGGTCGAGTATTCCTTCGAGCTTAATGCACACAACAAGGCACTTCTTGATCAGATCAAGAACGCAAAGCGCCGTTCTGAAGCATTACGCAGATATCCCGGCTCTTTTGCAGAGACACTGGTCGCGTTGCAAAAAGAGAAAAAGCTCTCAAATAAGCAATTGGCAGACCGCTCGCTTGTTGGCGAAAAGACCATACAGCGGTTGAGAAATGATGAGGAATACCCGACTTCAGTTCAGACAGTTCTTGCATTATGCGTAGGTCTGAAGTTGCCTTTGCCAGAGGCTGAGATGTTTCTCGGTAAAACGGATTTTAAATTGAATTCGATGAAAAACGAAGGTTACGTTTATCAATGTGTTTTAGCGGCCTGCGCTGAGAATTCGATTTATGAAATAAATGAAATGCTCAAAGATAACGGAATTACACCTCTGGGGAGCGATCCCGATCTTCAGTGAGTCAAGGAGGAGGACTAACCATGGCAGTGCCAAAATACGATGAATTAATGAAGCCTTTACTGGCAGCAGTAAAAGACGGTGAGGTCTATAAAATTAAGGACGTTACTGCCGTGTTAGCTCAACAGCTAAATTTATCAGCAGAAGACCTCGCAGAAATGCTTCCGAGCGGTAGGCAAACCGTGTTTAAAAACAGGGTCGGATGGGCGAAGACTTATCTGAAAAAAGCTGGACTCCTTGATAGTCCTGCCCGCGCCACTATCGTCATTACGGAAGCTGGAAAGAAAGTAGTTGCAGAAAATCCAGAGAAAATAGACTCCAAATATCTGGAACAGTTTCCCTCGTTTGTAGATTTTGCATCCGCCTCTGATCCTGTAAATGGAGATGATTCGGTGTCTACGATTTCAAAGCCGACGGATCTTACGCCCGATGACCAACTTGAAGACGCATATAAGCAGATTAATGCAAGCCTTGCATCTGATTTGTTGAGTGAGGTTCTGAAAATCTCGCCATACACCTTTGAAAAGCTCGTTGTTGATCTTCTTTCAAAGATGGGTTATGGAACTGTGGCTTACGGAAGTCATGCAACAGTCGCTTCCGGTGATGATGGAATTGATGGAGTCATCATGGAGGACAAGCTCGGATTCTCTTTGATTTATATGCAGGCTAAGGAATGGGCACCAGATAGAGTTGTTGGCCAGCCGGACATTCAGAGCTTTGTTGGTGCGATTGCCGGGAAGCACGGCGATGGACTTTTCGTTACGACAGCTAAGTTCTCACAGAAGGCTAAGGATTACGCAAATACTCATCACATTATTCTGATTGATGGTGAGAGACTTGCTAATCTGATGATTGAGTATAACTTCTGTGTGTCAACACGGAAAACGTTTGAAATTAAGGCAATCGATACGGATGCTTTGGCTGAATATCAGGATGAATAATTTGCTTGCGAAAAAGCAGGAAGTTGGAGGGAATACATTATGGCAAATGAGCTGCAGCCATTGTCGCTGCTCTTTCAAAATAGATTATTCCGGATACCGGACTATCAGCGTGGCTATGCGTGGTTGCAGCAACAGTTGGTGGATTTTTGGGATGACCTTGTAAATCTTCAGGCTGACCGCTATCACTATACAGGTCTCCTGTCCCTTAAGCCTCTAAAAAGCAAGGAGACCGTCAGCTGGGGCGAGGACTTGTGGTTGGTCGAGAACGGATATAAGCCTTGTCATATCGTTGATGGCCAGCAGCGCATCACCACGTTTGTCATTCTCTTGAACGAGATCGTGGGATTTGTGCGTGGCTTAGATGAGAACAAGGGTAAGTCTGATAAGGAAATCACGCTGGGGTATGAAACGGTCGAAGAGATTGTCTCAAAATATATCTGTCGAAAAAGACCGCCAAACGGAGTAGTAACAACATACCTTTTTGGCTATGAGGTCGACAATCCCAGCGCAGAATACATGAAATATAAGGTGTTCGATGAGCCGTATTCCGGCGCAGTGAATGAGACATACTATACGAAGAATCTAAAGTTTGCAAAGAACTTTTTTGCAGAGAACATTAGGAAACTATATGATGAGTCCGGAGAAGGCGGCCTTGAGGCAGTAAATACGCTGTATAAAAAACTCACACAGCGCCTGATGTTTAATCTCCATGAAATCGACGATGATTACGATGTGTTTGTAGCTTTCGAGACCATGAACAATCGTGGTAAGAAGCTGACGAATCTTGAATTGTTGAAAAACAGACTGATCTATTTGACCACGCTTTATGATGATGAGGTATTTGACGAGAAGGACAAGTCTGCCCTCCGTAAGAAGATAAATGACGCTTGGAAGGAAGTCTACTATCAGCTTGGTAGGAATAAGAGTGTTCCGCTTTCTGATGATGATTTTTTGCGTGCGCATTGGATTATCTACTTCAGGTATTCCCGTAAACGTGGCGATGACTACATTAAATTCCTGCTAAGCAAGTTCTCGTCAAAGGGCATATTTGAAAAGGCACCAGTTCTGGTTGAGACAGAGGCCGAGTCGGTTATCAGCGATGATGTTACTGATGCAGACGACACGGAAGTTACTGAAACAGAAGAACAGGAAATCATAGAGGTATCCAAACTCCAGCCAAAAGAAATCGAGGACTATGTCAATAGCCTCAAAGATATGGCGAAGTACTGGTATGACACCTATTTCCCATTTGAAAGTGCTAATCTTACTCCTGAAGAGCAAAAACGAGTCGATAGGCTTAACCGTATCGGCATCGGACATTTCAGGCCGCTGGTTACTGCGGTCATCAGTCGGCGGGATATTTCTGCGAACAGCAGAGTTAAAATCTTTGAAGCAGTTGAGCGCTTTATCTTTGTTGCATTTCGCTTGGGTAATTTTAATGCATCCTATGGCAGCAGTGATTATTATCGAGCTGCACGTCAGGTGTATGTGAAAGAAACGGATGTTGATGAGCTCTGTAAAGAAATATATGACAGGACAACGAACGATATCGATTTTGCCACGCAGAACTTTGTCACCAGAATTGAGAAATATTTTTCTACAGGGAATGGCTACTACGACTGGAACAGTCTGCGATACTTCTTTTATGAATATGAGGCTAAGCTGGCAGAGAAAAATAATATAGATCGTTTCTGCACGTGGTCAATGTTTACAAAGTCCGAGAAGGATAAAGTGTCTATCGAGCATATTCTCCCTCAGACACCGACGAAGTATTACTGGCGTAATATGTACCGGCAGTTTAAGGATTCGGAAATCAAGATGCTTTCTGGAGCACTTGGGAACCTTCTGCCGTTGTCTCAGAGCGTAAACTCGGCTTTGCAGAATGACAGTTTTGAGGATAAGAAGCATTCCAAAACCACAGGACGTCGCGGATACGAGAATGGATCTCACTCAGAGATAGAGGTATCCAAGCTGCAGGATTGGACTGCATTTGAGATATACAGCAGAACTGAAAAGCTTCTCGTTTTCATGCAGGAACGCTGGAACCTGCAATTCGACGAAGAACAGTTGGAAAAGCTGATCGGCATTTCGTTCGTCAAAGATGGACGAGAAATCCCGGAGGAGTTGGAGGAAGTATCGGCAAACGTACCGGAATCCGAGGAAAGTGCAGAAGGCTCCGGAGATGATCAAAAACTGCAATTCTGGACAGCATTCGTAAACTATGCTAATGAGCACGGCAGATCAAGCAATATAGCAAAACAGAAAGCTGCTGGTCGAACATATTACGATGTGCACATAGGCGCGAACGGCTATCACTTATTCTTTTCCATTCCCTATGGTAAACGAATCAAGATGGGCATCTACACCTATAATGTGGATACCTATAACCGTCTGAAAGAATTGAAAGATCAGATTGAGACCGAATTTGGTGAGAACCTAAATTGGGAATACTCAAAATCGACAGGTACAACACGTTCCATCGTTATTGAGGAGAAGGCTGATGTATTCAATCCAGCAGAGCAGCAGAAAATATTTGATTGGATCATCGACCATTTTGACCGGATCACGACAGCATTATCTATGGCCGGAGAACGTCTCAATATAAGCGGTGATTCCTCTGAAACGAGGTTTGAGATTAGAAAACGCTACTGGACGTATGCCTTAACCCAAATCCATGAGGCACATGGTAATCCCGGCTCTTTCAGCAATGTGAATCCGAGTACGGACAACTGGATAAACGGATTCTTTGGCATTGGAGGTTTCTACCTCTGCTGTGTTGCGAATTTTGACTCTGCCCGTTCAGAGGTCGTATTTGCCAGAGCGGAGAGATCAGAGAATAAAGCTGCGTTTGATGCTCTTTACCAGCATAAAAGCGAGATTGAATCGAAGCTGGGAACGGAGCTTCAGTGGAACCGTGGAGATGATATCAAATCCTCGAAGGTATTTATTCAGCTTGATAACGTGAGCATTGAAAACGAGGATGACTGGCCGCAGATGGCAAAGTTCCATGCAGAATGGTCAAAGAAGTTCTACGATTTGATTGTGCCGTATATAACGGTAGATTGGCAATAGTCCACTCAGGACGAGGAGCACTGATGGCAAATTTAAATTCTGAGAATCCGCACGTCGGACGCAAGTTCCAAGAATTTGTGCAAACGATTCTCAAAGAAAAATATAATACATATTTTGAGCAAGAAGCAGCAATCCCCATCGGCAGACCGCCAAAGGAGCACAAGTTTGATCTTGCCAATGCTGACAGGTCTATCGTGGCTGAATGCAAATGTTATACGTGGACTGATTCCGGGAATGTTCCGAGCGCAAAGTTGATGGGCTTGGACGAGGCTGTATTTTACTTTGGCTTTCTGCCTTCTGGGACAAAGAAGCTGCTTTGTATGAAAAAAGCAGTGTTTCGTGGCAAGCAGGAAACACTGGCTGAGTATTATGTTCGAGCACATGGGCATTTGCTTGAAGATGTCTCTGTAATAGAAATTTCTGATGATGGAACAATCAAGATTGTCAGAGATGGATCATCGATCCCAGCAGAGGCATATTAGGGCTACGACGATGAAATCCCATGCACTTGTGGAGCCGTCAAAGGTTGAGGCGATTTAATGCTTGATAATATGAATGGAGAAAATGCATGGTTTTTAATACATTTATAAAATGTCAGGTTTGCGGAAGTATTACCAGAGTCCGATTACAGGTTGGATGGCAAGAAGAACATCCTATTGTTGTGGCTTGCGGTAAATGTGGTACTTCCTTATCTGGCAGCGTTAAGATAGGACAAAACCGACCGGGGCTAAAGTTTTCTTTTGACAATGCGGATGAAATCCCGGATGCTGAAGCTGATTACATGGTTGAATGCTCTGGTGAATTTCCGACCGTGAAACAAGGCAAAGCAGCGGAGTTGGAAGAAGTCGTCATTACTCCGTTTATCCGCTATATGAATCGTATGAAGACGGATGATTCATATGAGCAGTTCGGAAAAGCGGTATCACAGCTTAATGCAACAGAAAAGAAATGGAAGAGCTATAAAAGAATCATTGACCTCTTCAGAAATAATAGTGAATACCTTGTTCAGGAGATACAAAAGGAATTCTCCGGACAATACTTTCAGTGCAGAGATGAGTCTGAGGTATTGAGAGCTATTCATATGATTGAGGTTCATGGGTTTTATTCTGCACTCAAAAAAGACATCTTGGATAATCTCTCTTTTAGTGCAGGAATTATGAAACTGGACTCTGTTCAGCTGAAGAGCTTAGTAGACTTCTTAAATTCACATGATGGTTATCATCTTGAGGAGCTACAGGATTTGATATATAAGGTCTATGATGATTTTATAAAAATATACCAGCGCCTCATTCCTGCTCTCGCTTTACAGTATTGCAAAGATGATTCTTTTGATTTCGAAGTTGAAGGCTCGACAACAAGTAGCTTTGATAGTGTAAAACAGTTCTATTTGGATGTTTATGAAGCCCTTGGTAATTTGCTTGTTATCCCGGTCGCTCTTAATAACATAAAATACAGGGCTGACGCGAATTCAATGAATCCTTTGGAAAAGAATGTATCTTCTTTAGAGGATTATATAAAGCTCACAAAGGCATCAAGGTATCATTTTTGCTTGAACACAGAAGTCTATACCGATTTCTTGGATGTTGTAGTAAATGCAAAACTGAGAAATGCGATTGGACACAATGATGTTGAATATGACGCGGTGAGTCAGGTTATTACTTACATTCCAAATCCAAAAGACAGAACCGTAAAGAAAACGGAATACCTTCTCGAATTTGAAAATGAAGCGATGCACATGTTTCAGGCCTTATTGGGTGTTTCAGAATACCTGTATCGACTAAGAGAGCTTTCTCTTATGTATGATGGCAAAATACCACTTATGGTTCAGGAAAGAGCAAACTGGCCAAAGAAGATAGGACGTAATGATCCATGTCCATGCGGAAGCGGAAAAAAGTACAAATTCTGTCACGGGAAGAATTAATGTTGAGGCGATGGGATTTCGGACTTGTTCCCTCGGAGCGAAGTCTTGAAGCGGTCGGCAAATCTGTGGATTTGCATAATATAGGTAGGAGCATGGCCTTTGACCTGTTTCCGAGAACGTACAGGGGTAAAAATCGGTGTGTTTTACGGCAAAAACACGTTTTGATAAATTCCCGCGAACGAGCGCGAATTTGGCTACACACTCGACATCAAGATGAAGCAATCGAGCCATGTGGAGACGGTAGTACTGCTGTCACGTGAAAAATAATAAATTGGCCTGAAATGGCCTGAAATCAAAGGGATTTCGATAGCTTGCCCTAAATGGACGAGTCTACCGGAATCTCTTTTTTGTGTTGTTGACAATAGTTCTGACCACTAAAAATCTTCTGGGCGAGGCTGAATAACTATTGTTTTAATGGTGTGAGACTACAGGACTACTGAACGAAAAACATAAAACATACTTTTGGTATTAAAATACTAAAACATAAAACTTGACAAAGATACACATCTTGTGCTATCTTATAATCAGTAAAAGAAACATAACTCGTATTTCAGGAGATTAAATATCATGAATAAAGATCAAGAAAGAAAAATTATGGATTATTGGGATCTTATGAGAGGAACGGTCAGGCAAGGTGATTATATTGCTGCAACAGTACTTGTAAATGAAGTTAAGAACAGAATGGCAATAACTGCTGTGCAAGAGACACCAGACACAGTTTATTCAGCACTCTTGGAGGTTGCTGACGAGCTACATATTATGAATCCATTTATTGATAAGGAAAGGTTCTTTTTTATCTACCAAGAAGGAAAACAACTTGAAAAGATGGATTGGGAAGGTGCGATTGCAAAGGTGGCTCGCTCTTCGAAAATGCCTATTCTACCAGTTCCAGTCATCAGAGTTTATGAGGAACGCTTCTCGGTTGACCCAGAATCGGTTCTTATAGCGGAAGCAGAGAAATTTGCTCCTAATCTTCTTCACATTGTTGATGAAAATATCAATTCGAGTTTTACCTTAACAACGCAAAATGCGACTTATGCAAAGGCTTTGGAATATGTATTTTCTGATTATGACAACGTCGAAATAATGCTAACGGACATATATCAATATGGTTTTATTAATAAGAGATTTGACCTGATTTTCTCATGTCCCAATATGGGTGGCAGAACACTGGCAGAAGATAAAAACTTCATGTGCAGAGAATTCGATATGGTAGCGCTTGAAAATCTATCTCTTCACCTCAATAGCGGAGGCCGTTTGGTAATAACTTTACCTGGAAGGATAACATTTGCATCTGGGAAAGTCAGTGACCTTAGACAATTCATTCAGACCAGTTACACAATTAAAGAAATTGCTGAATTACCAGAAGGGTCGCTTGAATACACAGGTATCAAGGTGTATCTGATTGATATTGAAAATACACGTCCGGACGATGATGATATCATCATTCGCAGGTACTCAGCCGGTGATCGAAAGACACGTAGGTCAGCGGTTACTTCTCTTGAGGTTACTGATGATACATTTGTAATGCTTAATGAGCTTGAGGAACAGGGAGATTGGAGCATTGATCGTATATTTGCTCAACAGGATGAAGAATATCTTAATTTCCAGAAGTCTGAGATTCGAAAAGAGTTAATCGGAAACGTTGCTCAAGTGTTTAGAGGCAAAGCTGTTAATAAGAAAGATCCAGCTGGAAATATCAGTGTTGTTAATATTTCAAATATTGGCGATTACGACATAGATTATGAGTGTTTAGATCACCTACAGGAGGAAGAACGCAAGGTTGCCAATTATCTTTTACAAGAAGGTGACGTGCTTCTGCCAGCAAGAGGGACTGCCATCCGTACAGCGGTTTTCCATGAACAGACATATCCATGTATAGCATCTTCAAACGTCATTGTGATAAGACCAGATCAGAAAAATCTTAACGGGTATTACTTGAAAATTTTCTTAGATAGTCCGATAGGAAACAAGATGATAAGTGGCGCTCAGCAAGGAATGACCGTAATGAATATCAGCTACAAGGATTTGAATGTGCTTGAGGTACCACTTCCCAATATGGAGAAGCAGAAAGCTGTTGTTAAAGAATATCAGGAAGAACTGAAAAAATATAGCGACACGGTTGCAGCAGCGGAGAAGCGTTGGAACGAAGTTTTGAAAAAGCTGCAAACGTTTTAAGGAGGATTACGAAAATGATAGGAGCAATTATCGGAGACATCGTCGGGTCTCGCTTTGAATGGAATAATAATAAAAGCAAGGATTTTGAGTTCCTTACATATAAGTGCTTTCCTACCGATGATAGCATTATGACATTAGCATTGGCACAGGCTGTTCTGGTTAGTAAGCCGGATCATAGCGATCTATCAAGGAACGCAGTCGAATGCATGCAGTCCGTCGGGCGCAACTATCCGGATTGCGGTTATGGCGGAGGATTCCGTAACTGGATGTTTTCTGACGATCCTAAACCATACAACAGTTATGGAAATGGAGCTGCTATGCGTGTAAGCGCGGCGGGGTTCGCTGCTAATAGCATTGAGGATGCAAAAGACCTTTCCAGAAAGATTACTGAAGTAACTCATAATCATCCGGAAGGTATTAAAGGCGCAGAGGCCACAGCAGTTGCTATCTATATGGCCAAGACCGGCAGCAGCCTCTTGGAGATAAGAGATTACATTGATAAGAATTATTATCCGATGAACTTTACACTGGATGGAATCAGAGCAAGCTACAAGTTTAATGAGACTTGCCAGGATACAGTTCCGCAGGCTTTGATGGCATTCTTCGAATCGACGGATTTTGAGGACGCTATTAGGAATGCCATTTCAATTGGTGGTGACAGCGATACATTAGCAGCCATCTGCGGTGGTGTAGCCGAAGCATATTATGGTGTTCCTTCAGAAATAAGAAAGCATGCACTTACATTTTTGGATAAGCAACTTCTTAAGATCTTGGTTGCTTTTGAAAATAAGTATCCTCCGGTAATGGAAAAGAAGGTCGGTGATATTAGTGTGCCGATAGAACGTAAAGCCGAGAGAAAAGTGAATGGAATAGAACGAGAAATAATGATGGAAGAAGCTCTCCAGGCTGCTGATGATGACGTCGAAGATGCAGAGCTTACAAAAGAGGAAACTACAAGTCGGCAGCTTTTTAATCATCTCTTTGAGGCTTGTAATATTCTTCGCGGCCCTATTAACCAGGATGAATTTAAGAGTTATGTGACACCAGTCCTGTTCTTCAAGCGTATATCAGATGTTTATGACGAAGAATATGAAGAGGCATTAGAATTCTCTGGGGGCGATGTTGAGTATGCAGAAGCCGAGGATATGCATTCTTTTGTAATACCTGATGGCTGCCATTGGAATGATGTTCGTATGGTAAGCCAAGATGTAGGAAAAGCAATTGTAAAAGCAATGACAGGTATTGAAAAGGCCAATCCGGATACCTTATCTGGAGTGTTCAGCAGCTTTGACGATGCAACATGGACAGATAAGAATAAGCTGACAGATGAGCGCCTTAAGAACTTGATTGAGCACATGTCACTTATCAAGGTTGGAAACAAGAATTATTCAGCGGATATTATGGGTGATAGCTATGAATTTCTGATAAAGAAGTTCGCAGATATGTCGAAAAAGAATGCTGGAGAGTTTTACACGCCAAGAACAATCGTAAAACTCATGGTAAATCTTCTCGATCCGAAGCCTGGTGAAACGGTGTATGATCCGGCTTGTGGTACAGGTGGAATGTTGATCGAAGCCATACATCATATGAATAATGACAGACTTGCTTATGGTAGGATTTTCGGACAGGAAAATAATTTGTCCACATCTGCAATTGCTCGTATGAATTTATATTTGCACGGAGCAAAGGATGTTCAGGTTAAGCAGGGAGATACGTTAAGAAACCCGCTTTTCCTTGAAAAAGGAAAGTTGAAAACATTTGATTGCGTTCTCGCCAATCCGCCGTTCGGTATGAAGAAATGGGGCGCGGGGCAATTCGAATCGGATCAATACGGACGTAATATGTGGGGCTGCCCTTCTGACTCCAGCGCAGATTTTGCATGGCTTCAACACATGATTAAATCTATGGACTCGAAGAATGGTCGGTGTGCAGTTGTTCTCCCACAAGGCGTATTGTTCCATTCGGGAAAAGAGGGAGAGATTAGAGAGCAGCTTGTTCGTTCAGATAAATTGGAAGCAGTTATCACGCTGGCCAGTGGTGTGTTTTACAGTACCGGAGTTTCAGCATGCATTCTGTTTCTCAATAATAAGAAGGAACATAAGCACAAGGGCAGAATATGTCTGATTGATGGAACAGAGATATATACACCGCAGCGAGCACAGAATATTATCTCGCCGGATAACGTTAAAACTCTTTATAAGCTCTATACCGATTATGTAGACGTTATTGAAAAATGCAAGATCGTGACAATCGATGACGTAGAAAAAGGTGGTTTTGAGCTGAGTGTAAAGAAATATATCGAGCAGAAAGCAAAGGAAGCAATACCACACGAAAAGGTATTGCTGGCGTATTATGAAGCACTTACAAAGGTACGTAAGTCTGAGGAGAAAATGAGAAAGCTGCTCATCGAAGGAGGGTATGTCAATGAGTAAGAAGATAACACAAGAAGAGCTTGAATCCTATCTGTGGGATTCAGCTGTCCTCCTGAGAAATCATATCGATGCAGGAGCATATAAGCAGTATATCTTCCCTTTGTTATTCTTTAAGCGTCTGAACGATGTTTATGAAGAGGAGACAAGGAATGCGGTTAAGAATAACGGACCGGAAGCAGCTGATTGGGAGGAAACACATAATTATGTAATTCCTGATGGAGCGCATTGGGATGATGTCAGAAATGTTCCTGAAAATGTCGGGAAGGCTATTCAGTCAGCATTTCGAGCCATTGAGAGTGCAAATAGCGACAAACTGACTGGCATATTCGGAGATGGAACATGGACCAATAAGAGACGTCTACCGGACCGATTGCTAAAGGATTTGCTGGAACATTTTAGCTCGAAGACGCTTTCAATTGAGAATTGTCCGGAGGATGAGCTTGGACAAGGGTATGAATACTTGATTAAGCAATTTGCGGACGATAGCGGTCATACGGCTCAGGAATTTTATACCAATAGAACCGTGGTCCATCTCATGACAGAGATGTTGAAGCCGGAATCAGGTGAAGCAATCTATGATCCGACATGTGGAAGTGCCGGTATGCTAATATCCGCAATATCTTACTTGAAAGATCAAAAAAAAGAGTGGAGAAATGTCTCTCTCTATGGTCAAGAAATAAATGCACTGACGTCAGCTATCGCAAGAATGAATTTATTTCTTCATGGAATTGAGGATTTTCAGATTGTAAATGGTGATACACTTGCGGCACCGGCGTTCATTGAGCGCGGTAAATTAAAAACTTTCGATCTGGTGCTGGCAAATCCTCCGTACTCCATCAAAGAGTGGAGCCGTGATGCTTTCTCGGCAGATAAATATGGTCGAAACTTTCTGGGAGTTCCTCCACAGGGACGTGCTGATTACGCGTTCTTGCAACACATTATAAAGAGCATGAATGAAAAAACTGGTCGTTGTGCAATACTCTTCCCTCATGGTGTTTTATTTCGTAACGAGGAAAGTGATATGCGCGAGAAACTGGTGCGTGGAGATTATGTGGAATGTGTTATAGGTCTTGCGCCAAACTTGTTTTATAACTCACCTATGGAAGCATGCATCGTTATATGCCGCATGAATAAAACCACTGATCGTAGAGGAAAGGTTCTGTTTATCAATGCAGTAAATGATGTGGAGCGCAAAAATGCACAGAGTTATTTGACGGATGTTCATATTAAGAAAATCGCCGATGTTTACGCGAACTACAAGAATGATGATGGTTTTGCGCAGGTGGCGACCATAAAGGATATTGAGGAGAATAATTTCTCGCTAAGTATTCCGTTGTATGTGAAGCCTACTGTCGATGAGTCTGAGGTTGATACCTACACGTTGCAGCAACACTATGAAAGCTGGAGAGCATCTTCGGAACGAGCGCTCAAATATTATACGCTATTGAATGAAATGATAAAGAAAGGCGGTGAGAAGGATGTCTAAGGTTCTTTTGGGTGAAGTTTCTCACGAACGTAAAGAAACTTGTAAGGGAAGTAAAGAAGGATATCCCATTGTAGGATTGGAACATTTGATTCCTGAAGAAATCACTCTTACAACGTGGGATGAAGGTGCTGAGAATACCTTTACAAAAATGTTTCGTAAAGGCGATGTGTTGTTCGGTCGTCGGCGTGCTTATCTTAAGAAAGCTGCTGTCGCGCCATTCGATGGAATCTGTTCTGGTGACATTACAGTGATCGAAGCAGACCCAGATAAGATACTCCCTGAGCTCCTACCGTTTATTATTCAGAATGATGATTTATTCGACTTTGCTGTTGGAAAGTCTGCTGGTTCGCTTTCACCACGTGTTAAGTGGGAGCATCTCAAAAATTACGAGTTTGAGTTACCTGATATGGATAAACAGAAGGCACTTGCAGAGCTTTTGTGGGCAATTGATGATACAAAGAAATCTTATCAGAAATTGATTGCAGCAACTGATGAATTGGTGAAATCTCAATTTATCGAGATGTTTGGAGAGCAGAAAGAAAACCCTAAAGGATTGCCAATGATGACATTGGGAGAGACATGTAAATTCTTTTCGGGAACAGGTTTTCCGAACAAATATCAAGGTAATGTTCATGGAACCTATCCTTTTTATAAGGTTGGGGACATTTCCAGAAATGTGCAAGAAGGTAACGTTCGATTGAGGGCTGCAGATAATTATATTGAACCTGATATTGTGAAGGCTATCAAGGGTACGATCATTCCCCCCAATACTGTGGTTTTTGCGAAAATTGGTGAGGCTTTACGATTGAATAGAAGGGCGGTGACAACGCAAAATTGTCTTATTGATAATAATGCGATGGGAATACAACCGATAACTTCAGTAATTTGTTTGGAGTATTTTTTACAGTTTATGATTGGACTCGATATGAATGAGTATTCAACTGCAACGGCATTACCGTCTGTACGTAAGAGTTCGCTTGAAATGGTGAAAATAATTGTTCCTGATGTGGCAAATCAACAGCAATTTTCTGATCTCGCCATACAGAGCGATAAATCAAAATTTGAAATGGAACAGGCGCTTTCAGAACTGACTGCTACATACAAACGTATCATAACAGAAAACCTTGGCTAAGAAATAAGGTCATGAAGTTCCCTCCGGCTCGTGAGGATACCGGAAACGGAGGAAGAGAAAAGGAGGAAACCATCATGATCAGTCAAGTAATAGCCACAATCCAGGATGAACTTAGTGAAGTCCTGGATGAAAACCAAATGAAGTGTCTTTCTGCGGTGCTGCAGAAGCACTTATCTCATTTTGAAGAAACGGAGAAGGAAGATACAGCAGAGAAAAATGACATGCTACCTGTCTTTATTGCTGCAAAGCGTGTCGAGGGATGTTCTGAAAAATCCCTTCGTTACTATGAATCTACAATTCGTAATATGCTGGAAAGCATAAATAAACCGGAATGTCAGATAACAACGGAGGATCTTCGCTCATATCTCGATACATATCAGCGTCGAGGAACAGTGAGTAAAGTAACCCTTGATAATGTGAGGCGCATCCTGTCCAGCTTCTTTGCTTGGCTCGAAGATGAAGATTATATCGTCAAGAGCCCAGTGAGAAGAATTCATAAGGTCAAAACCGGTAAAACAGTAAAGGAAACCTATACAGATGAATCACTGGAGATGATGCGGGACCACTGTGACAACACGCGAGATTTGGCCATGATTGACCTTCTGGCATCCACTGGTATTCGTGTTGGAGAACTGGTTAAGTTAAACCGCAGTGATGTGGACTTTGAAAACAGAGAATGCATTGTTTTTGGAAAAGGTAATAAGGAACGGAAGGTTTACTTTGATGCTCGGACCAAAATTCATCTTCAAAGATACCTTGCAGAAGCTGGCCTTATACCGGATTGAGGAGATAGAAGTACTTGTCCCTAAAATAGATGAACAGCGCAGGTTTGCTGAATTTGTTCGGCAGAGCGATAAATCAAAATTATTACTTCAAAACAAGTATGAGAAAATTAATCAAGACAGGAGGTTACTCACATGTTTAATGAAGACAACACAACTGAGCAGATGATTATATCTACGCTCAAGAAAAACGGCTGGGAGTACATCTCAGCAGACGACCTTGACAGAGAAGAAAACGATGTCATGGTGGAGTCTATGGTGCGCGAAGCACTTATAAGACTCAATCCCGAAATTGCAGAGGATGAGTCACGCGCAGATGAGATCATATATAAGCTGCGAACACTCTTTCTCTCAACAAATCCACAGAATCTTGTTACCCAAAACGAAGCCTTCAAGCAGATGGTGTTTGAGAAAAACTCATATCCATTTGGCGAAGACGGCAAGCAAGTGTCAATCGACTTCTTTGGTACGGAGATTAATGGCAAGCTGGATCAGAATCAGTATGTTGTTACGAATCAGTGGGTATATCCGAAGAAGGAGGGTGGAAAACGTCTGGATATCGTACTTCTCGTAAATGGATTCCCGTTTGTAATTGGTGAGCTGAAGACTCCGGTCCGTGCAGCTATTACCTGGCTGGACGGAGCACAGGACATCAACAAGTATGAGCAGAGCATCCCGCAGATGTTTGTAACGAATGTGTTCAACTTTGCTACAGAAGGTAAATGTTATCGATACGGTTCTGTTTGTATGCCAGCTGCGAAATATGGTCCTTGGCATACAGCGGATGATAAGTCTGACGGATCTTTGGCGGCAGTACAAACCAGTGTGCAGGACATGATCACGAAGTATAAGATTATGGACCTGTTCCAGTTCTTCACACTTTTCGCTACCGACAGCAAATATCGGAAGTTCAAGGTCATTGCGCGTTATCAGCAGTATGAAGGCGCCAACATGATCATCGAACGTGTGCGTGCGGGATATCCGAAGAAGGGCCTTATCTGGCATTTCCAGGGTTCCGGTAAATCCTACCTGATGGAGTTTGCCGCAGTAAAGCTTCGTATGCTTCCAGATCTTAAGAATCCTACGGTTATTATCGTAGACGATCGTCTGGATTTGGAGTCGCAGATTACAGCACAGTTCCACTCCTCTGATGTGGGCAACCTGGAATCAGCATCTACTCGTGAGCAGCTTATGACGATGCTGAGACAGGATATCCGTAAGATTATTATCACGACCATCTTCCGCTTTCAGGAAGTTACCAGTGAGCTTAGTCTGCGCAACAATATCATCGTAATGGTCGATGAGTGTCATAGAACGCAGGAAGGTGATCTCGGTATTAAGATGAGAACGGCCCTTCCGAATGCTTTCTTCTTTGGTATGACAGGTACACCTATCAATCGCGTGGACAAGAATACGTTCGCAACATTCGGTGCTACGGAAGATCGCAGCGGATACATGAGCAAGTATTCTTTTTCTGACTCCATTCGTGACCACGCGACGCTGCCGCTTAATTTTGAGCCTGTACCGGTAGATCTCCGCGTTGACAGAGATACGATGGACCGCGAGTTTGATATCCTGACACGCGACCTTCCGGATTCCGATAAAGCTGAACTTTCCAAGCGCGTTAACATGCAGGCTATCATGTACAATGAGAAACGTATTCACAAAGTTTGCGCGCATATTGCAAAGCACTTCACTGAAAAGATCCGTCCGAATGGATATAAGGCGCAGGTGGTTGTTTATGATCGCCCTTGCTGTCTGAAATATAAAGCAGAGCTCGATAAGCTTCTCGGAGAAGAGTGCTCAACAATCGTTATGGATACCAATGATGATAAGGCGGATGAATATAAGAAGTATCGCCGTTCAAAGGATGAGGAAGCAAAAATTCTCGACCGTTTCAGAGACCCTAACGATCTGCTTGAGATCGTAATTGTAACAGCTAAGTTGCTGACCGGATTTGATGCTCCTATTCTTCAGGTTATGTATTTGGACAAGCCAATGAAGGATCACACTTTGCTGCAGGCAATCTGCCGTACAAACCGTACCTTCGATGAGGGGAAGACGCACGGCTTGATCGTAGATTATATTGGAATATTCGATAACGTTGCCAAGGCTCTGGACTTCGACGAAGGCAGCATGAAAAAAGTCATTACAAATATCGAGGAAGTTAAGAAGCAGATTCCGGCACTTCTTAGAAAGTGCCTCAGCTACTTCATGGGTGTTGATCGCACCGTAGATGGATGGGAAGGATTGATGGCCGCACAGGAGTGTTTGCCTACAAATGCTGAGAAGGATAAGTTTGCAGCAGATTACCAGGTGCTGAATCGCGCATGGAATGCGGTCTCTCCTGATCCGATGCTTTCACCTATCCAGGTCGATTATGTATGGTTGACCAAGGTGTTTGAATCCGTAAAGCCTACGAACGGTGGCGGCGGACTCATCTGGGCGGCTCTCGGACCTAAAACAATGGAAATCGTGAACTCCAACATGGATGTCGGTGAAGTTCATGAGGATGAAGAGATTCTGTCACTTGATGCTGAGCTGATTGACGCATTTATTGAGAAACATAAGGGTGCTAAGAATGCTGCGAAGAAGGTCGAGATTGATCTGGTCGCTCGTATACATAAGCATTCGGATGATCCGAAATTTATGCGCTTGGGTGACAAGCTGGAGAAACTCCGTGAACAGCACGAGCAGGGTCTTATCAACAGCATTGAATTCCTGAAGATGCTGCTTGAGCTCGCAAGAGAAGCAGCGCAGGCTGAGAAGGAAGTTGTGCCGGAGGAAGAAGTCGATAAGGGCAAGGCGGCTCTTACGGAACTCTTCAACGGTGTGAAGAATACCAATACTCCTGTAATTGTGGAGCGTATCGTTACAGATATTGATGACATTGTAAAGATTGTCCGTTTTGATGGATGGCAGAATACAACCGGCGGTCGTCAGGAAGTTAAGAAGGCACTTCGTAGTGTCGTATGGGTCAAATACAAGATTAAGGACAAGGAAGTTTTCGATAAAGCATATAGCTATATTGAACAGTACTATTAAGGAGAATTCCATGAGAACAGAAAAGATTTATGCATCAAATGAGAACCACCCAGGCTATGGTGCCGGGGATGGCGACACTGAGAGATATGAATACAAATGTCCCTGCGGCAAGGGAAAAATAGTTGAAGAACATGACAACATCCCAGGATTCCGTGAGCACGACGTCTGGATTGAATGTGAGGAGTGTTCTAAGAAATATAAATTAGACACTTCGAGAGGTATTCGTAGCTGGGATCTTGTTGAGATTTAGTTAGGAGGAATACACTTGGCATATAAGGATTTCAAGAGTTACATACAAGATAAGTATTGTGACTTGCTTACTACGGCGATAAAAGAATATGTGGATAATCATCATGACGGAATAGGAGTTCATGATTTTAATGTGCTGTCTTTACTGAAGCAAAAAATCGAGAACGTAGAAGTGAAATCTCTTGTATGCCATGAAGCCGGTATAGGTGACTTACTTAGAATAGAGGTCAGGACCGCAGCAGATATTGTCGAAATGAGCCTTGGAACTAAGAAAATTGAAGCGGGTAGAAAAACACGATGGTTTATTGTGCATTTGACTGCTGAACTTAATCAGGGGCTCCATGACGTAAAGGTTCAGAAGACTGAAGAAAATTATTTCGGCAGTTTCGATCCGGAAGGCGCATTAGATGCTTATTTGGTTCCATATATACGTACTGCTGATCTTGAAGATTTGGCCGATGCTTTTTTTGAAAAGTATTGTGAAGATGCCATTTTTGATAGGTGGGTATTCCCATATTCTCATGTAATGAGAAAAATGCACATTCAGGCAGTTGAATCAACTCTACCAGATAATGTTTTTGGTCGTACATATTTTAAGCCGACAACAATAAAATACTGGTACAAGTTTTGGCCGACACATCCTGAAGCAGAGGTGGAAAAGGAAGTTCCTGCGGGAACTATTGTAATTAATAAAGAACATTATTTCTTAGGCAATTATGGAAGTGCGATAAACACGATAGCCCATGAATTGGTTCATTGGGAGTTTCACCGTAGATTCTTTGAGATACTGTCGTTACTTGATGAAAATGCAAATCAGCTTTCGTGTGAGGTGACGCCGGAGATTCCAAGCGATAATATGACTGGAATAGAAAAAGCTATATGGTGGGCTGAGTGGCAGGCAAATAACCTGGCGCCGAGGATCGTTATGCCAAGAGAAATCTTCTTAGATGTTTTGACTCAGTGCTATGAAGACAATTTTACGCCGGTCCATTATAAGGGGCAGTATCTTGAGGAGGCCTTAGAAAAGACTGCTCAGATGTTTGGCGTTTCGAGATATGAGGCCAAGGTTAGAGCCATTCAGTTGGGTATTATGGAGGCTGAAGGAACAATGCTATACTCGGAGCGTTTTTATGTCTATCCGATATCGTTCCGTAGGTGGTCATTAAGTAAAAACCAGACATTTGCCATCGATAGAAAGAGCTATGATAAGCTGCTCAATACAAATAAAGAGTTCGCGGATCTTATTCATCAAGATTTGTTTATTTACGCCGAATGCTTTGTTGTAATAAACGATCCGCTTTATGTTAAAATGTCCGATACTCCTCACATGGAGGGAGAAATCGTACTCACCGATTACGCGAGAGAAAATGCGGATGAATGCTGCATGATCTTCGAAAGAGAGTACAAAAATGACGGAAAATTTGATTATGAGTATTATGGCCAGTGCTATTTATCAAAGGAATTAACCGAAGACCTTTTAGTAGAAACAAAACCAACAGCAGACCTTGCAGAGCAGAATGCTACACAAAGAGCAAATGCAGCAAGGAAACTGAAGGAAGAAGGTAAGAGCTTAATGGCTATTATGAGAAATTTACCGAGTTCTTTCTCTGGTACCTTTGATAGCCACATGAAGCGTGTGAAAAAAGAAAATGGCAAGAAGATGACGAATCTTGAAATGTCGATCAGGACAGGTCTCTCTGAGGACTATATCGCATCGTTGAGAAAGGATGAAAGCATAAACGTGTCTTTGCAAACGGTGTCAGCTTTATGTATTGGCCTTCAATTACCGCCTTGCTTTAGCAAGGACATGCTGAATAAATCAAGGAATAGTTTTCCATATACCGATGATGGATATTTTCAGCTGAGAATTTTGGAAGAAATGTATATGGAACCTTTATCAAGCATAAACGAGGTGTTAGTTGAGTCAGGCATAAAACCCTGGGGAAAAAATTAAAAAAATTTCTAAAAACCCGTACTTGTAGTTCGGGAAGTATATCATTAAATATCAAGGCTTTGCGGCTTTGCAGTGAATAACTGTAGCTGCAAAGCCTTTTTTTATGCTCAAAAGATGGACTCACACTCCAGATAAGAAGAATGAATAGTCAGTAAACTGTTCTTGACGATTGAAATAGGTCAGTCGTCAGTAATGAAAGATTCTCATAGTCCGTAAGGCGCCAGAGGACGATGGGATGCACAGAGCGTTTAGGTAGCGGTATATGACCGTTCCAGAAACGAGATGCACCCACCGTTAGTTTACTGCGCCAATTTTGGATTGTCAGAGCTTGTGGTCATCTCGGCCCAGGCTCTTTTTGCATCCCACCGTTCACGGCTTGGACGGAAAGGATGCAAAGATGAGATTAAAGATTCGTTATGAGCAGGAGTTTCAGACTATTGAACTCGACGCAGAAGCAACAGAGGAGCTGTGGGTGTCTCTCTCCCTTGAGGGTGAAGGACTCACACAGGAGGAAAAGGAGACGCTTATCCAGGATACCTGGGAAGAACGTTTCAACAGGCCAGACTACAATAGCTGGCACAAGTTCGATCGTCATCGTGGTCGCAGTAAAGCACAGCCGGGGAAAGATGATGCCGAAGATGAGGTCGATACCAACGAACCGTTAATGGAAGAAGTGGCCGATGATCGTATCTTCCGCAAAGATGAGCTTGACCGTAAGGAGCGTGAAAGCTATTCGGCCATTTGTGATTGGGTACGTAAGGTCCTTGTGAAGAAGCCAGAATGGGCCGACGCTTTTATCGCCGTTCGAATGGACGGTGAGTCGATCCGTGAGTATGCCGCAAGAATCGGTGCGGACGAGAACAACATCACTCAGAAGTTGAAGCGTGCTGAGAAGAAGCTTAGAGAAAATTACAAGAACAGTCAGATTTGACTGCCTGCCGAGGCTACCCGTTAGAGGGTGACCTCGGCAAATTTGTATAAGGAGGCAGTTTGATATGACAAATGATATCAAAAACCAAGACCTGAAATACCGGCCGCTTGTATATGTAGCAAGCGCGTATTCCGGTGACGTAATTACTAACATAGAAAAAGCCAAGCAGTACTGCAGGTTATCTTTGGAACAGGGACAGATACCGCTGGCACCGCATCTGATGTTCCCACTTTTCATGAATGATGACAATTTGGCTGAGCGAGAGCTTGCAATATTCATGGATGTAATCCTTCTCGGTAAATGTGACGAGCTCTGGGTATTTGGAGATAGCATTTCAGAAGGCATGGCGGTTGAGATTGAAGTTGCAAAGAAGCGTAGACAGCCAATTCGCTATTTTAATTCTGCTATGCAGGAGGTGACCGATCATGAATGAGATTAGAGCGATTCAAACGGAATATAGAGGTTACCTTTTCCGATCCAGGTTGGAAGTAAGGTGGGCGGTATTCTTCGATGCCTGCGGTGTGGATTGGGAATATGAACCAGAAGGTTATGACCTGGGCAACGGACTTTACTATTTGCCAGACTTTTTGCTTCACGGTGTAACTATTAACCACGGATATTTCAAGAAGAATTGCGATATCTATGTTGAAGTAAAGGGTCAGATGAACGATGCTGACGCTGAGAAGATCAACCGATTTTATGCAGCAGGTTATCCAGAAGGTAATGACTGGGGCGTTTCACATACAGCAGTTCTGGTGGTTGGGAATATTCCTGACGGTGAAGATATGTGCGAGATTTTAGATAACCTGCAGACGGAAGCCTACCATGATCATCATGGATGGCCAAACTTATACAACTTCGAGACCGTTGACGGGAACTATTTTGGTGCCTATCCGGGAGTGGACAAGCACGGCAAGTTTAATCTGTTCGGCGATGACTCCACCTACCTTTGGAGCATGAACTCGGATGTGACGGAACGAGCCTATCGTTTGGCAAGGCAGGCAAGATTTGAATACGGTGAAACTCCAAAGGTAAGGGGGTATAGATAATGCGTGATTTAGCAATTGCCTACGGAAATAATCGGCAAGCGAAGAAATGGGTTAATAAAACGATCAGTTATACAGATTTGAAAGAGCGCCTTAAGGTGACAATCCGCACCGCGGAGTCGGCTGAGGAGTACGCCAAGATGGGTAAAGCACAAAGGGACGCTGCAAAAGACCACGGTGGTTTTGTTGGAGGCGTTCTGGCCGGCGGCCGCAGAAAAGTTGATACGGTTGAGTTCCGATCCATGATAGCTTTGGACGGGGACCGTATCGATACAGACTTCCTTGACAACTATGAAATTAATGCTCCGTATACATCCTTTCTTTATACGACGCACAGTCATACGCCAGAAAATCCGAGAGTGAGACTTATCTTTCCGCTTACAAGGGATATCTCGACGGAGGAGTTTGTGGCGGTATCTCGCTACTTAGCACAGATGCTCGGGATCGATTTTTTTGACGAGTGCTCTTATCAACCAAATCAGCTTATGTATTGGCCGTCTTCTCCGCAGAATGGTGTCTTTGTATTTAAGGAAGTCGAGAAGGATTGGCTTAATCCAGATGATATTCTTTCGGCACATCCAGAGTGGACAGATCCGACCAGACTTCCAACGTCATCCCGTGAGAGTAAGGCAAACCAGATCACACAGCAAAAGGTGCAGGACCCTTTAACAAAAGAGGGTACTGTTGGTCTTTTCAATAGAGTGTTTTTTCCAGTCACACGTGCCCTTGATACATTTCTTCCTGACATATATGAACCGACTGAAAACGAGAACCGCTACCACCTTATTGCAGCCAGCAGTATGGCTGGCGTGGAGATTAAGGAGGATAAGTTTGTTTACTCGCATCACGCAAAGGACCCGGCATACCTGAAACTTTGTAATGCCTTTGATATTGTCCGTATTCATAAGTTTGGTGACCTTGATGAGAAGGCTTCGTTTAAGGAAATGTGCGAGTTTGCCATGCAACAGGACGAGGTGAAGTTGCAGGCAGCAAATGAACGTCTCGCGGAAGCAGAGATAGACTTTGCGACTATGGACGACGATTGGAAGAAGCGTTTGAAGTATCAGCCAAGGACAAGTCTTCTTGAGAATAGCGTGTACAACTTGAATCTTATTCTGGCCAATGACCCAGACTTTGCAAATTTTGCTTATAACGAGATGGCAAACCGCATCCAGATCACTGGTCCGCTTCCTTGGGAGCGCCCGGAGGGAAATCAGTTCTGGCGTGATGCAGATACGGCACAACTTAAGTCGATTATTGATATCCGCTATCTTCCTTTTTCCAGTAGGAACCATGACGTCGCTTTTACGAAAATTGCTGACGACCGGCACTTCCATCCCATCCGCGATTACCTCAATAGTCTGCCGCAGTGGGATGGCATTGAGCGTGTGGAGGATCTCTTTATTAAGTATCTGCAGGCGGATAACACAGAATATGTGCGCACTGTTACCAGAAAAACGTTTGCTGCAGCGGTAGCGAGAATCTATGCGCCAGGCACAAAGTTTGACTGCGTACCGGTATTGGATGGTGATCAGGGTATTGGTAAAAGCACAATCGTCAAGGAACTGGTTACACCTGACTACTATTCGGAAACGCTGTCCCTTACAGATATGGATGATAAGTCTGGCGCAGAGAAATTGCAGGGATTTTGGATTGTTGAGATCGGAGAGCTTGCGGGCATGAAGAAGGCCGACATTGAAAAGGTGAAAGCGTTTCTGTCTACATCCGATGATAAGTTGGTCCTATGTCAAGATTTAGTACAAGTTAAAATGAGAATTTTCTCCCCGAAATATCCTGCTGGATCGGGCAACCTTTACCCTGTCCTCGCCGACCGGGAGCTTCCGGCTGGCAAACCGGGAATTTCAGATGTTGGAGCTTTTGATGTGCAGTCCCGGACAGAGCATCAAAAGCGGGCGCCTTTACGAAAAGATCTGGAAACAGGAAGAGCAGGAGGAAGACGGTCCGGCCGGGGTAAACTTCGTATCAAATTGATCCTCGTATCGATGTGCTCGCTGATGGCGGTGCTCGGTCTGATCCTTGGCGGGATTAATTTTTTATATTACCGGGAAGTGGTCTCGGACTCGGACGATACGTTGGAATTCCTGATGGAGAACGGTGGAACATTCCCAAAGCAGGAATGGGAGAATGAAAAGGTGGCTTTTTCGCCGGAACTGCCCTATGAGTCCAGATATTTTTCGGTCGATCTGTCGGAAGACGGGACGGTGCAGTCCTCGGATACCGGGCAGATCGCGGCGGTCGATTTTTCAATGGCGGTGCGCTATGCAAAGAGCATTTTAAAGTCCGGAAAGACACAGGGATTTGTAGGAAATTACCGCTATCTGGTCTCGGATGACGCGGATAAAGTGCAGATCGTGTTTCTGGATTGCGGGCGTACACTTTCCGGTTTCTGGAGATTTCTGGTCATCAGCGTCTGGGTGGCTGCGTTTGGACTTGTGGCGGTCTTTATTCTGATCTTCCTTTTTTCCAAGCGGATCATACGGCCGATGTCGGAAAACTATGAGAAGCAGAAACGGTTTATCACCGATGCCGGGCATGAGATCAAGACACCGCTTACGATCATAGACGCGGACGCGGATGTGCTCGAAATGGAGCTCGGGGAGAATGAATGGCTTGCCGATATCAGAAACCAGACCAGGCGGATGACGGCGCTTACCAATGACCTCATCTATCTTTCGAGGATGGAGGAGGCAAAAAACGGGATGCCGATGATCGATTTCCCGCTTTCCGATGTGACAGAGGAAGTGGCGCATGAGGCACTGGTAAAAGAGGAATTAAAGCGTTGCGCGGATGAGATCGCATCGGTGGATCTTTCCATGCAGACGATACGGGACTGTCTGAAAAATAATTTTCAGGAATCGGAATCTGTGGTATAATGCGACGGTGAGTTTACAACAGATAAAGAGGAGAAAATTATGAATACTTTAACACCAAAGCTGTTTGACGTGCTAAAAGGCTACACGAAAGAACAGCTGATCAAAGACATTATTTCAGGCATTATCGTGGCGATCATTGCGCTGCCGCTCTCGATCGCGCTTGCCATCGCGTCCGGCGTCGGCCCGGAGCAGGGACTTTATACGGCGATCATCGCGGGATTTTTTATTTCCTTTCTCGGTGGAAGCCGTGTGCAGATCGGTGGCCCGACGGCGGCATTTGTCGTCATCATCTACGGGATCGTCACAGAGTACGGAACGGACGGACTGATCGTTGCGACCATTCTTGCGGGTGTGATGCTGGTGATCATGGGGATCTGCCATTTCGGTTCCCTGATCAAATACATCCCTTATACGATCACAACCGGTTTTACCTGTGGAATCGCGGTGACACTGTTTGTCGGTCAGCTCAAAGATTTCTTTGGGTTAAAGATCGCGTCGGTGCCGTCCGAATTTCTGGATAAAGTGGTCTGTTACGCGAAAAACGCGGCAACGATCAATCTGACGGCAACACTGATCGGCGTGGCAGCAGTGCTTATCATGGTTGTCTGGCCGAAAGTGACCGATAAGATACCGGGTTCGCTGATCGCGATCATTGTGACGACACTGATCGTATATTTCGCGAAACTTCCGGTCAATACGATCGGCAGTGTATATGGGGAGCTGTCTTCCTCATTCCCGACACCGCATATGCCGGCAATTTCCTTTGGACTGATCCAGAAGATGTTCTCACCGGCGTTTACGATCGCGATCCTCGCAGGAATCGAATCCCTGCTTTCCGCAGTCGTTTCGGATGGAATGATCGGAGATACCCATAAATCGAATGCAGAGCTGATCGGACAGGGCGTCGGAAATATTTTTTCCGGTATTTTTGGCGGAATCCCGGCAACCGGAGCGATCGCCCGTACCGCAGCGAATGTCAGAAACGGCGGACGTACCCCGATCGCTGGTATCGTACACTGTGTGACACTGACGGTGATCCTGCTTGCGTTGATGCCGCTTGCCGCACTGATCCCGATGACGACACTGGCGGCGGTTCTCTTAGTGGTGGCTGCGAATATGGCAGACTGGACATCCTTTTTCCATCTGTGCAAAACGGCACCGAAGAGTGACATTATCGTCATGGTCGCAACGTTTTTCCTGACCGTATTTTTTGATCTGGTCGTTGCAATCGAAGTAGGCGTGGTACTGGCATCGATGCTTTTTATGAAACGTATGGCGGAAACAGCCGATGTGACAGCATGGAAATACACGGATGAGCCGGATATGACACCGGGAGAGGCGGAAAAGCTGCGTGAGATCCCGCACACGATCCGTGTATTTGAGATCAGCGGGCCGTTATTTTTTGCGGCTGCGGATGAAATTTTGCGCATCAACAGCGACCGCTCCACAAAAGTAGTCGTGATCCGTATGCGGAGCGTGCCGGCGATCGACGCGAGCGCGATGCGTTCCCTGCGTGATCTGGAAAAGCGCGCGAAAAAGAAGCGCATCACGTTAATTTTTTCGCATGTCAATGAACAGCCGATGTCCGTCATGAAAAAAGACGGTTTCGTGGATGACATCGGAGAAAAATATTTCCTGCCGAATATCGTGGCGGCACTGGACTATGCGGAAAGTCTGGTAAAATAAAAGAACCTGTCTAAGCGCAGTCTTTAGAGGCGGCGGAACAGCCCGGAATCTGACCGGAACCTGTTTCCGCTGCTTTTTTATTCGGATAGGAAAAGTCATCCGGGCGGACAGCATCTGTTTTTACAGAAAAGTGACATGGTTTTTACAAAATTTTACATAACTATGGTGGTAATATCGCTCACATTTCCTTAAAATAAAGATATTGCCACTGTGGCGGGAAGTGAGGAGAAAAATGAAACTGACAAAGGAAGAAAAAAACTGGATCTTATATGATGTCGGAAATTCGGCATTTACACTGCTGATCGCAACGATCATGCCGCTCTATTTCAATTATCTGGCGGAACAGGCGGGGCTGTCCTCGGTTGACTATCTGGCGTACTGGGGCTATGCGGCATCCGTGGCAACGCTTTTTGTCGTGTTTATCGGGCCGGTATTCGGGACGCTTGCGGATACGAAGGGCTTTAAGAAGCCGGTCTTTTCGGTTGCGCTTGCGGTAGGCGTGGCGGCATGCGTGCTGATGGGATTCGCGAAGCAGTGGCTCGTGTTTCTGGTCATATATGTGATCGCAAAGACCGGGTATTCGGCAAGCCTGATCTTTTATGATTCCATGCTTGCGGACGTCACGACCGCGGACCGGATGGATCAGGTGTCATCGCAGGGATACGCGTGGGGCTATATCGGAAGCTGTGTACCGTTTGTGGTCTGTCTTATGATCGTGCTTGGAGCCGGAAAACTCGGCATTTCGATGGAGCTTGCGATGGGGATCTCGTTTTTTGTCACGGCGGCATGGTGGGTGCTTATGACCGTACCCATGTTAAAGACCTACCGGCAGAAGAATTATGTGGAGCGGAAACCACATGCGTTCCGGGAGAGCTTTGCGAGGATCGGGAAAACATTTTTAAATGTGCGTAAGGAAAAGAAGATCTTTCTGTTTTTGCTCGCGTTTTTCTTCTATATAGATGGCGTGTATACGATCATCGATATGGCGACCGCCTATGGTTCCGCGCTCGGCCTTGACAGTACGGGACTGCTTTTAGCGCTTTTGGTGACCCAGATCGTGGCGTTTCCATGTGCGATCCTGTTTGGAAGACTGGCAAGGCGGTTTCGCACGGAACATCTGATCACGGTCTGCGTCGTGGCTTACATAGGGATTGCGCTGTTTGCCTGTGTGCTCCGTACGCAGACACAGTTCTGGATCCTCGCGATCTTTGTCGGAATGTTCCAGGGAGGGATACAGGCATTGTCCCGCTCCTATTACGCGAAGATCATTCCGGCGGAGCAGTCGGGAGAATATTTTGGACTGCTTGATATCTGCGGAAAAGGAGCCTCCTTTATCGGCACGGCGATCGTCAGTGTGGTTTCCCAGCTGACAGGGGATATCAACAAGGGTGTGGCAATGATCGTGGTACTGTTCGTGGTCGGCGTAGCGCTTTTTCGGATTGCGGTGACATGTGTTCAAAAAAATAAAATAGAAAGCTAAGGTTCAGCTAAGGCTCTTTGATTACAATATAAACTGAAATAAGAAATCAGAAAAAAACAGAAAGGATGATGGCTATGAAACGAAAATATATTGCAATCTTAACAGGAGTCTTTGTAGGTATGTCAGTGCTTGGAGGCTGTGGAACCACGAGTACAATGACAACGGCGGTATCGTCCACAGAGGCGGCAGCTTCCGGATCAGAAGCACAGAGTGAAACGTTGGTCGGGGAAGTAACGGCAGTCGGAGATGATACCATAACGGTTCAGAGGCGGTCTGCATCGAGGGCTTGAATTCGTTGCACCTGTTTGACACGGATCTGACCGGAAACATGAGCGATGACGAACAGAATGACTGCACCTGGAATGTGATCTTGTACCAAAGCATGTCCGGAGATTCCGAGGTCGGAAACAGCACCTTTGAGATGGACGGTGGAACACTGACTGCAAAAAACGGCGGAATGTTCTATACGACCAATACCGAATCCACCTTTGTACTTTCCAATGTGGATATTAACTACGCGGATGACAATGCATTCTTCCTGCGCTGCACCGGAAATAACAACAAAAGAGGCTGGGGACAGACCGGAGCAAACGGTGCGGACTGCCTCTTTGGCGCGAACGATCAGGAAATGCAGGGCGATATCATCTGGGACAGCATCAGCCAGCTGGATCTTTATATGACAGGCAGCACCCTCACCGGAGCGGTTGTGGATGATGAAACCTATGCCGGAAATGGCGGGGACGGATACTGCAACCTGTATATCGACAAAGACAGCACATGGATCGTAACAGGCGACAGCACAGTAAGCAGTCTTTCCTGCGAGGGAACGATCCGGGACGCGGACGGAAATACGGTGACGGTAAAAGGCACGGACAGTACTATATATATAGAAGGAACGAGTGCATATACGATCACGGCTGATTCCTATTCCGATACGGCAGATATGTCTGGAGGTCCGGCGGAAAGCAGCTGGAGCGATTATGAGGTAACACGCCCGGATAATTTATAAGATCGGACAGTTGACATTTTTCCGACAGAGTGATAAAGTATATAGACAAAACAGAGATGTTATGGCAGGCATGACTAATATGAATTTTAGTTATATCTGCCAAAAGCTGAGTTTAAGGCAGACGTCCTGTTTTGGAAATTCATTCACGAGGAAAGGTGAGAAAATGAACGGTTTAGTAATTATCTTAATTGGAATTGTTGCATTGGGTGCCGGCTATCTGCTTTACGGACGCTGGCTCGCCAAAAAGTGGGGGATTGATGCAAACGCAAAGACACCTGCTTACCAGTATGAGGATGGAGAAGATTTTGTGCCATCTTCCAAATTTACAGTATTCTCCCATCAGTTTTCATCCATCGCGGGAGCTGGCCCTGTCACAGGACCGATCCTGGCATCGGTATTCGGCTGGGTTCCGGTTCTGTTATGGCTGATCATCGGAGGTCTCTTCTTCGGTGCGGTTCAGGATTTCGGAGCATTATACGCATCCGTTAAGAACGAAGGAAAATCCATGGGTATGCTGATCGAAAAGTATATCGGAAAAACAGGAAGAAAACTCTTTATGCTTTTCTGCTGGTTATTTACCCTGCTTGTTATCGCAGCATTTACAGATATGGTCGCAGGTACCTTTAACGCATTCCCGGTAGACGCAGCGACCGGAGCAGCAGTGACATCACCGGTATTTGCAAACGGAGCAGCAGCTTCTGTATCTATGTTATTTATCGTATTCGCGATCATCCTTGGTCTGGTACTGAAAAAAACAGGTAAGATCAATGAGGGATTAAAGGGTGTGATCGCGGTAGCGCTCATCGTTATCATGTTTGCCATTGGTATGCATCTTCCGATCTACGCAACAAAATCTGCCTGGATCGGCATCATCATGGTATATCTGTTCCTTGCATCTGTACTGCCGATGTGGTTACTGATGCAGCCGAGAGATTACATGACAACTTATATGTTACTTGGTATGATCATTGGCGCGGTTGTTGGTATCGTTGTTGCGCATCCGGCGATGCAGCTGAACGCATTCAACGGATTCGCACTGACCGGAGCAGACGGAAGCACTTCTTATATGTTCCCGACCCTGTTCGTAACGATCGCATGTGGTGCGGTATCCGGATTCCACAGTCTGGTATCTTCCGGAACTTCATCCAAGACCGTCAGTAATGAAAAAGATATGCCGATGGTAGGTTACGGCGCAATGGTTGTAGAATCATTACTTGGTATCGTTGCACTTGTTGTTGTAGGCGCAGTTGCAGTAAACGGAACAAAGCCGGACGGAACTCCGTTCTCGATCTTTTCTTCCGGTGTTGCAGGATTCCTGGAACGTTTCGGTGTCCCGAATGAAGTGGCGACCGTATTCATGACCATGTGTGTATCCGCGCTTGCTCTTACATCACTGGATTCCGTAGCGCGTATCGGACGTATGTCTTTCCAGGAACTGTTCTATGTAGATACCACAGATCCGGAAAAGATGGATGGTTTACATAAAGTGCTTACCAACAAATATTTCGCAACCATCATCACATTATTCTTTGGATGGCTTTTAACACTTGGCGGATACAACAACATCTGGCCGTTATTCGGTTCCGCGAACCAGCTGCTCGCAGCAATGGTACTGATCGCGCTTGCCGTATTCTTAAAGACGACCGGACGTACCGGATGGACACTTTACATCCCGATGTTCGTCATGCTTGCGGTTACCTTTACCGCACTGGTTCAGAAGACCATCGCATTAGTAAGAAACGTTTCTGCCGGAACAGCAACATTCCTGGTAGACGGACTGCAGCTTATCGTTGCGATCTTACTGATGATCCTTGGCGCACTGGTTGCTTACCACTGCCTGTCCAAGCTGTTTACAGCAAAGAAGGAAGAAGCATAAAAAATAAAAAAGTATCATCACAGAGAGGGACCGCAGTCTGAAATACAGGCTGCGGTTCTTTTTTTTCTATTGCATTTTAAAGCGCAATGCACTACAATAAACCCTGGCACTGGCATGGCGAGCGACTGCCGTCAAGGCCGACAGCCAACGAAAACTTCATAAAGAGAAAGGAATCAAAAACATGAAACAAAGAAGTAAAAGAGTAAAGGCTTTGTTACTCGTGTTCACAACACTGACTATTGCACTGAGCGGATGCGGAAACGCAGGTGACGAAACAGGTGGAAAAAATTCCTCACAGATCACTGTAGGCATTGCACAGGATTTGGAAGACAGTCTTGACCCTCACAAAGCGGAAGCGGCAGGAACAAGAGAAATTCTGTTTAATGTGTTTGAAGGTTTGTATAAACCGGACAGTGATGGAAATTTAGTTCCTGCTGTGGCAAGCGGATACGAGGTATCCGATGACGGGCTTGTGTACACATTCACTTTAAGAGACGGAGTGAAATTCCATAACGGAAATCCTGTTACGGCAGCGGACGTAAAATCTTCCCTTGAAACCTGCGCCGATAGCAGCAGCGGCTCCGCTCTGATACCGGCGTTTTCTAATATCACATCCATTGAGACACCGGATGATAAAACAGTGGTGATCACACTGGCTGAGGCGGATGCCGATTTCCTGTCCTATGTGGCTGGCGTAAAAGCGGCGATCGTCCCTGCGGATAACGCAGATCCGGATGCGGATCCGATCGGAACCGGACCATACAAATATGTTTCCCGTTCCGTACAGGAAAACATCAAACTGGAGAGCTTTGCGGATTACTGGGGCGGCAAGCCGGATATCGATGAGGTCACATTTAAAGTATGTGCCGATACGGATTCTGTTGTCACCAGCTTAAACAGCGGTTCCATCGACATGATGGCACATCTGACCACGACACAGGCAAAGCAGCTGGGAGACGACTACAATGTAGTGGAAGGAACCATGAACCTGGTACAGGGACTTTACTTAAACAACAGTTTTGAACCGTTCCAGAATGAACAGGTGAGACAGGCGCTGTGCTACGGCATCGACCGCGATGAGATCATCGATATGGTTTCCGATGGCAAGGGCGTAAAAGTCGGCAGCAGCATGTTCCCGAATTTCCGGAAATACTTTGAGCCGGAACTGGCAGACAAATACAGCTATGATGTGGACAAAGCGAAAGAACTGCTGGCAGAAGCAGGCTATGGCGACGGATTCAGCTTTACGATCACGGTTCCTGCCAATTATCCGCAGCATGTGGATACGGCACAGATCATTGCGGAACAGTTAAAGAAGATCGGAGTTACGGCAGAGATCAATCAGGTGGAATGGAATACCTGGCTGGATGATACCTATGGCAATCGGAATTTTGAGGCGACCTTAGTTGGCGTGGATGCGTCCTACTTTGCGGCATCCGCGATGTTATCCAGGTTCAACGCCGATGCGAAGAACAACTTTATCAATTATTCCAACCCGGATTATGACGCGGCATATGCGGCGGCGCGAAGTACCGCGGATGAGGATGCACAGACAGCCGCTTACAAGCAATGTGAGGAGATCCTCGCAGATACGGCGGCGAGTGTATACATTCAGGATCTGCCGGATATGGTGGCACTGAACAAAAAATTTACCGGATATAAATGCTATCCGCTTTATATCCAGGATATTGCACAGATCAAGCTGGCAGATGACCAGTAAGTAAAAACAAAAAAGAGAAAGTGGAGGAGAGCAGAACATGAAACAGATCGTAAAAAAAATCCTTACCACGCTGCTTACGCTGGTGATCGTGTCATTTCTGCTCTTTCTTGCGTTTGAACTGATACCGGGAGATCCGGCAAGGGCAAAATTAGGGACGGACGCGACCCCGGAACAGCTTGCTGCGCTGCGGGCACAGATGGGACTGGACCGCCCGCTGATGGAGCGGTATGTGACGTGGCTGTTTGCGTTTTTCACCGGAGATTTCGGTACTTCGTACAGTTACAGCATGCCGGTGCGGGAAATGATCTTAGATAAACTGCCGATCACGGTCACACTGACGGTTATGGCGTTTTTCCTGATGATCGTGATATCCGTTCCGCTTGCTGTTTTTATGGCAAAGCACGAGGGCGGGATCGCGGACAGTGTCTTTTCGGGGCTCAATCAGGTCATCATGGCGGTTCCGTCGTTCTTTTCGGGAATCCTGCTCACACTGGTTTTCGGAGTGGTGTTAAAACTGTTTGTCCCGGGAGATTTTGTCTCTTATGACGTGAACGCGGGGAAATTCTTTGCGTATCTGCTTTTCCCGGCGGTCGCGATCGCGCTTCCGAAGACAGCCATGGCGGTGAAAATGCTGAGAAGCTCACTGCTCGCGGAGATGAAACACGATTATGTGAGAACGGCGTACAGCCGCGGAAACGATATTTCGGGCGTGCTATACGGGCATGTGTTAAAAAACGCGTTCCTTCCGGTTCTGACCTTCTTTGGAATGGCGCTTGCCGACATCTTTACGGGAAGTATTGTTGTGGAGAAAGTGTTTAACATTCCGGGACTTGGAAGAATACTGATGACTTCCATCTCCAACCGGGATTATCCGGTGGTGGAAGCGATCATCATGATGATGGCGCTTGTGGTGATAGTGACAAATCTGTGTGTGGATCTGATTTACCGGAAGATCGATCCGAGGATTACGGTGGAATAAACGATGGATAATACATCAAAAAAAAGGAAAAATTACAATTTTAAGATCGGCTGTGTCATCACGGCAGCGATGCTTCTCTTTGTTCTGGTGGGGATCATCTGGACACCCTATCCGCCGGAGGCGGTGGATGCGTCGGCGAAGCTTGCGGGCAGCAGCCTGGCGCATCCGTTTGGCTGCGACCAGCTTGGACGGGATATTCTAAGCCGCGTGATGTCCGGCAGTAAGATCACACTGTTTGCGGCGGCAGGGACAGTGCTTCTCGGCGGCAGTATCGGTGTTTTGATCGGAGCCTTTACCGGCTATTTCGGATCGGTTTTGGATGAGGTGCTGATGCGGATCATGGATGTCATGTTCGCGTTCCCGAGCATCCTGCTTTCGCTGGTGGTGATCGCGGTGCTCGGCCCTGGAAATTATCAGACCGTGCTCGCGCTTGGGATCGCGTTTGTTCCGAGTTTCGCAAGAATCGTGCGCAGTGAGTTCATACGATGCCGGGAGATGGAATATGTGAAACTTGCAAGACTCTCCGGAGCCTGTGATCTTCGGATCATGTTTGTACATATCCTTCCGAATATCCGTCAGGTACTGCTGTCCTCACTTATGATCGGGTTTAACAACGCGGTGCTTGCGGAGGCAAGTCTAAGCTATCTTGGGATCGGCGTACAGCCGCCCTATGCAAGTCTCGGACGGATGCTCTCAGAGGCACAGTCTTATATTTTTGTCTCGCCGGGGAGCTGTATCTGGCCCGGACTGGTGCTGATTTTGATGATACTCGGATTTTCGCTTATGAGCGATGGAATGTCAGTGGAAATGCATGAGAGGAAACGATGGAAAAGAAAGAATGTTTGCTGAGCGTAAAAAATCTGAATATTGGATTTGAGGATAAGAAGACACAGCAAAAAGTAGTGACGGACTTTAATCTTACCATAGGATTTGGAGAATGCGTGGGTTTGGTGGGAGAATCCGGCTCCGGAAAATCCCTAAGCGCGCTTGCCATTGCAGGACTTTTGAAAAAGCGGAAAAATGTGATCGCGGATGGAGAGATCGTGTTTGCGGGGCATGACGATTTCCTTTCGTTGGAGGAAAGCGAGTTATGTAAACTGAGAGGAACGGACATCGGAATGATCTTTCAGGAACCGATGACCTCCCTGGATCCGGTGCGCACCATCGGCTGGCAGGTGGAGGAGAGCCTTCGCATCCATACGGATCTGTCCAAAGAGGAACGCAGGGCGCGTGCCATGGAAGCACTGCGTGATGTGGGACTCGCGGATACGGAGCGGATCTATGCGGCATATCCCCATGAACTTTCCGGCGGGCAGAGACAGCGCGTGATGATCGCCGCGGCAATGATACACAAACCAAAACTGTTGATCGCGGATGAACCGACGACAGCGCTTGATGTGACGATACAGGCACAGATCCTGGAGCTGCTGCAGCGGATCAACGAAAAAGAGCATACGGCGATCCTGTTCATTTCGCATGATCTTCATCTGGTACACAGGCTCTGCGGGCAGGTGGTTGTCATGAAGGATGGAAAAATTGTGGAAGCGGGCAGAGCGGATGATGTCTTTTACGCGCCGAAGGAGGCGTACACGAAAAAGCTGGTCTCTGCGATCCCGGGATTTGAGCGTGAGAAAGAGAAAGTGGAAAAAACGCCGGAGAAGACGGTGTTATCTGTTTTGGGATTAAATGTTTTCTTTGACAAACGAAAGCGCGGACTGTTCGGGAAAAAAGAGACGATGCAGGTTTTGCGCGATGTGAGTTTTTCAATCGGTGAAGGAGAGATCGTAGGACTGGTGGGAGAATCCGGCTCCGGAAAATCGACGATCGCCCGGACGCTCCTTGGAATAAACAAAAACTATGAGGGAACCATCACGCATGCGGAGGCGCATCCGCAGATGGTGTTTCAGGATCCGTTCGGATCCTTAAATCCGTCCAAAACGATCGGATGGATTTTAGAGGAACCGCTTAGAAACTTCACGCGGGACGACAGAAAAACAAGACAGAAAAAGGCGGGAGAGATCCTAAAACGGGTCGGACTTGGCGAGGAATACCTCTCGCGGTATCCGGGAGAACTCTCCGGTGGACAAAGACAGCGTGTCTGCATTGCGCTCGCGCTTATCCTGAATCCGAAATTCTTTATCGCGGATGAGGCGGTTTCCGCATTGGATGTGACGATACAGGCACAGATCCTTGCGCTCTTAAAAGAGCTGCATGAAGAATTAAAGACGGCGATCCTGTTTATCTCGCACGATCTGCGCGTGGTTTACCAGCTCTGTGACCGTGTGCTGATCTTAAAAGAGGGAGAGATCATAGAACAGGGACCGGTCGAAGAAATCTATAAAGATCCAAAAGAAGAGTATACGAAGCAGCTTTTAAAAAGTGCCAGGTATTAACAGACAAAAAAAGAACCGGAGCGGTTCTTTTTTTGTTTTCTTGTCTTTTAAGTAAATAAATCGTTGTTACCGGTCAGGAATTAGGATTCTTCCGCGGAAAGTTTCTTTGGTGAGATCAGGGAAAAACCGAGTTTTCCAACGGTCTGTTTCGTGAGGGACAGTGCGAAAAATACGATGGCACTGTCGATCGGCAGCATGATCACATTCTTTAACAGGCGCATCGGAAGCAGTACGAAAAATGCTTTTCCGTAGAGCATGGAGATCCAGAGCGTATTTAAACCGCAGTTTACGATCAGTTTTACCAGAAATTCCGCAATTACGATACGTTTGATCGAAAGCGGCTTGTGATATAACAGGCCGCCGTAGATCAGTCCGGCGAGCATTGCGTTAAAGGTAAAACCGAAAAAGAACGGACCATCCGGTTTGATCATGAATTTTAAGAGATCCAGCGCTCCGCCGAAAATGCAGCCGACAACCGGTCCGAAGAGAAATTCCACGATGCGGTTCGGAATTCCGGAGAAGCCGATCTTAACGTAAGGTCCGATGGAAATGCTTGCAACTATGCTGAGTACGATCGCGAGCGCAGCCATAAGACCACAGAGTACCAGGTTTTTGGTTACGGTGAATTCGTGAAGAGAATCCGAGAAGAGTTGTTTGATCTTTTTCATAAAAATAGCCTCCTTTTAGCAGTTTTCCTAAACTACATAGAGGAGACAAGATAACCTGAATGTAGCAGCGGGATGCGAAGCCTGTACCGCAAGCGATTGCTTTTCGTCCGTGTGACAACTCCCTGTTCACATGGCACTTAACGCACAGATTTCTACTCTGCTAATATGTATGATATTAGTTTTACCGGCATATTTCCAGCCGACTTGCTAACTATAACACAAATGTCTGTTTATGTAAATAATAAATCTGAAAAATGAAAAAATTCTTACAAAATCGGGCAAAACGTGATAAAATAAAAAGGAAATAAGGCATTCCGGAAAGGAATTTGCAGAGAAGAAAGAAGGGATCGTCATGTTTGCTGTTGGACAGACAAATGCGCAGGTAGTCAGGAAAAAAGTCAGCATGCCGAGGGAGTTTAATCTGCGAAAAAAAGGAAGGAAAATTTATGGAGCCTGGGTTGGGGACCGGTGTCTGTATCTGTCGGATGAGGAGAAGGTCCTGCGGGCAAAAGCAGGGAGGGAAGATCAGGTGAAACTGATGAGTGTTGACACGGAAAACCGTATCCGTGTTCCGGCATCGTTAGAGCATGCGAACGTCAGCATTCGCGGGTGCATTTCCACGATCGAGCTTCAGTTCACGCCGCAGAAACAGGCTTAGGGAGCGTTATTTTGGGGGAAATTTGGGAAAGATAAAGGATATAAGGAAGGAACGATATACAGGAGGTGGACAGTCATTTATTATAAGATCATGGATGACCGGCTGGAAGAGACAGAATTTGATGACTGGAAAGATCATAAGGACGGGATTGCGGTACTAAGCGGAGCGGAATGGGAGAAGGCAACGGACATCCGGGCGAATTATCTGCTTGGATGGCAGGAAGACAATATTCATTTCTGCAAGCTGGAAAGCTATTCGGACTATCTGTTTGGTACATTCCATATCCCGGAGAAAGGGCATTACCGGAACAATTACGGTTTTGCCTTTTATATTTTGCAGAGAAAGATGATATTTATCGATGACACGGGAATCGTCGGAACACAGATCGCGCAGATCCGTCAGGCAAGAATGCGCAAGGGCTACACGCTGGAGCGTTTTTTGTATGATTTTCTGATCTCGTTGATCGATGATGACCTTTTGTATCTCTCGGCACTTGAAAAAAAGATCGCCGGGATGGAGGAACGGATCTTGGAGCGTGAGGATAAGGAATTTAACCACGAGATGTTACGCATGAAGAAGGAGATCTCAAGAATGCACCGCTATTACAGCCAGATGGCGGATATGGGGGAAATGCTCCATGAAAACGAGATGGATTTTTTCGGGGAGAAAGAGGCAGCGTGCTTTGGCGTGTTTACGGACCGCGCGGGCAGACTCCGGGAAGAAACACAGGTGTTAAGAGAGTATGCGATGCAGGTGCAGGACGTGTATCAGTCCGAGATCGGCATCCGCCAGAATGATGTAATGAAAGTGCTTACGATCGTGACGACGGTGTTTCTGCCGCTGACCCTGATCGCGGGCTGGTACGGCATGAATTTTGTCCATATGCCGGAGCTCGCGTGGAAATATGGTTATCCGGTGGTCATATTCGTTTCGGTGCTGATCGTCGCGGTCAGTCTCTACATCTTTAAAAAGAAAAAATATTTATGAGATATCGTCGAAATTTGTAGAAAATTCTATATGAATTTGCACGCTGTATTGCTATAATAGAGTAGAGAACGAAAGAGAAGGAGAGGAAAAAGATGGAAAAGAACTATCTGTATGCAGATGAGAAAGAACAGATGACACGCGCCAATGGTTTGTATGTTCTTACGAGTATTTTGTTTTATATTTTTGCTGCAGTAATCGTGTTTGTGGCATATCTGCGGGGAATACGGTCGCTTGGATTTACCTGCATGATCGGAGTGGTCGTGCTTGTGATGATCGTTTTAAATTTGATGTTATACCGCACAAACAGCGCAGACCGCCGGATACGCTATGTCTTGAGTACCGGGCTTTTGGTGATAACGTTTTTTACGGGCATAGCATTTGACGCTTATTATCTGCGCTTTATGGGAGCGGTTCCGTTTATCATCTGTATCGTGTTTTTTGACAGACGGTATTCCAGATTTTACGGAGTGGTTACGAGTGCGCTCAACATTATCATTACCGTGATAAAGATTTCGGTGCTGCACCGCTGCACCGGAGAGGAAACTGTGGATCAGATCTGCGCGACACTGGTGATCTGTTTTATGATGCTTCTGATCTACTGGACCGTTGCGGTTGCGCATACATTCAACAGTGATACGATCGGCCAGCTCGGCGAGGAAAAGAAAAAACAGCAGGATATGATGGATCATATTGTAAATGTGGCAGAGCAGGTCAGAGAGGGAACAGAGCAGGCAGTCGATATCATGAACCAGCTCAATGAATCCACGGATACCGTAAACGGAGCGGTCCGGGATATTTCAGACAGCACGCAGACGACAGCGAAGAATATCCAGGCACAGACTGTGATGACACAGAACATCCAGGAAGCGATCGGCGAGACGATGGAGCGCTCTGCGGAGATGGTAGAGACAGCGAAAAAATCCGGCGAGCTCAATGAGAAGAACGCGAACCTGATGGAACACTTAAAGACGCAGTCGGAAAATATCGCGCAGATCAACGAAGGCGTGGCGGCGTCCATGCAGAAGCTTCAAGAGAAGACAGAAGCGGTAAAGGGCATCGCGGATACGATCTTTTCCATTTCAAGCCAGACAAATCTCCTTGCGTTAAACGCATCGATCGAAAGCGCGAGAGCCGGAGAAGCCGGAAAAGGCTTTGCGGTCGTAGCGGATGAGATCCGTCAGCTTGCGGAAAAGACACGTCAGGAGACCGAAAATATCGCGTCGATCTTAGAGGAACTTTCCGGGGATGCACATTCGGCAGCGGATTCGGTAGGTGAGGCAGTGGCTGCGGCAGGAAAGCAGGATGACCTGATCACGGAAGTTTCAGCAAGCTTCACGGATATGAATGAGAACGTGACGAAACTTACAACGGATATCGGACAGATCGATGAGATGTTAGGCCAGCTCTCCGAGTCCAACAACCAGATCGTTGACAATATCACACAGCTTTCGGCGACAACGGAAGAAGTGACCGCATCCTCCCATCAGGCGGCGGAACTCAGTGTCAACAACCTGGAGCACGCGGAAGAAACCAAGAAACTGTTGGGCGGAGTGCTTGATGTGGCGGAAGAGCTGCAGAAATACACCAATTAGTGTGAGACAACAATTAAGAAAGAAACAGAAAAAAGAGAGAAATCGTTTTATCAAGCGTTTTCTCTCTTTTTTGAATGGATCTGTTATCGAAGTAAGTACTTATAAAATATCGATGTATTCGCCGGACAGCGCTTTGTTCATGCTGCGGACAGCGCAGAACTTACCGCACATGGAGCAGGTGTCTTCATGTTCCGGTTTGCGGTCTTCACGGATCGCCTTTGCAGTCTCCGGGTCAATCGCGCATTCCCACTGCGCATCCCAGTCGAGCACACGTCTCGCGTCAGCCATCCTGTCATCGATATCTCTCGCTCCGCGCACACCCTTGGCGATATCAGCAGCGTGGGCAGCGATCTTGGAAGCGATGATCCCCTGCTTTACATCATCGACATTCGGAAGCGCGAGATGCTCTGCCGGAGTGACATAGCAGAGGAAAGCAGCGCCTGCGGTAGCGGCAACGGCACCACCGATCGCAGCGGTGATATGGTCATATCCAGGAGCAATATCGGTAACGAGCGGCCCTAATACATAAAACGGAGCGCCGCCGCAGATCGTCTGCTGGATCTTCATGTTGGCCGCGATCTGGTCGAGCGGCATATGTCCAGGACCTTCCACCATGACCTGAACGTCTTTTGCCCAGGCGCGTTTGGTCAGTTCTCCGAGACGGACCAGTTCTTCGATCTGACAGACATCGGAAGCATCCGCAAGACAGCCCGGACGGCAGGCGTCACCGAGGGAGATGGTCACATCATACTCGCGGCAGATATCTAAGATCTCATCATAGTATTCATAGAACGGATTTTCATTTCCGGTCATGCACATCCATGCAAATACCAGAGAACCGCCACGGGAAACGATGTTCATTTTGCGTTTATGGTTTTTGATCTGGTCGATGGTCTTTCTGGTGATGCCGCAGTGGAGTGTGACGAAATCCACACCGTCTTCGGCATGCAGACGTACCACATCGATAAAATCCTTTGCGGTCAGTGTGGCAAGATCCCGCTGATAGTGGATCACGGAATCATAGACCGGAACCGTACCGATCATAGCCGGACATTCGTTCGTGAGTTTGCGGCGGAACGGGATCGTATCGCCGTGGGAGGACAGATCCATGATCGCTTCCGCCCCCATGTTGACTGCTTCCATGACTTTTTCCATTTCTACGTCATAGTCCTTGCAGTCTTTGGAAACGCCGAGGTTTACATTGATCTTGGTCTTTAACATGGAACCGACACCCTGCGGATCGATGCATTTGTGATTTTTGTTGGCACAGATCACGACTTTGCCGGAAGCTACGAGCGGCAACAGTTCGTCTGTGGTCATCTGTTCTTTAGCGGCAACGGATTTTAATTCTTCGGTTACGATGCCCTTTCTTGCCGCTTCCATCTGAGTTGCGTAATTTCTCATTTCTTATCTCTCTTTCTATCAAAATAATCTTTGCGCGCCTGATCCATAAAGATAAGAGGTCATTTCCATAACAAAAAAACGGAATACTAAAACGCAAGCATTCCGTTTCTATAATCTGGATCCGGTGGATCAATGATCCAATAGAACCCGTTACAGTCATTATTTCCCTACGTTAGCATTATCTAAATCAGGTTAAGGGTCTAAGCAGTACAGCTTACTCTCAGCCGGCTTGTCGCAGGCTCCCCTGTTTGTATGCCCCTATTGTACCATAACCTCGGAAAAAAGCAACTGTAAAGCGAGAGAAAAACCTTGAAAAAAAGCGGTATATAAGATATTGTGATAATAGGGAAAGTTTGGATACAGAGGTAGCAGGAGTATGTTAATAAGAAGAATAAAAAGATGGATGCCGTACCTGGTCATTGCAGCAGGGCTGGCGTTGATCTTACTGGCGTATGCAGCCAATTTTAAGATCACGGAGTTTGGAAGCATGGATGAAACAAACCCCGACACGACCACCAGACAGGCGGACGGAAGCGAGATCTTTTCGTTTGCGGCGGAGGATTACGGGGTGATGCAGAAAGATATCGTATTTTTCACGAATCACCAGCTCGTGTGGGCTTACGCGGATGGAAAGCCGATCTATGAAAATACAGAGACAGGCGGGATCTGGGGACGCACGACCGGCTCACACTGGAATTTCGTGGCAGTCCCATATGGAACAAAGAGATAAAGATCAAACTGACGCCGGTATATCAAAACGCCCGGTATCAGGACTGCACGTTTTATACAGGAAAAGAGCAGGAGGCTTTTTATAAGATCTTCGCGCAGTCGGTCATCACGTTTTTTGTCAGCGCGCTGATCGTCATACTGGGATTTGGAATGATCGTTTACTGGTGCATTGTACACAGGAAGGCGGAGATCGGGAACAGCCTGCTGCATCTGGGCATGTTTTCGGCGATATTTGGTGTCTGGTCGGCAAATGAGACGGACGCGATGATGCTGATCGTGCGGGACCGGATCGCGGCATCGTTTATGGCGTATATCCTTTTGATGTTGATGGGAATCCCGTTTATCCTGTTTGTGAGGGATTTTTTGAATATCGGGGATCGGAAGCTCTGGAAAGTGCTGTTTGCGATCAATGTCTGTGAGATGGTGTTTGTGCTGGGACTTCAGTTTTTGGATATCGCGGATATGAAAGAAACACTCTGGCTGACTCATATGATGTTGTGTATCGCGTTGTTTTATATGATCGGATGTCTGCTATATAAGGCGTTCCGCCATCAGATCGACCGGCACGCGAAGATCAGTACCGTAGGAATGATCCTGCTTTCGGCGGCAACAGTGACGGATATCGTGCTGTATTACCGCCATATCGGTGACGCGGATCTGTTCGGACGCTTTGTATTCCTGGCGTTTGTGCTGATGCTCGGTTACGAGGCGGTATTCTATGCGGTGGATACGATCGAAAAGGGACGGAAGGCAAAGGTGTATGAGGAACTGGCGATCCATGATGTCCTGACGGGGCTTTACAACCGGAATGCCTATATGGAGGACATGTCGCAGATGAAAAGCGCTAGAGGAAAGATGTTTGTCTCCTTTGATCTGAATAATCTGAAGGAATGCAACGACGGACACGGTCATGTGGAGGGAGACACTTACCTTAGAAATGTCGCGCGGATCATAGAAAAGATCTTTGATCCTTATGGAAAGGTCTACCGCATCGGCGGAGACGAATTCTGCTGTATCGTGGAGCATGCCGCAAGATGTCCGATCCTTTTCTGCATCGAGGGAATGCGCACGGAAGAGGAAAAATATAACAGCGATCCGGAGCATTATCCGATCCATATCGCGTGCGGTTACGCGCAGTTTGATCCGGAGCGGGACGAAAGTTTTGAAGGGACAAGAAACCGCTCCGATGTCAGCATGTATGAAAACAAATCAAATATAAAACAGAAAATGCATATAGAGGATAGCAGAAGATGAAAACAAAAATAAAACTGATAGCGTGTGATCTGGATGGCACACTGCTTCTGGACGGAGCGACCAGATGCCGCCCGGAACTCTTTCCACTGATCGAGGAACTGACAAAAAGGGGTGTTTCTTTTATGCCGGCAAGCGGAAGACAGTATCCGAGCCTGCAGCGGTTGTTTGCGCCGGTCAAGGACAAGATCATGTATCTGTGTGAAAATGGGGCGCTGGTCATGCATCTGGACCAGGTATTGATGAAGCGGCAGTTTGAGGATGGACTGGCAATGCGTATCAGCAACACCGTACTGGAACACCCGGACTGCGAAGTGCTGATATCGGGGGAGCGCACGAGTTATGTGATCCCGAAAGATCCGTCTTTCGTGACCTATCTGCGTGACGATATTGGAAATAATATCACGGTCATAGATAAACCGGAGCGGATCGAGGAACCGATCATGAAGGTTTCCTATTTTACGCCGGAAGACAAGCGTGACGGGGCAACGGCGGATTTTAAGCGGGCGTTTGGTGACAGCTGTCTGATCGTGACATCCGGAAACCGCTGGGTGGATTTCGCGCCGCTTGGCACAAGCAAAGGTTCTGCCTTAAAAGAGATCGGAGAAAAACTTGATATCCTGCCGGAGGAGATGGCTGCGTTCGGAGATAATGAAAATGACCGGACGATGTTGGAATTTGTCGGACATCCCTATCTGATGGAGACGTGTAATCCGACCATGCGGGATGTGCGTGCGACGGCCTGCAGACGTGTGGAGGATTCCCTGCGGCAGATACTGGAGGAAATGGAATGAAAAACAAGTCAAAATTAAAAAAGATCCGTGAAAAGAACCATGGGGCGGCGGATGCTCCAAAAGAATGGTTTTACATGCAGCAAAAAGAGATCACGGTGCGTGATATCGCGGATGCGCTGCAGGAGGAAGCAGACCTGGAACTTGAGATCTGGGAAGCGGCGGGAGTCCTTGAGGTGGTGATCCCGGAAGAACGCTCGATGGATTTCGAGTGGACCAGGGCGGAATTTCGCGACGAATACAGTAAGAACTGGCTTACAGAACAGGGCGTAAAGACCATGTTCTTTGTGACGATCGACGCGGAACATTATACACACGCAAAACATATCATGCAGACGATCACAGGAAAGATCGGCGGATTTTTCTGCGGAGATACCGAGGATTTCCAGCCGGTCATCAAATAAAAACAGGAGGTGGCGGATATGCCGTTTATTGATTCAAAAATTTCTATCCCGGTGAGCAGGGAGGAACGCGAAAACTTGAAAGCAGATCTGGGACGCGCGATCTCGATCGTAAATAAACCGGAAGGTTTTTTGATGTTGGGATTTGAGGATAATTACGATCTTTACATGGGAGGCAAAAAGCTGGACAAGGGAGCATTTGTTTCGGTAAAGCTGTTCGGAAGCGCTTCCACAAGAGAGTATAACGCAATGACAGCGGAGATCTGCCGTATCTTTAAAGAACGGCTCGGAATCCCGGGAAGTGCCGTGTACATTACTTACCAGGGCATCAATGACTGGGGCTGGGACGGAAAGAATTTCTAAAACAGCAGAAAACAGACAACGGATACGAAAAGAAAAAGGCGACCGGCATGAAAATGATTATGAGTTTAAAGAAAAAGATTCAGGGGAGAATCAGTAAAATGACGCCAGGAGCGTATAACGCATGTTTTCCTATTATGTATATGAGAAACCCGGAAAAGAAAGCTATGGAACTGTGGAGCGGTATCATACCGGAAAAGGAATTGGGAGCCTGCTCGTGGAGGTTTTGCTTATTATCTTCAATCTGCTTTTTTTCGGAACAGACACCGGAAGCAGAACAAAAGGAGCAGGTCTGTACGGATATCTGTAATATAAGTAATATAATTAGGTAAGGATCTTATGGTGACAGAAAAGTCGCATGGCGGACCACAAATTAGACAGACATATAAAAGAATCCCCGGCATACAATGTAACAATTAGTATCGCAGGGGATTTTTTGTGAAAAGCTATATTGAGGAGAGGGTTATAAATATCGCAAATTATATCATTGAAAACAACGCGACCGTGCGTCAGACCGCGAAGAAATTCGGCATCAGCAAGAGTACGGTACATAAGGATGTAACGGAGCGCATTGTACAGATCAACCCGACACTTGCCGCAGAGGCGAGAAAAGTCTTAGATGTCAACAAATCCGAGCGCCATATCCGAGGCGGAATGGCAACCAAAGAAAAATATCTGCATCAGCACATATAAAAGATACAACTTCTACTTGTAAACTTGAAACTGCTCCCTTATAATAGGAAGATAGATTGAAAATACCAGGAGGAAAAAGTCGTGGACAAAGAATTAGTCATTGTACTTGACTTCGGCGGACAATACAACCAGCTGGTTGCCCGCAGAGTCAGAGAATGCAATGTTTATTGCGAGATTTATTCTTATAAAACAGACATTGAGAAGATCAAAGCTATGAATCCAAAGGGTATCATTCTGACAGGAGGGCCAAACAGCTGTTACGAAGAGGACTCTCCTTCCTATCAGAAAGAACTCTTTGAGCTTGGAATTCCGGTACTTGGACTTTGCTATGGTGCGCAGCTTATGATGCACAAACTTGGCGGTAAAGTCATCACACCGGAGGTTGGAGAATACGGAAAGACAGAGATCCACTATGCACCGAATGCAGTTCTGTTCCAGGGAATGCCGGAAACATCGATCTGCTGGATGAGCCATTTTGACCGTATTGAGACGGCGGCACCGGAATTTGAGGTGGTTGCCCATACTGCGGACTGCCCGATCGCGGCAACGCAGAATGTAGAAAAGAAACTCTATGCGATCCAGTTTCATCCGGAAGTCCTTCATACCGTAAACGGCACACAGATGATCTATAACTTTGTGCGTAACGTCTGCGGCTGTGCGGGAACCTGGAGAATGGATTCTTTCGTAGAAGAGACCATTCAGTCCATCCGTGAGAAAGTCGGCGATGGAAAGGTTCTTCTTGCGTTATCGGGCGGAGTGGATTCGTCCGTTGCGGCAGGAATCCTGTCACGCGCGATCGGAAAGCAGCTGACCTGTGTTTTTGTAGACCATGGTCTCTTAAGAAAGGACGAAGGCGACGAGGTAGAGAGTGTATTCGGACCAAACGGTCAGTTCGACTTAAACTTCATTCGTGTCAATGCGCAGGAGCGCTATTACGGAAAACTTGCCGGTGTCACAGAACCGGAGAAAAAACGTAAGATCATCGGGGAAGAATTTATCCGTGTTTTCGAAGAGGAAGCAAAAAAAATCGGAGCAGTGGATTTCCTTGCGCAGGGAACGATCTACCCGGACGTTGTGGAATCCGGACTCGGCGGTGAATCCGCAGTTATCAAATCCCACCACAATGTAGGCGGTCTTCCTGATTTCGTTGATTTCAAGGAAATCATTGAACCGCTTCGCAATCTTTTCAAAGATGAAGTAAGAAAAGCGGGTCTCGAACTTGGCATCCCGGAAAAACTTGTTTTCCGTCAGCCGTTCCCGGGACCGGGACTTGGAATCCGCATCATCGGCGAAGTGACAGCAGAAAAGGTTCGTATTGTACAAGAGGCCGACGCGATTTACCGCGAGGAAGTAGACAAGGCGGTTGCCGATTATAAAAAAGCCAACGGCGAGGAACCGTCCTGGATGCCGAACCAGTACTTTGCGGCACTTACCAATATGCGTTCCGTCGGTGTCATGGGCGATGAAAGAACCTATGACTACGCAGTAGCGCTTCGTGCGGTCAACACCGTTGATTTCATGACCGCGGAATCCGCAGAGATTCCGTTCGCAGTATTGCAGACGGTGATGAGCAGAATTATAAATGAGGTGAAAGGGGTCAATCGTGTATTCTACGATCTGACGAGTAAGCCACCTGGAACGATTGAGTTTGAATAATTTTCAAAAGCTCGCAAAGCCTAGTAAAATGGGCATTTGCGAGCTTGTTTTTTGCCTTGTGGTACTATTTTGGTACTAAAGTGAGCTGTGCAGGAATAGTTTCATTTATGCCTGAGGCCATGTTATTTTCCACTCAAAATATTCATTAGGAGAAATCTCTCCACTATTTAATTTCGTTTTCATTTCACACCATTCCGAAAGGAAATCATTTACCAATCCATATTCAAAAGTTAATGCGACAGGTGAGCCTGTACTGTCATAATCATCTTCGTTGTAAGTTGGTCTGGCAGCCTCGGAAGATTTTGCAGGTGTCATTGCAGTCAGATGAATCAGGTTGCCGGGAGCTGTGTACTCTGGGAATCTTGTACCTTTTCCACGTGCCGGGAGAGATGTGGCACTTTCTTCAAGCCAGAAAAGTGTTTCAATGATATCTTCAGCAGCACCAAGGCTGTAATCAGAGATTGCCTTGTAATTGCAGTGCAATGCATCAGCAAGCTTTAGAATCATATCTTCACCGGGAATGCGTGCACCGGTTTCATACTGGGATATGCGGACCGACATATTTTTGCCCTCAAATCCAAGTGCACCGCCCAGTTCATCCATTGTCATTTTACGGAATACCCGTATTTTCTTTATTCTTTCACCAATTGTCATAGTGTAGTCACCTCCGTTTATCTGTCCCTGATGGACTGTTAAAGACAGTATAACACGGAAAAAATGAAAATGGAAGTTTTTCTATACGAGAACATTAGAAAAACTTCTTGACAATTCAATACTATACGGTATAGAATAATATCAATTCAATTATCTATACGATATGGTATTGAAAAATAACTAAATGAGCGGTACCAGAAATCTAACAGGCATTTGCCAAGACATTCATAGGAATCGAGCGAATGTAGACACTCCCCCAAGCGGACCGAGTACCTCGAGCAGGAGCGGGCGGTATTACAGGAGATTATCTCAGGTAAGGAGGCTGGTTGTGACATCAGCAGAACTGGTATGGAGAAACGCCAAAACAAATTTTAATGGAAAGGTGGTGAAAGGGCATGAACGAAAAGTTTTTAGAAGTAGGAGATGTGATGCAGATTCTTGGGATTTCAAGATCAGCAGCATACAAGCTTATGAGACAGATCAACAGTGAACTTGAAAAGAAGGGTTACATTGTTATCCGTGGAAAAGTAAGCAGAAAATATTTTGAAGAACGCATTTATGGTATGAGTGATGCAGGATAAGCAACAGGTAAGAAGATTGTGATAGAGGCAGGTGCAGAAGCGATACGGCTTAGGCAGCTGCTTCTTCATATGGAAAGAAGGAGATGATGAATATGCCAGCTTATAAAGACAGTAAGACAGGCACCTGGTTTGTCAAATTCTATTGTAAGGACTGGACTGGGGAAAATAAACAGATAAAGAAGAGAGGATTTGCAACAAAGAGGGAAGCACTTGATTATGAGCGTAATTACAAAATACGGCAGGAGAATAATCTGGATATGACATTTGGAGAGTTCTGGAAGTTGTATACAGAGGATGTGAAAAATTATGTCAAACTCAACACGTGGCTTACAAAAGAACACATTGTGGATACAAAGATACTTCCATATTTCAGGAATCTTAAGATGAATGAGATTACACCGGGAGATGTACGCAAGTGGCAGAATGAGATGGTAGCATTCCGTTATGAGAATGGGAAATGTTATTCCCAGACTTATAAGAAGACAATGCATAACATCTTAAGTGCGATATTCAATCATGCGTGCAGGTTTTATAATCTGAAATCAAATCCGGCAAGGCAGGCTGGAAATATGGGCAGGGAAGAAAAGAAGGAAATGCTTTTCTGGACAACTGAAGAATATAAGAAGTTTTCAGAAGCGGTGATTGATAAGCCGGTTTCATTTTATGCATTTGAAATGCTGTACTGGACGGGAATGAGATTAGGTGAGCTGCTTGCACTTACGATGGAAGATTTTGATTTTGAAAAGAACACAGTCAGAATAAATAAATCGTATCAGCGGCTGCAGGGGCAGGATGTTATTACAACACCGAAAACACCTAAGAGCAACAGAACAATCAAGCTGCCGAAGTTCCTTGCCGAAGAAATGCAGGAATATTTTGCAATGTTATATGACCAGACACCAACAGACAGGATTTTTCTGGTAACAAAGAGCTTTCTTCATCATGAGATGGAGCGTGGTTGCAAATTATCCGGTGTGAAGAAAATCAGAATCCATGATCTAAGGCATTCGCACATTTCACATCTGATTGACCTCGGGTTTTCCGCAGTTGCAATAGCTGACAGGGTTGGTCATGAGAGCATTGATATCACATATCGTTATTCGCATCTGTTTCCGTCAAAGCAGGTGGCAATGGCGGACAGACTTGATGCTGTCAATGCAAGCTTTGAGGATTGCGAAGATCAGGATGATGATGTAGAAATCATGCAGACAGAGGAAACAGCACCTATGATTGATATGGATGCGGCTGCGGAAAAAATTATAAGCATTGATAAGTACAAGGCAGTCTGATAATGCCTATGTAAAACATTATGAATCATGCCGGTACAAGTTTTGCTGGATATATGCAGCAGAAATTAAAAGAATAGATTTTATATCGGAAGGAGCAGATTATTATGAGCGAGAAAAGGCTGGATGCCAAGAACAGATGGAGAAATGTTGTAGTAGCGTTTCGTATGTCACCGGAGGAAGCACAGGAGCTGAATGTGAAGGTTTCACTCAGCGGACTTTCAAAACAGGATTATATCATCCAATGTCTTCTGAAGCATGAAATCAGGGTTGTTGGTGGAATGAAGGTGGCAAAGAAAGTACAGGTGCATCTTGATACGATACTGGAAGAATTACAGACATTAGATGAATCTGACAGAGGTGTAGATGTTGAAGAACTGCTGGTTCAATTAAAGCATGTGCTTGATATTCTGCAGAGTGATGAGAAAGGCGGTAATCATTATGAGTAAGACAACATTTGAAAAGCTAGGTATCCCATATGAAGAAAGGGATGGAATCTTTTATCCGGTGCTTGTCGCAGGAACAGAGAAGGCAGATATAGATGTAGGAAAGTATGGGCGTATGTGGATTAAATATATCAAGGAAGAATATCCAATGAGATATAAGAGTCTGGTGCGGTTCGGTGAGCTTGAAGAGAGAGCGGATGAAGTCAATGATACAGCATATGAGCTGCTCGATGATATTGAAGCTAAGTGGCTGAAAAAGCATAAGCCAAAGAATCCAAATTCCTTTACAGAACAGTTACAGCTAAGAACACAGACAAGGATGATGGCAGAGGAAATCGTTATTATGGATGTGGTAATGCAGTTTCATTAGTGTGGGGGCAAAAAGCGCCGTCAAAACATGAAAATGGGGGCAAAAAGCGCCCCCAAAACCACAAAGTGGGGGCAGAAAGCGCCCCCGCACAAATTAGAGCTGAAAAAAGTGTGGGGGCAAAAAGTGCCGTCAAAATGCAAAAGTGGGGGCAAAAAGCGCCGTCAAAACAGCAAAGTGACGGCAAAAAGCGCCACCACTCAGATAAGCGAGAAAAAAGCCATGGTGGCGGAAAGTGCCATCAAAATGGAAAAGTGGTGGCGGAAAATGCCACTAAAACAGTAAAGTGATGGCAAAAAGTGCCACCATATCAGTAATTGTGGTGGAATATTAACCACCACATATCATATACAGGGTGCAGGTGCTCCTGCCAAGACGAAAAATTATGTAAACGCTGATGGCGTTTATATTTTTTCGGGAAAAGGTCCGACCTTTTCCGCATCTTGCAAAACCAGTGAACACTACTTTTAGAAAGGATGAAAAAAGCAATGGTACAGATAAAAAGAGATTGGTTTGATACAGCATTGAAGAATTACGAAAGGGGAGAAACGTATGGTAGATGGAAAGCGAAGATACAAGTCTGACAGGAAAGATCATAAGGTATCTGTGAAACTGTCAGAAAAAGATATGGATATTCTAAAAGCAGCACTTAAACGAACAGGAATGACAGCAAGTGCCTATATAAGAGAATTGATCCGGACAGGCGGCAACATAGATACAAATTATCCAGAGGACAGGGCAAGAGTAATCCGTGTTATTGCCGGTATTGCAAATAATATTAATCAGGCGGTAAAGCTTGGCAATTCACAGGGAAGATTGTATTACAGCGATATTGATAAATTGCAGAACAGTCTGGATGATATAAAGAAAACATTCGGGGAGGTGCTGGAAGTATGGCGATTACAAAGATCTTAAATATACAGGAGTCAGAGGGCAGAAATCCAGCATCGCACCTGAAGAATGCTTTGGAATATATCCAGAATCCGGATAAGACAGAAGAATGTATACTGGTGGGCGGTATTAACTGCCTGCCAGATACAGCATTTGAGCAGATGGAAGAGACAAAGAATATATTTCATAAGACAGGTAAAAGGCAGGGCTATCATGTGATCATATCGTTTTCGCCGGAGGAAAAAGTAACAGCAGAGCAGGCAATGTATGTCCTCGAGCATTTCGCAAAGGATGTGCTTGGTGATGATTATGAGGCGGTGTATGCAGTCCATACTGACAGGGAGCATATGCATGGGCATCTGATCTGGAACAGTGTCAGCATGACAACTGGCAAGAAATACAATTCACCGAAAGGCAACTGGAAGAATCATCTTCAGCCTATTACAAATAAATATTGTGATGAACTTGGACTTTCCATTATGCCGGCAGAGTACAGCAGGAATCCCAAAAATATCAGCAGGGACAAGTGGGAAAGAGAAATGTCAATGAAAGAGATAATTCTAAGGGATGCCAAGATGTGTGCATATGCTGCCGGGAATGTGGAGCATTTTAAATATCTGATGAAAAGACTTGGATATGTATTCAAGAAAGATGCGTGGATGGAAGTGCAGGCACCGGGATTTCGGTATTATCATAAGCTTGCAAAGATGGACGAGATGTTTTCAGAGGAGACATTAAGGCATCATGTGGATATGCCTTGGATGGCAAAGCCTTACTTTTATTCGTCGGATATCAGGAGACTACACAGGGCGAAGCTGTCACCATACCAGAAGAAGTTTTACGCAAAGCTATACAGATTAAGGGTTGTAGAACAGAAGCGTTTTGTAGTCGGTGGAGCAAAGTATGCAGAGGATTTGAAGAGGTTTCATCAGTTACAGGATGAATATCTGCTGCTTGTGAATAATGACATCAAAAGTATTGTGGAGCTTGTGGATTTCATAAGTGAGAAAGAAGATAGGATTCAGCAGATTGAGGACAGGCAGAAGGAGATATACAGAGAAAGTTCTAGTCGGAAACGCAGTATAAAGAATGAAGAGCAGTACCGAGAATATCAGATATGGCACATGGAAGTGCAGGAAGAACTGGATGAGCTGAAGCAGGAGAAGAGAAATGTTAAGAGGCAGATACAGCTTGCTGATGACATTATAAAAGAAGATTTGTATACGGCTTATTATGCGGTGTCGGGGAATGAGGAGATTGTTGCTGACAGGGATGTTGAGATACCGGGGATGGAAGAGAATACTGAGGTTGAGAAAGTGGCGGCAGCAGTTGTTAAGCCTGATGCAAATGTTGAGGTAATGAATCTTAATAATAATCAGAATGAAATAGGCAGACAGAAAGAGCAAACAGATAGTGCGAGAAAACAACAGACTGGTTTAGAGGGTATAGGAATACCAGAGGTTCATAATTCGTTTGATGTGAATGTGGCAAGACTGGACGAAAGTACAACTGATGTAACAGGTAAAAGTGAATTTGTGGAAACTAAAGAAACTGAGCCTGTGGACAAAGTTGGTTGGATTGTCAGGAGAATATCAGAGCTTGGCGGTTATGAAAATATCAGTGATTCAGTTAAGGCAGATGTATTCGGATTCGATATTGCTGATGTGAGTGGAAGCATAAGGTTGTTCTCAGATGTAATGAAAAGGCTGGGGATAAAAAAGGATGGAGATGAAATGTATGAGGAGTTTCAGAAAATTTATGATGAGAGTGTTGGCAGAGATACTGATAAGAAAAAAGTGGAAGATAGGACGCAAAACAGGGGCTGAGAAGAGGAAATGGTTAGGTTTTAAATAAGGATTTTTTTAATAAGAATATGTTAAACCTGTATGAAAAGTGGTAAATTTAATATCTTTGAAACGAAAAGTGTGATATTATAATTTCAGAAAACATGACAATTAGCCTGTTTTGTTAATATATATTATAATGCCAAATATTTTCAAAGGGAGGTGCATACTTGTATGGGTGCAAAAAAATATGCATATGTAAATTATAAAATGCTTGTATGGGCACGTTCTGAAACACCATTTGGCACAACAAGTGATGTTGCTAATCATATTTCTGGGTTTAGGTCAGAAGTAATTGATAAATGGGAAAGAGGCGAAGAGTTGCCTTCAATTACAGAAGCAAAGAAACTTGCTAATTTATACAAAGTTCCATTTGCAACATTTTATTTATCTAATCCACCTGAGAAAAAAACAAAAGCTTATACCGATCGTAGGACATACAATGATACTGTTTATAGAGAAACAAGTTATGAATTGTGGTCTGAAATTGGTAGAATAACTGGTAATAGGCAAATTATAGTTAATCTATCTGATGATACGGAATATAGGAGCTTGCCCAGCGTTGGCCCGAAATTAAGCGAAAAACAGATAGCAGATGTAATAAGAAAGTATTTTGAATTAGATTTGCCATTTAAGAATAAATCAGCATATAGAAATAATGGATTTAATTATTATAGAGCCCTTTTAGAACATTATGGGATAATGGTTGCTCAGATAACTGGAGTATCATTGTCTGAGATGCGAGGCATTTCTATGTATTATGATACATTTCCTATCATTGCAATTAATAATAAAGATTTTGAGAGAGCTAAAGTTTTTTCATTATTTCATGAAGTTGCACATTTGGTTAGAAGGTCTTCATCATTATGCTTAATAGATTTTGATGAGCGTAATGATGAAGAAGAAAAAATATGTGATAGAATTGCTGCAGAAGTATTAATGCCAGAAGAAAGTTTTAGATATGTGTCATCAAATGCGCTTAATTTATATGGTGATTGGTCAGATTTATGTTTAATATCTATTGCGGATAAGTATGCAGTAAGCACATTTTCGGTAGTAAGAAGGTTAAGAGAATTAGATATTATTAATAGGTCAGATTATTATTCTATATACAAGAGGATTAGTGACTCATTTAAAGAAGAACAGGATTCTATTATTCAGAATAAGAAAGATAGAGAATTCAAAGTAAAATATTATATTACCTACTTGAGTAAAGAAGGCTATTTGTTTCCAAAGAAAGTGTTATCTGCTTATAGCAGAGGCGATATATCATATGGTGAGATGTGTAGTACACTTAGTATAAAAGGTAAACACATAAGTAATATAGAACGGGCGGTGATGTTCATATGAGTAAAAAGTATGTAATAGATGCCTGTGCACTTATTAATGCATCAAAGAACTATAATATGACTAAGAAAGCATTTTCACATATATGGCAGGCTTTTAATGAACTTGTAGAAAATGGACAACTTATTTCAAGTTCGGAAATATTTGAAGAATTAAAAGATGATGATATTGTAAAATGGGCAAAGGAACACAAAGATGCTTTTTTGCCTTTATCAAAAGAAGTACAGTTAAAGACTACAGAAATATTACAACAATTTCCACAAATAATAAAAATTCAAACAAAGGGAAGCTCAAATGGAGATCCATTTTTGATTGCAACAGCTATTTTAGAAGATGGGATTATAGTAACTGATGAAGGAAACAAGAATAATGGAATTCCAATGGTATGTGAATCATTAGGTGTAGAGTATATGAAACTTAATGATATGTTAGATGAGGTATTGGAGTAATGAATTAGAGGGGGAGAAATCCTTCTCTTTTTTGTTTGTATTATTCCGATAAACGATGTATAATCAAACTAGTTTTATGTTTCTGCTTATGTATGATTTTGAAGAGGTAAGATTATGGAGTATTTAACGACTGTGGAATTATCAGAAAGATGGAATATCACTTCACGTCGAATAGGTGTTTTATGTGCAGAAGGAAGAATTGAAGGTGCAATAAAAAAAGGAAAAACATGGTTAATTCCTTCAGATGCAATAAAGCCTGCTGATGGACGATACAAGAAAAATCAGAAAAGTAAGATGTAATACGAAACAGGATTTATAAATATATGAGAATATATAATTAAATGCAGAGGGGGTACTGATATGGCATTTGATTTTGGAAACGCAAATGAAGCACAGAGAAGTGCTATTTCTACAACAGATGGTCCGTTGTTAATTATTGCAGGCCCTGGTACAGGAAAAACATATACATTAGTAAAGAGAATTGTTTATCTTATAACTGAAAAAGATGTGCTTCCTGAGGAAATAATGATTGCTACATTTACAGAAAAGGCTGCGAAAGAACTGATTACACGTATCACAAATGAATTGTATGCAATAGGAGTATCCGTAAATCTGAATGAAATGTATATTGGTACTTTTCATTCAATTTGTTTGAGAATTCTTAAAGATCATCTTGAATATACAAGGATTAAGAAAAATTATAGGATGCTAGATAATTTTGATCAGCAGTATATGGTGTTTCAAAAGATTAATAGATTTAGGAACTTGCCTTATTTTGATGTTATATTTGATAAAAAGCAAGGAGCTTGGAGACAAGCCGGAGAAATAGTTAAGTATGTTAATAATCTTGCTGAAGAATTGGTTGATATTGATAAAATGCAGGAAGACTCGGATGAACATATTGTGGCTGTTGCAAATATTATGAAACAGTACAATATCCTGATGGAAGATGAGAATTTAATTGATTTTTCAAGTATTCAAACAGAAGCATATAAATTATTGATCGAGGAACCAAGCATATTGGAAGAAATACAGCAGAAAATTAAATATGTGATGGTGGATGAATATCAGGATACAAATTACATACAGGAATTACTTGTGTTTTTGATTGCCGGAAAAAATAGAAATATATGTGTTGTGGGAGACGATGACCAAGGTTTGTATCGTTTTCGAGGAGCAACAATAAGAAATATATTGGAATTTCCAGGCCATTTTGCAGAAGGAGAATGTAAGCAGGTTAAACTTGTTACAAATTATCGTTCAGAGAGAAAAATTATTGATTTTTACAATAAATGGATGAGCACAACAGATGGTAGGGCATATGATTTTATGTGGAAGAATTTTAGGTTTGAGAAGAAGATTGTTCCGCCGGAAGGGAAAAAGGATGCTAAAGTAGGTGTTATTAAATGTTCAGGAAAAGATTTGTTAGATGATTGGTATGAACAAGTGTATTCATTTATTACACAATTAAAAAGTAGTGGTGTACTAACTGATTACAATCAGATTGCAGTTCTTTGCAAGTCTGTAAAAGGGGATAAAATCATAGGTATGGTTGAATATCTTGAGGAACATGGTATTAAAGTTTATTCACCTCGTTCGGAAATGTTCTTTGAAAGAAAAGAGATAAAGCAGGTAATAGGGTGTATGATCTTATGTTTCCCAGAGTATGTTCGTAAGTTACAACAAAGAGATTTTTCGTATGATTTTGAAAATCTCTATAATTATTACGATACTCAATGTATAGCTGCTGCAAGAGAGCTTATTTTACAGTATAGAGATACATTGGGAAAATGGATTGCAGAGAAGATGCAGAAGCATGCTAATCTAAGAAAGGATAATGCAGATTACGCATTTACAGGATTACTGTATCAGTTATTACAGTTTGAACCATTTAGTACATACTTAGGGATAGATATGAAATCAGGGGTGATAGATGAAAGACCTGCAAGAAACTTATCAATTTTATCTTCAATTTTGGGAAAGTACGAATATCTACATAGGATAGATGTCTTCACGGAAAACAATATTGTAGAGTCAGTAGAACGTTTTTTTAATATGTATTTTCGCTTCTTATTTGATGGAGGAATTACAGAGTATGAAGATGATTCGGAGTATGCTCCGAGTGGGTGCGTTTCATTTATGACTATACATCAGTCAAAAGGAATGGAGTTTCCGATAGTGATTGTTGATTCATTAAATGGAACACCGAGAAGTAGTGGAAATCATTTGCTAGAAGAAATAGAAAATAAATATTTTCATAGAAAAGTTTTTGAGACAAGGGAAGATATAAAATTCTTTGATTTTTGGCGATTATATTATACGGCATTTTCAAGAGCACAAAATTTATTGGTACTCTCTTGTTGTGAAAAGAAAGGTCATGGAGCCACACCAAGCAAATATTTTGAAGAGTGCTATGAGAAGCTACCTGCTTATGAAGATGTAAATCTTTCAGAAATAAAGTTGGAAAAGGTAAAGCCTGTAAATATAAAGGATACATATTCTTTTACTTCTCACATCGCTCTGTATGAGAATTGTGCATTACAGTATAAATTTTTTAAAGAACTTGGATTTACGCAGGTAAGAGTAGGTGCAACACTCTTTGGAACTTTAGTGCACGAGACAATAGAAGACATTCATCGTGCAGCTATGCGTCATGAAGAACAGACAATAGTGCCGGAAACAATACGAGAGTGGTTTGATACAAATTATATGACATTATCGAAGTGTGAGCATTCTTATTTAGGACAACCGCAGATAGAAGCTGCGTATAAACAGGTTTTGGGGTATGTTGAGAGAAATCAGAGTGACTGGAGTCGAATTCAAGATGCAGAGGTGGAAGTAAGTTTAGTAAAGCCTGATTATATATTGCTTGGAAAGGTTGACCTTATCAGGGGCGAAGGTGATACAGTAGAGATTGTTGACTTTAAATCCGAGAAGAAACCAGATGTTTTAATTGAAACAGCGGAGATGAATCGTTATAGGAGACAGCTTGAAGTGTATGCTCATCTTATTGAGGAAAAGACAGGCAAAAAGGTAAGTAAAATGCATTTGTATTATACAGGTGAGGATAATGGTGTACCAACAGTAACATTTAATAAGTCAACGGAAATGATTGATAAAACAATAAAAGAATTTGATGCAGTGGTTGAAAAAATACAACATAAAGATTTTAGTGGAAGAGCTAAAGATAAAAATCTTTGTGCCAACTGTGATATGAGACATTACTGTAGAAGAAAAGGAGATTGCTAATGGATGGACAGATTTCATTTACATTTGAACAAAGACAACCAATAAAAGGATATCCGGAGTTACACTGGACAGGGAAGAGAGCCTATGAAACGGAACAATTCTATCCTGCTCAGTTGAAAGAAGTATATGGTAATCCAAAAGATGGTTGGATGAACAAAATATTTTGGGGTGATAATTTACAGGTTATGGGGCATTTACTTCAGAATTTTATGGGAAAAATAAATTTGGTTTATATTGATCCACCATTTGCTAGTAGTGCAGATTATGTGAAGAAAATTAAGTTAAAAAAGAAAGCTGTAACAGGTGATGCTTCGATGTTTGAAGAAAAGCAGTACACAGATATTTGGAACAATGATGAATATTTACAATTTATTTTTGAACGTTTAACGATTATTAGGGAACTGCTTAGCGAGCAAGGAACAATTTTTATGCATTGTGACTGGAGAGTAAGTGGGTATGTCAGGTTAATAATGGATGAAGTGTTTGGAAAGGAAAATTTTTTGAATGAAATTATTTGGAATTATTCAGGGGGGAGAATAGGGCATAATTTTTTTGGTAGGAAGCACGATACAATTTTCTGGTATGCTAAACAATATGGACAACAAACATTTAACTATAATGATGTACGACAGGAATATGCAGAATCCACACTAAAAAGAAATCAATATAAGAATAACGGCAGTGATGATAGAGTATTGGATTATAAACCAAATGAAGATGGAAAATTTCCTGAAGATGTATGGAATATTTCAATAATTAATCCATTTGCGAAAGAACGACTAGATTATCCGACACAAAAGCCAGAAAAGTTATTAGAACAAGTGATAAAAGCAGCTTCAAATCCTGGAGATATTGTTTTTGATTGTTTTATGGGATCTGGAACCACACAAGCTGTTGCTATGAAATTAGGAAGAAGATTTATTGGAGCAGATATTAATCTTGGTGCAATAAAAACTACAACAAAGAGATTGATAACTGCATCTAACGATTTGGATAATACTAAATATACTGGGTTTGAAGTTTATAATGTGAATAATTATGACTTTTTTAGAAATCCAGTTGAAGCAAAATCTTTATTAATTGACGCTCTTGGAATTCAAAAATTTGGTTCATCTACAGTATATGATGGCGAATTAGACGGTTGGATGGTTAAAATCATGCCTACAAATCGTATTGCAACAAAGGCTGATTTAGAAGAACTTAAGGCTAATTTACCATATCATACATTTGAAAAGCGTAAGGAAGAAAATCCGAATTGTGTGGTGGAGAAAATTAAGATTATTTGCATGGGACATGAAGCTGATTTGAAGGCATCGTTGGAACAGGAACTTTCTTCGTATAATTTGGAAATAGAGATAGTTGATATCCTTAGGGATAAGAAAGATTTACAATTTAAGAGAGAAGCAGATGCCAATGTTGTTAAAGAAAACGATCAGATTATAATAAAAGAATTTTATCCGATGAACCTTTTACAGAAATTAAGTATGCAGAAGGAATCAGTTGAAGATTGGAGGCAGTTGGTAGAATCTATCTATATTGACTGGAATTATGATGGACAGACAATGAGGCCGACAATTTGTGATATTCCTGCAAAAGATGAGTTGGTATCTGGTATATATAAAATTCCAGCTTCAGCAGGTAAAATTAAAATAAAGATAACAGATTTGTTATCTGAGTCACTTGAGCTGGAGGTATAGATATGGCAAAAGAAGTTGGAATGGAATTTGCCTTTTTTGAGTTCCTTCGTTCATTCTATGTAGATAATAGAGGAATTATAAGAAATAGGTATCGTGAAATAACTAAGAAATATCTGGATTACAATGACAAGGAAAAGAACCCAGACGCATTTTTACGAACCCCACAGTTTGAAGCCTTAGAAATGTATGTGTTTGTAAAAGAATTTATGAATAATCAGCAGATGTATCAGATGTTTGATGACTGGTCAAAGAGAAATGGTGTGTTTGCAGATAGACGATTCTATGATGAAGCTGGGCAGATGACATTATATGATGTTTATTCTCCAAAGCAGTATCATGATTATTTTTTGCAGATAAAGAAATATGCGGAAGATTATCCAAATTATATTTTTGCATTAACTATGGGACTAGGTAAGACAATTCTCATGGCTACATGTATTTTTTATGAGTTTCTTCTTGCTTCAAAATGGCCTCGAGATGATAGGTATTGTCATAATGCATTGGTTTTTGCACCAGACAAAACAGTATTACAATCGTTAAAAGAAATAGTAACTTTTGATAAGAGTAAGGTTGTACCTCCGGAATATATTGGTGTATTAGATGCGAATATTAAGGTATATTTTCTTGAAGATAGTGGAACCACATTAAATACATTAGATGGTTCCAAGTATAATATAATTATTTCTAATACACAGAAAATTATATTAAAGACTCAGCATAAAGAAAAAAGTTCTGTAGACAAGTTGTTTAGTGATCAGGTACCGGGACAATCTGTATTGGATGATGTTCTTGGAATATTACAGGAAATCAGTAACAACGATGATTTGATGTCAAATCAACGTTTTGAGAAACTTACCAGGCTTTCACAAATGGGTATTTATGTAGATGAAGCACATCATATGTTTGGAGCAGACTTGGAGAAGGCTTTGCACGAAAATGGTAAGGGCACTAGCCTGCGTAATACTATAAATGAATTGTCTAATGAATTATCTAAGCATGGAAGTAAAGTGATTGCTTGTTATAATTTTACAGGAACACCATACATCAATAATAAGATTCTTCCGGAAGTTATATATGCTTATGGATTGCAGGCGGCAATTAGAAATAATTTCTTAAAAGATACTAGTGTACTGACATATTGATATTTAGTTAAATATTTCTGGCTGTTATTGCCGTTTTATGGTACAATAAAAGAAACGGCGGT
>CABJBK010000004.1 GCA_902363825.1 Lachnospiraceae bacterium
CTGCTTTTTGTGGGCTGTCTTTTCTTCTTGCCATAAAAATAACCTCCAAACTGAGTAATTTTATCTTACATCAGTTTGGAGGTTTACACAAACTTTGGGATACTCCCCATAAATTATATATTCTTATTAGAATTCATATTTTTTCATGGCAAAATCAACTATTGATATTTTCGAAATCGAGTTTTTGGCTTTTTAAGCTTGCCACCCACCCCTTCTCCGTATGGTCAATTAACTGAACCTTTATATTCTTTTTCTGACACAGTTCTATGACTTTTGCAAATTCTTCTTGATTTATTCTCCTATTTGTAATTTCACCAATACGCAATATACAATTTTCATTAGCATCTACATACCCCACTATTCCATATGGCTTCCCCGTTTTACTACTTGTTAATATATGCTTATAGCAAAACTCTGTATAATCACCTACTTTTAATCGTTCTTGTGTTATTTCATTTTTTTCCTCATTCTCATCAGCATATCTTATACTCATATTCTCTGCTTTAAGCCCATCATAGGAGAAACCAAAACGTAATTTAACCATTTGTCCACTGTCACTTGCTTCTACATCTGGATTATATTTCAAATTAGCATGTATTTCAATACCTGTCATTAATACTCCATTTGTATCGTATGGAATTATGGTTGTCTCACTTCCTTGCTGCTTCAATACCCCATAAATAAATCTAAGTTCTTTTGCCGTATATGCCTGTGTTCTATACATTGTATTCATCCTGAAAAGCCTTTTTTTGCTGAGTATTTGTCCCATCTGTTCCCCTACTGCAAAATAATCTATAATATTAGCTTTTCCAGGTTTGCGTTCTGAAAATTCACAGCATTCTCGCATATATGAAATACACTCTTGTAATGCAAGTTTATCACCCTCATATGCCTTAATAAACTTTAGAACATACCTATAATACAATAGTATATGATTTTTTCTTTCCTGCTGATAAAATCCACTTAACTTGGACATAACTTTATCTACTTTGTAATTTGTCACAATTGAAACACTTAAAAAAGTATTTAAATCTCCTAATTTAAGTTCTTCATAATTCACATGCAGAATTGCTTCATAATAATCATCAGCTAATTTCTCCATTCTTTTTCTATTTTGTTCTGTTATTTTTTTAAAATCCTGAGTTTCTTTTTCTAGCAAATAATATCTCTGTTTGCAAGAATATAAACAGTTAGAATAATTTCCTCCGTTTTTGTGAATATCATAATAGTTATTCCAATGGCTTACTGCTTCTTTAAATTCCTTTTGCAATGAAAGAAGTGTTTCCTTTTTTCGTTGTATATCTGCTAATTGTCTTTGAATATCACTTTCATCAGCATTTTCCTCTAAATAATAAATATCTTCCAAACTAGAAATTATAGTTAATCCCTTTTCAATCTCTTCCTCAATCTCAAGGTCATTTAATAGTTTAATTCTATTATTTGTTAATGTTCTAACTATCAGTGTCAGCCATGCTGTATAAGCATATTCTAATGTTTTTGAATCTGTACTCAATGCAATATGATAAGTAGTTTCAAATGCTGACTCAGCTCTATAATAAAGTTCTTTTAAAGGTTCTTTATCTATCGTTGACAATAAATCCCTATCTTCCGGTAATCCTTCTAAATTTTTAAACAACTCTTCTCTTATGCACATTCCTTTTACGTGATAAATATCCGCTTGGGACGACTGCAAATTATCTTTTTCATCCAAAAGTTTAATTGCTCGGTTATAGTAAGTTTCTGCTTTGGTATAATCTCTTCCCGTATAAGCATAATATCTTGCTGCATGTGCATAAAAATAAGAATCTTTTGGATAGTTATTAATCAATGCTTCAAATATATCCCCTGCCAAATTAATATCATCTTTATCCCACAACTTTGCAATGACAGGAGCAAAATACTTCTTTATTATAGTTAAGTCTTTATCAACAATAACATCCGAAAATTCATCCTCTACATATTCATTTGTTTCTTTATCAATAAATAGCTGTCTTAAACACTTTTCAGAATACCCATTATTTGTATAAAACAACTTAAGATCCACAATTAAATCAACCAAATATTCACTCAACTGTTTTCTATATAAAATTCCCTCTTCGCCATCACCTATGAGGCTTCTCAAAAGACGTTCAGCCATATATGGGGCTCTTATCACAACTTCTGAAATATAGAATTCAATATTATATCTTTTATAGATAATTGGATCATACTTATCTCTTATAACAGACCACTCTTTTTCCTCATCTACAGATAATTTTTTGCAAAAAAAGGCTATTGGAATCCCTTTGTTTATAAATATAGTAAAAATACATACATAAACAAATACTTTTTTCAAATCAGGTCTAACATTTATCTCATTTACATATGGACGAATATATTCTTCAATCTTTATAAACTCGTCTTTATAAATAGATAAATTAATTAAAAAAGGGCACAAATTATCCTCTCCCAATTTTCTAATAAAGGTTTTTCCATCATAAGAAAGTATTTTTTTATTATTATCTGCCAACAAATTTTTATTAAATTCTATTATTCTTTCAACATCATCACTTGCATATCTACAAATAAAAAAACCTTCTTTTGCCGACATTCTATCATACATTTGAGGTCTTCTTGCAATAAAGACAAATGTTACCTGTGCACTAGTGGCATCTGCTATTTTTAAACATTCATTTTTTTGTACACCAACGTTATCAAATAGCTCTTCTTCTACAAAAACAACTATTCTCTTATGGGCTATATTATATATTTGAGCTATTCTGCTTCCCAATTCCTCTTTAACATACTTTTTCATAAATAGCACAGGATATTCTGCGCTCAAACAATATGCTATCTGTTTAGCAATTGTACTCCCACCAAAGCCAGCAGCATGATATAGATTAAAATATTTTCTTCCAGCATCTATAGCTCTTTTTATCTGCCTTTCTACACTCTTCCCGACATCCAACTTGGGAATCATTCTACTCTTTATTAATCGCCAGCTAGCTTCCTCTCCACGCAAAAAATTTTGAGCATCTTGTTGAACGGTATGATCCTTATTTATATCATCCTGTGCACAAGGAAAGCCTTTATGTAAAACATAAAAATCTTGACTTATATGATTATAAGCTTTTTCTGACAATTTTCCATCACTAGGAAAGATACATGGCAATAAATATATGTGTTCTTCCTCATCGTCATTTATAGTATTTTTTTCTACTTTGCACAAAAAACTATCGAATGTAGAATTATATATATTCCATTCTTCAAAATTATTTGCATCTAAAAATAACTGTTCCGATAAAGACTCATTTAGTAAATGAACATTTAACTTATACATAAATTTATTTAAGTTATCTGATACAGCATCGTAAACAACTTCATTCACTCTTGCTGCATAGTCCATAACAAAAAATAGCTGAACATTGTACTGTATTTTTTCAAAATATTTCTCAAAAAATAAATTTAAAAGCTTCTTTGTCGATAGCATCGTTTCTGATGAATTATAACAACTAGACCAATTATCCTGTCCATCAAGCATAGAAGGAATAAATAATCCTTTGGTTACATCTTGTTTCTTTAATGGCTTAAAACTCTTTATATTCAACAATTTGTCCCCATCACACATAATCCATGTAACGTCTTCAACAGAGAATTGAGTTGAACTATATTTTTCTATTTGCGATAACTGAACAAGCTTTTTATTTTTTACATTCAATTTACTAAAAGATCCGCATACACCAGAATATGGATCAAAATCTAAAATTACATTCCAATGATATCTTGTTAAAATTTCTAATTTTTCTTTAGAATCATACAACGGCGGCAAAACTAAAATCCGAATATTGTCATACATTGATTGTCGAAATGTCTGATTAAATAATGCATAATCAAACTCCTCACACTCTTCCTTCCATGGTTCAACCTCTATATCTTTATCAACATATTCTTTTATAAAACGATAACCATTCAAGAAAAGCTTGGGATAAGCATTAACTTCACAAATATTAATATTATGAACAGTTTGATTTCTTGTATCTTTATATCTTAAAATATAAAACAGATCAATTCCCCTTTCTAAAGGATTAGGTGTAAGCTCCTCCACCATCATTTCAATCATTTCATGTAAATTGTGCGGACAGCTCTTTCCTATAATCTGCTCAATAACGCTCCTAAAGGCACACTCTATGGAAGAATAAAATTGCAAATTAGAATTAAACTCTTCTACTAATGCTTCCTTATCTGACTTCCTCAGTTCAACAACTTCATTGTATGAAGTAATCGCTTCGCAAAACAATTTTGTGATTTTCTTTTTCGTTGCATCATCAATCGCCATTGCTACTTTCTCCTTCTCATGCTTTTATCTACTTTATCCGCTTATCAACAATTTCCTTCATTATCTTACCAGATGCATTTTCAACTTGATAATCAGACGGCTCAATTGCTCTTATTACTGACTTCAATTGTTCCATATATTCTATACTAATTGGTAATTCAGGATTCTTCTCTTTAAGAACCCTCAACACATTATCAACAGCAAATCTTGGCACCCCCAACTTCGATACAATTACTGCTTCCTTGCTTGATACCCCATAATAAATATAAGAAGGTAACATTTGTGCATTTTCTGTCTGCAAATCAAAGCTCACGGCCTGATATATATTTATTCCCCATGGCATATAAGACTTCATCTGGCTATTAAGATAACGATTGCATAAAGAAATTGCATCTTCATCGCTTTGCCCTGGTCGTTTAATTTCTTTCGCAATATCTCTCACCTTATCGCCATTTACCCAGCCCATAAGTAACTTAGCTATATTTTCTGGATCCAGCTTCCCTTGCCCTAACATATCAATTTTTATTTCAGGAATTTTTGCAATAATATTAATAATCTCTGTCAAGCGCTCAATATTCTTAGTTCGAAGAATAATTTCTGAAGCCTTATACTCATGATCTCCTTTTTCTTTCAGTCCATGGATAAACGCACCTATTATAGATTTAACCTTTGTGTAACTTATATCACTAATACCTAATTCATCCGCCTTCGCCATATCCTCCTTTTTATTTTCGTTAATATGTCGAATATATTGTGTTACAAAAGTATTTAATTTTCTTTGTGCATTAATAAAACCTTCCTGTTTACTCAAACTATGATACAAATAAGAATCTGTTAATATTCCCCTAATTTTAGCAATATCTTTTGGACTAATATCATAATCATAGCTAATGTTCAATATATGATTTATATATTGCAACAGATTTAATATTGGTGCATTATTTGGTTCTTTTAACACATTGTAGTCAAAACTTATAATACTATTTCCCGTAAAATAAGCATTCAGTGAAGATATTACTTCTTTTAAATCTGATTCAATATATCTTTTCACTGTTGACCTGGTTTCTTTCTGGGAATTAGAATAGGAAAGAATAATATATCCCTCTTTATCCTTGTATGCTCTGCCAGCACGCCCTGCTATATTCCAAAACTCAGCGTTTGATAAATCACCTTTATTACGCAATTTAACTGTATCAAAAATAACCGTATTAATCGGGAAATTCATTCCTTGCGCCAATGTTGTTGTTGCAAATATAAGTTTTATCTTATTGTTTCGGACTAATTCCTCGATAATTTCCTTGACCAGACTTGATAAGCCAGAATTATGATAACAAATACCAAATTTCAAACATTCGATTAAAGGATCATTTTCTCCATTTTCTAACTTTACAATCTCTATTGCACGTTGAATTTCTTCGTCACAGCTCATATCAGGCAGCATACCTTTTTCTTCAAAATACATTTTCGTATAAGATGCTAATTTCAAAGTGGTACCTCTGCCACCACACAAAACTAAAATATTCCCTTCCTGTTCAATAAAATCATTCAGAACCACACAAAGTCGAACCGTATTATCAATACTATCTAATCTAAGCTCTTCTTTCACATCCTGCGGGTTCAAGTTCAAGGAAATTTCAACATCTTCTGTCCCCAATTGGTTTCTTGGTGATTTGTAAAATTGTAGAACAGATTTTGTTTTCTTACTATCAAGTAAATTACAACCAATATATTGTTTTGTTGGTGCCCACTCTATGGAAATAGTATCTGCATTTCTTGGTGAGTCGGCTAACCACTCACTAATTTCCTGAGCATTACTAATAAAGGGGCTTAATAAAAGAAAATTTGCCTCTTTCATATTTTGCTTTATAGATGATAAGACCAGTTCAAATTTAGAGCCCCGTGATTTATCTCCTAAATTATGTGCTTCATCCATAATAACTAAACGAGTGTTTTGTATTGCCGGATGATTTTGTCTTACAAGTGCCTCTAATTTTTCAGGTGTACTAATTAATATATCAATATGCTCTCGCGTCAAAATTTCATTTTCTATCTCATCAACATCATAATATGGTAATGCTGTTTCTATATTAAAATTAAATTCCTTAAAATCACTTTGCAAATCAATTTTAACTTGATCAATAAGTGCATTAGTTGGAACAATATAACAAACTGTAGGATTAAAATCGGCTGTTCTATAGTTATGAATACTAAATAATATCTGCATCTCTGCCAGCAACGACTTTCCTGCACTAGTCGGCATTCCAACAACAATACTCTTTTTAGGCGTTAACACATCCGAAATAACCTCTCTTTGAGATGGCAATAAAGAATATATGTATCTATTACCATTGGAAAGGTTTTCTTCGATAAACTTTCTTATTAATGGTGACTTTTCTGCAATGTTCCATATTGAATTTTCCGCTACTCTTTCATATGCATATCGCAACAAATGCCCAATAAGTTTCAAGTCAATACTTTCATTATCCAGCAAATGAAATGCATTATATGAATACATATCGATAACACTATATATATCTTGATTTTCCGAGCTATCAATCTTACCGCTAAAAAGATATTCTTTTAAAACCGTCGTCAAATAAATTATATTTCCATAAGAAGCAATCTTTAGACCAACCGGTATATCTAACTCAGCTTTTGCAAGTTCTTCCCTTTGAGCCTCATCCAAACAATCATTTGCTCTTTTGATAAAGGAATTTAACTGTGTCAATCCATCATAATTTTTAATATTACTCATCAATAATACAATTAGATAGTATGTATCATATTCTAATTTCTGCATTGTTGGGAATTCATTGTATAAACTCATCATTTTGGTCAATTTAGCATTATATTCCTTAATAACCAAATCAGACATTGTCTGTCTATCTGCCATATAAGATAACATACTATACATTACCAAGTATGACATATTTTCCCAACACTCATTATCATTAATCTGATCTAAAACTTGTTCATACAGGGATGCTACTGTTCCACATAAACCTACAAGTAACTCTTTTCGTTTGTCGCTCTCAATTAAATCCATATTTGGATTTTCTAAAACAATTTCCAATAATGCATTCAGCAAATTCGCCTTAGAAAGTAAATCACTATTCAAATATTTCTTACTTTGTTCTTTTGCAGAAAACTTATTATATAAATGACTAGTTTCAATATCTGCGAGCATAACAGTAAGCGAAGAAATATTTTCTTCGCTTACATCAAATACTTTCTCTATTGAATTTATTATGCTCTTAATATATTCCATTGCTATTCACCTATTGCCTCTTCATAGACTTCATTACTAAATTCAGAAAATTTCTTTCTAAATGATAAGATTATATTCTCGACATTTTCTCTTTTAACTCCCTGTAAAGAAAAATTTTTATAATCGTCTATGTTCATCTCCGGAACAATTTTCTCGTTATTTCTAAGCAAAAATGGGAAGAACATTATATTATCTGCTAAGTCTTCCTTTTCTCCAGCAATTAAATTCGCTAAAAAGTCTACTATTTTTTCTAATATATCATCCTGCATTTTAACATTTCTTATACCATGCATATATTCCAAAATTTCGTGAGAAACTCGATTATCTACATCATCAATAGCTTTCTGAATATCCTGTTGTAAAGATTGCACAGAATCACATGGTATTTGATTTGCTTCAGATGCCTTGACCTCACATACAACAAATCGAATTCTATCATTATCTATCCAAATACCAGGTACATCTATCCCGTCAGTATGTTTATCAATTTCAACGGTTTTCAAATTTACTCTTTTATCAGCTTCATCATAAAACTTACAACCATATTCTTGTTCTAGCAAATACTGTGCCATCCATTCTGTTACGCGTTCTCTGCGAACATCAAATTGTGGTATTTTCGTTTTTTTAGGAATATTGATTTTTGCAACCTGCTCATTAAATCTGGCCACAAAATCTGGATTCAAATTTTTTGTTCCATAATACGTCAAATCATATTCTTCTATATTATGTACTTTAGATATTTTTACTTTATTAACTAAATATGCTTTTATCTCATTGAAGTTTTCTTCATTTTCAATATCAAATTCAAAAAGATTAACCTTCAAACCATTCAATTCTGTTTCCAGTACTTTTGATATACCTGCCATTGTATAAACCACCTTCGAATATGTTATACATAAAGTCCACCCAGTATATTTACTATAACACACTACCCTCTCTTTTTCTATACATTTTGCCTATTTTTTGTCATCTCTTTTATTACTTTAAAAACATTTTTCACGAAAATAGCCACATGATTTATATTGAAATCAATGTGGCTATTTTTTATAACATATTCTTATTGAACCGATAGCCAACACCCCAAACCGTCTGTATGTAGATTGGCTTGCTTGGATTATCCTCTATCTTTTCCCGTATATTGCGAATATGGCTCATAACAATGTTGTAATCACCGAAATATGGCTCTTTCTAAACGCTATTATATATCTGCTCTTTGCTGAATACTATTCCAGCATTTTGAGCCAACAACAATAAAATTTCAAATTCTGTATATGTAAGTTCAATCTCATTTCCGTCACGAACCACAATCCGCTTAAACTTGTCAATACAAAGTCCTTCAAAATGAAGTTTTTCTTTACAGAAGTCATCATGTTTCAGAACTTCTATTTCTTCATTAGCATATGACAAAAGACGATTGAAAATATGCTCTTCTCCATCCTCAAATGATAGAATTAAAATCTTCCCAAATGATCACCCCATTTCACATCCTGTACAAGCCAATTATTTTTATGCAAATTGTTTTGTCTTATAAGATACCAATCCTTTTACTAAACACCCTATGGCAAAACAAATATTTATTCCCAGTACAATATACCATATCTCATATATGTCATTTACAATTCCCGTCATGACAAGAAAAATCGGCATAGAATCTACTATAAGCCAAATGATTCCCCCGAAAAACATCCTTATCAATACAGGAAGTCCCCAACATACAGCCGCAATAATTACTGCACCAAAAGAGCTATCCTGATATGCAGAAACGCATAGCGTAATGGTGCATAACGATAAAAGTGCCTGAAAAGCTAATCCTAATAAAATGCCCAGATATTTCGAAAATAATACAGGTTGAAGCATATATTGAGAAAGTACCATCCAGGATATATTTTCAAATCCCTTCAAACCATATACCATCCAGCATAAGACTAAATTGACTAACACAAACCACATAAAAATGAAAATAGTGAATGTAAAAGAAGCCAAAATTTTTGCAGGAACATCTTTTCTTCTTCCTTCTTCCGTGCTAAAAATTAATGGCAGCATTTTCGTCTGGCTTTCCTCTGCGAAGATGGTCGACACTCCACAAATAATCAATATGCTTCCTAAAATCAATCCAAACTGAAGCATTTCTGCGAATACCTTCCATCCCGTTGTATATGCCAAATAAGGTGTTTTCCCAATTTCATCATAAGCTTTTCCCAACTCTGTTTCCCCCAGAAAATACCTCTCCGTTGGAAGTACACCATTTTCCCATGCTCCATTGGTAAAATATCTTGTAACAAAATCATTTAAAAAGTTTCCATCTCTCCACCCTGGCATATTTTCCTCAAATTTTGTAGGCAAACCATATTTTTCAATTATTTGATTCACTTTTTCATCCGTCAAATCACCTTCAAATTCTTCCGTAATCTTCCGATTCATCTGCACTGCTTCATAACCGGAATAAAACTTCCCATCTACTGTCGCTATTTCTCCCCCTACTTCCGCAAACCAAAAATACAGAAACAGCAATCCTGTCGCAGCCAGCATTCCTATTTTGAATATTTTATTCTGAAAAAGTTTAAAAAGCTCCATCTTATAAAGTCGCATTTTTTTCTCCCCCTGTTATTTGTGTATGATAAAGATACGCATCTTCCAGTGTACTTTCCACATTTTCTGCACCTGCAACCGGCTGTCTTTCTGAAACAATTCTTAGCTCAACATTTTCTCCGCTACTTCTCATATTGCTTACAATAAAACTACTGGTTATCTGCCCTGCTTCTTTTTCAGAAACAATACACTTCCAAACACATCCTTCCACTTTGTCAGTAATCTCTTTCTCCGTTCCTTCTTGAATCAGTTCTCCATTCTTCATAATCAAAATGCGGTCTGCAATATAATCGATATCAGATACGATATGTGTAGACAGTAAAACCATCCTATTTTTTCCAAGTGAACTAATCACATTGCGAAAACGCACTCTCTCCTTGGGATCAAGCCCTGCTGTAGGCTCATCTAAAATCAGAATTTCAGGATTATTCAGAAGTGCCTGTGCAATTCCTATTCTTCGTATCATACCTCCTGAAAAAGTCTTCAATTTTTTCTTCTTCACATTTTTTAACTCTACCATATCCAAAAGTTCGTCAATACGACTATCGGCATAATCTTCCGGCAGTGCTTTCAATGCCGCCATATATCGCAGGAAGCGTTCCGCAGTAAAATTACCATAATATCCAAACTCTTGTGGTAAATAACCCAATAACCTGCGATACTCTGCTCCCATACTGGCTATCCCAATATTATCGCAATAAATACTTCCCCCCGTTGGCTGCAAAACACCACAGATCAATCTCATTAATGTTGTTTTTCCCGCACCATTTTCTCCCAACAGTCCATACACTCCATTTGTAAATGTATAATTGAATGTTCTGACTGCTTCTTTATCCCTGTATTTCTTTTGTACATCCATCAACTTTAATTCGTGCATAATACTTCTCCTTTTTCCATTTTACTAAGCAATTTTTTTATCTGCATTACAAATAAAAGTCCCGACACAAGAAAAGCTACTGCCCATATCCAAAGAGTTGTTGCAAAAAGTGCTCCCGGAATCGAACCTATTGCTCCATAACTTATTGATAAAAAGATGGCACTCATGCCAAATAAAGATGAATTCTTTCCTCTTGTTTCCATTGATAAAATCCCTAATGCAGTTATGCTTGATACTAGATATGGAGTTAAAATATACAGCCCCACCTGTAATAATCCAACGCTCCAATAATAGTTCAAATAGCCAGCTATCAAAAACAATATCATAACATTTATCATCCCCGACAACACCATCCATGCAGCAACACACTGCTTTGTATTGAAATAACAGCTTTCACCTAACTCTGCCATTTTTCCAAAGAACAATTTATCAATTACACAAATAGCAGTTATACTAAGAATACCTGCTCCAACCATACATACAATAATCATCTCATTTTGATTCAATCCAGTATATTGCAATGCTGTAATTGAAATAATTCCCAGACAGATAAGAACACCATAAACAACAAAAAACAATTTATCCATATACCAAAATTGATGAAACAAAATATTTTTTGTAGACATCATTGGCATTCTCTGTTTTTCCATTTCCGCCATCATCGCATGATAAGTCTTTTGTTTTCTTATTTCATCAACATGAACCTGCTCATCTGCCTTTGCAAAAAAAGTCTTTATTTCGCTATCTCTCATAATCATTCTCCATTAACTTTTTTAACTGATTTACACCCAATCGAAATCTTGACTTTGTAGTCGAAATACTGCACCCCATAATCTTTGCAATATCTTTAAATTTCATTTCTTCATAAATACGCAGAATAATAACTTCCCTCGTATCCTGCGAAAGTTTCTTTAATAAATTTCTCAGATAAACGGCATCCTCCGCTTCGATCAGCATATCTTTATTATTTGGAATTTTATCAATCTCCTGCCATTCGATGGCTGTTACTTTTTCTTTCTTATCCCGGAAATAATTAAAACATATATTTCTTGCAATCGTCAGGAGATAGCCTTTAAGATTATGATGTTTATAGGAAGTTCCATATTTCATAAATTTCAAAAAAGTTTCCTGAGCAATGTCGTAGGCATCATCCTCTGTTTGAACCATATATAGACAAAAGCGATAAATATCTGCATAATATCGTTCAATAATAATACCGACTGCTTCCTTATTTCCGCTATGTACTTTTTGAATCAATTCACTGTCTTTCATAGCGTTTTCTCCAATCATAAAACGTCTTGCATTTTATATAACCACTACAAAGTAAAAAAAGTTCACTATAAAATTATTTTTTAATATTTTTTGCCATTCATTCTCAAATACGCACAATAGCTCGCTTAATTCTACTTCCTGCAATTTATTATATAACTATTTTCCGCACCTGCGTTTATATTATGTTCAAACCAGATGCGACTGGAAATGTCTTATCCATGCATAAAGAAAAGTCCCATAAACACTGGGTTTATGGGACTTTCCATATCTTATATTATCTTAAAAATTCTAAATTAGCAAACACCCTGAGCTAACATAGCATCAGCAACTTTTTCGAAGCCGGCAATGTTTGCACCTGCAACATAGTTTCCTTCCTGTCCATAACGTTTTGCAGCGTCATCGATATTGTGGTAGATATTTACCATGATGCCCTTTAATTTTGCATCTACTTCTTCGAAGGTCCAGCTTAAACGCTCAGAGTTCTGAGACATTTCCAGTGCGGATGTAGCAACACCACCTGCGTTTGCAGCTTTACCCGGAACAAATAATACCTTGTTGTCCTGAAGATATTTGGTAGCTTCTTCGGTTGTCGGCATGTTTGCGCCTTCGCATACAGCCATGCATCCGTTTGCAACAAGCTGTTTTGCGTCTTCAAGGTGAAGCTCGTTCTGTGTTGCGCACGGAAGAGCAACATCGCATTTTACGCTCCATACGCCACGGCCTTCATGATACTGTGCGCTTGGTCTTGCAGCTGCGTATTCGGTAAGTCTTGCTCTCTTTACTTCTTTTACTTCTTTTAATAATGCAACGTCGATTCCCTCCGGATCATAGATCCAGCCTGTAGAATCTGAGCAGGTAACCGGCTTTCCGCCTAACTGCTGTGCTTTCTGGATCGCATAGATCGCAACATTACCAGCACCCGAAACAGCGATGGTCTTTCCAGCGATGTCTGTGCCATGGCATTTTAATAATTCTTCTGTCATGTATAAGAGTCCGTATCCGGTTGCTTCGGTACGAGCGAGGGATCCACCGTAGCTTAATCCCTTTCCGGTCAGAACGCCTTCATACATTCCACGGATTCTCTTGTACTGTCCGAACATGTAGCCGATCTCTCTTGCACCTGTTCCGATATCTCCGGCAGGAACGTCAACGTCTGCTCCGATATATTTGCATAATTCTGTCATAAAGCTCTGGCAGAATGCCATTACTTCACGGTCAGATTTTCCCTTCGGATCGAAGTCAGAACCACCTTTACCACCACCGATCGGAAGTCCGGTCAGGGAGTTTTTAAAGATCTGCTCAAATCCAAGGAATTTAATGATACCAATATTTACAGATGGATGAAGTCTTAAACCTCCCTTGTACGGTCCAATGGAGTTGTTGAACTGTACACGGTATCCGGTGTTCACCTGAACCTGTCCCTTGTCATCTACCCACGGCACACGGAACTTGAACTGTCTGTCCGGCTCTGTCAGTCTCTCTAACAATGCTTCCTTGCGGTATTTCTCCTCATTTGCTTCAATTACCGGTCTTAAAGATTCCAGTACTTCATCAACAGCCTGAAGGAATTCCGGTTCAGACGCATTTTTTGTTTTTACTCTCTCGAGCACTTCATCAACATAGCTCATTTTTTCTAATCTCCTTTATGTAATTTTGATTTATATACATCAACATTTTTATTTTATTAGTTTTTTTTCGAAATAGCAACTGCTTTTCTACCAGTTTTTGTTTGTTTTTTCTGATTTTTTTTATTATTTCTTTCATCTTTGTCAACATTATTCCATATGATTATGTTGGTAAAAACTTCAGTTTATAATAATCGTTCTCAGTCTTCGATGATCCGTCCCTTCGCTGCATTTGGCGCGATCATTTTTTCATAGGCATACTGCCACAGTTCTCTGGATCCTTCCGCCGTCTTTTTGTTTCTTCCAAGGATCTGGGAAAGATGCACTCCATGTTCCAGCCATGCCTTTCCATCTGTGGCATCGTTTAACATGACCGGCTGGATGTTGTCCATCGTATGGGCAAAGTTCGCCTCCGGCGTCTCATATGCCTCAAACTCTTCCCACAGCGCCATCAGTTTTCCGCCCTGTTCTTCCGGAAGCAAACCGAAAATGCGCTTTGCCGCTTTTTCCTCCCTCTCACGCTGCGTCTTTTTTCCCTCTTCATCATAAGCATAGGTGTCACCCGCATCGATTTCGACCAGATCATGGATCAAAAGCATCATAACGGTCTTTAAAACATCTATTTTTTCATTGGCATACTCCGCGAGCAACACGGTCATGATCGCCATATGCCATGCATGTTCCGCATCGTTTTCCTTCCGCTCGCCATCGGTGAGATAGGTCTGTCTTCCGATAAATTTTTCTTTGTCGATCTCCCGGAAAAAATCAAACTGTTTCTCTAATCTCTCATTGTCCATCTTTTTCCTTCTCCCAGTTATCACTTATCCTATTTTCTGCCGGACACAAGCTTCATATACTGCTTTCCAGTCATACTCCGGCTCAAACGCCCTCTGACCTGCCTTCCTCATAGCTCTGCTGTCCCAGCTGGCGCAGGGTCTCTTCCTCATCATATTCAAAGATACACATCGCTATGGCCTCCTCCCTGTATTTTAACAGGAAATCCCGCAGGATTCCTTCCCTGATGCAGGTATCCACCGTATGTTTTACCGCTTCTTCCCGTCCCATGCTTTTATATATTTATCTTAGCACACGCCGATTATTGGGACAAATTAAATTATTATAAATAATTCCTCAAAGACCGACAAAATGAGCGGTCTGCATCAACTCAGGCCGCTCATCTTGCTTCATTATTGTATTGTATATTGTAAAATTATTGCCACAACTCACACGACACGTTTCCTTTAGGAAAACATATCGTTCATCAACTCTCCGATCTTATAATTGATCTGGAAAGAATCCTTTAATTTACCGAGTACGTCGATGAGGAAACGGATCTCCTCCTCGGAAAGTCCCTGTGTCACCCGCTCGATCAATATCTTATGAAAATTTTCATGGTGATGATAAGCGCGCACCCCTTTGTCTGTGAGGGAAATCTGCACGACACGTTTATCCTCTTCGCTTCGTTTTCGATTTACATAACTCTTCTTTTCTAAACCGTTCATGGACTTTGTAAGCGTCCCGGTCGTAATGGACAACTGTCTGGCGATCTCCGTCATCTTTTTGGGCTCCCCGATCCCGATGGCTTCGATCACATGCATATCATTTGTCGTGATATCCTTGAATTCTCCGGTTATTAAGGATTTTGACTCAATCTCCATAATATCCTTCATGATCCATACCAGCAATCTGCTCAGTGTTTCTTCTCTATTGCCCATTTATCTTTCTCCTCTACCAGGTAAGTACCGCAGCGCCCCAGGTAAGTCCTCCGCCAAAGCCCGCAAGGACTATGGTATCTCCCCTCTTTATCCTTCCGCTCTTGTTCAGATCATCCAGAAGGATCGGCACACTTGCTGCTGATATATTACCACATTTTTGGAGATTTGCGGGAAATTTTTCAATCGGCTGGTGCAGTCTTTTTGCCACCGACTCAATAATACGGATATTTGCCTGATGCAGGACGAAATGATCTACCTGATCCGGCTCGATTCCCGCCTCCCGGATTGCCCGGGAAATGACATCCGGTACGGTGCGTACCGCAAATTTATATACTGCCTGCCCGTCCATATGTACATACGCCGGTACAGGTTTTGTCTGTTCCACATAAGGATTCACGATCGGTCTGCCATCGCAGAGGAGTGCCTCGCCGCGCGCACCGTCAGAACCCTGCACAAGGCTTTTGATCCCCGCATCGCCAGGTTCTTCTTTTATCACCGCCGCTCCGGCTCCATCTCCGAACAGAACGCAGGTTGACCGGTCTTCCCAGTCCATGATCTTTGAAAGCGTCTCCGCTCCGATCACGAGCGCGTTTTTGTACTGCCCGCTCTTTAAATACGCATATGCCGTATTTAACGCAAACAGAAATCCGGAACACGCGGCGCAGATATCGAATGCCACCGCGTTTACCGCTCCAAGCTCCCGCTGTACCTCGCAGGCAAGCGACGGGATCACATGATCCGGCGTGATCGTTGCCGCCAGGATCAGATCGATCTCTTCCGGTGCAAGCTTCGCCTCGGAAAGTGCGCTTTTTGCCGCCTCGGTCGAAAGAAACGTTGTCGTCTCCTCCGTAACCAGATGGCGGGTCTCTATCCCGGTTCTGCTCCTGATCCATTCATCGGATGTATCCATGATCCGGCTGAGATCATCATTGGAAACACAGTGCCTGGGAAGACAGCTTCCCGTTCCACATATTTTAATTGCCATATTGATTTGTCTCCTCTGTTGTTAAAAGGCGCGGAAACGTCTGTATCTTTCCTCTGCCAGTTCTTCTCCGGTCTTTCCGGATTCTCTTTCTAAAAATTCCCGGATGTTTACCTTCATATAGCGGGCAATGGAGTCCAATGCCTTGCTGTCTGCTCCTCCATATTCCGGAATAATTTTATCAACGATGTGAAGCTCATGCAAGTCATGCGCTGTGATCTTCATGACACCGGCAGCTTCTTTCGCGCGCTTGGAATCTTTCCAGAGGATCGACGCAAAACCTTCCGGCGAAAGCACGGAATAAGTCGCATTTTCCATCATCCAGACTTCATTGCCGACAGACAATGCCAGCGCGCCACCGCTTCCGCCTTCTCCGATCATCATACAGAGGATCGGTACCTTTAACGCGGACATCTCATACAGGTTTCTGGCGATCGCTTCCGCCTGACCACGCTCCTCCGCTTCCATTCCACAGAACGCGCCGGAAGTATTGACAAACGTGATGACCGGGCGGTTGAATTTTTCTGCCTGTTTCATCAGACGCAGCGCTTTCCGGTAGCCCTCCGGAGACGGCATACCATAATTGTGCTTTAAGCAGTCCTTTAAGTCCTTTCCTTTCTGGACACCGATCACGGTAACCGGCTGTCCGTCAAGATAGGCAACACCGCCGAGAATTGCCGGATCATCCCCAAAATAACGGTCTCCGTGCATTTCCATAAATCCGTCAAAGATTGCCTCGATGTATTCCCCGGAAGAAATACGGCTCACTTTACGCGCCATCTCTACTTTTTCCCAGGCGTCCTTAAGCGGTGTCTTCGCCGCACGCTCACGCATCAGTTCGCTCGGAGCCGCGGAAAGCTGTTCGTTCTTTTCGAGGTTGACAAAGCCCTCTCTTTTATGATGCAGCTTTAAAATATCGTATAAGGTTTTCTTCAAGTCTTTTCTTTCTACGATGCGGTCCACAAAACCATGCTCCACCTGGAACTCCGAACGCTGGAATCCGGCCGGAAGTTTCTGTCCGATGGTCTGCTCGATCACACGCGGTCCGGCAAAACCGATCAGTGCTTTCGGCTCTGCTAAAATGATATCCCCAAGCATCGCAAAGCTGGCAGTCATACCGCCGGTGGTCGGATCCGTTAAGACCGGCATATACAAAAGGCCGGCTTTTGAATGTTTCTTTAACGCTGCGGATGTCTTCGCCATCTGCATCAAAGATACGATACCTTCCTGCATTCTGGCACCACCGGAACAGCAGAATAAGATGACCGGAAGTTTTTCTTCCGTCGCGCGCTCTACTGCCGCCGCAATTTTTTCTCCAACTACATGACCCATGCTTCCCATTAAAAATCTGGCATCTACCACACCAAGCACCGTATCCTCCCCGTAGATCTGGGCTTTTCCGATGACAACGCCTTCTTTTAAGCCCGTTTTTTCCTGCACTGCGTGCAGTTTTTCCTCATATCCCGGGAATCCGAGCGGATTTCCACCTTCAATGTCGTCAAACCAGGAGGTAAAGCTTCCGGTATCCGCCACCATTTTGATACGGTTTTTGGCATTGACACGGAAATATCCGCCGCACTCCGGGCATACATAGAGCCGTCTGATCGCTTCCGCGCGGTCTACCTTTTTCCCGCACGCCTTACAGTCTACGGTTTCCGGCTTTGCTTCCTGTTTTAATTCTGCTTTGATTTCCTTTTTCTGTCTGATTTTTCCTAACAAACTCTCCATTTTATTCTCCACTAATTGCAAATACCAATTCTGCCGAAGCGGCAAGTTTTCCATCGACGTAAGCCGCTGCCTTTCCGACACCGATTGGTCCTTTTCGTTTTATGATCTCAGTTTCCAGTGTAAGCACATCTCCAGGAACCACTTTCTTTTTGAACTTTGCCTGGTTGATGCCCGCAAAATACGCGGTCTTTCCCCTGTTTTCCTCTTCACTTAAAATCGCGACCGCTCCGGTCTGTGCAAGTGCTTCGATAATGAGCACGCCCGGCATCACCGGTTCCCCCGGAAAATGCCCTGCGAAAAACGGCTCATTGTAGCTGACACATTTTTTTCCGACCGCACGCGTTCCGATCTCAAGTTCTTCGATCGTATCGATCAGAAGAAATGGCTGTCTGTGCGGAATGATTTCCATAATCTGCTTTGTCGTCAATACGGACATATGGATGCTTCCTTTCTCTATCTAAAACCTTCTCCCAAACTTCCTACTGATATTTCTTTAACAAAATACTGGAGTTATGACCGCCAAATCCGAGGGAATTGCTGAGTGCGTAAGTAAAATCTTCCTCGTATGGCTCTTTGCAGTAATCCAGATCGATCTCCTCATCCGGTGTCGTATAACCAACCGTTTTGTGGATGTAACCTTCCTCTAACTCTTTTACGCAGGTAACAAATTCCAGCGCACCTGCTGCCCCAAGCAGATGTCCAACCATGGATTTTGTGGAATTGATATGGATGTCCTTTGCGTGTTCCCCAAACGCCTTTTTGATCGCGCGTGTCTCGAACAGATCGTTGTGATGTGTTCCGGTTCCGTGCGCATTTATATAAGTAATTTCTTCTTTCGCGATCCCTGCGTCAGCAACCGCGTTTTCCATTGCCTTTGCAGCGCCGGATCCGTCTTCTTCCGGGGAAGTGATGTGATATGCGTCACTGCTGCATCCGTAACCTACCACTTCCGCGTAGATCTTTGCTCCTCTTTTTTTTGCATGCTCGAGTTCCTCTAAAACAACTACTGCCGCACCTTCACCCATGACAAAACCGCTGCGGTTCTTATCAAACGGAAGTGAGCATTTTGTCTTATCGGTCTCTGTGGATAATGCGGTCAGCGCTGTAAATCCCGCAATTCCGATCGGTGTTACAGATCCTTCCGTACCACCGCTCACCATCACATCCGCATCCCCGTACTGGATTGTACGGAATGCTTCTCCGATGGAGTTTGTTCCGGTCGCGCACGCCGTTACCACATTTAAGCTCTTTCCTTTGAGTCCGAACTGAATGGAAACATTTCCTGCTGCCATGTTGGAGATCATCATCGGAACTAAAAGCGGATTTACTCTGGATGGTCCTTTTTCAAGCAGTTTTTTGTATTCCCGCTCAATCGCCTGCAAACTTCCGACACCGGAGCCGATCGCGCAGCCCACGCGGTACGGATCTTCCTTTTCCATATCAAGCCCTGCGTCTTCGATCGCTTCCTTTGTCGCAGCCACTGCATACTGGGAAAACGGCTCCATACGCTTTGCGGAACGGAAATCCATAAACTCCTTCGGATCAAATCCTTTTACTTCTGCCGCAAGCTTGCATTTGTAATCTGTCGTGTCAAAATGTGTGATCTCGTCAAAACCGATCTTTCCTTCTTTGACGCCAGCCCAAAACTCCTCTATGTTCAAACCGATCGGGGTGATCGCACCCATGCCGGTCACTACTACTCTTCTGCTCATAAAAACTTCCTTTCCTTCCTGCTATTCTGCTCCATTACATCGACATTCCGCCGTCTACCGCAAGCACCTGTCCCGTGATATACGCCGCATCATCGGATGCTAAAAATGCCACTGCCTTCGCGATATCTTCCGGCGCCCCGATATGTCCGAGCGGCACGCGCTCCTTTAAGGACTCCTTCACGCCGTCGCTTAAAACTTCGGTCATATCTGTGGCGATCACACCCGGTGCGATCGCGTTTGCCGTGATGCCACGGGATGCCAGTTCTCGCGCAACGCTCTTGGTCAGTCCTATCACGCCCGCTTTTGACGCGCTGTAATTCGCCTGCCCCGCATTGCCAAGGATCCCGGAAACGGAAGAAATATTGATGATCCTGCCGCTTCTCTGCTTTAAGAACTGACGGGAAAGATGTTTGATCGTATGAAACGTTCCCTTTAAGTTCGTGTCAATGACATCTGAAAATTCCTGTTCCGACATCTTCATGAGCAGATTGTCTCTTGTGATGCCCGCATTGTTGACAAGGATGTCGATATGTCCGTACTCTTTGATGAGCGCCTTTATCATTTCCCCACACGCCGCATCATCGGAGACATTGCATCCATAGGAAACCGCTTCGCCGCCGTTTTTTCTGATCTCTGCGACTGTCTCCTCCGCTTTCTCCTTCGAGCCGTTATAATTCACGATAACAAATGCCCCCCGCTTTGCCAACTCTAAGGCGATCGCTCTTCCGATCCCCCGGGATGCTCCGGTGACCAGCGCATTTTTACTGCTCAACATAGGCTTTAAAGTCCTCCATTTTATCGATGTTACAGGTCTTCACGTTACGGTCGATCTTTTTCATGAAACCGGAGAGTGTATGTCCCGGCCCGATCTCTACAAATTCATCACAGCCGTCCGCGATCAGGCGCTCGATCGTCTGCTGCCAGCGTACGGAGGAGGATACCTGTTTTTCCAGCAGAGGTTTTACCTCATTTTTATCCTTCACATAATCTGCTGTCACATTTGCAAGGTACGGAACCACAATGTCATTTACCGTGACATCCTTTAACTCTGCTCCAAGCTTTTCCCCTGCTCCGGAAAGAAGCGCGGAATGGAACGGTCCGCTTACTTTAAGCGGCACGACACGCTTTGCGCCGGCTTCTTTTAACTTCTCGCCAGCCGCGTCCACTGCTTCTTTCTCTCCGGTGATCACGATCTGTCCCGGGCAGTTATAGTTTGCGATAGAAACGATCCCTTCGGTCTCCTCACAGATCTTTTCGATCGTCTCTGCGTCCAGCGCAAGTACCGCGGACATTGCCCCGCCGGTCGGATATGCCTCCTGCATGTAGATTCCACGTTTTCTTACCACACGAAACGCATCTTCCATGGAAAGCGCTCCGGACGCGATCAGCGCTCCGTACTCACCAAGGCTTAATCCCGCTGTCACATCACAGGTCTTACCTGCCTCTTTCAACGCGGTATACAATGCCGCTTCCGTAGCAAGCATGGCGATCTGTGTATACTCTGTAATATTTAATTTGTCATTTTCCTCGAAACACAATGCCGCCACATCCAGCCCGGATGCTTTGGATGCCAGGTCATAAACTTCTTTGCACGCCGGGATCGTATCGTAAAACTCTTTTCCCATGCCCACATACTGCGCACCCTGTCCCGGAAACATAAATACTGTTTTTCCCATTTTATCTACTCCTTGCCATTATGCCTTGGCGCCAAGTAACGCTTCGGCCTCCTTCATCATACCTTCGATAATCTCCTTACAGGTCTTTTCCTCATGGATCAGACCCGCGATCTGACCTGCCATGACACTTCCGTTCACGACATCTCCTTCCATCACTGCCTTGCGCAGAGAACCGAGGGTCAGAAGCTCAAGTTCCTCAAAAGAAGCTCCCTCTTCTTCTTTTTTCAGATATTCTCTGGTCATCTTGTTGCGCAGTACACGGATCGGATGTCCGGTGGAAGCTCCGGTGACTTCCGAATCAATATCTCTCGCCTTGATCACGCGCTGCTTGTAGTTTTCATGTACAATAGATTCTTTCGCGACAACAAACGCGGTTCCCATCTGGACTGCTTCCGCGCCGAGCATGCGGGCTGCCGCAAATCCTCTGCCATCCGCGATACCACCTGCCGCAACGACCGGAATATTTACTGCGTCAACAACCTGCGGCACTAATGTCATTGTGGTCTGTGCCCCGATATGTCCGCCGGATTCCATGCCTTCCGCGACGATCGCATCCGCGCCGGCGCGCTCCATCATCTTTGCCATGGCAACGCTCGCAACGACCGGAATGACTTTCACGCCGTTGTCTTTCCACAGCTTCATGAATTTTGCCGGGTTTCCGGCGCCGGTCGTAACGACCTTCACGCCTTCCTCCACAACGATCTTTGCCACTTCCTCCGCATTCGGGTTTAACAGCATGACATTGACGCCAAACGGCTTATCCGTCAGTTCCTTCGCCTTGCGGATCTCTTCTCTTACGACTTCCGGCGGAGCACTTGCCGCGCCGATCAGTCCAAGTCCGCCGGCATCCGCAACGGCTGCCGCGAGTTTATGTTCTGCCACCCACGCCATACCTCCCTGAATGACCGGATATTCGATTCCAAGAAGTTCTGTCACTCTTGTTTTCATTTTTTATTCCTCAACACCGTGCTCTTTTAAGTAATTTACAACATCACCAACGGTTGCGATCTTCTCTAAATCTTCAGACGGGATCTCAACACCGAATTCTTCTTCCAGAGACATTACCAGTTCAAATAAGTCCAGGGAATCTGCTCCAAGATCATCCTTGAAGTTGGATTTTTCTGTGATTTCAACGTCCTCTAAGTTTAACTGCTCTCTGATCACTGCTGCTAATTTTTCTAACATAATATGTATTCTCCTTTTTTGTTATCTTTCTCTTTCTTTTTTTGCATTTGTTTGCTTTTCAAGTATTTTGATTGTCAAACTATTTGCTTATCAAACTATATGTCATTTATGCCGATCTGTCAACTTAATTTTTGAAATATTTTCCAACACACCTTTAAAACCTTACGAAAAAAGCGGGCGAAAAACCGCTCTTTACTTGACGTTCCACCAAAAAGATGCTATTGTAGTTACTGCTAAAAATCGTATAATCTGCTGGGGGTGCTTATGCTGAGAGATATCAAGATATCGACCCTTAATACTTGAACCGGATAATACCGGCGTAAGGAAGCAAACAGATCTCCTCCCTGGCAAATTACATGAATACATACCAAGGAGGCTTTTTTATGAATAACTTTTTTGCTGCCCCGACCGATGTCTGGGGCGACGACGCGGTAAAACTGACGACCGTTGGTCTGATTCTGGTCATCGCGGTTATCGCTGTTTTACTGATCGCATCTTTATTAATGCGTAAAACCGAAAAACGGACGGCACGGATCACGACCAAGCAGCTTGTATGCTCTGCCGCCGCTATGGCGCTTGCGATCGTCACCTCGATGATCAAACTGTTTGATCTGCCGATGGGCGGTTCTGTTACACTGCTTTCCATGCTTTTTATCGTACTGATCGGCTATTGGTACGGCCCGAAGGTCGGCATTACCGCCGCAGTTGCCTACGGTCTGCTCCAATTCGTCTTAGAACCGATCTTTTACACGATCCCGCAGATGCTTGTGGATTATCCGTTAGCCTTTGGCGCGCTCGGTATCTCCGGTTTCTTCTATAAAAAGAAACACGGTCTGATCCTCGGCTATATCGCAGGTGTACTCGGCAGATATTTCTTTGCTTTCCTGTCCGGTCTTATTTTCTTCGGCGCTTACGCCGCAGACTATAACATGAGCGCTCCGGTCTACTCACTGGTTTACAACGGCGCTTATCTTTTGACCGAAGGCGGTATCACACTGATCATCATTGCGATCCCACCGGTTCAGAACGCGCTTGCCCGTGTAAAACGGATGGTACTGGAATAATAAATGAATAAATGCTTCGCTTTTAAACATAAAAATACCCTCGTTACTGTTTTGTCAGTAACAAGGGTATTTCTTCTTTTTACTTCTCTCCTACAATGCTTCTTCTCCCGTCTCACCGGTACGGATTTTCACTGCATTTTCAATATCTTTCACAAAGATCTTTCCGTCGCCGAAGCTTCCGGTATTTAACTCCAAAAGCACCTTCTTTATGATCCCATCTACCATGTCATCCGTCACAACCGTTCGGACACTCAATTTCGGAAGCAGATTTACTCCGATATTGTCATCTCTGGTATAAACCTGTTTTACACCTTTTTGTCTGCCGTAGCCAAAAATTGTGGAGATCATAACGCCTCCGGCGCCTTCACTGTCCAGAATCCGTTTTAAATTTTCCAGCTTTTCCGGCTTTATGATAATCTCTAACTCTTTCATCATACATCCACTCCCCTCTCTAAAATTCTTTTTCACCATCCGGTGTCTTCATCCATACCTTTTCTTTCGGCCATTTGATGAAGATCATGTATAACCACAGCAGTGCGCCTACACCGATATAACCGATAAATCCGATCCATGTCGTACGTTTGATACCGATCGTACAGAAGAACGCGATGACCGCCATAATGATCAGGGACGCGATTTTTAACGCTTTCGCGCATTTATATGGTCTTTCCCACTCCGGATGCTTCTTATCTGCCACCAGAGAAGAAATGGATGTGATCACATAACACAGCGCGCATGCAAATGCCATCAGATCAAAAAATGCGGTAATGGACTGCATTGCGATAAAACCGATGCTGACAAGAAGTATCAGGATATTTGGCAATATCGGCTGATTGTACTTATTCGTATAAGAAAACTGTTTTGGAAGGAAATTCTGACGTCCCATCGCAAAGATCATACGGACACCTGAATACCAGAAGCCCAGCACAGAGGTTCCGATCGGGAATACAACACCGACAATACCCATAACCAAAACGAACCATGCGATTTTATCACCGAAACATGTCTTTAACGCATTAAATGTGATGAACGGGGAACAGTCTCCGTTGTTGGTCATTTCGCCCCATGGCATAACACCTGCCATACAGAAATAAAAGATCGTATAAATAGCGCCACAGGTAAGTACCGAACCAAGAATTGCCTTTTTCTGGTCTTTGATCGGGAAATCTCCTTCCTCGACCATCGCCGGCACTGTCTCAAAACCAAAATACGGTGTGATCATAAAGGAACAGCCGACGATCCAGGCTACTCCGGTAGAAGCAAAGCTTCCGCCGTACTGTTTCATATTACTGCTAGTAAAAAAGTCTGTGAAATTGGAAATGCTCCAGTGTCCGCTGCATAAAAACATGACGGAGCAGATCAAAATACCCGCGATTCCGGCAAACAGCATAAAGGACTGTACTTTTCCGGCTACCACATTTTTATACATACTGAGCACGCACCATGCGCATAAGACCAAAGCTCCTACAATGACTGCTTTTGTTCCTACCAGATTCAGATGAAACTGATAATTCAGCCAGTCTATGATTCCGAGCACTCCGGCTGCCGGCACCGCAATCCAGGCACACATGATAAGCCACGCCGACCAGAAACCGGCATGCTTGTTTAAGCCTACCGTATTAAAGACCAGACAGGAACCCGTACTTGGCAGCATTGTCGAATACTCTGCATAGACAAATGCCGTAGGCAGAACTGCAAGCGTCATAAGCGCAAACGCAAGGAAGGTCGCCGGTCCTGTGTAGGACATAAAAATTCCATCCCAATAACACATAAAGGTAAAAATTGCACCTGTCGCCATTGCGTAAACATAAACGAGTTTCATCGATTTGGACAATACGCCCGCTTTCTTTTCTGTTATAACAACATCACTCATAAACATTCCTCCTTTTATGTTTTATCCCCCTGCTACCCAAACAACCGCAAATAACGTTCTGCCAGCTCAATCGTCCCGTCCATCCAGCCAACACTGAGTTCTGCCACCGGACCGGATTCCTTATGACTTGCCAGCCATGCGGTCAGCTGAAGCCGCCGCAGCATGATAAAGGTATCTATTTCTTCAAAATCGGTATCTGTAAACGGCAGTACTTTACGATAACCATCCAGCCATGCATTTACTAATTTTGGCACGATCGGCTTTTCTTCCATAAAACTGAGCGCAGACGCCAGATCATGCAGATGCCAGCCAAACCCACAGTCATCAAAATCAATGACCTTTATCTGATCTCCTTCTAACAGCAGATTGGCAAGCCGCAGATCCGCATGGATCAGTCCGTAATTATTTTCTGTCTTGCCATATCGCTGCAAACGTTTTTTTATGATGACCGCAACTTCTTCCAGCATTCTCTGCGCTTTCGGTGTCATATCCGGAAAATCCTGCCATCTTCCCCATGCCGCATGATCACCGATGATCGTGTCATAGTTCCATTCCATCCGATCCAGCTTCGCCGTTCCGTTCCAGATTTCTGTCTGGCGGTGAAGATATGCCGTCGTCTCTCCTAGGTAAGAAAACTGCTTTACCATCTGCGCTTCATTGTTCTCATCCGGCGGATCTCCCGGAAGATACTCACAGATCACGCAGTAGTAATTTCTTCCGTCATTTCCTTTTACCACCTGAATGTCTTCCCCGTTTAATCCTTTGATCGGATTTGCGACAATAAGCGGTGTATATTCATTGATCTGGTTTAACCACTTCATCTCGGAATTCAGTTCCTCCAATGTGTGATAACCCGGACGGCTGATGCGGAGCACGCCGTCCTTTTCTCCGGTTTCTTTATTTTTCACCATATAGGTCGCATTTTCAGAAAGAACGATCAACTTTGATTCATCGGTATCTTCCCATCCGTAATTTTTCAATGCGTCTGTTGCGATCTGATCAAATAATTCTGTATTTTCAAATGCCATCGCGTATCCTCCTATGCCTGTGCCAGAATATCTTCCCTTGCTTCCCTGATTCCCTTTTCCATTTTCTCAAGCAGTTCATCGCAATACTCCTTACTTGCAAGAATTCCAGGCTTAAACTGCAGTACATGCGGATCAAGCTGCGAATAGATCGCCCATACTCCGTTCTGATACAAGTGCTGCATAACCGGTATCGCGCCTTCTTTTCCCGCAAATTCCAGTCCCATGATCGTACCGCACTGGCGGATACCGGTAAAAATGTCCGGGTTTTCCTCACGGATCTTATCCAGTCCTTTTCTCAGATAATCCGAAATGAAATCAATATTTTTCTTGGTTTCCGGACGATTCAGTATCTCAAATACCTTGAGCGCGCATGCACAGCCTAACTCTGCCCCGCCGAACGTCGCCATGTGGGCGCTGCCATCCTGTGTCATCCAGTAAGATGCCTTCTCATTCAGGATCGCTGCGGAGATCGGATAAATGCCGCCGGAAAATCCTTTGGAGGTCACGATAATATCCGGTGTCACTCCATATTTGGTAATCGCCCACATCTCACCGCTTCTCATAAGTCCGGTCTGTACTTCATCCGCAATGTAGAGTGTTCCGTATTTTTCGCACAATGCCTTGACCGCCGGGAGATATCCCTCCTCCGGCATCAGGAAACCGTAGGTTGCCGGGATCGTCTCCAAAATGGCAGCCGCAACATCCCCGCCTTTTAATGCTTCTTCCATCGCCGCGACATCATTAAACGGCACCTTGATATACTCATCCGGTCCTTTGTCCGCCAGAAAGATCTTGGAGTAACGGTCATTTCCTGCCGCTACCGCAAGTCCGGTATGCCCATGATACGCATTCTGGATGCACACGATCTTTTTCCGTTTGGTCGCCGCCCTTGCGCATTTCAAAGCGAAATCCACGATCTCTCCGCCACTTGAGCCATAGATCACATGTTTCATACCTTCCGGTGACGCTTTGATCACCGTTTCCGCAAGCATCGCTTTCAGCGGTGACGGGAAGTGATGATTTCCGATATCCACATAATCTGTCGCTTCCTTCAGTGCCTCGATAACCTCAGGATTTCTATGTCCGAGACTGTAGGTTCCTCCATTGATATGGACATCCATCAGCTTTTTGCCATCCATATCCCAGAAATAATAGCCTTCTCTTTTTCCGATCAGAAGATCGATCTTTAAATCCAGCCACTCTTTTGTCTTTCCGCTGTTCCAGTAAGTCATCGACTTGTCAAATACTTCTTCTTTTGATAATTTAAATGCTTCTTCACAAACTGATTTTCCCATGATCTTATCTCCTTTTCTGCTATTTTTATTTTTCATTCTGGTCGTATAGTTCTGCCAGCATCTTCTGGTAAACGACCGGTGCATACCCTGTTTTTTTCCGGAATGTCTTGGCAAAATACTCTGAATTGGAATATCCAACCGTTGCCGCCACATCGTAAATCTTTAGTTTGCTGTCTCTTAAAAGTACCTTTGCGCGGTCCACCTTAACTTCCGTCATATAATCGGTAAAGCTCATTCCTGTCACTTTTTTGAAAATATGACTGACATAGCTCGGATTCAGATAAACTCCCTTTGCCACACTTTCCAGCGAAAGTTTTTCATCCACATGGACCACCACATATTTTCCAATGCGATAAACCAGCCTGTCATCGATCATCTGATATTTCACGACCATTTTGCTTGCCTCTTTAAAGCAGCGCACCCAGTCTTTCATGATCTCTTCTTTCCGCAAAAGGGAGAAACCAAACTTATAGGTAAAGTCATTTCGATATAAAAATTTCTCCAGCCACGGCTTTCGGTCGATCAGGATCTCATAGATATGATTTTTCGCTTTATCCGCGATCAGCTGACAGTTGATTGCATCCTGTTTCCAGTCTTCGTAAATCTGGTCTATGATATTTTGTATGATGAGCTCTTCCTGTCCGCCGCCCAAAAAGATATTATCAATGAGGGCATCCACTTTCATCTGAAGGTCATTGACCACATATCCAAGCCCGATCACATCATATACACGGATCAGCGAATCCTCTAACATCTTTTCATCCACCGGCTGTATCAGGTAATCAAACGCTCCCGCAAGAAATATTTTTCTTACAATCTCGTAGGACTTCTCATGTCCGATCCATATGACCTTCACCCCAAGAAACAGGCTGGTGATCTCTTTTAAATGCTCTGACGCGAATCCTTCGTTTTTTTCTTCCACCAGAAGAAAAATATTGGGGCGGTGACTGTTCAGATATGTAAATATTTCATTTTTATCATAGATGATCTCTGTCAGTTCAAAATCATTTCTGACCGACCAGAACTTCATGCTTTTGATCTGTTCTGCCACATATCCGTTTTTATCGTAAATTCCAACATACTGCATTGTCCCACCACCTTTTCCCGGATCTTCTCCGGCTTACTGTCCCATGGATGTGGTTTCCGGTAACGTGCTTCCGCCATCGATTACGATCTGCGCTCCCGTAATATAACTGGATTCACTGCTTCCAAGAAACGCCGCAAGTTCTCCGATCTCGGTCGGATCCGCCAGACGTCCGAGCGGAACTGCATCCGCGATCGCCTGGATCGCACGCTTTGGATCTTCCGGATCTGACTGTTTTGCCATGCCTTCCACCAACGGTGTTAAAACATATCCGGGACAGATTGCATTCACGCGGATTTTTTTGTCCGCTACTTCCCGCGCCATCGCTTTGGTAAATCCGACCAGTGCCGCCTTTGATGTTGCGTAGGCAACCTCTCCGGGATCCGCAACCATATCTCCCGTCACAGAACTCATAATAACGATCGCCCCAGCACCCGTTTTAAACATGCTTGGGAGCACTGCCTTTGTCGTATTCCAGACGCCCTTTATATTAATATCAAAATGTTTGTCCCTGTTCTCGAACGAATCTGCGCTTAAAAAGTCTTCCAATACACAGATCCCTGCATTATTGACCAGGATATCCACCGGTCCGTAAGTTTCTTCCGCGGTACAAACCAGCTTTTCCACACTTTGGAAATCGGAAACATCTGTCTGAACGCCAATGGCTTCATATCCCTGTTTCCGTAACTCTTCTGCCAGTTCCAAAACTTTTGGGCCCCGCGCAGCCAGAACACATTTGGCGCCATATTTTGCGTATACTTTCGCGATCCCCTCACCGATGCCTTTGGACGCGCCGGTGATCACCGCTACCTTTCCTTCCAATTTTTCCATGTCATTCCCTCCTTTTCGTCTGAACCAATCGCTCTTTTCTGAAAAGAAAAAAGAGACATGCACATTTTTCAATGTTCATGCCTCTTTGCATCTCTGCTATTATCATATACGATACTCCGCCAAAAAGAAAGGTAAAATTTTTAGGTTATGCCATATTATTTTTAGCTTTACCTATATTTTCTTTAGATTGGCAGTGATTATTTTTTGGTTCGTTCCCCCTACATCCACGTCTTTAACCAGCCGGCAATGTCTGCCTCTGTCGCGCGGTTCAGTAACTTTTCGGAGACGAACTTCGCGGACGCGTCCACCGAAGGCGCAAGCTTCTCTACGGTTCCGGTCGTCTTTGGTCTGGAAGCCGGATCATTCATCTCTACCGTACTTCTTGCCTGCTTGTCCATCCAGTTTAAGTCTACCTTGGTGTAAGGCACTTCCGGCCTGATCTCAAAAAGATCCGCTTCTGCCGCCTTTGCCACTTTTTCCGCAACCTTTGCGGTCACTCCGCTTGCACTGAAATATGCTACTAATGTTTTTCCCATTTTTATAATCTCTTTCTTATCCTGACTCTCTCCCGCTTTTTTACTTTTTCAGTACCCCGTAATGTTCTTCCATATATCCGCCAAATACCGCACGCTTGTAACCCATCTTTTTTAAGGTTCTCACTGCGTTCTGCGGCTTATAGCTGTAACTTCCGATGATATACAGCTCTTTTTCCTTATCCGGAATTCTTCGCAGCACGCGGTCTGCGGTCATCTTCTCAAGCGGAATGTTGATCGCTCCGGCAACATGTCCGTGGCTGTATTCCTCCTTGATCCTGCAGTCGATCAAAAGTGCGTTTTGTGATGTATGCGCCTTGTTTATGGCTTCATTTACCGTCAGTTTCTTTTTAAAAATGCTCATCCATCTTCCTCTTTCCTGTTTGTTTCTAAACAGATATTATACTATGTTCCGGGCATTTTCTTCAACTGTTTCTCACATTTTCGCCCGCAGAAATTCTTCGATATCCCCCGCGATCTTTTCATATTCATAATCCTGGACATAGTGCGGACAGTCGAGCGTTATGATCTGTCCATCCTCTGCATCCGCAAGATACTTTTCCGGTATCTTACGCCAGGTGTCCGTATCAAATCCGGTTCCCGTTCCATTCGAAACAAAAAGTAACATCGGGATCTGTGGGATCGGACGCTCTGCCACCATACGCGCGTTCTCCCCGACTGCCTGATACTCGTTTAACATGGTCTCCGTTGCCGTTTTCCGATAAAAAAGCGCCTGGTACGTCTCCTTTTCTTTGTCGGATAACGTGCCCCTCTTTACCGCTTCACCTTCCCAGACTCCCGGGATCAGTCTCGTAAGCCCGATCCGTGCGGCAACTCCTGTCAATTTCAGCATCGGCATATTTACTTTCATATCCGCATAATACTCCGGCACCGCCATATCAAGCCCGATGATCGCCTGCATCTCATCCGGATATGTCTGTACCCAGTAAAGTGCCTCCAGCCCCGACATGGAATGCGGACACAGCATATACGGTGCCTCACATCCTGCCTCTTTTAATGCCTGTCTGGTATCCTCCAAAACAGAATCGAGACGTCTGCTTTTATCCGTGACATCACTGAATCCGTATCCGAATCTTTCTACCACCGCAACCTTATAATCATCTAAGAGCAGGGAATCGAGCGACTGAAAATCCAGGATCGGCGCGCAGGTGCCTCCTCCTGACAGAAATACCAGTGTGACGTTCCCCGTTCCGCCGGAATATACGCACATATCATGTCCGTCCACGATAACCATCTGCCCCATCGGCGTCAGCGTTTTTTCTTCTATTCTCCGGTGTAAGTACGGTTGTAATATACCAGACAGCATTTCTCTACGATTCCGGCAAGCATGACCACTCCAAGGATCCCAAGGAATGCCTCAAGGCTGAAAAAGCTGACCACAAGTCCGACTGCCAGCGCGGCTACCATGGTGATCTGAAGTCCTTTCTGACCGGACAGCGCCCTGATCTGTAAGGCGCGCTCATCATGCAGTTCATTGTACAGACGTGCTAACGCGGTCTCGTCTTTTAAAACACTGTGGTTTTTTACTATTTTATACAGGGAGAGGATCTCAATGACGATCACGATCCCGACGATAAATCCATGGACAAATTCTGCCGCATGCAGATCGCTGTAGCGTGAAGTGATCACGCCCGATGACATTGCACACACCGCGATAAGCCCAAGCACGGCAAGCACTCCGTAAAATCTGTTCTGTTCTGCGATTTCCTGTTTCATTTTCATAATCTTCTTTTCCATAATAATTACTCCTCGTTCTCAATGTCGCTGAAGTCAAAGACTTCTTCGATGGTCAGGTTAAAGTGATGCGCGATCTTATATGCAAGTCCCAGCGAAGCGGTGTATTTACCAACCTCGATCGATGTGATCGTCTGGCGCGTGGTTCCTACGATATCTGCCAGTTCACTCTGGGACAGCTTATTCTCCTTGCGAAGCTCCTTGATCCGGTTTTTCATAAGAAATCCCTCTCTATTCTTTTTTTGCATAGCTAACTTTGCAAGTAAAGTATAGTTCACTTTGCATTTTGTGTCAAGTATGCTTTGCATTTTTTATTTTTCACCGCGATCATCCTGCTCGTCCTCGTCGGCTCCGGGCTGTTTCGCTTCCTTGAAATCCGATCCCTGCCGTGATATGATGATTCAAAACAAAGCGGTTAGGGAGGTTCTTATGGCAATGACAGATCACACGATCCGGTATTTTTCTTCAACGACAGACCGTCCGCTCTCCTGTGATGTATGCGGACAGCTGATCAGCAGAGACGGCTTTTTGCATCAGCGCCGCACGCTTTCGATCAACGTGCTGATCCTTGTCACCGAGGGAACCTTGTACCTTACCGCAAACGGTATTCCGTATACCGTACCGCCAAATCACTATATTTTTCTCCATGAGGGCGAAGAACATTTCGGACACCGGGCTTCCACCGGCAGCCTTTCCTATTTCTGGGTGCATTTTTTCGCGGCTCCGCCGTTTCGTGCCGTTGCTGACACTTTTTCCTGCCAGGACTCCGCCTACTTTTTCCCGGAATACGGAAAGCTGGTGTCTCCGGGCAGGATCCTCTCGCTCTTTCGCCGCCTGACCGATCTGTCACTGGACGAATGTAAAAACGCGCCGCTCATGCTCGACTACACCACAAGCCTGCTGCTCATGGAACTGTCCTCCACTCCGCAGAGTTCAGACAAAAAGAATTCTTCCGGTATTCCCGCCGTCATCCCTGCCGCCTGCGACTGGATCCACGCCAATTACCGCCGCTCTTTTTTCGTGGAAGAACTGGCAGATGCCGTCGGTTATCAGGCTGATTATCTTTCCTCCCTATTTAAACGGCACATGGGGCTCTCTCTGGTCTCCTATACCAATCGTCTGCGCATCGAGGCGTCCAAAAAGCTGCTTTCCAACTATGACCTCAGCATAAAAGAAACCGCATATTCCTGCGGTTTCCCTGATGAAAAATACTTTATGAAAGTTTTTAAAAAGTTTGAACAGTGTACGCCCACGGATTACCGCAGGCGTTACCGGTAATGCGCTACGATATCGTGTGGTATACCGTATACGATTCATCCGTCACATCATAGAGCGGTACCAGCTTTTCATTCTGTGCCTGTCCCACCGTCTGATAGGTGCTCTGCTGCCACGGGAATACATCATAGGTGTGCTCATATCTCGGCTGTATCGCATCCTCCGGTTTTCCGGTAATTTTAAGTCCGCGGTCGGCATCGCTCAGTGAAGCCAGAACGATCGGCCCTTCCAGCACTGCCGCGAGTTCCGGCGCATCCGGGAGATTTTCAAGCGTAAGTCCCGCCGGGAAATAGACCGTGATCTCATCCTCCGCCCAGTCACGCTCCAGATTCAGATACCCCTCTGTAATTTCCATGGATTCCGGTTTTTGTCCGTTTATCGTCACCTCCGGTGCGCTCTTTACCCACCGCGGCACGCGTAAGGACAGTGTAAAATGCCGGTTCGCCTTCACCGTGAATTTGAGCAGCCATCTTGACATCTGGCTCTCGTCTTTTTCATCGAAAAATGCCTGCGCGTTGTAGGATTTCATATCCACACTCTGCGAGACTGTAACGCGTTTTTCCCCTTCTCCCCAGGTCACTTCGGACGGAATATACTGACCGATCACAAGCCGGTCTTTCTCCTCCTCCGAAAAACAGCAGAGTTCCGGGTACAGCGTCTGTGCCTGCACCATCGTTCCGTAGCAGCACCAGAAATCCCTGGTCTTTGTTCCCCATTTCTTTTTCGCTCCGGCACGAAGCGGCAGAAAATACGTCGGCAGTCCGGTATGTTTGTTCTGCTGCGCCAAAAATCCGTTATAGAGATTTTTTTCGATATAATCGGCGTACTCTGCCTTTCCGGTAAAACGATACAGATAGTCCGCCAGACGCACCATATTGTAGACCGTGCAGAATTCCTGATTGCGGTCACCCAGGAAATGTCCCTGCATCTTTGGCGGCACCCAGAATTCACCCGCGTTCTGTCCGCCGGTGCAGTAGGTTCCACGCTCCGTCACCGCAAATCGGAAGAAATCCTCTGCCAACTTTTTCCATCGGTCATCCCCGGTGATCTCATACATTTTTGCCGCGCCATGCGCCCACGGGATGCTGGCGTTTGCATGGCAGTTTGTCAGCGCGTCCTTTCCTTCTTCCAGCTTGCGGAAAATAGACGGATGATCGTACGCTTTTGCCAGAGCAAGATATTTCTCCTCACCGGTCAGTTCGTAAAGCGTCGCCCATACCTCCAACATGCCGCCTTCCTCGCCGCTGTACACCGCGTGCGGATTTTTTACTTCCATATCCTTTACCCAGTCCACATACCAGTCGCTGATCCCGTCCAAGATCGCAAGTGACTGCTCGATCCCGGCGTACTGATACGCATGCATCAGTCCGAGCAATGTCTTATGCATCACATACTGCGGCGACCAGATGTATTCTTCTCTCTCCAGCTTCTTGAAATATTTTTCCGGGATCGGTCCGATCCACTGTCCGCCGTTTAATTTCTGGCATTTTTCCAGTTCATCCACGATCTTTATGAGCTTTGCTTTTAATTCCACATCCCCTGTCGCCGCAACAAGCTTTGCCGCCGCCGACATCCAGTGTCCTAAAAAATGCCCGCGAAGCTGGCAGGTCGGCGCTTCCCAGCCCCAGTGCAGCAGCGCCGTCTCCGGGTCTTCCACCACCTGCAGTCCCGGCATGATGATGCCTGCCTCCAGATAAAAATTCTGCAAAAGCCCCTGATTTTCCAGTTCCATTAAATACGCTCTGTTTACCTCTGCCCGCTCCGCGAAAAGCCCCGGCAGCAGGTGTACTTTTCCAGTTTCCATTGCCTGTAACATCATATATCCCATCCTTTTCCTTATCAATGCTTCACAATTTTTCTTATGCAGTTATTATAAAACCTCCCGCCTTCCGTTGTCAGTAGACAAAAGAAGACATGAGGTGGAAAATTCTTTGATATAAGTATGGTTATCCGATTCCCCCAGTCATTTTTTTCACTGCCGCTTCCGGTATTCCCTCGGGCTGCATCCCTTGATCTTCGCAAACACCTTGGAGTAATAATTCGGATCCGCGAATCCCACTTTTCCCGCAATGTCACTGATCGTCTCCCCGCCGTTTAGATATTCGAGACTCCGCTCGATGCGGTACTCCTGTAAAAAGGAAAAGAGCGTGACATTCATATAACGCCGGAACAGTCTCGTACACTCACTCTCACACAGATGGATGTGATCCGCGATATCCTTTAGCGTGATCCGTTCCTGATAATTCTGATCGATATAGGAAATGATCTTTTTGATCCGCTCATACTCGGTCGCGTTATGGGAAGCGATCCCCTCGCCCGGCCTCCTGTGCTCTAACAGCAGTTTCCAGAGCATCTGCAAACGGATCGTGATATCCAGTTCATAATATTCCGGCCGCTCCTTATCAAGCGCAATGACTTCGCGCATCAGCTCCGCGAATCTGCCGTGCCAGTCTGCCGAACCATCAATGTGGATCGCCGGCAGCGAAAAATCCTGCGTCACCGGTTCCACATACCGCGTACAGATCGTGCTCTGGAAAAATCCATAGATGAGCTTCGGATCAAACGTCACCGAGACATAATCGCAGTCCTCCTTCTGCTCCATGCTCCCGGCATGAAGGACATTGGAATTGTCAAACAAAAGATCCCCGGTCTTTAAGTGGTAGCACCGGTCATTCACCTTGTAACACATCGTTCCCTGTCTGACCAGTGTGATCTCAATCTCCGGATGCCAGTGCCACATAAAATACCCCTGCTCGTACCCGGAGAGCTTCTCATAGCTGACCAGAAACGGAAAATGGTCACTGCCGTGCTTTTTTAGTTCCTTTTGAAACTGGTTGGTGACGATCTGCATCGTTTTCCTCTCCTTTCACGCAATAAATTACCTTTAATATACACCATTTTCACAAAGAAGCGCAATATTTTCCTTATTTATCACAGATTTATCAAGGTATTTTCTCATCTGCGCGTTATAATAAGATCAGAAACGAAAAACGGTATCAAAGAAAAATAAAAAGAACAGGAGACGATAATATGAATTTACCGGAACAGGCAAAATTAAAAGAAATTTACGGAGAAACCGAAAAATGCGGCGCACGTTTTGAGAGCCTCGCAGACAATTTTGAAAAGATCTATCATCACGATCACGCGGAATACTTTACTTCCCCGGGAAGAACCGAGATCATCGGAAACCACACCGACCACAACGGCGGAAAAGTAATCGCCGGCAGCATCAACCTCGACACGATCGGTGCCGCATGCCCGAACGACTCTGACATCATCCGCATCACCAGTGAAGGCTACGATGAGATCGTTGTAGATCTCACCAAACTGACCCGTGAGAATTATCCGGCAGGAACACCTGCGTTAGTTGCCGGAATGATGGAAGGCGCAAAGAAAAACGGTTTTAAAACCGCAGGCTTTGACGCTTATGTGAGCACCAACGTAATTGCGGCTGCGGGTGTCAGCTCCTCCGCTTCCTTTGAGATGCTGGTCTGCTCGATCGTAAACCACTTCTTTAACAATGAAAAAATGACATTTACCGACTACGCAAAGATCGGACAGTACGCGGAAAATGTTTACTGGGATAAGAGCTCCGGCATGATGGATCAGATGGCATGCGCGGTCGGCGGCCCGGTACTCTTTGATTTTGCGGATCGAAACGACTTAAAATACCAGAAACTGGATTTCTCCTTTGGAATGTTCGGCTATCGTCTCGTCATCGTAAACACCGGAAAAAATCATGCGGACTTAAGCCGTGAATATTCCGAGATCCCGGATGAGATGAAGGCAGTCGCAAAGATACTCGGCAAGGAACTGCTGCACGAGACCACTTTAGACGATCTCCTCGCTCACTGCAACGAGATTGAAGACGACAGAGCCCTGCTGCGCGCGATCCACTTCTTTGAAGAGACTTCCCGTGTAGAACAGGCAGCTGAAGCGATCCGAAACAAAAAATACGACGATGTGCTCCGCCTCATGGACGAATCCGGCAATTCTTCCTGGGAACTGCTCCAGAACTGCTACTCCATGCAGGACTGCCATGAGCAGAAGATCACGCGCACACTGGCACTGACCAAACTTTTCTTAAAGAAGATCAACGACGGTATGTGCCGCGTACACGGCGGTGGATTTGCCGGTGTGATCGCAGCGATCGTACCGGAAGCGGAAATGGAAAATTATGTAAACTACATTGCCCAGTATGTCGGCAAGGAGAACGTATATCCGATGGATATCCGCGCGATCGGAGCTGCGCATATCGGCTGATCCCCTTATTGCAGCGAATGTCCATTGCCACAATAGCTAAAGAAACCGGCACAGGAATTTTCCCGTGCCGGCTTCTTTTTTGTATTACACTTCTTTTAGCTAATCTTCCAGCCTTCCGCTTTCTTTCGGATCTCTACAAACTGCTTGTATTTTCCGTCCTGACGGATCAGTTCCTCATGCGTACCGCTCTCCGCGATCCGCCCGTCATCCACAACCAGGATCTGATCTGCCTGCTCGATCGTGGCAAGCCGGTGCGCGATCGTAATGATCGTCTTTCCTCTTGTCAGCTCCGTCACCGCATTCTGGATCAGATGCTCGTTTTCCGGATCGATACTTGCCGTTGCCTCATCGAGGATGATGATCGGCGCGTCCTTTAACATGGCTCTCGCAATGGAAATACGCTGTTTCTGTCCGCCGGAGAGCGTATCGCCGCCCTCTCCGATCACCGTGTCATAGCCATCCGGCAGTTCCATGATAAAGTCATGGCAGCACGCTTTTTTCGCTGCTTCGAGCATCTCCGCTTCCGTTGCGTCCGGTTTTCCGAAACAGATATTCGCGCGTATCGTGTCATGAAACAGATACACGTTCTGGAACACCATGGAAATATTGGAGAGCAGACTGTCGCAGGTCAGCTCTTTGATATTGTGGCCGCCGATACGGATGTTTCCGCCGTTTGCGTCATAAAAACGCGCGATCAGGCTGCAGATCGTTGTTTTTCCGGAACCCGACGGTCCGACGATCGCGGTCGAAGTCTTTTCCGGTATCTGAAAGCTTACATCCTTTAAGATCGTTCTGCTGTCATAGCCAAAGTTTACATGTTCAAATGCAATGTCATAATGGTTTAACGGAATGTCCTTTCCGTCGCTGTCAATATAGTTTTCTTTTTTCAGGGCATCCAGCTGATCCATCGCGTCCTCGATGATACTTAATACATGGGCGCTGTCGCTGATCGGTTCCACGCTCGCAAAGATCTCAAATGAAAAGAATACAAAGATGAGCATCATGGAAAAATCCATCTGTCCGTTCAGTGTCATGAAAAAGGATGCCAGCGCAAGCCCGACCGAACCACATTTCAATGCCAGAAGGTGCAGGCTGTTCGACGGGATAAATCCCCACTCGATCTTTAAGTGGATCCGTCTGCTGTCACCGACCGCATCGGAAAGCGCCTGCATGGACGCTCCGCTCTGTCCGAAGGATTTTACGACCGAAAGTCCTCTTGCGTATTCCAGGATCGATCCTGTCATATCGCGGTTCGCCTTTGCCTCCACCGGCGCGTTTTTCGTGCTGTACCATGAGATCACAAGCAGAAAAACAAAGGATACGGCTGCTGCCGCAAGCGCGATCAGTGCGGTAACCGGACTGAATACGCAAAGGCAGAGAAATACAACAAGGAAATTCAGATAGCCGCCGATAAAGCTGTTGATCATACGGATTCCCATGGTTTCCAGCGTTCCGATCCCTGTTGTGATCGAGCTTAAGATATTTCCGGTGTTCATCTGCTGAAAATATCCGAGGGATACACGCTTTAGGGCATCTCCGACCGCAAGCCGGTCTCTTGCTATCAGCTCATAACCGATCGCTTCCTGAAATTTTGCCCGCAGGTAATCAAACAGGAAACGGAAGAAAACGAGTCCCAAAATGATCAAGATACTGTATCCGATCCATTTGCGGTCAAACGTGCCGCTTCCTTTTTCCGCCTCCATCAGCATTCCCACCGTATACGCGGCGACCATGACAGGCATTGCCGCGAAAATATTGGAAAGGAAAGAAAAGATAAACCCGATGTAAAGCTTTCCTTTAAATTCCCCGCACCAGTTGATGATGCGTCCTATTGTCTTAAACATATGCCTTTTCCTCCTTTCCGGCTGACGATACCGCCCATTCCTTTGCTCCGATATGCGCTTTCCACATATCCTGATAGAGCGGGCAATTTTCAAGCAGCTCTTCCTGCGTTCCGTGCGCAACAATCGCACCATTCTTTAAGACTACGATATTGTCCGCCTGCTTTATCGTTGAGAGACGGTGCGCAATGACAAGAAGCGTCTTCCCCTTGGTCAGTGCCGCGATACTCTGCTGGATCTTATCCTCATTCTCCGGATCGGTAAATGCCGTCGCTTCATCTAAGATAACGATCGGCGCGTTCTTTAACATCATACGGGCAATGGCGATCCTCTGTTTTTCTCCGCCGGACAGCCGTTTTCCCGCCTCCCCCGCCGGGGTATCATAGCCCTGCGGCAGTTTTAAGATAAATTCCTCGCACTGCGCCGCTCTTGCCGCCGCCGCGATCTCCATATCAAAGCCGATCGTCAGCCCGTGATAATGGCTCGACGGGAATACAAAACGCCCGGTATGCGTGAGCCTGCGGTCCATCTTGATGTCCCCGGCTCCAACATAAGCGTAGGCATTTTCCGCCGCCAGATATTCCATTTTTCCCTCTCTGCAATGGTCAATGACAAACATATTTCTGCCCGGCACATATTCGGAATCAAAATATTTCACATGAAAATCATTGAAGCTCAACATCGCGCCCGGAAACACTTCATAGCAGGTCATCGTGCCGTCACCGGTCTCGTTGCGGAACTGATACACACTGCATCCGTCGCTTTTCGCCAGCAGAATGCCTCTTGCCTGCCCGATCCCTTCTTCTTTCATGCCTCTTCCTCCTTTTCTCCAAGCATCAATATCCTGTCACACGCGTCCTGCATGAATTCCCTGTCATGTGACACCACAAGCACGATCTTTCCCGCTTTCGCGAGATTTCGCACCATCTCGCAGACTTCCTTCATATGGCGGTAGTCCAGTCCGCTCGTCGGCTCGTCAAAGATCAGTACCTTTTTTCCGGAAAGCACCGCTGTTGCCACCGCAAGTCGCTGTTTCTGCCCGCCGGACAATGCCATCGGATGCGTTTCTTCGTAATCACCGAGATCAAACTGCGCAAGCGCTTCTCTTATCCCTGCTTCATCCGACGCTCCCGCCTGTTCACACTCGCCAAAAACGCTGTCCGAAAAAAGCTGATGGTTTACATCCTGCATGACTAAAAAGCAGTTTTTCTGTCTCTGCTTTCGCTTTAACACATCCCCTTCCAGGGAGATACTTCCTTTCTGCTCCCGGATCAGTCCGCACAGACAGCGGATCAGTGTTGTCTTTCCCACACCGTTGTGCCCGGAAATTCCAAGCACCTCACCCGGATACGCGGTAAACGAGAGATCCTTTATCACATCCGGCTCATCCTTGTAGCCACAGCCAAGTCCACAGATCCCGAGTCCTTTTCCCGCCTCATAGGCACGGGCTTTTTCCAGATCTAACGTGGTCCTTTTTAATTTTCTAAGTCCCAGCCGGATCCGCTCCGTTTCCTCCATGGCAAGAAATTCTGCCTTTGAAAAGCTTTTTTCAATCCTTCCATCCCGGATATAGACCGCGCGATCCACAAGATCCGCCAGAAAGTACAGCCGGTGCTCTGCGATCACAACCGTTTTTCCCTCTTCTTTCAGACGGATCAGCTGCTTTCTCAGTTTTTCAATCGCCTCTTCATCCAGATTTGCCGTTGGTTCATCTAAGGTATAGATCTGCGGATTCATGGCATACACGCTTGCGAACGCCAAAAGCTGTTTTTCTCCGCCCGAAAGTGAAAAAATATTCCGGTGCATCAGCTTTTTTATTTTTAACTGCCGGACGGTCGTCTCGACGCGGGATTTGATCTGTTCCGGCGGGACGCCTTCATTTTCCAGTCCAAATTCCAGCTCACTGTCCGTATCCAGATGGAAAAACTGGCTTTTCGGATTCTGAAATACCGAACCGACTTCTTTTGCCAGTTCATAGACCGCGGTATCGCGCACCGGCATACCCGCAACCGTGACGTCGCCCTGTAATTGTCCGTCCGCGGTAAAATGCGGGATCAGCCCATTGATCAGTTTGGTGACCGTTGTTTTGCCGCAGCCGCTTTCCCCGCAGAGAAGCACGCACTCTCCCGGATGGATCGTCAAACTTACGTCACGCAGTGAATTTTTTCCCTCCGCATAAGCAAAAGATACCTGATCGATCGTAATCATACGTTTCCTCCTCTCAGACAGCAAGCGCTGCCACCAAAAATCCCGCTGCCACCAAAATGCAGATGCAGTCCATCACTCCGATATGTAATTGGACGGTACTCGTCTTTTTTACCGGACTTTCGATGCCCCTCGTCACTGCCGCAGCCGCAAGCTCTTCCGCCGTATTGACCGCCGACATCATAAGCGGCACAACAAAGGCTTCCACTTTTTCGCCTCCATGCAGATTTTTTAATTTCATGGCATCCCGGATATACCCGCTTTCCTCGCGGATCGCAGGGAAATACCGCAGTGTCACGGAAATCGGTATAATGACTGTCTGTGGAATGTAAAGCGCGCGGAGCGCCACGATAAACTCGCGCAGGGAAACCGTCTTTAGGATCAGCCATCCGATCATCATACACGGGTACATCCGCCTTGCGTAGTTTATAAAAATCGAAAAGCAGGAAATGACCACTCCCGGCGCCGCCGGAAGCACCATCCACTGAAACGCATAAAGCATCAGATACACAAAAAGCCACTGAAAGCCGCTTTTTATCCTGCCACAGAGCAGATACAGCACGGTCAGGCAGCCGATCCATGCGATCTGTATCGCAGGATCGTCCTGCACAAGCATGATGACATTCGCAAGCGCCAGCAGTAACAGCCCGGCGCGCGGATCAAGCCTTAATCCCTCTCGTCTTTTTTTCTCCATGGATCAAACCATACCCGCTTTCTTAAAATGTTTGTGGAACATACCGTTTGCGATCCACGCGCCCACAAACGCCGCGATCACCGGCGCCACGATCATCACAACCAGCATTCCCTGTGAGGAGAGCGCCCGCAGTGTGGAAACGTAAGACTCCGCCATTCCCTGTTCGCTGATCTGTGTTAAAAAGCTCTCCCGCATGATCCAGATCGGAAGCGGGGAACCTGTCATTCCAAGTGAAAATGCTGCAAACGCCGCCGCGTTCCAGAGAAAGCTCTTATATCCGCCAAGAAAACGGATCAGTTCTCCAAGCAGGCACGCCGCTAAAAAGGTGCCAAGTAAAATTAAGATCCAGATGACCGGATGCAGTCCGCTGAGAAGCATGCAGATAAAATTAAGTACAAAATAGATCGCAGAAAAAATTCCGATTGAGATCAGATCCTTGCCCTGCAATAATTTTCCATTTTTTTGCGTTGACATTTTCATGTCCTCCTTATGTAAAAGAAATTAGTCAGTACTAACTTTTAACAGCATAGCATACCAAAACGCTTTTGTCTGTCCCATTTCGCCCTTTTTGTTCCGTTTGGACATTTTCATTTTCCTCGTTGCCATTACAAAAAAAAGACTTTGGCTATCATTCTCACTGACAGTCAAAGTCTTTTCCCCACACAGAGCCTTTCATCTACACATCACAAAGAACCAGTTCTCCCTCGTCCTCGATCAACATCTCATCCTCACGCAGCCGTTCCACGATCTCCATATAGCGGTCTACCGCAAACTTTGCGCCCTTATACTGCATCAGCTGCGGCTCTTTTTCCTTTTCCTTATAATAGATCACGTTGTAGTCAATATATGCCACCACGATCTTTTCTTTCTCCAGCATATCCTCAAAGATCTTGTGCATCACGACATGCATCTCATCCGCTTTCCGGTGGATCGGGTAAAAATCTCCGGTCTCCGGCTCTTTTTCTTCCTCCGGGGTCTCATCCTGTCCCGGCTGTTCCGTCTGATCGGTGTCCCCGGAAAGCATCTCAAAAAGATTCATTTGTCCCGTTAAGTCTTCTTTTTCTGTCTTCATCGGTTTTCTCCTTTTCCTCTGTTACCAGCGTGGTTCCAAAACATATTTCATAAAGGCAGGAAAAATGGCGCGATACCCTTCTTCCTTGATATGCATTCCCTCTATTGTATATTCCGCCCGCAAATTGCCCCCGGCGTCCTTTAACGGATCGTTGATGTCGATATACCGCGCATGATGCTTCTTTGCCAGCTCTTTTACTGCCGCATTGGCTTCGCGGATCCTGTCATTCGTTCGGATTTTAAGGCAGGGCTTCATCTCCTCCGTGGCAGCCTCATAATTCACCGGATAATATGCCATCAGATAGATCTCTATCCCCGGCAGCTTTTCCTCCACGATGCTTAGTACTTTATCATAATGATCCATCAGGTGTCCGATCGTAACCCCCGGATCACTCAGATCGTTCGTCCCGATATTGATAAAAAGTCTCACCGGTTTCAAATCCAGAATACATACGTCCAGATGTTCCAAGAGTTCATCCGTAATAAAACCGCCAATCCCCCGGTTATAGATCAAAAGATCCGGGTACTCCTCTTTTACAAATTTCTCGACCGGAAACATCTCCATCAGCGAAGATCCCGCGCATACGATCTGCCCCGGCTGTGCCTGTTTGTTTTTCTCCTGAAATCTTTCTACTTTTTCTTCCTTGGACATATAAAAACCCCTTTCTGTTACTATCATAAATTTATCCTCACCGAAAAGTCAACTTCCTTTTTCAGATTCCGCCACGCCTTGACATTTCACGGCTTGTTTTCTATAATCATGGGGCATTCAGTTATAAAAAAGGAGGATTGCTATGCCACAGACATTACCAAAAGACCCGGTCATCTTACTGAGCTTTGTGAACACAGAACTCCGGGATCACTATACATCATTAGACAAATTCTGCCATGCGCACGGCGCTGACCGCGCGGCACTGGAACAAAAACTCGGCGACATCGACTACTGCTATGACGCCGCAACCAATCAGTTTATTTAGTCAGATGACGGTTCCGCCATCTTCACTAATACAAAAAAACCACCGTGTGCGTCGGTGGTTTTTATAAAGGGGGAGAGTTTATGAAAAAGTTTTCTTCATCACTGATTTCTTCTCAAGTGATGCTTATATAATATCTGCAATTTGTGAACTTCTTATGTCTCTCCCTTGAAAAAAATGTGAACTTTCTAAATAAAATCTGTAACAAATCTATAAAGTCTGTTTTATAAATTCGAAAGCCGGTAAAGTGCCTGTTTCGGAAGGATGCAAACAGCATGCTCCTCGATCTCACGCGCTCTGGCGTCTCCGATCAAAAATGACGTGCCATACTCACATGCCTGGATGGAAAGCGCTGCCATCTCCTCTTTGCCGATCTCCTCGATATCAAGGATCAGCGCATATTCCCTGTCATCTGTTTTGTACAAGCTCTCCTGCCGGAACGCAAATCCCGGAAAATGTCTGCAAAAGCGAACCGCATGATCCATCGAACCAAAGAACACGATAAACATGTGATTGCCCATCCAGTAATCCGCCGGTTTCTTTTCTTCCGGCGCCCCCGCTGTCTCTGCGGTGCTCTGTGCTTCGGCAGACGGATCTTTCCGGTCTGCTGCCTCACTCTCCTGCAGCTCCTCTTCCTGTCTGTCCTGTATCTCGCGCAGCAGCTTTGCGAAAGCATCCGCCTGGTTCTGTCCGGTCATGCCGCGTATCTCGTCCACACGCTCCGCATCCGTCCAGCCTTCCTCTGTCATCATGTCTTTCAAATGATCCAGTGCGCGATCCATGCCGATGTTCTCCGCCTTGTCTGAAAATGTGAACACCACATCATGATTCGGCAGAAACGCCGCCTGCACCGCCTGGATGCCTGAAGTCATCTTAAAGCCGATCTCTTCCTCCGCCATATCCACAACTTCATTCAAAAATTCCTGCGCTTTATCGCCATTTTTTATCAGATCTTCGATCTTTAAACCGCGTTCTTCTATCTCATCCTGTGAAACAATACATCTCACCGTACTCTTATCTACTCGTTTAAATCTCATAATTACCCACTTTCATGATAAATCCTGATTGTTCAGGGGATAATAACCAGTCTCCGTTAAAAACTTAAAGGAATACTTATATCATATTATATCACAAACCAAATAAATTCATCTACGAAATTATTTACAAAACATGAAAAATTATAGAAAAAAAGACCGCTTCACACAAGCGATGCGAAGTGGCCTTTTGTTTTTTAAAATTATGCCAAAGCTGCGGTAATGATCGCCATCGAATATACTTCAGAAGCATTGCATCCGCGGGACAGATCATTGATCGGTGCGTTAAGTCCGAGAAGGATCGGGCCGTATGCATCGAAATTACCAAGACGCTGCGCTATTTTGTATCCAATATTTCCTGCGTTGATATCCGGGAAGATAAATGTATTTGCATGTCCCGCAACAACAGAATCCGGGCACTTGGTGCGGGCAACTCTCGGAGAAACCGCTGCATCAAACTGCATCTCGCCTTCGATCGGGAGATCCGGATATTTTGCTCTTGCCTTTGCTGCTGCATTGCGCATCTTGTCTACATCTTCACCTTTTCCGGAACCAAAGGTAGAGTAGCTTAAGAATGCAACCTTAGGATCGATACCGAAGATCTTCGCGCATGCTGCGGATTCTCCGGCGATCTCTACGAGTTCATCCTCGGTCGGATGGATGTTGATCGCGCAGTCGCTCATTGCAAGGACTTCGTTCTCACCTGTCGCAGACGGACGAACCAGGATAAAGCAGGAAGACACGATCGTGTTGCCCGGCTTTGTCTTGATCAGCTGAAGCGCCGGTCTTACGGTATCCGCTGTGGAATAGGTAGCTCCACCGAGCAGTGCGTCCGCAATGCCCATCTTTACCAACATGGTACCGAAGTAATTTGCCTGTGAGAGGATTCCTCTCGCCTGCTCCGGTGTTACTCCTTTGGATTTACGGAGCTCACAGAATAATTCTACCATTTCATCAAAACGGTCGAAGTTTTTCGGATTTATGATCTCTGCCCCACGGATGTTAAATCCGCTGTCTGCCGCTGTTGTATATACCTCATCCGGATCTCCGACAAGGATCGGCTGCAGGAAGTTGCTTGCAAGAAGTCTGGAGGCTGCCTCTAAAATACGGGGATCAGTTCCCTCTGTAAATACGATTTTTTTCGGATCTTTCTTTAAGATCTCGATTAACTGACCAAAACCAAACATATTGTTTTCTCTCCTATTCTATCAAATATACTGTTTATTCGATGTTTTTATTCTATACCCATTTAACCGACAAAACAATATATTCCATGTACTTTTTGCGGAACAAGAAACGGCTTTTTTTCTCATTTAAAACGACTATTCCGACATGCTCTTTAAGCTCTCCGTCATCTCCACTTTCCGGCATTTTTGCCCGGAGACCGCCATCGCGAACGCACATGCGATGAGAAAGCACAAATTTCCGCACTTTCCTGTCCCGGTAACCATCCAGAGAGGAAGCTTTCTTTAACAGCTCAGCCGGAATCGTAAGCTTTTCTTTGCTTATAATGACATTATATTCGTCCACCGGCCGTTCCAGGATCTCTGCGGCATTCTCCTTGCTTGTTAAAATGAGCGACAGAATATCGTTTTTTACGATACCGCTTATCACGACCGTGCTTTCCTTCATCGTCACGGTATTATAGAATGAAAATGTGTCCCCCGCCCGGATCCCGTACTGTTTGGCAGCAGAACTCGTCATATAGCAGCTTCCATAATTTAATGCTTTGCCATCCTCGGTCTTTAAATCCGCAAGGTCATTTTCCTCTTCATATCCGATGAGGTTAAAACGGGAATCATCCTGTGCCGCGCCGAAGCTCACGTCAAACACTGCGTTGCCGCCGTATGGATTTTCAGTCTGGTAGGAGGTAAATCCATACTCATACTGTCCGCCCAGCATGGCGTACGGCACTTTTTCTTCGAGCAGGTTGTCATACGCGTCCTGAAAGGAGCCGCCAAGTACAATGCAGAGCGTTGCGATCGCGATCCCGACCACAAGCGTGATGCTGCGAAAACCGTTTAAGACCACCGAACGGATGTTATAGATCAAGGAGAGCTTCTCACTGCTGCCGTTTAAAAGCCTTGGTGTCTTTTCTTTCTGCATTCCTTTGAGCAGCGGAACGATCTCCTGTTTTAACACGCCGCGCAGCACGAGATCGGACACCAGCCCGTATACCACGATCGGGATCAAAAGCACGATATCGATAAATTTCCACGGCATTTTCACGACATAATCAATGTACTCCGCGTCTCCGAAATAAAAACCGCAGAACGCTCTGGAAAACGGAATGCAAAGAAGGATCCCCAGGATATCCCCGGCAAACGCCGGTATCATGCCGTAAACCATGTAATGCCGGATCATTTCCTCTTTCCGATAGCCGAGCGCCAGCAGGGTTCCGATCGTTTTTCCCTCCCGTTTCACCATTCTTGCCAAAACCATCGCGATCACAGCGATCACCACGACCAGAATGATCGGGCAGTACATGGAAAACTCGGCGACCAGATCATCCGCCTCCTAATAAATCAGGCTGATCCTCGTATTCGCTTTTTGCTCCACATATTCCACGGTACCGTATTTTTCATAGATTTCGGTCCGAAACGCAGTTTCTTTTTCTTTGTCTCCATAGCGGATGGAATAGTATTCCATGCCCGCGCCCAGGCTCTTTATCGCTTCCTTACTCAAAATCCCGATCCCGAAGCCGTCCTTGTCCGGTACACTGTCCGGAAATTCACGCAGCATGATGGCGTAATCCGGTTTCATGCCGAGTCCGCACACGCGAAATGTTTTTCCCGCCAGTTCCATCGTATCGCCCACCGCGATCCCGTTTGCCTTTGCGTAGCGGTAAGTGAGCAGGATTTCATCCTCCGCCTCGATCTTTGTCTCTGCGAAATAGGCATCAAAACAGTGATAGAGCGAGCCGCTCACCGTGACCGCGCCTACTAAGAGCATCACAGTGATCGCCGTCAGTATGCTTCCCGTCAGATAAAAAGACAGATTTTTTTTCACACTTCTTTGTATTTTTTTTGTAAAGTCATCAGATCTTTAACTCCTTTACACGAACTTTTTTATTCTTTTCATTGCTTACGATCTTTCCGTCATGCACCCGTATGATGCGGTCTGCCATCCCCGCCATATTTTCGTTGTGCGTAATGATAAGGATCGTTGTATGATATTTTTCATTGATCTTTTCCAAAATCTCAAGGACTTCTCCTGCTGACACGGAGTCCAGCTGATCCAGCCCGCCGATCATATGTAGCAGTGTGCTTTTCCCGGAGCCGGACGGTCCTAAGATCACACACACCTCACCGCTTTCGATCTGAAGGCTGACATGATTTAAGGCATAAATTTCACTCTCTCCTCTGCCGTATTTTTTTACGGCATCCTCTATCACGATTGACATAATGATATCTTCCCCCTGCTTATCTCTTTTTCTTATCCTGTATTATACGGTTTTCCACGCATTCACAGCCTGTGTGACGCGGCGGTATAGACTAACCCATTTGTCAATATCAAAAATAACAAATTGCTATTCCATCCCGGCAATGGTAATATGAAACAAAGGCAGGTGATATTCGTGAAGGCAGAAGAAGTCATAGAAGAGGTGGCAAAACTCTGTAAATCTTTTCATGCAAAAGAAATCATTTTATACGGATCGAGAGCAAAGGGAACCGCAAGAGAACGCAGTGACATCGATATTGCTGTAACAGGTGTGGACGATTTCGACCGGCTGGTTGAAAGTATTGAAGAGCTGCCGACACTTTACAGCGTGGATATCGTAAATATGGATACCTGTAAAAATGAACTGCTATTGGAGGATATTAGAGAATATGGACGAAAAATTTAACAGACGCTTTCTGTCTTTTTGCAATTCACTGGATTCGTTAGCGGAGGCAAGACAGCGGGACTTTTCCGATTCTTTTGTGCTGAGCGGAACCAGCGCAAAATTTTGCATAACATTTGATTTATCCTGGAAAGTAATGAAAGATATTCTGGTACAGTATTATGCAATTACAGGTTTTGTGGCAGGCTCTCCCAGAGAAGTTCTCAGGGAATCCTATCAGGCAAATCTGATTTCCGATGACGCATGGATGGAAATGTTAAAAGTAAGAAATGAACTCGCGCACGATTATGATTGTGAAATTGTAAAAACACATTGCCATACGATCGTGGAAAAATACATTGATCTGTTTTATGCGTTTGAAAATGTTGTAAAACAGCTGGGAGTATGCAAAAACGATTAAAATTGCATTTGATGTATTGTGTGAAGTGTATTCGGTCCGAGAAACCAATCCATTATATGCTTCCAAAATCTGACTTTTCTTTTTTTCAACTCATGCCGGACAAGGGATCTCTCCCATGATCCGGCATGAGTGTAATTTTCCCTAAAAGATCAACAATCCAATATGGTATACCACACAGGAAATGAGTAACGCCGGCACGGTATAGAACACGCCGATCTTTGCTGTCCACTTCACCGAGTGGGTTTCTCTTGAAGTCGCCGCAAGCGCGCTCACACAAGGCATGTTAAAGCTGATTGCATAGATAAATGCCAGCCCCTGCACTTTGGTAAAATGATCGCTCAGAAGGGACGCGACGGCACTGCTGCTGCCTCCGCCCGCCTTGGCGCCAAACGTCGAACTTACAATGCTTCCCCCGGTGCCATATAACGTATTCAGCACACCGAGCAGCGATTTCTTAGAAATCGCAGATGCCAGGAATGCCAAAAACGCCTCCCACTTCATCCCGAAGAAAAGAGTCACCGGCTCTATGATGACACCGAGTTGATACAAAATACTCGTTTCCGCGCTGCCGCCAAATCCGTAGGTCAGAACAAAGAACACCACCGACACGATCGTAATGACTCTGAGTGCCCGCATGAAAATGTCAACGGTTCGCTCAAATGTAACATAAAGCGTATTTCTGACATTCGGTTTATGATACGGCGGCAGTTCCATGATCATTACAACAAAAATGGAAACGATAACGAGAAAGCCTCCGGTATTTCCAAACAATGCCATCGCAAGCATCGAAACGACCGATAACGTGGCACCGCAGGGAACTGCCCAGCTCACGGTTATTGCAAGCACACGCTGTCCCCAGTTGTCAACGACTCTGGTTCCGGTCGTTCCGGCGATCGTACATCCAAGCCCCATAAAGAAAGGCATGATCGTTTTTCCCTGTAAACCTACTTTGGACATGGTAGGATCAAACAGGAAGGAGATCCTCGCGAGATAGCCCGTTTCTTCCATTAAATTAAACCCAAGCGAGATGCCCAGTACAAACGAAGCCATCATGACCGCAAAATAAACAACGCTAAATAAAACGTCACAGATCAGTGAGACGAGAAGCTCCGGCGCGTGCCATCCCTCGAGCAGACTTTGTACGCCCCCGGCTGACAGTTTTATTATGACGCTGGCTAATCCGCCAAAGATCCCGGCAAACAGCATCGCCGCAAAGAACACGCCAAGTATGATCCCGATCGCGATGATCTTTCCTCTGACCGGTGATAAGGCGATCCGGTCAAATTTTGTGTATGCCCGCTTTCCGGTTTTGGATGCGATCATGACATCCATCATGTTTAAAACAAGGATCGCAGGCACTTTGGTTCCCGCAAAATCCGCTAACATGTAAAGACTTTTCTTTAACTGCGACGCATCCGCCATAACAGGAATGAGATCCGCTTTTCCGGCCAGTTTCCCACATGCTGATGGGAATCCGTTATGAGATTAAAAATGGTAGATTTTCCGGAGTTTGACTGTCCGAGCAGCGCAATGACCGGTGTGCCGTCATCCTTATGATGATAAAATTTACTTTCTCCATGATATTTACAGGTTTTACCGGAACCGCACGCATCACATTTACTCATTGCACTCACCGCCTATCACAATTTTTCTGCACTCCGTACGCCCGATCGCAACGAGCGTATCGCTGGCAAACAAAAGTACCGGCTGCTTTTTATGATTCTGACACACTTCAATCCGTGTTCCGGTCAGTATTCCCATTGATGACAGTCTGTTGGTAAGCCGTATCTCATCCCTGATCTCCCGGATAAAATAGCTGTTTCCCGGGATTGCTATAAGCTTGCGCCCGGCGTCAGTATGCTGTTCAACCAGATCTATCTGAGCAGCTGGGAAAAAGGAGACATCCTTGTCTCGGACCGGATCCTGAACCTGAACTTTTGCGTAAACGGCAGATGCGAAGTCAGCCTGGAGCACAACCGCTACGCAATCGTCAAAAAAAATCAGGTCTGCATCAGTACCATTTCCCCGGATAAGGATTTCTACTATCCCGGAAAACTTTACGAGGGCATCCAGCTGTTTATCGATCTGCAGATGGTAGAAGAATTAAAGGGCAATCACTTCCTGCCTTTTTTAGGGATCGATCCAAACGATATCGCCAGTGTATTCTGCTCGAAAAAGGGCATTTACTTCCGGCAGATGGACAACAATATCTCCGGTATCATCTTAAAAGCCTGGGCATCTAAGGAAGATATGGACATTCCCCGCTGCGCTATCTGACCGTCCGGCTTCTCCATGAGGTCATGGCATTTCCGATGAAAAGCGAGTGTGAAACTTATTTTACCAGATCGCAGATCGCTATTGTAAAAGAAGCCGAACATCTCATTTTAGAAGACCTGTCCAAACGGTTCACCGCAAAAGAGATGGCGGACCGGTTCGGCATCAGCGAGAGCAGTTTTAAAAGGGGATCCTCGGAAACAGCTACCTCTCCTATTTCCGAAAAAAACGAATGGAAAAAGCCGCGGAATTACTGGAATCCACGAATATGAAAGTGATCGACATCGCCATCCGCGTCGGCTATGAGAATCAGGGAAAGTTCGCCAAAGTATTTTCCAATCTGTACGGCGTTCCTCCCCTGGAATTTAGAAGGCTTTCCAAATAAAAAAGTGCATGTATCGCATCCGGCCATATACATGCACTTTCTTTTTATATTTGTAACTTTTTAATTATGGGAATAACTTCTATTTTATAAGTGCATCACGCGCTCTTTGATCTCCTGCGTTCTGCCCTGATTCCAGAACTGGGTTCCGATATAGCCGCAGGTTCTTCTCGCGACATTCATCGTATCCTCATCGCGGTTTCCGCAGTTCGGGCATTCCCATACGAGCTTGCCGTCCTCATCGGTCACGATCTGGATCTGTCCGTCATAACCGCATTTCTGGCAGTAATCACTCTTGGTATTCAGCTCCGCGTACATGATGTTGTCATAGATGAACTTCATGACATCGAGTACCGCCGGAATATTATCCTGCATATTCGGGACTTCCACATAGCTTACCGCGCCACCCGTGGAAAGCGCCTGGAACTGCGACTCGAATTTCAGCTTGGAAAACGCGTCGATCTCTTCCTTTACGTTTACATGGTAGCTGTTGGTGATGTAGTTTTTGTCCGTCACGTCCTTGATGATGCCAAAACGCTTCTGTAAGCATTTCGCGAATTTATAGGTCGTACTCTCGATCGGAGAACCGTAAATGCTAAATCCGATGTTAGTTTTCTCACACCACTTGTCACACGCGTCGTTCATGTGTTTCATGACCGCAAGCGCAAACGGAGTCGCCTCCGGATCTGTGTGTGATTTTCCAGTCATATAGCGCACGCATTCATAAAGTCCCGCATATCCGAGGGAGATCGTGGAGTATCCGCCATAGAGCAACTTATCGATCGTCTCGCCCTTTTTCAGACGCGCCAGCGCGCCGTACTGCCAGAGGATCGGAGCCGCATCGGAAAGTGTTCCCTTGAGGCGGTTGTGGCGGCACATCAGTGCGCGGTAACAGAGTTCGAGACGCTCGTCAAAGATCTCCCAGAACTTTTTCTCGTCTCCGCCGGAGGATAACGCCACGTCCACAAGGTTGATCGTGACAACCCCCTGGTTGAAACGTCCGTAGAATTTGTATTTTCCGTTCTCGTCTTTCCAGACACTTAACGCACTGCGGCAGCCCATAACCGGGAAGCAGTTGCCTTCCTTTAACTCTTTCATCTTTTTCTCGGAGATGTAATCCGGCACCATACGCTTTGCCGTACACTTCGCAGCAAGCTCGGTCAGATAAAAATACGGTGTGCCTTCGGTCACATTGTCATCCTCAAGCACATATAAGAGCTTCGGAAATGCCGGTGTGATCCAGACACCTTTTTCATTCTTCACGCCCTCGTAACGCTGTTTTAACATTTCCTCAATGATCAGCGCGAGATCCTTCTTTTCCTGTTCATTTTTCGCCTCGTTCAGATACATGAAAATAGAAAGGAACGGAGCCTGTCCATTGGTGGTCATCAGCGTAATGACCTGATACTGGATCGTCTGAACGCCACGGTTTACCTCTTTTCTGAGACGCCGCTCCACGATCTCGTTCATGACTTCCTCTGACGGAACCTGCGGAAGCAGTTTGGATTCCTCTGCCACTTCCCTGCGGATCTTTTCTCTGGAAACATTGACAAACGGCGCCAAATGTGCCAGAGAAATACTCTGTCCGCCGTACTGGTTACTTGCGACCTGCGCAATGATCTGGGTCGCAATGTTGCATGCCGTGGAAAAGCTGTGCGGCTTCTCGATCAGTGTCTCACTGATGACCGTACCGTTCTGGAGCATATCCTCGAGATTCACCAGATCGCAGTTATGCATATGCTGCGCGTAGTAGTCCGAATCATGGAAATGGATGATACCCTGGCGGTCTGCCTCCACAATATCCGGCGGCAGCAACAGTCTTTTTGTGATATCCTTGCTGACTTCGCCCGCCATATAATCACGCTGTACACTGTTTACCGTCGGATTTTTGTTGGAATTTTCCTGTTTGATCTCCTCGCTGTTGCACTCGATCAAGGTAAGGATCCGGTTATCGGTCGTGTTTGCCTTACGCACGAGCGAACGCTCATAGCGGTAAATGATGTAGTTTTTCGCCACATTAAAAGCTCCGGTGGACAAAATCTGCTTCTCTACCATATCCTGGACTTCCTCAACGGACACCGCGCGTCCTAGCTTCTGGCATTTATACTGGATAAAATCCGCAACGTCCTGAATCTGTTCTTTACTCAGGCGGTTCCCTTCCGTTGCGTCGTTCGCTTTTGTTATCGCAATTATGATCTTAGCCAGATCAAAATCTTCTTCTGATCCATTTCGTTTTGTAATTCGCATTTTGAATCTCCTCCTAATGATAGATTATAACGGTATCTGCTCCGTTTAGCAACTAGATATTGTATTTTTATTTGTTGTTTTATACAATATATAAGATTATGTTCTCAAGCAACATGTGGCAGGCGCCTCTATTTTTCTGCAAAAAAATCTTAGTGTCTGACAACTGACCTGTTCCGGATTCCCGGTTTTTCCCCCATAATATGCGGGTGATCCGCCCAAAAGCGGATCTTGTATTTTCAGACTTTTCTTTCATACTTTCCTGTGTTACAATATTAGAGTTGCCACGCGACAATTCTACGGGAGAAAAAGGAGTTTTAATAAGAAAATGAAAAAAACATGGAATGTAAACGTAAACGGAACGAATCACGTCATTGAATATAAAACGGGATTCGGCGGTATCAAGATCAGTATAAACGGAACCGCAAACAAGGTAAAATCCCAGAACTGGTTTATTATGATGCTTGACTACCCGATCCAGATTGACGGAACCGAGGTCCGCGTTGTGGCGCTCGGAAGCAAGGTACGTCTCGCGGTAAATGGCATTTATCAGGACAATGGCCAGTCTTACCAGCCATTAAACCGTATCCCGACCTACTGTCATGTACTTCTCGGCATCAGCTGTATTGCCGGCTTTCTGCTCTGCGGATGGGTCGGTCTTGCGATCGGCATTTTGTTTGGAACACTTTACATCAAACAGGGACTGTCCGGGAAAACCGGTGTCGTGATCGGATCTTTTATCGGCTGCTGCGCGATCCAGATTGCCATCATGATCGCTGTTTTACTTCTGCAGTACTAAAAAGGAGTATTTGCCATGGAATCCATGAATCAGAATGAAAATCAGTATACACAGACACCGGATGGCTGCTCCACACAGCAGCCTTACAGACAGCCTGTCATTATTGTGGGAAATCCGGAAGAAAACAAACGGCGTACCAAAAATCTCGCCATTTTCTCTCTGGTATTCGGGATCCTCTCGATCGTATTCTGCATCTTTTTCTATGTCAGTATCTTCCTCGGGATCATAGGACTGATCCAGGCTCTGATCAGCCTGGGACAGCACAGGGATGGCAGAAGCCATGCAATCGCAGGTGTTATCACCAGTACGATCGGAACAGTGTTATCCGTCATATCGTTTCTGGTGTGGATTCTCGTTATTGCAAACATCTAAGCAGGACGGAATATGACAGACATTACTACAAAAAAGAGTTTTCGGATCGATCTGAACCCGAAAACTCTTTTTCTTTTCCCTGTTATTTTAAGCCGACACAAACATCACCCGATTGCGCCTTGCCAGCGCGATCGCGATATGACAGACTTCCATCAGTGCGCAGATCTTATCCGCCACTGTGATGATCCATGCCTCTTTGTTTCTCGGAAGAGGTCCAAGCGGAAACATATGCGACAGTATCGCGTCCCACTCACGTTCGCTGATCTGAAAAACTTCCTTGCTGTTTTTCGCCGCAACCTTCGGATGATAAAACGCCTGATGTTCTCCGGTCGGCGTCTTCTCATGAAAGTCATACAGGCAGAAATCATGCAAAAGCCCGGCACGCGCGGCAACACTGGCGTCTGCGCCAAACAGATCCGCCATCCGCCAGGACAGATAGGACACATTCAGGCTATGCATCAGCCGGTTCGTCCAGAAATGATGTGTATAGCGGCCAAGCTGCTGAAACTTCGCATTCTGCAAGATCGGAAGAACGTGCGCCACATATGCAGGGGCAACCTCTTTCGACACTTCAATCTCCATCGGCAATCACTCACTTTCTTTATGTTCTATCTTCATTATCGGCAGAACCGCCTTCAAATACAAGGGATTTCCTGTGAATTTTTTCTTAATTCTTTCTTACTTTCCATCGCCTTTACATCACGTTCTGCGGTGTACCGTCCAGATATTTCCTTACATTATCAAAATCAATGATCGCACGCTTTATGAGTGCCTCTTTGGTGGCGAACGCAACATGCGGTGTCGCGATCAGATTTTTTGCGTGAAGAAGCGGATGATCCTCCGGTACCGGCGGCTCTGTTTCAAACACATCCACTGCCGCTCCCGCGATCTGACCGTCATTTAAGGCTTTCGCAAGTGCCGCGCTGTCCACGACCGGTCCACGCGCCGTATTGATCAGCACTGCGCCCGGTTTCATCTTTGCGAGCTCCGCTTCCCCGATCATTCCCCTGGTCTTCCCATTTAACGGCACATGCAGCGAAATGATATCGCAGGTCTCCAACAGTTCTCCTAACTCCATCCAGGTAACGCCCGGCAGATCTTTTCTGGTTCTCGAGTACGCATACACCTCGCAGCCAAATGCCTGCGCGATCGCAGCGACACGGCTTCCGATCGCTCCGGTTCCGATGACACCGAATTTTTTTCCTTCCAGTTCAAAGCCGACCAGTCCGTCCTTTGTCCCGGATTTGCGCACCACCTCATTGCATGGAATGATATTGCGGTAAAGATTGATGAGAAGCCCAAACACCAGATCCGATACCGCCGCGTTGGAATAGCCCGCGCAGTTGCAGATCGTGATGTTTCTCTTCCGGCATGCCTCCACCGCAATATGATCGATCCCGGTAAACGCGACCGCAAGCAGCTTTAAGTTTTTGCATCCATCGATCACCGTCTCATTTAACGGAAGGTTTGCCACCACAATGATATCCGCGTCCTTTCCGCGCTCGATCAGCGTGGCATCATCCGTCACACGGGTATCGTAATAAACGATCTCGGCATCCTTTCCGACTGCCTTGTCCGCGATCTCCAGTAAAGTTTCCTTTTCCACACCCAATGGTTCGATAATTACAAGTTTCATATGCATCTTCTCCTGTTCCTGTAAAAAAATTCCCGCCTGGCATACCAAATCTCTCCAGTCTGCTCAGGCGGGATAACCTACTCATATTATATTTCAGATACGACTTTTAGTCAATGAACAAAGAGGTGGAATAGTAACGGTCTCCACTGTCAGGAAGCAGTGCTACGATCGTCTTTCCTGCGTTCTCCGGGCGTTTTGCAACTTCAAGTGCTGCATAAAGCGCTGCTCCGGAAGAAATTCCTACGAGGAAGCCTTCGGTGGAAGCAATCTCTTTTCCGACACGGAACGCGTCATCATTGGCAACCTTGAATACTTCATCATATACCTTGGTATTTAAAGTATCCGGTACGAAGCCTGCGCCGATACCCTGGATCTTGTGCGGACCGCTCTTTCCTTCGGAAAGTACCGGTGAGCTCTCCGGCTCTACGGCAATGACCTGAACATTCGGATTCTGGGATTTTAAGTATTCTCCGGTTCCGGTAATGGTTCCGCCTGTGCCGACACCTGCGATAAAGATGTCTACTTTTCCGTCTGTATCATTCCAGATCTCCGGTCCGGTCGTCTTTTTGTGGATCGCCGGGTTTGCCGGGTTCACAAACTGTCCCGGAATAAAGCTGTTCGGAATCTCTTTGCTTAATTCTTCTGCCTTTGCGATCGCACCTTTCATTCCTTTGGTTCCCTCTGTCAGTACGATCTCTGCGCCATATGCCTTTAAGATGTTACGGCGCTCAACGCTCATGGTTTCCGGCATAGTAAGGATCGCGCGGTATCCCTTTGCTGCTGCGATCGCCGCAAGTCCGATACCGGTGTTTCCGGAAGTCGGCTCAATGATAACAGAACCTTCCTTTAACAGGCCCTTTTCCTCTGCATCTTCGATCATCGCTTTTGCGATACGGTCTTTGACACTTCCTGCCGGGTTGAAATACTCAAGCTTTGCAAGGATCGTTGCCTTTGCGTCGTATTTCTTCTCCATGTTTACCACTTCTACAAGCGGTGTGTTTCCGATCAGTCCTAATGTTCCTTTATAAATGTTTGCCATACTATCTTCCTTTCTGAATGATTCTTTGACTTTTTTGTTTATTTTACTGCCTGAAATGCAATATCAAGATCTTCGATAATATCATCAATGTGCTCGGTTCCGATGGAAAGACGAACCGTGTTCGGCTTGATGCCCTGCTCTAAGAGTTCCTCGGTACTGAGCTGTGAATGTGTTGTGGATGCCGGATGGATCGCAAGGGATTTTACATCCGCCACGTTTGCAAGCAGGGAAAAGATTTCCAGATGATCGATGAAATCTTTGGCTGTCTTGTCATCGCCCTTGATCTCAAAGGTGAAGATTGAGCCGCCGCCATTCGGGAAATATTTCTTATATAATTCCTGCTGTGTCTTATCATCGGTAACAGACGGATGATGTACTTTTTCCACCTGCGGATGATTGTTTAGGTACTCGACTACCTTCAGCGCGTTTTCCACATGACGCTCCACTCTAAGCGATAAAGTCTCAAGTCCCTGCAGGAAAATGAAGGAATGGAACGGGGAGATCGTAGCTCCGGTGTCACGAAGCAGGATCGCACGGATCTTTGTGACAAATGCTGCCGGTCCTACTGCCTTGGTAAAGCTGATTCCATGATAACTCGGGTTCGGCTCGGTTAAGGATTTGAACTTGCCGGATGCCTCCCAGTCAAATTTTCCGCTGTCCACGATCACGCCACCGATGGCTGTTCCGTGTCCGCCGATAAACTTGGTTGCGGAATGTACCACAATGTCCGCGCCGTATTCGATCGGGCGAACCAGATACGGTGTTGCGAAAGTATTGTCAACCACAAGCGGGATCTTGTGCGCATGTGCGATCTTTGCAAGTGCCTCGATATCGGTCACTTCTGAATTCGGATTGCCCAGTGTCTCTACATAAAGCGCCTTGGTGTTCTCCTGGATCGCTTTGTCGAACGCGTCTAAATCGAGTGCGTCCACAAATGTCGTTGTGATGCCGTACTGCGGAAGTGTATGCTCAAGCAGGTTGTAAGAACCACCGTAAATATTGTTTGCCGCTACGATGTGATCTCCCGCCTGCGCAAGATTTTCTATGGTATAGGTGATCGCTGCCGCTCCGGATGCAACCGCAAGTGCCGCAACGCCGCCTTCCAGTGCCGCGATACGTCTCTCAAACACGTCCTCGGTCGGGTTGGTCAGTCTGCCGTAGATATTTCCGGCATCGGTCAGTCCAAATCTTGCCGCTGCGTGTTCGGAATTGTGGAATACATAGGAAGATGTCGCGTAGATCGGAACCGCTCTTGCGTCGGTAACCGGGTCTGCTTCTTCCTGTCCGATATGTAACTGTAAGGTTTCGAATTTTAAATTTCTGTCTGTATATGCTGATTTGCTCATAATATTTTCTCCAATCTATGTGTTGTATTTTTGTTATCTATGTTTCTCATTGAAAAGGCAGCTCATACAACAACACATTCGATCGTCCTTTGCAATATATCCAGATGTGATTTTCAAATTCTTCATGCTGTCTTCTCTCCTTCTTTGCTTGATTTCATATATATCATATTTGATAAGTATGATTTTATTCCCGTATTCCTACTTTGTCAATAGGTTTTCCGGAAATTTGTCATAGGTTTTTTTGATAGCTGGCTATCAGTTTGAAAATACTTTATAATGTAGGTATCGAACTTTTTACCTATATGCGCACTTATGAAACAAAACATGCAGGTCAACAGATGAGTCTGTTTGACCTGCATGGGGAATGAACCTATTTATTTTACTTCAACACCAGCTTTAAGACATCCGTCACTTTTTTGACCGGGATGATCTCAAGCTTTTCTTTTACTTCATCTGCCACGTCCGAAAGATCGTCCATATTTTCATACGGGATCAGAACTTTCGTGATACCGGCGCGCTGTGCCGCCATCAGCTTCTCCGGCAGTCCGCCGATCGGCATGACGCAGCCCCTTAAGGAAACCTCACCGGTCATGGCATATTCCGGGCTTACCGCCTTGCCGGTCACAAGAGACGCAAGCGCAGTCGTAAGCGTGATGCCCGCTGACGGTCCGTCTTTTGGTACGGCTCCTTCCGGGACATGGATGTGCAGATCGTATTTCTCCCAGTCCGCGGTCTCCTTCGGATAAAGCGATTTGACCAGGCTCACGGCGATCTCGGCGGATTCTTTCATGACATCTCCGAGCTGGCCGGTGATCTGCACCTTGCCGCTTCCTTTGGTCTGCATCGTCTCAATAAATAAGATCTCTCCGCCTGCGGATGTCCATGCAAGTCCGGTCACTACACCAGGCTTTTTCGCTTCCAGGATATGCTCGTGGTGGATCGGTCTGCGATCTAAAAATTCCGGCAGTTTTTTCGCCGTGACCGTAATACTCTTCTGCTCGCCTTTTACCAGCTTCACCGCCGCATAACGGCAGAGGGTATCCAGTCTCTTTTTCAGTCCACGGACACCGGATTCCATTGTGTAGCCGTTGATCAGCGCATGCAGTGCCGCATCCGGCACTTTTAACTGTCTCGCCTTGATTCCCATATTCTTCATCGCCTTTGGCAGAAGATGCCGTTTTGCGATCTCAAATTTTTCAAGCTCCGTATAGCCCGGAAACTGAATGACTTCCATACGGTTTAACAGCGGCTCCGGTATCGTGTCGGTCGAATTTGCCGTGCAGACAAAAAGCACATCCGAAAGATCATACGGCACATTCATGTAATGATCGGTAAAGCTGTTGTTCTGCTCCGGGTCAAGCACTTCTAACAGCGCACTTGCCGGATCCCCGCTGTAATCCCTGGAAAGTTTATCGACTTCGTCTAAGACCATGACCGGATTGGAAACACCGCTGCGCTTCATGCCCTCCATGATTCGCCCCGGCATTGCTCCGATGTAGGTACGTCTGTGGCCGCGGATCTCCGCCTCATCCCGGACACCGCCCAGGCTGACACGGATGTATTCACGGTGAAGCGCCTTTGCGATGCTCTGTCCGATACTGGTTTTTCCGGTTCCCGGCGCTCCGACAAAGAGTATGATCGAACCCGCCTGCTTTTTATTGAGTGCCATGACCGCCATCTGCTCAATGATCCTTCTTTTTACTTTCTTTAAGCCATAATGCTCCTCATCAAGTATCTGCTCTGCCTCGGCAAGATCCACATCAAACGCCGGCTCTTTTTTCCAGGAAAGGCTCGTCACAAAATCCAGATAATCATAGAGCATACCGTACTCATGGCTGTCGCTGCCCTCCTGCTTCATGCGGTTTAACATCTTTTCCGCTTCTTTTTTCGCCGTCTCATTCATGCCGGATTCCATGATCTTATGCTCAAATTTGCGCACATCCGAAACGTTTTCCGGGTGCATCTCATCGAGCTTGTTCTGCAGAAAATCAATCTGCTTTTTCAATGCCTCTTCGCGGTAGATCTTTTCGTGGGAGGCTTTCTGCGCACTTTCCGCCTCCTCACCGATCTCGGATAATTCAATGAATTCGTAGATTGCCTTTTCGATCAGTTCGATACGCTCTGACCGTGAATCCGTCTCCACCATCGCGTATTTCTCTTCCGGACTTAAATTCAGGTAATTTGCAAGCGCGCAGACGACCTCCACTGCGTTTTTCCAGCGCAGGATATAGCCTCTCGCCCAGATGCCCCACTGATAATTCTGTGCAAATCCAAGCAGGTCATCTTTTAATTTTCCGAAACGCTCTTTCTCCTCTTCCGGCGTAAGATCCTCTGCCTCCGCACGGATCACGGCTGTCGCTGTGACCACACCTTCCGTCACTTCCACATCCGAGATCGTCACACGCTCTTTGACACGAATACAGATATTTCCCTCCTCATCCGGATTTTCCACTACACCGGAAACGCCGACCGGATAGAAATCATCTGCCGTAAGCTCCTGCCGCTCTTTTTCCTCTTTTTGCATGACAAAGAGCACATCCTCGCCCGGCTCCGCTTTTTGTGTATGCAGACTTTCAAACAGGTCTTTTTTGAAATAAAATGTAATTTCCGGTAAAAGAATCATATTATAAACTGGTATTACGATCATATGCAATTCCTCCTTTTTTATCAGCACTCTTTTATGTTGAGTGCTAACCCGTGTGTAAAAAAATATGCGGTCTCCCGCAAATTCATAACATTCGATACTTCTTTTTTTCATAATAGCACAAAATTCACGCTTGTCAACTGCTTTTAGAAAATAAAGTGTGCGCTTACCGCACACTTTCGCGCGCGAGCGGTATGTTCAACATAAACTTCATCTCCGCGAGCTGCGCATCCCCGCGGAGCGTTTTTGAATCATAGGAAGGAATTTCCTATGATTCGAAAAAGCCCCTTCCGATTCTCAGAAAGGGCTCCTCATTATGTTTTTTGAATCACACTTTTTATTCCATCACAGCGACTACACATTCGCAGCTTGTCAATGTCACGCTTCCGCTCTCTTTTGCCTGCGCACAAACCGCCTGCTCCCGTCCCAGATTGGACAAAAGAACCTGTTTTACGTTTCCATCCAGCTTTAAGGTGTGCTCACCGCTTCCGAAATTGGCAAGCACCAGAACATCCTGCCCGCTTTCTTTGGATTTACGGTGAAACGCAAAGATATCATCCTTTTCCCGGTACGCCGGCACAAAATCACCATAGGTGAACGTTTCTTTATACGCATCCGATTTCCGCAGTGCGACTAACTTCTTATAATAAGAAAGTACGGAATCCGCCCGGTTCTCCTGCTCTTTTACGTTGATCTCTTTGTAATTCGGGTTGAGTGCAAGCCACGGTGTTCCGTCTCCGAATCCCGCATTCTTCTCATCGCTCCACTGCATCGGCGTTCTCGCGTTGTCACGGCTGTTCTCATAGCAGCATTTTAACGCCTCTTCTTTCGTGCATCCTGCCTCGATCGCAACCTTGTACTGATCGATCGTGCTGATATCATCGTACTCGGAAATGTCACCGCGCACGCAGTTCGTCATACCGATCTCCTGTCCCTGGTAAATAAATGGGATACCGCGTAAAAGCACTGAGGTTGTCGCCAGCATCTTTTTGCCCGCCTCATTCTGCGCGTACTCCGGCAGATAACGGCTCGCACCTCTCGGCTCATCATGGTTTTCAATGATATTTGCCTTAAATCCGATATTTTCCATCTCAAGCTGGGATGCATACACGATATCGCGCCACTCTTTAAATACGATCGGCTTGCTGTCATACCAGCCATGTTCCCCGAAAGTCAGCTCATGTGCCGAGAAATCAAACATCGTGGAAAAATGTCCGTCCTCGCCGATAAATTCACGCAGTTCGTCCTCTTTCATATTAAATACTTCGCCGACCGTAAACGCATCGTATTTCTCAAAGGTCTCATGCTTCATTTCCTCTAAGAACTCACCGACACCGTCCACTTCCTCTACCATCTTGACACAGGACGCAAGTCCGTCCGGGCCGTCCGGCGCAAAGGACGGAAAGCTCGTGTCTTTCTTGATGTTGATGATCGCATCGATACGGAATCCGCCAAGTCCCTTGTCTAACCACCAGTTGATCATGTCATAGACCTTGCGGCGCAGCTTCGGGTTCTCCCAGTTTAAATCCGGCTGTTCTTTCGCGAACATATGCAGATAATATTTATCACTGCCCGGCACCGGCTCCCAGGCACTTCCGCCAAAATAGGAGCGGTAGTTGCTCGGCGCTTTTCCGTCTTTTCCCTTTACAAAATAGAAATAATCCGCATAAGGACCGTCCGGATCCGCAAGTGCTTTCTTGAAATATTCATGCTGGTCGGAGCAGTGGTTTACAACCAGATCCATCACGATATACATATCCCGCTTTTTTGCTTCCGCCAGAAGTTCGTCAAACTCTTCCATCGTACCGAACTCCTCCGCGATCTTATAATAATCCGCGATATCATATCCCTGATCCACAAACGGAGATTTGTAGATCGGTGAGAGCCAGATAATGTCGATCCCAAGTTCTTTTAAATAATCCAGCTTAGAGATCACACCGCGAAGATCTCCGATACCGTCCCCATTGGTATCGCAAAAGCTCTTCGGATAGATCTGATATGCTACCTTGTCATGCCACCATTTTTTCTTCATTTTGTTTTCCTCCTGCATTTTTGTTTTTCTTATCATTTCACCCACATATTTTTTGGTTCTGTTGCTCTTTTTGTATGATACTGTTATTATAAAACCAGATTTCAAATTTTTCTTGCACTATATTTTCTTTTTATAACACAAAACTGCCCTGTAAGTCATATTATATTTGGGCAGGCAGAAACTGGATTATACAAATTTGGGAGGACAGGTATGAAAGAGATCTCTGCCCCGGCACCGGAGCAAAAGGAAAAAGCAAAACACGGGGAGCAGATGTTTCCGCTCCAGCAGTATATCACCGAACTTTCAGATTCTTACCCGGCTGTCACGGCGCACTGGCACGAGGAGGCGGAATTTACGCTGATCGAGGAGGGAAGCTGCGTCTATCAGGCGCATCTGCAGTCCTATCCCGTCCAGCCCGGCGACCTCATTTTTCTCCCGCCGATGACCCTGCACGCGATCAGTTCCATTCCCGGTACCGGCATGCGCTCCGAAACCTATGTGTTTCACATGAATTTTCTCGGCATTAATTCCGCGGATGTCTGCGCCGTCCGCTACCTGACGCCGCTTGCCAAGCAAAAACTGATCCCGCCCTTTGTAATAAGAAAAGATCATCCTGCTTACGGAGAAGTCCTTTCTTTGTTCCACGCGATCAGCCAGGCCTATGAAACTGCTGCCCCCGGCTATGAACTGATGCTAAAATCCCTGTTTCTACAGCTCATCGCCGTCCTGCTCCCCTACTGCACGGAAAGTTCCAGCCTGCCACAGCTCCACACCGAACACGCCGCGAAATTAAAACTCGTGCTTGACTACATTGAGCACCACTACGCAGAGGATCTCACCATTGAGCAGCTTGCCGGCATCTGCTACTTCAGCGAGTACTATTTCATGCGCTTTTTCAAAAAATATGTGGGAATGTCCTGTCTCTCCTATATCAAAAACCTGCGGCTCGAAAAAGCTGCCGAACAGTTTGAACAGGGAGAGTCTTCCACACTTTCGGTCTCACTTGCGGTCGGTTTCCACAATCTTTCTTATTTTCATCGTGAATTCAAGAAGAAATATGGCATGACACCGAAGAAATTTATGGAAGATCTGACGGTTGACTGAGCACTCATTTGTAGTATAATAAGAAACGTTTTTTGTCAGCCAGATCGGAACCAGCGCAAGTGGCGCAACCGGTGTTGTTTTCGCGTTGATGGGATCATCCAGGCGTTCGGCTTTATGCTTGGCCACGGCGCAGGCAGCAATTTAAGCCGTAGACTTGGTGCCTCCGACATTGCGTCCGCGAGACGCTATGCCTCCACCAGCTTTTTTCTCTCGCTCATCTGCGGAAGCCTTATCATGGCGCTCGGTCTGATCTTCTGCGATCCGCTGATGCGTCTGCTCGGCAGTACCGACACGATCCTGCCTTACGCCCGAATCTACGGCAGATATATCCTGATCGCTGCGCCTGCACCAGAAGCGGTATTATCTTTGTGCCGGTCATCCTGATCCTGTCACACAGCTTCGGTCTGTTCGGCATCGAGATCTCACAGTCGCTCGCGGATATTTTATCCGCTGCTGTTACGATCCCGTTTTTCCTCTCTTTCTTCCGGACGCTGCCAAAAGAAGATGAATAATTGCAGATGGACGTACCCGTCTTCTCCCGCCATGTTGGAAATAATGTTGATTCCGTACAAAAAATATGAAAGAAAAGAAGCGCCGGAATTGACGCTTCTTTATATTAGACACTTATTTTACAGCCTCTTTTAAATGACTTTTTATGTTAAATGATTTCTTTTTGCTCCTTCGCCAGCACCATCTCCAGCTCATCGATATGTATGCAGTTCGGGATCCGGTTCTTCTCCACCGCATCCATAAGCTCCGAAAACGCAAACCAGCGCACCTCTGACACCTCTTCTTTTTGCAGCACAAATTCCTCCGGTTCTTTATCGCACCACAAATAATAAACGTTGCTGACCTGGTCATCCCGGAACATCTCGCCGTAAAATTCTTTCTCATAGGCAAAATGCCGCTGTCCGCAGTAAACGAGGTCTTCCGGCTTTGCCGTGACGCCAAGTTCTTCCTCCAGTTCACGGAGCGCCGACGAGACAAAATCCTCGCCCGCCGGAATATGTCCCGCACTTGAAATATCATAACAGCCCGGATGGGAATCCTTGTTTTCACTGCGTTTCTGCGCTAAGATCTCCAGCCTTCCGTTCTTTTTTCGAAGCATCCACACATGGGATGTCCGGTGTCTGACCCCGGTTCTGTGCGCGACATCACGCGACACGACTTCGCCGGTTGGCACACCGTGTTCATCCACAACATCCAGTAATTCCATCGTCTCACTCTCCATCTATCGGATCATTTCCACGCCACAAGCCTGCTGCTGTTATTTTGCAGTGATCGTTCCTCCGCAGACAATATAATCGTCCTGATAAAATACCGCTGCCTGTCCCGGCGTGATCGCGCGCTGCGGCTCATGAAATGTCACTTTCAGTCTGCCATCCGCAAGCGGCTCCAGGATACACGGCGCTCCTTTATGTGCATAACGGATCTTTCCACAGAGTTCCGTCTTTCCATTCAGCTTTTCCACAGCCATGTAGTTGACATCATCCACGATCATTGTATCGGAAAATACACTTTCCGCACCGCCGATCACGACTTCATTCGTCTGCGGCCGGATCTCCTTTACAAACGCCGGTTTTCCAAGTGCCAGATGAAGTCCTTTTCTCTGACCGATCGTATAATGCCAGATTCCCTCGTGTTTTCCCAGAACCACTCCGTCCTCATCCACGAAATTTCCGGGCTTCGACTTTCTGCCGGTCTCCTCTTCCATGAATTTCACATAGTTTCCATCGGAAACAAAGCAGATGTCCTGGCTGTCCGGTTTATGTGCCACCAAAAGATTGGCGTCCTCCGCGATCTTTCGGATCTGTGGCTTTTCATACGCGCCAACCGGCATCAGCGTATGCGCAAGCTGAAACTGCGTCAGATTGTAAAGCGCATAGGTCTGATCCTTTGCCGCCGTCACCGACTTCTGCACGGTGTATCTGCCGTTATCCAGTTTTTTGATCCTTGCATAATGTCCCGTTGCGATATAATCCGCGCCGATCTCCATCGACCGCTGCAGCAGAGATTCCCATTTCACATATCGGTTGCAGGCGATACATGGATTTGGCGTTCTGGCATTTTCATATTCGCGCACAAAATAATCTATGACACGCTCCTTAAAATCCTGTTTGAAGTTCATTACATAGTAGGGAATCCCGATCGCATCCGCCACGCGCCTTGCATCATCAACTGCAGAAAGTCCGCAACAGCCCCCTTCATGTTCCTGGGCCTGCGCGGACTCATCCTGCCAGATCTGCATTGTCGCTCCGATCACATCATATCCCTGTTCCTTTAACAAATAGGCTGCCACGGAGGAGTCCACTCCTCCTGACATTCCGACTACGACTTTGCTCATCTATATATTATCCTCTTCTAATTAATATGTCTCTTCCGGTGCTTCCTCTTTTTCCGCAATATCATTGACCGGACGCTCAAGTCCTTCGATCTTGATATTATTCTTTTCCGCATAATCCCAGAGAGCTGCATGGATCGCTTCCTCTGCGAGCAGAGAACAGTGTACTTTTACCGGCGGAAGTCCGTCAAGTGCCTCCATAACTGCTTTGTTGGTAACTTCAAGCGCCTGCTGGATAGTCTTGCCCTTTACCAGCTCGGTTGCCATACTGCTGGTCGCAACTGCCGCACCACAGCCAAACGTCTTGAATTTTGCTTCCTGAATGATACCGTTGTCATCGATATCGAGATACATACGCATGATATCTCCGCATTTTGCGTTACCAACGGTTCCCACACCGCTCGGGTTCTCGATCTCTCCAACGTTTCTCGGATTATTAAAATGGTCCATTACCTTTTCACTATACATAAATGAATCCTCCTGATTTTCTCTTCTTTGGCTGGCTCTTACGCCTGTTTTCCGCTTTCCTGCTTCTTCACAAAATCCTCGTATAACGGTGACATGCTGCGCAGACGCTCAATGATCCTCTTTAACTCATCTACGGTAAAATCAATGTCTTCCTTCGTGGTCTTCTCAGAAAGTGTTGCACGCAGAGAACCATGTGCGATCTCATGCGGCAGACCGATCGCCAAAAGTACATGAGACGGATCAAGAGATCCCGATGTACAGGCTGAACCACTGGATGCGCAGATCCCCTTCTGATCAAGCAGGATCAGCATGGACTCACCCTCGATAAAACGGAAGCAGAAGTTTGTGTTGTTCGGCAGACGTTTTACGCGGTCTCCGTTTAACTTCGCATACGGGATTTCCTTCTCAACGCGGCTGATATAGTAATCACGCAGTTCCGTTTCGTATTTCATACGCTTGTCCATATCACGGCTTGCCAGTTCCACTGCCTTTGCGAATCCGACGATACCCGGCACATTGTGCGTACCCGCGCGTCTGTGGCGTTCCTGTGCGCCGCCGTGGATAAAGGAACCGATCTTGATCCCTTTTCTGATATACATAAGTCCGATACCCTTCGGTCCGTTGATCTTGTGTCCGCTTGCGCTCAACATATCGATATTCATCGCCTGAACATCAATCGGCACATGGCCGAAAGCCTGTACTGCATCTGTGTGGAACAGTACGCCGTGTTCTTTCGCGATCTTTCCGATCTCCGCGATCGGCTCGATCGTTCCGATCTCATTATTGGCAAACATGACAGAGATTAAAATGGTATCCGGGCGGATCGCCGCTTTTAACTCCTCGAGATCTACCAGTCCGTTTTCATCTACATTCAGATAGGTAACTTCAAATCCGTGCTTCTCCAGCCACTCACAGGTGTGCAGGATCGCATGGTGCTCGATCTTGGATGTGATGATGTGTTTTCCTTTATTTGCATATGCCTCAGCAGTTGCCTTTAATGCCCAGTTGTCTGACTCACTGCCGCCGCCCGTAAAGTAGATCTCTTCTGTTGACGCGTTTAAGAACTCCGCCATCGTGTTTCTTGCCGCATCCACTGCGCGTTTGCTCTCGCCCGCAAAAGAATAAATACTTGACGGATTTCCATAATGCTCGGTAAAATATGGTGTCATAGCTTCTAAGACTTCAGGATAAACCTGTGTCGTCGCCGCATTATCTAAATAAATCAGTTTGCTCATCGCATTTCCTTCTTTCATATCGGTTTTCTAGGATTTTTATATCCTACATTATATAGACGTTTCCCGCCTATTGTCAAGCCGGGGATTGGACTTTTTAAAGTACACAAGGGGAGATCCATGCGCCTGCATGAAATCTCCCCTGTCTGCTGCTTTTACTCTTATTCTGTCCCATCCGGCTAAATTACATACTGCCCGTTTTTCTGAAGTGTCCAGTCCACCAGATCCGCCAATGTAATTCCGTCAACCACTTCATTGATCGCATTATTCAACTTTCTGTATACAATAAGCGATACACAGTCGTCCACACGCTCACACTCTGTATCCTCATCTTCAAGACATGCCACCGGAGCCAGACTGCCTTCCGTCTGGCGTAAGATCATTCCAACGGTATAATCTTCCGGTTTCTTCCGCAGCATATAACCGCCCTGCGCGCCGCGGATACTGCGGACATATCCCGCCTTGTTCAGAACAGAAATGATCTGTTCCAGATATTTATCCGATATATTTTCTTTTCTTGCAATATCCTTTAAACTGATCGGTTCTCCGGTATTGTTCAATGCCAGATCGACCATAAGTCTCAATGCATACCTTCCTTTTGTCGATATTTTCATCGCACTAACCTCTTTCCTTACTTCTGGTCTTATTATATCTGCCTATTCATAGTAAGTCAATAGGATTTGTCTGTTTTCTTTCGCAGGTCACTGAAAAAGTAATAGATCACGAAACCGATCGATGTAACGATCCAGGTCAGCGGATAGGACAGGCAGATCATTTCCACCGTTCTGTGATACGGCACGGCGCAGAAGATCCAGAGGATACGCAGTCCGCAGACACCAACGATCGACATGATCGTCGGTACAACAACCTTCCCACAGCCGCGCGACACACCGCTTAGGATCTCGATGCAGACATAGGTGATATAAGTCGGCGAAATGATCCCGATCATGCGGACTCCGACTTCGATCACCGCCGCGTCCTTCGTAAAGATCGACAGCAGAACTGCCGCGCACCCGACAACAAAACAGGACATGCCCGCCGCAATCACTGCCGCCATTCCAAGGCAGATGCGCACACTTTTACGGATGCGCTCTTTTTTGCCCGCTCCGAAATTCTGTCCCGCAAAGGTCGTGATCGCCACTCCGAGCGCATTCATGACCATCCAGAAGATCCCGTCGATCTTGGCATATGCCGCCCACGCCGCCACCGTATCCGTCCCAAACGAATTGATCGCGGACTGGATCAATATATTGGACAGTGCGTAGGTCATGGACTGGATCCCGCCCGGAAGCCCGATGCGTATCATCGGATCCAGATATTCTCTCCGAAACAGTATGCTCCCACGCTTTAGGGAATATTCGCCCAGTCTGCGGTTCAGTACATATAGAACCATCGCTGCGCTGATATACTGCGAGAGCATCGTTGCGGTCGCCACTCCGGCAACGCCCATATGTCCGACGATCACGAACAAAAGATCTAATACAATGTTTGCCACGCACGAAGCGATCAGAAAGTATAACGGTCTTTTCGAATCTCCCATCGCGCGTAAGATTCCGGATCCCATGTTATAGATCAGTTCCGGAACCAGCCCTAACGCATAGATCTGCATATAGAGCACGGACTGTGAGAGTGTGTCCGCCGGTGTGTCCATCCAGACAAGCACCTGTTTCGCGAAGAAAATGCAAAAACACATGAGGAACAGTCCGCCTGCCACAGACAATGCGATCGCTGTCCCAATCGAATCCGATACGCCCTTTTTGTTCTTCGCCCCGTAATGCTGGGATATGATGACCGTGGCTCCCGTCGATACCCCGACAAAGAATCCGACGATCAGATTGATCAGGGACGAAGTGGAGCCGCCGACCGCTGAGAGCGCTTCTTTTCCCACAAAGCGCCCGACGATAACAGCATCCACCGTATTATATAATTGCTGAAAAAATGTTCCTATTAAAATAGGAAAGAAGAAGATCAAAAGCTGTTTCCAGATCACACCCTCGGTGATCTGATTTATCTCGTTGTTTTTTGTCATAGTATCCCTCAAAGTAGTTCATCACTTTATCACAGCAGTTTTCAAAATCATTTCTGTGCAATAAAAAAACCGTTAATTCTTTTACCAAGAATCAACGGCGCCCCTGCCAAGAGTCGATGCGACAGGATTCGAACCTGCGACCTCTGCGTCCCGAACGCAGCGCTCTACCAAGCTGAGCCACGCATCGTTTTTTCGTTTCTCTGAAACGTGCTTAATTATACTAACACAGATGTATGGTTTTGTCCATACCTTTTTTCAACTTTTTTCATTTATTTTTCTTTCCGGAAAAAAGAACCGGGATGCTGCAGGCACATCCCGGTTCTGACCGGCTATTTACTGGCTGACCGGAAACTGTCCGAGATAGTGTCCGTCCGTATTATCCATGCTGTAATAATACGCACCATCTGAGATCAGCCCACGGGCAACCATTCCGTTCCAGTGGTAAAATACGACTCTGCCATACGGATCATATCCCCAGCCGTCCGCCTTTATCGTACCGTCGCTGTTACCATATCCGTAGTCTCTTCCGTTCGCGAACCGGAACCAGCCGTTTTGTTCCATCGCGCCATTTGCATTCAGGTAATATACGTTATTTCCGACAAATGTGATCTGGTCTTTGTACAGATAACCCTGGGAATCAAAATAGCAGGTGTATCCCACACTCGGGCAATACTGGAAATTCGTAAACACTTCATGTCCCTTGGTATCCAGATAAATGATATGTTCTCCGTCCGGATGATAGGTCAGCCGGTCACGCATCGCCGTACCGTCTGCCTGGAAATAATAAGTGTATCTTCCATCAAATACAAACTGGTTGATGATCTTACTGCCATCCGCGCGGTACGCATGGATCGTCCCGTCCGCATCTGTCTTATAATGGTCACCACTGTAATCGCATCCGGTGACTGCTATATTATCTCCCTGGCTCGCTCCGATCTGCTCCGATGCAAAAGACGCCCTGGTATCCACATACCCTTTGTTTTTACAGTTTTCCACATAAAAATACGGTGTAGTGCCATTATCCGACATCGTAGCGATCCTTCCACCGATTCCGCCGATGGTATCATATTCCTGTACGTTATTTCCTGCCAGATACAGGCTTCCGGTGTTTCCACTGTTCTTTATGTAGATAGTTCCTGTACAGCTGACGGAGGTAGACCCAAACAATCCACCTAAATTTATAGCTGTGTTATACGGTGCATTTGTTTCCTGTTCCATTCCCATGATCGTTCCACTGTTCCAGCAGCCATCCATCACGAGATTTGCCGGTGTCGGCACCGTAGCATTGTTTTTTCGCATACCATATTCTATATAGGAAATGATTCCTCCAACGTTACCGCGTGCGCTCAGATTTCCGGTATTTTCACAGTTGGTATAGGACACCGTTGTCTGGGTACCCCGCTGCATGGCAACTCCTATGATTCCTCCCATATAAGTACATCCGGTTCCCGCCTGCGTGGTCTTTAAGTCTCCCGAATTTTTACAGTTGATCACAGAAACCGCGCTCTGCGGCAGATCATAATCGCCGTCATCTGCAATGATGCCTCCTACCCGGTATGCATACTCATCTGCATTCTTTATCGTGATATTTCCTTTATTTACGCAGTCTGATACCAATGCTCCGCCATTGCTTCCGATAATACCGCCGGCTTCCGAGATCGTCCCATAAATATCCCCTTCATTGGTGCAGTTTTTTACGGTTCCTACATTCTGAGAAACAATACCTCCGACACGCACTTTTGCGCCATCGACATTGATATTAACACGACTGACACAATTCTCGATCGTTCCGGCATTATTCTTACTGATTCCACCAATATCCAGATATTGCGTTGCATTTACATTGAGTGTTCCGTCAAACGTCACATTTTTCAATGCTCCCTGTGAACCGATATTTTGAAAAACGCTCTGTCCGCCGCTGCCTGCTCCATAGATCGTATGACCATTTCCGTCTAACGTTCCCTCCAGCTGGACTCCTCCGACCGGACTTGCACTAAGATCAATATCACATGCCAGTACATAATTTCCATACATGCTGCCGGATGACGCATAGGATGCAAATTCCTGTCCGGATGAGATAACTGTCGTCCCGGCTGCATAAGTATCCGCAAACACAGTCATGCTACCACCCGCAACTGACAGAATTCCAAGTCCTGCTGCCATCACAAGCGCTGCTACTCTTTTCCTTCGTAATTTCATTGTCTTTTCTCCACATTTTCCGTCTATTCTTTTGAATATCCAAAAATATTTTACCATGTGATATGCATCTTTAAAACAACTTTTTCATTATTTCCACAAAAAAAAACAGAGATCCCTTTTTCGGAATCTCCGTTTTTTATGCTCTATATTTTATAATTCTTCTCCATTGCTTTTTATCACATTCTGATACCAGTAAAATGATTTTTTGCGGCTTCGCGCCAGTGTGCCATTACCGTTATTATCTTTATCCACATAGATAAATCCGTAACGTTTCTTCATTTCTCCGGTGGTAAAGGAAACGCAGTCAATGCATCCCCACGGCGTATAGCCCATCAGATCCACGCCATCGATAAGAACCGCTTTCTTCATTTCCTCGATGTGCGCTTTCAGATACGCGATCCGGTAATCGTCCTCGATGCTTCCGTCCGGTTTTACCTCATCGATCGCGCCAAAACCGTTCTCCACGATAAACAGTGGTTTCTGGTAGCGCTCATAGAGCAGGTTTAGTGCATAGCGCAGTCCGACCGGATCGATCTGCCAGCCCCAGTCGCTTTTTTTGACAAACGGGTTGCTTACGCTGCCAGGATAGCCATCCAGACCGTTTCCTTCCTGTATCACGTCCGCTTTTACCGCATTTGTCATGTAATAGCTGAATCCGACGTAGTCCACGGTTCCCTCGCGCAGGATCCGCTCATCTTCCGGCGTGATCTCGATATGATAATTTTTTCGTTCCCATTCTTTTTTGATATAGGACGGATATTCTCCTCTGACATGCACATCCCCGAACAGATAGCGGTCATGCATGGCTTCCACGGAATACATCATATCATCCGGATGGCAGGAGTACGGATAGATCGGCACACATGCCACCATACATCCGATCTTGAAATCCGGGTTGATCTCATGTCCTTTTTTCACCACAAGCGCGCTTGCGACCAGTTCATGATGTACGACCTGATACATGCACTCTTCCGGTTTTTCCTCGTTCTCAAAAATAACGCCGGAACAGGTATAGCCAAACAGCGGATATTTGTAGTTTTTCTGGTTGTTGATCTCGTTAAAAGTCATCCAGTATTTCACTTTGTCCTTATAACGCTTCATGACGGTCACTGCGTACTTTACAAAGAAATCGATGAGCTTACGGTTTTTCCATCCGCCGTACTGTTTTACCAGATAAAGCGGCATCTCAAAGTGTGACAGGGTGATGACCGGCTCGATCCCGTATTTTAACAGTTCATCAAACAGATCATCATAAAACTTGAGTCCCGCTTCATTCGGTTCTTCCTCATCTCCATGCGGAAAGATCCTCGTCCACGCGATGGATGTGCGGAAGCACTTGAATCCCATCTCCGCGAACAGTTTAACATCTTCTTTATAATGATGGTAAAAATCCACCGCCTCATGATTCGGGTAATAACAGTCTTTCTTTACGCCGTCTGTGATGATACGATCCACACCGTGCGCGCCGCCGGTCAGAACGTCTACGATACTCAATCCCTTGTTTCCTTCCTGCCAGCCGCCTTCTACCTGGTGCGCCGCTACCGCGCCGCCCCAGAGGAAGTTATCCGGCAGTGTCTGTCTGCCTGTATTTCCACTGTTCTCCATACTGTAAACCTCCTGTTCCGCACGTTCTATTTTCTTACTTCCATAACCTTCTCAGCCACGTTTACCTGTTTTCCGGCCTCTGTGGTTATGCCGCTTACATCATCCATATTTGTCACAATGTAAATGACGGTCGTGTCATAGCCTGCTTTCTTTATTTCCTCTAAATCAAATTCTACCAGCAGATCGCCTTTTTTCACTTTTGCTCCCTGCTCGATATGTGGCGTAAAGCCTTTTCCGTTTAACTCAACGGTATTGATCCCGATGTGGATCAAAAGCTCCAGTCCGTTTTCATCGGTGATACCGACTGCGTGTCCGGTCTCAAATACGGTTTCCGCAGTTCCGTCACACGGTGCGTATATCTTTCCTTCCGCCGGGCAGATCCCAACACCATCGCCCATTGCTTTGGAAGCGAATACTTCATCTTTTACTTCGCTGATGTTTACAACTTTACCACGCACCGGGCTTCCCAGTGTGATCTCTTCTGCATCGGTTTTCGCATCTGCTTTGGTGTCTGCTTTTGCGTCTGTGGTCAGTTTATTGTCTGTATCTGCTCCTGTTTCTTCAAATCCAACGATCATGGTGAGTACCATGCCGAGCACGAACGCTACTAAAATAGAGATCAGAAGTCCGATAAACTGGCGCTCATAGCCGGCTTTGAAGTACGCCGGAAGTGTTGCGATACCAGGCATATTGTAGCCCCAGGATACCGCGCGGAATGCTCCGCCGATCGCTCCTCCGACCGCACCTGCGATACATCCGCAGATCATCGGTTTCTTTAAACGTAAGTTTACTCCGTAGATCGCCGGCTCTGTAATACCGAAAAGTCCGGTGATCGCTGCGGAAAGGGATACCCCTTTCATGTCTTTGTCTTTTGTCTTTAAGAATACCCCCAGTGCTGCGCCCGCCTGTGAAAATACTGCGGATGCCTGCAGACCGGTAAAGGTGTCATATCCAAGATTTGCGTAGTTTCCAACGGTGACCGGTGTGATTCCCCAGTGTACACCGAAAATAACAAGTATTTCCCAGAGTCCGCCGACAATCAGTCCTGCGACGATCGGGCTTAATCCGTATAAGAAATTGTAAGCTCCTCCGATCGCTCCTCCGATCGCGTTTCCAACCGGTCCGCACGCAAGCAGTGTAAGCGGAACCATGATCGTGATCGTAAACATCGGGGAAAACAGGTTGCGCACTACGATCGGCAGTACCTTATCCCAGAAGCGCTGTACATAGGATGCGATCCAGATGGACAGGATGATCGGGATTACGGAAGATGTATAGCTTAACAGCTGTACCCTGATCCCAAGGAAGTAAACCAGATCTCCCGCATTTACCATGGCGATGTAGTCCGGGCAGACCAGCGCACACGCGATGACCAGTGCCACGAATGTATTCATGTTAAATTTCTTCGACGCGGTGACTGCGATCAGTACCGGTAAAAACGTAAATGCTGTCCATGAAATAAAGTTTAAGATCTGATAAGTTCCACCTGTTGTGTCGATCAGATTTGCTGCCACAAAAATTCCAAGGATACCCTGTAAGATACCGCAGGCTGCCAGTGTATACAAAAACGGTGCAAAGATACTTGAGATCACATCGATGATACCGCTCACGATGCCGGTCTTCTTTTTCTCTCCAACTGCTGCTGTCTCGTCCACGGTGATCAGTTTCATGACCTGTGCGTATGCGTCGCTAACATGATTTCCGATCACAACCTGATACTGTCCGCCCGCCTGAACGGTTGTGATGACTCCCGGAATCCTTGCGACTTTCGCGGAATCTATGCCGGATTCATCTTTCAAAATGAAACGGAGCCGTGTGGCACAATGTGTCACATTTATGATATTTTCATCCCCGCCAAGTTCTTTTACAAGTTCTCTGGCGGTAATTTCATAGTTAATAGCCATATGAGCTACCCCCTTCTCCAATTTTTATTTTTTGTTTTTCTGCACCCGGTTGCTTTGTGATTTTATTATAGCGCATTCTGTGAAAAACGCTATATTTTGCGGCTCTTTAGGAAAACGTCTGCACCAAAGAAATTTGTTACCGAAAAAAAACAGGGTGTTTCTCTTTTCTGAAACATCCTGCGTTCTTTTCTTCCTGTCCCGGTTATGAGATCTCCGCCATGAGCCGCCGCCCAAGCGCCTCTAAGAGATAAAGTACCGGAACCTGTGTGGTAATATTATATTCTCCTTTGATCATCCGCTCCGTCACATAGTAGGCGAGATGGTAATCCGACATCTTTGCCAGTGTATTGGAAACTCCGTTTGTGATACTTAAGATCTTACATCCATGCTCCTTAAAGTGCATGACCTGGCTGATCACTTCCTGCGTCTCGCCGGACTCGGACAACGCAATCACCAGCGCATCTTCCCGGTCTCCGCCGATCGGATAATACGGATCTTCGATATACTGGCTGTACTTGCCCAGATTGGAAAAATACCGCGCACCGTATTTGCCGAGGATCCCGGAAGTCCCGATCCCCACAAAGATCAGCTGCTTTGCCGCTTTGATATGCATGGCATACTCATTCATCTGTTCTTCATAGCGTGTCGATGTCACCGTCCGGAAAAAGTTCGTCAGCTCGTCCACGCTCTCATCCATTCTGGCTTTGCTTTTGTGCTCTTTTTCTTCCTTTAAAAACATCTTGAACTGCACACGGAATTCGGAGTACCCGTCGCATCCCGCCTTTTTACAGAACCGTACCACTGTAGATGTGGAAACATGTACCGCCTCCGCCAGTTCCCGTATCGTCATATACTGTACTTCATGCCTGTGTTCCATCACATAATTGTATACAAGCATCTCGAGATTGTTAAATGACTGTAATACCTCATAACTGAACATATGATCTGTTTTCACTTTCTATATTGATGCTACCATTTTACCATCAATCCGGTATTTTTTCAAACCGCTGTTTCCGCGATCAGCTCCTGCATGAGCTTGTGTACGGTCGTCATTTCATGGATCCGCCCGGTATTCGCCCCGCAGAAGATCAGTCCGTTTTTCACATCCCCCTTTACCGCATCGATCAGTGCCTTGGTAATGCAGTATGGCACTTTTGCCGGATTGCATTTTTCCAGACAGTTGTAACACTTTAAAACGGACTGTTTCGATCCTTTGATCCGCTCTAAAAAAGCGTTGCGCAGTGCCCGCCCCGGCATGCCGACTGGACTTTTTATGATCTCGATATCCTCATTTTTCGCCTGAATGTACGCCTGCTTATACGCCTCGGAGGCATCACACTCTTCGGTCGCCACAAAGCGGCTTGCGATCTGCACGCCATCCGCGCCAAGCTCTAACGCATGACAGATGTCTTTTCCATCATAGATGCCGCCCGCGACAATGACCGGGATCTCCCTCTCGAATTTTTCCTCATATGCTTTCTTGCAGGCAAGGATCTGTTGCACTTCGCCGTCAAAATCGATCGCTCCCACATCCTTTAACTGTTCATCGGAAAATCCCAGATGCCCACCGGCTTTCGGTCCCTCGATCACAATGAAATCCGCAGTTCTCTTATAATGATGATCCCACATCTTTAAGATCAGCTGTGTCGCGCGCTTTGAGGAAACGATCGGCGCGATCTTCGTCTTACAGGTCTCACTGACCAGCTCCGGCAGATTCATCGGAAGCCCCGCTCCGCTGATGATCACATCCGCCCCTGCCGCGACCGCTTCCTTTACATGCCCCTTATAGTGCTTTAACGCGACCATGATATTTACCCCGATCAGTCCGTTTCCACAGGCGATCTCCTTCGCCCGCGCAAGATGTCTGCGGATCGCCAGACGGTTGCAGCCCGCCTGATCTTCCTCAAAACCGTCCTCGTCATACCCGATCTGCGCCGTTGAAATAATGCCGACTCCGCCTTCTTTCGCGACGGCTCCCGCCAGACTGCTGCGGCTGATCCCGACTCCCATGCCGCCCTGGATAATCGGCACTTCCGCCTCCAGCTCTCCGATCTTAAGTGGTTTCCCCGTCCATCTATATTCCTCTGCTGCCATATCCTTCTCCTCCGATATCCTCTTTTTACAGATTTGTTCAAATAGTTTGACTGTCAAACTATTTTTAGTATATTGCAGTTTCGTTTTTGTGTCAATGTTTTATTGCAATGTTTTCTATTTTATGTAGTTTCGATTACTATATTCATGTTAAAAAAGGCGGCAGAAAGCTCTTTTAAAAGCTCCTGCCACCCGTCTTTCTTTACAATTTATCGTAGGAAACCAGCTGTTTTACCGGAATTCTTGTCTTTTCGTGACGATCTTCATCCGGCGCATTCTCGTTGGCATATCCGATGACCAGAATGTTAACCGGCTCAAGATTATCCGGAAGCGCAAATTCCTCTTTGATGACATCCGGCTTAAAATAACACACCCATACACTGCCAAGCCCAAGCTCCGTTGCCTGTAACATCATATGATCCGTCAAAATCGATGCGTCTATGTCGCAGGTATTCTTATGATCGAAGGGGCGCACCCACGCTTTGTCGTGATCCGCGCATACTATGACCGCCAACGGTGCATTATAAATATTTGCCGCTTTCCCGACTTTTTGTAATGCTTCCTTGCTCTGCGCCACAATAAGATGCACCGGCTGTAGGTTCGCTGCCGTTGGTGCCACATATGCTGCTTCTAAAATCTGTTCCAGTTTCTCCGCTTCTACTTTCTGTTCTGTGTAATTCCTCACAGAATAACGTTTTTTTGCAATATCCAAAAATTCCATTTATCATTCCTCCTATTTGTGATTGTTCTTCTGGCCAGCCTGTACTATAATTATATCCTGAATATCTTATTTAACAAGAACGCACTATTTTGGTATATACTACCTAAAAGGAAAGGATGATTTATTATGGAAGAAAAATGTTCCGGTTTTACCTGTCCGGTGGAAGCGACCATCCAGCTGATCGGCGGAAAATATAAAGCCATCATTCTCTGGCATCTGATGCATCAGACACTGCGCTACAGTGAACTTCACAAACGTATGCCAAAAGCTACCGATAAAATGCTGGCCCAGCAGCTGCGGGAACTGGAAAAAGACGGACTCATCCACAGGGAAGTTTATCCTGTTGTTCCGCCAAAGACAGAATATTCCCTGACCGATCTCGGCAAGACACTTGCCCCGATCCTGGATGCCATGTGTAACTGGGGGCGTGACTATCTGGGGGAAGATTCCCAAAAATAACTGCTACACATCAAAACTGTTTTCATCCTCATAAGTCGTCAAAAAATACGTCTGTTCCCTTTGCATTATATTGCGAAAAGGGCGGTCACACAACCGCCCCAAATGTTACTTATTCCCTATTCCTGGTATATCACTACCTGATTTCTTCCGTTATTCTTTGCCTCATATAATGCAGTGTCCGCATTTTTGATGGTCTTCTGGTAATCCCCGCCATCGTATACCGCAACACCGATCGATATCGTAATCTTCCCGACCGCAAGTTCGAGCTGCTCCACTGCTTTTCGAAATTCCTGTACATGCGCTTTGAGATTGCCGTCCCGGTTCTTCATGACAATGATAAATTCTTCACCGCCCCAGCGAACCAGATACTCGCTCGGATTCAATTTTGACCGCACTGCTTCCGTCACTTTGACCAGCACCTCGTCACCGGCAACATGTCCATAGGTATCGTTTACATGTTTGAATTTATCGAGATCATACAGGGCAACCGCCATCTGTTCCCCGGCATCACGGACAAAATGATTTCCCTCATCTACCAGCGAAGTAAGGAGATTTCTGTTGTACGCTCCGGTCAGCATATCGTGCTTTAAGTTCTCTTCCAGTTTCTTTTTCATCACCAGCTGATCCCTGAATGTCCGCTCGATCGCGACGTCAAATACACAGATCCCGATATAAAGCGGAATGCCCAGCAAGAACATCATCGCAAAATCCGGATAATGCAAAAAGGTATTTGCAATGCCGATATCCACAAATAAAAGTCCCTGTCCGACGACCGCGCCCGAGATTGGTGCCGCGATCCCGAAAATAAAGGAACAGAACAAAATGATGAAAAAACCGACACACGCGTATCTCAAATCTTCCAGATAATAGCATGCCCATATCGTACACCACATGACGCTGTGCCCAAACACATAGGTCATTGTCACCATGATCCGGTAGTCCTTCGTGCGCTTATTTGCCCACATGAATACCAGAAACGGCAGAATGATCGCCATGCGCGCAAGCAGTGTCGCCGTTGTGAATCTTCCGAACAGATAACAATCGGAGAAAAAGTACGCGACTGACAGCACGCACGCCGCGATCACAACCCACATGTTCATGCTTCTGTAATATTCGTATTTTGCCTGATAAAATTCCTGTTTGCTCATCCTTTGTACAACCTCTGTTCCCTGTTATATGACTGCGGCTATCTGACTGCTGTCATATAACGATTATATAGCTCTGCTTCCTTCTTCTTCGCCGCATGATAATATTCCCGCACCTTTATATCCCCGGACAGGATCAGATACTGCTCCTGCTTTAAGATCCCGCTGATCGCGCGGACATCGGGACTCATATAATAAAGCGGATCGTCCCCGTCCTCATTTAAGATGCGCAAATATTCCTGTAACACCGGAAAATAGCGTCCCCCCGCTTCTCTGATCCTGCACTTTGCCTCCAAAACATCCGGAACCCTTGCGACATCATGTGCAAAAAATTTCCCGTTGTCCTCACTGTCCGCTCCATAGCAATGTCCAAACGGCGTACTCCACGCCATTCCCGGCTGATTTGACTGCACGATCCTGTCATGGTACATCCATTCCAGATCTTCATAGTCAAAACCTGCTTCTTCCAGTACCAGGTACAGTGCCGTATGCGTATCCCATTTCTGACGCGTGATCTGATCGAACGCCTCCCCGGTCGCCGCCTCATCCTCACACGCACTCACTGAGAGCCAGAAAATATAATTATTGTCCGCCGTCCCGACAATGAGCACTCTGCGATCACGCGTAAAATAAAGATCGATCTGTCTGTGATCCGGGTTGATCGTGTAGGAAACATTTTGCCGGTTCTTCTGATTTACATAATTTTTAATCATGACACACATCCGCTCTGCCTGTTTTTTTCTATCATATACTTGCTTTTATCATACCACAAATTTGCGTAAAAAGCATCTGCCAGAATCATTTCGGGCTAACTCGCGAGGTCACGCTTCGCATAGATCCGTCCAGAAAAGACCGTCAGCGCAGCAATGACAATTACTCCCAGGACAAATGCCCCACGATCCGGCTGCTCCCTTGAAAAGATTTCCGTCGCATTCGCATAGGAAAACGGGGAAATAAATTTTACGTCTTCGAGATCCGGTACAACTCTTGCCATGAGATCGTATACATATAAGATTACCGGAATTGAGATTCCAATGCCTGCCCTGTTCTTTTTACTGACCGCCGAAATCAGGAAACAGATGGACGCAATCTCTGTATTCATCATAAGCTGCAATGCTATAAAACGGAGGAATTCCCCTGTAATTTCTTTTTCTCCAAGTGCAAGAAAACCAATCTGATAACATCCCGCGCAGAAAATCGTAAAAAGCACAAGACTTGCGATCACCGCCGCGAATTTTGCAATGATGATCTTCTCCCGCGCAACCGGCAAGGTAAAGGTAAATTCCGCCGTGTGTCCATCTTCCTCTTTCGACAGGATCACCGTTGCCAGTGTTGCCGCAAACATACTGCTTCCAAGCGCATGTATCGTGCCGATCTCCGTTGCAAAATATCCCTGCAGCGTAGCGATACTCAGTGTATTCATCCCAAACGCCTCCGAGAAAGCGCCCATCGATGCGAATTTTTCTGCCATTCCAGCCATACTGCCTTCCATACTTTGATATAACAAAATACAGATAAGTCCTATGCCTCCGACTACTGCCGACCACAGAAGAAGACTTTTTCCTGCTGCTTTCCATTCCATTTTCCAAAATGCATACATACTAGTTTTCCTCCTTTTCATAATAATGCATAAAGACTTCCTCAATCCCTGGTTCCTCGATCAATATGTCTGAGATATCATGCCCCTCAAGTTCCCTGTAGAGCTTATTTAAGTCATCCTTATAGAGGAAATCAAGTTTCCTGCCATCCCGCACCATTTTGATCCGCTTGGTCTTTCCCGCCATCAGATGCGTGACCGTATCAGTAACAATCAGCTTTCCCTCTTTCATGATTGCCACCCTGTCACAATAATTGCGGACTTCGGACAGCACATGTGTGGACAGCATACACATTGCACCCTCAGCAACATAGTCCCGTATCAGCGAAAAGAACGTATTTTGCATCAGAGGATCCAGTCCGCTGGTCGGCTCATCAAACAAAAGAAGTTTTGGCTTATGCTGCATCGCGCACACGATACTTACCTTTTTCCGGTTTCCCAGTGACAGCTCACTGATCTTTCTTCTTGTATCGACCTGCAGTTTCTCACAAAGTTTCTCTGCCTCTCTCGCACAGTCCAGTTTCCGCACGTCCGCCGCAAATTTGAGTACGTCTTTTATTGTCATCCCCGGATAAAACCATGCTTCACTCGGCATATAGCCAATACATTTTAAAACCTCCTCTCGCTCTTTTGCCGCGTCATGACCGCAGATAATGATCTCTCCACTATCGTACCGGATAAGCCCGAGCATCGACCGGATCGTTGTGGATTTCCCTGCTCCATTCGGGCCAAGGAATCCGAAGATCTCTCCCTTTTTCACCTCAAACGACACCTGCTCGATCCCACGGTGTTTCCCATATCTCTTACTTAAATTTTTTACTTCAATGACATTTTTCATTTTTTCTGCCTCCTTTTACATCAAGGATAGCAAAAAGAATAGCGGAGACAATACCCGTCCCCGCCAGTGACACTTTTTCCTTCTTAACCCGCACTATTTTTCTTTTTTTGATCTCGCTTTAAACATCTCAAGATCCGAATTTAAAATCTTATCGTCAATTTTTCTCCTGCATTTGTAGATCAGATATACACACAAATACAAAAAGATCATATAAGAGGCAAATCCGACCGTCACATAAATATTTCTGTCAAACCACCGGCATATATATGACACCACCGCATAAATTCCGGTGCATACCGCGATCCCTGCCGCCTCCTTTTTTCCAATAGTATCCGCTTCATCAAAATTCCAGAGCAGATAAACCTGAAGATAGCCGACCAGATAAGCAAGACCGATCATCTCCGCCATATGTATCATATCCGCAACTGTTTTGCCAAGGCATAACCGGTACATACAGTAGAAAAATAAAATCGCGAAAAAGTACAGACATGCCTTAAATTCAATTCCAATCTCTTTGGTAAGATACCGCTCCCATAACGATGGTCTTTTCATGCCCGCTCTCCTTTCAAAAGTCTTCGAAAATCTGATGCGTAGGTGCGTGAAATGATAATGTGTTCTCCACTCACCAGCGTTGCATCGATCCTGTTCGAAGGCATACTCTTCAGTTTCTCAACCTTATTCACATTTACGATCATTGACTTGCTGCACCTGAAATAACTCTCGTCATCCAGGATCAGCTCTGCCGTAGCCAGGGAAACATCTAATTGAATCACCTTGTCCATCGTACAGGCGAATGTTTTCTCATCTACTTTTTCGATATACAAAATCTCCTGAGGCGAAAAAATAATGGTTTCCCCCTCCGACTTTCCCACCAGCTTTTTCTGATGCTTTTCCATGAATGCCAGCACGGCTTCCACTTCTGCATTGATCTGTTTATAATTTAAAATTAATTCATCATCTCCGCTGCGGATCTGATTCACCGTATAACGCATTCAACCGCTCCTTGTAACATATCTGTGCCTGAGATAGACGCTCATTAAATTCCTTTGTACTTGTACAGCCAGAAAGAATACAAAACACTGCCCAGACCTGCCACAATGATCACGCCAACGATCACGATCAGCGTTGCCTCATTTCCGACCACGGACTCCAGGAAAGCTGCGCAGATCGAAATGATCCCCGCTGCAACAAATAATCTTCCCGCCATCCGGTGCGTAAGCGTCCAGTTCCTCTCACTATTCAATGTCCACGGCACCTTTATGCCAACCGTGTAATTCTGCCCCAGTTTTGGTATATAGTTTCCCAGTAAGATCCACAGAACCCCAAGCATCACATAAATAACCGTGGTAATGTCGATATTTCCACCAAGCGCAATGATATAAGTACATCCATTCACCTGAATGGAAACAGCCGGAATGATCCACAAAGTCACTGCCATTGGTTTCGGATGCATCTGCTTTTTCCTCGGATCCATGCAGATCCACAGGATCAGCACGCATTGTATGACCGCCAGAAACACGGGCCACAGAACTACTGCTTCCAACTTTGCCCCAAATCTGTCCGCCTGTCCATCGATTCCCCAGTGTACGGGGATCTGCTCCGGAAGCCGGCTCCACAAGACTATTCCAATCAATAATGGAAGTAATGTGGCAAACACCGTTACCATAAAAAGTCCTCTCTGCTTTTTCATTTTCATGCATCTCCTTTTAAATCTGACAGCCATACCATCAATTCTTCTACCACGCTAAGGTTCAGCTCGTAATAAATAAAGTTCTTATGCCGCGTCTCCCGAATCAGATCTGCGTTTTTTAATATTTTTAAGTGATACGACACGGTTGCCTGTGTCATGTCAAATTTTCCGGCGATTTCTCCCGCCGAAAGCGTCGATCCCTTTAACATCTCGAGGATTTCTCTCCTGACCGGGTCTGATAACGCTTTAAAAGTATCTGCAAACGCCAAAGACATCCCTCCTGATCCTATAGGTTGTTATTTAGAAAATTTTCTAATTAGAAGTTTTTCTAAATTATAGTTCATTTGAAGAATGATGTCAATAAATTGTGAAATGCAGGATCATGACTTTTTTTCTGTCGGTTATAAAAATAGTTGCAAAAAGGCTTCCAGGAAAATTCCTGAAAGCCTTTTCTAATATTAACCTATTGAACGATCAACAAGTAATTATTCGATAACAGTAGCAACACGGCCTGATCCTACAGTACATCCACCTTCGCAATATCAGACCAGTGTATTGCGGCGTACAAATGGTGATTTTTAGAATTAGGGAAATTTATTATCCTAGTGTTATCACAATATTTCAATTATTTTAATGATCGCACTTTTTCTTCTGCTATTTTTCTTCCAAGTATATCTTTGTAATATATATATGCCAATTTTTCTGCTCTATCCCGTATCTTTTTTTCCAACCAAATATCATTTTCTTTAATAAATCTTTGGATCCAATCATATTTAGATTTTCTATAGTAACACAATTTATCTAGATAATCCTTTTCATCTGCTTCACGATTCAATTCTCTTTCCAATAAAATTAAATTTCCGATATTTAATGCATTTTCTCCAGTAGTTTCAGGTACAATATGCTCAATACTTCCATCATCTTCAAATATTTCTTTTTGACTAAAAAAGCAGTTTAATTTGTATACTACATATTTAGTCTTTATATTTATTGGCAAATCCTTTTTGGAATAAATTAATTCTCCAAATCCTGCTTTAAATAAATTATATTTAGGATATAATTTTTCAAGAGGAACAATAAGTTTTTCCTCAATCACTTTACTTGTTTCTTGTTTATTGGTACATTTTCGCAAAGCAATAGCAAATCTAGAATATATTGCTTCCAAATTGTTAGTTCTCATAGAACAAATTGCTGTAAATGCAAAATGAAAGTTCTCCATAGTTATTATTGCTTTTTTAAACTGCTCTGTTGATATCAAATTTCGCTCTTTAACATCATAAAGTGCAAGTAATGCAATCCTAGTTTGAACAACATTAAATGTTTTATTCATAGTAGATAGTGATTGTACCAACCATAGATATTCTTTTCGATTATTATAATCCTCTCTGCTCGGATTGATTATTTTGACATAAATTTTAGCATTATTAACAAGATCTCTTAAAAATGCTTTATATTTTTCTTTATTCTTTGTTATTGTCCTATTGAAATCATCATATAACACGCTTGCATTACAACGTTTATACTTAGATATCCAATAATGCCTAAAAAAAGTAGCCATACCAACAGTTTCTGTTTCAGAATTCAATAATTTCTTTATCTCATTCCAGCTTTCATCTGCAAATGTTGCATCAACTCCGTCTTTCAACTCCTCAAATATTTTATTTTTTATCAAATCAATGTATGCCAATCGTTTTCCTTTTGCATTCAATATCGCAAATATTTTATTTGCCTGATCTTTATCTGCTGCAGCAATTGATATAAAGGTACATCCTAAAACTTGATCACGTAATGCTTTCAAAATTTCAATATAAGAAAATGATTGAACTATATCATCTCCCATACGCTTTTTGAGGAGTTTTTTTAAGGCATTTTCTGATGTTTGCTGAAAAAAATATTCATATGTCTCTTTTATACAATTTTCTTCTTCCGTATTTGGAAATGCATCTATGGTTTTTTCTCGATCTTGTATATAATAAACAAAATACGGATAACTACTTTTACTTTGCAATACACGCACTTCATTTCCGTCATCATCTGTTGTCATTATATAATTAAATAATTGCTTACTGAGCGTGTCTTCTCCCAATTCTCTAAATCGATCTGAGAGAACAGAAAACAAAATAGTTATAGTTGTTAATCTTTGTTGGCCATCGATTACTTCTATCGGTTTATCTGGCTTTTCTGTAAAATTTCCAACGAAAAGCATCGTTCCTAAAAAATATTGATCATCTTTTATATTACCTTCAATAACAACAAGATTATTCATCATATCTTCAAAAAACTCTTGATAATTTTTCTTATCCCATGAATATTCTCGCTGAAATCTAGGAATAACAAATTGACAGCTAGACTTCAACAAACTTCTTATATTTTTTTCATCTGGTTTGAAATTCATTGTTTTTCCTTTCTACCAAAACATCTCTTATATTACGCAATATATTTTCTACAAATTATTCTTTTCCATCAAATTCTGCCAGAACATCTCTCCATCTCGTCAAGACTTCTTTTCCAACGATAAGCTCATCTATAAGTCCCATATTAAGCGTATCAATAAATCTACACAAATAAGATTTTCCTTGTCCCCAGAAAGTATAATGACTATCAATAAACATCACGTGATATACATGCTGACCAGTTCTATCATATATCTCATTAAATTCATAGCCATCAAGTTCTGCTTCATACACAGCATCTGCGACTCGGCTTCCAAATGATTTAGAATAATAATATTCTTTTATTTCCCACACTATTTTAGGATTATAAATCGATGGATATGCTCCATCGAACCTTCTTGAAGATGCTCCAATAATCTTTCTATTATTTAACAAATAAACAAGACCTCTTGGATCCGGATTAAATTCTTCATCCCCTCCAAGCATTTCTTCTGCTATCATAGTTATGATTGCCGTAAAATAATTTACCTTTTTAATCTCTTTGCGTTGTTTGTTCATAATCAGCTTACATTTATATTTTCCGCTATTCCTCATTTCTTCAAATATCTGTTTAGCTTCATCAACATCCATCAAATTTTTTTCAATTGTATTATTTAATAAATCTGCCCGCATATTGCAATATAAAACTGCTTTATTAACTCTATCCGGTGAGACTTCAATATTCTCTTTTTCACAAAGTTTTTCTATTTGTTCTACCGTATAGGTTAAAACGATTCCCTTTTTAGAATACCCCAATTTTTCACTAATAAATCGTATAAAAAACCAAAACGATTTATCTTCTCGTTTAAATTCCATAAATGCTTTCATATTGCTCCACCTCAACAAATAATTCCGACTTTTTCACTTGCAATGCATGCGCAATTTTATCTATATTTTCCAAAGAAACGTTACGCTTACCAAGTTCTACGTCACTTATATATGTCCTATGTAATCCACATAAATCAGCCAATTCTTCCTGTGATATTTTTTTATCCTGTCGTATTGTTCTTACAGCTTTTCCATAAGCGGCACGTATTTCTTCCTGCATTGCTTGACACCTCCTATTAGTTAAATTATAATAGTATTGTAGACTTTGAGTCTACAGACTATGAGTTACATGCGAGGATTGAACAATGTCCAAAGTACCAGCATTATTAAAATGGATAGGGAATAAGCAACGATTTGCCGAAACCATTATTTCATATATGCCTGAACACTTTAATAATTATTATGAACCTTTTTTAGGTAGCGGTGCTGTGATGGCACAATTACTATACCAAAATAGCACAACTAACACTCCTATATTTACTCATTCATATGCCAGTGATATCTTACCGTTTTTAATTGATATTTTTAATATTGTTAAATATGATCCACAGCAGATAAAAAATTATTACTCATTGGAAATTGAAGAATATTATAAAAATCCTAATGATAAATATAACGAGATCAGAGATAGATTTAATAGCAATCATAACGCTCTTGATTTCTGTCTTTTATCACGTACATGCTATTCTGGAATAATACGTTTTCGAAAAGCTGACGGTTATATGTCTACTCCAAAAGGTCCACATAATCCTATCAAACCAGAAACTTTTTCAAAAAGGGTCGATTTATGGCATGACCTTATAAAAAACTCAACCTTTTCAACTATGTCATTTGAAGAATGTATGGATAATGCTCAACCTGGTGATGTAGTTTACTGTGATCCCCCATACACCCACAGCCAAAACATTATTTACGGTGCTCAAACTTTCAATATTGAATCTTTATTCAATAAAATATCTGAATGTAAGGCTAAGGGTGTTTATGTAATGTTATCAATCAACGGTACTCGAGAATCAAATAAAAAAGATATTTCTATCACTCCACCTGTTGGTTTATTCGAAAGAGAAATCTTTGTAAATTGTGGCACCTCTATGATTGATCGGTTACAAAACGCTGGACAAACCATGCAAAATGAAGTTGTTCATGATAAACTACTTCTTACCTGGTAAATAACTTTTCGCCAGAAGAGATACTTAATTCCAATGAAAGTATCTCTTTTTATGATACCTCCTGCTTTTCTAAAACAAACACATATTCATGAGCCAACATCAAAAATGTCTTTTTTATATTGTCCCAATATTCTGTAGTTTTGCAATTATGTTGTTCCTTTATTATAATTTCTTTTACTTTAAACCCTGCATTAACAAATTTCTGCATAGAATTCATTCCCAACGGTACCACATAACCTTTCTTTCGTATATCTCCCATCATAAATGCGCATATTCCTCGCTTCTTTAATACTCTATATGATTCTCTTGCAACTTGCTCCAATTCCTTCAAAAACTCTTCATATTTTAAATGTGAAATATCTCCTGGAATTTCTTTACTGTATTTTATAATATTTGCATATGGAGGATGAGTGCATATAAGATCTATACTTTCATCCCTGATAAATGATAAATTATTTGCATTTCCCTGTTTTGTGAATATTTTTGATGTTTCCTGACAAGTAAAGTTTAGATTTGTGTTAGATAATTTGATAGCCTCAGAATTTATATCAACACCGATTGCATTTCTTCCCAACAATTTCGCCTCAATCAATGTTGTGCCACTGCCTAAGAATTGATCTAGTATCCAATCTTTTTCCTTTGAATATCGTAAAATAATATTTCTAGGAATATACGGAGACCAGTTTCCTCTATACTTTCCTGAATGTGTAGCCCAGCTTCCTCTTTCTGGAAACGACCATATTGTTGTATTTTCTAATTTAAATCTTTCTGGTGCTTCTCTTATAAAAATCTCCCCCCCTCTTTTTTTGAATATTATACTTCCATGACATCTATTTGTCCATAAAAAATGTCCATTCAAATATTAAATATCTCTAAACATTTTTGACTTTTCTAATGTTTTTTCTTAATGGCTCATTAACTTTCTCTTGCTCAAACAGCTGTTCAGAAGATTCCACTGACCGTACCAATCTTACAATGTAGAACTTTTTTCAAGAAATAATGCCAATTTAAAAGCGTTTATAAATAAGAAAAACTAAATCCCAATCTAAAAATGGAAAATATTTGCTATAAAAAACATATTTGCTTTTCATACCACATCCCCGACAACCGTTTTTCTTTACTGTTTATTACTATTTTTCATTTTTTACACAACAAGAAACCCGTAGAACTTCAGTTCTACGGGTTTCTCACGTTTGAATACAACGCTATCTTAAGATAACAAATCTATATTCAGATTAAAATTATTCGATAACAGTAGCAACACGACCTGATCCTACAGTACGTCCACCTTCGCGGATAGCGAATGTAAGACCCTGCTCCATAGCTACCGGATGGATCAGTTCGATTGTCATTTCGATGTTATCACCAGGCATGCACATTTCTGTACCAGCCGGTAATTCGCAAACACCAGTTACGTCAGTTGTTCTGAAGTAGAACTGCGGACGATAGTTGTTGAAGAACGGAGTATGACGTCCACCTTCATCTTTTGTTAAAACGTAAACCTGAGCTGTAAATTTGTGATGGCAGGTTACAGTACCCGGTTTAGCGATAACCTGACCTCTTTCGATCTGATCACGGTTGATACCACGAAGTAATGCACCGATGTTATCACCAGCCATAGCTTCATCAAGCTGTTTACGGAACATTTCGATACCAGTTACAACAGTCTTCTGAACATCATCTCTTACACCTAAGATTTCAAGTTCGTCGTTCAGATGCAGAGTACCTCTTTCTACTCTACCAGTAGCAACGGTACCACGACCTGTGATTGTGAATACGTCTTCGACCGGCATAAGGAACGGCTTATCTGTATCACGCTGCGGATCCGGAATGTAGCTGTCTACAGTATCCATGAGTTCCATGATCTTGTCGCCCCATTCTCCCATCGGATCTTCAAGAGCTTTTAAAGCAGAACCTTTGATGATCGGGCAGTCTGTGAATCCGTACTCTTCAAGCTGTTCTGTAACTTCCATTTCTACTAATTCGATAAGTTCCGGATCGTCAACCATATCACATTTGTTCAGGAATACAACGATGTACGGTACACCTACCTGACGAGATAACAGGATGTGCTCTTTTGTCTGAGCCATAACACCGTCAGTAGCAGCTACAACAAGGATAGCGCCATCCATCTGAGCAGCACCAGTGATCATGTTCTTTACATAATCGGCATGGCCTGGGCAGTCAACGTGAGCGTAATGTCTGTGCTCTGTCTCGTACTCAACGTGTGCAGTAGAGATTGTGATACCTCTTTCTCTTTCTTCCGGAGCTTTATCAATGTTTTCGAAATCAGTAGCTGTGTTACCAGCAACTCTTGCAGCAAGTACTTTTGTGATAGCTGCTGTTAAAGTTGTTTTACCATGATCTACGTGACCGATTGTTCCGATGTTACAATGTGGTTTTGTTCTTTCAAATTTAGCTTTAGCCATTTTAAAACGTCCTCCTTAATTTTATGCCTTAGCGGCGATTCTTTTTGATGCTGTCCGGGCTGTCCGGACAGCTTATACTCTGTAATCAGCTATTTCTGATTATATAAAATTATTGGCACTTTTTCAAGTGATTTTTACTTGTCTTTTGAAGAAATGATCTTATCCTGAACGGACTTCGGAACCTGCTCATATTTCTCGAAGAACATTGAGTAGTTACCACGTCCCTGTGTTCTGGAACGAAGATCGGTAGAGTAACCGAACATCTCAGCAAGCGGAACGTATGCTTTAACCATCTTTCCACCACCGATATCGTCCATTCCTTCGATACGTCCACGACGGGAGTTGATATCACCGATTACATCACCCATGTACTCTTCCGGCATGGTTACTTCCACTTTCATGATCGGCTCTAAGATAGCCGGAGCTGCCTTTGCCATAGCTTCCTTGAAACACATGGAACCGGCAATGTGGAATGCCATTTCAGAAGAATCGACTTCATGGTAAGAACCGTCATATACAACAGCGTGTACACCAAGTACCGGGAATCCTGCAAGGATACCAGCCTTTGACGCTTCTTCGATACCTTCACCGACTGCCGGGATGTATTCCTTCGGGATTGCTCCACCGACAACCTGGGATTCGAATTTGAAAGTTTCCTCTCCGTTCGGATCCATCGGCTCGAAACGAACTTTACAGTGTCCGTACTGTCCACGACCACCGGACTGTTTTGCGTATTTGTATTCCTGGTCAACCGGCTTTGTGAATGTCTCTTTGTAAGCAACCTGCGGAGCACCTACGTTTGCTTCTACCTTGAATTCGCGAAGCAGACGGTCAACGATGATCTCCAGATGAAGCTCACCCATACCTGCGATGATGGTCTGACCTGTTTCCTGATCTGTATGAGCACGGAAGGTCGGATCTTCTTCTGCAAGTTTTGCAAGTGCTTCACCCATCTTGCCCTGACCAGCTTTGGTCTTAGGCTCGATTGCAAGCTCGATAACCGGTTCAGGGAATTCCATGGACTCTAAGATTACCGGATGCTGCTCGTCACAGATGGTATCACCAGTTGTTGTGAATTTGAAACCAACAGCTGCTGCGATATCACCGGAGTAAACGCGGTCAAGCTCCTGTCTCTTGTTGGCATGCATCTGTAAGATACGTCCAACACGTTCTTTTTTATCTTTGGTTGCATTCAGCACATAAGAACCTGCTGCGATGCTTCCGGAGTAAACACGGAAGAATGCAAGTTTTCCAACGAACGGATCTGCCATGATCTTGAATGCCAGAGCAGAGAACGGTTCATCGTCGGAAGAATGTCTTTCTACTTCATTTCCCTCCAGATCGACACCCTTGATTGGCGGGATATCGATTGGAGACGGCATGTACTCGATGATTGCATCAAGAAGCTTCTGTACACCTTTGTTCTTGTATGCAGAACCACAGCATACCGGAACAGCGGTACACTCGCAAGTTGCCTTACGAAGCGCTTTCTTCATATCCTCTACGGAAGGTTCCTCTCCCTCAAGGTACATCATCATTAAGTCGTCGTCTAATTCACATACCTTTTCTACTAATTCGGTATGATACAGTTCAGCCTCATCCTTCATATCTCCAAGGTCGTCTGTAACGGTGATATCATCACCCTTATCATCATTGTAGATATAAGCTTTCATTTCGAAGAGGTCGATGATTCCCTTGAAATCATCTTCCTTACCGATCGGAAGCTGAAGAACGATTGCGTTCTTTCCTAATCTTGTACGGATCTGATCTACAGCTCCGTAGAAGTTTGCACCCAGGATATCCATCTTGTTAATGAATGCCATTCTAGGTACGTTGTAAGTGTCAGCCTGACGCCATACATTTTCTGACTGCGGCTCTACACCACCCTTTGCGCAGAAAACGCCGACAGCGCCATCAAGTACACGAAGGGAACGCTCAACCTCTACTGTAAAGTCAACGTGTCCTGGTGTATCAATGATGTTGATACGATGCTCTAAAGCGCCTGGCTTCGGTTTTGTGAACTCTTCCAGTGTCCAGTGGCATGTTGTAGCGGCTGATGTAATTGTGATACCTCTTTCCTGCTCCTGCTCCATCCAGTCCATGGTAGCAGTACCCTCATGAGTATCACCAATTTTATAGTTAACACCGGTATAGTAAAGAATACGCTCAGTTGTTGTTGTCTTACCAGCATCAATATGAGCCATAATACCAATGTTTCTGGTTCTCTCTAACGGATATTCTCTTCCAGCCAAAGGTTTTTCCTCCTTATATTTGTATCCTATGCTGCCAGATTATTAGAATCTGTAATGTGCGAAAGCTTTGTTTGCTTCTGCCATTTTGTGCATATCTTCTTTTCTTTTAACAGATGCGCCTGTATTGTTGGCTGCATCCATGATTTCATTTGCAAGACGTTCCTGCATTGTCTTCTCGCCTCTCTTGCGGGAGAACATGGTGATCCAACGAAGTGCAAGAGCCTGACGACGATCCGGTCTTACTTCGATCGGCACCTGGTAAGTTGCTCCACCGATACGTCTAGCCTTTACTTCGAGTACAGGCATTACGTTGTTCATAGCTTCTTCGAAAACTTCCAGTGCAGGCTTTCCTGTCTTTTCAGCAACGGAATCAAATGCTCCGTATACGATCTTCTGTGCTACACCTTTCTTACCATCCAGCATGATGTTGTTGATAAGTTTGGTAACCACTTTGTTGTTGTACAACGGATCTGCTAATACATCTCTTTTCTGAATATGTCCTTTACGTGGCACGGTACTTCCCTCCTTAATCATGATTTGTGCCAATGAACAGCTTGCTGTCCATCAGTTTGAAATTTTTCGATTAATTCAACGGTACTCACATGTGTCCTCAAATGTGTTTCGTGCGGAAAATCTATTTCTCCATCAAGGTATGAAATAATTCCAACACTAACCATAAGTTCTGTTTGTGATACTATTGGTTTCTAAACTGCTTATTTAGATGCTTTTGGCTTCTTAGCGCCGTATTTGGAACGAGCCTGACGTCTGTTTGCTACGCCTGCTGTATCCAAAACACCTCTGATGATGTGGTATCTGGTACCTGGTAAATCCTTTACTCTACCACCACGGATCAGAACAACGCTATGCTCCTGTAAATTGTGGCCTTCTCCCGGAATGTAGGATGTTACTTCGATTCCGTTAGAAAGACGAACTCTGGCAATCTTTCTAAGAGCTGAGTTAGGTTTCTTAGGAGTTGCAGTCTTAACTGCGGTACACACACCTCTCTTCTGCGGAGCAGCTACGTCTGTAGGTCTCTTCTTTAAAGAGTTGTATCCTTTCTGAAGTGCCGGTGCTGTAGACTTCTTTGCAGATGTCTGACGTCCTTTTCTTACTAACTGGTTGAATGTTGGCATTATTTTCACCTCCTGAAATTTGTATCATTTAATAACGCGCCTTTGTATGCACGCTAGAATATTATATAAATCTGGGAACTTCTTGTCAATGGCTTTTTGCAAATTTCTCTTTCTTTCCGCCTGCAGCAGACACTTGTCCGTTACAGTCAGTTTTTTTGCGCATCCGATTGCTCCGCCAGAATAGAAAGTAACGCATCCGCCACCTTCGGATCAAACTGCGTTCCTCTTCCACATCTGATCTCCTCTGTCACATGGGACTCATCGAAACTTCCACGGTAGATCCGCTCAAATGACATTGCGTCATACGTATCTGCCACCGCTATGATGCGCGCGGCCTCCGGGATCTCCTCTCTTTTTTTCCCGGAAAGATACCCCTTCCCATCCCATCTTTCATGATGATACAGCGCGCCTTCTTCCAGCCCTTCCATGGTGCTTAAATTTTTTAGGATATCCGCCCCGATCTTTACATGCTGCTTCATGATCCCGTACTCTTTCTCTGTCAGGTTTTTATGCTTATTTAAAATACGATCCGGGATCCCGATCTTTCCGATGTCGTGTAAAAGCGCCTGATAACGGAGTTTTTCAACCTTTTCTTCGCTCCAGCCGAGCTTTTTTGCAATTTTCACAGAAGTATCCGCCACCCGTTCCGAGTGTGCGTTCGTGTAACTGTCCTTTGCCTCTTCCGTCTTGGCGATCGCCGCGATCGCCTCCAAGGTCACCTGCATGACTTTCTGCCGCTCCGCCGCAAGCAGTTCTTCCATTTTGTGACGGTAGCCATAGAGTTCGATCTGTGTGGAGATCTTGCTTCGCATGATATCCGGTTCAAACGGTTTTCTCACATAATCCGCGCATCCAAGCTTAAATCCACGCTCCAGGCTTCCCCGCTTTCCTTCCGCGTCGATAAATACGACCGGGATCTCTGCGGTATCCGCATTTCCGGTGATCGCTTCCGTGATCTGAAAAAAGCCTTCGCCCGGCAGTCTGGTATCGAGCAGGATCAGATCCGGTTTCTGTTCCCGGATCCGCGTAAAAACCTCCCGTGTTTCCGGTTCTGCACGTCTCAGCTCATACGTTTCGCCAAGGATTTCCGCAATCTCTGCGTAATCCGCGGCAGAAGATTCTATTACTAGTATTTTCCGTTTCCACATTTTTATTCCGCTTTTTCCCATATTTTTCCCCCGAAAACCAAAGACCCCCCTGAATCTTCTCAGAGAGGTCTTTGGTATATTTTATTCTTCTACCGTTACGGTTTCATTCTCTTCTGCTGTTTCTTCCCCAAAATCATCCATCAGAAAATCATCATCGTCAAATGAGATCTCTTCTTCTTCATTCAGATCAGAATCAAGCTTGATGTCACGATAACACTTCATGCCGGTACCAGCCGGAATCAGCTTACCGATAATAACATTTTCTTTCATACCGATGAGCGGATCGATCTTTCCTTTGATTGCCGCCTCTGTCAGTACCTTCGTTGTTTCCTGGAAGGATGCTGCGGAGAGGAAGGAATTCGTTGCAAGGGAAGCCTTTGTGATACCAAGAAGTACCTGCGTGCCTTCTGCCGGCTGCTTTCCTTCTTCGGTCAGCTTCTCATTTACATCGTCGAGCTCTAACGTATCTACCAGAATTCCCGGAAGGAAATCGGAATCTCCGTTGTTTTCGATGCGGATCTTCTGTAACATCTGGCGCACGATAACCTCGATATGTTTATCATTGATTTCAACACCCTGCAGGCGGTATACACGCTGAACTTCGCGGAGCATGTAATCCTGAACTGCGCGGACGCCCTTGATCTTTAAGATGTCATGCGGGTTGACAGAACCTTCGGTCAGTTCGTCACCGGCCTCTAAGACTGCTCCATCCATAACTTTGATTCTGGATCCGTAAGGGATCAGATATGTCTTGGATTCGCCTGTCTCGTTGTTGGTTACGATGATCTCACGTTTCTTCTTTGTATCTTTGATCGTAGCTACGCCACCAAATTCTGTGATAATGGCAAGACCCTTCGGCTTTCTTGCCTCGAAAATTTCCTCGACACGCGGAAGACCCTGTGTGATATCATTTCCGGCAACACCACCGGTATGGAAGGTACGCATGGTAAGCTGTGTACCCGGTTCACCGATTGACTGAGCCGCGATGATACCAATCGCTTCACCAACCTGTACTGCATTTCCGGTTGCCATGTTCGCGCCATAGCATTTCGCGCACACACCCATGTGGGAACGGCAGGTAAGGATTGTACGGATCTTCACTTTTTCGATCGGATTTCCGTTTTCATCCACACCCTTGCTCATGATCTCTGCCGCACGCTTCGGTGTGATCATATGATTTGCCTTTACAAGGACATTTCCATCCTTGTCGCAGATCGTCTCGCATGAGAAACGTCCTGTAATACGATCCTGAAGGCTTTCGATCTCTTCTTTTCCGTCCATGAATGCTTTTACATACATACCCGGAATCTCTTTTCCTGTTCCTGCCTGGCAGTCAGACTCACGCACGATCATGTGCTGTGAAACGTCAACCAGACGTCTGGTCAGGTAACCGGAATCGGCGGTACGAAGTGCGGTATCGGACAAACCTTTACGCGCTCCGTGCGCAGACATGAAATACTCGAGTACGTCAAGACCTTCACGGAAGTTTGACTTGATTGGCAACTCGATCGTACGTCCGGTTGTATCTGCCATAAGTCCACGCATACCGGCAAGCTGTTTGATCTGTTTATCAGAACCACGAGCTCCGGAGTCAGCCATCATGAAGATGTTGTTGTATTTGTCCAGTCCGGTCAGAAGTGCTTCGGTAAGCTCATCATCGGTCTCTTTCCAGGTTTCTACAACTTCTTTGTAACGCTCTTCTTCGGTGATAAGACCACGTTTGTACTGCTTGGTGATACGGTCTACGGTATCCTGCGCAGCCTGGATCATTTCCGGTTTCTGTGGCGGCACGGTCATATCGGAAATGGATACGGTCATGGCTGCCTGTGTGGAGAATTTATATCCCATTGCCTTGATGTCATCCAGTACTTCCGCGGTTGTTGTAGCGCCGTGGATATTGATAACTTTCTCAAGGATCTGTTTTAAGTGTTTCTTTGCAACATGGAAATCGATTTCCAGTGCAAATTCGTTTTCTTCTTTGCTTCTGTCTACGAATCCAAGATCCTGCGGAATGATCTCATTGAAAATGAAACGTCCCAGTGTGGATTCGCACATTCCAGTCTTTGTTGTTCCGTCCGGCATTGTCTTTGTCATGCGGACATGGATTCTGGAATGTAAGGTCAGCGCTTTATTTTCATAGGCAAGAATTGCCTCGTTTACGCTCTTGAAGTACTTTCCTTCACCGATCGATCCCGGTCTTTCCTGGGTCAGATAGTAAATACCAAGTACCATATCCTGCGAAGGAACGGCTACCGGACCACCATCGGACGGTTTTAACAGGTTGTTCGGAGAGAGCAGCATGAAACGGCACTCTGCCTGTGCTTCCTGGGAAAGCGGAAGATGGACGGCCATCTGGTCACCATCGAAATCGGCGTTGAACGCGGTACACACAAGCGGATGAAGCTTGATCGCCTTACCTTCTACGAGGATCGGCTCGAACGCCTGAATACCAAGTCTGTGCAGTGTCGGAGCACGGTTTAACATAACCGGATGCTCTTTGATGACTTCTTCGAGCACATCCCATACCTCGGTCTGAAGTCTCTCCACCATCTTCTTTGCACTCTTGATGTTGTGCGCGGTTCCGTTTGCAACGAGTTCTTTCATAACAAACGGTTTAAACAGCTCGATCGCCATTTCTTTCGGCAGACCGCACTGATAAATCTTTAACTTCGGCTCTACACAGATAACGGAACGTCCGGAATAGTCAACACGCTTTCCTAAGAGGTTCTGTCTGAAACGTCCGGATTTACCCTTTAACATATCGGATAAGGACTTGAGCGCACGGTTTCCAGGACCTGTAACCGGTCTGCCGCGGCGTCCGTTATCGATCAAAGCGTCAACCGCTTCCTGGAGCATACGTTTCTCATTGCGGACAATGATATCCGGTGCGCCAAGCTCCAAGAGTCTTCTCAGACGGTTATTACGGTTAATGATTCTTCTGTATAAGTCATTTAAGTCACTGGTTGCAAAACGTCCACCATCCAGCTGTACCATCGGACGTAAGTCTGGCGGAATAACCGGGATGACCGTCATGATCATCCATTCCGGCTTGTTTCCGGATTCACGGAACGCTTCTACAACTTCGAGTCTCTTGATGATTCTCGCGCGTTTCTGTCCGGTTGCATCTTTTAACGCAGCCTTTAACTCTGCGGAATCTTTTTCAAGGTCGATTGCCTGTAACAGCTCTAAAATTGCCTCGGCACCCATTCCAACGCGGAAATCGCTGCCGTATTTTTCTCTTGCTTCCTGATATTCGTTCTCAGAAAGTACCTGCTTTACCTGTAAACCGGTGTTTCCTGCATCAAGTACGATGTAGGAAGCAAAGTACAATACTTTTTCCAGTGTTCTCGGTGACAGGTCAAGGATAAGTCCCATACGGGACGGGATACCCTTGAAATACCAGATATGGGATACCGGAGCCGCAAGCTCGATATGTCCCATACGCTCTCTACGCACGCTGGCTTTGGTGATCTCAACGCCGCATCGGTCGCAGACAACGCCCTTATAACGGATCTTTTTGTACTTTCCACAGTGGCATTCCCAGTCCTTGCTCGGTCCGAAAATCTTTTCGCAGAAAAGTCCGTCCTTCTCCGGTTTTAATGTTCTATAGTTAATGGTCTCAGGCTTCTTTACTTCGCCTCTTGACCACTCTCTGATCTTTTCAGGTGATGCTAAGCCAATCTGAATTGCATCAAATGAAATTGGCTGGTAAGTCTCATTGTTCTTCGTTTCTGGCATTGTGACACTCCCTTCCTTTTATTCTTCATCATCAAGAATATCATCTGCGAAATCCATGTCAGCATCATCGTCCTCGCTGTCATCCTCACCCTCGATATTCTCAAGCTCTTCGGTCTCTGCATTAAATTCCTGTTTCTGGAATCCCATCTTTCCGAAAGATTCGCTGTCTTCAAACGCAAAATCCTTATCTCCGGAAATGATCGCGTTCAGATCCGTATTTCCGTACTCGCTGGTCTCCATGAGTTCTACTTCCTCACGGTTTTCATCCAGAACTCTGACATCCAGTCCAAGAGACTGAAGTTCTTTTAAGAGAACCTTGAAGGATTCCGGTATACCCGGTTCCGGAATATTATCGCCCTTGATGATCGCTTCGTAGGTCTTCACACGGCCGATAACGTCATCGGACTTCACGGTCAGGATTTCCTGCAGTGTATAAGATGCACCGTATGCTTCCAGCGCCCAAACTTCCATTTCTCCGAAACGCTGTCCACCGAACTGCGCTTTACCACCGAGCGGCTGCTGTGTTACGAGAGAGTAAGGACCGGTAGAACGTGCATGGATCTTATCGTCTACCAGATGGTGGAGTTTTAAGTAATGCATGTGGCCGATGGTAACCGGTCCATCGAAGAACTCTCCGGTTCTTCCGTCACGAAGCTGTACCTTTCCGTCTCTGGAGATCGGTACGCCCTTCCACAGCGCGCGGTGCGCTCTGTTGTCTGACAGATACTGCATTACGTCCGGGCGAAGCGTATCTTTGTATTTTGCTTCAAACTCTTCCCATGTTGTATTTACATAATCATTGGCAAGTTCCAATGTATCCTGAATATCAATTTCCTTTGCGCCGTCGAATACCGGTGTCTCAATATTGAAACCAAGTACTTTGGCTGCAAGACTGAGATGGATCTCGAGCACCTGTCCGATGTTCATACGGGAAGGTACGCCGAGCGGGTTTAACACGATATCGAGCGGACGGCCGTTTGGTAAGAACGGCATATCTTCTACCGGAAGCACACGGGAAACGACACCCTTGTTACCGTGACGACCGGCCATCTTATCACCGACAGAGATCTTTCTCTTCTGCGCAATGTAGATGCGGACAGCCTGATTTACACCAGGAGCAAGTTCATCACCGTTTTCTCTGGTAAATACCTTCGCCTCTACGACAATACCATATTCACCGTGCGGTACTTTTAAGGAAGTATCTCTGACTTCTCTTGCCTTTTCACCGAAAATAGCACGGAGCAGTCTCTCTTCCGCTGTAAGCTCTGTTTCTCCCTTCGGAGTTACTTTTCCGACCAGGATATCTCCTGCACGGACTTCCGCACCGATGCGGATGATACCTCTCTCATCAAGATCTTTTAACGCATCATCGCCGACACCCGGAACATCTCTTGTGATCTCTTCCGGTCCGAGCTTGGTATCACGCGCCTCTGCCTCATATTCTTCGATATGAACAGAAGTGTATACATCATCCTGCACCAGTCTCTCGCTGAGCAGTACGGCATCCTCGTAGTTGTAACCTTCCCAGGTCATGAAACCGATAAGCGGGTTCTTTCCGAGTGCCAGCTCTCCGCCCTGTGTGGACGGTCCGTCTGCAATTACTTCGCCCTCTTCTACATGATCGCCCTTAAATACGATCGGACGCTGATTGTAGCAGTTGGACTGGTTGCTTCGCATAAATTTGGTCAGCGGATATACTGTTGTTGTTCCATCATCATTCTTTACTGTAATTTCATTGGAAACCGATTTCTCTACGGTTCCGGCTTTCTTTGCAACTACGCACACGCCGGAGTCAACCGCTGCTTTGGTTTCCATACCGGTTCCGACAACCGGAGCTTCAGTCGTAAGAAGCGGCACTGCCTGACGCTGCATGTTGGATCCCATCAGGGCACGGTTCGCGTCATCGTTCTGTAAGAACGGGATCAATGCTGTAGCGACAGAGAACACCATCTTCGGGGATACGTCCATGTAATCAAACATGGTCTTGTCGTATTCCTGTGTTTCATCCAGGTAACGGCCGGAAACGGAATTTCTTACGAAATGTCCTTCTTCATCCAGCTTTTCGTTCGCCTGTGCTACATGGTAATTATCTTCTTCATCTGCGGTCATATAAACAACTTCGTCTGTGACACGCGGATTCTTAGGATCTGCCTTATCGATCTTACGGTATGGAGCTTCAATAAAGCCATACTCGTTGATTCTCGCATAGCATGCCAGTGAGTTGATCAGACCGATGTTCGGTCCTTCAGGCGTCTCGATCGGGCACATTCTTCCATAATGAGAATAGTGTACGTCTCGAACCTCGAATCCGGCACGGTCTCTGGAAAGACCACCAGGTCCAAGTGCGGACAGACGTCTCTTGTGGGTCAGCTCGCCGAGCGGGTTGTTCTGATCCATGAACTGGGACAGCTGGGAAGAACCGAAGAATTCTTTTACCGCCGCTGTAACCGGTTTGATATTGATCAGGCTCTGCGGGGAAATTCCCTCAAGATCCTGTGTTGTCATTCTTTCGCGGACAACTCTCTCCATACGGGATAAACCGATACGGTACTGGTTCTGAAGCAGCTCTCCGACCGCACGGATACGACGGTTGCCAAGATGATCGATATCATCATCGCTTCCCACGCTCCACTCAAGATGCATATTATAGTTAATGGATGCAAAAATATCATCCTTGGTAATGTGTTTCGGGATCAGATCATGGATGTTCTTGCGGATCGCTTCCTTGAGATCCTCAAAATTGTCATTCTCATCCATAAGCTGTTTTAAAATCGGGTAATACACAAGCTCTGTCACGCCAACTTCACGCGGATTGGTCAGCTCCGGAACCCATGTGCGGATATCTACCATCATAGAAGAAAGAACTTTGACATTGCGTTCTTCTTCCTGTACCCATACATACGGTACTGCCGCATTCTGGATCGTCTCAGCAAGTTCTCTGGTCACTTCTGTGCCTTTTTCCGCAAGGATCTCTCCTGTTGTGGTATCCACAACATCCTCTGCAAGCACATGTCCATTGATACGATTCTTGAAATGCAGTTTCTTGTTAAATTTATAACGACCTACCTTTGCAAGGTCATAACGTCTCGGATCAAAGAACATTGCCGTGATCAGGCTTTCTGCGCTTTCTACGGTAAGCGGTTCACCCGGACGGATTTTTTTGTATAACTCTAAAAGACCGTTCTCATAGCTTCCCTGCGGTTCTTTCTCCGTGATACACGGATCTTTCCCGAAGCTGGCAACGATCTTTGGCTCTTCACCGAACAGATCAATAATCTGCTGATTTGTTCCGACACCAAGCGCACGGATGAGCACTGTGATCGGAACCTTTCTGGTTCTGTCTACACGAACATAAAAAACGTCATTGGAATCGGTCTCATATTCCAGCCATGCACCACGGTTCGGAATAACGGTGCACGCATAGAGTTTCTTACCAACCTTATCATGAGAAATAGCGTAGTAGATACCCGGGGAACGAACCAGCTGGCTGACGATAACACGTTCTGCGCCATTGATTACGAATGTACCGGTCTCAGTCATAAGCGGCAAATCGCCCATGAAGATCTCATGTTCGTTGATTTCATCATTCTCTTTGTTGTGCAAACGAACCTTTACCTTCAAAGGTGCTGCATAAGTAGCATCTCTTTGCTTGCATTCCGGAATAGAGTATTTTACATCGTCCTCGCACAAAGTAAAATCTACGAACTCCAGACTTAAATGACCACTGTAATCAGCGATCGGGGAAATATCCGCAAACACTTCTTTTAATCCCTCGTCCAGGAACCACTGATACGAATCTTTCTGTACCTCGATCAGATTCGGCATCTGCAGAACTTCTTTTTGTCTTGAGTAACTCATACGTAAACCTTTTCCAGCCTTGACCGGACGTATTCTGTTTTTCTCCATTTGACGTTTCACCTCTCGTTTTTTTATTTAAAATCTACCTTTTCTACTACATAAGGTGTATCTTCCACTTGCTTTCCACTATTTTGGTAACACAAATAAGCCTACATCTCCACAATAGTGCAACGTATATGATAGCACAAATGTCAAGGATAAGTCAAGCTGCATTTTGACTTTTTTCATGTTTTCCCAAAAAGCGGACATACTAATCTGTTTCTTCTATATATAAAGGCCGCAGGTACATAATCCGACCAGCAGTGATGCCGCGCCAAATATCAAAGATACTATTCCCATATTTTTCCTCCATAACTCATCTGTCTGTTTTATTTCCTTTTCCCTCGTTGCTAGTATACAAAAAAGGCAGGAGTTTTCCTCACCCCTGCCTTTTTTGTTTCGCTTTTAGCTCAGATAATCCCAGTCATTTTTTGCAAGTAAATATGTAACCAGCGGGCAAACTACCAGGCCGACAACTGCACGACCGATATTGATCGCTGTCAGACCAGATACGAGACCGTAAGTAATCAGATTTACAACAAATCCAATAACTGCAGCTCCGCAGATCATATAAAATCCGACTTTCTTGCTCTTGAAAAGTAACATTGCGATTCCGACGATCAGTACAATTTCCAGCAAGAAGCTCACAACGCAAAGAACTGTGTAAACCGGTCCAACTCCAAGTGCTGCGGATCCTACTACAGCTGCCAGAGCACCCAGTGCTGTAATAATGTTAAGAACAAAAATGATCCATAACCAAACCTGTAATCCTGTGCCTAATTTTCTTTTTTCTTCCATTATTTTCTCCTTCATAACTCATATTTTATTGCGCAACGCGTTTATTATATCATATCAGCTGTTAATTTCCTAGCTTTTTCTATGTTTGAGGGAAATTCGCCCGCGCGGGCTGACGCTTTGTTTCGCGGATTGCCGGGATATCACAGCTACAAGCAGTGCTTACTCGAAGCTTGCGCTTCTCGTGCGCGGGCTGGCGCTTCGTTTCGCGGACTGCCAAGGCATCTGCGATGCCTTGACAGTCCGCGTTGCGCCTTCAAATAAAAAGAAAGCCGCGCATGTACTCATACAAGTATGGTACATGCACGACTCCCTTTTATTCTCAGTCCGCTGAATCGCGACTATTTTAAGGTTACTTTTGCACCTTCTGCTTCTAATTTAGCTTTGATGTCATCAGCTGTTGCTTTGTCAGCTGCTTCTTTAAGGATCTTAGGAGCTCCGTCAACTAAGTCTTTTGCTTCTTTTAATCCTAAGCCAGTTGCTTCACGAACAACTTTGATAACCTTAACCTTGTTCGGGCCAACTTCTGTCAGCTCTACATCGAACTCAGTCTTCTCTTCGCCTGCTGCTGCGCCATCTCCGCCTGCTGCTGCAACTACTACACCTGCTGCTGCAGATACGCCGAACTCTTCTTCGCATGCTTTTACTAAATCATTTAATTCTAATACAGATAATTCTTTGATTGCTGCAATAAATTCTTCTGTTGTCATCTTTGCCATTTTAATTTCCCTCCATTTATGTTATGGTTTTTATTTTAATATTTCCAGCTTATTCTGCCGGTGTTTCTGCTGCTTCTTCTACCGGAGCAGCCTCCTCTGCAGGAGCTTCTGCTGTTGCTTCACCAGCGCCGCCTTTTTCTGCGATCTGATTAAGCACACGAGCAAAGTTGGTGATCGGAGACTGAATGCTTCCAAGGAATTTGGAGAGCAGTTCTTCTCTTGACGGTACAGCTGCGATTGCTTTCATGCCGTTTTCGTCATAGAAAGTTCCTTCTACAACACCGGCTTTGATTTCAAGTGCCGGAGCGGTCTTTGCAAATTTAGCCAGGATTCTTGCCGGAGCAGTCGCATCTGTTGTAGAGATTGCGAAAGCATTCGGTCCTTCCAGGCAATCTGCAAGGCTTTCAAATTCTGTACCTTTGATTGCGAAGTTCACAAGTGTGTTCTTATATACTTTGTAAACAACACCTGCTTCTCTTAACTGTTTACGCAACTCAGTATCTTCTGCAACGGTAAGTCCAAGGTAATTTACAACTACTACGGACTGTGCGTCTTTGATGTTTTCAGAAATTTCCTGCACGATTGGTTGTTTAAGTTCTACTTTTGCCACGAATCGTACACCTCCTTCTTTTATTTTTTATTGCTCTTTGAGGAAGTCTAAAAAAGTCCTCTCTGTGGAAGACAGAGAGGACGAATCATTCATATAGATATCATCTACATTTCCTCGGCAGGCACTTACGTTTACGCCTTGCGGCACCTACTGTCTTCGGCAATATGCTTTGCTATTATAGCATTAAAATTTATTGATGTCAACCAGCAATTAAGCTAACTTTGTTACATTGACCTTTACGCCCGGTCCCATGGTCGGAGCTACAGATACGCTCTTTAAGTACTGACCCTTTAATGTAGCAGGTTTTGCTTTGTTGATTGCACTGATCAGAGTCTGGAAGTTGTCTGTTAACTGTTCTTCAGTAAAGGATGCTTTTCCAATTGGCACATGGATAATATTTGCTTTGTCCAATCTGTACTCAATCTTACCAGCTTTGATGTCGTTAATTGCTTTTGTAACATCCATGGTAACTGTTCCGGCTTTCGGGTTCGGCATTAATCCCTTCGGTCCAAGGACACGTCCGAGACGTCCAACAACACCCATCATATCAGGAGTAGCAACAACTACGTCGAAATCTAACCATCCTTCATTCTGGATCTTCGGGATCAGTTCTTCGCCGCCTACGTAATCTGCGCCTGCTGCCTGAGCCTCATCAACTTTGGTTCCTTTTGCGAAAACCAAAACCTTAACTGTCTTACCTGTTCCATGCGGTAAAACAACAGCTCCACGAATCTGCTGCTCTGCATGACGTCCATCACAACCGGTTCTGATATGAACTTCGATTGTCTCGTCAAATTTTGCTACTGCTGCCTTCTTTGCAAGGCTGATAGCTTCTTCTGTATCATATGAAGTTGCGCGGTCGATAGCCTTTGCAGCTTCAAGATATTTTTTTCCTCTTTTCATTAAAAATTACCTCCTGTGGTAGTATCGGGAGAGGTCCCTCCCACTGTTTTCGATAGCTTTTTGTTCAATAAATCCGCGTTTTGATTACTGTTCTACTTCAACGCCCATACTTCTTGCAGTTCCTGCGATCATGCTCATAGCTGCTTCTAAGGATGCTGCATTTAAATCCGGCATTTTTGTCTCAGCAATTTCTTTTAACTTATCTTTGGAAAGTGTTGCAACTTTTGTCTTGTTCGGAGTTGCAGATGCAGTCTTTAAATTGCATGCTTTCTTGATCAGAACTGCTGCCGGCGGAGTCTTTGTGATGAAGCTGAAGCTTCTGTCCGCATATACAGTGATGACTACCGGTACGACTGTGTCTCCCATGTCTGCTGTCTTAGCGTTGAACTGTTTTGTGAATTCAACAATGTTTACACCATGCTGTCCCAAAGCCGGTCCAACAGGTGGTGCTGGTGTAGCTTTTCCGGCAGCGATCTGTAATTTGATATATCCTTCTACTTTCTTTGCCATTTGAGGTTGCCTCCTTTTAAACTGTTTACATCTTCTTTACTTCTGCGAAACTTATTTCTACCGGTGTTTCGCGACCGAATAAGTCAACGTTAATGGTAACGATCTGTTTTCCATGATTGATCGTCTGAATTGCACCAACCGTGTCCTTCCACACACCGCCGGTAACAACGACCATGTCACCTTCTTCAAAATCGACTACCACATTGTCTGATTTGATTCCCAGCGTATTCATCTCAGCATCGGTAAGCGGTACCGGCTTGGATCCCGGACCAACAAATCCGGTCACACCTCTGGTATTTCTGACCACATACCATGTGTCGTCATTCATAACCATGTTGATCAGTACGTAGCCCGGAAACATTTTCTTCTGAACCTGCTTTTTCGCACCATTCTTCAGTTCAACAACGTCCTGCATTGGAACACGGACCTCTAAGATCTGATCCTCCAGATGTCTGTTTTCAATTGTCTTGTCAATGTTCGCTTTTACCTTATTCTCATATCCGGAATAAGTATGCGCCACATACCAATGTGCCTCTGCCATAAATAACCTCTGCCTCCTATAATTTCACCAGGATATCAACGCCATGCTGAATGAAGAAATCCAGCACCGCAATGATCAAACCTACAACTACTGACACAATAACGACTGCTGTCGTCTGTTTGGCAAGTGATTCTTTTGCAGGCCAAATAATTTTTCCAAATTCAGCCTTGAGGCCGGCAAACCAGTTTTCCTTTGGAGCTTTGCTTGTTTTCTCGGTTTCTCCCATAATCTCACTTCCTTACTGCTCAATCTGAATTATTTGGTTTCCTTGTGTAAAGTATGAGTTCTGCAGAATCTGCAATACTTTTTGGTCTCCATTCTGTCCGGATGAGCTTTTTTGTCTTTGGTCATGTTATAGTTACGCTGCTTACACTCTGTGCATGCTAATGTAATCTTTGTTCGCACAACTTCCACCTCCGTTTAAATTCTTTTGCTTGCGGTCTAATTTTAAGCATAAAAAAAAGACCTGTTACAATCGCTAGTCTAATATATCACAATCTCATATTCGCGTCAACACTTTTCTTGCGCCATTTTTATTAGGTTATGATACCATTATGCATAGTAGAAATCAAGAGTGTGTTTTGAAAAATTTTTTATATTTTTTCATTTTTCTCTAAATATTTTTCACTTTTTGCCGAAATAAGTTAATAATGAAGATTGTGTCCGGTGGAAACATTCTTTTCCGGATACAGCTAATTCGTGACAAACGGAAGATTTCGTATTATAATAGGTTTATCTGAAAATGGATTTTTGATTTATCCCGGTGCTTTTTGCACTCATTTCAAGGAAGAAAGGAGGGGATAACATGGCAAAGATTGACTCTGCCTATTCTTACTATCTGAACACTTACGGCAGTTCGGCTGTGTCACGTTATGACACGCACAAAAAGAGCGAACTGCGCAACACCTATAATCGCATCGTGAAGTTAAACAAAGAATCTCCTCTGTACAAGATTTCTTCCTCGGGGGATGTCAAAAAATTTGCGATCGATATCAAAGAAAATACCAGACGGATCCAGAACGTCGCGTCTTCCCTCTCAGAAGGCGAGGATGGACTGTGGAGTAATTTCCAGAAAAAAATTGCGGTTTCAAGTGACGAAGATCTTGTTACCGCCGAATATGTCGGAAACGGGAACGATGCGGAGAACACCGACAGCTTTTCCATCGAGGTAAAGCAGCTCGCCTGCCCGCAGGTCAACTACGGCAATTATCTGAAAAATAATGCGCTCGATTTTGCGCCTGGCAGCTATTCATTTGACTTAAATACCGTTTCCAATTCCTATGAATTTCAGTTCAATGTAAATGAAGATGACACTAACCGCAGTGTCTTAGCCAAACTTGCAAAGCTGATCAACGGTGCTGGTGTCGGACTGAATGCCAAACTTGTTATGGATGACCGCGATATGAGTGCCTTAAAGATCGAATCTGTACAGACCGGTCTCGAGGAAGGAAGCAAGGCCCTTTTTTCCATCTACCCGGGTACCGAAAATGCGTCTATCCAGGCAATGGACACGCTCGGAATCGACAACACGGTTTCACAGGCAGCCAATTCTTCTTTCCTATTAAATGGGAAGGAACATTCTTCGCTGTCCAACACTTTTACCGTCAACAATACGTTTGAAGTCACGCTGCACGGTGTCGGCAATGAAAATGAGCCTGCCGTGATCGGTTTTAAAACGAATGCGGACGCCATTGCGGACAATGTGGAGAAGTTAGTCAGTTCCTACAACGGCATTATTGAAACTGCCCACAACTATTCTTCCACGCAGCCGGAAAGCCACAAGCTGTACTACGATATGTCAAATGTCGCCTATCGGTTTTACAACGAATTTGAATCCATGGGGCTTGACATTGCAGATGATGGCATTATCCATATTGACCGTGACGCCTTAACAGACGCGGTTACTGAGGAAGATTCTCCGGTTTATTTTTCAGCGTTGAACCGCTTTAAGGATACTTTAAAAGAGAAAGCCTCCCAGGCTTCTTTAAATCCAATGGCTTATGTGGACAAAATCGTTATTGCCTATAAAAATCCGGGGCATAATTTCATCGCTCCGTATGTCACAAGTATTTACTCCGGCATGATGTTAGACCAGTTCTGTTAAATATGATAAAACGCTATTCAAAGTTTTTTCGACCAGACTTTTGAATAGCGTTTTTTTATTATCTTTCTTCCGGCTTTTCCCCAAATACTATGTCAAGCATCTGCTGCAGACGTATCCGGTAGGAATGCATTTTTTTGACCTTTTCATATCCGTGCATCGCGATCGCTTCCCGCTCCTTCTCATGCGACAGATAATACAGACTTTTCTCCACCAGATCCTTCTCGCCGTCAAAGCAGACAAAATCACGATCCTCCACAAAGATTTCCGGAAGTTCCGCCTGGAAATTTGTCATCAGAAAGCCTCCTGCCCCCATGATATCCCACATGCGAAGCGGCAGTCCCGTCTTGATATTCGGGATCGTAAAATTAAGGTTGATCCGGCTCATGCGGAATACTTTCGGCATCTGTGTCCAGTAATCCACGGAGCCCCGGTAGTCCACCCGGATCAGCTCTTTGGTATTGCTGTTGGTATAAATAGAAACCGGCACCTGCTTGGACAATGCGATCAGTCCCCTTTTCCGCTGCATCGCGGCTATTTTAAAACCAAGCACTGTTGTAGAAAAAATAAGTCCGAGATCCGAAAAAGAATCCTCCGATTTATCCAGTTTAAAATACTGCTGCAGTTGTTCCAGGATATCCGGCGTCAGCATTTCCTCTATGATATTTGCGCCGCTCACACTCATCTGTGCCTGCATCACCGCCTCCAGATACCCCTTCAGATAATCCGGCAGCACAATCTTTAATTTATCGTAGGTGTTGCGTTCATAAAGGCTTCCCACAAACGCCACCTCATTGCGGTACAGTTCCAGATCGTCCGCTCCGTCTATGATCGCGTCCAGCCGGTCCGTATCCACTGCAAGGGGAAGGTAATACATGTGCTTTACCCCCATCCCCTGAAATTCCAGGCAGTTACTTTTGTCAAAATTAAAAATGTAATTGCAGTTATAAAACACGGAGCGATGGTACATGCTGATCAGCGGATTATCGCAGGACCAGGACAGATATTTCACGTTGCATTTTTCGCACACAATGGAAACTACCGCAAAGTAATTTACTGTAAACACAAAATCATATCTCTTGTTTTTAAGCATCTGTTCCAGCCTATGCTCAAATATCTCGTCCCTGTCATAGCTTTCCAGTTTCTGCTCTATGACATCCACTTCATGCCCCATCGCCAGGAACGTTTCTTTTATATCACGATAATTGTATGCCTTCCATTTATAGATTAAAATCCGCAATCTGTTCCCTCCAGCATGGAAAGTACCTGTTTCATACGGCTTTCCCATGTATGTTTCTCACTCGCACTCTCATAACCCACATCCGCGATCTGCTGCATTTTTTCCGGATGATCCAATAGATCCCATACAATCTCCGGCAGCCTTACAATCTCTTCCAGCTTAAAACGAACCATGGCTTTTTCAGCTTCAAATGCCTCTCTGAGATAGGCCGAATCATCCGTAACCACACACGCTCCCGCTAACATCCCATTAAATATACGGTCATGTGCCCCCGCCTTATACCAGGTCATCGTATTCAGGACGATCTTTGCCTCACACATCAGTGGCAGGATCTCCGGCGCCAGAACTTTTCCGCCATAATGCAGATGCGGGTTATGGCTCCATTCACATTCATTCCACCCGGTTCCATAAGCCGTCACGGAGACTCCACTCTCCACTAGGAGTTTCACGGCCTGCTCCCTAAAAAAAGAGGTCGCGTAAGAATCCAGAAAACGCATCTTTACGATCCCCGCGAACAGATCCTGCTCCTCAAGTTCTATCCCGCGCTCTTTTAAATATGCCTCGATCGCATCCTCTGTCGTAACCGCCGGATTTTTGATCAGATCTTCCAATACCTGCCTTGACATATCGATCGCGTCAAACTGCGTGATCGCAGACAGATCCGGAACCAGCATTCCCGCAGTAAAAAACGGCAGCGAACCCGCATACAGCACCTCTATCTTCCGATCCCTGATCCGCTTTTTCGCGCCCGGCAATTTCACACCCGCGTGTGGCAAAAATCCCACCCGTTCTATTTCGGGATAAAAGCGATGCATAAAATTCACATGATTTTTATCGGTGCAAAAGACCCACGCTGTCTTCGGCATATGCGCCAGCGGCCCGGTATAGTGAAATGGATGATCCATCAAAATGTTTACATATGGAATTTCAAACTGTTCCCAGATATTTTTTCCTTCAGACAGCTCCAGATTGTACCCGAGATTGTTAAATGTAATGGCTGCAAAAACCGGTGTCATGGCAAAAAGGGCAAATTCTTTCAGACTCTCTTCCATATGCCCCGCATCTAAGACCAGACACTCACAGCCCATCTGCTCCAGCGCTTTTTTGATTTCTCTTGTAAACAGATCAATGGTATCGTAAACACCCTCGATCAATACGATTTTTTTCTTCATTTTTTCATATCTCTAATCATTTATTTTTTTGCAAGAATCTCATACCGGCTTTTTGCTTTCGCATAATCCCCGCATTTTCGATAATAAGCCAGGGCTTCCCCTTTATAGTCCAGGCATTCGTAGATCACACCGATATTATACCACGCCAGATAGGAATTGGTTCCGACCGTCTTCGCCTCTTTCTTTTCTGCTGCACGCAGGAATTCCTGTATGGCTTCCTCGAATTTTGCATTTTTCATATAGATTAATCCCATCAGGAACAAAAAGTCCGCACTGTAAGAAAACGCATCATAAATTCCTTCAAACGCAAGTGCCTGCGTCTGTTTTCCACTGTTTAAAAGCGCGTAGCCGTAACTTTCCACCATGTCACTCACATACTCCGCCCGTGGATCCAGATCAAATCCCAGTCCCTGATCAAAGTATTTGCAGGCCTCTTCATAATCCTCCATCATAAAAAAGCTCTTGCCCAGCTGATAATACAGATACGGAAGCTGCTTTTGACGCTCGCCCCCGGTCTCTTCCCGCGCGGTCTTCGCATCGGAATGCTCCTCCTCACGCAACAGCATCTCCAGCTCTTTTTGCAGCAACGTAATATTCCGCCCGGCTTTTGCCTTTTTTTGCTCCGGTGTCAGATCATATCCGCTGTGCGTGATCATAATCCCTGTAAGATAAGTCTCATACGGTCTATGATCAAGCGCTTTTACCTGTTCGTGAATACACCCCTCATAATGAAAATCACTTTTTGAAAAAATACGGTTGATCCATTCCACGCTCTCCCGCCGCTCACCATGCTCCGAAAAAAAGTTTCTTCTTTTAATACGTCCAACTTTCCCCGGATTCTTTGCTGTCAGGCAAAGAAACGCATTCAGTTCCTTTTCCGACATCGGCTCTATGTATTCATCGCTGTCTAAGACCAGCACCAGATCATTTGACGCCTTTTGGATTGCAAAGTTCTTGGCCGCCGCAAAATCATCACACCATGCGAAGTCATAAACCTGTTCCGTATACCTTTTTGCCACCTCTACCGTACGATCTGCAGAACCGGTGTCGACCACAACAATTTCAAACGGAAATGCCAAAAGTGCCAGAAGGCACTTTTTCAAATTTTCTTCTTCATTTTTTACAATAATGCAAACGGAAAGTTTCCTCTCACACATCGTTCCCTCTCCCACCCATTTCTGGTATCTTTCAACATCTATTTATCGATCACTTGATCTGTCACATTCTTGTCTTTTTAAATCGAATTTGGCGAAAATGCCAGGAAGTGGCAGATGTGTCTTTCGCCAAATTCGCTTGATCACTGTGCAAAAACAGAACTGTTTTCGCGATTTGTTTCACTCTTTTCGTTCTTAATTATAACAGGTCATTTTTAAGGACACCATGTCGTTTCGCGAAAGTTTTTAACTTTTTTCATACTTTTTTGATGTTTTTTCTCATTTACCGATTTAAAAACAACTTTTGGCATAAGCAGAACAAAGATGATCTTTCGTTTCTGTCATAAATCATCCGACCAATTTTATGTATTTTATTGTAACACAGGGACTTTTTCGGAGCAAATAAATTTCTCCACACACATCTGATCATTTTTTGCAATAGATTGATTGCTGACTTCTTAGATAATAACTGATATGAAAAAGAAACTATAACCAAAAACGATTACAGTTTAGATCTGAATCTGTCATGAAATTTTTCCTAATAGGATTGAATGCTCTGCCGTAACGTTTTTTAACACCTCAATGTCGCACTGCATATCCGGGATCTGCAATGTTACTTCTTCAAATCTCTTTGTCGCCGGGACATAGTTTTCCGCGAGGATTTTTATATTTCTGTCCGTAACATTTTCAAGATGCAGCTCTATCTTAGTCACGCGGTCATCCAGCTTCTGCATACCGATCTCTAACTTCGCTACTCCATTTTCTAACTTTGCTACCCCTGTCTCCAGCTTCGCCATACCGGTCTTTAAGTTCTCTACGTCCGCCTGTAACACTGCTACATCTGTCTTTAGACCCGCTACGTCTGTCTTTAGACCTGCTACATCTGTCTTTAGACCTGCTACATCTGTCTTCAACTCTGCTACATCCGTCTTCAACTCTGCTACATCCGTCTTCAACTCCGCAATATCTTCCCTTACCGGCCGCAGTGCCCCAGCCAGCTTTGTATCCATCATATCAGACATCGCAAGCAACAGCTCATCATTTGTCATGGTCTTCCCTCCTTTCCTTTTACAAATATTATACGCGTCAGGACAGCCAAAAGGCAATACTGCGAATTATTAAATTTTTATAACCCACGTTATGCCTGACTCAGCTTTTCCAGCACACGTTGCAGTACCTGCACGACAAACACAATATCTTCCTCTTTCAAATTCGTACTGCACGGAAGATTGATCACCCGCCTGCTGTATTCTTTCGCTTTCTTGATCTGAAAAGCGGTACAATTGACATAAGGTTTCTGCTCATGGATCAGTCCCCAGATCGCTCTGGTCTGCACTCCTTCTTTTTCCAGCTCCGTGATAATATCTCTTAATTCCGCTTTTACAACATTGCGGTCTAAGACATAGGAATAGAACCATTTGTTGGACTCGGTTCCCTCACGGAATGGCAGCAGATATCCGGTTTTACTGTCCTGCAATAATTCCCGGTAAACGGAATAATTCTTCTGTTTTCTTTCTATAAACTCCGGCAGTTCCTCCATCTGCGCAACGCCAAGCGCTCCCTGAAGATTGGTCATCCGGTAATTGTAGCCCACTTCATTATGAATGTAATAATGTACATCATCTTTTGCCTGCGTGGATATATACTTTGCATGTTTTGCCGCATTTAAGTCCTTTGCGGTAAGCGCTCCACCGCCGCCTGTCGTAATGATCTTATTTCCATTGAACGAGTATGCGCCAAAATCCCCGATCGTTCCCGCATACTGTCCCGCATATTTTCCTTCTGTAAATTTGGATCCGAGCGCTTCCGTCGCGTCTTCGATCACTTTTAATCCATACTGATCCGCGATCTGCATAATGCGTTCCATATCTGCAAGATTTCCAAACACATGAACCACCACAATCGCTTTTACTTTCGAGCCGTCTGCTTTCCGGTAAAGTCCATCCGCTTTCTTTTCACATTCCGTCTCACAGAAAAGTCTTAATTTCTCCGGATCCATGCAGAGACTGTCATCACAGTCCATAAAAACAGGGCTTGCAAACTGATATTTTACAGGATTGACTGCCGCAATAAATGTTACCGTTGGTACGATCACGCAGTCGCCCGGCTGTACACCGCATTCCATCAATGCCAGATGAAGCGCGGCCGTTCCGCTCTGGCAGGCAACGGTCATCGGCACATTCAAAAATTCCGCCATTTTTTCTTCCAGCTGTGTAATATACGCTCCACCTGTCGATACCCAGCCCTGATGCACCGCATCCAGTACATATTTTTCTTCATTTCCCTCAAAATTCGGAATTGATAACGGAACAAATTTTCCCATATTTTTATCCTCCAGCCCTGTTTTTTTGCTTTTTTATACGTTATAAATATCTGCTTTGTAAGAATCCATATGATCTCTCATCCAGGCGATCGTCTCTGCGATTCCCTGCGCAAAAGTATATTTCTGCTGCCAGTCTGTCAGTTCTTTGATCTTTGCATTAGAACCGAGCAGACGGTTTACTTCACTCTTCTCCGGACGCAGCCGCTGCTCATCGCAGACGATCTTCGCTTTCGGATTGATCTGGGCGATGATCTCCTGTGCCAGTTCTCCGATCGAGATCTCCTGCTGTGTCGCAATGTTGATCTCCTGTCCGATCGTCTGATCCGATTCCGCGATCGCAATAAATCCCGCCGCAGTGTCTTTTACATAATTAAAATCCCTGGTCGGTGTCAGTGAGCCAAGTTTGATCTTCTCTTTTCCCGCAAGCAGCTGGGAAATGATTGTCGGGATGACCGCACGCGCCGACTGTCTCGGTCCGAACGTATTGAACGGCCGCACAATAGATACCGGCAGATTAAAGCTGCGGTAAAAACTTTCCGCGAGACGGTCTGCGCCGATCTTGGTCGCCGAATACGGAGACTGTCCCTGATACGGATGTTTTTCATCGATCGGGACATACTGTGCCGTTCCGTAAACTTCCGATGTGGATGTGATGAGCACGCGCTCTGTTTCCAGCATTCTTGCCGCCTGCAACACGTTTAAAGTGCCCTTGATGTTGGTATCCACATAGGAATCCGGTGAATGATAGCTGAACGGGATCGCGATCAACGCCGCCAGATGAAATACCGCATCCACGCCGGTCATTGCCTCTCTCACTCCGTTTGGATCCCTGACATCTCCGGAAAAGATCTCGATCTCACGCAGTTTTTCCTTCGGGAGCGTGTCCAGCCAGCCCCATGTATTAAAAGAATTATAAAAAGTAAACGCCTTTACGTCGTAGCCTTTTTCCAGCAGGCTTTCCGTCAGATGACTTCCGATAAAGCCGTCCGCTCCTGTTACCAGTACTTTTTTCATATGTAAATACCTCCAAGTCCTTATTTTTCGTTTCTGTTTCCACTATTATAACCCATCTGGCTCAATTCTGAAAGCCCGACCCCTGCTTTACGCAAAAACGCAGTCCCTCTTCCATGTGCACCCTCGCATGCCATCCCAGTCTCTTTAAATTTTCCGCCGACAGCATTGCTTTTGTCGCGGTGGAATAGCCCTGTCTTTCTGTTTCTTCCGGCAGCTCAAATACCACTTTCGTCCCGGCGATATCCGCAAGTATGCCCGCAAGTTCTTTTAAGGTGATGTCCGAGGCTTCATCCGCGATATTATAAGCTTCTCCGCTCTCCCCACACAGCATGACCACAAGGATCGCTTCTACCGCATCTGTCACAAATGTATACGAATATTTCTGATTGCCTTCACTTTTTAGCACAATATCTTCTCCGGCTTTCGCTTTTTTTATAAACTGGGAAATCGCTTTTGTATCGGACGAAAGCATGGTCGGCCCATAAATACGGCTCAGACGTGGAATCGAAAAATCAAGATCATAGGTTTTCTGATACGCGTTGCACAATGTCTCGCCCAGACGTTTGCTCTCCGGATACCCTGCCCTTAACGTGTTGCAGTCCAGATAGCCGAGATATCCCTCGGGAAATTTTTCCACATCCCCGCGGTTTTCGCCATATATCTCCACCGAAGACAGAAAACAGAAGTGTTTTGTTCCGTGGGAAACTGCATAATCCAGCAAATTTTTTGTGCCTGTCACATTCGACGCGATCGTTCCGATCGGATCCCCCGCATACTGCACCGGATGCGTGTTGCTCGCCGCATGGATCACATAGTCCACCTGCCCGCACTCCGGAATTTCCCGGTTTACATCGCATGACCTGTAAACAAAATCCTCTGTTCCCATATAAGAAGCAAACCGCTCTTTTGCCCGTTCCTCATTTCTGCTCAATGCAGCGACCCGGATTTTCTTCTCACGCGTGGCATTCACATTTCTCGCCATCAGCACATCCACCAGGCATTTCCCGATCATCCCGGTTGCCCCTGAGATCAAAATGCTTTTTCCTTCTAACTTTTCCCAGGGCAGATCCCCTTCTGCAATTCTTTTTATCTCCCGTTCGTAAATCGACATTTTTCTCCCTCTTTTCACCGCTTTTTCAAAATGTGCCGGTCCTACGTCAGCATCAGCCGCCCGGTATGCACGATATTCAGGTCGTTTCTGTGATACCTAAAATAAAGCGTTGTCAGATTTTCTCCGATATAACCAAGATAGCGGTCCTTCCGCTCGTTTCCCTTCGGCTCACTGCGCTTCTCGATCCGTGCAAGGATCGGAAACAGCCAGTCGCAAAAATCTTTGTATACTTTTTCTCTCGCAAGAAACATGTTGTAATTGTAAAAATATTTTTCCGCAAAGATCTCCGGCAGTGCTTTGGCATACTCCGGCGCGTATTCCTGCAATACCGCAAGCGTCACCTTCCAGTCCGCCTCCCTGATATAACGCCTGTGATGCGCATTGCAGTCCGGTTCCTGCAGTGTTGGATACGGCAAAATGACATCAACCGCATTTTCCCTTAAACGGTACAGATCCTCCTCTGTGATATCTAATACCCTCCGATAGTGAAACAGTCCCATGTACTCCGCATGTGCATGTCTGCCGATCCAGTACATTGCAGAAAGTTCGCTGTAGTTCACATTTTTTGCAGAAATGTTGTCTCCCGTATCATCTGTGATCTCCGCAACTCTTTTTTCGGTAAGTGCCGCGCCCGCCTGGATCGGATGTACCCAGTCCGGCATATCCCAGGAATGGTTGAGCGGTCTGTCCCCCACGAACTTAGACATATACACGGCTGCTTCCGGTCTCTCACTGCCCTTTTTTAATGCGTGAAGTGTCCGAAATTTTCCGGTGCTTTTATAGTACCGTTCCATCAGCGCCGCTTCTTTTTTCGAATCTATACAGATATAGGAAGAAAATCCCCTCTTTTCTAATTCCGCTGTGATCTCTGCGTGATAATTCTCCGGCGTTGCGATCACGATCTCAACATTTTCTGTTTCAAATTGTGATAAGAGAATGACCGGGATCCCGTCAACTGTTTTGGGATTTCCCGCCGGATCACTCACCAGAAACGCCACAACTTCCTTTTGGGGCTCTAACTGCTTTAACGCATAATAAACGCTTACCGCCACCATCTGCGCCCCATAAATGGCAATCTTACGTTTGGAAGCGGTCTGTCCGGATATAAAATGCTTTTTTGCATGTACGATCTTATATTTCGCTTCATTATGCAAAAAGTAAACGGACAACAGCCGCTCTGCCAGAAATCCGATGTAACGGTTCTGATAGACGTCACTCTTTTTTCCGCATTTTTTCTCGCAGTATGCAAGGATCGGGAACAGCCATGCACAGTAATCATCCAGGATCTCTTTTCTGGCGATCAGCATATTATAACCATAATAAAACTGTCCGCGTTGTAATTCATCCGCAGCGTTCCAGTATTCCGGCTGCAGCTCGCGGATCGCTTCCAGCATAACCTCCCAGTCTGCCGCCTCATGATCCCTGCAATATGCCGTCCGCACATCCGGATAATTGAAAACCGGGATCGTCAGGATCACATCGATATCGGAAGAAAGCAGTTTTTCTCTCTGTTCTTCATCCAGGACAAAGTGTCTTCTGTAATGACACAGCCCCTCATAATCCGCCCTCCCGTTTTTCCAGATCCAGTACAGCGCGGTCAGTTCACAGTATTCTTTGTTCTTCTCTGAAATATGATCTCCCGTATTGTCGCATACCTCTGCGATACACTGATCCGTCAGGGCAGCTCCTACCTGGATCGGCGTCTCCCATATCTCGCCTACTTCTTCTTCGGGCAGTGGTCTGTCCACATGGCACTTTGCCATATAAACCGTAAGCGCCCCGGATTTTTTTTCTGTACCATCTACCGCATTTAATTCCTCTTCCAGCGTAAGATATGGTTTTCCCTGACTGAGCCTGCACTCCCGGTAATAATTTCCGCGCAGTTCGCTCCAGAGATCGCTCTCAAATGTCAAGGGGATCACCGAATGAAATCCATTCTCCGCTAAAGTATCCAGAATCTCATCCTGATATTTTTCCATGACAGCAAGCAAAATACAGGCATCCGGATGCTCGCGTCTGCCCTCCGCGATGTCGATCACCGGGCGCCCGAAGATCTCCTTCCTGTTCCCCTCTTTTTTTGACACCATAAACCCGTGAATCTTTAACTCATAAGGCTTTCTTTGCAGGCAGTATGCCACTTCCTCCGCTATATTCCCGGCGCCAAAAATAAGAAGTTCTCTGCTTTTTAATTGTTCGATCCACTGGTTTCTATCATACATATCGCTCACCTGCCTGTTTCTAAAAACACCTCATCTACCGGTTCATAATCTAAAATCTTTCGCTGATCCAATTCTTTTTTTACTGCCTTATAATTCATTCCGCCCATGGCAACAAAGATCACCTCACCCGTTTTCTTTCTGTAATCTTTTAACTCCAGGATCGGAATTCCTGCGAACATGGTTTCTTCGTTTGATTTTTTTGACACGATCACACAGGAAACTTTTTTATCCAGCTGATATTTTTTTAAATAGTCCAGAAAACGCTTTCCAAACTTTCCTGCACCATACACTGCAACCGAATCTGCTTCCTGTACTTTTTTTCGCAAAGCATCCTCATAAGCCCCGCCGCCGGCATATGCGCCGTCCAGGATCATGCGGAGTGGACGTACCACATACTTTTCACATTGCAGCTGCTCTGCCGCAATGTTTCCCGCCTCTGTCAGCAGCTCTATTTCCTCTGTATCTTCCAAAGTGACATTGTGATAAATATAAGTTCCATATTCATACTCCAGTCGATCCAATGTCTTTCCAAACAGATCCGCAAGCTGATGCTCTTTCGCGTAATTCAAATTATCTAACAGTCCGCGAAGCAGATCTTTCGTCTTTTCCCTGGTCAATTTGAATGCGACATCCATCTTGCGGTAACAGTACAAACCCACATCCATCATGCAAAAATACTCTGCCTTATCCAACGCCCTGGTCAGAAATGGCGGATCTTCAAAGTAGCGATACTCCGGAAACCGGATGTGATCCTCTAGAATCATTTCCCTTTTGAAAATAAATGTCGTAAAATCATAATCCAGCTGATAGTTACGATAGGCAAGAATCCCTTCCTCTGCCATCTTCTTTACCAGTTTGGCTGACGGAGCTGGCTTCTCTTCTTCCTGCAAAAGATACATCACGCTTCCACAGGCTTTCACCTGGTTCTTCTCACAGCAATCTATCATTTGCCGTAATGCATCTTCCTGCCGATAATAGTCATCGGCATCCAAAAAAGCGATATATTCGCCTCCTGCCAGCTGAATCCCGACATTCCGCGCAGCTGCTGCCCCTCTGTTTTCCTGTTGATGCAATATAATTCTTGCATCTTCCTGCCGGAGCCTGCGGATCAGCTCTGCCGACTGATCTTTCGATCCGTCATCCACACAGATGATCTCAAGCTCTTTTACCGTCTGCCGCTGTACACTTTCTATACATTGTTCTAAATATTCCTCATTATTAAAAATCGGAATAATGATCGAAATTTTTACCATAGTTCTTTCAGCACCTGATTCCAGCATAACGTTATTCTCTAGTCTTTCTCCGCAAAATCTTTCCATGTTGGAATTGCTCCGCAGGATTTCCACTCAATCTCACATAGAATGCAATGTTTGCATAATGGTACTTGCTGCTGCAAGATTTCCAGTAATTCTTCTCCTGACGGACAGTCTCTCAAATCAAGAATTCCTTCTGTCGGAAGATTTTTTGCAAATACTTTGTTAAATTTCTGCACATACATCAATGTCGGACATCTTGCAATCTTCCCATTCCATACATTCACACATCCATTAGAAATACAGATATTTGGATATTTACTTTCTTCACTAAGCGACAACGGTTTATTAAATTTCTGTTTGCTGTCATACGAACGAATACAGTAAGGTATCTGATATTGATTTAATTTATCTCTAATCTGCTCAATTTGTCTATGTGTAGGTTCATATTCCGAAATACTAACCACCACACGATTTTCCTTTATGCACACAAAAACATCTTCACTCAGTCTTGGAATCAACAAACCATTTGTTACAATCTGAAGATATGTATTGGGTAATAATTTTCTCGTCTCCTTAATATACCTAACAATATCAGGATTCAATAAAGGCTCCCCTCCCAAAATTGAAAAGTGTACAATACTCGAAAATTTTTTTTTCAACAGCATAATATCATTTATTCGGACATCAAATTCAGGTATTTCCCTTTCAAATATCGGAGAAAAATGTGTACAGCCCCTGCAATTCAAATTACAGTAATCTGCAACATGTATCTCCGCCTGCGGCATTGGACACGCTCCCCAATTACTTCCCTCTATACATTCTGAACTTAAGAAGCTATTGCTTGTCTCCGTCCAGTTTAAGTTTATAAACCAAAAAATATGCTGCACCTTGTAATTTTGTAATTCCCTGTAAATCTGACTTACCACATATGGATTTTGTACCGTAATTACAACCGCCGTCTTTGCAACATCAATATCGTTCCATGAAACAATAGGCACTCCGCAATATTGACCTGTCTTTTTACCGTCCATGAAACCAATTAACCGATCAGCATATTTCTTTTTTGTGTAGTGCTCCCATGCTATTTTTCCAAAATAGCCAGCACCATAAAATACCATACCCATATGATCACCTACATCTCAATCTTTTTCTTTAAGTTTCTTTCTGCTTCATCCAATCCGCACACATCACTATCATCATAAAGGCATATTATCCTTTCATTATTTATGCCTCTAACCAGTTAATTATGTTTCACGCGAAATCAATGGCCCCCCATATAATCATTTTTCCGTTTTGTATTCGTACAAATAAAATAATACTCTGCATTTTCTTCTAAATATTGAGGAAATACCTTTTCAAAATACAATATTCCTGTCATAATTAATCCAGACATTTCTTTTGGTCTCATAAATTGATTCTCATTACAGGATAAATCCTACAATTCATTTATAACCTTCTCGGAAAACTGTAAAATTTCCACCGGATATTCCAAAAGCCTCTGCCTTAACGTCTTTACGAGATCGCAACTTATGAAATCTACTTTTTTGCAATGTTTCCACTATCATCTGTTGATCCATCATTTACCCGAACAAACTCATCAAAAGCTTTCGTCTGATTTATCAAACTGTCCAAACAAGCTTTGAAATATTTCTCAACATTATAAAAGGGTATCACTACATTCAATAATACTTTCATGGCCTTCTGCTCTTTCCTTCATGAATCATTCAAAGAGACATCACAACTTCTTGCAACGAAATAACCGGCACATCAACCTTCTTACACAATTTCTTATACACTTCCTCATATGCAAAAATAGGTGTGACTACAATCACAGAAATTCCAGACTGATCTTCTAAAAAATCCTCTGGAGCAACTATACCTTCTTCTTTCTTGTTCTGATCAATAATGTAAGATACCTCTATTTTACTCATTTTCAAATCTTCATATAAATGTTTCCCTAAAGTTCCCCATCCATATAGTGCAATTTGATCATAATGATTTTCAATAAAATATTCACTTACCGATCTATTCTGCTGCTTTAATTGGAACCAATGATCCAAAAGATCATACTGTTCCCTCAATTTTTCCAATTCCTGTTGTGTTTGAAACTCTGGTTTTTCATTGTTATTACTACTAACATTCTTCGTTCCATCCTCGTTTTTTATACGTTCCAAGCTTCTCAAAACTGCCTTTAAATATTCAAAACCATGTTTCTCATCCGGTTCTAAATACATACCCTCTCCCCATTCATTCCAAGCATTAATAAATACAAATTCATTATTTCTATGCTTACTTTCTTCTAATACCAAAGAAAAATTCTTTTCAAAGTTCTCCGGCGATACTCCTAACAAACAATCTCCCTTCTCTCCGCGCCTTGGAGTATCATCATAATCAACAAGTGCACTTAAATATGTTTTTCCATTATTAATTTTTCCAATATGTCCCTCTAATTCATAAATGTCTTGATACTCAACCGCATTTATAACATTTTTTTTCCGTCTTTTCACCTTTTTTCCCGTCAAGTCAATGTCTAGGGATGCTCCCGGTTCAAGCATTAATGCGGCGTCAATCCCCGGCACCTGATACCCGACATTTACCCCGATCACATAAATCTCCGGGATTTCTTCCTTTTTTGCAAGCTGTTTCCAAAACTGCATCATGCGCAAAAGGCAGTACAATTTCTTCGGCTTATAGATCAAAAATACCGGTCTGCCATTGTATTTTATATATCGCTCATCTTTAAAAAACGGGAGCAGATAATAGAAATGTTCTTCCCATTCCGCTTCTTTCCCATAATCCTGCTGCAACAAAACTCCGCTTTCCGATTTGGAACCTTTCACCTCGAGCTGTTCATTCCAGCTGTTTTTATTTCCAACATTGCTCCATGTTCTTGCCCACGTCTCATTTGCCCAGCAAAAGCAAAACGGCAGCTTTATATCCGTCCAGTTTAAAAGATTTTCTGCAGGTTTCTCCAATATTTTTCTACCATCTTTAAAATAGTAATGGTAAAAACAGAAACCATCTACGCCATACTGCTGCGCCAGTTCTGCCTGTTCTTCCATCGTGCTCTTTTCCAGCAGATTGTAATAGTTTTCATGCAGCGGAACTCTCGGCTGATTATGTCCCTCAAAAAGTGGCTTTGCGTTTTTTACCGCAGTCCACTCGGTATATCCTTCTCCCCACCACGCATCATTTTCCTTTACTCTGTGAAATTGTGGTAAATACATTGCTATTGTTTTCATACAATTTTCCATCCATCCTTATTTTAATTATTTTTAATCTACACGATACTTTTTTTCTCCTGCAAGAAGTGAAATGATATCTAACAAATAGCTGTTCGCTCCATTTGACGCATTAGAATTAACCACTTCCCAAAATTCTTTCTGTCCGGGCAACATTTCTAATTCATAAACATTTGGATCTTTTATGCCGAATCCCCGCGGCACAAAACAGGCTTTTTTCTTCGTTTCCAAAGAAATAAAATGTTCTACAACGTCCCTATCCTCGGTATAAATTTCAACAAATAAATTATTGTAATTTATTTTCTTTAATCTTCTATTCCACTTTTCCAGCGCCTCTTCGACAGATGTATCATGATTAAAATGTATATATGCATTTTTTAATCTCATAACCGGATACCTGATTCCACTGTGCACTTCTTTTCTAAACTCCACAAATTCCGGCTTTTCCATTACATTTTCCTGTAAATTTGGAAGCAGTTCCAACAAATCTTTGGCACTTAATGCCAAATTTTTAAATGGAGAACGGCATTCCATACCCAGCGTACGGCACACTATCCCACCCCAACAGTTATTACTGAGGATAGATATCTCGCTTTCTAACAACCTAATATATCGGCTCCATGTAAAATAGGGAATATCGAGAATCCGACATGGCAAAATACGTTTCCTTTCTATTCCAAGCTTCATAATATCCGTAACAATCTCATCCTGATAAGCTTCATTCATTACTAAAATATAGTCAAACGCAGTTCTCTTTATTTTTTCTTTTTCAATAAGCGGCCAGCCATCAATCCTGCTATAATGCGGTATCTCATTGGCTGTGACTGCATTGATTCTAATCTCATTAAGGCTCTCCTGATGCTTTAAACACATCACATGTGAATTGTACTCTTTTCCAAGTCCCCATAAAATAAGTTTATATGGTTTTCCCATAATATTTTCTCCTCATATTCTTTTGCATTGTCTCAGTTATTGCCCAGATATCACTCTCCAGATCTTTTCTCCTGTACATTGCTTTCTATTTTTTACTATTTTTCTTTCCAGCGGAACATCATCAACAAACACTTTTAGGAACCCTTCTTCTTCCACCACCACTTCTGTAATATTTTCCTGTATATACTTTATCCGTTCTTTTGCATTCGGAAGTATTGGCTTTATCCAGATCAATTTTCCTGTATTTTTATCAATTCTAAGATAATGACTACACACACGGTTTGATAAATAATAAAAATTTTCATCCTCACAATAGCCATAGAATTTTGACCACTTTTCGCGCATTTTTTCAAATTCCACGTCTGGCGGCCAACAGTTATCCAATACCCTGACTTCTCCAGTTTTAATATCCAACTGATAAAAGCGATCATCTGTTCCCGGTAAAATTATCATCTTTCCATCTGACGGAAACAGACACGACACGGTATGATCTTTCAGCAGTTCTCTTAATGAAGTAATCTGCTCAAGCTTCCTGTTATGAATGTCAAATTCATATACTTCGCCTACCCAAGTCAGTATATATATGCATCCATTGTCCCGAATAGCATGTACACTTTTCTCCAACACGATGTCCAGACAGTAGCTTTCATATTTTCCGCTATCTGTATGATAGCACAACAGCTTCCCACCAAGCTTTGGAAACAACCAAACTTCTTTTCCGCAGCGACAGCCGCATCCAAATACAATTTCCCTTACATTATCCGGATAAGGAACTTCTTTTATCTTTTTTGTCTCCATATCAAAGATCACCAGCTTTTGCAGTGCACTTGTAAAAATCAAAATCTGCTTTTCTTCCGCCGTCACAAAAGCATAATTACCATCCGCCATCTTATGACACGAAATTGGATATTCACTTATCTCGGCTGTTTCAATCTTATATTCTATAATATGCTCGCCCGACACCTCTAAAAAAAATCCATTTGTTCCAATTTTCACTGCCAAATCCACAGGTGCAATCCTATCCGGTTTTATGGATATTGGCATATAACGTACCTCTCCCTTCTCAACATCAAGCATTACCGGCAATGATGTTTCCTCAGTCATAAAAACTAAATTTCCATTATACTTTATACAGTCTCTTGCACTCAGTAGAAACACTTGTCCATTTCCTCCAATATTGCATCCAAAGACAGCATCTTTGCCTGTTGGTCTTTCATTCCCTCTAATATCTTGGAATTTTCAAAATTTGTTGTATTTACAATAATATCCACAGGTTTGCGTTCATCTGTCGGATGATATATCTTTATTTCAGAATGCTTTTTTTTCACATCTCTGTCAATCCCATAACAAACCTCCACAAAACCGTCATCCAATTCCTTTACCAGCCTCTGCCCCATATAGCTCATTCCATATATTGCAATCGTATGGTATCCTTTCTTCCGCAGATACTTCCCGATTTTTTTCCCCTTTTGTTTTACGGAAATCCACCTTATTGCTGTTAAATATAATTTCAAATGTTTGTCAGATAATGCCATTTTTTCGTTGTAACTTTCATAGATATCTTTTTTAAATATATCCATGTCATATTTCTGATCCAGCAAATACAACTGTTTCCTAAATTTACCGCTGATATTATGAAAATCCGCATATTGCTCCATATTCTGGGAGGCCATCTTCTGCATCAACTGACAATTAACATAATCCGTTTTTTCTATGTATCGTTTCGCCTCAAATAAATTTAAATTATGTGTGGTATTTTTTTCAACAATTTCGTCCCATTTTTTACACCATTCTTCTGGTGTCAGCTGATGCTTCAAACATCCATCTTTATATTTTTTTGTATTCCCATTTAAAATGTCCAGTGATTTATCTACAAGTTCCTCTATAGAGTCTGCTTTATTGTTTCCAAAAAGATCTTTTTCTCTATCGGTTACAAACAAGGACAGATTCGGAACCCCCCACTTTTCAGCTAATCCTGCGCCTGATGCCCGCATTGGAAATGATGCAATAAATAAGTCTGCTGCTTTTATCAAACTGTAGACCTCCTGTCTACTTCTATAGCCAACTGCCCGAGCATCCCCATTTGTTCGTTCCTCCAACCTTTTCCACTTTTCTTTTTTCGGATCTGGTCCTATAATAATAAATTGTGGTTTTTGTTTGCTTCTTTCAAACAATTTTTCAACAAAATACGTAAAACTACAATGTATGATATCCTGATACTTGAACTCATCTCCCATCGAGACAATCAGCTTTCTCTTTTTATCAATTTTAAAATTTAAAAGCACTTTCTCTTTTGTCTCTTCATCACATATAACTGAATCTATAATCCCCCCGTTTGGCGATTGCAATATCAGATTTTTTTCATCTGCAATTCCTCTATACTTTTTGGACTTTTCCCAATCAAATTTATTCAAATTCAAGACAACATCTGCAACAGAAAATCCATAGGAAAATCTAAAATCTGCATGATTATAAAAATATACCGGTATCTGCCAATTTTTATTGCTATATGCCAATAACGGCACAATATCATACATATGTATATGAAGAACAATACGTTCAAACTTCTGTGAAAATTGTAACAGCTGTTTTGCTTTTTCCAGAAAATTTCCATGTAAGCATAATATCGTTCCTCCTGTTTTCTCTACACTTTGAAGAATAAACTTAGGTATGTCCCAATACTCCATATCTGTAAACACAATCGAATATTGCCGTTTTTTATCATTTTTTATCCAATTATAGACAATCGTAGAATGTCCTCCGGCCTTTCCCGCCCGGGTCATAACATGCAATATTTTTCCGTTTTGCGGTTTTTCCTCCGGACTAAATTCTATTATCTGACCTATTTTTACAATTTCTCTTTCAAGAATATTGCTACTATATGCCCCTGTTATATATTCTGAACACCCGCACCCAATTAACTGCAGGAGCTCCAACTTTTCTTCATCCCCTTCGCACGCATCCAGACTTTTTTCCAATTCCTTAATAAACTGATAATTTAAATCTATACGCCTGCGTACATCTTCCATACAACTATATGCTTTCACTTCTTCCCCCGTACTCCTTTAAATAGTCTTTTAAACATATGGTCTTAAACGTACTCCATTTTTTTCTGTCTATACAGTCATACCAAATATCTTCCTGCAATTCAATGGCTACCAACTTATCATAAAATTCTTCCGTTATCTGGGTTTTTGGTATTACGACCACACCTGAATCATCACAAACTGCAATTGACCCCTGATAAAAATTCCTTCTCTCGTTTATAACGTCCAAAAAAGCCGTCTTATCTACTGCTTCATTAAAGCATCCGATTGGAGATACCCCTTTACACCAAATAGGGTAATTTTCTTTGATCAGATAATGCGCATCTCTCATTTTTCCCGTGCAAACAATTGCTCTGTTTTGACAATATAACAAAATATACTTTGAAACAAGATCTCCGATAATTGCCCTGTCATGAACATCAACTGCATCAATCAGTACAATCTTATCAGATACCATTTGCCTGTCTAAATCCTCATGTACTGTCCAGTTGGAATCCTGAATTGCATACAAATATTGTATTTCACCAACCGCATAGTGTCTGGCATTTAATGGCAATACCTCCGGCAATACCCCTGCTTTTCCCAGACAATCTGCAACCTCTGTCGTAGAAATTCTATTTTGAATAATATACTCAATGATCTTTTTTTTCATTGTCCACTCTCCTTATTTTCCCCACAAGACTTATCAACTTTTCTAATATGCAAAGAGTATTAACCTTGCCGGCATCGCAGCTGCATACCTTATCGCTATTTTGTAATGCGAATTTATCGCTTTTATCATTTGCGGTATTTGAATCAATCCCCATTCATCAAACCCTGCCATTATCATAAGCTTTGGCATTTGTTCTTTCAATATTCCAGATGCACCTTCCAGTGTCTCACAGACCCCTGTCAAAAAATTGATCTTTATAATAGAAACCTTTTTATTTTTTAGCAGATCATCCAGTTTGTATACTTTAAGTTTTGTCTCTCCCCCCGATCCGACACCTGAACTTTCTTGATCCTCACAAAAATCTAATTCCGTATTCTGATTCCAACACCCATATGGATACACATCTATATTCTTTAATTTTGTCTTTGATATATAAGCCCTTAACCTATTAACACTCTCGCGCTCCGGTTCTATGGCATATATTCGTTCATAGCATTTCCTTACCTTCAAAAAATCTCTAATCGTATCACCATCATATGCACCAATATCAACCAAGCTCTCCGATTCTGTAATTTCAAAAAAAGGATTTGAAAAGTAACTGATATGTTCTTGATATACCGGTAATATATAATGAAAATCTTCTGTCAATTTGCAATTCAAAAATGCAGTCAGACATTTTTTTGACAAATCATCCTCAAGCCATTGATATGTCCTCTCATATTCTTCCTTATGCGTCAAAACAAATTCATACGTCAAGTGTTTCCATTGTTCATAACATACATTTATCAAGCAAAAACACTTATGGATTCCCTCTTTTTCTGATATAGCATCTGCCAGTTCATATCTAGAATGTCCAAAAACAATATTTACCGCCCCGTATTTTTTTACTATTTCTTCGATTGACATTACTGGCATCCCATCCACTTCTGTGATATCTGCATGGTCGACCCAGCATGCAACTGGTTCTATTTCGTAATGCCTCAAAATTTTCCGCACGCTATAAGACATACTTCCATTTCCCCAAATAACCAGTGGAAGTGATTCTTTTTTCAATTCTTCCAAAATATCATTTTGCCGTTCCGATTCCACTATCTGTATAAAAAAATCTTCCATACAAGTCCTCTCCAACTCTTACTTCCAATTTAATTCCCAAATATTCCCATCAAAGGGTGTATCCCTGTGCAAAAACTCGTCATAGAACTCTATCTCTCTCGGAAAATACTTTCGTAAACGCTGGATATCTCCAACATCATAAGTAACAACTTCAAAAGGATCAATTGTTTTTTTCTCTACCACAACGCTAATATTATATCCATACTTTTTTATATGCGCATCCCTACAATCGCACCCTGCCAGAATCAGATGATATAGCAACAATCCTGCATTCCACAAGCTGACGTGTCCACCTATGATTTCTTCTTTATACGGCGGAACAGTAATCGCAAGAATACCTCCTTCTTTCGCACAACCAACAACTTTCCGTAAAAACATATGCGGATCTAACTGATGCTCCAGTATATGCGCTGCCCATACACAATCGAATTTTTGTTCTCCAAAAGGGTATTTATTAAAATCATCTATTATGAGCCGAAAATCCGAATTTTTTTTATGCGGAGAAACCCTCCCCGACTTTCCATAGTCTATTGCTGTAACTCTTTTTCCCCGTTTTAAAAATTCATTACTTTGATAGCCTTCCCCACATCCTATATCTAATACCGTTTTAAAGTCATAGTTTCGACACACAAATTCTAACGCCTCATATCCCGGATATGGATATTTTTCAAATGGAAAATTTATCAGATACGCTTCTACTTTTTTGTATATATCATATACTTCTTCCAAAGTTTCTGGCGTCCGCTCTTTTTCAAACAACAGTTTCCTTAAATCCTCTTTCCATTCTTCCGTCACTTTTCAACCCTCCTCTTATTCCTCATTTTTCTTTCTACGGCAATCTGGAACCGCATACAATACTGTTTCCGTTTGTCCATAACGGTATTGTCTTATATAAAATTTATATTCACTTGATATATTATGAATCAGCATCAAAATGTCATAAAAGTCCTCCGGCTTATGATAGACGCATATTGCCATAACTGGTAAGCATTTCTTTATGGTTTCTTTTGCACCTTCGATTGCATTATGCTCCGCACCTTCAATATCCATCTTTATAAAATCGATCTGTTTCCCCACCAGTGCGGAATCTATCGATATGCAATTTACATTTTTTCCACCTTCTCCTATATGATTACCCGCCCCTCCAATTGAATTGTCAAATGCTATCTGTGTTTTCGTATTCCACAACGCATATTCATATATCTGCACATAATCCAATTGCATCTTGTCCACCTTCAGTCGAAGTATACTGCATATCTCTTCATCCGCCTCGAAACAGTAATAACCAGTTTTCCATGTAGGAAAATGTTTTATAAATTCTTCTAATGTATCACCAATATAAGCTCCACCATCTACAAAGCCTTCTTCAACTTCATATCTATCTAATATCTCCGTGTCAAAATACTGTTCTTTCTCATCATCCACATAATCAGCCATCTTATCAAGCCATTTCTGTTCTTTTGTAATCCGGTAATTCAACAGATCTACTACAATTTCTTTGGACTTTTCATCTTTCAACATATCATAAAAGAAAGAAAATTCTTGTATGTGTGACCGAATAAATTCTTTTTCCTGATCTCCCTCCAAAAGTCTTGCCGGTTGAAAATAAACCGTCCTTTTTTTCTCAACTCCCATTTTTTCAAGCTGTCCGACAATCCTGTCATAAGCTGTGCTGGATATGATAATGATCGGATTGTTTGCCACCTGTAAAATTTTATCCGCCGATATAACTTTCACCCCACAATAATCACTTCCAACTTTTCGCATATTATTATCCACAAAAGCAACCACTTTCTGAGACAATCCTACCTTTTTTAATAACGAAAATGTTTTCTCTCCCCCGATGCCAGCACCGAAAATTATAAATTCAGCCTCTTCTTTTATAGTATCCAAAAATTTTTCTTCATAGTCTTTTTCCGATGTCCAGACCAATACTTCTTCCAAATTCATATCATACCTTCCCTTCATCTCTTTCACTCAGGTATTTTTCATATTCTGACGGTGTCAAAAAGACAATATTCTTATCATTATATAATTGTGTAAGATACATGCCAAACATTCTATTTTTCATTTCCGCCTCTTTGGAACTTATTGAAATTCTCATGTTTCCATCATAATAGTTTTCATTCACATCCCCCGAGAATCCATCAAATCCTGCTAAGTACACTTTTTTTACACCTAATTGATTCAATATATTCAACACAATGGCTCCCGCCGAATCCTGTATGTCAGGAAAATTTATGATCCAATGCAGATAATCTACAATCTTAACACTCTCTGGCGGATCATCATCCATATTAGATGGCGCTATCACATTATTTTTTCTATTTTTCAAACGGGAATAAAAATCTTTTCTTGTCACAAAAATATAATCCGTGTCGTACTCCTCATTATTCAGACTGACCGAAACAATTTCCTTTTCCTGAAGTTTTGACCAGATTTCTTCTTTTGCTCTTATAATACTCTTTCCCGGCGCAATGAGCAAAACTTCCTTCTCCGCAAAGCTCTGTTTTAATTGCTGTATAATCTTTCCATCATCTGCCTGTTTTCTCTGATTGTATTTTGTATATACCTTTTCCGCATATTGTTTATCAAATGAATCTCTTTTTTGAGGTTCTATTGCCTTTAGCAGTTCCGCCACATCGCTTATTGGCAACATATGCTTCCCGTAAAAATATTTCGCGTAACTCGGCGAACACTGATTGATTGATGAAAGATAATACTCTATCGAATATCCCCAGGAAAATTCTTTTTCCAATACTTTCATAACCTGATCCATTACATCCATCAATGCGGTTGTATGATATGCATTGCCATATTGTCTGTTCAAATCTTCAAGCAGGAGTTCCGTATTCAAATTTCCTGCGCCTTTTCCCATTCCTAAAATAGATGAGTCAATGACTATTGATCTTTGAATATTCATCGACAACAGAGCTATGACATTGGAATAAGCCAGCTGCAAATTATTGTGTGTATGCAAACCCAGCCGTATATCGGCATTTAGATTATGATCCACTAAGCCAGCTATTCTTGTTACATCCTCCGGTCTCATTTCGCCAAAACTGTCTACAATATAAAGCGCCTCTGTTCCCGATAGTTCACGATTTATGCCCTCTATCAGCTCCAGTAATTCAGCATCTGTATAATGGATGGTCAGCATTGGCTGCATAAACAATTTATATCCTTTTTTCAGTATCTCGTTTCCAACCTTTAGTGCTTTCACCGCATCCTTTTTATGAAATGCCAGACGGATTCCATCAATTCCTTTTGGATTTCTTTCTTCCAACAGATCTACATCAAATTTTCCATAATCAATCATCGCAAGGTATGTTGATTCTTTTTTCTTTTCTTTCAGGAAATTACTATATATAACCTTTTCATCACAGAATTTTGTTCTTCCAACAGGGCTTCCTTCTTTTTGATCTATATATCCAAGTTCAATATAGTCAATTCCTGCTTTTTCTATGGAATCCAATATTCTTTCCATACTTGTTTGTCCAAAATTGAAATCATTTACGCATCCGCCATCACGCAATGTCACATCAAGTACCTTTATATCGCTCATAAACTTCTCCCATGCTTCCTATTTTCTCAAGCTATCATATATTGCATTTGCAATCACAAAATCTTCCGGATAATCAATATCTACTTCTTCAATCGAATCCACTTCACATATGTAAGGTTTATATCCAATTCTTCTTCCAGTTTTTTCAAACACATCTTTTGTAAAGACATAGCAGCCTACCGATTCTTTATAAATTCTAGGCAAATCCTGTGTTCTTGCTATACTTGATGGATCAAAATTTAACGGTTTTCCATCCTGCCACAAAAAATCCTGAACCACACCTGCTGTGAAGGCAGAATCATATTCCCCGGAACACACCTGCTTTACACATTCACGAATGGATTCCACTTTTACAAAGGGACTTGTCACATGCGCCAAAACAATAATATCCACATCTACTTTTTCCAAAAATGAGGATACAATGTCCTGGCATTTTGTTTCCGCAGTATCCAGTTCTTTCCCACGTTTTAAAAATTGTACTCGCCCGGATAGATACTCTTTTATAGATTCATCACTACAAAAACAATAAATGTCATCTATTTCATCCACCTGCGAAATCGTATCAAACATCAGTCTGCACAGCGGCGTTCCATCTGAAAATGCTTTGACATTTTTCCCTGGAAATCTCTCATTATTCAGTTTAATCGGCAAATAAGCGGCTACTTTCATCATTCTTCCTCCTCATTATTGAAAAAAATATCCCCAGTCTATTGATATTTCATGATCCCCCGGAGCAATCTCTCTGACTTCCATATCTATACCTCCGTTCCCTTTTTCAATATACCGTACATTTTCATTTCTACTACTTTTCACATCATCGATCCTAATACTTTTTATATCTGCGAACCCTCCCACATCAACAAACGGATAATATATCAATTGTTTTATAGTTATCTCATTTTTAAACTTAAACCTGCTTCGTATTATTCCGCCGGACTGCTCATTTACGCATGTAATCTCCTCACTGATATCTTCTGCAGCTTTTAACACTATTTTTGAATACAGTACCTCATAATTAATCGGAAAATCTATATCACCAGTCAACAAATCTTGAATCATCCTCTTATCTATATGGCGCATTTTCAAAACATACGAAAATCGGTTCTCTTCATCCATTCTAAAGAACATTTCTTTATCATATCCAAAATAATCCATATAATAGTTAAAATGCTTCATATAAATATCATACTCAGAAGGTTTTTGCTTGAATCTCCATCTCCAATAATCCGCATCAAACATCAAGGCTGATGGTATCAAATATCCAAACATATAATAATTCAGCTTATGAATATCTACCTTTTCAACGCTACAGATATCTTGGGTGCACATAAACTGAAGAGATGACAAATTTCCTCTTAAAAAGGTTGTTCTATTCCATAAAAGAGCTTTCAGTAAAATCTGTGAATCTATACTTGTCACTCTTTTACAGCTCAATATAAAAGAAATCGGATCATTTCTCTCATGCTCTTTTTTCGGTCCTTTGTCATTTCCATTCCACGGAATACCCGGATGATCCCGGATGATAATGTCTGTTGTCTTTAATTTTTTTCGCGCTTCATAATATAAATCGGTATCCGTGTATTTATATTTTGAATAATCATATGGATAAATGGAACATGCCATTTTACAGATTCCCAATTCATGTTCCGGTTCACACTCCATGATTTTTAAAAGCGGAATATTTTTCTTTTTTCCAAAAATTGCAAGCAACTCCCGATTGGAGAAAACAATCGGAACCTGCTTACCGCTTTTATAAGTCATATATCGTTTTTCGGCTTCTTCAGATTGCCTGATTGCCCCATCAATTGCAGCCACATACAATGTTTGTGTATATCCGTGAATTTTTTTTACAGCAGAAAAACAATAGGATATGATTGGACACTGATATTTTTCTCCAAGATAAGCCACACTGGCAAATGTATCCAAACAGTTGAAGATTGCCTCTACTTTGGTCTCTTTTCTTTTCGCCAGCTCTTCCTCTATAATCCGAACCAGTTCCATCTCCAAACGCGGATATCTGTTTTGTAAAAGAAATAGCAACATCTCACTCCGTGAAACCAGCCTTTCCTCTAAATCATCAAAAATTTCATCCCGAATAAAGCCTTTACTGACATCTTGGTATTCCTCTTTGCCTAATCGCCGCATTTCAAATTCATCATAAAAACGTGATTCGCAATTTTTCGCATACTCTTCATAATGCTCTTCTATATACTTATGTGTAATTACTAAACAATCATTTTCCCTTGCATGGGAAATATTTTTGAGAAACCACTTATACCTTTCTCCCATTCCAAAGTATTCTGCGTCAAAAATAATTGAAACAAACATATTTTTCTTTCCTATTCCATCTCAATCCTAAATTTCTTTTCTACATGATCCATGACCGCATTTAGCCCTTCCATTGTTTCTGAGCAGGCAATATAGTAACCTATTCGCGCAGAATCAGATTCGCAATCTCCTATTATATCGCCCTCACTGAAATTCAACGCATATTTTTTTATATCTGCCTCTTTTTCCAAGTAATCTATTCCATGTATTTTTTTTACCCTGCCACCTCCATGCGGTGTATGAAAAAACTTCAAAACTGCCACACGATCCCTCAGCTGTCCGCTGATCTCAAATGTTCTCTCTGCGCATTCTCCTAACGCACAGTCAAGCAGATATTCATATGTATGATACCCTGACAAGTACTGAGAAATCACAGACGAAATCATGTTTCCCCCTCCTCTTGCCGCAATTTCTATTAAATAAAATTTTCCGTTTTCATACTTGTATTCCGCATGTGTAAGCCCAAATGGTAATTTTGATTTTAATATATACAAATCATTGACGTTTCTTAGCCGCTCATAATCAAACTTCTCATTGCTATAAGAAAACAGCAATTCATCTGCAATATTACAGTTATGTTTAAAATGCTTTTTCTCGCTGATTGCCAGCGTATAATGTGCTTCTGATGTTTTTATTCCATCTATAGTAAATTCCGTGCCATTTATATACCTTTCTGCCAAAACTGCCTTCTCAATCCGTGAATATGAAAGTGTTTCTTCAAAATATTTTTCTATATCCTGCTCTGATTTGACCGTATGCACGCCTTTACTCGCATTGCAATCAATCGGTTTTATAATAATCGGCTTTTTTATCTCTCGCAAAAAAAGAAGTACTTCTTCCTCCGTCTTACAAAGTCTGTATTCCGGATAATTTAAACCTATTTGTCTGCAAAATTCTTTCATCTTATACTTATCTGTAAACAATCTTGCCTCGGCAGAACCAATCGTAGCTAAATGAAATTTTTCTCCAATTCTCGCAATCACTGGTGTCGCTATATCACATTCATCAGAAACAACTGCGTCTATCGGATTACGCTCTATAAATGCGTCTATTTTTTTATTATCAAATATATCGGACTGTAAAAACTTATCTGCATACGCTCTACACGGAGCATTTTCAGACGGATCTGCAACATATAGGTTGTATCCTCTTTCCCTTATTGTTCTCGCCAGATCCATCTGCCACTTTGTCCCTGGCAATAAAAGGATTGTTTTCTTCATATCAAACCACCAACTCACATATTTTTTCTATATCTTCTATACGAAGTTTTTCATAAAAAGGCAATACCAGAACCTTATCGGATAATGATCTGGCATATTCTAGCTTTTCTTGCCTGTATTTATTTTTAAAACATGCCTGATCGGAAGTCAACGGATAGAAATACTTCCTTGCATATATCTTTTTCTCCTTTAATCTATCATATAATCCATCTCTAGTCGCTCTATAATCTTCCTCCACCACAATCGGAAAATATGCATAATTTTTCTGGCACTCTTTCCTCTCATCAAAGAATCTGATGCCTGGAACATCACTCAACAATTCGTAATATCGCTCATAACGGATTTTTCGCTCCTGTATCGCCGTGTCGATATGTTTTAAATTGCACAACCCCATGATCGCAGAAAACTCATTCATCTTTGCATTGGCTCCGACCGACACTACCAGTTCTTCTCCTCGTATTCCAAAGTTTTTCAGATTATATAATTTATCATATAATTTCGGATCCGAAAAAGTTACCGCTCCGCCTTCAATGGTATTGAATACCTTTGTCGCGTGAAAACTGAAAACGGATGCATCTCCATAATTTCCAATCCCTTTTCCTTTATAGGTAACACCAAACGCATGCGCCGCATCGTAGATCACTTTTAAACTGTATTTATCTGCTATCCGCTGGATCTCTTCAACATTACAGATATTTCCGTATACATGCACCGGCACGATTGCAACTGTATTTTCTGTGATCAGCTCTTCGATCTTTGTTTCATCTATGGTTCCATCACTGAGTTTCACATCACAGAACACCGGTTTCAAACGGTTTCGCACGATCGCATGTGTGGTAGATATAAATGTAAACGGTGTCGTGATAACTTCCGCGCCCTCCGGGAAATCCATTGCCTGAATTGCCATTTCAAGTGCCATATGTCCGTTTACCATAAGAGATATTTGCGGTACATCCAGATATTCTCTCAGTTCTTTCTCCAGTTCTTTATGATATTTTCCCATATTGGTGAGCCAATGGCTGTCCCACAGCGGTTTGATCGCTTCTATGTATTCTTCATACGTCGGCATCGACGACTGAGTTACATATATTTTTTCATTCTGTTTATCCATTATTTTTCCTCTAAAACTTCTGCTTTTTGTATCAGTACCGGTTTTCCGGTCTGCCTGTAAAGCCACACGACCGAACTCAGATCTCCGTAATAGGCATCGCTGAACCCGATCGCCGTATACATATCCGGCGTGTCATCATAAATTCCTATTTTCTCTTCCAGAAACCATTTCTTTAATGTGATATAGGCTTCATATAATTCCGGGCGCATGGACGCAATGGATGATTCCATCAACGGATGGGGGCGCCAGAGGAGAACTGCCTCTTTGCTGCCTTTAAAAAAGGTAAATACATCCTTCAGCTTCTCAATATATGCAGCACCGTTTTCCAACATCGCATTCAGGCTGGTGTTATACAAAATCACCTTTTTCCCTTTGCTTCTTTCCCGCCATTCTTGCGGTGCATCCACATTCTCCCGGTTTAACGCCCGTACCTTGTCAAATTTGGGCGATCCGAGCGGAAGCAGCTTGTCCTCAATCGGAAAATCCGGCGCCGCTTTCTTAAAGTACCGGATGTAGTCATCCTTTTCCGTTTCATTCTGGACAACAACATAATCCGCATATATTACACCGGTCGTCAGTGCGTAGTTTTCCGGTATTCCGTTTCCCTCCAGGACAAAATACGGTACATAGACCAGTTTCTCTGTATACCGCTTCAGATTTTTGGAATAAAAAAACGGATGCACACTTGTCACATGATTTCCACCATCGTATGGATTATGTATGAATACGATATCCGGCCGCCTTGCCTCAAAATCATACGAATCATACCCCGTCACCGGAATATAATCGGGATATTCCCCTCCCTCATAATGTTCTTCTCCAAGAGTTCCATCCGCTTTTTTGTCATAGTAGGGAATCGGTATGACATAGGCATCGCACGTCTCGTCCTCTCTTGCCGCCAGCCAGATACTTTCCAGCGAATCCCACATGGACGCTTTGTAGGGAAGAAAAACCGCTTCTAACTTGTCCGGTATCTCCTTTTGTGTATATTGTATCACGTTCTGCAAGATTTTTTCTGCCCGTTTTCCCAAGTCTTCTCTCTTTTTCATATCCTGTTCCACAGCAGTCATATAGATCAGTTCACAATAATCTTCCAGTCCGTGAACGCAATCGAATCCTTCACCATATACTGTCTCAATCTGCGTTCCAATATCTACCGCCATATTCTGGCAACGCGCAAAGGTATCCTGTAACTGCGCTTCCGCAATCACATCTGTGATAATTTTCTGATTCTCGCTACAAAGTTCTTCCAGTTTTTTGAATATCTGCTCTCTTACTGTTCTACTCATTGTTTCTTCCTGATTCCAAACGCAGCCTGCTGTATACTGCTGCCGGCACGAATTTTTTTACCGCTTCCCAGTTATCCTCTTTGATCCATTTGCGTACCGCAGAAGCACTGATGATCCCTTGATCGGTCTCAAGCCTTTTTATTTCCTCCACCTCAATTCCATAATTGGGCAGAATCCTTTTCATAGCTTCATTATACTGTCTGGTAACCGGATCCAAAAGTTCTTCCCCGACAAAACGCTTTGTAATCCCCAACTCCTTCGCCACATATTCTCCAAAAATCGTCAGATCATGTGCTGCGTCCAGGGTATCTTCTTTCTTTTCTTCTTTTTCAAAATACAGAGGCATCGTTGCATAGGATAATACAAATTCTCCTGAAGGCACAACGATCACATTTTCAAATTGTTCGGTTACCTGCTTCACCATTGCAAAACGTTCTTCAAATCTGAAATCCGATTTATCTTCCTGCACCACAAAAATATAAAGGTAATCCACTTTACTTCTTGCATGCTCGATCAGATAAAGATGTCCTCTGGTCATTGGATTGCAATTCATAACAATGGCTCCCACCGAACTTCCTTTTTCAATCCTTTGACACTCTTTCACTTGTCTAATATATTTTTCGAACTTTTTCTGCGCTTTTTCATCCAGTATAACTTTTCCCATTTGCAGACATTTGGGATCATCGCTTACTGTATCGTTTAGTAATGGCTCTAACCAATTTGCCATTGCATTAGCAATTTCAAAACATCCCTTTGCCGTTGCATGCATGGGTACATCCCAAAACCAGTCATCCTGCCGTTTTTTTATAATATCTGCTACTGGCAGATCACTCTGATAATCTGGCTTTTTTTCCATCAGGCGATCAATCAGAATTACAATATCATTTTCCATCAACGTTAGACTTTGTATCATTTCCTCATAAAGCATGCTATGGTGCAAGGGATACATGATACACTCCACGGCGTAATCTTTCTCCTTCAGTTTTTCCGCCAAAATACATCCAATACTTTCTTCTTCCCTAAGAACGCAATAGCTCATTGCTATACACGGGCCTATAATGTAAATGTGATGTTTTCCATTTCCATAATTTTTTGTTTCTATGCTTTTTCCCCGCACATAAAATTCTTTTGAATTTTGTTTTCTCACATTCTGCGCATCCAACCACGCCTCCCAGTCAATCTTTTCCCCTATAATTCTTTTAATCTGGCTTCTGCCCACAATATCATCCCAGCATCTTTTCTCCAGCGGAAATACTCTATGCATACGTCGAATTTCTTCGTCTGATGTCTTGCTTCGACTTTCCGTAGGAAAATACATCGTCTGCACTTTTACATTTTTATTTTTAAGATCCTTTTTTATTTTTTCCGTCAAAAAAGAGTGTTTATTCTGACCTACTTTCATTACAAATTTCCAATTCGAAAGAAGCTTATCCGATGCATATTCCCTAAAATGCTCTGCACCCTCTGCATAAATTGTCATCCTGCCATGTGCAGAATCATTCAACGTTCTGTTCTTGGCAGGAAAAAGCAGTTCCCATTTCTCTCCTTCGCAAAAATATGGAATATCATACATATCCAAAATATTTGAAAAAATATATGCCCACTCATTGCACTCATCAATACATACACTTTTTACCCGCGGATATGCCTCTTCAAAAAATAATAACGTGTCCTTTTCCTGTAATTCCATGAGCGCAATATCAATATAAAAAGTACTCAGCCCCTTCTCATATTCATATGCAAAATAAAGCAGTTGTCCCTGCTCATCAAACACCGGAATAAAGGCCTGTTTCCTTATGCCCCGTTCTTCTAATTGTTTCAGCAATACATGTAGATGTTCCCAGATCTGAGCGTCATCCTTTTTATGCACATATTTTTCCGTAATAATATACTCATCCCTGCCAGATGATGCCGTGTGTAATAACGTCTGATAATTCAGATAGCCATAATAGGCACCCGCATCATAAACCAGGATCATATCATCCGTGTGGCCTTTCTGGCAAAAATATGAAAACAACCAGCTTCTGTCCAGCTCACTCTTTTCCATGCAGTAAACTTCTGTATCCCAAAATCGTATCATCTCATCTTCTCCTACTTGATCCAGTCTTCCCGCTCCATCTTTAACAGTGCCTTAAACAGCTCCAGATCATCTACCGTCGTGACTTTTATATTTTTCTCCGATCCATAGGAAAAATATAATTTCTCGCCCAGCCGCAGCATCAGCGTATTGATATAGACCTCTCCCGTGATCTCTCTGCGCTCTGCCTCTTCGTATGCCCAAAGAGCCTTACCATACAGATACGCCTGTGGGGTCTGCACACGCATGATCTCTGTACGCGCAATGCCTTCCTGACCGGATATCCCATCTTCGGTTCGAACGATCGTCTCCTGACACCGGACCGCGCTGAGTCCCGATCCCTTCTGTCTGCATTTTACAATGGCATCCGTGATCACTTCCGCCGGAAGAAACGGACGCACCGCGTCATGCACCAGGATCACATCCTTTTCGCCACATACTTCCCTTAACGCTTCGATCCCATTTCTGGTGGACTCCTGTCCGTCGCCGCCTCCACTGACGATCCATTTCAATTTTGTAATGCCATATTGTCTGGCATATGCCCGCAGCACTTCATGCCAGCCGTCAATACACACTACCGCTATCTCATCAATATCCGGATGTTTCTCAAAATTTTCCAGTGTATAGACGATCAGCGGTTTTTCGTAAACATTCATAAACTGTTTTGGTATATCCTGTGCTGTCCTGCTTCCGTGTCCGCCTGCCAGTATCAGTGCCACATTCATGACTCTTACCGTTCCTTTCTTTCGTTCTCTTCCTGATGTTTCATACGGTATAACGCCTTAAACATTTCCACGTCCTCTGTGCGGTTGATCTTCAAATTCAGATCCGACCCCGCAGAGAAACTGACTTTTTCTCCGAGATTTGTCAACATGGAACTGTTGTCCCATGCTCCAAGGCAGTTTTTCCCGACCGCCTCATTGTGCTTTTCCCAGATATACGCAAAGTCAAACGCCTGTGGCGTCTGCACTTTCATGATCTCATACCGGTTGATCGACTGATATCCTTCTTTTCCATCCGGCGAATGCATGATCGTATCCATGATGTAGGTCGCCGCCACACCCATTCCTTTTTTCCTGCACACCTTGATACTGTCCGTTATGAGTTCTTCCGATACCATTGGACGGATCGCGTCATGTACCACGACAATATCTCCCGCTCCCATGCGGTCTTTTAAGAGCTGCAACCCGTGATAGGTAGACTCCTGCGCGTCTTTCCCCCCGGGAATGATCTCCTTTAGCTTTGTGATATTAAACTGTTTTCCATATACCCGCACCATCTCCTGCCAGCCATCCAGGCAGGTAACGATGATCTCATCGATATCCGGATGATTCTGAAAGATTTCCAGAGTGTAAATAATGACCGGTTTATTGTTTACATTCACAAACTGTTTTGGTATGTCCATATGAAAACGTGGATCCAGTCCTCCCGCCAAAATCAACGCTGTATTCATCTTCTGTCCCCCTCACTCAATCAAAAAAGGACTTTCGCACTACGCAAAAAGTCCCCTTCTTTTGTTTCTTCAAGCGCCGCCAATTCCATTTGACCCAGCATTAAATTTTATATTTTATATATCGGCCGATTGTTCGTTTTTCCTAACCTCTGGCTAAGACAAGGTTTCTTCCATTTTAATTGTCTGATATTTAAGTTTTGTTCCACATTTATCCTTAAATTTTTTAAATTTAGTACTTGTCACAGCATGTGTCCGCACCTTGCTCGGCACAATTCGATAAAAAAATGTGTAGCCTTGTAATTCTGCTGCGCACAACCTTTCACCATTTTCAAGCTGTGGTATTGCTTCATCTATATTCCCACCTTTCAGTTCAATGAAATAAGCCTTTTTCAACGAATCATTTATGAGAAGAAAATCACAGCATTTTTGTTGTTTTACCAGTTCTCCATCTAATTTGTACTGGCGCACACAATATTGTTGACCGGGATTTACAGCTCTATGCTCTCTTGTTGTCCCTAAATCCTTTGAAACTATTATCTTCTGGTTCTCCTCACAATGTGATTTTTCTTTCGTAAGAAGCACTTATACCCCCTCCCCTTTTAACGCTTTCTCTTTCAGCATCACCATCCGGTCATAATCATCATTAATATCTTCCGAAGCTCCATCAATTACTTCATTCTCAATCGCTCCAAACTCCTCATCCATGCACGAAATAGCTTTCCCCTTATTTAGGAAAAAGGCCGCAATTTCAGAAGCTGAGATCCATTCGTTTTCGTTTATAATCCGTTTCAATTGCTCTTTGTCTACTACGCTTGAGATCCGATCCGCATACAATAAATTATTTATTGTTCCTAAAATATATGGACTATGTGTTGTAATAAATATCTGATTTTTACGTTTGCCCCTAGCTAATGAAATAAATTCTGTAATTAATTTCTGCGCATTAGGAAATAAATGAGATTCTGGTTCTTCAATAATAAAATAAGCTTTTTTATTATTAAGCAGATAATAAAAGAGAACGTTTAAAATCCATACCGACTCCTGCTGACCCGAAGATGCAAAGTTTATTTTTACATAGCGCTCTTCCTCCACTTGAAGTCTTTCTTCTCCTTCAATATTTCTGTATTCTCCATTCAAGATTCTCTTCATCAGGTCCGCCGTCAGATATAGAAGCTCTTTTTCTACTCGCACATCTGTCAAACGCAACATATCCTGAATCATTTGTTCTGCACCTTGCGCAAAAGTCGACTTTAACATTAATATTCTTTCCAAATAATTCTGCGTGCAATAATCTATATTTTTCTTTTGTGTGTCATCCATTGCGCTATAAATATAATTTAACTGCGTACTCAGCAGTGTAATCATGCTTCTTCCTGCTGGTATATAAACTACTTCCGCATCATCCTGAAAAATATTATTGATTTTGCCTTTAATAATATCGACCTCTCCGATAAATGTCATTTCATTTTTTAATGAAATCTCTTTTTCCATTGCCTGAAGGCTATCTGACAAAGCAGCGCTAATATCAACCCATATATAATTTGGTGATATCGGATCTGATGTCAGAGAAATTTTGATCCACACACCATCTGTATATTCATATTGCAGACTCATGTTCCTATCCATACACCAGGTAGAACCGAACGTCTGCAAAAAATTAGACCTAATATCTCTGATTAAGCTTTTTTTTACTGAAAATTTCAACGTATTCTCTTGGCTTCCAAGCAAACACCTTTTTCTTAATTGAGCATACAAAACATTTTTTACATTCTTAAAGAAAAAAACACTTTTGGCTATCGTACTTTTCCCCGATGCCTGCTGTCCTGTAAATATCATAAGGTCTTTAATATCCAGCTCACAATGATCTATCGGTCCCAACTTATTTATTATAATTTGCGGCATAATAATCTCCCTATTTTTCTCTAATCTAATTTTTACCGTTTATTATAATTATACCCTTATTACACCTGTTCCTCAATCTTTTTCTTATAATCGGACAGCGTAAATTTACCTTCGGAAATAATGGTGTAGAGTTCACCCACGATGCTCTGATAAAGTATCAGGCAATGACCTGTGGATTTAATATACAGCTTTATCATTTAATACCTCTCCTCATAAATTAATCCTTTGACCCTTAAAGGGGCACCCTGTAATCAGGATACCCCTTTGCATTTACTCCGATTTCAAATTCAATTTTTTCTCCATCCGGCGCATTTCTTCGAATTCGCCCATATCCAGGAAGGAATCCTCGCTGATTGGATACATTCCAACCTGTTTTCCCTCTTGTATAAGTAAATCTGTCAGATCTGTCATATGAAAAAATGTATCTTCCGGTATCTTCTGTAACAGGTCCGGATTCAATACATACATTCCTGTATTTACAAAATAGGATAGTTTGGGTTTTTCCTCCATAGAAATAACAGTACCATTTTCCTTTGAATGGATCACTCCATATGGAACCACAATATTTTTTAACGCCGATACTATTGTGATCGCATTGCCGGACTCTTTATGATATTTGTAAATATCCGCATAATCAGCATGAATCAGGATATCACAATTTGTCACAATGATAGGGCATTCAAACTCTGTATCGATCAGCCGCAGACTTCCTGCCGTTCCAAGAGGCTTGTCCTCTTCCACATATTGAATGGAGTACTCCTTCGCCAGATCTGCAAAATAAGACTTGATCATGCTCTTTTTATAATTAACCGTAGCATAAAAATCTGCAACTCCATATTCCACAAATTTGTCAATGATACGTTCCATGATTGGAATATCCCCTATTGGTATCAACGGTTTGGGCAGAATTTTCGTATATGGGTAAAGCCTGGTTCCCTTTCCGCCCGCCATCACTACGACCGGAACCTCCCGTAACGTTTTCATGTCACGTTTTTCCATCTCTGTCACATCTTCACGATCCAGTATGATATCTGTGACTTTACCTTCTGCGTCCAAGACCGGAAGTGCCTTCACCTGCACTTTTTTCATATAATCCTGTGCCTGCGATTCCTCGCCGCGATATACAATCTTTGGATCCTTATTCATGATATCTGCCACTGCCACATCTAATTTTCCGGATCTTATGATCCATCGACGAATATCGCCATCCGTAACCGTTCCCTGCAGCCTGCCACTCTTATCTACAATAAACAAGATCCCATGTGCATTAGCATCTATCTTTTCCATCGCTTCTACTATATGTAATGTACTTTCCCCCAGGAACTGAATCAATTGCTCTTTCCTCATATCGTTTATCTCCCGTTTAAAGTTTTCCTAATTCTTATTTTAAACCAGTAATATAGCAAAAGCAATGATAACAATTTTTTCCTTCACTCCCTTGAATGTTGCGAACTTTTCCTCTACAATAGACTTCAGTATATAATCATCATTTTTACCCGGAGATGACAAAATGGAATTAGGCAGTGAATACGACTTAGATTTAAACAAACTGAATATCTCATCCAATAACCTCTTTCATTATCTGGAGTCTTATAATTGTCAGTTTTTTGACAGTGGGAGAAGCGCTCTTCGTCATATCCCGTTTAATCAAAATAAGGCTGTTCTTCTGCCCGAATTTATTTGTGAATCGGTCAGCAACTGTTTTCCATCCCAAAACATTATTTTTTATAATATAACCGAAGATTTGCAGATTGATCTCGACGACCTGAAACGGAAGATCACCCCACAGGTGGCAACACTTTACATCTGCCACTATTTCGGTGCCGTTCAGTCCGCACAAATCTTATCTTATCTGCGTCGTATGGCAGACGAATGTGGTATAATGATAATTGAAGATACAACGCAAAGTTTTTTTTCGATAAATCATATCACCGGGGACTATATGATCGCCAGCATCCGCAAATGGCTTCCAATTCCGCTTGGCGGCGTTTTGTATACAAAAAAAGCTCAGGATTTACCCGCACTTGACCATATAAAAACCAGCAGCGACAATACACGCTCCTACGGTATGATACTCAAAAATCTTTTTTTGAAAAACGAACTGGATTGCAATGCTAAATACCGTCAGATATTTGCAGAATGTGAAGAAAAATTGGACACTTCCGATGAGATACTGCAGATATCGGACTTTTCCCGTTTTCTTATTTCCTGCATTGACATTCCAGAATTGATTGCAGCCCGAAGATCAAATTATCATTTTCTGACTTCGGAACTTCAAAAAATAGGACTTCAACCGGTTTGTGCCCTGGCAGAAAATGACTGCCCGCTGGTTTTTCCTCTACGTGTAAAAAACCGCGATTCTTTTCGAAGTTATTTAATGGAACACAAGATATACTGCGCTGTACACTGGCCATTTGATCACTTCCGGCCTGAATTCCGGCCAATGGCACAAAAAAACGCAGAGACATTGATCTCTCTTCCAATCGATCAACGATATCAAAAAAATGATATGACCTATTTAAGGGATATTATTTTTCAATATGGGGGTGAATTACTATTTTAAAAATATATCAACAAACAGATGCTGCTGCATGGGACATTTGTATAAAATCATTTATTAACTGGGATATCTATTATTTATATGAGTATGCACATTCTTTCATGCTTCATGGTGACGGTGAACCGTTGCTCATCTATTACGAAGATGCAGCTTCCCGCTTCTGCTATGTGGTCATGAAAAGCGACATTGCAGCTTCCGGACTATTTGGCGAACAACTTTCCGCTGATACATGGTACGATCTCGAAACACCTTACGGCTATGGTGGACCATTGAGTGATCATAATATTCCAAAAGATTCCCAGATCCAGTTTCTGAAGGAATTACAGCATTACTGCCGGGAAAATCGAATTGTTTCACAGTTTGTACGTTTTCATCCGTTATTACTCAACCACGAGCTGCTTCCATATGTTATTGAAACACGTTATTTAAGAGACACCATATTTATGGATACCACAAATCCGGATCTGATCATGAAAAACATGGATTCCAAAAACCGTAATATGGTCAGAAAAGCAATTAAAAACGACGTCACTATTGTACGAAAAGACATTACAGACTTCAAAGATTTTATTCCAATGTATAATGAGACAATGGAAAAAAATCAGGCAGATGCATACTACACTTTCCAGACAGATTACTTTGAATCCTTAAAACTTCTTGCAGATTACGCATGCATTTTTTATGCAATGTATGAGGGAAAACCTGTCAGCGGTTCTATCATGTTTTATAATGACCGATATATGCATTACCATCTTTCCGGCACACATACAGAATACCGGAAATATTCTCCAGGAAACCTTCTTCTTTACGAAGCAGCATGTCAGGCAAGCGAAATGGGAATATCAAAATTTCATTTAGGAGGCGGCATGCTCCCGGATGACACTCTTTTTGGCTTCAAAAAGCAATTTAACAAAAATGGCAGAGCTCCTTTTTGGGTTGGTCGAACCATTTTTGATCCGGATGCATATCACGATCTGGTCATGCTGCGCAAAAAACTGAATCCCGAATTTGATGAAAACAATGGATTCATGATTCAATATAGAAAATAAACAAACTTATACACTTTATGGAGACGAAAAACATGAAAAAAATTATTGTATTCGGTGCAACCGGAAATGTAGGGTCTTATTTCACCAAATATGCATCTGAGTATTTTTCAAAAGACGAATATCAGATCATTGCTTCCGGGAAGCGTAAAAAAGCAGACGTTTTTCAAACTATGGATGTCCCATACATATCCGTTGACATCACAAATCCTTCTGATTTTGACAATCTTCCGAAAGAAGATATATATGCCGTTGTTTTACTTGCTGCTGTTATTCCTGCCTATATGGACGGCTATCATCCCAAAGATTATCTTGATTCGATCATCATGGGAACCTACAATGTGCTCGAATTTTGCAGGACAAGGAATGTAGATCGTATTTTATACTCCACCAGCTGCTTTGATGTATGGGAATATCCAACCGGAACCATCATCAAACCGGATATGCCAAAGAACTTCAGTTACACCGGCGACCACGCCATGTATGTCATTTCCAAAAACACTGCGTTGGAGTTACTTGAACATTACCATCAGCAATATGGTCTGAAAACTTTTGCTTTCCGTTTTCCGACCGTATATTCCTACAGTACCAACCACTATATTTATCCAAATGGTGTCAAAACACTGCGTCCTTTGTACAAACTGATCTTTCATGCAATGGAAAGTAAACCTCTTGAAATCTGGGGTGATCCAAACTATGCCAAAGATATGCTTCATGTTTATGACATGGCCCAGATGTTTTGCAAAGCCATTGAAGTACAGAACTTAACAAAAGGGTTTTATAATTGCGGAACCGGTATACCCGTTACCTTGCGCCAGCAAATGGAGGCTATCATTGAAGTCTTCTGTCCACCGGGCAAACCTTCCGAAATTATCTGTCTGACCGACAAAATTGCTGGCGGCGGTATATTAATGGATGTTCAAAATGCCAAAGATGAACTTGGTTATGAACCAAAATATGATGTAGTAAAACTATTTGAAAATTTTAAAGAAGAAATGAAAGTTGATCGTTTTTTAGAACTACGCGGAAAATAATACTTTCATAATGTACAGGAGGGTTTTTATGAAAACAATCATTATTGCAGAAGCCGGAGTAAATCATAACGGAGATATGGATCTGGCAAAAAAACTCATTGATGAGGCCAAGAAAGCAGGTGCCGATTTTGTTAAATTTCAGACTGCCGTTGACTGCACTTCCAAATATGCTCCAAAGGCAGAATATCAGAAACGCGAAACCGGAGCAGATGAAACCCAGCTGGAGATGGCAAAAAAACTCCGTCTGAAATTGGAACAGCATTATGAGCTTTACGAATATTGCAACAGTATCGGGATGTCCTACTTATCTACTGCCTTTGACATTGACAGTGTTCATTTTCTCGACTCTCTGGATCTTCCATTTTTTAAGATCCCGTCCGGCGAAATTACTAATTTACCATATCTGTTAGAGATTGCCGCCACCAAGAAACCAGTTGTTATGTCTACCGGAATGGCAGAAATGGACGAGATCGCGACTGCTATTGACATTTTAAAGAAAAACGGAACCAGTGAAATTACTTTACTGCAATGTCATACCGATTACCCTACCGCTATGGAAAATGTAAATTTAAATGCAATGCTCACCTTAAAAAATGCATTTCATCTTCCTGTCGGCTTATCCGATCACAGCGTAGGGATTGAGGTTCCGATCGCAGCTGTCGCAATGGGTGCCACTGTAATTGAAAAACATTTTACACTGGATCGCACTATGATTGGTCCGGATCACAAGGCAAGCATTGAACCAGATGAATTAAAAGCAATGGTTTCTGCCATTCGTAATATTGAAGTGGCACTTGGTGATGGCAAAAAAATCTGTTCTCCTGCAGAACGTCCCAATATTATTGTCGCCCGAAAAAGTATTGTTGCAAAAAGAGATATCAAAAAAGGTGAAATTTTAACCGAAGAAAACATTACTACCAAACGTCCCGGAAACGGAATTTCTGCTATGAAATGGTTTGATGTACTGGGAACAAAAGCAATTCGTGATTTTGGAGAAGATGAATTAATATGCACAGAGTAAAAATTTGCGTTGTAACCGGAAGCCGCGCTGAATTTGGTCAACTGCTCCCCCTTCTTAAGAAGCTGGAGCAGGATTCTTATTTTAATCTTGACTTTGTAGTGACCGGTTCTCACCTGGCACCGGAAAATGGAAATACGATCGAAGAAATTCGGGCTTCCCGTATCAATATTTCAGAATGTATTCCAATAAAATATCTTGATGACAATTCGCGGGAAGGAATCGCACGTCAGATCAGTGATGTCATCTTATCATTTAGTCACTATTTTTCTGAACACAGACCGGATATGCTGATCGTAATCGGTGACCGTTATGAAATGTTTGGCGTAGCAATCGCAGCATCCACGCTTTTAATTCCGATCACACACATATGTGGCGGAAGCACTACCAGCGGTGCAATTGATGAAGTATACCGCCACTCAATCACAAAAATGAGTGCTCTGCACTTTACTACTTGTGACGCTTACCGCAAACGTGTTATTCAACTTGGTGAGAACCCTCATTCTGTATATAATGTTGGTTCTCTTGCAATCGAAAACTGTTTAAAGACCGAGCTTTTATCTGAAGATGATTTCAGGAACCAGTTAGGACTCTCTATGCATGTTCCTTATTGCGTTGTCACTTTTCATCCTGTCACTTTAGAAAAAGAGGCTTCCGAAAACGAATTATATGAATTGATCGAGGCGCTTCGCGCATTCTCCGATTATTCCTATATCATCACTCTTTCCAATACAGATTCAGGTGGCGACCGTATCAATGAGATTTGGAGATCTACTGCTCAAAAATATACCAATTTCCATGTAGTTCCTTCTCTCGGCATGAAACGTTACCTGACTGCCTTAAAATATTCAGAAATGATGATTGGAAATTCATCCAGCGGAACAACCGAGGGACCTGCCATGCACATTCCAACAATTGATATTGGCGACAGACAAAAAGGACGTTTCTTTGCTGACAGTATCATACATTGTGACCCGAGGAAAGATGATATCATAAGTGCAATAAAAAAAGCCTCTTCCGCAGAGTTTAAAGATATGGTCAAACAGGTAAAAAACCCCTTCGGTGACGGAACAACTTCCGATCAGATGATCCAGATCCTAAAGCAGGTCACTTCTGCTCCAGTTAATATAAAAAAAGATTTTTATGATGTAAACTTTGAGGTATCAATATGAAAAATATAGCTATTATTCCCGCCCGCAGCGGATCAAAAGGACTAAAAGACAAAAACATCAAACCTCTTTTGGATATTCCCCTTTTAGCATACAGTATCCGCGCCGCAAAAGATTCCGCGCTTTTTGATGAGATCATGGTAAGTACAGACAGCGATGACTACGCACAGATTGCAAAAGACTATGGTGCTTCTGTTCCTTTTTTGCGCTCTGCTAAAACCAGCAGTGATACCGCCGGCAGCTGGGATGTTGTAACTGAAGTACTAAGTCAATATCAGACTTCCGGCAGATATTTTGATACCATCTGTCTGCTCCAGCCAACTTCACCTCTACGTATTGCTTCTGATATCATCGGCAGTTATCAGTTGTTTGACCAGAAAAACGCAGATGCCATAACTGCTGTGTGCGAAATGGATCATTCCCCTTTATGGTCCATGACCCTTCCACCCGATTTATCGCTTGGCAGTTTTCGCAAATCACTTAGCCAAAGCAAGCGCCGGCAGGATCTGGATACCTATTATCGTATTAATGGTGCCCTTTATATCAGAAAAATTTCTTATCATGCCAACAGCATCCAGCTGTTAAGCGAAAAAGAATACGCATACGTTATGGAGCGCGGCCGAAGCATTGACATTGATGTGGCAGAGGACTTTGAATTGGCCGAGTTTTTAATGAAACGCTCTTTGAATACCTATTCTTCCCATTGATAAATTCAAAAACAGACAGTATATATTACATGTACTGCCTGTTTTTTTATCTGTTACTCCTCTATTTTACCAAACACTTCATCTGAAAATCCCTCAAAAAGATTTGCACATTCTTCAACCAGTTCCATAAACAGAATTCCACGTCTTGCAATCTCTTTGCATTCTTCCTCGAAAGAACCGTATTCAATATACTGTGATGTCTTTAAAATGCTGTTGGCACGTCCGAGCGTTTCTTCTACTAATGAATAATTCTGATTCTTCTCTATTTTTTTAGTATTTTTCTTAATCTGCTTTAACAATTTGTCATATGCTGCATTATCCATATTATGATTCTGCGTCAGCTTATCCAGTTTTTGATACAATTTCTTACCTGCAGCCGCATTTACCGCCATCTCATGAAACTTCTTCGGCGTATCTTTCATATAGACCAGAATCTTTTTCTGTTCCTCCGGGTTAAACATCGGCTCCAGCTTCTCAATATTTGCAGATACATCTGCCTCAATCTTACACTCTTTTTCTATCGCCTCTTTTAATGTCGAAATCTCCGTTCCTTTGATCTTCGCCCCGCCCTCGGTCGCATTGATCACTCGAAAATTCGGATACATATTTTTCCAACGCGCAATAAAATCTTCAAACCAGATTCTGTAATGATCAAAATCCGGTCTGGTCGGTACCTTTTCCTCCACATTTCCCGGAACCATCTTCATCTTTGAAGTATCCAGTTCTTCCATCTTCTCTTTAAATGTACCATCCGCATGAGTCTTATTTCCTGTCAATGCAAGATCCTGTCCTACCATAATGACCGTCCCAAGCCCAAGATAACATGCCAATGAAAATGCAGCTGTCGCTACAGAACCGCCCACATCCATTGCTGCCCACTCTTTATGATTCATCTCATACATGCGATCAAAATACGGCGTGAATTCCCGGAAGAAAAATTTCTTTCCTTTATGATAATCCATTACTGCATGTGCTGCCCGCACTTCACTGAGCAGCGGTATGTTTCTGCTTTCTTCTACTGCTACGAGTTCCAGTGGCTTTGTCCCGTCTATAATCGCATACATATCCGGTATAATTCCATTTCTTAAAAGCGGCTTCATTGCCGTATCCACTGCAATGATAAACGCCTTATTCTTTGCCTTTTTCAGTTCCTCAATATTTTTATTTAATGAAGGACCCGCAGATACAATAATTGCCGGCATTTCTCTTGGAATTGCCTCCATCAGCTGCTTTGCCTGATAGCCTGTACGCACATAGTCGGCATTTTTCAGCATATTTTCCACTGCCACCTTGGAAAACGCCTGTACCGTATTTATATTTACCAGATATTCCTCTGCCACATCCTTTAACACTTTTTGAAAATCAAGCACTTTTTCAGGGCATATCTCATTGTAATTCGGCAATATGAAATGTCGCATACAGGATACTCTGTCTCCGCGGAGCATCTGCTTGATCAGCGGCTTAATGCCTTCTTCATTGATTCCCTCTACTAACAATGCCACAATTCTGTCTTCAAACAGTTCTTCGATATCTACATGAAACAACTGCTCATAAAAGATTGAAAATGACGGTTCATACACCATTACCATATTGTCATTTTTTTTCGGCACTTCTTTAAAAAGTTCCTCCAGATAGCAGCCATTTCCTATTCCAACCATAAAAAGCGGTGCTGAATATTCTATCTTTCCCAGAAATTTAATCTGATTTGCTGCCGCCAACGAAGCGGAACGTTTTCCTGCAAGATACAGGGTTCGATTGTTTCTTTGTACTTTTAAGATCTCTCTGCCCTCAAGATTGATTTCACTCTCAACATCAAGATTTTCTTTTTGTAACAACTCATCTTTTTTTTCTTCGATCAGTTTATCCATGCCCGGAAATCTCTTGTTCAACGCCTCCAGGTTCTTTTCGTATAATCCCATCATTGTACCAGCACCTTCTTTCCTGCGAAATATTCTTCTGGCACAAACATCGTCAGATATTCGCTGATTCCGCTTTCCAGCGCATCCAGCATCAATACTGTATCATTTTCTTTTGCTGCTGTTACTATATCATCCAGGATTGTAAGCAGATTTGCCTGCAATGCCTGGTACAATTCATCTTCAATTCCAAACTGATTGCCTGACAAAAACCATGTTGTAAATTCTTCTATCATTGGCAATCTCTTTTTTGCCTGTTCTATATAATCGTTTTTTCTGCTCTCTAACCGCCGATAACCAATATAATTGATCTCCATATAAAGCTGTTTTATCTTCTCTTCCATACTGATTCCTTTTATCTTTATAAAGAAAGAGCCGGCAAAACTGCCGGTTCTTTCTATGTTGATTAAATTAACTGCCAATCTTATCAGATTACTGTAATAAGGACAGAACACCCTGGTTGATCTGGTTTGCCTGAGCAAGCATTGACTGACCTGCCTGAGCAAGAATGTTGTTCTTGCTGTAGCTAACCATTTCATCAGCCATATCTGTATCACGGATACGAGATTCAGCTGCAGATGTATTCTCAGATACAGTGTCTAAGTTAGCAACTGTATGCTCTAATCTGTTCTGTAATGCACCAAGTGCGGAACGCTGGATAGATACTTTGTTGATAGCACCCTGGATAGCCTGGATAGAAGCGTTTGCCATGTTGTAATCATCAACTCTCGGTACGTTCATTGTAGTAAGGCTTCCGAATCCTCCAACAGTCTCAGAAGAGAATGCAACGTCTTTCTTTAATGCAGACCAAGCTTTTGCTGCAGATGCTGCGTATTTTGCACCAAGAGATGCTTTTCCGCCGCTGATAGCTGCTTCACGAGAATCATATTTTCCAGAACCAACAATGTATTTTCCAGATACTGCATTGTAGTAGATCATGTCATCTGTGAAAGCTGCTTTACCAGTTTCTCTAGCTGCCTGTGTGAAAGCTTTCTTGTTAGCGCTGTCTGCTAATTTGTTGTTGTACTCATATGTAGTTCCTTCGTATACGATAGTTCCATAATGAGTATAGTTCTGACCCTTAGCATAGTTGAAATCTTTCAGTCCAAGAGACTTAGCATCCATCTTGTCGATGCTGATTCCGATGCTCTGTCCGCCGTTAGCTCCAACCTGAAGCTTCTTATCCTGATAAGTTCCGTCTAACAGGTTCTGTTTGTTGAACTGAGTTGTCTCAGAAATTCTGTCTAATTCGCTTGTTAATGCATTTAACTCCTGGTTGATTGCATCACGGTCGATAGACTGGTTTGTGTCGTTAGCGCCCTGAACTGCTAACTCGTTCATTCTCTGAAGGATAGAATGAGATTCATTTAATGCACCTTCAGCAGACTGAATAAGGGAGATACCATCTTCAGCGTTTGTAGAAGCTTTGTCAAGACCTCTGATCTGGCTTCTCATTTTCTCAGAAATTGTAAGTCCTGCAGCATCATCGCCTGCGCGGTTGATTCTGTAACCAGAAGATAATTTCTCAGAAGATTTTGCCTGAGCGCTTGTTGTGATACCTAACTGTCTGTTCGCATTCATTGCGGTAAGGTTGTGCTGTACTACCATAATATAATTCCTCCTTGAATTTGCTGCAGCTTCCATGCTGCATTTTAATTTTATCTGAAACGGTTACCCCATTTCATTCTGTTTTGTCACAGTTTCTATTCTTCCGGCCGTACGCTCCTTCCAAACATCCACTGTCCAGCAGCTCGGAAACAAATCAGTGTTTCCTTGCTTACCTGTTATATATATCGGACATATTCGCCGATACTTTATAGCAAAAAGTGACTTTTTTCACTTTTTTCTATCTAAAAACTGAGAATCGAGATAAGCATTTTTCATCATGTTCTGATAATAGGTGTTTACTGCTTTCTGACTCGATTTAACTTCTCGAATCTGCTTTTTAACAGATGCAAATTTTTTCTCGATCAACTGCTTATTTCGTGCTTCTTCCGCCTGTGCAGACATGGTCTTTGCGACTATCTCTCGGATCAGTTCCTGCATCTGCCGGATCTGCTCCGCATACTTGTCCATATTCTGTTCGATTTCCGGGCGAACCTGCTCATAGATCTGCTGGAACCCATCGTCCAGACAATTAAGCTCCTCGATCAGCGCAGCTTTTTTATCTAATGTTTTTTCAAAATCATCCGGTCCGAGCATCTCATCCGCCAGAAGTACTTTCTGTTCTTCATTTGCTGCCCGGATTGCATCCAGAATCTTATTTTTTTTCTGCAGACTTTCTGACAGGATTGTTATATAATCTTCTCCCGGCATACAAACTCCTTTTAAGATAATTTTGTTCCATTATTGGTTTCCTTCATTACTTCTTTCCATGTATCACGCATCGTCCGCAGATGTTTTAAGACTTCTTCCAGAATTTCTTTGTCTTTCTTCATATTGGCAAGCGATAAACGCTCTCTCAAGTACACATATACATTTTCAAAATCTTCTGCCACTGCATATTTGTGATTCAATGTCGCGCGAAATTCATCAATAATATTTTCTACTTTTACGATATTGTTATGTACTTTTTCCACATCGCCCTCTTCGATTGCGCGAATCGCAATATTGCAGAACTTGATTGCTCCATCATAGAGCATCAGTGTCAGTTCTGCCGGAGATGCAGTCATCACTTTATTGTTTGCATATGCTGCATAACCTGTATTTAGTGCCATGTTATTTGTACCTCCATGTAACTTAACTTTATGTCATTTTTAACTCAACAGGCTGGACAGAGAAGAAGACTGACTCTGTAAGGACGCCAGTGCCGACTCCATTGCTGCAAACTTTTTATAATAAGAATCTTCAAGATCTGTCAGCTTATCTTCCCACTTGGAAATGGTATCGGTATAATCACTGTATTCTCTCGCCATCTCAATATCATTGTAAATCGTATAGGAACTGCTCAATCCCTTTACCGATTTCATTTTTGTATCGATCGCTGAATACAGTCCACTGGTAAGCTGTTTCATAAATGAAGAAACGGTATCCGGATCCGAGCTCAGCATATTCAGCAAAACATCCGAGTTATTCTTACTAACGCTGTCATCCGCATCTCCATCAATATGATACGCATCCTGAGAACTGTTTGCTGTCATGGTCGCATAAGTTTCTGTCTTGATGCCAAAACTGGAAAGACTGTATTTTTTTGCTCCATTTGCCGATGCCCACAGCTTCAACTGTGACGCTGATGTCACATAAGAACCATCGGAATTCTTAATTGCATTTCCGTTGCATTTGTAATACTGTTTATCGGAATCATATGTAACCGCGTTTCCATTGTAAATATAATAGGAAGTTGACATTGCGTTTTTCATTGTGGACATAATTCCATCAAGTGTATCATCCCTGCGCAGTAACGCCGCCTTGATCTTTTCTTCCCATTTTTCCACTTCCGTATCGGTCATCTGATCCTTTTCAGAATCTGTCAGTGGTTCATATCCCTTTGCGCTGTCCGCATTATACAGCGAGTACATCTCTTTCATCAGGGAATTATACTGCGACAAAAAGCTCTTGACCTGATCATACATGCTCTGTGTATCCACTGATGTCGTAATACTGATCTCTGAGTTTCCAGTCTCAGCAAGGCAGTCTATTGTCAGTCCGTTCACAGTATAGGTATTATTTGCAGAGGTAAACTTGGCACCATTCAGCTCAATCTCGGAATCCTGCGCATCCACGATGCTCGCTCCGCCCTCTTTGCTCAATCCAACCGTCTTCAAAATATCCGCATCGCCATCAAGAGAAAACGCATTCTGCTCTCCCGTCTTATTCGAGGTCATAAAGATTCTCTTGTTTGTTGCATCGAAAGAAGCCTTCGTATCTCCCGCGCCATTTAACGCACTCACAAGATCCTTGATCGTAGTATTTCCCGTCACACTGACAGTCTTTACTACATTTCCAGAGCTGTCCTTCACCTGGATATCTCCGCCTGATCCGGTATATCCTAATTCGCTCAGCTTCGTTGCTGAAGTCGGTGCGGTTCCGGCTGAAGTATTTGAAATCTCTCCACCTGTGATATAAGTACCCTTGGCAAGCTGTTTGATCTTTAATGTCTGTGTTCCGTTTACACATGAACCTGCCGCTGTCACCGTAGCTTTTGCGGAATCTGATACAGTTGTTTTCTTCATTGTCCACGCAGAAGTAAAACGAAGGTTACTGATATTATCATACAGGCTTCGTACCTTAATGTTCAGATCTTTCCACGCATCCTGTTTCCATGACAATTTTGTCTGTGCTTTCTGATATTTTTCTTCCTTGGTACGATACGCTGAAACCAGTTCTGAAATAATAGCTTCGGTATCAAGACCGGAATTAAGACCTGTAATTCGAATTGGCATACTGCTTCCTCCTATCGTTTCTCATCCACAAGGATTCCCGCCATCTCCCACACTTTCGCTATCATATCCAGTGTTTCTTCCGGCGGATACTCACGGATGACTTTCTTGGTTTCCTTATCTACGATCTTTATCGTGATGCGGTTCGTTTCGTCGTGTACGCCCCACACCGCTTCCGTATTGGTTTTTTTGTTGATCTCATCGACCGCGCGACGAATCGTGTCTTTACTTTGTACTTCGTTAATCACCACGTCATCCGATCTTCCGGAATCCGAAGTGTCCGTCACTCCACCCGCAGTGGCATTTCCTACCGCTACCTGTATGTCCTCCTGTGATGTTGTGACTTTTCCGTCAGGCTGTGGCGTACTTCCCTGATAGACCACTCCTGCCTTTGCCGCTATTTCCATTTTCATACCACCTCCGTGTGATAACTCTTTACTCCTGTTTTTGGTTTTCTATATAATTATATCGGTTTTTTCAGCGAATAATTAACCGGTGATCAAAGCATTTTTTTCAATGCCTCGAGTCCTTCCGCGCTGACCGATGCCCTGTTTTCTTCCTGGATCTGTTTGTAGACCTCTTTCCGGTAGATTGGGACATCCTTTGGCGCTGTTATGCCGATCTTGATCTGATCTCCGCGCACTTCAAGGATCGATATCTCAATATTATTATTGATCACGAGTGATTCCCCTTTTTTTCTTGTCAGTGCCAGCATGTCTACTCACCCGCCTTTTCTTTGAGCTTATCATAAATCTTATATTTAACCGGATAATCCCCCTCCGCTATGACCTGGATCGCTTTTTTCGTATCGGTGTTGATGATGATCGGTGCTTTTAGGTTCACCGTGATGTCTTCTTTCTTTCCGGTCGCCGTAAGTGTCACAAGAACATAGGTGTTCTCCGCATTCAGTTCTCCGAGCGGTTTTAAAAGCTCCTCATCAATATCCGGCGCATAATCCGGTTTTACCGAAAGCGGATCAATGACCGGGAGCGCAAACACTTCATCCTCCAGGCACTGCAGCCAGGATACGCCTTTTTTATCTTTTTTTTCCGAGTCGTAGATCAGCGCATATTCTTTGTAATCCGGAAATCCGATGATGCCGTTTTCAAAGCAGATCACTTTATCTTTTTGTATATCAATCTCACCAAACAGTCTTGTATTCATATGTCATCCACCTTTTTACAGATAATCAAGTAATGTCTGCTCCTGTACTTTACTTGCCGCCTGAAGCGCAGCCTGGTAAGCGGTATAGGACGCTGTGTAATCGATCACGATATCCGACAGGTCTCTGTCTTCGTTATCCGACTTTAATTTTTCTACCGTTGTCATATTGCTCTCAAGACGGTTTTTAACCAGATCCAGACGCTGTCCCTTTGCTCCTACCGTTGTAAGCGCAAGGTTTACATCTTTTGTATAATTGTCAACAGTTGTCAGTTTTGCATTATAAAGATCCTGCATGTTCTGGTTTGCATAGTCCAACTGTCTTTGTGCCGCGTCATACCATTTGCTTAACATTTCCTGATCCGCATCAGAAGAATAACGTTCTGAGGACTGCATCGCTTTGATTTTCTCTACGGTATCGTAAGCGTTCATCGCAAACTGTACCGCATCGGAAAGCTCATCTACATCTCTTCCGATCGAGGCGTTAAAGGTATCCGCTGCCAGCGTATTGACTGTGATCGACTGATTGTTTCCGATGTAGTAATTGATATCCTGATACATCCGCTCGCCTTTGTCATTGTAGTTGATGTATTTCACAGGATTTGCCGTATCTGTCTTATCCGTACAGTTGAAATAATGCTCTGGGCGAAGTTCTCCCTCGTTAAAACCAGTCTTGTCATAGGTGACAGAAACGCTTGCTTTGTTGGAACGTATAAAGTCCGCCGCATTCTTTCCAAGGAGCAGCTCTCCGGTATCAGTATTTAAGATCACTTCATCATCACCGACTGCATAATCCGCTGCATTCAGATTGCTGTTCGTCATCTGTTTGAATGTAAAACCATTTGCAGATGCTCCCGCGCCGGTCGTATCCAAAACTTCTGTCGCCGTCGTTCCATTCTGCATTTTGTAGGTAAATGTGATGTCCGTCGGATTTTTGATCGCGTTGTAAGACAAGCGGATTCTCTGGATCGTCACTTTGTCTACATCTGCTGCCGGTTCATTTGCCGGAACATCTGAGAAAGATTCAAATGTATGGGTATAATAATCTTTTTCTTCAATATTTTCATAGGAAGACGGCTCTGTGATCGTATAACTTGCTTTTGAATCCGTCTGGAAAGTCAGTGTGGTGTTGGTCTTGTATCCGGTAAAGATCGTTCTGCCGGCATAATCATTGTTTCCCTCCTGATAGATCTGATCACGAAGCTGTTTTAACTGAGTCAGTATCGTATTACGGTTGCTCTGTGTCAGATAGGTATTGGATCCATCATTACACTGTGTATGGATTTTATCAAGTACCGAATTTAATGTCGTTAAAGAAGACTGCGTCATCTCAATCCAGGACTCCGCATCCTTTACGTTGGTATTCAGGTACTGGTCGATCTGGTTTAACGTACTTCTGAGACGCAGAGAGCGGACTGCAATGACCGGATCATCCGATGGCACATCGATCTTTTTCTGCGTGGACATCTGCGTGTTCATTCTGTCTACTTCGATCTTGTTGCGGTTAATATTTGATTTTGTCGTGTTCATGATCATGTTATTGGTAACTCGCATTTATTTATCCTCCTTATACTCCGGTCTGTAAGATCAGCTGATCGTACATCTCTGTCATAACCTGAACCATCTGGGATGACAGATTATAAGCATTCTGGAATTTTACCAGATCAAGCGCTTCTTCATCTTCGTCCACGCCGGAAATGGAAAGGCGCTGTGACGTGATGGATTCCGAAATATTGGCAAAGTTCTCGTTGAAAGTGCTTGCCTCCTGCTTATCAACCGATACGTCATTGTACAGGCACTTTAAGAAATCGGATGCTCCGCAGTTGCGGTACATCTTCACATCAGATTGCAGCTTCAAGAGTTCTTCCGCAAGGTCATAAGCATCCTCACCCTGTGTGATATCGCCGGTCGGATCCTTGCCTTTTAATTCATTGTATTTATCTTTTGTGATCGTTGAAAAACGGGTCGGATCTTTTACACACTCTTTGGCGACACCGAAATTTGCCGCCGTCAGCCAGTAGTAAGTGTCGCTTTCACTTGTGTAAGTGTAGTTGCCTGCTTTCATTTCAAAGTTATCGTCCGCAAATGCTCTCTCTTCTTTTGTAATGTTCGCCACAAAGAACGTGCGCATATCATTTCCGTTTAAGTCCACACCGGTCTGTTCCAGACGGTTGAATTTTGAAGCGAATGAACGTACAAACGCAGTCATCTGATTCATATAATATGGAATACCGAGGGAATCTATACTGGTTCCGATCTCGGCTTTCTTTCCAACATAATCATCTAAATTAACGGCTGCGTCAACATCTTCCAGATTGAATGTGAAAGACGTAATCGTCTCGTTCCCTTCCGCGTCTACCGTTGTTTTATAGGAAAATCCGTTGTAATGGAAATTCTTGTTTCCGATCGTGATGATTCCTTCCGTGTCCATATTCATGCCAGCCATGTCTGTGATGGAAAGTTTCTGGTCAAACGTCACTTTATTTCCATCGACCTTTGTCAGAACTCCGGAAAAGTTTTCTTCATTATTTCCGTCACGCATCTCAAACAGGGCACGAAGCTGTCCGTTCATGCTCGCGTTTGTGGTGTTGAAAGAATTTCCGGTATCTGACCAGTAGAGATCGTAAAGTCCGTCGATGTCGGTCTGGTTTACCTTGTAATCACGCGCACGGCACTCTATGGTGCGGTAATCATAGCCGTCTACAATATCCTGGCCATTGATGGATACCGTATACCAGTTCGCGCCTGTGACACGATCCGGATACTTGGAATCCTTGATCGGCACTTCATTTACAGTCACCGGCACGATCTGGGCAAGATCGTCGATCAGAAGCGCGCGCTGGTCACGCAGCTCGTTGGCATATCCGCCGTTTAACTCGAGCTGGTTGATCTGCTTGTTCAGTGTCGCAATCTTTGACGCCGTCGCGTTTACTTTCGCAACGATCGTCTTGATCTCGTCATTGCAGCTTGACTGAAGGCTCTGAAGTTCTTCTGAAATTCCGGTAAAATAGCTTGTGAGATTGCTGCTGGCGCCGATAAACTCATTTCGTTTGTTGACATCCCCCGCATTTCCTTTCAAACTGTCAAGATCTTTGAACATGGTATCGAGGATCGTGGAAAATCCCTTCTGATAGGTCTTTTCATCATCGATATAATAGGTCTCGATCTGTTTCATATAGTAAAGCCGCTTGTCGTAATAACCGACATTTGCGTTGTTTTCCCAGTATTTTACATCATAGTAGAAATCGCGTACCTGCGTGATCGATGTCGTTGTAACACCGGAACCGGTTGTTCCGTACTTCTGATGCACGCGTAAGGCTTCTGATGCCACACGATTTGCAACCTGTTTGGTATATCCGTCCGTCTGAACGTTTGAAATATTATTTGCGGTCGTATTGATCGCTGCCTGGAAAGAGCTTAACCCAGATCCCGCAATCGTAAGTCCAAAAAATGTTGATGGCATATTTTATCTTCCTCCCTAACGCATGCTGTTGAGCAGTGTATCGATCATTGCCGCGATCACGTTGATGTAACGGCTCGCAGCGTTATATCCGTTCTGGTACTTAATCATGTTTGTAAGTTCTTCGTCCGTGGAAACACCGATCACTTCCTGCCTCTTGTTATCCGTAGATAACAGGGATCCGGAAAGTGTATCCGTCGCCGTTGCGTAGATATTGCCGTTCATTGCCAGTTCATCTACCATCTTCGTGTAGAACTTCTCAAAGGTACAGTTCTCTGTGTCGTACGGACTGAGCCACATTGACTCTGTTGTCCATGCCGCAAGAAGTTTATTTCCCAGATCATAATCCACGTCTTTCATATTTGCTTTCATATGCGGGAGATTGGTTCCGATCTTTAAGAGATCGCCGTTAATGGACACGCCCTCGGTCGTATACATTTTGGAACGGTCGTTTAGATCTTCCTCATTGTATTTCCAGATCTTGATCTCATTTCCGTTTGCGTCCGTAACCGCATTGCCCGCCGCATCGCGAAGTGTGATCTCGGTATAGCGGTCACATCCGTTTCGTTTGAACAGTTCCTGCGGCGGCAGCTGTCCGTCCTCTCCGCGCGGTGTTGTATTCACATCCAAAAACTTTGCGTCTGTCGCAACGATCATATTTCCATCCGCGTCATAGTAGGCATTGCCGTTTTCATCTGCCAGCACGCGGACTGTTTCGCCGTTGACCGTTGCCTCGATCGTATGATAGAGTACGTTTCCGTCCGCATCATAGCACGTGCCGTCTTCCGCCACCTGCGTATTCGGGCAGAACAGGTCATTGATCTGTGTCATCATCGTGTGGATGAGCTGATCGAACTCTGCCAGTGAATTCATCATCGTGGATTTTCCGATGCCTTCCTGATACTGCTCGCTTGTCATCGTGCTTCCATCCGCATTGTGGAACAGATTATAATAGGTCGGTGTCATATCGCCGCGCGCGAGAAGCTGTGCCTTGATCGATCCCATATCCGTATTCATGTCGGAGGAGATCTCCTCGGTCAGATCATAGACATAATCCAGATCGCCGGATGTCATATCCGATGTATTCGGCCAGTACGGCGTAATGAAATCCGTTACTTTGTCGGTCTGTTTTGCCATATTGTACACACGCACTTCATCGAGAAGATCGTGGTTCTCAAAACGGACGCTCACGATGCCATCCGGATTTTCTTCGTATTCAATCTTTCCGTACGCAGAAAGCTGATCCAGTGCCTGATCTCTCGCGTCTCTTAAGTCCATCGCGGTCTCAATGCCGCCCGCCTCGATCTTCTGGATCTCATAATTCAGGTCGAAAATGTTCTGCGCCAGTTCATTTACTTTATCTATTTTTTCGGAAATCTGTGTATTGATATTTTTCTGATAAGATTTGAGTCCGGAATAAACCGCCTTGGAACGGCTGAGGAACAGGCTCGCTTTCTGGATGACCATGTTCTGTGCGGTTGAATTTCCCGGATCTGTTCCGAAATTATTAAACGCGTTCCAGAAATCTTTCAGTGCGTTCTGAAACTGTTTTCCTTCCATTTCCTGCAGATAAGTCTGCACTTCATAAGCTGCCTCGTAGGATGTTTCGTAAAACGCTGACCGTGCTGAGGTAGAACGGTATAATTTGTCCAGAAACATGTCTCTCGTATGTACCACATCCCCGATCGACACACCAAGTCCGTACTGCTGCGGACTGATCGCAGCATTCGCAAATTTGATATAATTTTCATCGGTGAACAGTACCTGCTGACGTACATGACCTGTCGTACCTACGTTTGCAAGGTTGTTCGCTGTTGTGTTGATCGCGTTCTGGTGGTTCCTGAGTGAGGAACTTCCTATATATAAACTTCCAAATGAATTTGCCACGGTTTCTTCTCCTTTCTTCCCTTATCTTACTGTTTTGCGTCAAAGCCGCTGCTTCCAAGCAGTTCTCCGGTGTTATAAGCGTTTTTGTCGTAATTTGCCGTCTCAGGAGCCTGACGCAGACTTTTAAACAGGGTCAGGTCAAAGTTCACCATTTCAAGTGCCTGTTCAAGCAGAACCCGGTTCTGCTCGTTTACCGCAGACATCTCATCCAGGGTATGACGCAGACGATCACACAGATCGGACAACTTCTTTTGTTCGTTCGGCTGTTTTTCCAGAAGATCTATCATTTTGCGTACGGTAAGTGTCTCGGCATCCTGTCCGAGTACATCCGCCATATCCGCAAGAACCCCGGATCTTTTTGTCTCGAGATTCTTCAAAATGCTGGTGACATCCTGTTCTTCATTTGTAATATCCTCTAATGTCCGGATGTCTCCCTTGATGATCGCGTTCTTCTTGTCTGTCGATAACCCGATCAGCTTCCGGTAATGTTTTTCTTCTTGTTCGATTACGTCCAAAAGGTCGTCCATTAAACTGGCCACTGTCTTATCCTCATTCCTTGCTTAGTTGTTCATTGCATTGTAATGTGCTAAAAGTTTTTCTGCAAAATCTCCCGTATCAACCGAATAACTGCCCGTTGACATTTTGTTTTTCAACTGAGAAACCTTATCTTCCCTGATATCTGAAGTTTCCGCAACTGCCTGTTTTGCGATCTGGTAGTCCTGCCCTGTCTGTGAGATACTGAGATAATCCCTGCCATAAGACGCAGCATTTACGTTATATTTCGCAGATGTCTTTGTTGTTTTATATAAAGATGCTACCTGACTGATGGATTCTATACGCATAACGGCATCTCCTTTCTTCCCTGAATTGCTAAGTTCCCAATGAACTTTCTAATGTATTTATCGGACGAAATTGCAATTACATTAGCCCTTTTTTCATTTCTTCCATAATCTCGGCAACTGCCTCGCGCTCATCAAAATGATATTTCACGCCTTTGATCTCCTGATAATTTTCATGGCCTTTTCCGAGCAGCACGATCATATCGCCTTCTTTTGCATTTTCAATACAGTAGCGGATCGCTTCTTTTCTGTCATCGATCTCGATATATTTTCCGTTGCTTTTCGCAAGTCCGACCTTGATATCGTTGTTGATATCGGAAATCTCCTCGTCTCTTGGATTGTCACAGGTGAGCACACACAGATCCGCCATCTCGCCCGTAACCTCTCCCATGTCATAACGGCGCAGTTTGGAACGGTTTCCGCCTCCGCCGTAAACACAGATCAGCCGTTTTGGATGGTACTCAAGCAGCGTTGTGAGCACGCTTCTGGTGCTGACCTCGTTGTGCGCGTAATCGATGATGAGTGTAAATTTGTCCGACACCGGAACCATCTCCACTCTGCCCTTGACCTGTACCTCGCTTAACGCGGCAAGGATCGCTTCATCCCCGATACCCGCCAGATGGCATACGAGCATGGTCACGAGCGCGTTGTATACCGAGAATCTGCCCGGAATGTGTACGCGCGCTTCGCAGTCCATACAGCCTTTGGTGTGGAAATGCATTCCGAGTTTTCCGTTCTCCTGTAAAAATCCGATATTTTCTGCCATGAGATCCGCCTGTTTTTCGCAGGAAAATGTTTTGACTTCACAGGTATGTCCTTTTAAAATGCCTTCCACATGCTCGTCATCCGCATTTACGATGCCGCATCTGCACTGACGGAACAAGAGGCTTTTGCACTCCATATATTCCTCGAAAGACGCATGTTCCGCCGGTCCGATATGATCCGGGGAAAGATTGGTAAATACGCCGTAATCAAATTCGATGCCTGCGGTACGATCCAGTTTCAGTCCCTGGGAAGATACCTCCATGACCACATGGCTGCAGCCCTCTTTTACCATTTCACGAAACAGACGGTGCAGCTCATAGGACTCCGGCGTCGTATTCTTGGACGGCAGTTTTTTATCTCCCGCAAGGGAACCGATCGTTCCGATCAGGCCGACTTTTTTTCCCGCGTGTTCCAGTACGCTTTTGATCATATAAGTCGTTGTCGTCTTTCCCTTGGTTCCGGTCAGTCCGATCGTTGTCAGTTCTCTTGCCGGATAACCGAAATACGCCGCTGACATGCAGGCAAGCGCTTTTCTTGCCGATGCCACGGAGATCACCGTGATCTCTGCCGGGATCTCCGCCAGATCCACTTCTTTTTCCACTACGATCGCCGACGCTTTTTTCGCCACCGCATCCGGGATATATTTGTGTCCGTCGGTCTTCGCACCGATCATGCAGACAAACGCCGTTCCCTGCTCTAATTTTCTTGAATCATATATAATGTCCGCGATCTCCACGTCCATGCTGCCCTGCAGACAGGTGTATTCTATCTTTTCACAAAGTTCTCTTAACTTCATCTTTATCCTCCATTTTCTTCTTTTTTTGTTTTCGCGATAGTACAAAAGTTTCCGGATGTTGTCCGGCTGGGGACAGACTGCAATGCAGAATCTCTGCAGATTTGTCTGTCCCCGGCCGGACAATCTTCCAGACTTGTACCATTTTTGCGAACACAGATCCATCCGATTAAAAATCCGGCATTCCTGAAAATTCTCAAATTCAGAGTATGCGCAGAAACTTTTTATTGGTTCAAAATATGTGATGCATCGATCTCTGACTCAAATACGGTATGGGACGGTCCGGTCATGAACATATGATTTGTTTTCTCGTCCCACTCGATATAAAGCGGTCCGCCGACCTGCTCTACCGTAACTTTTCTGTCACACCGTCCGGTCAGGGCGCCCGTCACAACTGCCGTACAGCATCCGGTTCCGCAGCCGATCGTCTCTCCGGTTCCGCGCTCCCACTCCCGCTGCTTTACATAGTCCCGGCTCACAAATTCCACAAAGGTCACATTCGTCTTATTCGGAAACAGGCTTGTCATATGCTCAATCTCTTTTCCGTATTTTTCCACATCGAGATCCGCAACACTGTCTACAAACATTGCGCAGTGCGGGTTGCCCCAGGATACCGCCGTGATGTGGAAGGTGCGGTCTAATACTTTTACCGGCTGATCCACAAACTGCGGAAGATCGGTATTGACCGGGATCACTTTTGTGTCTAAGCGCGGCTCGCCGATATCCGCACGGATATTGGAAACCAGTCCGTCTTTCACCGTCAGATTCAGATGCTGCATCCCGCCAAGGGTTTCAATGACCAGATCCGTCTGATCGGTCAGTCTGTGATCGTATACATATTTACCGACACTTCGCAGCGCGTTGCCGCACATCTCACCCTCACTTCCGTCCGGGTTGAACATGCGCATACGGAAGTCCCCTTTATCCGACGGGCAGATCAGCACCATGCCGTCCGAGCCGATCGCGAAATGGCGGTCGCTCACAAATCTTGCCAGCTCCGGTAAGTTATTTAATTTCTGGTGGATTGCGTCAATATATACATAATCATTGCCAAATGCCTGCATTTTCGTAAATTTCATATCGCTTATCTCCTTTACTTTCATCTTTCCCGATTTTTCTGGTAAAAACACGGGAAACAGGAACACGGGCAGCAGCTTTTTGCCATCCACCCGTGCATGTTCAAACTCATTTTTATTTTTTAGCCATTCATCGCGCGATCCAGATCCGCGATAATATCGTCCGGATTCTCGATTCCAACGGACATACGGAGGAAGCTGCGTGTGATACCAAGTTTTTCTTTGACATCTTCCGGCGTATCTTCGTGCGTCTGTGTCGTCGGATAAGTGATCAGTGTCTCGGTTCCACCAAGGCTCTCCGCAAACATGATCATATCCACATTCTTTAAGATCTTCATAACGGTCTCTTCACTGTCCACGGTAAAGGAGATCATTCCGCCAAATCCGGTCGTCTGTTTTAAGGTCACATCATAGTCCTTGTGATCTTCAAATCCGACATAGTAAACTTTCTCTACTTTTTTCTGTTCACGCAGCCAGTGCGCCACTTTCTTTGCGTTGGCGTTGTGCTTGTCCATGCGGACTGCAAGCGTCTTGATGCCGCGCAGCACCAGCCAGGAATCTAACGGAGCGAGCTGGCTTCCGTGGGATTTGATATGGATATTGATCTTCTCCGCGATCTCCTCGTCATCCTTTACCACTACGATACCGGAGATCGTGTCGTTGTGTCCGCCCAGATATTTGGTCGAACTGTGTGTTACGATGTCCGCGCCAAGTGTAAGCGGTTTCTGGAAATACGGTGTCAGGAATGTGTTGTCCACAACAGTCAGCGCGCCGATTCCTTTTGCGATCTCGGAAACAGCGTGAATATCCGCCACCTTCATCATCGGATTGGTCGGTGTCTCAATGAAAAACATCTTGGTATTCTTCTGTATTGCTGCCTGTACCGCATCCAGATCTGACATGTCAACATAGGTGTGTTCTATTCCGTACTTGCCAAACACATCCCCGATGATACGGAAGGTTCCGCCATAAATATCATCCGAAAGGATAATGTGATCACCCGGCTCAAGCAGGGAAAATACCGCCATGTTGGCAGCCTGTCCACTGGAAAACGCGAATCCACGGATACCACCTTCCAGGATCGCCATGGTGCGCTCAAGCTCCAGTCTGGTCGGATTTTCCAGTCTGCTGTACGCAAAACCTGTGGTCTGCCCAAACTCCGGATGGCGGAAGGTCGCCGCCTGGAAGATCGGCATGCTTACCGCGCCGGTAAGCGGCTCCGTTCCAAGTGCGCCGTGTACCACTTTGGAATCAAACGCGAGATTTTCTTTTGTATCAAAATCGGTATAATTGCTGAAATTTTTCATAATAAAAACCGCCTTTCTCTCAGGTTTTATCTTGTCAACTGCATAGTTTCGCCATTTTTAGTCTGTTTCCATTATATATGACATTATTTTGAAAGAATATCAAAATAATGCTTTATACATTGCAGATAATGCTTTATACTGAACATAACAGTTGTCTTTGAAATTTTCAAGAAATGATACAGATGGTCCGTCCATGGCACACCGCTCTTAGCAGTGCTTTTCCAGTGTGCCTAAGCGGGCTGACAGACAGTGTTGATAGAATGCCGCATTCCGGCGATAAATGTACGGAGGTTACATATGGAAAACTACGAAAAAACCGGGTATCTCACTACAAACTTCAAAATGTTCCACATCATCGACCGGCAGAAAAAGGATTTTTCTTTTCACTACCACGATTTCAACAAGATCCTGATCTTTATCCGGGGAGATGTCAGCTACTGTATCGAGGGGCATTCTTACGAGCTGCAGCCCTATGATGTGGTCTTTGTAAAAGCCGGAGAGATCCACCGCCCCGTGATCCACAGCGACGCGGTCTATGAGCGCATCATCATCTATGTTTCTCCGGATTTTATCAGTTCCTACCAGAATGAGAACTACGATCTGAACTACTGTTTCAAAAAAGCGCAGGAGGAAAAGTCCAATGTCCTGCGCATGGATTCTTTTCACCGCAGCAAACTCTACGAAGTGACCTGCGAACTGGAAAAATCGTTTTCGGATGCGGATTATGCCGGTGAGCTGTACCAGAATATCCTGTTTCTGGAATTTATGATCCAGTTAAACCGCGCAACGATCCACAATCACATCGACTATGTCAACACCAGCGCTTCCAATCCGAAGATCCTTGCCCTGCTTGATTTTTTGAACACGCATCTCACGGAAGATATTTCGATCGACCGGCTGTCGGAGCAATTTTACATCAGCAAATATTATCTGATGCACAGTTTCAAAGAGGAGACCGGCTACACGATTGGAAATTACCTGACCACCAGGCGCCTGCTCCGGGCAAGGGATCTGATCCGCGACGGCTCACCGATCACCGAAGCCTGCTTTGCCAGTGGCTTTAAGAACTATTCTTCTTTTTCGAGAGCCTACAAAAAATATTTCAAAAAAGCCCCGCGGGATCTCTGATACGGATGCTCCCACGGGACTTTTTCCATTCTTTCTTATTCTTTCCTACTCTTTTTTATTTGCTCCCTGATAAGAAAAGAACACGTCACTGCGGTTTTTCTTATCAAACATATCGTTATACTGTAAGATCTGATACTGATCCAGCATTTCTTTTTCTTCTCCGGTCGCATCGACGTAGTGCTTGTATTCCCCATCCTGCGTAGAATAAAAGCCGCGCGAGTTCATTGCCGGAACCTTCGTCTGCAGATCCTCCAGAAATTTATGATATGGCGTCAGCGGCAGTCCCGCCTTATCTAACACCATGGTGGACAGATAGTTGAGTGATGTATGCACATCTGTCTGCGTCTCTGAATCATAGTTTGTCCAGATGAAGAACGGCACGGTAAACAGTTCTTCCAGTTCATCGATCGTAAGCCCGGAAAGGCCTTTTCCGTTCATCTGACGGTAAAAGCTGCTGTTTAAGCTCGGCTGATGATCTCCGAAAAAGACGATCTCCACCTTCTGATCCACATTCGAGAAATAATTGATCAGTTTTTCCAGTGCCTGATCGCTGGTATTGACCAGGGACAGATACTGGTTTACATCCGAATAATAACCATTGGTCATCCGCACATTCTCGGTAAAATTCGGATACTCATCGGTATAACCACCGTGATTTTGCATGGTAATGCTCATGATAAAGAGCTTCTCATCCGGATCTTTCGCCTCATACTGCGCGATGATCTTATTGTAAAGCTCCTCGTCCGTGATGTATTCACGCACAATGTTGCTCTGATCAAAATCATCGATAAAATAACTCTGGGTAAATCCAAGCAGCGGATAAACCTTATTTCTGCTCCAGCCGGTCGCGTAATACGGATGCATGGACACACAGTTATAGCCATAGCTTTCGAGCGTGCTGACCAGTGAATAGGTATTTCCCGATACATACTGCTGATACGCCACAGAGCCGCTCGGCAGATACGCCATCGTGTTTCCGGTCAGGAATTCCCACTCGGAGTTCGGCGTCTTTGCCCCGAATACCGACGAGAGCGCGCAGCCTTTTGTAATATTGGTATCCATCGAATCCAGAAACGGCGTCACTTCCTGATTTGTGCGCAGATCGCCAATCACGCCAAGATCCGCAAAGGACTCATTCATGATCGCGATGATGACCGGTGCGTCCTCTGTTTCCTTAGCGACATCCGCATCCGCCGCCGTCGTTCCATACTTGTCTTCCAGTTCCTTTATGGTGTCCAGCGAATAATCCGCCGGTTTTTCCACAAAGGAATCACGGATTCCCAGCACAAAATTCAAAATATAACCGTTGCGGTAGGTTCCTTTCTGTTCCCAGGTCTCTGTCACGATCGACTCTGCCTTGATCGCGATATGGGTGACCAGGACAACCGCCGCGCAAAGGCTGAGTGCCCGCAGCACATAGATCCGTTTAAACGAAAGATTGATCCGCCGGATCCCAGCCACATACACGATTGATAAAATGACCGCCATTGCAGCTCTTGTATCCAGCGAAAAGTGATACTCAGACGCAACGCTGAGCCCGGTGGAGATCGCTTTTAAATCTCCGAAGGTAAACTCATTCTGGCGGAACTGCCACACGAAGTAATTGATCCCGCCAAGCGACATCAGAAAAATATGCGCTGTCATACAGGCGATCTTCGGACGCGCGGTAAGAAAAATCAGTCCCAGATAGACCACCGCGCAGCACAAAATATTTAAAGTCCATTTCTGGCTTGTGATCCTCGTACGATCCTCCGGCAAAAGCAGCATATGCTGGATCAGAAGTTCGGTAAACACACTGCTCACCGCCACCTCAAGCGCCAGCCATACATAGCTGAGTTTCGGTGTAAGTTCTATCGAAAGGCCTTTCAGCAGGAAATAAACCGCGCCGAATATAACCGCCATAAGCGGTGTTTTCCCGGAATAAAGACAGAAGCCCAACATAACCGCAAATGCGATCCCGCTCGTAATGCAGTTTCTTTTCTCAAATGTAAATCCAAATTTCATAATGCATTCCTGTTCCTGTTTCTATAATCTATCCCAATATACTTTCATTTTTCCCTACGCTACTATACCGCAAATCCGCGTCTTTTACAAGAGTCCGCCGGATTTCCCGCTTTTTTATGTAAGAAAAAACACATCCGCCTTTCTTTAGACAGATGTGCTTTGACTGTTTCTTTGTATGCGTTTCTTCCTCTGATGGTTCAGCGCCACGGCCGTCCCGATCAGAAACGGAAATACGAATGTCGCAAAACGATATAACAGGGATGTGGACCCCGCAAGTCCTGTCCCGATCAATACGGAAAAAAGCAGTGTAAATACAAACTCAGTGGAACCGATCCCTGCCGGTGAAGGGATCACCGCCGCGAGCATCGCCGTCAAAGACATGACTGCCATTCCCTGAAACAGCGTAAGATCACACTCGGCACGCAACACCAGATACGGGATCGAATACCAGCAGGCGAATTTCAGCAGATTTTTTAAGACCGCTGTAAAGATCAGTCTGCCATCCCGTAGAAGATCTCTCGTCGCCTCCTCCAAAATCCCGCAGTATTCGGCAAGCTGCGCCTTCTGGCGCTCTATTTTTCCGTTCAGTTTACGGTTCACCTTTTCGCTCAGCCACAAAAGCAACCGGTGAAACCGCGTCGAACAGCAAAACAGAAGCAGAAAACACGCCACGACCACGGTAATCCCATAGCCGAGCACGAGCATCCAGAGATACGAGCTGTAGTTCTGCTTAAAAAATCCAAAATTAAAGATCAAAAGAAGAACCGACAGGATCGCGATGCTCACTTTATGGATCACATACTCGATCATATACATGCCTGTGGATTTTGAATAATCGATCTCTTTTTCATGGAAATAATAGATCGCCGCGATCCCCGCGCCACTGCCCAGCGTTGCCACACGGTAAAAGCTGCAGTAAAACGCGCTCTCCACACCGTCCAGATAACGAAACCCCGGATTATAATGACGCGCGAATGCATAAGTGATCCATCCTTCCACGAGCTCATAGAGCACAGACGCCGCGCAGATCGCAAGAATGACCTGAAAAGACGTCTGTTTTAACTGCTCCGCGATCGGCTTTGCCGAATCGCGGAATGTATACACGATCGCCGCTACGATCGCGGCAACAAATATTAATTTTATGATCTGTTTCTTTTTTCCGCAGATGAAAGATCACTCCTTACTTTTTCTTGTAATTAGTATAACCTTTTTGTTCATGCGGATGCGCTGCCCATAACTTATCCGCAGTTCCCTGCCACTCTTTTGCGTATTCCACGCATTTTCCACACAGATGCTCTACCGGTTCTACTTCTTCTACGTCTGTAGAGTGCGCTCCACTTTCGTGAACCATCTTCTGTAAGAGTTCCGGATTCTCAAGCATCGGGCACGGACGAAGCATGTTCTCATTGAACGGCTGACCGTCTCTGTATGCCATGAAAAGCGGCTGTTTCAGACATTCTAACAGGCTCTTCTCGCGGATATTCGCTCCTGAGTAATGGATGAATACACACGGCTCCACATCACCCTTCGGATTGATATGACAGTAATTTCTTCCTCCGGCGATACATCCTCCGACATATTCACCATCGTTCTGGAAGTCCATAACGAAGATTTCCTTACCACCTTCAAATCCACGGACTTCACGGATTCTGTGGTAAATATATTCTCTCTGCTCTTTGGTCGGCATCAGTTCAGGAGATGCTTTCATACCTACCGGCATCAGATGGAAATACCATGCGAAACGGCTTCCGTGCTCGATCAGCAGATCAAAGAACTCATCGCTTGTTACGGCATCCATGTTCTTGGATGTATAACATACGGAGTTACCAAAGATCAGTCCGTTTTCATGAAGCAGATCCATTGCCGCGATAACCTTGTCGAATACACCGTTTCCTCTACGGAAATCGTTGGTGTCCTCAAATCCTTCCAGACTGATGGAAAGGGAAAGGTTTCCGACACGTTTCATATCATCACAGAATTTCTGGTCAACCAGTGTACCGTTTGTGTAGCTGTGGAATGCACATTCATTGTGCTTCTCGCACAGTTTGATCAGATCCGCTTTGCGGACTAATGGTTCTCCACCGGTAAACATATAGAAATAAATTCCAAGTTCTTTTCCCTGTGTAACAATGCTGTCCAGCTCATCAAATGTCAGATTTAACTTGTTACCGTACTCTGCTGCCCAGCATCCGGTACAGTGCAGATTACATGCGCTGGTCGGATCCATCAGGATCAGCCACGGGATATTGCAGTTATGCACTTCTCTCATCTTACGGATCGTCTTGGTTCCGCAGAATGCTGCCTGATAACCTAAATTCAGTGCTGTCATTTTCGCAACATGCGGATCTGTCTCATCCAAAAGACGGTTCACATATCTCATCCATTTCTGATCCGGGTTCTGGATCATCTTTCTTGCGCCGTCGTATGCAGCAGCCTGAAAGTTGTCACCCATAAATTTCTGTGCCAGATCAACGATCTGAAGCAGTCCTTTTTCACGGTCTTTATTAATATGCTTTAATGCCACATCGATTGCCGCACTAAATGCTTTTCTTTCAACTGCCTGTGTTAATTTTGCCATCTCACAAACCTCCATGCTCTTCCTTTAACTTTTGAATAAATCTAGGTGTCAGTATATGTAAATATAATTCACATGAACATATGCAATCACATTTTTATGTATTCCTGCAATATACATTTTCACCATTTTGTCAATTTCAATATACAAAAGTCTGACTTTGTAGCAGCTTTTTCTTTTGCTTATGTGCAACGCCGCTACATGGAATTATACCTAAAATCAAACTTTTGTCAATAAATCATTCCTCAAATGCACACATTATTGTGGTATACTGTTTTTGTATGTTTAGCTGTATTTTTTCACGAAAGGAGCATCTTTATGCCGGGATTTACCACACATTACCTATTCGGTGTTAAAACCTGCCACAGACTTGGCGCTTCCCCGCTCAGACGGGAGCTTATGGAAAACCATACCGCGTTTGGCCTCGGGCTTCAGGGACCGGATATTTTCTTTTATGATCTTCCTTCTTATGTTATCTATAAAAATAACATCGGCTCTGTCGCGCACACGACCGACACCGGGAAATTTCTGTTTTTCCTGCTTCAGAGCCGTTTTTTATTCCCGAAAGGAAAAAAACGTCAGATCGCGGAGAGCTATATTGCCGGCTTTATCGGGCATTATCTTCTCGACACCACCTGCCACCCTTATGTATACGACCGCTCGAAAAGCTGCTCGGACAGTGCCACCGCTTTCGCGCCGCATGTATATCTGGAGACCGACATTGATACCGCGTTTCTGCGCCATTATAAAAAAAAGCTGCCTTCGGAATTCTATCAGGAGCGCACCATCGCTTTAAGCCAAACCGGACATTTTGTGATCGCGAAGATCCTGCACCACTGCTACTCCAATGTATATCCGAATCTCCATGTGTCTTTTCAGACGACGCTGCGCGCGACTTATTTCATGCCGCTTGCCGCAGGACTTTTGCATGATAACACCGGAAAAAAGAAGGCGCTTGCCAGAAAGTGTGAGGGACTTCTGTTCGGTTATCCGTATTTCTCCGCCCTGATCCCGAGTGATTTCCTTCAATTTTCGGCGGATCCTTTAAATCAGGCGCACCGCCCCTGGAAAAATCCGTGGAACGAAAATGCGGTCTCCACAGCCTCTTTCCCGTCGCTCTTCTCCTCTGCGTCACGCCGCTACGCCGGATACTTAAAACGGCTGGACGAGCTGTTTTCCTGCAAAAACGAAGCTGTGCTTCCAATATTGGAGGGCAGACTACTTGCCGACCTCGGAAATAAATCCTACCACAGTGGCATGGACTGTCGTATCCCAAGTTAGGCCACGCTTGTTGCTAATGCAAAAACGCCTTTCGGACACTTTTTCTGATCCGAAAGGCGTTTTTTCTTCTCATTTTATTCAAAAAATTCTCTGATCTGATGCAAAACAATATCCATAAGCCCGGTTCTTGCCTCAACACTCGCCCAGGCGATGTGAGGCGTGATGAACAGCCTGTTACTGTCTTTGATCTCACGCAGCGGATTATCCTCCCGCATTGGCTCAGCACTTAAAACATCCAGGCCCGCCGCTGCAATCTGTCCACATTTTAACGCTTCCGCAAGATCTTTTTCCACAACGATCGGCCCTCTTCCCACATTTAAAAAGACTGCCGTGGGTTTCATTTTTTCAAATGCCTCCCGGTTCATCAGACCGCGTGTCGCGTCCGTAAGTGGTGCATGCACGGAAACGATGTCCGACTCTCTTAACAGCGTATCCAGATCGGTCCGCTCGTATCCCGGCTGCGTATTCTTTCCGGATGTGGAATAGTAGATCACATGACAGCCGAATGCCTTCGCGAGATCCGCAACCCGTCTTCCGATCGCGCCAAGCCCGATGATGCCCCAGGTCTTTCCGCTGATCTCATGAAACACATTGCCAAAATGCGAGAACGAGCGATCCCCGATGTACTGTTCTGTTTTGACATAATCATCATAGTAGCGCAGCTTCTCGTACAGATAAAAAAATAACGCAAAAGTATGCTGTGCCACACTCTCTGTGGAATATCCAGCTACGTTCCGCCAGGCGATCCCGCGTTTTTCCAGATAATCTTTATCCAGATTATCGGTGCCTGTCGCCGTCACACAGACCAGTTTCAGATTTTTTGCTTTTTTCAATGTCGTCTCATTGATCGGTATCTTGTTGATCACGACCACATCCGCATCCGTGATCCGCTCCGCCGCCTCTTCGGACGTGGAATAGTCATACCGCTTTACTTCTCCAAGCGCATCAAAGCCGGACAGATCGATGTCCGCCCCGATCGATGCCGCATCCAGAAATACGATCTTCATTTCTTTTTTTCTCCTTCCGTGTCACCAAGTTTTTTCGCGATCTCCTTCATGGTCTTCATATCCAGGCTGTAAAAATGCATGGACAACAGTGAGATGACCCATCCTATGATCGGGACAATGCAGAATAAAAAGATCGTTGTCCACTTTAAGACCGGTGTCAGCGTATCCTCGATCTGCGGGAAACGGCTGTTGTAACCGATCGCAAGCATGACCAGTCCGACAAACGCTGTTCCGAGCGCCGCAAATACTTTATCCACGAAGGAAAACAGCGCCCCCATAAGTCCCGGCACAAATTTTCCGCTGCGGTACTGCTCATAATCGGAGCAGTCCGCGATCATCGGCACCACCATATTGTTTGTGATGGACTTACAGCCATTGAGCAGTACATAGACCACGAAAAACGCTATGCTGATCGCGTTAATTTTATGTAGACCGAAATTCACGGTGTTGATACTATCCTGCAGGAGGACAACGATCATAACCACCTGAAACACAATCCCGAAATAAGTAAACAGCACGAGTGCCTTCTTCTGTCCCATCCGCTGTGCCACCTTGATCCCGGCAGCAACAACGATAAGGGTCGGCACCGCCGTGATCACACCGATCAGTCCCGCAATGCCATAATTCTGCATCAGTATGCCATAGAGCATGACGCCCACGGTGGTATGCCCGTAAACCGTCGCGGCAAATTTGTTGGAACACGCCGCAAGGATCAGCATATCGATCGGCTTGTTGTTTTTTATGATCTCAAGATAATCCCTTACCCGGATCTTCTGTTTCTTATGTCTGCGGTAATTCTCCGCCCGGTCCTTGTTCCAGATCCCGATGATCGCGCCCGCCGTGCAGAGCGCTGAGAGAACGATCACCCAGAGCGCGTATTCATGGTACAGCTTTACATTGGTATAGCCGCCATATTTCGGAACGAGGTAATTTGCCGCCAAAAGGATGCTTCCTCCATACGCCGCCATGATAAAAACCGAATCAAAGCAGGTGGAAAGCGGCCGCTTCGCCGGATTGTTCGTGATGACTGCCTGCGCGGACTTGCCGACTACTGTCTGAAGGGTATACCCGATCACGAACAATGCGTACACCACGATAAAATAAATGATACGAAACGGTTTCGGAATGTATTCCAGTGTCCCGAACAGCAGTAACGTGCTTCCCGCCATGATCACGTTGCCCCACAGCATATACGGACGGAATTTTCCGTGCTTTCCCTTGGCACGATCCAGCAGGAATCCGGCTATCGGATCCGTCACTCCGTCAAATACATTCAATACCGTCAGGAGAAAAGAGATCAAAACCACGCTGAATCCGGCTATGGAATTCGCGTAATAAGACGCGTATCCCATCAACGCGAGATAGAGGTTCGTCGCCGCGTTGTTCAGCGAAAACAGTGCGATCTGATATATTTTTGCCTCATTATATACAGTTCCTTTTTCTTTTGCGCTTTTTTCCATCTTCCTTATCTCCGCTGCAAAAATGGTGTCCGTTAAGCTTCGAGATATTCTTTGAGTTCCGGCAGCAGAAGTCTGGTCTCATTATAGCCCTGATCATAGAGCCGCTCGAGTTTGTCCATATTCCGCTCTGCCCTGCCGATGCCGTAGGTATCTTCCGGCGCAATGATAAAGACTTTTCCTTCTTTTTCCAGCTCTTTCAGTTCATCCAGGCATGCGTTATACTTATCCGCACGCGCGAGCATTGCCTCCGCCACCTTGGGATATCTGCAGTACATCTTGCTGAAAAGCTTCGTGGAACGATCCGTTCCCTTGCGGTAATCCCTCGTCTGGGTCAGCACGACGATATTTTTGTCACAGCCGGCCTCTATCGCCTTTTTATATGGAATGGAGTCCGCCACACCGCCGTCCACATAATAGTGATGGCCAACCTTCACCGGCTGAAACAGCAGCGGGAGCGCGCAGCTCGCCACTACCGTTGTAAATTTACGGTCATCGCGTGGAACCGGCAGGTATTCCGCTTTTCCGGTATGGATATTGGTTGCGACCGCGACCACTTCTCCCGGGAACGCGGCAAAGGTATCATAATCAAACGGTACCAGCTTTTCCGGTATTTCTCCAAAAATAAAATCTACATTAAAAAAATTACGTTCACTTCGATTGAGCAGATGTGACATCCCCATATAACGCTTGTCCTTGACATATTCTCTGGCAATTTTTAAATTCCGGCCCTTCTGCTTTGATATATAAGATGTCCCATAAGCCATTCCGGCAGAAACTCCGATAAAGTAATCCGGCATGATCTCCCCGTCCAACAACGCATCCATCACTCCGCAGGAAAAGATCGCCCTGTTTGCTCCGCCTTCCATTGTGATTCCCAGTTTCATGTTGTTTCCCCTTTCTTTATGCCTCAATCGCTATGATTATAGCACATTCTTCCCAAAATAAACTATTTGTAATCCTTAATTTTTTGTAAACATTTCCCTTAAAACAGTTAAAAATAAATAAAAAAACGGGACAGCCTCCGCTGTCCCAAAACTTTTCTTAAATTTCTTATTTCTGGCTCTCCGCTTCGACTGCCCGCAGGATCAGTTTCACGCCGGAGATCTCCACTACTTCGCCCCGCATGCCTGCTTCCAGCGTCTGCGCGTCATCCTCCATACGCGCGGTCCATTCCTGTCCGTCCAGATCCGCCGTACCGGTTCCCGCAAGATTATCCACCTTTTCTTTGATCAGTACCTGCTTTCCGATCGCGCTCTCATAGTTCGTCCGGACACGTCCCGGTTTGACGCATTTTACAACAAACGGCCGGGTGAAAAACAGTAACACCAGTGACACCGCAAAAAATGCCGCGACCTGCCATCCGATGTCTACGCCAAGCGCCGCTAAGATCAGTGCGACCAGCGCGCCTCCCGCAAACCATATTGTCGCGAGGCCAACCGTAATAAATTCAATTATCAGAAATACAATTAACAGTACAATCCATGTAATAACGACCATATAACTCCTCCCTGAACTTTTCACACGAATTTTTCTTTTTTCAGATTCAGTATATCTGATTTTTCCTGTAAATGCAATGTGGTAAAATTTTCTCTTGCATTTCACGCATAAAGGATGTAGTATAGTTATATCTTATATGTAGTATTTAAAACCATGTCAAGTTGTTTTTATTTCTTATAAAGGAGGTCTCACTATGGATATTCATGCAATAGACACTGTTTCTACGACACAGCGCCCTTTTGATTCCACTACTTTACACACTTTTTCGATCCGCGAACCGGGAAGTGCCATCACCCACGGCATTGCCATGGTCTTTGCGCTGATCGGCGCTATCCCGCTGATGCGCCGCGCCGTCACAGGCGGCACGGTTACCTGGATCGCAGCTTTCATCTTCTGCGCGAGCATGATCCTTTTGTATGGCGCAAGCACTGCGTTTCATACTTTTGATATCAACCCGCGTGTAAACACCATTTTGAAAAAAGCAGATCACATGATGATCTCCGTCTTTATCGCAGGAAGCTACACACCGATCTGTCTTTTAGTTCTGCCGGAGCCGACCGGGCTCATACTGCTTGCAGTTGTGTGGGGACTCGCGCTTGCCGGTATTATAATCAAATCTTTTTTCGTGTTCTGTCCGAAATGGGTTTCTTCTATTTTATATATCGGCATGGGATGGACCTGTCTGCTTGCCCTTGGAACGATCTTCCGGAACATGGATCCCACCGGTTTCGCTTTCCTGTTTGTCGGCGGACTGATCTACACGATCGGCGGCGTGATCTACGCGTTAAAGCTTCCGGTTTTTGACCGGCTTCCGAAAAATTTTGGCAATCACGAGATCTTTCATCTGTTTGTCATGGCGGGAAGCCTGTGCCACTACATCGTGATCTACTCCTATGTACTTGCATAAAGAAAAGAAAAAGATCTGCGCAGACGATCGCCTGCACAGATCTTTCTTTTTGTCTTTACCGGAAACGTGATTTACATTCCTGCTGTATCGATCAGCGCGTCATCTAAATCTGTATATCCGTCATCGGTAATGGAGTATACGCCATCTTCGCCAAGTACTTCAACGGTAACGGTCTGCGGATCATTGTAGCTGATCGCATCAACTCTTTCCTGAAGTACATCATACATGGTCTGGAATACCAGTTCATTGATCTCATCTTCTGTGGTATCCGGTGTGAGATTTGCCATCTCTTCCATTACACGGTTGGTTACTTCGTCTTCAAGGTCGTCAAACAGACCTGTCATCTGCTCAACTTCAACAGTAACGGTATAACCGTCTTTGTCTTTCATCTTTTCAGCGCCGGTAACTGTGTATTTTGCTTTCTTGTAAATGTCTTTGTATAATGTTCTGTAATTTTCTGTCAGTTCATCGGAAAGTCCAACTTCGCCCATACCTTCCATCATGCTGTCAATGTTGTCTTCATAGTCCTGCTCTGCCTGCTCTTTGGTACGATCTGTCAGTTTCATGTACTGCTCTGTCTCACCTTTGGTCAGCAGATCCAGACACGCTGTTACATATCCTGCAGCGTCAAATTTTCCGCATCCGGCAACAGTTGCCATTACCATGATTCCTGCGAGACATGTGACGAATACTTTTTTCATTTTTGTCATTTTCATTCCTCTTTCTCCTCTACGGTATAATTATTATTTTCTGACTTATAATCAGTCCAGACCAGTATACCAAATGCTGGATTTTTTCGCAAGGAGTTTCTGACTGATATCCAATGATCCCATGATTCAAAAATTAGCGGTTGCATTTTGCCTGTGAGCGCAGTATTTTAAGATTATTATAAAACATGAAGGAGAACCACTATGTTTCAACTACTGTTAGCTGTCATTTATCTTGCGTTTATCAGCCTTGGTCTGCCGGATTCCCTGCTCGGAGCCGCATGGCCCACCATGTACCCGGAGTTTGATGTCCCAGTCTCCTATGCAGGTATCATCTCCATGATCATCGCTCTCGGCACGATCGTCTCAAGCCTGCAGAGCGACCGCCTGACCAAAAAACTCGGTGCCGGAAAAGTGACCGCGCTCAGCGTTGCAATGACCGCCTTCGCACTGTTTGGCTTCTCCATCAGTCATTCCTTCTTTGTCCTGATCTTCTGGGCAATTCCATATGGTCTCGGCGCGGGAAGCGTGGATGCCGCCTTAAACAATTATGTCGCGCTTCATTTTGAAAGCCGCCACATGAGCTGGCTGCACTGCATGTGGGGTGTCGGTGCTTCCGTCGGTCCTTACATCATGGGCTACGCCTTAAACGGAGGACACGGCTGGAACAGCGGCTACCGTTATATCGCAATCCTTCAGATCATCCTGACACTCATTCTGTGTCTCAGCCTGCCGTTGTGGAAAGACCGCAGTAAAAACGAAGAGAGTGTCTCCTCTGAAAAGACACTCTCCTTAAAAGAAGTGCTTGCCATCCCCGGCGCAAAGCAGATCATGCTCATGTTTTTCTGCTACTGCGCGCTTGAGCAGACCACCGGTCTTTGGGCAAGCAGTTACCTGGTACTCCATAAAGGTGTATCCGCCGAACGCGCCGCAAATTTTGCCAGTATGTTTTTTATCGGCATCACGATCGGAAGGGCCATCAGCGGATTTATCACCATGAAATTGAACGACACGCAGATGATACGGCTTGGCTCCGGCATTATCATCGTCGGGATCGCTGTTTTACTGCTCCCTTTCGGTGAGACGCTGTCCTTTGCCGGACTCATTCTGATCGGTCTCGGCTGCGCGCCTATCTATCCCTGCGTCATCCATTCGACACCGACACATTTCGGCGCGAAACGTTCACAGGCGATCATCGGTGTACAGATGGCAAGCGCGTATGTGGGCACCTGCCTCATGCCGCCAATCTTCGGTCTGATCGCGAATTATATTACCGTTGCCCTGCTGCCGCTCTACCTGCTTCTTTTCATCCTGCTCATGTGTATCATGCACGAGCGGTTAAACCGCATTGCGCGAGATTTTGATTCAAACCTGTTTTTATAATTCTCTTTGGATCCACGCCATCAGCACATCCACTACATATTGTTTCTGTGCTTCGGTCAGTGCCTTTCCCGCCGGGATCCCATGCCACTTTGCCAGACAGCCGCGACAGCAGCAGGCGGTGGCATGCTGCGCGATAAACACCGGATGCCCGCGCATCGGCGTCTGTTTTCCATCGTTTGGGATCTCTGCCGGCGCAAGGCGCTTTTCAATAAAATCTTTTGCATGGCTTCGAATGGTGTCCGGCCCTTTTTCTCTGGCATACGCCTTATCTTTTTCTGTCAGATGAAATCTGCTGCGAAATTTGGAACGCGAAAGCCGGGCAAAAAGTTCCGGATACTCCTGTTCTGTGAAAAAATCTGATGCCATGATCCCTCTTCCTCTCTACGCAAATAATTTCCGTACGTTTTCCGCGTCAAATATCACCTGTGACACCTGATCCACCTCGATCTGATAGAGCGCGTTTGCCGCAAGGTGCTCCGCCGCCTGTTCCAGATCACGGATGCCCGTCGTATCCGCATACTGCGCCACAACTGCGTCCAGCCCGTCCTCTGTGATCACACACTCACCCGGCTTTAATCCGATGCGCTTTAATACCTTTGGCAATGCGAATCTGGAAAAGATGATCTTTTTTTCCTCCGGCGTGTAATCCGGGATGTCGATCACCGCAAACCGTGACATGAGCGGCGCGCTGATCTGTTCTTTGTTGTTTGCTGTCGCGATCGGATATACCCCGACGGTCGGAACCATACATTCCATATAATTGTCGGTAAACCCGAGGTTGTCCAAAAGTGTCAAAAGCACGTCCGCCGGATTTCCGTTTCCTTTTCCCGATGCCGCCTTGTCCAACTCATTGATGATAAAGACGAGGTTTGACTCGCCTGCCATGGAAAATGCTTCCATGATGATTCCCGGTTTTGCATTCGCATAGATCCGCGAGCTTCCGGTCAGCTGTTCCGGATCATTGATAGAACTCATATCAAGCGTTGTCCAAGGCAGCTTTAAAATACGCGCAACCGCATAGGCGATCTGCGATTTTCCGGTTCCCGCCGGTCCGACGAGCAAAAGCCCGTATGCCGGCAACGTATGCGTGCGGTTGATCTGGATGATTGTCTCCATGATCCGCTGTTTCACACGCTCCAGCCCGTAAAGTTCCTCATCCAGAATGCGGCGCGCCTCTTTCGGATCGATTGCTTCAAAATAATTGCTCTTCCACTGCACATTCATCATCATGGAAAGCGCGCGCTGTGCATGGCGCCGCTCCTCCTGCGATACTTCATGTGACCGTGCGACCGCAAGATTTCTTCTTGCCCAGATCCTGATGTTGTCCGGCATCGTCCGTCCCGCGCAGGTCATGAAATCTGAAATGCTCTGGATGCTGGTCAGCTTCATCTCGTCTCCGGTCTCATCCGTGTCATCCTCTTCCTGCTCCGCCGCCGGCGCGCTGCTCGCAAGCAGACGCTCGATCATAAACTGGAGAAATCCATCTTCCGCTGACAGCTTGGTTCCCCCGCCAAGCGTGGTCTCCCTGATCTTGTATACTGCATACCCTTCCTCCGTATGCTCGCCCGAGAGCCGCACGCTGATATGATTTTCCCCCAGCCATTTCAGCAGACTGACAAAACGGGCATCTACCTTTCGGATATCTGCTGTATACGTCTCGCCTTTTTCTTTAAACTCAAACGCCGTCCGCTTGCTCTGATTTGTAAAAACGCCCGTAGAATGATGCTCCCACGCTCTCTCTTCATTATCCAGCACGAGGATCGGCTCCTGTGGTGTCTTTATCTTTTCATTTGAAGCAAACGTCGTGTAGGTGCAGACCGCTGCTTCTTTTTTATTCGGTGTATCGCTAAAATCAAAAACTGGCATGATGCTTCTCTCCTTTGCTGCTCTCCGACATTTTTAATTATTATATCATTTCTTTCACACGCCGCCAATTCCCAATAGTGAGCTTCGCTTACTGCCTGTCAAACGCGATCCACGCGATCTCCATAACCGGCTTTACCACCTCGGCATGCACTTCGTAAAAGCCTTCCTCCAGTTCCACGGAAATCAGCTTCTGCATGATCCATCTTCCTTCGGTTCCGCTGATCTGCACGGTAACCAGCGGCTCTCCGTTCAGAGAAACATTTGCCGCCGCCTGCGCAAGATTGGAAGCGTCCGAGCAGAGCTTCGCAATGACATTGTAAACGCCAGTTTTCTTTACCCGGATGACCGCAGAGTTTTTTTCTTCCATAGAAAGCTGCACAGTCTTTTCGAGCTCCTGCACATCCGCCGCGTCTGTCTTTGCCGCCGCCTGGAATACCAAAATGTCATCCAACGGCTTTAACGGGCGTTCCATGACCGGCGCATGTAAGATAAAACGACAGATATTTTTTGCACTGCGCTGTAATTCGCCTCTGGTCAGCTTTCCTTCGGCAAGCAAGGCGATCGTATCATCTTCCATGGAATTGATCTCCGCTCCGTTATTATTTACAACCATATAAAGGTCGTTCTGCGCGCGCACCATCGAAGATGTGAGCTGTCTGCTCTGCGCTCCGCCTTTTACCACATCATTCATACACGCCCACCAGTCCGTCATCACAATACCGGTGTATCCCCACTCACCACGCAGGATCGTAGTATTCAAATCGTAGTTGGATGCCGTCCAGTGTCCGTTGACCGGGCCGTAGGAAGTCATAATGGATACCGCGCCGCCGTCTTTTACCGCCATCTCAAATCCTTTTAAATAGATCTCGCGAAGCGCGCGCTCTGATACCACCGCATCTGCGGTATGTCTCGCCTTCTCCTGGTTATTTGCCGCAAAGTGCTTTACGGTCGCCGAAGACCCACCCTTTCGGATGCCCCGCACAACTGCTGCCGCAAAGCTGCCGGTCACATACGGATCTTCGCTGAAATACTCAAAATTTCTTCCGTTTAAAGGATATCTGTGAATGTTGACACCAGGTCCGAGCAGGGTATCGATCTGATTTTCTACCAGTTCCTCCCCTTCCAGCACATACAGTTCTTCCATCATCGGAATATTAAACGAGCATGCGAGCAGGGTTCCGATCGGAAGCTGCGTAGCCGTTTTTCCGTTCTCCATACGGATTCCGGACGGGCCGTCCGCGGCACACGCAACCGGTATTCCATAGCGGTAAAGATTCTCACCGACACCACCGAACGCGGATGCCGTTCCCGGCGTTACCTTCGGACTGCTCATGCCCTCCGCGCGCACGATCGTTGCAAGTTCACTGTCACTTAACTGTGCAACAAACGCTTCCAGATCTGCCTTGCCGGATGCCACATCGGAAAGTGTGATCTTCCGGTCTCCCGTATATGGGATCTCTTTCGGAAGATTTTCCGTGATCCGCTCGGCAAGATCGATCGTCTGCTGCGGAACCGCCTCTTTTTCCACCGGATAGCTTCCATCGGCGTTCTTTTTCCCTGGCCGGATACGCGCAAACTGCTGCGTTGGCGCAAGCGCTTCCGAAAGCTTTTCAACCACACGAAGCTCCTTTACCGTATAAGCGCCGTTTCCATCCACATCCGCCACTTCTGTCTGCCGCACACTGTTTCCCACATGGAAAATGTAATCGCCCGCCTCAAGCACATAGCAGGACTTATTCCCGGTCACGCCGGAATCATCATACGAAGCAAGCCGCGCCACCGGAATGGATAACGTAAGTTCCTGTGTTTCCCCCGGTTCAAGCTCCTGTGTTTTCGCAAACGCCACAAGCTCGCGCTTTGGTTTTCCAAGCGCTCCCTGCGGTGCTTCCACATAGACCTGCACTACTTCTTTTCCCCGGTATGCCCCGGTATTTTTTACTGCCGCAGTGATACAGATGGCATCATTTCCCTTTGCCCCGGCAATGGAATGTGCCTTTCTCACCTCTGTCACAAATTCCGTATAGGATAGACCAAATCCAAACTCATATTTCACTTTTTCCGGACAGAATGTCTCAAAATAACGATAGCCGACATAGATATCCTCTGCGTAAAAATTCCGTTTTTCGTCGCCGAAATTTTCTGCCGCCGGATAGTCTCTCAGATCGTCCGCGATCGTATCGGTCAGTTTTCCGCTCGGTGACACTGCACCGCTAAGAAGATCCGCAACTGCATGACTGCCCTCGATGCCTCCCTGCCAGATATAGAAAATGCTCCTGATATGATCCTGATAAACCGGATCGGATACCCAGCTCATGTCAATGATATTGGAAACATTCAAAAGCACCGCGACCTGATCAAACTGCTCCGTCACAACATGCAGATTTTCCAGTTCCTGCGCGGTCAGGCGATAACTTCCCTCCTCATCCGCGTAGTCCTTGTCCTCACCTGCCGTACGCCCGATGATAAAAAGCGCTTTGTCTGATTTTTTCCGGGCTGCCACTGCGATCTCCTCCGTAACCGGCATTTCTTCCTGATGCCACGGTTCTGCCGCCCATCCGCCGCCGCCATTGTCAAACGGATGATCCTTGAGCCAGTCTGTGTAGATCTCTGCCAGCTCCTCATTGATGGCAAGATCCGGGCATGCGCGCATCGCGTCCAACAGACTGATCACATACGCGACATTGATCGCTCCGCCCGATCCGGTTCCGCTGCGATAGGTTTCCAGCTGACATCTGCCAAAGACCGATACGGTCTCCCCTTTCCTTAAAGGAAGCATTCCTCCGTCATTTTTTAAAAGCACAGCCCCCTCTGCCGCCGCTTTTCTGCAATAAGTATAAAATTTCTCTACTGCTGCCATATTTGATATCCTCCTGCCTTATTTTTATTTTCTTCATTTCACTCTTATTTTTACAGTTATTTTCATAGTTCTATTGTAGAAAAAAATTCTTTCCCATGCTATAATTTTTCTATCCAAAAATATAACGATTTTGTCATGGTGAATTATTTATGAATTATCCCGAAGAAAAGAACACTTATATTGACGGCATTCCCTGCCAGTATCTGTGTCATGTAGAAGTAACAAAAAAAGCAGGAACCGTTTTTCCTGCTCATTATCATTATTATATCGAACTGCTTTACGCACTCTCCGGCAGTTTTCTGGTTTATCTGAACGGAACCTACCACGAATTTTCCGCCGGCGATATGGTGCTGATCAACTCCAGAGAGGTGCATCAGATCGACGCGACTGCTGCGGATGGCGGCTCTTATATCTGTGTGCGCTTTCTGCCGGATCTGATTTATAATGGCATGTCGCAGAGCCATTTTGAATTAAAATACCTGCTCCCGTTTGTGACCGAACAGCCGGATTACGAAAAAGTCATCCATGCCGCTTCCCTCTCCGACTCTCTGATCCCGGAACTGATGAATGAGATCATCCGCGAATCCGAGCAGCAAAACTACGGCTATGAGCTTGCGATCAAAAACGATATCGGCCGCATTTTTCTATGGCTTTTGCGCTACTGGCAGAAAAACGAGACCGAGCCGCTTCTTGTAAACCAGACCGATCTGAATCTGCAAAAACAGCTTGCGCCCGCACTGACCTATATGTTGTCAAATTATGAAAAGCCGATCCTCGCAACCGAAATGGCAGATCTGTGTCATTTGAGCTACAGCTATTTTTCCCGGAGCTTCCACCGTCTGATGCATATGAAATTCAATGATTATCTGAATTCCATCCGCATCCGTGAGGCGGAAAAACTGCTGATCTCGACATCAGGAAGCGTGACTGAGATCGCCGCGTCCGTCGGCTTTTGTACCACCAGCTATTTCATCAAGCTTTTCAAAGAACAGATGTATGTCTCGCCAAAACAGTATCAGAAACTGCTCGCGCAGTGAGTTCCCTTCTTTATTTTCTCCCGCTCCTGTGCTACAATGGCGGCAAAAGACATCGACTTGGACAGGAGGATTTTTATGGAATTATATATCATTCGACACGGAGAAACTTACTGGAACCATGAGCACCGCATCCAGGGACGCTCCGATGTCCCTTTAAATGAAAACGGCCGCGCACTTGCCGGAAAAACCGGAGAAGCCTTGGAACAGACTCCTTTTGACGTGATCTATTCCTCTCCTTTGATCCGCGCTTACGAGACCGCGAACCTGATCCGTGGACACCGTAATATCCAGATCATCCGGGATGACCGGTTACAGGAGATCAGTTTTGGTATCTCCGAAGGCGAGCCACTTCCTGCACTCACAGAGGATCCGACTTCCCCGTTCCATTATTTCTTTGACCGGCCGGAACTTTACACTGCGCCGGACGGTGGAGAGAGTTTGGAACATATCTGCGCGCGGGCTTCTGATTTCTTAAAAAATGAGATTGAACCGAGAGAAAAAGACTTTTCCCGCGTCATGATCGTTGCACACGCCGCTTTAAACAAAGCGCTTTTGTGCCATATCATGCAGCACGGGATCAAAGATTTCTGGTCAGACGGACGCCTTTTAAACTGCAGCGCCTGCATTTTCCGTCTGGAAAACGGACACTATGAGATGCTCGCCTACGGAAAGACTTTTAACTGAAATTGGTTATGACAAGTGCCGCTCCCGACAATAGCAGCATGACTATGACCAGCTTTTTGACTGTTTTTTCGTTTAAAAAACTGCCGCTTTTCATCCCTGCGAACATTCCGACAAGCATGACCGGCACCAAAACCACGGCCTGTCTGACCGTTCCCGGGGTGATGATTCCAAGAATTGTATACAAGATAATGCGAAATGTATTTTCAATGCAAAATACCATGCAGATGTTGGCCTTAAATTCCTGACTGGAATCCGTCACTCTGCTCATATACGCTGCAAGCAGCGCCCCGACGCCGTACAGTCCGCAGAGCACACCGGAAATGATCCCGATCGCTCCGAGTGCCAGACCGGACTGCCTGCCCATCTTCCCGCCGTTCTCCCGGAAAAACATCTCCAGCGCAAGCGCGATGATGATAAATCCAAACGCGATCTTAACTGCGCGCACATCCACGTTTTTTAGCAGTAATATCCCCGGAATGTCTCCGACCAGCACGATCGCAGTCAGCGGCAGCCAGATCTTTGTCTTCAATGAGGCTCTTTCTTTCCGGATCAGCATCAGGTTCGTCGGATACCCCAGTATCAGTTCCACCGGAGAAATATTTACATTGTCATAGCCAAAGCTTAAAATGGTCGTAAACACCAGGGTATTCGCAAATCCGCAGAGTCCCTTGATAAAATACGCGCACAGAGCCGCGCATATCATCCAGCCCATTATCTGTTACGTCTCTCTTCGATCTTATTTAAAAGCCCCTGCATTGTATCTTTCATATCATTCAGTCTGGTGCTGTTTTCCTCGTCCGCTTCCATCGTTTCACTTGCATGCGCGCTGACTTCTTCGGAAACTGCGGATATCGTCTGAATGGACGCCACGATCACGCTGTTTGCCTCTTTCAGTTCGTTGATCTCCGCTGCAAGTTTCTTTACATGTTCCTGAATCGCAAAGGTATTTTTCTCGATCGCAAGAAAACTGTCCGCCGTGTTGGAAGCTCCCTGTTTTTCTTCATAGATCCCGGCGATCATCTGACGGATCTCACCTACCACTTCACTGATCGCGGAAGAAACATTCTGGATAAGTTCTGTAATATTGACCGTTGCTTCCTTCGTCTGCGTCGCCATGCCGGAAATCTCTGTCGCTACAACTGCAAAACCTTTTCCTGCCTCGCCTGCCAGATACCACTCGCCCGGATAATATTTTTCCGCGCACGCCCGGATATCTTTTACCAGCGCAAACGCTTCCTCTCCTTCGGTCTACCGCACATAAAACAAACAGCATTCCAAATACAATCAAAACCAGTTTCGGATGATTGACAATTTTTCGGTAAAATTTTTCCAGTTTCATAAATTTCTCCTTCCATATTTTTTATCTTTTTCCTGTCCCGGGATTATCCCGAGGTCACTCCGCACAGGTATTTCCCCCGCAGCAAATACGTCCCGAATGATCCCGACAATGCCATCTCCAGCCTGTTGTCCGTCCACTTTCCGCTGCCATGATAGTGCATTTTGCGATACATGGAACGTAATTCGCCATCCACTTCAATTTCTCCCTGTTCCTTCATTTTTCCGAAAAACGCCTCCACATTTCCAAGCGCACTGATCTTTCCGCTGATCTGCTCTGCCTGAATATTGAGATACAGCAGCCCCTGCCGCACTCCGATCGGAACTTCCAGTTCAATTTCGTAAATACATTTTTCTACCATACTGCACCCCGCTTTTCATTCATGATTTTACTGTCTTTCCCCGCGCAATAACATGGTCAAATTACTCCTGTTTGTGTAATATGGGACAAATCTCTTAATTTGATGGTCAAATCCACCACAAAACTTCTTGCGGATTTGCCGGACAAATGTATAATAAATATTGGAATTCATTTATTCGGATATGAGCGGGATGTTTTTCAGAAATGACCAACGAAGAAGTTTTTTTCAGACAAAAAAAGCACTTTCCGACGCATTAAAAAAATTAATGAGCCAAAAAGCGTTTTCCAAGATCACTGTGAGTGAGATCATCCGTATGTGTAACGTAAACCGCAAAACATTTTATTATCATTTTGAGGATATCCAGGCACTTTTAAAATGGATGTTTGAACAGGAAGCCATTGAAATTGTAAAGCATTACGATCTCATGGTGGATTACACCGAGGTGATTTCCTTGGTTTTTGATTATGCCGCCAACAATGCTTATATTGTCAACTGTGCTTACGATTCCCTGGGCAGAGATGTATTAAAGCGCTTTTTCTGTCAGGATTTTCGTGGGATCACAGAAACGATGGTAAGACATGCCGAGGAGCGTTTAAACATCCATGTTTCGGATGATTTTCGCTCATTCCTGTGCCACTTGTATACGGAAGGCATTGCCGGAATGCTGATCGATCTGTTCCAGCATCCTTCTGAATTCGACCAGATAAAAATGACAAACTACTTTTCCCTGATCATCAATCCCGCGCTTCCAGCCGTGCTCACCGCATATGTTGAAGAACAAAATAATCATAAATAACGTACAAAGAAGCGGAAACCACTGATTTTTCAATGATTTCCGCTTCTTTTTAGGAATGAGACACGGGGGATTCGAACCCCCGACAACTTGATTAAAAGTCAAGTGCTCTACCAACTGAGCTAGTATCCCATTTAAAATTAATATTCCCTTTTTATCGGGCATCTATTCGCTTACTACTACGAACAGAGTGCCTGGTTCCGGAATCGAACCAGAGACACGAGGATTTTCAGTCCTCTGCTCTACCAACTGAGCTAACCAGGCATATAAAATAAATTGCGGGGATAGGATTTGAACCTATGACCTTCGGGTTATGAGCCCGACGAGCTTCCAGACTGCTCCACCCCGCGATAATAAATAAAAAATGGATGGAGGTGGATTCGAACCACCGAAGCAATTTGCAGCAGATTTACAGTCTGTCCCCTTTGGCCACTCGGGAATCCATCCATATATATAAAAGAACCTAAGCTCAATTATATTCTATATTAAATTATAGAAGCCGATGATCGGACTCGAACCGATAACCTGCTGATTACAAATCAGCTGCTCTGCCAATTGAGCCACATCGGCAAATCTTACACCTAACTTAAAATGGGACCTATAGGGCTCGAACCTATGACCCTCTGCTTGTAAGGCAGATGCTCTCCCAGCTGAGCTAAGATCCCATAACGACCCAAGCGGGACTCGAACCCGCGACCTCCGCCGTGACAGGGCGGCGCTCTAACCAACTGAGCCATTGGGCCTCATGTACATTCAAAATTTCACACAGATCCGTGATACCGCTTACTCTTACATCTGGCTTTCGCCTGATGTTTCTTGGTCAAGCCCTCGACCGATTAGTAACAGTCAGCTCCATGCGTTGCCGCACTTCCACCTCTGCCCTATC
>CABJBK010000005.1 GCA_902363825.1 Lachnospiraceae bacterium
GGCAGAATCCGGAAAATCGGCTCTGCCCATTTGTAACTATTCACAAATCTTATATCAGTTTTAAACGTTTACACAAAACTTGAAACGGTCTCGACATGCCCAAAAACTCCTGTATAATGCAGATATGGGCAGAATCCGGAAAATCGGCTCTGCCCATTTGTAACTATTCACAAATCTTATATCAGTTTTAAACGTTTACACAAAACTTGAAACGGTCTCTCTCTTACAGAGAGGATTTCATGTAGTCTTCGTTTTTGCGTTTTATTAAAAGAGGCAGAAGTTATTTCAGATCATCCGATATATGCAGCAGGCATGCGAATGTCCTGCCTGTAAGCATAAGGGCATTCCTTTTATCCGTAAAGCAAACACTCCTAAATCTGTCTTAAATCACTCACTTGCTTCACCCAGCTCCGTCGCCCGTGTTATGTACCATAAGTATGTAAATGGGATTCCTCTTTACCGGCAGGAAAAAGACTGGGAACAGGCTGGCGTTGAATTAAGCCGTGCTACCATGGCGAACTGGATCATCCGCAGCAGCGAGGATCACCTGATTCCCGTAGTGGATCATCTTCGGAAAAAGTTACTGAAAAGAGACATCATCCACTGCGATGAAACGCCTGTGCAAGTCTTAAAGGAGAATGGCAAAAAGCCACAGACAAAATCTTATATGTGGCTGTACCGCAGTGGAAATGACGGAAAACATCCGATCATTCTCTATGATTATCAGCCCTCCCGGAATGGCGATCACGCGGCCAGCTACCTAAAAGATTTCAGAGGCTATGTCCATTCGGATGGATACGCTGGTTACAATAAATTAACTGGTGTCACAAGAGTTGGCTGCTGGGCACATCTCAGACGCAAGTTTGTGGAAGCGGTTCCCATAAAGAAAGCACCCGATGGACTTCCGACCAGTGCTGAAACAGGCCGTCAGTATTGCGACAGGTTGTTTGCTATTGAAGCCACCCTGAAAGACCTGAAACCAGAAGAACGGTTCCGTAAGCGTCTTGAACTGGAAAAACCAGTTCTTGAGGCTTTTTGGTGCTGGCTTGATTCCATAAATGCTTTAAAAGGTTCTGCCCTTGGCAAGGCAGTCACCTACGCGCAGAATCAAAAGCCATATATGGAAAACTATCTTCTGGATGGAAGATGCTCATTATCAAACAATGCTGCGGAAAACGCGATACGTCCCTTTACGATCGGGCGAAAGAACTGGCTTTTTGCGGACACTCCCAAAGGGGCTTCTTCATCCGCTGCCGTATACAGCTTAGTGGAAACTGCTAAAGCAAACAATCTTAATGTATTTGCATATCTGGAGTATCTGCTTACCTATATGCCAGGATTAAACTGGCGTCAATATCCAGAAGAGTTGGACGATTTAATGCCATGGTCGCCACAAGTACAGGCACAGTGTAAATAAGAATCCTAACGGAGGATGGGGTTGTGAGCCATCTTCTTATTTTGTCTAGGCATCATCTTATTAAGCGCTTACGAAGGAGGCGATGATTATGGCAAGAACAGCAAATGTGTTTGCTCGAGTTGAGCCTGAACTTAAAGAACAGGCTGAAAGTGTATTAGATCAGTTAGGAATTCCAATGTCAAATGCAGTAGGAATGTTTCTACGGCAGATTGTTTTGCAAAAGGGAATTCCATTTGAAACGAAATTACCAAGAACGGCACCGTTGACCTATGGTTCTCTTACGAAAGAACAATTTGATAAAGAAATTGAAAAAGGTATGTCTGATGTAAAAGCTGGCAGAGTTTACTCAGCAGATGCCATTGAAGCTGAAATGAAAAGAGATTTTGGCATATGATTTTTTATGTGGCATATTCCGCTGAAGCAAGACAGAATTTGAGGGACATTTATGAATATATTGCGTATGAATTGTTGGTACTTGAAACAGCTGCCGGACAATGGGTGCATTGTTCGGAACGATAGGAAATAGCAATACAAGTTGTAGGCAGGTGGCTACCCAGGAGCAGATGGACCGATTTTGAAAAACTCTGTATCAATTTTCTTTACAGATAAACTTTGTTCATAGATTTATGGTATAATCAGTTTAAGCGCTTGAATAAAGGAGATGGTTATACCATGAATCTGTTTTGCGAAGAGGTCCATAAACTGGAGGCGGAATTTAAACAATGCCGGAAGCTGCTGAACGCTATCGGGGATGAGAACCGCCAGCACCTTATATGCGTCATGATGAATATGCCGATTGATGGCGGCCTTGTATTGGAGATTGTCGAGCAGACGCATCATCCGGGCTGCCATTCCTTGATATGAAAAAGATCACAAGGGAGTCACTTAAGAAAGCCGAAAAAGGCAGCGGTGTCTATACAATGGGCTCGGTTTATAAACTGCCGGATACATGGACACCGACTTTTGACCTGAGCAATCACGAAAAAGTATCGGCACGAAATGATTATGCGGAGAAGCCGCTGAAAAAAGTTGTCGAAGAAATCGTCGAGAGAAAAAATGGAGATCGGATGCAGCGGAATATGCCGTATTTTGTCAGGCTTGTCGTTGATTATTTCTATGACCGTATGAGAAAGCCGAAAAACCTTCAATACGGTGACAGAACACAAAACCACGGGCAATACAAAAACCCATATACAAAGATTTGAACTAATCAGGCCAGGACAGTTTTATTTTGATGCCTGCTACAACCCGTCCAAGACCGCATTCCTGAAAAATGCTGAGAAGAAGGGCTGCAAAATCCTGAATGGTCTTGGTATGTCCAGTTCCAGAGGGCTGCTCAGATCGAATTATGGACCGGACAGAAGGCTCCACTGGATGTGATGCGAAAAGAATTAAAGGAGATTATCCGGGAAGAAAATGAGAAGGCGCAGACGGAATGATTCTGTAATTCCGTCACTTCATGGGAGATAAATGTTATAGTGAATTTATAGTGAATAGAGAAACGCGATAGCGTAGTAAGCAATAATTTCAGATGATCTAGGTTTGATCAGAGAGGAGAAGAATATGAACAACTATTGTATGATCCAGAACTCCAAAACGTTTGCATTTTCCGCAGAGAATCCAACCGGTGTACGCGCAGGCGGTTCCCAGGGCGGTGACTGCACCAAGCTTCGTCCGACCGTGACGATTCCTGCAGGGGAAACTGTAACTCTGGTAGATGCTGCAGGACCGGGTGTGATCCAGCATATGTGGTTTACCGGATATGTCGGGCACCATTTTATCATCCGTATGTATTGGGATGATCAGGAATATCCGTCTGTGGAAGCTCCGCTCTCTGCATTCTTCGGATGTGCCTATGATGAAAATTTTGTGGACCGGGATGGCAAATATCCGGTGTTGAATTCTGCCATGATGCTGGTAGCTCCTGGTCGCGGTTATAACAGCTATTTTGAGATGCCGTTCCATAAGAGAGCTCGGATCACGATGGAAAACCGTGGTGATAAGGATGAAAATCTCTATTATATTATCACCGGAGCTTATCAGGAGATTCCGGCGGAGGCTGGTTATTTCCATGCCACCTATCGCCAAGAGCACCCGGTTCAGAAGGGTCGTACCTACACAATCGTTGACGGAATCGAAGGCAGGGGACAATTTGTCGGTGTGACTCTGGCAACTGGTATGAATGGCAACAATACCTGTTGGGTAGAAGGCGAAGCCCGCATGTATCTGGACGATGATCCGTATCCGTCTATCCACTATACCGGAACTGAAGACTACTTCGGCGGTTCCTATGGATTTGGAAATGACATCATCATCAAGAGCTATCAGACCTTCAGCGGCTTATATACCGGCATGTATGCAATCTATGGAGACAACCGGGAATTCTATAACGGACAGCAGAGATTCCTGCTGTATCATTTCCATATTGCAGACCCGATCCGTTTTGAGAATAAGTTTCGTATGACACTCGACAACATGGGCTGGACCGGACCGCGTTACGATGATTACACCAGTGTTGCTTATTGGTATCAGACCCTGCCGTCCGCACCGCTGATGCCACTGCCGACAGATGCAGAGATGTGTATGAGATAATAGAACCAGATTGGAGATGTCAGATAGATTGGTTTTAACCTTGCGACACGTTGCATCGGTTATATCGGACTGACATCAGAGATTTGCCGGAAAGGATAGAGGTATTATGTTACTGGAAGAGAAGTTTTTGGAATTTCATCGTTATGCCAGCAGCCACAATCTGCCGCTGGAAGCTATCAGTGTCGGAGATGAGAACAAGGTACTCTGTGAGATGCACTACGCAGCAAATGCACCGAGAAATATTTATTCACATACCAAGAGTTTTACGGTAACAGCAGTTGGACTCGCAATGGAAGAGGGAAAACTAAGCCTGGAAGATCATGTGGCGGAAGTGTTTAAAGATAAACTTCCTTCAAATCCGGATCCAAATCTGGAGAAGATTCAGTTGAAACATCTGCTCTGCATGTCCAGTGGCTTTGGTAAGGCACTTCTGATGAATGCGGACAGACGTCCAGGCGTCGGCGCACCGGATTATGAGAAATATATGATGGCACAGCCGGTTCCTGTGGAGCCAGGCAGTGCATTTTGCTATTCCTCTGCCGACAGTATTCTGGCTGCTCATATGGTAGAACGGGCCGTTGGCAAGCGGATGGGAGAGTATCTGTATGAGAAGGTATTCCAGCCCCTTGATATGGGATGGCCGCTCTGGGAGCATGATCCACAGGGACATCCGAATGGCGGCGGAGGTATGTATCTGACTTGTACCGAGATGATGAAACTGGGACAGCTCTATCTGGCTGAGGGTAACTGGAAGGGCGAGCAGATTGTCAGCAGGGACTGGGTGCAGGAGGTGTCCACCCCGAAATTTACCTTCGAGCCATCTGCAGATCTCTGGCATGTAGGATATGGCTATCAGTTCTGGATCAGTCCATATCCAGGATCCTATCGTGCTGATGGCGCATTCGGACAGATTACAACGATTCTCCCAGAGAAGGGATTGGTTGTTTCCATCCAATGTCCGGAGCGAGGTAATTTCGATCAGGTGAAACGTGCGCTGCATGAACATTTTCTGATGGAATTGTAAGAATAGACTTGCAACAATATGCTATAATTTGCCCAGAAACCGTACTTTTGGCTGCAAAATAAAAATAGCAGAATATAAGAATAAATTACAATTGCCGATTTTTATGACTATGCGTGACATTATGATGGTTGAAATATATGGTGTTAACTTTGCAATAATTGATGTAGTGAAGGAAATGGAACTAAGTGTTGCTGCAATGAAAAAGCAGAAAGCAAAGTATGAGGAAGCATTGCAGTGTCCTGCAGCATATGAAGTAGCGTTAAACAGCGTTTCCATGAGAAATGCGCTGGTGAAAAGCGGAGTTCCGTTTGTGGATTTGCCGGGAAATGTATTTTTGCCATTTATGGGAATTGTATTGCAGGATGTGTATCTCAAGCAGCTTGTCAAGGCAGATAAGATGATGCCTGCAACACAGATGGTGTTCCTTGAATTGTTATATATGGAAGACGAGGAATCTGTGCTAAAAAGTGAGGTTGCGAACAAGCTGAATCTTACCAAAACGTCCATTACAAGAGCAACAGCCCAATTAGAGGGAATGGGACTTATCCGCCAGATGAAATCCGGAACAGAGATTGCTATTAAGAGAAATTACACACGCAAAGAGTATTATGAAAATGCAAAAGCATATTTGATTAATCCGGTCCAGAAAGAGATTACAATTATGCGATGTGAAGCAACCTTTGAATCATTTAGCGCAGGAGAAACCGCTCTTAGTCAGGAGCCAGAATTGAATCCGCCTAGAATTGAGGAACGGGCAATCTACAAGGGCGAGGAAGTTGTTGACCAGTTGGAAATTGTGGATGCCAGATCTGAAGACTCGGACGACTGCTTGAAGGTACAATTATGGAAATACAATCCTTCTTATTTTGCAAGAGAAGGATGTGTTGATCCTGTTTCGCTTGCATGTACATTCAAAGGTAACGAAGACGAAAGAATAGAAATGAGTGTTGAGAAACTGCTGGAGGAATTATGAAAGTACTTGTAATACCGGATATTCATCTAAAACCGTGGATATTTGACAGGGCAGAGAAAATCATAAAAGACGGTAAGGCGGCGGATCGGGCTGTATGCCTTATGGATATTCCGGATGACTGGAATATGGAGTTTCAGATAGAACGAAATAAAGAAACATTTGACCGGGCAATTGCATATGCCATGGACTATCCGGATACTCTCTGGTGCTATGGCAATCATGATGTCAGCTACCCGTGGGGAAGGCTTGAGACCGGATATTCTCCTTATGCCGAGAGGACGGTCATATCAAAGCTCGAAGAACTTGAGAACAGCCTTAAGAGTCCGGCACAGATCAACATAATCCATCGGATTGACAATGTGCTTTTCTCACATGGAGGGCTTACAGCTGATTTTCTGAAATGGCTAAACGCGGATCTGTTGTTTGCTGATATAGATGATGTTATTGCAGTGGTGAACGATGCTTCCCATGATTATCTCTGGAATGATAAATCACCGTTATGGCTCAGACCACAGTATGAGACCAGAGAGATATTCAGAGCAGATACCTACAAACAGGTGGTAGGGCATACTCCGGTGGAGAAGATATTTGAAAAAGACGGCATCATATCCGCAGATGTGTTCTCTACCTATAGAGACGGAAGACAGATTGGAGAGTCGGCGATGATTGTTATTGATTCGGAAACCGGGAAATATGAGAAGATAGAGGTTATGGGGAAACAGGGAGTGTGATGAGGATGAAGGAACCTACACAGCAATATTCAGATTTAATTAATTCATTACAATCCAGGATACAGGCATTGGAGGATGAAAACCGACTTTTGAAAGAGCGTTTGGATGAAGCCGGTGTTTCGTATGCGGATATTGTGTCTGGCGACGCTGAAGGAGTTGTGGAATTGTATGACCCGGATCAGGGTGCTCGTATAAAGAAATTTGATGTTACGGATAAGATTGCAAGTGATTTCTTTATGATGTTCTGCCGCGGAAGGAAGGATTTGTATGATCTTCGCTATACGAATCCAAAAACGGGGAAGAACGGGTATTATACGCAGTACTTTAACCGCTGGGATCGTGGCTGCCATATACAGAAAAAGGATGGAGTTCGTTGTAAGGATTGCGAATTAAGGGCGTATAAGCCGGTCACCTTGCCTTTGATAAAGGCGCATATGAATGGGACAGATCCAAATGGCAATGATGTCGTGGCGATATATCCGATGCTTGAAAACAATCTTTGCCAGCTGCTTGTATTTGACTTTGATAATCATGCAAAGGGTGCAGAACAGGAAGATTATGCGAATATTGATGATAGGTGGAAAGAAGAAATAAATGCTTTGCGGCGCATTTGTAAGAATCTGGATGTGGACGCTGTGGTGGAACGATCAAGGTCGGGACGCGGTGCGCATCTTTGGATATTCTTCAAGGAAATGATTCCTGCCAGATTGGCGAGAAAATTTGGTTTTGCGTTGCTAGAGAAAGGAGCTGAATCCGTCAATCTTAAGTCCTTCAAATACTATGATCGCATGATACCGACGCAGGATGCGCTTCCTGAGGGCGGACTTGGAAATGTCATTGCACTTCCTTTACAAGGAATGGCTCTGAAGTCCGGAAAGTGGAACTAGAATCATTCCTATGACTGAGGAAGTGTATGAATGTTTTAAGCGTATTGTTGAAAATCGGAAAAGCCCAAGAAGGAACCTGTGATTGATGAATATAAGGGATTTTTGTTTTTGGATAAGAAAGATATGCCGGAAGTTGCCTTACATTGGGAAAAACATTTTGAGTGGGCATTGGCAAAACATAATCGAATCTATAAGGAACAATTACCAAAGATCACACCTCATGTTTGCAGACATACCTATTGCAGCAACATGGCAAAAAGCGGAATGAATCCCAAGACACTTCAATATTTAATGGGGTATTCTGATATAGGAGTTACATTGAATACATATACGCATCTGGGAGCAGAGGATGCCAAGGAAGAACTTGGCAAATATGCTAAAATGGCTTAAAATTTTAAAATAATGATACAACTAAAAGAAAACCTAAGTGGAAAAAGTCTTTAGTAAAATGAGAAAATCGAGCTGTTTTACTAAGATTTTTACTAAATTTGGATGACAAAATATACGAATTTATGCCACGATATGCGACGAAAACAAAGAAAATACTCTATCACAGAAAATCGTATAAAGTGGCGTAAAATCAAGGAAAATCAGCATTTTCAAGGAGTTTTTAAGGCATGATTAAAATATTATTTGTTTGCCACGGCAACATCTGCCGCTCCCCCATGTCCGAGTTCATCCTAAAAGACATGGTAGAAAAGCGCGGCATCCAAGATCAGTTCGAGATCGCCTCCGCAGCGACCAGCACGGAAGAAATCTGGAACGGAAGGGGCAACCCGATCTATCCGCCGGCGCAGGCAGAACTAAGAAAACATAAGATTGGAAACACGGCGTATACCAATTTCTCCGGGAAGCGCGCCCGCCAGGTCACGCGGGAGGATTACGGGTACTACGACTATATTTTGTGCGCGGAGACCACGAACATCCGAAATACCGTGCGGATCACGGGTGAGGACACGGAGCACAAGATAAAGCGTCTGCTGGATTACTCCAAGGATCCGAGGAACATCGCGGATCCCTGGTACACCGGAGATTTCGGTGTGACATATACGGACATCTGCGAGGGCTGTGAGAGTTTTCTCTCGTGGCTGGAGCAGGAAGGATATATAAGCATTACTAATAAAATTAAGTAAATAATTTCATGCCACTAATAACCGGAAAGCGTTGTAAAATCCGATTTGCAATGTTAGAATAAAAAAGCGGGCGATAAAAAGCCCGGCAGAGTTAGAAAACAAACAGGCAAACAGGATAAGGAGGTTCTGACATGGAAAAAATGTCATTGGAAAAAGAGTTGAGTGGTAATTCTTACCCGGGTAGAGGAATCGTGATTGGAAAATCAGCAGATGGAAAATATGCGGTGACGGCATATTTTATCATGGGAAGAAGCGAGAACAGCCGCAACCGTGTTTTTGTGGAGGACGGACAGGGAATCCGTACTCAGGCATTTGATCCGTCAAAACTGACCGATCCGAGTCTTATCATATATGCGCCGGTGCGTGTGCTTGGCAACAAGACGATTGTGACAAACGGCGACCAGACCGATACGATCTATGAACTGATGGACAAGCAGCAGACCTTTGAGCAGGCGCTGCGCACAAGAGAGTTTGAGCCGGATGCTCCGAACTACACACCGCGTATTTCCGGTATCATGCATGTGGAAGATGGAAATTACAACTACGCAATGTCCATCTTAAAGAGCAACAACGGCAATCCGGATGCATGTAACCGTTACACATTCGCTTATGAGAATCCAGTTGCGGGCGAAGGACATTTCATCCATACCTACATGGGTGACGGCAATCCGCTTCCGAGTTTTGAGGGAGAACCGACCCTGGTTGGTATTTCCGGAGACATCGATGCGTTTACAGATCTCGTATGGGAGAACCTGAATGCGGACAATAAAGTATCCCTGTTTGTCCGTTATATCGATATCGTAACAGGAAACTATGTGACACGCATTATAAATAAGAACAAATAAACGAGGATCAAGAGAGAAGCGAGGATAATCATGAAAGAATTAGAATTAAAATATGGCTGTAACCCGAATCAGAAACCGTCTAAAATCTACATGGAAGAGGGAGAACTCCCGATCAAAGTTTTGAGCGGAAGACCGGGCTACATCAATTTCCTGGATGCATTCAACGGCTGGCAGCTGGTAAGTGAATTAAAGAAAGCAACCGGACTTCCGGCGGCGACTTCTTTCAAACATGTTTCTCCGGCGGGAGCAGCAGTCGGCATGCCGCTTTCCGATGTGGAACGCAAAATCTACTGGGTGGATGATATGGATATCGAGTTTACTCCGCTTGCAAATGCTTACGCAAGAGCGAGAGGCGCAGACCGTATGTCTTCTTTCGGTGACTTTATTGCGCTTTCCGATGTCTGTGATGTCGCAACTGCCAAGATCATCAAGCGTGAGGTTTCCGATGGTGTGATCGCACCGGGATTTGAGCCGGAAGCACTGGCAATCTTAAAAGAAAAGAAAAAGGGAAATTACAACGTTATCGAGATCGATCCGAACTATGTTCCGAATCCGATCGAGAGAAAACAGGTCTTTGGTATTACTTTTGAACAGGGAAGAAATGAGTTAAATATTGATGAGCATTTCTTTGACAATATCGTGACTGACAATAAGGAGATCCCGGAGTCCGCAAAGCGCGACCTTGCAATTTCCATGATCACTTTAAAATATACACAGTCCAATTCTGTATGCTACGTCAAAGACGGACAGGCAATTGGTATCGGTGCGGGACAGCAGTCCAGAATCCACTGTACCCGTCTTGCCGGTCAGAAGGCAGACAACTGGTGGCTGCGTCAGTGCCCGAAGGTCTTAAATCTTCCGTTCTTAGACAAGATCAAACGTGCGGACAGAGATAATGCGATCGATTTATACATCGGTGAGGATTATATGGATGTATTGGCGGACGGCGCCTGGGAAAATATCTTTAAGACAAAACCGGAAGTGTTTACCGCAGAAGAGAAGCGCGCATGGCTGGATAAAAATACCAACGTTGCGCTTGGTTCCGATGCGTTCTTCCCGTTTGGTGACAACATCGAGCGTGCGCACAGAAGCGGTGTGACTTATGTGGCAGAGCCGGGCGGATCGATCCGTGATGACAATGTAATCGCTACCTGCAACAAATACGGCATGGCAATGGCATTCACCGGAATCCGTCTGTTCCATCACTAAGAGGAAACGATACGGTTACTCGTGTGACCGGTTATAAATTAAAAGAAAAAAGGCTGGCAGAGATCAGACCGGGGATTTCCCCGAAACAGATCCTGTCAGTCTTTTTTTGATGCCACGCTGTGATGGAACCAGAGAGATTCAGTGGTCATTCAAAAACGGTTTCCGCAGAGTGACTTCCGGCAGCAGTGAGATGCCGCACTCTTCTGCAAGTGCAGAGCAGCCGTTATAAGTCGCCTCATCCCAAAAAGCGTCCGGTGTGTGCGCGTCCCTGCCGAATACAAAATCATTTCCGAGAGAGGCTGCAAGCGAAAAGAAACGTTTGGACGGGTAATGTCTCTGGTTTAAGTATCCACAGAAATTGATTTCAAGCGGAATGGAGAGCCGTTTGGCTTCCAGACACAGGCGGGTCATATGTTTATTGTAGATCTCATCGGAACCGGTAAAGTTGATGAGATCCGGATGTGCGAGATAGGTGAAATTTCCGGTATTCAAGGCTTCGATCACGAGATCAACGTATTCTTTTAATTTTGCCTCGTCTGCATCCGGCGCGCCGCTGTAGCTGCCATCCAGCTCGCTGTGCAGAAAGTGCTGGCCGAGGATCAGGTAGTCGATATCATAAGGAAGGAGAAGATCACGCAGATCTGCCCAGTGATCCCTTAAATATTCCGCCTCAAAACCGACAAAGATCTGAATATCGTCTTTGTATTCCGCAGCGAGTGCGCGGATCGCGGTGACATAGTCAGAAGTATCATCCATATCCATGCGGACCGTGGACGGATAGCCGCGCAGATACGGGTATGGCACATGATCGGAAAAGCCGAGTGTTTTGATGCCGGCTTTAATCGCGCATTCTACATATTCCCGGTCGGTTCCCGTTGCATGATGACAGCGGAACGTGTGTGTGTGAAAATTATAATGCATGCTGTTGTTCATAAAAAACTCCAATCTTTCAGGTGACGTGATTTTTTGATCTATTTTTTACAACAGAAAATATTGTAGCACAGTCCGGCGAAAATTAAAATACGATCGGACTGTGGGAAAATTCATTCGGCAGACGTTTCCCGGTCTTGGCAGTCAGCGCGAGCCGATAGACATCCGCGGCAAAAATGTCTTTGGAAAGAAGCGCACAGGCATCGTCTGAGAGATAGCTCTTTGCATCCGCAAGCTTGGCGATGAGCGGGATGTCCGCGTTTTTCTTGATCGCCGAGAGAAGCGGTGCGGCACTTTTTCGAAAGCCGAGCAGCCGCAGGTAAGGCGCGAAGGAAAATACCCCTGCAAGTGCAAAATCTTCCTCTGTCAGGTTTAAAAGAATGTGGAGCAGTGCGCGGCTGATGCGTGTGTGGGTCAGTTCCTTTGATTTTAACTGCAGCACAAAATCGGACCAGCAGGTGAAATCAGAAAGGTTCTTTCGGATCTTGTTGGAGAGATCCGGCGTGACATCCAGATAGGAGGTAAAGCCGGACGCGCACTCACAGAGCAGTTTATAGTGCAGCATGGCGGAAAGATCATCGGAAAACAGAAAATCCCCGTCTTTTTGCGCTGCTTCTAAAATAGAAAACACAGCGGGCGGAACCTGATCCTGTATACCGGAGAGCGCGTCACTATCTGGTTTACATAAAAAATCGCGGATCGCGGTTGCGGAGGCAAGAGGGCCGGAAAGCGCAGTGTCGTGGTAACCGCTTCCCCGGCGCTTTAGCGGGCGTGGCGTTATGCCTGAGCCAAGCGAGAGCAGGCGCTGGACATAAGAAAGTCCTAAAATATTATTGGGGGAAGAAAGGAGCGCGTCATCTGCCGGATTTTCTCCACAGCACAGGGAGAGTGCGGCATTTCGGGCAGCCGGAAAACTTTTCCCGAGCCGGAGCTGTGCGCGCAGCGCGTCCTGATACGCGGCGGGTTCCCGGTTTAAAAAATCCGCAAGCTTATAAAAAGCCGGAAGATCATCACTTTCCGCGCCAAAGCAGAGATCGGTGACGACACCGGTCTTTTCGAGGAGCGTGACCCCGCCGGCGGCAAAAGGCTCGGCACTTGCGCATGCGGATAATACCGGGAGCTCTAAGACGAGGTCGGCACCACAGCCAAGCGCCATTTTTGCGCGTTCCCATTTATTTAAGATGCCGGGGATGCCGCGCTGCATAAAATCGCCGCTTAAAACGACGATGATAAAGTCGGTGTCCCACGTTTCTTTCGCGGTTTTTAACTGATAGAGATGACCGTTGTGAAACGGATTGTATTCTGCGATGATTCCGGTTACTTTCATATTGTGTGCAGGTTCCTTTCGTTCGGATAAAGTTGGTATGTACCATATTCTGATTTTTATCCTACCATAAAAAGATTTTGGGTTCAAATTTCCAATTTAGCCTTGTATACAAATTTAGATTGTTTTATAATGTTAAATACATACAGTCCCATGAAAAATGGGATTATAGTACGTTAAAATGAAAAAGGAGATATGATATATGAACGTTTTAGTAATCAACTGCGGAAGTTCTTCTTTAAAATATCAGGTGATCAATTCTGATACAGAAGCAGTACTTGCAAAAGGCCTTTGCGAGAGAATCGGGATCGATGGCAGACTGACCTACAAACCGGCAGGCGGAGCCAAGGAAGAAAGAGAAGTGGATATGCCGACCCATAAACAGGCGATCCAGCTTGTTCTGGACGCGCTGGTAAATCCGAAGACAGGTGCGTTAAAGAGCCTTTCCGAGATCGGTGCAGTCGGACACAGAGTCGTACACGGCGGAGAGAAATTCGCTTCCTCCACGATCTTAAATGAAGAAGTCTTAAAAGTCGTAGAAGAGTGTAATGACCTTGCACCGCTTCACAACCCGGCAAACCTGATCGGTATCCGCGCGTGCCAGGAACTGATGCCGAACACACCGATGGTTGGCGTATTCGATACCGCTTTCCATCAGACCATGCCGGAGAAGGCTTATATGTACGGTATCCCGTATGAATACTATGACAAATACAAAGTTCGTAAATACGGCTTCCACGGAACCAGCCACAGCTTCGTTTCCCAGAAAGTGGCAGAACTCCTCGGAAAACCGTATGATTCCTTAAAGACGATCGTATGCCACCTCGGAAACGGTGCGAGCGTGTGCGCGGTAGATAAAGGAAAATCTGTGGATACTTCCATGGGACTTACCCCGCTCGAAGGTCTGATCATGGGAACCAGAAGTGGTGACGTGGATCCGTCCGTACTAGAGTTCATCGCAAAGAAAGACAATATCGATATCACAGGTGTGTTAAACATCTTAAATAAGAAGTCCGGTCTTCTCGGAATGTCTGACGGACTCGGCAGTGATTTCCGTGATATCAGAGAAGCGGCAGGAAACGGAAATGAAAAGGCAAAGGTTGCCATGGACGCGTTCGCTTACCGTGTTGCCAAATATGTAGGTGCTTACGCAGCTGCCATGAACGGTGTGGATGTTATCGCGTTTACCGCAGGAATCGGTGAGCATGCTTCCGCGCTCCGTACCCAGATCTGCGAATACTTCGGATATCTCGGTGTTACGATCGACGAGACCGAGAACTGGAAAGAAGAGGACTACATGACCATTTCTACTCCGGATTCCAAGGTAAAAGTCATGGTGATCGCGACAAACGAAGAGCTTGCGATCTGCCGCGAGACCGTTGCGCTGGTAAAATAAAAAATTTGTTGACAAACCTTGGTCAAGTATGTATAATTGTTTGAGTGTGATTAGGAGAGTATCATGAAAGTAGATATAACAGACATTGTTTCGAATGAAAACAAAAGTGTTACAAAAGAAGTGGAAATCGATCTTACCTCTTTTGATTCAAAATTAGGTAATTTCCCGATCATCAAGAAAACGCCATTCACGTTACAGCTTACGAATGAGGAAAATAAGCATCTGCTTATCGAAACTGAGTTGGATGTGACGCTTGAAATACCATGTGACCGTTGCCTGACACCGGTGGATACGGATTTTCACATTTCAGTATCCAGAAAGCTTCCGATCGGCGGCGAGCCTGTTTCGGAGGAGGACGGCGAGGAAGACGATTATGTGGATGGATTTGATCTGGATGTAGATAGACTTATCTATGGTGAGATTATGGTTAACTGGCCGACGAAGGTTCTGTGCAAAGAAGATTGCAAAGGAATTTGTAGGAAATGCGGTGTGAATTTGAATCTGCAGACCTGTGATTGCCAGAAAACAGAGCTGGATCCAAGAATGGCCGCTATCCAGGATATCTTTAACAAATTTAAGGAGGTGTAACCAGATGTCAATTTGTCCAAAGAACAAATCTTCCAAAGGAAGAAGAGATAAAAGAAGAGCAAACTGGAAGATGACTGCTCCAAATTTAGTAAAATGCAGCAAATGCGGCGCTTTAATGATGCCTCATAGAGTTTGCAAGAACTGTGGTTCTTATAACAAGAAAGAAATTATCCCTCAGGACTAATCAGTGGGGAGATCAGGAGTGTTTGAAAAAACACTCCTTTTTTACTTTCAGAATATAATGGAAAAGGTGATTTTATATGAGTGATATTTTTAATTATGACAACAAACTGATGCAGGGACTGGATAAGTTTTTCAATGTATGTTACCTGAGCATCGTCTGGCTGCTTGCCTGCATTCCGATCGTTACGATCGGCGCGGCAAATACGGCGCTGTATTACACGGCAAACAAGGTCTTAAAACATAACCGCGGTTATGTCTGGAAAGATTTCTGGGGGGCGTTCCGCGCCAATTTCAAACAGTCTACGATCGTCTGGCTGGTGACACTCGGACTGACATTGTTAATGTGCTTTGATACCTATGTAATGTGGAAATTTGCGGCTGCGGGATATGGCATTGGCAAGATCTATATCTTTTTTACGATCGTACTCGCGTTCGTGATCATGTGGGCGGTATATGTTTTCCCATATATCGGACGTTTCGCGAATACGACAAAGGCGATCATGAAAAATGCGCTGCTGTTGGCGTTTGCACATCTGCCTAAGACACTTCTGGTATTTGCAATGTTTGTAGGATGCGCGGTTTTGCTCTATTTATTCGGATTTCTGATCGTTCTGCTTCCGGGACTTTACATGTGGATCAAGAGTTATATCATGGAAGGCATTTTCAGAAAGTACATGTCCGAGGAAGACCGTGAGTCTGAGGATGAACGCAACCGTGAGTACTAGATTTATTTTTGGTTGATTTATAGAATAAGATATAGTATATTTTGATATAGATATGTGACAGCAGTCCGTAAGGAGGGAGAACATGCAGGAGATCACGACAGTAGTATTAGACGCGATGGGCGGAGATCATGCGCCGGGCGAGATGGTGAAAGGTGCGATCGACGCAGTCAATATGCGGGACGACATAAAAGTGATCCTGGTAGGACAGGAAGATGTCATTAAGGAAGAGATAGGAAAGTATCAGTATCCGGAAGACAAGATCGGAATCGTACATGCGGAAGAGGTTATCGAAACTGCCGAGCCTCCGGTCAATGCGATCCGTAAAAAGAAAAATTCCTCGATCGTAGTGGGAATGAATATGGTAAAAAACAAAGAGGCAGACGCGTTTGTCTCAGCAGGAAGTTCCGGAGCGATCTTAGTCGGCGGACAGGTTATTGTCGGAAGGATCCGTGGGATCGAGCGGCCGCCGCTTGCACCGATCATCCCGACCGAGAGCGGCGTTTCACTCCTCATCGACTGCGGAGCCAATGTGGATGCGCGTCCTTCCCATCTGGTGCAGTTCGCGAAGATGGGGTCGATCTACATGGAACATGTAGTTGGGATCAAGAATCCGAGAGTGGCGATCGTAAATATCGGGGCAGAGGAAGATAAGGGAAATGCGTTAGTCAAAGAAACATTTCCGTTACTCAAGGCGTGTACCGATATCAATTTCGTTGGTTCGATCGAAGCCAGAGAGATCCCGCATGGCGGAGCGGATGTAATCGTCTGTGAAGCGTTTGTGGGAAATGTCATCTTAAAGCTGTATGAGGGACTCAGCTCTACACTGATCAGTCTTGTAAAGCAGGGCATGATGAGCAGTGTGACAAGCAAGATCGGAGCGGCAATGGCGCTTCCGGCATTGAAAAAGACGTTAAAAGAGTTTGACGCTTCCAAATACGGCGGAGCACCACTGCTTGGACTGAACGGACTGGTCGTAAAGACACACGGCAGTGCAAAGGCAATGGAGGTAACCAACTCCATCATTCAGTGTGTCACATTTAAGAATGAAGATATCAATGGAAAGATCAAAAAAAATATTATAGTTTCTGAGGAAAAGACAGAAGCATAGAAAGGAAATGACGTATGGAATTCGAAAAGTTAAAAAAAATTATTGCGGAAGTATTAAATGTGGATGAAGATGAGATCACAATGGACACAACATTTGTGGATGATCTGGGAGCAGACTCCCTGGATGTGTTCCAGATCATTATGGGAATAGAGGAAGAATTCGATATCGAGATCGAAAATGAAGAAGCAGAAAAGATCGTTACCGTTTCAGATGCGGTAGAGCAGATCAAAAATGCGTTAAACAACTAATCGCGCTGGATTCTTTTGGCGGATCAGAGAGACGAAAGATAAAGCCCTTTTAGAAGGGCTTTATCTTTCGTTTCATAATAGAAGAGAAATTACTGCGGTGAGGAGAAGAAGATGAGAAAACAATTAGAGTTTCAAGAGGTGATCGGATATCAGTTTCAAACACCGGGACTGCTTTCACAGGCATTGACACACAGTTCCTATGCCAATGAAAAACATATGAAAAAGGGATCGGACAATGAACGTCTCGAATTTCTGGGAGATGCGGTGCTTGAGATCGTGTCAAGTGAGTTTTTATACTTAAATTACCCGAAACTGCCGGAAGGCGATCTGACGAAGATGCGCGCGAGCCTGGTCTGTGAGCCGACACTGGCGTTTTGTACCAGACAGCTGAATCTTGGCGATTATCTCCTGCTTGGCAAGGGAGAAGATATGACCGGCGGAAGAAAACGCAAGTCCATCCTTTCGGACGCGCTTGAAGCGGTTATCGGTGCCATTTATTTAGACGGTGGTTTTGCTAGTGCAAAAGAGTTTATCTTAAAATTTATTCTGACGGATATTGAACATAAGCAGCTCTTTTATGATAGCAAGACTATCCTTCAGGAGGTAGTGCAGGCATCCTACAAGGAGGAACTGTGTTACCGCCTTGTCGGGGAAGAAGGACCGGATCATGACAAACACTTTATGGTCGAGGCCTGGATCGGAGAAATGCTAATCGGAAAGGGCGAGGGACACACAAAGAAAGCGGCGGAACAGGAAGCGGCTTATCAGGCATTGCTGAAACTGAAAAAGTAACAGACAGGAAACGGGAGAGAATATGTATTTAAAGAGTATTGAGGTACACGGCTTTAAATCCTTTGCCAATAAGATCGTTTTTGATTTTCATAACGGAATTACCGGCATTGTGGGGCCAAACGGCAGTGGAAAGAGTAATGTCGCGGATGCCGTGCGCTGGGTGCTCGGTGAGCAGAGCGCAAAACAGCTTCGTGGTGCCAGCATGCAGGATATCATATTTGCGGGAACCGAGAACAGGAAACCGTTAAGCTATGCGTATGTCGCGATCACACTGGACAATTCGGATCACAAGCTGGCAGTGGATTTCGCGGAGGTCACGGTAGCACGTCGCGTGTACCGTTCCGGCGAGAGCGAGTATCTTTTGAATGGAAATCCGTGCCGTCTTAAGGATGTCAACGAACTGTTTTATGACACCGGTATCGGTAAAGAGGGATATTCCATCATCGGACAGGGTCAGATCGAAAAGATCCTAAACGGTAAGCCGGAGGAACGGAGAGAACTTTTTGATGAAGCGGCAGGAATCGTAAAATTTAAGCGCAGAAAGGCTGCGGCGCAGAAAAAGCTGGCGGACGAGCGGGAGAACCTTGTCCGTGTCAATGACATTTTGTCGGAACTTGAGCGCCAGGTTATTCCGCTGGAAAAACAGGCGAAAACCGCGAAGATCTATCTTCAGAAAAAAGAAGAACTGAAAACTTACGATGTCAATATGTTTCTTCTGGAAACAAAGAGGATCGAGGAACAGCAAAAAGAAGTGGCCGGTAAGTACCGGATCGCGGATGACGAGTTAAAAGAGGCGAATGAATCCTACGAGGGCATTAAATCCGAGTATGAGAAGCTGGAACGCGAGATGGAAGCGCTTGATGAAAAGATCGACCAGACCAAGGATCAGCTGAGTAACACCAGCGTTATGAAAGGAAAGCTGGAAGGGCAGATCAATGTCCTGCGTGAACAGATCCACACGGCGGAACTTACCGATGAGCATTTAAAGAGCCGTCTGGACGCGATCGAGCGGGAGAAGGAAGCAAAGCAGGCGGAGCGCGCAACTTACGAGGAGCGGAAAAAAGAACTGGCTGCGGGGCTTGAAGAGACCGGCGCGAAGCGGCGGCAGGCGGAAGAGGATTTAAAAAAGATCCGGGATGAGATCGCGCAGTGCAGTGCACGCATGGAAGCGGGCAAGAGCGAGATCATTGCCCTTTTAAATAACAAGGCATCGATCAAAGCGGGACAACAGCGTTACGATACGATGTTAGAGCAGATCAACATCCGTAAGGCGGAACTCACCAAGCGGCTTTTGGAGCGGAAGAGCGAGGAAAATGATTTAAAGAATGTCCTCGGGCAGTATGAGGAAGAATATAAAAAGACCTGTGAGGTGATCTCAGACTTAAATTCTTCCATGCAGGAGATGGAGCAGAAAGCTGCGGAATGGAAGAAAAAACAGCGGGAAGTAAATGAGACGCTGGATACGGCGAGACTTTCCTACCACAAGGAGCAGTCGAAGCTGGAATCGTTAAAGAACATCGCGGAGCGTTACGAGGGATACGGAAACAGTATCCGCAAAGTGATGGAACAAAAAGAGAACGAAGCCGGACTTCTTGGCGTTGTGGCGGATCTAATCAAAGTCGATAAAAAATATGAGACCGCGATCGAGACAGCGCTTGGCGGAAATATCCAGAATATCGTGACGGAGGATGAGACGACCGCGAAGCGGATGATCGGTTATTTAAAGAAAAACCGTCTGGGACGCGCGACATTTCTGCCGCTGACCAGTGTCCGCGGAAAAGATAATTCCAAAAACGAGAAGTATCTGGCGGAGGAAGGAATCCTCGGATTCGCGAATACGCTGGTGCAGACGCAGGAAAAATACGCGGGTGTGCTTTCCTATCTGCTTGGCAGGGTGCTTGTGGCAGACACGATCGACCATGCACTGGCACTGGCGAAAAAAAGCCAGTATTCGTTACATATCGTCACGCTGGAAGGGGAATATCTAAGCCCGGGCGGTTCGCTGGCAGGTGGAGCGTTCAAAAATAACAGCAATCTGCTTGGAAGAAAGCGGGAGATCGACACGCTTGAACAGAGCATGAAAGAGCTGGTGGCACAGATCAAAAGTTACAGGGCAAGGTCGGAAGAGATAAAGACCGCGCAGGCGCTTCTTGCTGAGGATATCGAGTCCGCGAAAGTAAAACTGCAGGAGCAGTATCTTGCACAGAACACCGCGGAAATGAATTTGAAACGCGCAAAGGACAGACAGGAAGAGAGCGAAAATGTCTATGCAGGTCTGAGACGCGAGAGCAAAGAGATCGAGGCGCAGATCGCGGAGATCGCGGAAAACAAGGAAAAGATCACAGACGAGATCGAAGCCATGGCAAAACGCGAGAAGGAGATCGGAGAGGAAAACAACCGGCTCCAGAGCGTGTTAGAGGAACAGACCAAAGCGGAAGATGCCGCAAAGGAAAAAGCGGCGAAGATCCAGATGGAAGAGGCAGGATTTTTACAGAAGGAAGAATTTATCCTGGAAAATACCGGACGTATCGACCGGGAGATCGCGCATCTGAAAGAAGAAGCGGATTCCCTGAAAAATCAGGCAAAAGAGGCAAAAGGTGATGTCCAGAAGAAAAAACACGACATCGAGGAGATCGAAAAGACGATTCTTGCCTCGGATGGCAGCCATGCGGATCTGGAGAAGCAGTTAAAAGAAGATCAGGCAAAAAAAGAAGAGATGTCTGCGGAATATAAGGGATTCTTTCAGAAACGCGAGGATATCACCAAACGCGTCGGAGAACTTGACAAGGAGATCTTCCGTTTGAATTCCCAGAGGGAAAAACTCGAGGAAGCACAGGAATACCAGAACAATTATATGTGGGAAGAATATGAACTGACACTTCATGCGGCAGAAGAACTGCGCAGGGAGGAGTATGGGGATCTTCCGCAGTTAAAAAAGATGATCGCGTCGTTAAAAGAGGAGATCCGCAAACTCGGGGATGTCAATGTCAATGCGATCGAGGATTACAAGGAACTCTCCGAGCGTTACGAGTTTTTGAAAAACCAGCATGATGACCTGATCGAAGCCGAGAAGACGTTGATCGGCGTGATCGAGGATCTGGACAGCGGAATGCGTAAGCAGTTCACAGAAAAATTCGCAGAGATCCAGCATGAATTTGACAAGGCGTTTAAGGACCTTTTCGGTGGCGGAAAGGGAACCCTGGAACTGGTGGAGGATGAGGACATCCTGGAATGCGGCATCCGTATCATCGCGCAGCCGCCGGGAAAGAAGCTCCAGAACATGATGCAGCTTTCCGGTGGCGAGAAGTCGCTGACGGCGATCGCGCTTTTGTTCGCGATCCAGAATCTGAAACCGTCTCCGTTCTGTCTCTTGGACGAGATCGAGGCGGCGCTCGATGATTCAAACGTAGACCGTTTTGCGCAGTATCTGCATAAATTGACGAAAAATACACAGTTTATCGTGATCACGCACCGAAGAGGAACCATGAATGCGGCAGATCGTCTGTATGGTATCACCATGCAGGAAAAGGGCGTTTCCACGCTGGTATCGGTAAATCTGATCGAAAATGATCTGGAACAGTAGCAAAAAAGAAAGAAGGGCAGAAGATGGGAGAGAAAAAAGGTTTTTTCAGTCGTCTCGTATCGGGACTGACCAAGACAAGAGATAATATCGTATCCGGGATAGACGCGGTGTTTGGCGGCTTTTCTCAGATCGATGAGGATTTTTACGAAGAGATCGAGGAAATCCTCATCATGGGAGATATCGGAGTCTCCGCGACAGAAAATATTTTGGAATCCTTAAAGCAGAAGGTGAAGGAAAACCACATCAAGAAGCCGGATGAGTGCAAGGAACTTCTGATCGAAAGCATCAAAGAACAGATGCAGGTGGGAGAGACCGCGTACCGGTTTGAGGAAGAAAAGTCGGTGGTACTGATCGTTGGTGTCAACGGTGTGGGAAAAACAACATCTGTAGGAAAGCTTGCGGGAAAATTAAAGGCGCAGGGAAAGAAAGTGGTACTTGCGGCGGCGGATACATTCCGCGCGGCGGCAGGAGAACAGTTAAAAGAATGGGCGAACCGTGCCGGCGTGGACATGATCGGCGGCCAGGAGGGAAGCGACCCGGCGGCAGTCATTTATGACGCGGTTGCGGCGGCAAAAGCAAGAAACGCGGATGTCCTTCTCTGCGATACGGCAGGAAGACTGCACAACAAGAAGAACCTGATGGAAGAACTGCGAAAGATCAACCGGATCCTGGAAAAAGAATATCCGGACGCATACCGTGAGACACTGGTAGTGTTGGATGCCACAACCGGACAGAACGCGCTCGCACAGGCAAAACAGTTCGCGGAAGTGACGGATCTGACCGGAATCATCCTGACCAAAATGGACGGAACGGCAAAGGGCGGAATCGCAGTGGCGATCCAGTCCGAATTACAGATCCCGGTGAAATACATCGGTGTCGGTGAAACGATCGATGATCTGCAGAAGTTTGACCCGGAAGAATTTGTGAACGCGCTGTTCGACCGTGGTGAGGGAGCACAGGAACACGAGGAAGGAGAAAATGATTAAGATGTTGACATTGGATAAGTTTGAGGAAGCAAGTGAGAAAGTAAAAGAAGTAACGTTGGAGACAAAGCTTGTATACAGCGAGTATCTGAGCGGACAGAGTGGAAACAAGGTTTATTTAAAACCGGAAAATCTACAGTATACCGGCGCGTACAAAGTGCGCGGCGCTTATTATAAGATCAGCACACTTTCCGATGAGGAAAGAAAGAAGGGGCTGATCACGGCATCTGCCGGAAACCATGCGCAGGGCGTTGCCTACGCGGCAAAATGTTATGGTGTCAAGGCAGTAATCGTTATGCCGACGACGACACCGCTTATCAAGGTAAACCGCACCAAAGGATATGGCGCGGAGGTGATCCTTCACGGGGATGTTTATGATGAAGCCTGTGAGTATGCGTTAAAGCTTGCCGAGGAAAAGGGCTATACGTTCGTGCATCCGTTCGATGATCCGGCGGTTGCGACCGGACAGGGAACGATCGCGATGGAGATCTTTAAAGAACTTCCGCTTGTGGAATATATCCTCGTTCCGATCGGCGGCGGCGGACTTGCGACCGGTGTGTCCACACTTGCCAAGCTCTTAAATCCGAAGGTAAAAGTCATCGGCGTGGAGCCGGCGGGCGCTGCATGTATGAAGGCGTCCCTGGCTTCCGGAAAAGTGACGACGCTTCCGAACGTCAACACGATCGCGGACGGAACCGCGGTAAAGACACCGGGATCAAAGATCTTCCCGTATCTTCAGAAAAATCTGGATGATATCATTACCGTAGAAGATCATGAGTTAGTCGTTTCTTTCCTTGATATGGTGGAAAATCATAAGATGATCGTGGAAAATTCCGGTCTTCTTACGGTTGCCGCGTTAAAGCATCTGAATGTGAAGGATAAACGTGTGGTTTCCATCTTAAGCGGCGGAAACATGGATGTGATCACGATGTCATCGGTCGTACAGCAGGGACTTATTTTCCGTGACCGTATCTTTACCGTATCGGTACTGCTTCCGGATAAGCCGGGTGAACTCTGCAAGGTGGCGGATACGATCGCCAAAGAGCAGGGTAACGTAGTAAAACTGGAGCATAATCAGTTCGTTACAACAAACCGTACCGCGCAGGTAGAACTCCGTATCACGATGGAATCGTTTGGAACCGATCACAAGAACAAGATCATAAGCGCACTGGAGAGAAACGGTTACAAACCGAAAGTAGTTCAGGCAAATCTGTAAGTTTTTTGGAAAGAAAATGGCGGAGGGCAGCGAATGTTTGGAAGAAGCGAAGACATTTTTGAGGAAGAACGGCCGAAAGAAGAAAAGGTAACAAGACAGGAACGAAGGGAAGAAAAGCTCCGGGAAAAAGAGCGGAAAAAACAGGAAAAAGAAGATTTAAAACAGCAGAGAGCCGCGTTTGAGGAAGAGATGAAAGGGCGCGAGCTGGAAGAAAAAAGAAGAAAACAGCTGGAAAAAGAGGACGCGCGCAACGCAAAACTGGCGAAAAAAGCGGAAAAGAAGATTGCCAAAGTCGAGATGCGGAGTGAAAAGAAACCGTCTTTTAAAAACCGGATCTTTTTCGTGATCCTTCTCCTTCTTTGTTTTGCGGCGGGCTTTGGAGCGGCGGTTTTCGTCGCGTGGATCGGTCATGTGTCTTTCGCGCCTGTGAAATTCCTGCCGTTCGCCCTGCTTGCCTTTGTATTTACCTTTTCCACCGCGAATTTCTTTCTGCATGAAGGAAAGATCGAGGTGGCGGCAGGGGCGTTCTCGCTGCTTTCGCTGGCAGGCGGGATCGTGGAACTGGCTTATTTATTCCATTAAATGCAGCTTTTTCAAAAAAGAAGCAGGGTGTAAAGAAAAAACACTTGACACCCTGCTTCTTTTATTGTATGATATACTAGGTTCGCAGATAAGGAGTCGGATATGGAAGAAAAGCTGGAACAGGCTTATCTGTATGATTTTTACGGAGAGCTTTTGAACGAACATCAGCGCAGGATATATGAAGATTTTGTATTTAATGACCTCTCCCTTGGCGAGATCGCGAAGGACGAGGGAATCAGCAGACAGGGCGTGCATGATATGGTGAGACGCTGTAACCGGACGCTCGAAGGCTACGAGGAGAAGTTGCATCTGGTAGCGAAGTTCCTTTCCGCGAAGCAGAAAGTATCAAAGATCCATATTCTGGCAAAGCAGTTTCATGAAAAGCCGGAAGATCAGATTTTAAACGAGATAGAGAATTTATCCAATGAGATATTAGAGGAGCTGTAATATGGCATTTGACAGTTTATCAGAAAAACTGCAGAACGTATTCCGCAATCTGCGGAGCAAGGGACGCCTGACCGAGGATGATGTCAAAGCAGCGTTAAAGGAAGTCAAGCTGGCGCTTCTTGAGGCGGATGTAAACTTCAAGGTGGTAAAACAGTTTACGAAGTCGGTACAGGAACGCGCGATCGGATCGGATGTTATGAACGGTCTGAATCCGGGACAGATGGTCATTAAGATCGTAAATGAGGAAATGGTAAAACTCATGGGATCTGAGACGACAGAGCTTTTGTTAAAGCCGTCGAACGAGATCACCGTGCTCATGATGGCAGGTCTTCAGGGTGCAGGTAAGACGACCACGACAGCGAAGATCGCCGGAAAATTAAAGCAAAAAGGCAGAAAACCGCTTTTGGTTGCCTGTGATGTCTACCGTCCGGCTGCGATCGATCAGTTAAAGATCAATGGCGAGAAGCAGGGCGTGGAAGTATTTGCCATGGGAGATAAGAACCGTCCCGTGGATATCGCGAAAGCCGCGATGGAACATGCCGCAAAAGGCGGATTTAATGTAGTGATCATCGATACTGCCGGACGTCTTCATGTAGATGAAGAGATGATGGCGGAACTCGTTGAGATAAAAGAAAATATCGAGGTGACAGAGACGATCCTTGTCGTTGACGCGATGACCGGTCAGGACGCCGTGAATGTCGCGGGCACTTTCGATGAAAAGATCGGGATCGATGGCGTGATCCTGACCAAATTAGACGGTGATACCAGAGGCGGAGCGGCATTGTCGATCCGTGCGGTAACCGGAAAGCCGATCCTTTATGTCGGTATGGGTGAGAAACTTTCCGATCTCGAGCAGTTTTATCCGGATCGTATGGCATCCCGTATCCTTGGAATGGGTGATGTCTTAACGCTCATTGAAAAGGCACAGGAAGACCTCGATGAGGAAAAAGCCAAAAAGATGGAGCAGAAGCTCAAAAAGGCTGAGTTTGGATTTGATGATTATCTCGAATCCATGAACCAGATGAAAAAAATGGGCGGTATCTCCAAGGTGCTCGGCATGATGCCGGGGATCGGCGGCGCGCAGCTCTCACAGATCGAGAGTGCGATCGATGAAAAACAGATGGCGCGTGTGGAAGGAATCATCTACTCCATGACACCGAAGGAACGCAGCAATCCATCCATTTTAAATCCGAGCAGAAAACGCCGGATCGCGCAGGGCGCGGGTGTGGATATCGCGGAGGTCAATCGCCTGGTCAAGCAGTTTGAACAGACCAAAAAGATGATGAAACAGATGCCGGGCATGTTCGGCGGAAAAGGCGGCAGAGGAAAACTCGGCGGCTTCGGGAAAATGAAATTCCCGTTTTAAGATTTGCAGAATCCAACAGATAACTGTTGATTTTGATAGAAATACCCTGCAAGGAGGTGAAAGAAAGTGGTAAAGATCAGATTAAGAAGATTAGGACAGAAAAAAGCTCCTTTTTATAGAATCGTTGTAGCAGATGCGAATTCTCCAAGAGATGGCAGATTCATCGAGGAAATCGGAACTTATGATCCAACAAAAGATCCTAGTGAATATCATGTAAATGAAGAACTGGCAAAGAAATGGTTAGCAAACGGCGCACAGCCGACCGCTACTGTAAACAGAATTTTCAAAGCTACCGGTATCGTAAAATAATCATTTGGGATTTGTGAGGTGAATGTAATGAAAGAATTAGTGGAAGTAATTGCAAAATCACTGGTAGATCATCCGGATGAAGTAGTTGTTACTGAAAGCGAAAATGACAAAGCCCTTGTAGTGGAGCTGCGTGTCGCGCAGACCGACATGGGTAAAGTAATTGGCAAACAGGGACGTATCGCGAAAGCGATCCGTTCTGTAGTGAAAGCAGCAGCCTCAAAAGAAAACAAAAAAGTTATTGTAGAAATTGTACAGTAATGAAAATGAGGGCACTGTAAAATAGCCGCATGGACAGGATATTTTACAGTGCCCTCATTGGATATCGGGAAAAGCAGGAGGAAGATGGGTTGGAAGATTTATTGCAGGTAGGTGTGATCACCACAACACATGGCGTGCGCGGTGAAGTCAAGGTATTTCCGACAACGGATGACGCAAACCGCTTTAAAAAATTAAAAGAAGTAATCTTGGATACCGGAAAAGAACAGTTGCCTTTGGAGATCGCACAGGTGAAGTTCTTTAAAAACCTGGTTATTTTGAAGTTCAAGGGAATCGATAATATAAATGATATTGAAAAATATAAAGGCAAAAGCCTTTATGTGACAAGAGAACATGCAGTCAAGTTAAAGAAAGATGAATACTTTATTGCCGATCTGATCGGGATGTGCGCAGTGACCGAAGAGGGCGAGGAACTCGGCACGATCAAAGATGTGCTGCAGACCGGCGCGAATGACGTTTACATCATTAAGAAAGACGGGGAGGACGAGCTTCTGGTCCCGGCCATCAAGGACTGCGTAAAGAACGTGGATATCGAAGGCGGAGTGATGACACTTCATCTGTTGGAGGGACTGCGGGATATCAATAAGAAATAAAAGAGGTTATTATGAGATTTCATATACTGACCCTGTTTCCAGACATGGTGGAGCAGGGACTGAACACAAGCATCATCGGACGCGCGGTGGAAAAGGGCATTTTATCCATTGAAGCGGTCAATATCAGAGATTATACGCTTGACCGCCACAAGAAAGTGGACGATTATCCATATGGCGGCGGAGCGGGTATGGTCATGCAGGCGCAGCCGATCTATGACGCGTGGCAGGCGATCGTTACGAAGATCGGCTATCGTCCGCGGACGGTTTATCTGACCCCGCAGGGACCGACGTTCCATCAGGGAATGGCAAAGGAATACGCAAAAGAGGAAGATCTGATCCTGCTCTGCGGACATTACGAGGGCATTGATGAGCGTGTGCTTGAGGAGATCGTGACGGATTATGTCTCGATCGGAGATTATGTGCTGACCGGCGGCGAGCTTCCGGCGATGGTCATGGTGGACGCGATCTCCCGCATGGTGCCGGGCGTGCTGAGCAATCAGGAATCCGGCAGTACGGAATCCTTTGAGGGCAGTCTGCTCGAGTATCCGCAGTATTCCAGACCGGAGGAGTGGCACGGGAAAAAAGTCCCGCCGATCCTTTTATCCGGCGATCACGCGAAAGTGGATGCGTGGCGCAGGGAACAGTCGATTTTACGCACCAAGGAGCGCAGACCGGATCTGCTAAAGCGGGCGGAGCTTTCCGAGAAAGAGCGAAAGAATTTATGATCGAAGTCTATGGGCTTGACGGGAACGCGCAGGATTCCCCGGCATGGGAGATGCTCTTTCAGGAGCAGAATTATGTGGGACTGTTTTCGGATTACCGGCTGGAAAAGATCCGCAGGTGCAAAAAAGAAGATGCAAGGCGGCAGAGCATAGCCGCAGGCTGGCTGCTCGATCAGGTGCTGCGAAAACATGGCATGACAGAGCGCACTGCGCGTTTTCAGACGGGAGCGCACGGGAAGCGCCTGCTTTATCTTTCCGATGGGACAAGGGCGGATGTGAACCTTTCCCATTCCGGCGGCTATGTGGTGTGCGCATACAGCACAGGAGGCGCGGTCGGGATCGACGCAGAGTGCGTGCGTGAGGATGTGAAGGCGTTACAGCTCGCGAAACGCTTCTTTGCGCCGGAAGAATCTGCATGGCTGGAGGCACAGCCAAAGAAAGCGGAAGCCTTTTGCAGGCTCTGGACGAGAAAGGAAAGCTTTGCGAAAAGGAACGGCGATGGCCTGACCATGCGTCTCGATCAGTTTCTGGTGCTTGAACCGGAGGATCTGCCGGCGCATAAGCGGGACACAGAGGTCTTTTTTAAAGAGTATGAGAGGGCAGACTGCAGGATCACGGTCTGCGCGGGGGAAGCGGATTTTCCAGAACAGATCGCATGGCAAAAAATTAGTGAGAAAAGTCTTGCCAAGCTGTAAATAGTATGGTAAGATTGGATAGTTGTGAAATAAACGCGATGGTCCTCTGTTACAAATTGTATTAAGAACATCAAAAGAATCAGGAGGTCACAAAATGAACGCAAGTGAAATTATTAAGAGCATTGAAGCAGAACAGTTAAAAGCTGAAGTACCGGAATTCCGTGTTGGTGATACTGTTAAGGTATTCGCTAAGATCAAAGAAGGAAACCGTGAAAGAATTCAGGTTTTTGAAGGAACTGTATTAAAGAGACAGGGCGGAAGCAACCGCGAGACTTTCACTGTAAGAAAGTTTTCAAACGGTGTCGGCGTAGAAAAGACCTGGCCGTTACATTCTCCGCATGTTGAGAAAGTCGAAGTTGTAAGACATGGTAAAGTAAGACGTGCGAAACTGAATTACTTACGCGGACGTATCGGTAAGAAAGCGAAAGTAAAAGAATTAGTAAAATAAGAAATGCGAGAGAGGGACAATTTCAAAGTGTGAATTGTTCCTCTTATTGTTTTATGAGGAAAGCGGCATGAGAAGATACAGAAGGACAGGACTGGATTTTAACCGCAGGAAGAAAGATGTGAATTTCCCGCTGTTAAAAGAGATTTTTTCCTGGATCATTGAGATTGCCATTGTGCTTATGATGGCGTTTGTGCTGGTGTATTTTATCGGAATGCGTACCAGCGTGGTGGGGCAGTCTATGTCGGAGACGCTCGAAAACGGGGATCAGATCCTGGTCAACCGTTTTATGTATAAGGTGATCGGGCCAAAGGCAAATGATGTCATCGTATTTCTCCCAAACGGAAATGAAAAATCACATTATTATGTGAAGCGTGTGATCGGCGTTCCGGGAGATACCGTACAGATTAAGAATGGAAGGATCTATGTAAACGGAACAGAGTTTACGGAAAAGGTCGATGTCGCGGCGATCGAAGACGCGGGGCTTGCGGCGGATGCAGTTACGCTGGGCGATGATGAATATTTTGTGCTCGGGGATAACCGCAATAACAGTGAGGACAGCCGGTATGCGAATATCGGAAATATCAAACGGGAATATATTATCGGAAAAGCGTGGTTTGTGATATCCACGGGAGACCGGTTTGGATTTATAAAGTAAAACAGGAGGATGAAGTATGCAGTTTCAGTGGTATCCGGGTCATATGACCAAGGCAAAGCGGATGATGCAGGAGGATATGAAGCTGGTCGATCTGGTCATTGAGCTGGTCGATGCCAGAATACCGATGAGCAGCCGCAATCCGGACATTGATGAGCTAGGAAAGAACAAGGCGCGTCTGATCCTGATGAATAAGGCGGATCTTGCGGATGATAAGAAGACAGAGCAGTGGATGGATTATTTTAAAGGCAGAGGCTTTTATGCGGTAAAACTGGATTCCAGAAAAAAGAACGGGATGAAATCGGTTCAGAACGTGATCGCGGAGGCATGTAAGGAAAAGACGGAGAGAGACCGCAAGCGCGGGATCTTGAACCGTCCGGTGCGCGCGATGGTCGTGGGGATCCCGAATGTCGGAAAATCGACTTTTATCAATACTTTTGCGGGAAAAGCGTGTACCAAGACCGGAAACAAACCGGGTGTTACGAGAGGAAAACAGTGGATCCGGCTCAATAAGAACGTGGAGCTTCTTGACACGCCGGGTATTCTCTGGCCGAAATTTGAGGATCAGAAGGTCGGAATGCGGCTGGCGTGGATCGGCTCGATCAAGGATGAGATCCTAAACATTGATGAGCTGGCAATGCTGTTTATTGAGTATATGTTAGAGGAGTATCCGGGCGTTTTGCATGCCCGCTACGGAGTGGCGGAAGAAGCCGCAGAGGGCGAAAACGCGGCAGCGAAGGTGTTAGAGGAGATCGCGGTCAACCGCAAATGCATAAAAAAGGGCAATGAGTATGACTACAGCAAGGCGGCGGCACTCGTGATCGATGAATTCAGAAGCGGACAGCTGGGCGCATTGACGTTAGAGAGCCCGGAGCAGGATGCATAAAGACAAAAGAGGAACAGCATGGAAAAGAAAATCGGAGAGATCAGGGAAGAATTAAAGGCAGCAGAGGATAATCTGTTGCCTGATTTTATAGAAAAGTACAGTCTGGATGAAAGAAGCGGCGTGCAGACGCTGATCGCGCAGGCAAAAAGGCGTATCGAAAAGCTGGAACAGGAAAAAGCAAGGATCGAAGCGCTGAAAAAATATGAGAAAGAATATGCCGGTTACGGATATATCTGCGGGATCGATGAAGTCGGCAGAGGCCCGCTTGCGGGACCGGTCGTGGCGGGAGCGGTGATCCTGCCGGAAGACTGCGATATTTTGTATATCAACGATTCCAAAAAACTGAGCGCAAAAAAGCGTGAAATGCTCTATGATGAGATCATGGAAAAAGCGGTCGCGGTCGGAATCGGTATGGTAGGCCCTGCTAGGATCGATGAGATCAATATTCTGCAGGCGACTTACGAAGCAATGCGGGAAGCTATAAGGAATCTTGCGGTAAAACCCGATATATTATTAAACGATGCGGTTACGATCCCACAGGTTGACATAAAACAGGTGCCAATCATTAAGGGAGATGCGAAGAGCATTTCGATCGGGGCGGCAAGTATTGTGGCAAAAGTGACCAGGGATCGCCTGATGGTGGAGTATGACAGGATCATGCCGGAGTATGATTTTGCTTCGAATAAGGGTTATGGTTCGGCGGAGCACATTGCGGCACTTAAAAAATACGGGCCGACACCGATTCACCGCGCGTCTTTTATCAAAAATTTTGTTTAAGGATGGATGTTTATGCAGATATCGGATCTTTTTGGACAATATGATCGAAATACAGCGGTAAATTCACAGGGAACCGGAAATGCGACCGGCGTATCAGGCACGAATCCGACACTGGCACAGGCAATGCGCATGCTGCCGGCAGGGAGCGTTTTTGAGGCGACCGTCAATGAGATGGAAAACGGAGAAGTGTTGCTCGGGTTAAGCGACGGGCGAAACGTGTCAGCGCGGCTTTCCGCCGGTGTTTCATTAAACGTCGGGGAATCCATGTTCTTTCAGGTGAAATCCAACAACGGCATGCAGATTGAGATCCGTCCGTTCCAGACCGGACCGGAGGGAAATCCTACCTTATTAAAGGCACTCGATGCTGCGGGGCTCAATGTGAATGATAAAAACCTGACGTTGGTCAATACGATGATGCAGGAGCAGATGCCGATCGACAAGAGCAGCCTGATGGCAATGGTGCGCCTGTCGGGAAGCCACCCGAATGTTGCGCCGGCAACGCTGGTTGAGATGACCAAACTCGGGCTTCCGGTCACAGAGGAAAACGCGGCTGCATTTGAAAATTATAAGACAGACCAGAATGCGATGATGAAGGAGCTGAACACACTGTTCGAGACACTGCCGGAGATGGCGGGGAACGAAACAATGTCGGTTTCCGATGCGATCGCGTTTCATAAAGAGATCACGGCAATGCTCGCGGATACAGAGACCGCGGGCAGTGTGACGGTAAAGGGACAGGAAGCGTCACAGACGCCGCAGGTGGAACTGGTGGCAGGAGAGGCGAAGACCGGAACAGCGCAGACTACGGAAGCAGGTGCAGAGAATGGAGCGTCACAGACTGCAAAAGCGGCGGAGACGGTAACAGAAAGCGGAGCAGCTCAGACCACGGAAGCAGCAGCAGAGAATGGAACAGCGCAGACCGCACAGGCAGCAGAAACGATTGCAGAGACCGGGACGGCCGCACAGACGTCACAGCCTGGTGACGCGGAAGCTGGCATGCCGGCAAGACTGGCGGCGGTCTTGGATCCGGCGCAGTTAGAGGACTTAAAGTCGGTATACACAGAGCTTTCGGGCAAAGATACAGACATTTCCAAACTTACGCCAAAGCAGTTTTTGACAGAATTGAGCGGGCTGCTTGCGGATGGCGGAGACGGCAGGGAACATATGGTGCGAAAACTGTTTGCCGGAAAGTCTTACCAGCAGGTGCTCCGCAGTGCCCTCGAGGAAGAGTGGCTCTTAAAGCCGCAGGATATCAAAGATTCCGGGAAAATGAACGAATTTTACGCGCGGGTGGATCGGCAGATGGGACAGCTTTCGCAGATCCTTGCGGAAGCGGGCGGAAACACACAGACCGCGCAGGCGGCATCGGATCTTTCAAATAACATCAATTTCATGAATGTCTTAAACCAGACCTATACTTATATGCAGATCCCGCTTAAGATGGCGCATCAGAATGCAAAGGGAGATCTGTATGTATACACCAATAAAAGGAAGTTTGCGGAAAAGGACGGAGAGCTCAGCGCATTTTTGCATCTTGATATGGAGCATCTCGGTTCCACCGATGTCTCGGTAAAGATGCATGGAAAAAATGTGGGAACCAGATTTTATCTGTCGGATGAGGCATCCTATCAGGTGGTGGAGGCGCATGTGCCGCTCTTGCAGCAGCAGCTGGAAAAACTGGGATATCAGTGCAGGATCGATGTGGAAAATGAAGAAAAGAAAGTGGATCTTGTGGATGATTTCCTAAAGCGGGACAAGCCGGCGGGCGGAATGGTACACCGGTATTCTTTTGATATGAGGGCATAAGATATGTTGGATAGAAAAAAGAAAGAAAAAACAGCGGTAGCGGTTGCGTATACGCCGGGAGAGCGCGCACCTAAGATACTTGCGACCGGAAAAGGCGAGGTCGCGGAGCGGATCATTGAAACCGCGAAAGAGAATGAAGTCCCGCTTTACGAGGATGATAAACTGGCATCCACCTTATCAAGGCTGGATATCGGAGATATGATCCCGCCGGAGCTTTATGATGTGGTGGCGCAGATCCTGGTATTTGTGGATGACATGGATCGTCTGCGCGGAAAAGTGGAGGCAATCAAAAAATAGCATGAATACGAGAAAAACCGGCGCGGAATACGAAGAACAGGCGGCGCAGTATTTAAGAAAAGAAGGATATCAGATCCTTGAACAGAATTATAAAAGCCGTTTCGGGGAGATCGACATCCTGGCGGACAAAGAGGGAGAACTCATTGTTGTCGAGGTGAAATACCGCAGCACGAACGGCTACGGAGATCCACTGGAGGCGGTAGACAGAAGAAAACAGAAACGGATCTGTCAGACCGCAGCTTATTACTGTATGACGCATGGGATCACGGAGGATATTTCGTGCCGTTTTGATGTGATCGCGATCTACGGAGACGGTACGGTGCGGCATGAAAAAAACGCGTTCGAATATCAGAGATGATTCAGATCAGGAGTTTATTATGGAATTAAAACGAAAAAATGATACAGACAGTTTATATCTGAAAAAATGCCATGCCGCGGACGGCTCTGAGGTTCCGCTGCTTAAATATCCGTTGCTTGAAAAGACCGGAATGGTAGAGCACTGCTTTTCCACCCGGATGGGCGGTGTGAGCGAGGGCATCTTTTCAAGCATGAACCTAAGCTTTACAAGAGGAGACGACAGAGAGGCAGTAGAAACGAATTTCCACCGGATCGCGGAGGCAATGGGCGTCCCTTTTGAAAAAATGGTGTTTACGGATCAGACCCATACGACCTGTGTGCGGAAAGTGACCGGCGCGGATGCGGGAAAGGGGTTACTGCGCGAACGCGATTATCGGGATGTGGACGGACTCATTACGGACGAAGCGGGACTTGTGCTCTGTGCCTTTTTTGCGGACTGTGTGCCTTTATATTTCGTAGATCCCGTTCATCGCGCAATCGGGCTTTCACATTCCGGGTGGAGGGGAACCGTAAAACGCATGGGAGAAAAAACAGTACAGGCGTTAAAAGACGCGTATGGAACAAGACCGGAGGATCTGATCTGCGCGATCGGACCATCGATCTGTGTGGACTGCTATGAAGTGAGTGCGGATGTTGCGGACGCGTTTTGCGCTGCGTTTCCGGGCAGAGAAAAAGAAATCTTAAGAGATAAAGGAAACGGCAAATATCAGTTGGATCTCTGGCGGGCAAATGAACTTGTTCTGTCAGATGCCGGTGTCAGACCGGAACATATCGCAACGACCAATCTGTGTACCTGCTGCAACGACAGGTATCTTTTCTCACACCGTGCAAGCCACGGAAAGCGCGGCAATCTCGGCGCGTTCTTAATGCTGCGTCCATAACAGGGCGCGGCATATTCATAAATTCTTAAAGAAATCCTCTGTTTATCTTTATTGTATCGAAAGCCCCGTCATGCTATATTAAGTGTATCAATACAGACAGTACAGTCAGAACAAAAAGGGGCTGTATAATAAATAACAGGAGGAGAGACGGATTTGATTCAGTTAAATTATCGTGATGCAAAACCGATTTATGAACAGATCAAAGATGGACTGAAGCATCTGCTGGTTTCAAAAGCGATCGAGACCGGGGAGAAACTTCCCTCTGTCCGGGAGCTTGCGGCAAGTCTGGCGATCAACCCGAATACGATACAGCGTGCGTATAAGGAGCTGGAAAGTGAGGGGTATATCTATACCGTTTCCGGAAAAGGCACATTTGCGGCGGGACAGGATGATGTGGTTGAGATCCGCAAGGAAGAACTGTTTTTGCAGTTTGACAGTGTGACATCAGAGCTGCTCTATTTATCTGTAAAACCGGAAGCGCTGACAGAGCGGATTACGGATCTTGGAGAAGGGGGAAAGAGAGAATGATAGAAGTTTCAAATGTGGTCAAGGAGTTTGACGGATTCCGGGCGCTTGACGGTACAACACTCCACGTTGGAAAGGGAGATATCTACGGGTTAGTCGGCCCGAACGGCGCGGGAAAATCAACGATCATCCGCCATATCACAGGCGTATACAAGCAGGATGCGGGAACGGTTCTGATCGATGGAATGCCGGTTTTTGAAAATCCTGCGGTAAAAGAAAAATTTGCGTACATACCGGATGAACTGTTTTATTTCATGCAGGCGGACACCATGGAGATGAAGCGGTTTTATCAGGGAATTTATCCGAAATTTGACGAAAAACTGTTTGAGAAGATGCGGAAATTCTTCCCGAACATCGATACCAAGCGGAGCATCCGAAGACTCTCCAAAGGTATGCAAAAGCAGGTGGCGTTCTGGCTTGCGATCTGCTGCAGACCGGAGATCCTGATCCTGGATGAGCCGGTAGACGGACTCGATCCGGTCATGCGCAGACAGATCTGGAGTATCATCATGGCGGATGTTTCCGAGCATGAGACAACGGTGTTTGTTTCCTCTCACAATCTGCGTGAGCTGGAAGATGTCTGCGACCACGTCGGGATCATGCATCAGGGAAAGGTGATCTTAGAGAGGTCCTTAAGTGAACTGCAGGGAAGCGTCTGCAAGATACAGACCGCGTTCCAGGCGGAGATGCCAAAGCTTCCGGATGGCTTTGAAGTGCTTCATATGTCAAATACCGGAAGAGTGTATACGCTGATCGTCAAGGGAAACCCGGCAGAAGCGAAAAAGCAGATCGAGCGTTTAAATCCGATGCTGGTGGACGTTCTTCCGCTTACACTGGAAGAAATCTTTATTTACGAATTGGGAGGGGTGGATTATGCAGTCAAAGATATCCTTTTTTAATAAAACGATTTTCAAGAAGAATTTTACACATTACTGGCCGGTCTGGTTTGGATATCTTGTGATCTGCCTGTTTGAGATCCCGTTTGGTATCTATATCTGCAGCAGAAATGTGGCATATTATACGATAGAAGCAGAGCGGGCGGTAGAACGGACAAATAGTTATGTAAACCTGATGAGGGCGGTCATGTCACCGATCCTGCCGTTTTTAGTCGCTGCGGTTGTTGCGATGGCTCTTTTTTCCTATTTATATAATGCCAAAAGTGCGAACATGATCCATTCACTGCCGGTGCGCAGGGAGGAACTCTTTGTTACAAATTACCTTTCCGGTCTGCTTTTCATGGCGGTACCGCAGGTGATCGCAACGCTTCTCGGCGTGTTCGTATGTGCGGCAGTCGGTATTACGGAATTGCAGTATCTGATGCTCTCTTTGGTGTATGCGCTTGGAAACATGTTCTTTTTCTATTCCATGGCGGTTTGTGTGGGAATGCTGACCGGGCAGCTTCTGGCGCTTCCGGTCTGCTATGTGGCGCTTAATTTCGTTGAGATCATGTTAGAGGGGATCGGATCTGTGATCGTGTCATTCCTGTGCTTTGGAATGTCCAATTCGGATTTCTCACTCTCGAAATTTTCCGTGCTTTCACCGGTGTATTATCTTTCGAAGAAACTTGGAATCGGGACGGAATATTTAAATACCGGCGGGTATGCGTATCATGTGCATGGTGGAAAGACCTTACTGGTTTATGTGCTTGTTTCCTTTGTGCTGATCGCGCTTGCGCTTTTTGCGTATCGTAAGCGGAGAATCGAGTCCGCAGGCGATCTGATCTCCATCGGATGGGTCAAACCGGTATTCCGCTGGTGTGTGACGATTTGCAGCGCGCTGCTTGGCGGAATGGTATTTGGATCCATCTTCCAGGGCACGGTTTCCGGAACCAAAGAATTTGTGATCACGTTATGCGCGATACTGGCCGTTGGAGTTGTAAGCTTTTTCATTGCGCAGATGTTTCTGGAAAAGAAATTTAAGGTATTTTCGAAAAAACGTTTTGCGGAACTTGGAATCGGTTCTGCCTGCATGGTGGTGCTGTTATGCATGCTGGAATTTGATGTGTTCGGCATTGAATCATGGACACCGGATGTCTCAGAAGTGAAAATGGCAAGTCTTGAGTACAATTCACTGGCTCTGACAGACGAAAAAGAGATTGAGGAACTGATCGATCTCCATAAGGATATCATCGGAAAGAAGAGTGAACTGGAAGCCTATGCGGCGGAAGGAAATGCGACCTATGGTATCGCGATCAGCTATAAATTAAAGGACGGCTCAAAAGTCAAACGTTATTATGCAGTGCCGGCAACCCAGAAAGAGATCGAAGATAAAAATTCTGTGATCGGCCAGGCGGTTACGATCCTCGAACGACCGGAAAATGTGATGAAAGCACAGTTTGGCGTGTACTATGAGGATAATGTGCCGCAGAGCGGTTATTTGGAGCGGTACAATCAGGATGTTGACCAGTACGATAACGAAAATGATCTGAGCTTCAACGCACAGAACGCGAAGATCGTCTATGAAGCGCTGATAAAAGACATCAGCGAGGGAAATTATGAAGATGCGATCCGTTTTCAAATGAGTACGGACAACTCCGGATATATGAGCGATCAGATCTATATCAATGCAATCGGACTTCAATTCTATAACAAGAACGGCTCTTATTTCCCGGACGATCAGATCAGGGAGGAATATTATAGCGATTCTTATAATGAAAGGTATTCTTCGCAGAGCTGCAGTGCTTATCTGACGATCGGAAAGAAGTGTAAGCACACGATCGCCGCGTTAAAAGAGATCGGGGCGATCACGGATGAGAGCGATCTGATCACCTATCAGGATTACAATATGCGTTATCAGGATGTAGATTATATCGAATAGAAAACGAGGAGAAAAGCTGCCGGATCGGGCGGCTTTTTTCCTGTCCTTTTATGGCACCTAGAGAGCCTGGATGGGAAAAAGGCTTTACAACAGGGAAGAGATATTGTAAAATCAAGCGGTCGGGTATTACCCGATTTATTTTGATGAAAAGAAACTGAAAGTGGCATTTTTATGCCGTGCATAGAAATAAGGAGTAGGAAATATATGAGTAAACCAGTAGTAGCGATTGTAGGACGCCCGAACGTTGGAAAGTCTACGCTTTTTAACGTGCTGGCGGGAGAACGCATTTCAATCGTCAAAGATACGCCGGGTGTGACAAGAGACCGCATTTATGCGGATGTTTCCTGGTTAGATAAAGCATTTACCCTGATCGATACCGGAGGAATCGAGCCGGACAGTGATGATATCATTCTTTCCCAGATGCGGGAGCAGGCGCAGATCGCGATCGACACAGCGGATGTGATCATGTTTATAACGGATGTCAGACAGGGGCTTGTGGATGCGGATGAAAAGGTGGCAAACATGCTGCGCCGTTCCAAAAAGCCGGTCGTGCTTGTGGTCAATAAAGTCGATGATTTCAAAAAGTATATGCCGGATGTCTATGAGTTTTATAATCTGGGAATCGGGGAACCGATCCCGGTTTCTGCGGCTTCCATGCTGGGGATCGGAGATATGCTTGACGAAGTGATCGCGCATTTCCCGGAGAGGAATGCAGAGGAGGAGGAAGATGACCGCCCGAAGATCGCGGTGATCGGAAAGCCGAATGTAGGAAAATCCTCCCTGATCAATAAGCTGACCGGAGAGAAGCGCGTGATCGTATCGGATATCGCGGGAACGACCAGGGACGCGATCGATACGGCTGTGAAATACTGCGGCAGGGAGTATGTCTTTATTGATACTGCCGGACTTCGCAGAAAGAGCAAGATCAAGGAAGAACTGGAGCGTTACAGTATCATCCGTGCTGTTACGGCGGTAGAGCGCGCGGACGTTGTCGTGATCGTGATCGACGCGACCGAGGGCGTTACGGAGCAGGACGCAAAGATCGCGGGAATCGCGCATGACCGTGGAAAAGGAATCATCATTGCGGTCAATAAGTGGGACGCGATCGAAAAAAATGACAAATCGGTCAAGGAACACTCGGACCGTATCCGTCAGGTGTTGAGCTTTATGCCATATGCGGAGATCCTTTTTATCTCAGCACAGACCGGACAGCGTTTAAATAAACTCTATGAAATGATCGATGTGGTCATGGCGAACAATTCCATGCGTCTGGCAACGGGTGTCTTAAATGAGATCGTAGCGGAAGCCGTTGCAATGCAGCAGCCGCCATCCGACAAGGGAAAACGTTTAAAGATCTTTTACATCACACAGGTATCGGTCAAACCGCCTACCTTTGTTGTATTCGTAAATGACAAGAAACTGATGCATTTTTCCTATACCCGATATATAGAGAACCGGATTCGTGACGCGTTTGGCTTCCGTGGAACTGCGCTTCGCTTCATTATCCGGGAGAGAAAAGGAGAGTCCTAAGATGGAGATATTACAGCGTGTACTTGCTCTGGTCATCGGCTATTTCTGCGGCTGTTTCGTGACCGGTTACTTTTACGGAAAATCACAGAAAGTGGATATCCGCACGATGGGAAGCGGAAACGCGGGAACGACGAATACTTTAAGAAATCTCGGATGGAAGGCAGGCGCGGTCACATTTTTGGGAGACTGCTTTAAATGTGTGCTCGCGATCTGTCTGGTGCGCGTTTTGTTCCGGAAAGACGGAGCCGATATGTTAAAGCTTTTGGAGCTTTACGCAGGTTTTGGCGCGATCCTCGGACACAATTTCCCGTTTTACTTAAAGTTTAAAGGCGGAAAGGGAATTGCCTGCACAGCTGGACTTCTGGTCGCGTTCTGTCCGTTTGAGATCCCGGTCTGTCTGGCACTTTTTGTACTTGCGGTGGCAATTACGCGCTATGTGTCGGTGGGATCGATCCTAGTCGTGCTCAGTTTCTTACTGCAGACGGTCATTTTCGGGCAGATGGGCTGGTTTCATGTGTCGGAAGGGTATCTGCCGGAGTTATATATTCTGAGCGCGGTGATCACCGGGATGGCGATCTGGCGTCATAAGAGCAACATCGGACGCCTGATGCACGGAACGGAAAACAAATTTTCCATGAAGCATAAAAGCTAAGGAGGGTGTAATGGCAAAGATCAGTGTATTAGGAGCAGGAAGCTGGGGAACAGCGCTTGCGGTTGTTTTACATAAAAACGGACATGAGGTAACGATTTGGTCGATCGCGCAGGACGAGATCGATATGTTAAAAAAAGAGCGTGAACACAAGGATAAACTTCCGGGTGTGAAGATCGCGGAGGAGATCGGGCTTACCACAGACCTGAAAGAAGCGATAAGCGGAAGGGATATGCTGGTGGTCGCGGTACCTTCCCCCTATATCCGCAGTACGGCAAAATCAATGGCGCCGTATGTGGAGGATGGGCAGCTGCTTGTGAGCGTGGCAAAAGGGATCGAGGAAGGAACGCTTATGACGCTTTCCGCGATCTTAGAGCAGGAGATCCCGCAGGCAGAGGTCGCGGTACTCTGCGGACCGAGCCATGCGGAAGAAGTCGGGATCGGACTGCCGACGACACTGGTTGCCGGCGCAAAGCGAAAAGAGACGGCAGAGCTGGTACAGTCTACCTTTATGAATGAAGTGCTGCGTGTCTACACCAGCCCGGATGTGCTTGGCATGGAGCTTGGGGCATCCTTAAAAAACGTGATCGCGCTGGCGGCCGGAATGGCGGACGGACTCGGATACGGCGATAACACGAAGGCGGCATTGATCACACGCGGGATCTCGGAGATCGGGCGTCTCGCACTTAAAATGGGCGCAAAATATGAGACACTGAGCGGTCTTACAGGAATCGGGGATCTGATCGTGACCTGCGCGAGCAAGCACAGCAGAAACCGCAAGGCGGGTATGCTGATCGGCGAGGGCTACACAATGGAAGAAGCGATGAAGGAAGTAAAAATGGTCGTGGAAGGCGTTTACTCGGCGAAGGCGGCAATGGAACTTTCCGCGAAATATGATGTGTCTATGCCGATCATTGAGCAGGTCAACGAAGTGCTCTTTGATGGAAAATCAGCGAAAGAGGCAGTGATGGATCTGATGCTCCGCGATAAAAAGCCGGAACACGATGACCTGGAATGGAATTAGGAGAGACAATGGAACAAAAAGAGACGATAAAGATCAAATATCTGAATGACAAAATAGAAAAGTTATGTTATATCGACGGCAAAAGCGACTGGATCGATCTGCGTGCCGCAGAGGATGTGACCTTAAAAAAAGGCGAGTTCGCAATGATCCACTTAGGCATTGCCATGCAGCTGCCGGCAGGCTATGAGGCGTGTGTGATCCCGAGAAGCAGTACCTACAAGAATTTCGGCATTATTCAATCCAACCATATGGGACTGATCGATGAGACTTACTGCGGACCGAATGACTGGTGGCGCATGCCGGTCATCGCCATGCGGGATACTGAGATCCATGTCAATGACCGCATCTGCCAGTTCCGCATCCAGAAGCATCAGCCGAAGATCGTGTTTGATGAGGTGGAGGAACTGACCGGGGAAGACCGTGGCGGTTTTGGAAGCACAGGAAGAAAGTGATTCGTCAAATTGTACATGAAAAAGTCCAGTTTTCGTCACTCTGACGAAAAGCGGGAATCGCGGAAGAGCACATGGGCAGAACACACAACAAAAGAACGGAATCTTTATGGAATCCACATATAGCCAAAAAATACGGAATAAGGTATAGTAGTCTTAGTTGAAAGAGAACAAAAAACAATGTTCAAAACACGATGTACATATTTTAGGAGGTAATTAAAAATGGCTAGTTTATCATTAAAGAACGTATGCAAAAAATATCCGAACGGCTTTGAAGCTGTTAAGGATTTCAACCTTGAAGTAGAAGATAAAGAATTCATCATCTTTGTTGGACCGTCTGGATGTGGTAAATCTACTACACTTCGTATGATCGCAGGTCTGGAAGAAATTTCATCCGGTGAATTATCCATCGACGGAAGAGTCGTAAACGATGTAGAGCCGAAGGACAGAGATATCGCAATGGTATTCCAGAACTACGCTCTGTATCCGCATATGACCGTATTCGACAATATGGCATTCGGTCTGAAATTAAGAAAAGTTCCGAAGGATGAAATCAAAAAGAAAGTCGAAGAAGCAGCTAAGATCCTTGATCTTGAGAAACTGCTTGACCGTAAACCGAAGGCTTTATCCGGTGGACAGAGACAGCGTGTTGCCATGGGTCGTGCAATTGTTCGTAATCCTAAGGTATTCCTTATGGATGAGCCGTTATCCAACCTGGATGCAAAATTAAGAGTACAGATGCGTTCTGAGATTTCCGCATTACATCACAGACTCGGCGCTACGATCATCTATGTAACACATGATCAGACCGAAGCTATGACACTCGGAACCAGAATTGTTGTATTAAAAGATGGTGTCATCCAGCAGGTAGATTCCCCGATCAAGTTATACAATGAGCCGGATAACCTGTTCGTTGCAGGATTCATCGGATCTCCGCAGATGAACTTCGTAGACGCTCAGTGCGTAGTAGAAGGCGACAAAGTTACACTGAAATTCGACAAATTCAGCGCTGTATTACCGCCTGCAAAGGCTAAGAAGCTGATCGACGGAGGTTATGCAGGAAAGACTGTTATCCTTGGTATCAGACCGGAAGATATCAGTGATTCCCAGATCGAAGTTGAAACATTCAAGAGCAGCCTGATCGAAGCTGACGTAACCGGATACGAATTACTTGGTGCAGAAGTATTACTGTACTTCCAGATCGGTGGAGCAAACTTCACTGCAAAGGTTGATTCCAGAACACCTGCACGCATGGGCGATCATGTAAGATTTGCATTTGATCCGAGCAAGATCCATGTATTTGACAAAGAGACAGAATTGACAATTACCAACTAATTCGGTAAGATAACAATTAAATATAATGCTTAGAACCGGGTGTTATGTTACATCCGGTTCTTTTAATGCCAGAAGCAGACGGAAAGGAGTGGGAAACCAATGTTATCAAATCATAAGATCCAGGTGGCGTTAGAAGAGATCAAGGAGATCTCCAGAACCGACCTGGCACTTTACGACGATAAGGGAAAACAGATCGCGGCAACCTTTGAGCCGGAACCGGAGATTTGTATGGCAATCGGAAATTTTATGGATTCCATGGCAGAGAGCCAGATGCTTTCGGGATGTCACTTTTTTAAGGTGGTCGTTGAAAATGAGGTGGAGTATGTACTGATCGCACAGTCGGCGTCCGAGGAAGCCTATATGATCGGAAGGCTTGCGGTCTGCCAGATCCGCAATATCGTACTGTCCTACCGGGAACAGTTTGACCGGAATAATTTCATGCAGAACATCCTGCTTGGAAACATGCTCGTGGTGGACATGTACAACAAAGCGCAGAAGCTGCATATCGAGCAGGCGCGCCGGATGGTCTATGTGATCGAGGTCGAGGGAAAAAATGATTCGGTGATCATGGAAACGGTGAAAGGGCTGTTTTCCGATAAAAATAAAGATTTTGTCACTGAGGTGGATGAACAGAATATTATTCTGGTTAAAGACGCGACAGAGCTCGGATCCGAAGAAGAGGCGGAAAATATTGCGCGTATGATCGTTGACACCTTACACGCCGAGGCGATGGTGCGTGTGCGTGTGGGATACGGCACTGCGGTGGATAAGCTGCAGGATATTCCGAAATCCTATCAGGAAGCCAAGATGGCGCTGGAAGTCGGAAATATCTTTTATGTGGAGTCGGAGACGATCTCCTACGCGAGACTCGGAATCGGCAGACTGATCTATCAGCTTCCGATGAGTTTATGCGAGATGTTCATCGCGGAGATCTTCGGGGAACGCAAGCTGGATCTCGATGACGAGACCCTTGTGACGATCCAGAAGTTTTTTGAGAATAATCTTAATATCTCGGAGACGGCAAGACAGCTTTATGTTCACCGCAATACGTTGGTGTACCGTCTCGAACGTTTACAGAAGATGATCGGGCTTGACATCCGTAAATTTGAGGATGCCATGACGTTTAAGATCGCGATGATGGTTATTGCGCATATGACATACCAGACAGGTGGGCTGGAAGAATAGGCGCGTGTTAGAAAAGAAAGATAGGGAGTTAGAATAGAATGGCAAAGAATACAGCATATGATGCGAACAGCATTTCCGTACTGGAAGGACTCGAGGCGGTACGGAAAAGACCTGGTATGTATATCGGAAGCGTATCGAGAAAGGGATTGAATCACCTGATCTATGAGATCGTGGACAACTCGGTGGATGAACATCTTGCGGGCGTCTGTGATACGATCTGGGTGACGCTCGAGGCAGACGGTTCCTGCACGGTGGAAGATAACGGGCGTGGAATACCGGTTGGAATGCATAAAAAAGGGGTTTCGGCGGCGCGTATCGTATTTACGACACTTCATGCAGGAGGAAAATTTGACAATGCAGCTTATAAGACCAGCGGTGGTCTGCATGGGGTAGGTTCGTCTGTGGTCAATGCGCTTTCCACATATATGGATGTGGAGATCAGCAGGGACGGTGCCATTCATCATGACCGTTATGAGCGCGGAGTGCCGGTGCTCGCGCTTGAGAACGGACTGCTTCCGGTGATCGGAAAAACAAAAAAGACCGGAACAAAGATCAATTTCCTGCCGGATCCGGAAATCTTTGAGAAGACCCGTTTTAAAGAGGATGAGGTAAAAAGCCGTCTGCATGAGACCGCGTATCTGAACCCGAAGCTTACGATCATCTATGAGGATAAGCGTGGCGAGGAGACAGAACACATCGTATTCCATGAGGAAGACGGTATTGTGGGCTTTGTAAAGGATTTAAACAAGAATTTAGAAACGATCCATGATGTGGTCTACTTCAGCGGTGAGAGCGAAGGCATTGGCGTGGAGGTCGCGTTCCAGTATACGAACGAGTTCCATGAAAATATTCTGGGCTTCTGTAACAATATCTACAACGCGGAGGGCGGAACACATATTACCGGTTTTAAGACAACATTTACGACAGTCATTAACTCCTATGCGAGGGAGCTTGGCATTTTAAAGGAAAAGGACGCCAACTTTACCGGAACGGATGTGCGAAACGGAATGACGGCGGTCATTTCGATCAAGCATCCGGATCCGCGCTTTGAGGGGCAGACCAAGACGAAGCTCGACAACCAGGATGCGGCACGTATTACCGGAAAGATCACGAGTGATGAGATCCAGCTTTATTTCGATAAAAACTTAGACACGTTAAAAGCGGTCATTTCCTGTGCGGAAAAGGCGGCAAAGATCCGTAAGACGGAGGAGAAGGCAAAGACCAATCTTTTGACCAAACAGAAGTTTTCGTTTGACTCCAATGGAAAGCTTGCCAACTGTGAGTCCAGAGATGCCGCAAAATGCGAAATTTTTATCGTCGAGGGAGATTCCGCCGGCGGCTCCGCAAAAATGGCGAGAAACCGTATGTTTCAGGCGATCATGCCGATCCGTGGTAAGATCCTTAATGTAGAGAAGGCCAGTATCGACAAGGTGCTTGCGAATGCGGAGATCAAAACGATGATCAACGCGTTCGGCTGTGGATTTTCCGAGGGATACGGCAATGACTTTGACATCACAAAGCTGCGCTATGACAAGATCATCATCATGGCGGATGCCGATGTGGACGGCGCGCATATCTCAACGCTGCTTCTGACACTGTTTTACCGCTTTATGCCGGAACTGATCTTTGAGGGACATGTCTATATCGCCATGCCGCCGCTCTATAAGGCAATTCCGAGCAGAGGGGAAGAAGAGTATCTTTATGATGATGACGCGCTGGCAAAATATCGCAAAACGCATAAGGGATCTTTTACCTTACAGCGTTACAAAGGACTTGGGGAGATGGATGCGGAACAGCTCTGGGAGACGACACTGAATCCGGAAACCAGACTGTTAAAAAAGGTGGAGATCGAGGATGCCATCACAGCGTCGGATGTGACTGCGATGCTGATGGGAACCGATGTGCCGCCGCGCAAGGCATTTATTTACAAGTACGCAAAGGATGCGGAAATTGACGCGTAAAAGATTTTAGGATAGAAGGTAGGAAATATGCTGACAGAAGATCGACTGATTCACACGGAATATTCCGAGGTAATGCAAAAATCATATATCGACTATGCGATGAGTGTAATCATTTCAAGAGCGCTGCCGGATGTGCGTGACGGTTTAAAACCGGTACAGCGCCGGACGCTTTATGATATGTATGAGCTGGGTATCCGCTACGACAAGCCGTACCGTAAGTGCGCGCGTATTGTCGGAGATACCATGGGTAAATACCATCCGCATGGAGACAGCTCCATTTATGAAGCGCTGGTCGTTATGGCACAGGATTTTAAAAAAGGGATGGCGCTTGTTGACGGGCATGGAAACTTTGGCTCGATCGAGGGAGACGGAGCCGCAGCCATGCGTTATACGGAAGCGCGCTTGAAGAAACTGACCCAGGATGTCTATCTGTCCGATCTCGACAAGGATGTGGTCGATTTTGTACCAAACTTTGACGAGACGGAGAAAGAGCCGGAAGTGCTCCCGGTCAAAGTCCCGAACATTTTGATCAACGGCGCGGAAGGGATCGCGGTCGGTATGGCAACGAACATCCCGCCACATAACTTTGGCGAAGTGATCGACGGTGTGATCGCGTACATGAAAAATCCGGATATCAATACGGAACAGATGATGGAATACATCAAAGGGCCGGATTTCCCGACCGGCGGTATCGTCACAAACAAAGACGAACTGCTTTCCATCTATTCTACCGGTATGGGAAAGATCAAGATCCGCGGAAAAGTGGAAGTGGAAAAAGGAAAAGGCGGCAGGGAGCATCTGGTGATTACGGAGATCCCGTATACGATGATCGGCCTCAATATCGGAAAATTCTTAAATGATGTCTATGGTCTTGTAGAGTCCAAAAAGACGACCGATATCGTGGATATTTCCAACCAGTCTTCCAAGGAAGGCATCCGTATCGTCATTGAGGTGAAAAAGGGCACGGACATTGAGAATTTAAAGAACATGCTCTACAAAAAGACAAAATTGGAGGATACTTTCGGCGTCAATATGCTCGCAGTCGCGGACGGAAGACCGGAGACACTCGGCATTGTGCCGCTGATCCGGCACCATGTGAATTTCCAGTATGAGCTTGCAACCAGAAAATATAAGACCCTGCTTGCAAAGGAACTCGATAAAAAGGAGATTCAGGAAGGATTGATCAAGGCATGCGATGTCATCGACCTGATCATTGAGATCCTGCGCGGCAGTAAAAATGTGAAAGACGCGAAGGCGTGCCTGATGACGGGAGATATCACAAATATCCGCTTAAAATCAAAGGAATCGGAAGAAAAAGCCATGCAGCTGCGCTTTACCGAGCGGCAGGCGTCCGCGATCCTTGAGATGCGTCTCTATAAGTTGATCGGTCTTGAGATCGAAGCACTGATGAAAGATCATGATGAGACGTTAAAGCATATCGCGGAATACGAGGATATTTTGAGTAACCGCGCAACGATGGCAAAAGTGATTATAAAAGAGCTGGAACGTTATAAGAAAGAATACGCGATGCCAAGGAGAACCGCGATCGAGAACGCGGCGGAAGCGGTCTTTGAGGAAAAGAAGATCGAAGAAATGGATGTTGTGTTCCTGATGGATCGTTTCGGATATGCAAAGACCATTGACGTGGGAGCGTATGAACGGAACAAAGAGGCGGCGGATACGGAGAACCGCTATATCCTGCGCTGTAAAAATACCGACAAGATCTGTATTTTTACGGACAGGGGACAGATGCATCTGTTAAAAGTCTTAGATCTTCCGTACGGAAAATTCCGTGACAAGGGAACGCCGATCGATAATCTGAGCAATTACAACAGCAGTGAGGAAAATCTGGTCTATATTGCGCCGATGGCGGATATCCGGCAGAAGAAACTCCTGTTTGGAACAAAAACGGCAATGTTAAAACTGGTGAGCGGAGCAGAGTTTGATGTGGCAAAGCGCACGACAGCGGCTACAAAGTTAAACGAGGGGGACATGGTTCTCTTTGTGCATCCGGTGGCGGAAAGCGACCATATTGTGATGCAGTCCGCAAAGGATATGTTCCTGCGCATAGAGGCAGGAACGATCCCGGAAAAGAAAAAGGGCGCGGTAGGTGTCCGCGGGATGCGTCTGGCATCCGGCGATCAGCTTGAGGCGATTTATCTTTTAAGAGAGGAAGATGAGCCGGTCAGCGTTAGGATAAAAGACAAAGAAGTGGTGTTAAACCGTCTGCATGTGGCGAACCGGGACACCAAAGGAGTAAAGCGATGAAAAAGACGATCCTGTTTGATCTTGACGGAACACTGGTAGATTCAGGTCCCGGAATCACAAAATGCGCACAGTACGCGTTGGATCATTTTGGGATCCATGAGCCGGAGACGGAAAAACTGGCATTCTTTGTCGGACCGCCGCTTATGAACACTTTTATGGAACATTATGGATTTTCGGAGGAGCAGGCGAAGCAGGCAGTTGCAAAATACCGGGAACGCTACCACAAGACCGGAATCTTCGAGTGTGAGCTTTATCCGGACGTCGAAGAGGTGCTTGTCACGTTCAAAGAAAAAGGGTATCGGACAGCGCTTGCGTCCTCCAAGCCGGAGAGCTCCTGCAAAAAGATTCTGGAGCATTTTTCAATCCTTTCGTATTTTGATGAAGTGACCGGGGCTGAGATGAACGGCCCGCGCAACGAAAAGGTGGATGTGCTGATCGAGGCACTGCGCCGTATGGAGAAAAAACCGGAGGAGTGCGTGCTGATCGGGGATACGAGGTTTGACGCGATCGGTGCTGCCAAACTCCACATGGAGTGCATCGGCGTGTCCTACGGCTATGGAACAGCGGAAGAACTGCTTGCGGAGGGCGCAAAAGTGGTACTGCCTTCCATGAAAGAGGTGGAACGTTATCTTGTGGAGCACGAAAATTAGAAACATATGGGACGCGCTGTATCCGGTCGCGTTGTATGTCGTGGTATCTGACTGTGTTTATATGCTGCTTACACTTGCAATCGGGGAAAATACCATAAGTCCGATGGCGCTTCAGATTTTGACGGCACTTTTGTCCTCGCCGTCGATCGTCTATCCCTACTTCAGTGACAGGAGAGGGCAGCCACAGGAAATGAGGGAAAAAAAGCTGTTCCGGCTGCTGCTCGTCTGCGCGGCGGCGGTATGCCTGTCGGTTTCGTTAAATAACCTGATCCTGATGACCGACTTGAAAGAGCAGTCAGAGACTTATCAGAAAGTAAACGCGTCGTTTTTCAGCAGTACCGTGTGGGTGGAGCTTTTCGGAACTTCTGTTGTGACACCGATACTTGAAGAAATGCTGTACCGGGGGATTGTTTATAACCGATTAAAGCGCAGTGGCAGGATGGGAATGGCGATCGTTATATCCGGGCTCGTCTTCGGGCTTATCCACTTTAATCTTGTCCAGTTTCTGTATGCGGGACTGATCGGGATCTTTCTTGCGGTGGTCTATGAGACCGAAGGGACACTGCTTGTGCCGGTGCTTGCGCATGCGGCGGCAAACGCGGCAGCGGTAGCGCGGGTAGAAACTGGATTTTTGCAGGGATTTACAGAAGAAAATCAATTTTTTGTTCCAATATCCTTGTGTTTGCTCGCAATATCCATTATAATAACAGCGTACCTCACAAAGGGCAGGCTATTTGAGAAACAACTTAAATACAATTAAAGAAAAAATAAGCAAAGGGGCTTATCGTACAGAAAAAATTATTTTCGCAGACGGCGGAAATAAGAAAAAGATGTGCGTATAAGCCTCTTTTTTTATATAAAATATCTTAAATAGTCAGAAAATAATTATAAAACTGCTTTACAGTCATATTATCAGACAATATGACGAAAATAATTATTTACAAATGAAAAAAAAAGTTGTATAGTATGTTTTAACAAGCGGAAAACGGGATTTTTCGTAGTACAGAGAAAGGAAGATAAGATGGAAGCACAGGTAAATGAAAGCAACAGAACCGCGCAGGGTATGTATGATCCGCGGTTCGAGCATGACAACTGCGGTATCGGTGCTGTCGTAAATATCAAAGGCGTTAAGAGCCATGCGACAGTGGAAAACGCACTGAAGATCGTAGAGAACTTGAAGCACAGAGCAGGAAAGGACGCAGAAGGAAAGACCGGTGACGGTGTTGGTATCCTGTTACAGATCTCACATAAGTTCTTTACCAAGGCAGTAAAGCCGCTTGGTATCGAGCTGGGCGGAGAGAGAGACTACGGTATCGGTATGTTTTTCTTCCCGCAGGACGAGCTTGCACGCAATCAGGCAAAGAAGATGTTTGAAGTCATCATCGACAAAGAAGGCATGGAATTCCTCGGATGGAGAGAAGTGCCGACCGACCCGACCAAACTTGGTAAAAAAGCGGTTGACTGTATGCCATGTATCATGCAGGCATTTGTAAGACGTCCGAAGGATGTTGCAAAGGGACTGGACTTCGACCGCAAGCTTTACGTTGCGCGCCGTGTATTTGAACAGAGTAATGATAATACCTATGTGGTTTCCTTATCCAGCCGTACGATCGTATACAAGGGTATGTTCTTAGTGGATCAGCTGCGTATGTTTTTCGCGGATCTGCAGGACAAGGATTATGAATCCGCGATCGCCATGGTACACTCCCGTTTTTCAACGAACACAAATCCGAGCTGGGAGAGAGCGCATCCGAACCGTTTTATTGTACATAACGGTGAGATCAATACGATCCGTGGTAATGCCGATAAGATGTTGGCAAGAGAAGAGACCATGGAGTCCGATCACTTAAAGGGTGAGCTGCAGAAAGTCCTTCCGGTAGTAAATACCGAAGGTTCTGACTCGGCAATGTTGGATAACACACTGGAATTCCTGGTAATGAGCGGTATGGATCTTCCACTTGCGGTTATGATCATGATCCCGGAACCGTGGTCGAACAACGCGCTGATGGCACAGAAAAAGAAAGATTTCTATCAGTATTACGCGACCATGATGGAGCCGTGGGACGGACCTGCTTCCATTCTTTTCTGCGATGGCGATAAGATGGGTGCGGTACTTGACCGTAACGGCCTTCGTCCTTCCCGTTATTACATTACGGATGACGATCAGCTGATCCTTTCTTCCGAGGTCGGCGTACTGGATATCGATCCGACCAAGATCGTGGCGAAGGAGAGATTGAGACCGGGCAAGATGTTACTGGTAGATACGGTCGAAGGACGCGTGATCGATGATGAGGAATTAAAAGATTATTACGCAAGCCGTCAGCCGTATGGTGAGTGGCTTGACCGAAATCTGATCCAGTTAAAGGATTTAAAGATCCCGAATGAGCGTGTGCCGGAATACAAAAAAGAAGACCGCCAGAAAATGCAGAAGGCGTTCGGTTATACTTATGAATCCCTGCGTGATGTCATCCTTCCGATGGCAAAAAATGGTGGAGAGGGTACAGCAGCGATGGGTATCGATACTTCCCTCGCGGTACTTTCCAATGACCGTCAGCCGCTGTTTAACTATTTCAAACAGCTGTTCGCTCAGGTAACCAATCCGCCGATCGATTCCATCCGTGAGAAGATCGTAACTTCCACAACCGTTTACATCGGTGAGGACGGAAACCTTCTCGAGGAAAAACCGATCAACTGTCAGGTGTTAAAGGTCAACAACCCGATCCTTACCAATACCGACCTGATGAAGATCAAATCGATGAAAGTGGAAGGCTTTAAAGTTGTAGTTCTTCCTATTATATATTACAAGAATACGAGTCTGGAAAAAGCGATCGATCATCTCTTTGTAGAGGCGGATCGTGCATACCGTGACGGAGCAAACATTCTGATCCTCTCCGACAGAGGCGTGGATGAAAACCATGTGCCGATCCCGTCCTTACTTGCCGTATCCGCGTTACAGCAGCATCTGGTAAGCACCAAGAAGAGAACAGCGGTTGCGATGATCTTGGAGTCCGGGGAACCGAGAGAAGTTCATCATTTTGCGACGCTTTTGGGTTATGGTGCCTGTGCAATCAACCCGTACCTGGCACAGGATACGGTAAAGCAGTTAGTAGACGAGCATATGCTTGACAAAGATTATTACGCTGCGATCGATGATTACAACAACGCAATCATGACCGGTATCGTAAAGATCGCGTCCAAGATGGGTATTTCCACGATCCAGTCTTATCAGGGATCCAAGATCTTTGAAGCGATCGGTATCGACAAGGATGTAATTGACAAATATTTCACAAATACCGTGAGCCGTATCGGCGGAATCACTCTGGAAGATATCCAGAACAATGTAAACGCACTGCATTCCGAAGCATACGATCCGCTCGGATTGGAGACAGACCTCACATTAGACAGTGTGGGACGTCATAAGATGAGAAGCGGAAGCGCACAGCACATTTACAATCCGCAGACCATCCATCTGCTGCAGCAGTCAACCAAGCGCGGCGATTATCAGATGTTCAAGCAGTATACGGATCTTGTGGACAGCGAAGAGCGGCACATGAACATCCGCGGACTGATGGATTTCAATTATCCGAAAAAAGGTGTTCCGCTTGAAGAGGTTGAGAGCGTGGATTCCATTGTGACCAGATTTAAGACGGGCGCAATGTCCTACGGTTCTATTTCCAAAGAAGCGCATGAGACACTGGCGATCGCGATGAACCGTCTCCACGGTAAGTCAAATACCGGTGAAGGTGGTGAGGATCCGGATCGTATCGCAAGCAAGCACAGCAAGTTGGATCGCTGCTCTGCGATCAAACAGGTAGCATCCGGACGTTTCGGTGTTACCAGCCGTTACCTCGTAAGTGCGGAAGAGATCCAGATCAAGATGGCACAGGGCGCAAAGCCTGGTGAAGGCGGACATCTTCCGGGCAAAAAGGTATATCCGTGGATCGCAAAGACCAGACTTTCCACGCCGGGCGTGGCACTGATCTCCCCGCCGCCACATCATGATATCTATTCGATCGAAGATCTGGAGCAGCTGATCTACGATCTGAAGAATTCAAACCGTGACGCGAGAATTTCGGTAAAACTGGTATCTGAGGCAGGTGTTGGTACAGTAGCAGCCGGTGTCGCAAAGGCAGGAGCGCAGGTCGTACTGATCTCCGGTTATGACGGTGGTACCGGTGCGGCTCCGCAGAGTTCCATCCACAATGCGGGACTTCCGTGGGAGCTCGGGCTTTCCGAGACACATCAGACACTGATCATGAACGGACTGCGTAACAAGGTTCGTATCGAGACCGACGGTAAGCTGATGAGCGGACGTGATGTTGCGATCGCGGCACTGCTCGGTGCAGAGGAATTCGGTTTCGCGACTGCACCGCTTGTAACAATGGGCTGTGTCATGATGCGTGTCTGCAACCTGGATACCTGTCCGGCAGGTATTGCGACACAGAATCCGGAACTGCGCAAACGTTTTGCGGGAAAACCGGAATATGTAGAAAACTTCATGCGCTTTATCGCGGAAGAACTGCGTGAATATATGGCAAAATTAGGTTTCCGTACCGTGGATGAGATGGTCGGAAGAAGTGATCTGTTAAAGGTTCGTGAGGATCTGGCAGGACATGAAAAAGAGATCGATCTGTCCAAGATCTTAAATAACCCGTTTGCGGACGCAAAGCAGAAGGTTACCTTTGATCCGAAACAGGTATACGATTTTGAACTTGAAAAGACCAAGGATGAAAAAGTCCTCTTAAAACAGCTCGCGGGAGCGCTCGAAAAGGGCGAGAAGCGCAGCATTGACGTGGAAGTGACCAACACCGACCGTTCCTTTGGTACGATCTTTGGTTCCGAGATCACAAAACGTTATGATGACAAGCTGGATGAGGATACCTTCATTATCAAATGTAACGGCGCTGGCGGACAGAGCTTTGGTGCGTTCATTCCGAAAGGACTGACCCTGGAACTCGTCGGCGACAGCAACGATTACTTCGGAAAAGGTTTATCCGGCGGAAAACTTGTGGTATATCCTCCGGCAGGTGTCAAGTTCAAAAAAGATAAAAATATCGTAATCGGTAACGTGGCATTGTACGGTGCGACCAGTGGGAAGGCATTTATCAACGGTGTTGCCGGTGAGAGATTCTGCGTGCGTAACTCAGGCGCTACCGCAGTCGTAGAAGGTGTCGGCGATCACGGATGTGAATACATGACCGGCGGACGTGTGGTAGTCCTTGGAAAGACCGGAAAGAACTTTGCGGCAGGTATGAGCGGCGGTATCGCGTATGTACTCGATGAAGATAACGATCTTTACACCCGCATGAACAAGGAGATGGTATTCTCCGAGGAAGTGACATCCAAGTATGATGTTATGGAATTAAAAGACATGATCAAAGAGCATGTCGCACTGACAAATTCGGAAAAAGGAAAAGCAATCTTAGACAATTTCAGCGAGTATTTGCCGAAATTTAAAAAGATCATTCCGTATGATTACAACCGTATGATGATGGCGATCGTCCAGATGGAGGAAAAAGGTCTTTCTTCCGAACAGGCACAGATCGAAGCATTCTACGCAAATATGAAGAATTAGGGAGGGGACGCAAAGATGGGAAAACCAACAGGATTTATGGATTATGAGAGAGAAACAGCAAAGGCGGTTTCACCAAAAGAGCGTATTAAGAACTTTAACGAGTTCCATACACCTCTCTCGAAAGAAGAACAGCAAAAACAGGGCGCACGCTGCATGAACTGCGGCGTTCCGTTCTGCCAGTCCGGCGAGATGATTTCGGGGATGGCTTCCGGCTGCCCGCTTCATAACCTCGTTCCGGAGTGGAATGATTTGGTATACAGCGGAAACTGGGAACAGGCTTATAACCGTTTAAAGAAGACCAATAACTTCCCGGAATTTACATCAAGAGTATGCCCGGCACTCTGTGAGGCGGCTTGTACCTGCGGCCACTGGGGCGATTCCGTTTCCGTAAAGGAAAACGAGCACGGGATCATTGAAAATGCCTATGAGCAGGGCTACGCGGCAGCAAAACCGCCAAAGGTACGTACCGGAAAGAGAGTAGCAGTCGTAGGCTCAGGCCCGGCAGGACTTGCGGCAGCAGACCAGTTAAACAAACGTGGACATCAGGTTACTGTATTTGAGCGTGATGACCGTGTGGGCGGACTGTTAATGTACGGTATCCCGAACATGAAGCTGCAGAAAGAAGTCATCGACCGCAAGATCAATGTCATGAAAGAAGAGGGCATTGAATTTGTGACCGGCGCAAATGTCGGAAAAGAAGTAAAGCCGGCAAAACTCTTAAAAGAATATGACCGCGTGATCTTAGCCTGCGGTGCGAAAAATCCGAGAGATATCAATGCACCGGGCAGAGACGCAAAGGGAATCTATTTTGCAGTGGATTTCTTATCCGCAACGACAAAAAGCCTTCTCGACTCTGGTTTAAAGGACAACAAATATATTTCCGCGAAGGGTAAAAAAGTCGTGATCATCGGTGGCGGTGATACCGGAAATGACTGTGTCGGAACCTGTATCCGTCATGGTGCCGCTTCCGTGACACAGCTGGAGATGATGCCGAAGGCACCGGATACCCGTGCAGAGGACAATCCGTGGCCGGAGTGGCCGAAGGTCTGCAAGACAGATTACGGTCAGGAAGAAGCGATCGCGGTATTCGGACAGGATCCGCGTATCTACACTACGACAGTCAAAGAATTCTTAAAGGATAAGAACGGAAATCTCTGCGGCCTTAAAGTCGTAAAGCTTGAGGGCAAAAAGGATGAGAAGACCGGCAGAATGCAGATGGTGGAGGTACCTGGTTCCGAGAGCAAGATGGATGCAGACCTGGTACTCATCGCGGCAGGATTCCTCGGTACACAGAAATATGTGGCAGATGCTTTTGGTGTAGAGTTAAATCAGCGCACCAATGTGGCAACCGAAGCAGGAAAATACGCGACCAGCGTACCGAATGTATACACGGCTGGTGACATGCACAGAGGACAGTCCTTAGTTGTATGGGCAATCCGTGAGGGCAGAGAGGTAGCAAGAGAAGTAGATGAAAGTCTGATGGGTTACTCCTATCTGTCTGTACAGTAAAATCAAAACAGAATGAGAAAAAGGATCGTTATCACAGAGCCTGTGATGCGGTCCTTTTTCATTGACAGGAGGGGAAATATCTGTAAAATAAAAAGAAGTGCAAAATAAATAAGAAAGTATAGAGAGAATAAGATGAAAGCAGTATTTTTTGATATTGACGGAACAATCTGGGATGCGCATATGTGGATCCCGGAGAGTACAAAACGGGCGATCCGGGCATTGCGTGAAAACGGGCATCTGACCTTTATCTGCAGTGGAAGGACACGCGCGTTCATTCAGGCGGAGGAACTTCTTGACCTGGGATTTGATGGTATTATCGCGGGATGCGGGACATATATTGAAGAGCATGGAAAAGAACTCTTTTATAAGAAGATCGAAGAACGGGAAGCAGAGCGTGTGCTTGCGATCTTCCGTTCCTGTCATATGCCGGTAGTCATGGAAGGAAAGAAGGATCTGTATCTGGATGCGGCAGAATTTGTGGGGGATGATTATCCGGACCGCATGCGAAAAGAGATCGGGGAACACCTGCTTCCGATCACCGGAAATGAGGGAAAGTGGGAGATCTCCAAGTTTTCCTGCGCGCTGCCGGATCCGGCGTATCAAAAGGCAGTTGAAGCATTGAAGGAGGACTATGAGATCCTGATCCATGATGCCCCGGTTGCGGAATTTGTGCCAAAGGGATTCAGCAAAGCCTCCGGGATACAGAAAGCCTGCGAACTCTTCTCGATCGCGCGGGAAGATACTTATGCGTTCGGAGACAGCGTGAACGACCTGGATATGTTGCGGTATGTCGCACATGGTGTGGCAATGGGAAATGGAACGAAAGAGGCAAAAGAGGCGGCGGACTATGTGACAACGGAATTAAAAGACGATGGGATCTATCAGGGTCTGCTGCATTATGGTCTGATCCGCGAAATATAAAATAATCATAAAAATGAGAAAAGTAAGAAAAAGAGAGTAAAACATAAGAAAAAACGAGAATACGAGAGAAAAACACAAAAAAATAAAAAGAAATTCTGGTTGCACATTGAAAAGGAAAATCATAATATATGAATTATCAGTTAGCACTCAAATGAAATGAGTGCTAATAACACAAAAATCGATAAAAAGCAGACTTGAATTAAGGAGGAATAAAAATGAAATTAGTACCATTAGGAGACAGAGTTGTATTAAAACAGCTTGAGGCAGAGGAAAAAACAAAATCAGGAATTATTCTTACCAGTGCAGCACAGGAAAAGCCGCAGGAAGCGGAAGTTGTTGCAGTAGGTCCTGGCGGAGTGGTAGACGGAAAAGAAGTTACCATGCAGGTCAAAGAAGGACAGAAAGTCATTTATTCTAAATATGCGGGAACAGAAGTAAAACTCGACGGAAATGAGTATATCATCGTAAGACAGAGCGATATTCTCGCAGTAGTGGAATAAGTTTAAAAAGTAAAAAATCAAGATAAAAATAATTGGAGGCAGATATCATGGCAAAAGAGATTAAATATGGCACAGAAGCAAGAGCAGCTTTGGGTGCAGGTGTAGATAAACTGGCAAATACCGTAAGAGTAACATTAGGACCGAAAGGAAGAAACGTAGTTTTAGATAAATCCTATGGCGCTCCGCTCATCACAAACGATGGTGTTACGATCGCAAAAGAAGTGGAACTGGAAGATGCGTTTGAAAACATGGGCGCACAGCTCGTAAAAGAAGTTGCGACAAAGACCAATGATGTAGCAGGTGATGGTACCACAACCGCAACAGTTCTGACACAGGCAATGGTTCAGGAAGGAATGAAGAACCTGGAAGCCGGCGCAAATCCGATCGTTTTAAGACGTGGTATGAAGAAAGCTACCGATGAGGCAGTAAAAGCGATCAAGGCAATGTCCGCAAAAGTAAACGGCAAAGATCAGATCGCAAAGGTTGCTTCTATCTCTGCCGGCGATGAGACCGTAGGAAACATGGTTGCTGACGCAATGGAAAAAGTATCCAACGATGGTGTTATCACGATCGAGGAAAGCAAGACCATGCAGACAGAACTTGACCTCGTAGAAGGTATGCAGTTCGACCGTGGATATATCTCCGCATATATGTGCACCGATATGGATAAGATGGAAGCGGTTTTAGATGATCCGTACATCCTGATCACTGACAAGAAGATCTCCAATATCCAGGAAATCCTTCCATTGTTAGAGCAGGTCGTACAGTCCGGTGCAAAACTTCTTATCATCGCAGAAGATGTAGAAGGCGAAGCACTTACAACACTGATCGTAAACAAACTGCGTGGAACATTCAACGTAGTTGCTGTAAAGGCTCCGGGATATGGCGACAGAAGAAAAGCAATGCTTGAGGATATTGCGATCCTTACCGGCGGTCAGGTAATCTCCGATGAACTTGGTCTTGACCTGAAAGAGACTACAATGGATCAGCTCGGACGTGCAAAATCTGTAAAGGTTCAGAAAGAAAACACCGTTATCGTTGACGGCGAAGGCGACAAAGATGCCATCAAAGGAAGAATCGGTCAGATCCGCGCACAGATTGAAGAGACAACATCTGAATTCGACAAAGAAAAATTACAGGAAAGACTTGCAAAACTTGCAGGCGGCGTAGCAGTCATCCGTGTCGGCGCAGCAACCGAGACAGAGATGAAAGAAGCAAAACTCCGTATGGAAGATGCTTTGAACGCAACAAGAGCAGCAGTGGAAGAAGGAATCATCGCAGGCGGCGGTTCTGCATACATCCATGCGACCAAAGCGGTTTCCGCACTTGCTGATACCATGGAAGGTGACGAGAAGACCGGTGCGAAGGTAATCTTAAAAGCACTCGAAGCTCCGCTTTACTACATTGCAGCAAACGCTGGTCTGGAAGGCGCAGTCATCATCAATAAAGTAAAAGAATCCAAAGAAGGATTCGGATTTAACGCAGCGACAGAGGAATATGTAGATATGGTAGAAGCTGGTATCCTTGATCCGGTTAAGGTTACAAGAAGCGCATTACAGAACGCAACTTCCGTAGCATCTACACTTCTTACAACAGAATCCGCAGTTGCGAATATCAAAGAAGATGCTCCGGCAATGCCGGCAGGCGGAAACCCGGGAATGGGTATGATGTAATCTGAAATTCATGGAATTACAGAAAGTTGAGATACAAAGGGGTATCTGCACGATGCAGATGCCTCTTTCTTTTGTTGGCGCCGTGTGCTAGAATGAATGGATGAAAAAGGAGGCGGACAAAAGATGAAAGCGCTTGTATACAATGGAAAAACAGCGGAGTACCGGACGGACTATCCAAAGCCTGTGCCAAAAGAAAGAGAAAGCCTGGTTAAGATCCTGCTTGCGGCGGTATGCAACACGGATAAAGAGGTGCTTGCCGGATATAAACCGGATTTTACCGGGGTTATGGGACATGAATTTGTCGGCATCGTGGAGGCGTCAGACCGCCCGGAACTGATCGGAAAACGGGTGGTCGGTGAATTGAATCAGGCGTGTGGCCACTGTATTTACTGTAAAACGGGAAGACCAACACACTGCTCCACCAGAAAGGTCATAGGGCTGAATGAGAAGGACGGCTGTTTCGCGGAATATATGACGATCGCCACGGAGCTGCTGCATCCGGTTCCGGATGAACTTGAGACGGAGCGTGCAATCTTTACGGAGCCGCTGGCGGCGGCAGTAGAGCTGACCACGCAGGTTCATTTTGATGTGAAAAAGAACTGTGCCGTGATCGGTGACGGAAGGCTCGCGCTTATGATCACGGAGGTGCTTTCGCTTTACGGCATGGATCTTACGGTGATCGGCCATCATATGGAAAAACTGGAACGTTTTGCGCCTTATGCGAACGTGACGACCGAAGGAGAGCCGGAGGGCTACGAATATGTGGTGGATGCGACCGGAAGAGCGGAAGGATTAAAGAGCGCCATGCGCTATGTGAGAAAAAAGGGAATGATCGTCTTAAAAAGTACCTATGCGGGGGACGCAAAGATCAATATGAGCGAGGTTGTTGTGAACGAGCTTACGATCGTCGGAAGCCGGTGCGGCCCGTTTGAGCCGGCGTTAAAACTTTTAAAACGCAGACTGATCGATCTGCCGGAGATCGAACTGCATGAACTTGCCGATTATGAAAACGCCTTTTCGTCACGCGCGTTTAAGGCGGGATTCCGGTTTGATTAGCCCAAAATAAGAAATGGACAAAACAGCAAATGCATGATAAAATGGCTGTTGTTGTTAAAAATATTTTTCAGGAGGAAATATTATGAAGAAGAAAGTAGTATCATTGATGCTTGTTGCAGCGATGGCATGCTCTATGGCAGCATGTGGATCATCCAATGCAGATGCGGGAAAAACAGATTCCGCAGCAGAGAGCACAACCGGTTCAGATTCCGCAGCTTCTACGGAAGCAGCGTCCACAGGAGAGACAGCAAATAACGCGTTAAAGATCGCGATCGTGAGCAGCCCGTCCGGTGTGGATGACGGTTCCTTTAACGAAGATAACTACAATGGTATCCAGAATTTCATCAAGGAGAATCCGGACAGCACCGTAACTCCGATCCAGGAGACAACCGGTGATACCGATGCGGCGGTTCAGGCAGTAGCTGATATCGTAGCAGATTACGATGTTATCGTATGTTGTGGATTCCAGTTCGCAGGAATCGGAACGATCGCGCAGGACAATCCGGATGTAAAATTCATCCTGGTAGATTCTTTCCCGACAGATGCAGACGGAAATACCATTGAAGCAGATAATATCTATGCAATGTGCTATGCGGAGCAGGAAAGCGCCTTCTGTGCTGGTATGGCAGCAGCACTTGAGACACAGACCAACAAAGTTGCAGTTGTAAACGGAATCGCATATCCGTCCAACGTAGATTACCAGTATGGTTTTGAATGTGGTGTCAAATATGTCAATGAGACAGAAGGCAAGGATGTAGAATGTGTAGAACTTCCTTCCTATGCCGGAACAGATGTCATGGGCAATGATGTAGGCGGAAACTATGTAGGTACTTTCGCAGACGAAGCAACCGGTAAAGTAGTAGGACAGGCACTGATCGATGAAGGTGTCGATGTGATCTTAGTTGCGGCAGGCGGATCCGGAAACGGTGTGTTCACTGCAGCAAAAGAAGCAACAGATGTCAAAGTGATCGGCTGTGACGTTGACCAGTATGATGACGGAGCAAACGGAGATTCCAACATCATCCTGACTTCCGCGATCAAGAACATGCATCTTACGGTATACAACGCACTGTGCGATATCGCAGCAGGAAACTTTAAGGGCGGAAACGTAACTCTGCACGCAGATACCGATGCAACCGGATATGTCAGCGAAGAAGGCAGATGCCAGCTCTCCGCAGAAACGATCGACAAGATCAATGCAGCATTTGATAAAGTAAAAGACGGAACCATCGTTCCGGCAGCAGATGCTACAGTAAATGATATTACTCCGGAAGATTTTGAAGTAAAATAAAGAAAAAAGTAAGAGTACGGGGAGCCGGAAGGCTCCCTGTCTTTTAGGAGGATTTACATGTCTGATTACATTGTGGAAATGAAACACATTACGAAACGGTTTCCCGGAATTGTCGCGAATGATGATGTGACGCTCCAGATCAAAAAAGGGGAGATCTTTGCGTTGCTCGGGGAAAACGGTGCGGGAAAATCTACACTGATGAGCATGCTGTTTGGAATGTATGAGCCGGATGACGGAGAAATTTTCATCCGCGGAAAAAAAGAAAAGATCGATTCCCCAAACTATGCCACAAAATTAAACATTGGAATGGTGCATCAGCATTTCAAACTGGTGCAGAACTATACCGTGGCAGAAAACATTATCATGGGCATGGAGCCAACGAAAAAAGTGCTCGGACTGTTTCGTACGGTAGATATGAAAAAGGCGAATGCGGATATCGAGGCACTTTCCAGAAAATATGGCCTGGAAGTAAAGCCTACCGATGTGATTGAAGATGTAAATGTTTCGATTCAGCAGCGTGTAGAGATCTTAAAGATGCTTTACCGCGAAGCGGAGATTTTGATCTTTGACGAACCGACTGCGGTGCTGACGCCGCAGGAAATAGAGTTCCTGTTAAAGATCATCAAGGGACTGCGTGACGGCGGAAAAACGATCATACTGATCACGCACAAACTGGAAGAGATCAAAAAAGTAGCGGACCGCTGCGCGATCCTCTGCCGCGGCAGACTGATCGATGTGCTGGATGTCGCAAAGACGGATACCAAAACCATGGCGAATCTTATGGTCGGACGTGAGGTCAGCTTCACAACGGAGAAAAAGCTGGCGTCTTTCGGAAAAGAGATCTTGAAAGTAGAACATCTCACGGTAAAGAACCGGGATCATTTTGAGGTGGTAAAGGACGTATCCTTTACGATCCACGGCGGCGAGATCTTTGCGGTTGCCGGTGTCTCCGGAAACGGTCAGATCGAGCTTGCGGATGCGATCGCCGGACTGATGCATGTCTACAGCGGAAAAATTTATCTAAACGGTAAGGAGATCACGGCGGAACCGATCCGGAAACGCGCGGAAGCCGGTATTGCCTATATCCCGGAAGACCGGCAGAATTTCGGACTGGTGATGGATTTTTCCCTTGCGGACAATCTGGGGCTGCGCGGCTATTACAGAGAGCCGTATGCAAAAAAAGGCGTGTTAAACCAGAAAGTATTTGCGGATAACAGTAAGAAATTGATCGAAAAATATGATATCCGGAGCGGACAGGGCGCGACAACGATCACGCGCTCGATGAGCGGCGGAAATCAGCAGAAGGCGATCATTGCAAGAGAGATCGAGACAGAAGCAGATCTTATGATCTTCGTACAGCCGACCAGAGGACTGGATATCGGTGCGATTGAGAACATCCACAAGCAGATCATCGGAGAGCGGGATAAAGGAAAAGCGATCCTTTTAATTTCACTGGAACTGGATGAGGTTATGAACCTTGCGGATACGATCGGTGTTATTTACAACGGAAGTATCAATAAAATTGCGGATGCAAAATCCCTGACAGCCAACGAGGTTGGAGAATTTATGATGGGGGTAGGACACAATGAATAAGAATGCTAATATCGTAGAAAAAATGGTGCTTGCCACGATCGGTCATGAAAAAAGACAGAAGATCGCGATCCCGGTCTTTTCGATCCTGGTGGCGCTTATCGCGGGTGGTATCGTGATCGCGCTTCTTGGACATAATCCGTTCTATGCGTTTTATAATCTGCTGCAGGGCTGCGGCATTGCGCCGAAAGCTTCCTACGCAGGAAAAAAGGGCATGATCACGGATTTTATGGACTTCATGGATAACCTCACGCCGATGATCTTCGCGGCACTTGCGGTGGCAGTGGCGCTCCGTTCCGGTCTCTTTAATATCGGGGTTTCCGGACAGATGCTTGCGGCAGGTTTTCTTGCAACGGTTACAGTGGGTTACACCAGCCTTGCGGCACCGATCGCGAAACCGCTTGTCGTGATCATCGGAATCCTTGCGGGTGCATGTGTCGGCGGACTGATCGGCTTCCTCAAATACCGTTTTAATATCAATGAGGTCGTTTCTTCGATCATGATCAACTATATTTTAGAATATGTGATCAGTTTCTTTATCAATATGTATTTTGTCGATCCTGTATCAAGACAGTCCAAAAACGTTTCCACGGCGGCAAGACTGACGTTTACCGATGTGGAAGTCGGGGGTTACAAGATGGATATCCCGCTCGGCATCATTTTAGCGATCCTCACGGTATTTCTGGTCCGCTTTATCATGAACCGTACAGTGCTCGGATTTGAGATGAAAGCGGTCGGCTGTTCCCGCACGGCGGCAAAGTACGCCGGGATCAAAGTCGGAAAAAATATCGTGATCACCATGGTGATCTCCGGTGCGCTCTCGGGACTTGCGGGAGTGACCTATTACCTTGGATATTTTGCATCCATTCAGCCAAAGGTACTGACATCGACAGGTTTTGACGCGATCGCGGTATCATTGCTTGGAAATAATAATCCGGTCGGAATCATCTTCTCCTCATTTTTGATCACAGTGATCAGCAAGGGAAGCACATACATGAGTTCCGCTTCCGGGGTACAGCAGGAGATCGCGTCGGTCATTACGGGAATCATCCTTTTGTTCTCCGCGTGTGGCGCGTTCGTGCGCTATAAGACCGGCAGACTGCGTGATACGGTAAAAGAAAGAAAGGGGGAAAAATAAATGAATACGATTATTATTGACGGACTTGCGTTTTCCCTCCCGCTTTTTATCATGGCAGTCGGAGGTATTTACAGCGAAAAGAGTGGTGTGACCAACCTGGCGCTCGAAGGACTTCAGGGCTTCGGTGCGTTTGTCGGCGCACTGGTTGCGGTTCTCGCGGCGGAAAAAATGTCGGGAAGCTCCGCACTTCCGTTTTATCTTGCCATGATCTTTGCCATGGTGGGCGGACTTTTATTCTCCCTGATCCATGCGTTACTCTGTATCCGGTTTAAGGCAGATATGGTCATCAGCGGTGTCGTAGTCAATACACTTGCGATGGCATTGACGGAGTTTTTGACCAAACAGATCAACGCAAGCCATTTTAACGCGCCATCCGATAAATTCGTACTCGGCGTGTGCAATAAGATAACGATTCCCGGCATTTCCAAAATACCGGTACTTGGAGCGGTATTTACCAATATGTATCCGTTCGAGTTCGTGATCGTTGTGATCGCGTTTATCGCATGGTTTGTGATGTATAAGACAAGATTCGGTTTACATCTGCGTGCGTGCGGTGAGAATCCGCATGCCGTGGATGCGGCAGGTATGCAGGTCGGACGCATCCGGCTGATCGCAGTCATGGTATCCGGCGCGCTGTCCGGTCTTGGCGGTATCTGCTTCGCGTATTCGATCTCCGCGAATTTTTCACCGAGCATCTATGTCGGATACGGTTACCTCGCGATCGCGGCATATATCTTCGGAAACTGGAAGATCCTGCCGACGCTTGGCGCGTGTCTGCTTTTCGGACTGGCGCGTTCCGGCGGCTATAAGTTAGTCCAGGTACTCGGAATGCCGAGCAGCTATCAGGATCTTGTCATGATCCTGCCGTATGCGCTCACACTGTTTTTGCTTATTTTCTTCAGCAAGAAGAACCGCGCTCCGCGCGCGCTTGGAGAGATCTACGACAAGGGTGCCCGCTAGGAGAAAAAACGGTTTTCGAAAAAAGATTGTATCAGGGTGGGAAGTATGGTACAATTTTAGAGTTAAAAAATACTTCAGGAGGGTATCACAGTGAGTAAAGTAGCAGTTCTTACCGACAGTAACAGCGGTATTACACAGGTAGATGCAAAAGAGTTGGGCGTATATGTAATACCAATGCCATTCTTTATAAATAACGAAACATACTATGAGGATATCGATTTGACGCAGGAGCAGTTTTATGAAAAACTGGTGGATGGCGTAGATATTTCCACTTCCATGCCGATGGTGGGAAGTGTGACAGATACATGGGACAAGTTATTACAGGAGTACGATGAGATCGTATATGTTCCGATGTCAAGCGGGCTCAGCAGTTCCTGTGAGACTGCATACATGCTTTCCCAGGACTATGACGGAAAGGTTCAGGTCGTAAACAATCAGCGTATTTCCGTGACACAGCGTCAGTCCGTCATGGATGCGAAAGAGCTTGCCGAAAACGGAAAGAGCGCCGCAGAGATCAAGGAGATCTTGGAGCAGCACAAGATGGAATCCAGTATCTATATTATGGTGGATACCTTAAGCTATCTGAAAAAAGGCGGAAGGATCACTCCTGCAGCAGCAGCGCTTGGAACTCTGCTTCGTTTAAAACCGGTTCTTCAGATCCAGGGAGAGCGTCTGGACGCTTTTGCCAAGGCGAGAACAGTGAAACAGGCAAAGAGCATTATGATCGAAGCCATGAAAAAGGATTTCAAAGAGCGTTTTGAGAGCGAAGACGGATCCAAGATGCATCTTGAGATGGCTTACACGCATGATCTTGCGCAGGCAGAACAGTTTAAAAAGGAAGTGCAGGAAGCATTTCCGAACAATGAGATCATCATGCAGCCGCTGTCACTCAGCGTTTCCTGCCATATCGGACCGGGAGCGATCGCGATCGCATGCTCAAAGAAGATTGAATATTAAAATGAAATGAGATCATAAAAAGGGACAGGCACACAGTTTCGTGTGACCTGTCCTTTCTGATAACAGCAGAAAAATAATTACTTTTGCCGTATGCGCGGGAGATTCCAGCGGAAATGCGCGGCGAGCAGGCGGATGATGAGGACTACGGCAGCGCCGAGAAACAGAGATATGGTATCCCGGATGTAAAGGCGCAGGATGATGTAGCAGACGGCACCGAGGATCGATGCGATCGCATAGACATGTTTGACAAAGACGAACGGGGTCATGCCTGCCATAACGTCCCTTAACATACCGCCTCCGATACCGGTGACTGCACCGACAAAGATCAGAAGAAAAATATTATTTTCAAAAGATGCCTCGATCGCGGTGCGGATCCCCATCACAGTGAAAACGCCAAGACCGATCGCGTCAAGCGATATCATGACGCGCTCATAGGTCTCAAGAAAGCGGCTTGAGAGCAGTTCCTGATTCAGATAAAAGATAGTGAACAGGATGCATGAGATCAGGATGGAAGCACCGACATAGCTGAAATTCTGAAACATTTTCGGTGGTGTGATGCCGAGGATGATATCGCGGATGCATCCGCCGCCCACGGCAGTCGTGATGCCGAGCACATTTACGCCAAAGATATCCATATTTTTACGGATACCGACCAACGCCCCGGAGGAGGCGAAGGCAACGGTTCCGATCATTTCAAAGATATAAATGATAAGGTTACTGTGATTCATAATTCCTCCACAAGAAAAAGTTTACTCCTAGTATAGGAGAAAATGACCCGAAAAACAAGAGGGAAACATTGCATTTCTAAGGAAGATAACATAGAATAAAAGGCAGGAAAAAGATAAGGGACAGGCAAACTATGAATGTAAATCTGGAATACTATAAGATTTTTTATTATGTGGGAAAATACGAGAGCATCACACAGGCTGCCGAGGCGCTTGCGATCTCCCAGCCTGCGGTCAGCCAGGCGGTAAAAAATCTGGAAAAGAATCTGGGCAGTGCACTGTTTGTGCGGACCTCCAAGGGCGTCCGGCTGACGGTGGAGGGAAAGCTGCTTTATTCCTATGTTCAGCGTGGATACGAATATATTCTGTTGGGAGAGCGGAAGTTTCAGGAGATGCAGGATCTGACCAAGGGAGAGATCCGGATCGGAGCCAGCGATATGACCCTGCAGTTTTACCTGCTTTCTTATCTGGAACGGTTTCATGAGACGTATCCGGGAATCCGTGTGACAGTTACCAATGCGCCGACGCCGGAGACACTCGGATATCTGCAGGCCGGAAAGATTGATTTCGGGATCGTAAGCACGCCGTTTCAGGCGGGAAAACACATCAGGGTGCGCCCGGTAAAGGAGATCGAGGATATTTTTGTGGCGGGGAAAAATTTTGAATCGCTAAAGGGAAAAGAACTGGATTACCGGATACTGGAAGAACTGCCGATCATGTGTCTGGAGGGAAATACTTCGACCAGAGGCTATGTGGAGCAGTATTTAAAAGATCAGGATGTGGTGCTGCATCCGGAGTTTGAACTTGCGACCAGTGATATGCTGATCCAGTTCGCGCAAAAAAGCCTCGGCGTCGCAAGTGTGGTAAAGGATTTCGCAGAGCCGAAGATCAGAGAGGGAACGCTCTTTCAGTTAAAGTTTAAAGAGAAGATCCCGAAAAGACAGTTCTGTCTGGTGACGGATCAGAGAGTGCCGCTGTCGGCAGCCGCCGGTCAGATGCTTGGGATGCTGGAAAACGAAATAAGTGGCAGTTATGACGAATATAATAAACATTGATTTTACTTATAGAAACTTTTCGTGTATAATCAATAAGTAAAAACAGGGAATAAAAAGCAGGTTTTTACGCCTGCTTTTTCTATGCCCGTAAATCAGATGATGTAACAAATCAGGAGGATAAAAAGAATGGTTAAAGCAGTTGTTGGTGCAAACTGGGGAGACGAGGGAAAAGGCAAGATTACCGATATGCTGGCAAAGGAAGCCGATATCATTATCCGCTTCCAGGGTGGAGCGAACGCAGGTCATACGATCGTAAATAATTATGGTAAATTTGCGTTACATACCTTACCGTCCGGTGTTTTCTACAATCATACAACAAGCATTATCGGAAACGGAGTCGCACTTGATGTGCCGAAATTAATGAATGAGATCAAATCTCTCACAGACCGTAATGTTCCGGCACCTAAGATCTTAATCTCCGACCGTGCGCAGATCGTAATGTCTTACCACATTCTTTTTGACCAGTATGAAGAAGAACGTCTGGCAGGAAAATCATTTGGTTCCACCAAATCCGGTATCGCGCCGTTTTATTCTGACAAATACGCGAAGGTTGGTTTCCAGGTCAGCGAGATCTTTGATGATGATGTGATCAGCGAAAAGGCAGAGCGTATCTGTGCGCAGAAAAATGTCCTGTTGGAGCACCTCTATCATAAACCGCTGTTAGTTCCGGAAGACATCGTAAAAGAACTGCAGGGCTATCGTGATATGATCGCTCCTTATGTATGTGATGTTTCCGCATATCTCTGGAATGCGATCAAAGAGGGAAAGAACATTCTCTTAGAGGGACAGCTTGGAACTTTAAAAGATCCGGATCATGGTATTTATCCGATGGTAACATCTTCTTCCACACTGGCAGCTTATGGCGCGATCGGTGCAGGAATTCCTCCTTATGAAATAAAGCAGGTAGTTACCGTATGTAAGGCATATTCAAGCGCAGTAGGCGCAGGCGAATTTGTCAGCGAGATCTTCGGCGATGAGGCAGATGAACTCAGAAAACGCGGCGGAGACGGCGGAGAATTTGGCGCGACCACAGGCCGTCCGAGACGTATGGGCTGGTTTGACTGCGTTGCCTCCAAATACGGATGCAGACTGCAGGGAACGACAGATGTGGCGTTTACCGTACTTGACATACTTGGCTATCTCGATGAGATCCCGGTATGTGTCGGATACGACATTGACGGAAAGGTTACGACTGATTTCCCGACGACTACGATGTTAAAGAAAGCAAAACCGGTTTACGAAAAACTTCCGGGCTGGAAATGCGATATCCGTGGAATCAGGAAATACGAAGATCTCCCGGAGAACTGCCGCAAATACATTGAGTTCGTGGAAGAACACATTGGCTTCCCGATCACAATGGTATCAAACGGACCGGGCAGAGACGATATCATTTACCGTTAAGTAAATAAGAAAAGCTGGCGAGAGACCCTGTACATTTTGTGCAGGGTCTTTTTGACGTTAAGCGGGATGTGGAACGCATCCCGGCTCTGTGTAAGCTGACGAGAAAACGGAGCACGCTGTTTCACAGAAAAAACACAGATTTGACTTCTTTTTAACACATTTTACTAATAACTTTGATATTGGAAAATTTTTGTATGGAAGATAAGGAGGAGTAACAGTGATTGAGATCAATCATTTAGTGAAAAAATATGGTGATCATATCGCGGTAAATGATCTGAGCCTGAATATTGAGTCGGGCAAGATCTACGGTTTCCTCGGGCCGAACGGAGCCGGGAAATCAACGACAATGAACATCATCACCGGCTATCTCGGAGCGACCAGCGGCGAAGTAAAGATCAATGGCTTTGATATACTTGCCCAGCCGGAAGAGGCAAAAAAATGTGTTGGATATCTGCCGGAACTGCCACCGCTCTACATGGATATGACGGTTCTCGAATATATGAATTTCGTGGCGGAGTTAAAGCAGATCCCAAAAGACAAACGAAAGTCCTCGGTCAAAGAGGTCATGGAGCTTACCAAGATCATGGACATGAAGGACCGGCTGATCCGAAACCTCTCCAAAGGTTACCGGCAGAGAGTCGGATTTGCGCAGGCAGTCATTGGCTATCCCGAAGTCATTATATTGGATGAGCCTACGGTCGGACTTGATCCGAAGCAGATCATTGAGATCCGGGAACTGATCAAAAAGCTGGGAGAAAAACATACCGTTATTTTGAGTTCCCACATCCTTTCCGAGATCAGCGCGGTCTGCGACCACATTTTCATCATCTCAAAAGGAAAACTGGTGGCGAGTGATTCCACGGAAAATCTGACGCTTATGATGTCAGGAGTGCAGGAGATCGAACTGTTGGTAAAAGCGGAAGAAGAAGCCGCCAAAGAAGCGTTAAGAACCATCTCACAGGTGCAGAAGTACCATATGACCAAAGGAAACGAGGAGGGTACTGTAAAGATCCTTCTTTCGGCAGAGAAAGGCGTGGATATCCGCGAAGCAGTGTTCTTTGCGTTTGCGGATGCCAAATTGCCGATCCTTGAGATGAAGGCAGAAGGAAAGTCCTTAGAGGAGATCTTCCTGGAACTGACTTCACAAAAAGCAGGTGCGGCACAAAGAAAAGAGCAGGAGGTGGTTGCGTAATGGCTGCAATTTTTAAACGGGAATTCAAATCTTATTTTCAGTCCGTGATCGGCTGGCTGTTCATTGCGGTTACGCTTTGTCTTTACGGGTTGTACTTCGTGGTATATAACCTTTCCTATGGATATGCGTATATTTCTTACAGCCTGTCAGCGATCACATTTATTTTCCTGATCACGGTTCCGGTGCTGACGATGCGTGTATTTGCGGAAGAACGGAACAAAAAGACCGATCAGCTGATCTTGACCTCACCGGTGTCACTTGGAAAGATCGTTTTCGCGAAATTCCTTGCGATGGTTGCGGTATTTTCCATTGCGATCGCGGTGATCGCGTTGAGTCCGCTGCTCTTAAAAGCGCTTGGAAGCGCACCGCTCAAAGAGTCCTACGTCGCGATCCTGGGATTCTGGCTGTACGGGGTTACCTGTATCGCGATCGGAACCTTTGTGTCATCACTGACCGAGAGCCAGGTGATCTCTGCGGTGATCACGTTCGGACTCCTGTTTTTGGGCTATATGATGGGCGGGATCACAAATCTGATCTCCACGAGCGGAAATATACTCACAAAGATCCTCGGATGCTATGATCTGACCGCGCATCTGGACAAATTCTGCAGTGGGGTGCTTGATCTGACCGGCGTTGTGTACTATGTTTCCGTTACGATCCTGTTCCTGTTTTTAACCGCGCAGTCCATCCAGAAGAGACGCTGGAGCATGAGCAGAAAAAAGATCGGACTTGGCGTGTTCAGTACCGGTATGGTGGTTTTCGGCATTGCGGTAGCAGTTGTATTAAACCTTGCGGTAGGAACGCTTCCATCCACACTTACACAGGTCGATGTCACCAATGAGAAACTTTATACGATCACGAAAGATACCAAAGATTATCTGGCGGACTTGAAAGAGGATGTCACCATTTATGTGTTAAGCGCGAAGAGTTCACTGGAATCCCAGGATACAACGTTATCCGCGATGCTTGAAAAGTATAAGGACGCGTCCTCACATATTTCAGTCGTTTACAAGGATCCGAAGGTATATCCGCAGTTTTATACCAATTATACAGACACGGCACCGTCTGCAAACAGTCTGATCGTGGAAGGCGCGAATCGCTCCAAAGTAGTTGATTACAGCGATCTGTATGAGACTTCGGTGGATTACTCCACTTATTCCCAGCAGACGACCGGCTATGACGGTGAGGGACAGCTCACAAGCGCGATCGCCTATGTCGAAAATGAAAACATGCCGGTCGTTTATGAGATCACCGGACATGGTGAGACAGAACTTTCGGGCAGTTTTTCCGAGGCGCTTGAGAAAGCAAACATTGATGTGAGCCAGCTTACACTGTTAAAAGAGGACAGCATCCCGGATGATGCCGAGGCGGTTATCATCAACGGACCTACTTCTGATTTCTCAGCGGATGATGCAAAGAAAGTATCCGATTATCTGGCTGCAGGAGGAAAAGCGTTCATCACAGTCACCTATACGGACAAGGAACTTCCGAATTTTGAATCGATTTTGGCGGAGTATCAGATCCAGTTGGAAAAGGGTATGGTGGTAGAGCAGGATAAAAACAGCTATTATCAGAATCCGTTCTATCTGCTTCCGGCGATCGCGTCTTCGGAGTGGACATCTTCGGTATCCGGCAGTTATATTTTTGCTCCGTATTGCCGTGGCATCGTGCATCCGGCGACGGAGGAGGATGCGGATATCAGCTATACCGATCTGCTTACTTCTTCCTCGACTTCCTTCGCAAAGACGGACGTGGCGAATATGGCATCTTATGACAAAGAGGATGGCGATGTGGACGGACCGTTTGTGATCGGTCTTGAGGCAGAGAAAAAAGTAGACGACGACAATACAACGAAACTGTTTGTATTTGCGAGCACGACGATGTTTAGCGATGATGCGGATCAGATGGTATCGGGCAGCAACGCGAAACTGTTTTCATCCTGCGTGAGCAGCTTTGCTGGGGATGAGGACGGATCCTCCATTGTGATCCCGGTCAAAGAGTATGATACCGCAAAAGTTACCGTATCCAGCATGACGGTCATTCTGGCAGCAGTGGGATTTGTTGTGGTACTGCCGTTCGTGCTTCTTGGAACTGGAATCGGAATCTGGGCAGTAAGGAGAAAGAAATAAATGCAGAATCAGAAAAAACAGTTTATCATACTTGTGATCCTGCTTGTAGTATGCGTGGGTGCCTGGCTTGGCATCCGTGCATACAATGACAGGGCACAGGAAAAAGAAGAAAAAGAAACGGAAGCCAAAAAGATCACGGTAGCGGAAATAAACGCCGATGATATCACGGCATTTTCCTATGAGAGTGATGGAGCAGAGCTGTCCTTTACCAATATGGACGGAACCTGGACGTATGATGGAGATCCTTCCATTCCTCTGGATCAGGACGCAGTTGCTTCCCTGTTGTCGAATGTGGAAAAAGTCACAGCGGAAGATAAGATCGAAGATTATGACGACATCTCCGATTATGGATTTGACGCGCCGACGCAGACAATCCATGTGACGACGAACGAGAAAGAATATGTATTTACGTTTGGTATGAACAACAGCCTTCTGGGGCAGGATTACCTGATGTCAGAGGGGGATGATACGGTTTATCTCGTATCTACCACCATGAAAAACACGTTTTCGAAGACCGTTTCCGATCTGACGAAAGAGGAAGACACCGAGACTGAGACGGAAGCGGTGCCGGAAGAGACAACAGAACAGTAACGGCAGTGACCGGATCACCGGATCAAAAAAGCGTAAAAAGAAAGACCACAGCTCCCCCTACGGAGTCATGGTCTTTTCTTCATCGGTATCCTTTTTGCTGCCGTCGGAATGATTTTTTAATAACCGGTAAATAAGAGAGTAGGCCCAGATCAGAACCGGAACCACAACTGTGGCATAGACAGAAGCGCGGAACAGGTTCATCGTATCCTCACTTCCGATCAGTGCGAATATAAGTGTGGAAACATAGAGGCCAACGAGAAGGATGCATCCTAAAATAGCAAGGATCTGTTTTATTTTTTTCATAAAAAGTACCTCGTGTTCATATATTGACTACTGTTTCTATCATAATAAAAATTCATCATTTCGTCAAATAAAAAGACTTTATGAAAAATTGACGAAAAAAAGATGGAAAATTTGAAAAAAGACAGAAAAAGTGCTATATTAAAACTAGCACAGGACATTGCAAATGTGGAAGGGGGAATTTACATGGCAACGTTTCGGATTTTAATTGATTCCGTAGATAAGGCACTTGATTTTAATAAGATCGTAGATCAGTGTGAATTTAATGTGGATCTGGTAAATGGAAGAACCTATGTAGACGCGAAATCACTGGTGGGGATTTTCAGTCTTCCGCTGTACCGGCCGCTTGAGGTCATTGCCTATGCGGACCAGGCTTCGACGCAGGCACTGGAAGAAAGGCTTGCGGAATATGTCATAGAGCCGGTTGGCGCAAACGGAATATAAAAAATAACAAGCGGCAGCATAAATATGCTGCCGCCGGGGAGGATAAGTATTGGTGTCTTTGGTAGAACCGGCAAAAAGAACGGATGGGGGTATGCGTTGCTTTTTACCGGTCATTTATAGTATGGACGAAACTTTGGAAAGTATACAAAAAAGTTTGAAAAAATCTGTGAGTTGCGGTATACTATTAGCAGTGTGCAAACGCAAAAAAATTATGTTGGAAACAAAGGAAGGATTATAAAATGGCTTTATTAGAAGAATGGCAGAAAGTTGCCTATAATCAGCATACGGATAAAAGAGAACTTCAGAAATTCTGGCAGAGATATTTTCTCCTGGAAAAAGGTGTATATGAAAAGCTCCTTACCAACCCGGACGAAAAAGTAGAGGGAACGGTAAAGGAACTTGCTGAGAAATATGATCTGAGCATTATGGACATGACCGGCTTTTTGGACGGAATCAATGACAGCCTTATTGAGCCGAATCCGATCGATACGATGGAAGAGGATACGCATGTAAGCCTTGCGTTCGACAAGGAAAAGCTTTATAAGAACATGGTGGATGCCAAGGCAGACTGGTTATATGAACTCCCGATGTGGAAGGAGATCTTTGACGATCTGACCAGAAAGAAACTGTTCTTAGAGCAGAAGAAGTCCGGTACTGTTATCGTTGGAAAGAAAGTCGGACGTAATGATCCGTGCCCATGCGGCTCCGGCAAGAAATACAAATACTGCTGTGGAAAAAATGCATAAAAAGGCTTTACATTTGAAGAGAATCGTACTAGAATAGCAGTGAAATAAGAAAAAGCGTTGAAGAGACGAGTAGATTGCCAGACGGCAGCAGAGAGAGATGCAAATGCTGCGAGCATCTTTGCCGGAAGCAGTTGAAGACCAGCTCCGAGCGACCCCAATCCGGTCCGGTGATTCCGTTACCATCGAATGAGAGATCTGAGGATCCTGTTTTGGCTGTCCGGGTGGCGGGCAAGTGACAGGATGACGGATAACCAGGGTGGAACCGCGTAGAACATACGTCCCTTGTATTATGTAATGTAATACAGGGGACTTTTTTATTTGACTGAAATTTTTCCCGATTTCCAGTCAGATAAATACTCCGTTCGGGCGCGCAGGTGTGTGGCAAACGCACACGTTGTTCTTAAAAAATCATAATGGTAGAAAAGGAGAGAAAAGACATATGAAGATTTTAAAACAGATTTTTTCCAATCTGGATGAAGAAAAAGTGGTGAGCAAGCGGGAAATGCTTCTGACCGTGACCACCTGCACACTGGCGGGAATTCTGCTTGGAATACTGGTATCACCGAAAAAGCGGATGATGATCGGAAGCCACAATGGCTGTTATAATGGCAATTACCCGGTAGACGATATGGAAGATGGCGCATATACGGATGATTTCTGGGATGAGGACGACGAGGATTGTCTGAGCTTCCGTTAGGGATCATACCTGATATATAATGAAAAGAATTACAAAAAGGAGACTTATCTATGAAGATCACATTAAAAGATGGTTCAAGCAAAGAGTACAGCGAAGCAAAGAGCGTTTATGATATCGCGAAGGATATCAGCGAAGGCCTTGCGCGTGTGGCATGCGCGGGAGAGGTAGACGGAGAAGTGGTGGATCTGCGTACCGTGATCGACCATGACTGTGCTTTAAATATACTGACACCGAATGACAAAGAAGGACTGCGCGTGATCCGTCATACCGCGTCCCATGTACTGGCGGAAGCAGTAAAGAGACTGTTCCCGGAAGCAAAAGTGACGATCGGACCGGCGATCGATGACGGCTTTTATTATGATTTCGATGCACAGCCGTTTTCCAGAGATGACCTCGATAAACTGGAAGCAGAGATGAAAAAGATCATCAAGGAAGGACATGAGCTGAAACGCTTTACACTGCCGCGTCAGGAAGCGATCCAGCTTATGAAAGAGAAAAACGAACCGTATAAGGTAGAGCTGATCGAAGATCTGCCGGAAGACGCAGAGATCTCCTTCTATGACCAGGGTGGATTTGTGGATCTGTGCGCAGGACCGCATCTGATGAGCACAAAGGGAATCAAGGCGTTCAAACTTACTTCTTCCTCCATGGCATACTGGAGAGGGGATTCTGAGAAAGCACGTCTGCAGAGAATTTATGGTACTGTATTCAACAAGAAAGAGGAACTGAATGAGTATCTTGAAAAATTAGAGGACGCAAAGCGTCGTGACCACAACAAACTCGGCCGTGAGATGGGACTGTTTACCACCGTTGATGTGATCGGACAGGGACTTCCGCTCTTTACACCGAAGGGAACCAAGATGATCATGAAACTGCAGAGATGGATCGAAGATCTCGAGGATAATGACTGGGGTTATGTGCGTACCCGTACACCGCTCATGGCAAAATCGGATCTCTACAAGATCTCCGGACACTGGGATCATTATAAGGACGGCATGTTCGTACTGGGTGATGAGGAACACGATAAAGAAGTATTTGCGCTGCGCCCGATGACCTGCCCGTTCCAGTATTATGTATACAAGAATGAACAGCATTCCTATCGTGATCTTCCATATCGTATGAGTGAGACATCTACACTGTTCCGTTGTGAAGATTCCGGTGAAATGCACGGACTTACCCGTGTACGTCAGTTTACGATCTCTGAGGCGCATCTGGTTATCCGTCCGGATCAGGCAGAAGAAGAACTGAAACGCTGCTTTGACCTGTCTTACTATGTACTGAGTGTTCTCGGACTGGAAGGGGATGTTACTTACCGTCTTTCCAAATGGGATCCGGCAAATAAGAAGAAATACCTTGGAGACGACGAGTACTGGAACCGTACACAGGAAGCGCTGCGTGAGGTTTTAAGAGAAAAAGGCGTTGACTTCGTGGAAACGGACGGTGAGGCTGCATTCTACGGACCGAAGATCGATATTCAGGCAAAGAATGTATATGGAAAAGAAGATACCATGATCACGATCCAGCTTGACTGTGCGATCGCGGAAAACTTTGATATGTACTATGTGGATCAGGATGGAGAAAAGAAACGTCCGTATATCATCCATCGTACTTCACTGGGCTGCTATGAAAGAACACTGGCATGGCTGATCGAAAAGTACGCAGGAAAATTCCCGACCTGGCTGTGTGCAGAACAGGTGCGTGTACTTCCGATTTCAGATAAATACGAAGAATACGCAAATAAGGTATGCGCAGAATTAAAAAAGAACGGCGTGGATGCAACCGTAGATAACCGTTCCGAAAAGATCGGTTACAAGATCCGTGAGGCAAGAATGGACAGACTGCCGTATATGTTAGTAGTCGGACAGCAGGAAGAAGCGGACGGTACGGTTTCCGTCAGAAGCAGATTCGCCGGAGACGAGGGTGTAAAACCGCTTGCTGAGTTCATCAACGCGATCTGTGAAGAGATCCGTACCAAACAGATCCGTGAGGAAGTTCCACAGGAAGAAAAATAAAGAAGCAGAAACAAAGTGAAGTAAGAAAGAAAAAAGCAAAAAAGGAACAGCCCGGAAAACCTGAAATGGTTTTCCGGGCTGTTTGCTTTTGCTTTCCCGCAACAGCTTTTAGAGAATGAAGCTCTGCATATCTTTTTCAAGATCTGAAGAAGCAGCAAGCAGTTTCTGGGACTCGGTCAGCAGGTTGTTGATCGTGTGATTTAATACCTGCATGGAATCCGCAGTTTCGGTTGTAGAAGCAGCGTTCTCCTCGGAAATAGCGGAAAGGTTGATCATAAGCTGATTTACATTGATGATGACCTTGTTGCATTCCTCGATGGAAGATTTGATGACCGAAGTCTTGTCTCTGGACTGGTCGATACCGCCTCGTACAATGTCGAACTGTGTCTGTGTTTCGTTTAATTTTTCGTTCTGTTCTAAGGTTGCCTGAACAACTTCATCCATAACGGACATCGTGTTCTGGAAATTGTCTGTCAGGTTTGTGATAACCTGGTAAATGGTGTCTGCTGATTTATCAGACTGATCTGCAAGCTGCTGGATCTCGGAAGCAACAACTGCGAATCCTTTTCCTGCATCGCCGGCTCTTGCAGCCTCAATGCTGGCATTTAAGGAGAGGAGATTGGTCTGACTTGCAATAGATGAAATCAGGGAAACTGCCTCTTTGATCTCCTGTACAGAATTGTTGGTGGTATGGATCAGATCGGAGATCTTGTTGATGCCATCTGTGGTCTTCTGGTTGGAAACGCTGAGTCCGTTCAAAATCTGTAATGCTTCGTCGCTTGCTTCTTTCATGTGAGCGGATGTGCTGTCAAGTTCGCCTACGTTGGAAACCATGTCGTCCATAAAGTTTCCAAGATCGGTGATCTGGTGTGTGGACTGTTCTACATCTTCCGCTTGATTGTTTGCACCATCAGCAATTCCGGTGATCGCAAGATCGATCTGGGAAGAGGTCTCATTGGTAGACTGTGCCATCTGCTCAAGGCTGGAACCGCTGACCTTTAAGTCGCCCGCAATCTTAACAACGGATTTTAAGGTAGCAGTCAGTTTGTCCGCCATCTGGTTGAGTGAGTGTCCGAACAGGTCGAATTCGTCACCTTTTCCGGTAGCGGCACGCACGGTCATGTTACCGTTTGAAATATCTGAAAGGGTATGGCGGAAACTGCCGACACTCTTCTGGATACTCGAAATGACATACAGTAAGATCGCAACGATCAGGGCTGCACCGATTACGAAAACGATCGCGATCAAAGCGGTCATCGTGGTACGGGAAGTCTTGGTCTGTTTCTCAATCAAAGAACGTACGTCAGAGGTAACACTGGTCAGATTGTTGTTGATTTCATTATTTTCGGATTTCAGCGAAATGATGTTCTTGTCATAGTCCTGCATGGAAGCGAAGGCATCTTCTTTCTGGGAAAGAGCAGAAGTACCGGCGGACACAATGTCAGGATCTACTGCATATACGCTGATGTTGTTTTTGATCTCCGCAAGTTTGGACTCAATAGCAGAAGCGGCATCTGTAGAGTCGTTTCCTTCAGCAACGGATTTGCTGTAGGAAGCAAAATCCTGATTTAAGCTGTCAAGGTTGGATCCGAAATCGTATTTTCCGTTTAATGCGATAGCAGCTCTTACGGTCGGAAGCTGTGTCTCCTCAAAGTAGAGGTCAACGGTTGCTTTCTGACATACGTTAAAAGAACTGTCCGCGATCGGAATTTCGATGGAAGCTTCCTGCCAGTCCGGATTGGTGCTGGTAAAAGTACCCTGGAAGCTGATACTCGGAACATTGTTAAACGTGGTCACATCAAGATCGGAATATCCTTCACCGTAAGATTTTGAAAGATCTGCTGCGGTCAGGGAAGAAAGATCAAGTGTCTCTGAGTCGTTGACAACAATATTGTTGATGAATACCCTGCCGGTATATTCAATACCGTTTCCACCGGCACGAACGATCAGATAATCACGTTTTCCATTGCCTTCATAGGTATTGGTGTAGGTGATATGACGATAATTTACACCGTCTACCGTCACTGTCTCAGCGGAAGCGAGCGGGAAATCCACCCAGGTACCGTCGATCCATTCACTCTCACCTGACATATCGGAAAAGCAGCTTTCAAGTGCTTCGTCCGGGGCAATGAAGTCTGCGTACATACCGCTGTCTTTGGAAAAACCGCGTTCAGAGATCGAAGAAAATAAATCAGAGCTGTTGCTTATTGTGGTATCAATATCGTCTGAAATTTCCTTTAAATCGGAACGGAAACCGGATTTTGTATATTTCAGGGCATTTTCGGCAGCAGAACTCATCTGCTTTAGGTTGTCCATTTTGGTGTCGTTATAAGAAGTGTCGAGGTCATATAAAAAGGACACGTCGAGCGTTTGGTTCTCATTTTGTAGTAAATTGATCTGATTGATATCAGCGAGTACCTGGTTGTTTGAGTTACTGCTGTTGATCAGATAAATTCCCGTAAAACCGAGAATAACAGTGGTTGCAATGGATACGCACCCGAGAACCAGTAGTTTGCCGCGGATACTGGAAAATATGGATGCTTTTGCAATCGGTGCTTTTGTAGCGGAATCTTTTTTCTTAGAATGCATATGCATATCCCCCTTCATTAAAAATGGTTAAAAAAAGTTAAAAAATCAAATAACAATCTTAGCATAGTTATCTTAACATAATTTGAGATAAAAGGAAGAATATTTTGGAAAAAAGGAAAAGATTGTAAAAATGGCACAATTAGAAAAAACTAACAAAGCAAAAAAAGAACTAAAAATGGCTAAAATAAGCAAAAAAACAAGTTAAAAAACGAATGCAGGCGAAAATATATGGAAAACATATACACGCATAAGAACAAAAAAAGAGCAGATACTTTTGTTACAGCAAAAAAAGCTGTGAGACGTCAGTAAAAAAATATATAAAAATAAGGAGAAGATCATGACAAAATTAAACTGTTCAGTAATAAACTGTGTGTACAATGCGGACCGGTACTGCGGCAAAGGTGATATTTTAGTAGACGGACAGGCGGCAATGAGTTCCGATGAGACCTGCTGCAGCAGCTTTAAGGAGCGAAAGGACGGAGCGACTAACAGCTGTTCCTGCAGCCCGAAGGAGGAGATTAAGGTCGGATGCAGAGCCAAGCACTGTAAATTCAATGATGTGGACAGCTGCATGTGTACGGCAGAGCATATCGGCATCGCCGGTGGGAAAGCCTGTCAGTGTACGGATACGGAATGTGCAAGCTTTTGCTGCGAATAAAGTCAGAAAAAGTCAAAAAACGTAAGAAAATGGCAGAAAAAACTCCATGAAAAAGTCGTAAAAAGCTTGAAAAAAGAAATTCTTAGAAGTACAATACCTATGTAAGCTTCTACGGATGTTTTTCACAGGTCATGGAGGGATTTTGAATGAGAAAGAAATCGCACATTTCATTGGCACGCTATTTGGTGAGAAATCTGGACGACGGAGATTTAAGGAAGCACAAGTTATCTTTCTATATAGGAAGCATACTTCCGGACTGTAAGCCTTCTTTCTTATATAAGAAGCATGAGATAACCGGAACTTTTCCGCAGGTAAAGAGAGAAATAGAGCGGCTTTCCTCGGACTATCAGAAAAAGTACAAAAGACAAAAATCAAAATATTATAGAAATCTGGGACAGGTAACACATTATCTGGCAGATTATTTTACGTTTCCGCATAATAAGATCTATCCGGGAAATCTGAAGGATCACTGTGCGTATGAGGAAAAATTAAAAATAAGTCTGCGGGAATACCTGAAGACACCGGAAGTGCTGGAACATGCGAAAAAGACGATCGAATTTCAGACGCCTGAGGCTCTGATCGCGTTTATCCAGAAAAGCCATGATGAGTATCTGGAAAGGAAAAAGGGCGTGGAAGAAGATATAAAAAGCATCGTGGTGATGAATGAGCAGGCGGTGCACAGTATTACGGAGTTCTTCCGGCAGGCAAAACAAAAGCGGCATGTGCAGCAATTCTGATAAAAAGAAATTTTTGGAGAACGAGATGGTGAAACAAAGAAAAGAAATACTGCAGACAGAGATTGAGGACGCAAGACAGAGACTGGATCATTCCCTGGAAACCTTAAATGATTACGATGTGAGCTATCTGCTCAGTGTAAAGCTTGACAAGCTGATCGCGGAATATGTGGAACTCTGCGAAGCGGAGGGCGCTTAAACAAAGAAAAGATATGTTTCAGACAAAATACGCAAAAACCTTTTTGGTTTTTGCGTATTTTTTATTGCTTTTTTTACCGGAAAGGGGTATTATTATTCAATAAGTGGAGGAAAGTGGTAGATGATGGTGCTGAGTGGTGGATGATGTGGCAAAAAGTGGTTCACATTCCAAAACTCACAGGATACCTGTTTACTGGCCGAGGTGTGTTCTATGTTCATGGGAGAATACAATCACACAGTTGACACAAAAGGCAGACTGATCGTTCCGTCCAAATTCAGAGAACAGCTTGGGGATGAATTTGTTGTGACAAAGGGACTGGATGGCTGTTTATTCGTGTATTCGAAAAGTGAATGGGAAAACATCGAAGAAAAATTCCGCAATGTACCACTTACTACAAAAGATGCAAGAAAGTTTGCGCGGTTCTTTTTCGCGGGCGCGGCAAGCTGTGAGGTAGACAAGCAGGGAAGAATCCTGCTTCCGGTCGTTCTGCGCGAATATGCCGGAATCGAAAAGGATGTTGTTTCGGTCGGTGTCTTTAACCGGGTGGAGATCTGGGACAAGGATAAATGGCAGGAATCCAATTCGTATGACGATATGGATGAGATCGCGGAGCACATGGCAGATCTGGGACTTGGTATTTAATTGAAGGTTGGAGGAGACAATGGAATTTAACCACAAATCGGTATTACTTCAGGAGACAATAGAAAATTTAAATATTAAGCCGGATGGGATCTATGTGGACGGAACACTTGGCGGAGCCGGACATTCCTATGAGATCGCGAAGCGTCTTTCCGATAAGGGAAGGCTGATCGGGATCGATCAGGACGCGGACGCGATCGCGGCAGCGACAGAGCGCCTTGCAGAGTATAAGGATCGTGTAACTATTATAAGAAGCAACTATGCGGCAATGAAATCCGAACTGCAAAAGATCGGGATCACACAGGTGGACGGGATCCTTCTGGATCTCGGAGTGTCATCGTTTCAGCTGGATACGCCGGAACGCGGGTTTACTTACCGGGAAGAAGACGCACCGCTTGATATGCGGATGGATCAAAGACAGAGCAAGACCGCAAGGGATATCGTAAACGGATATTCCGAGCAGGAGCTTTACCGGATCATCCGTGATTTCGGGGAAGATCGTTTCGCGAAGAACATTGCAAAGCATATTGTAAAAGAACGACAGAAAAAAGAGATCGAGACAACCGGGGAACTGACAGAGATCATCAGGGCATCCATACCGATGAAGGTACAGGCGACGGGCGGACACCCGGCAAAGCGTACGTTTCAGGCGATCCGGATAGAGTTAAACCGTGAGCTTGAAGTTTTACAGGACAACCTGGATGAGATGATCGATCTTCTGGCAGATGACGGAAGATTTTGCATTATCACATTCCATTCCCTGGAGGATCGGATCGTTAAGACAAGTTTTCGAAAAAATGAAAACCCATGTACCTGCCCGAAAGAATTTCCAGTGTGCGTGTGCGGAAATGTTTCAAAGGGCAAAGTGATCACAAGAAAACCGATTTTGCCGTCAGAGGAAGAACTCGAAGAGAACAAGCGCGCAAAGAGTGCAAAACTCAGAGTGTTTGAACGACATAAGACAGTGAAGTAAGACAGAAAAGAGGGAGAGATGAAAATGAAAACAAGACGGCGGATGGATCGTTATGAGAGAGTTTATACAACAGACACTTATGTAGACGGAAATACCGTGCGCAGAGTGGAAACGGTTCCGAATGTTCCGGAACGGCGGAGAGAACATATTGACAGAGAGCAGGAAGCGAGAAGACGGCATAACAAACGTGTGGCGAGAAGAAATCAGGAAAAAGCATTGCGCATGAACCGCGGTTATGTTATGTTTTTGTCAATGGCAGTATTACTGACGTGTCTGTCCTGTGTGGCATATATCAAGCTGCAGTCAGATCTTACCGAGCGCATGAGCCGGATCTCCAGACTGGAGAGCCAGGTGACGGATATTACAACAGACAATGCGGCTACGAGAAAGCGGATCGAGACATCCGTGGACTTAAACCATGTGAAGGATGTTGCGGTAAATCAGCTTGGCATGGTCTATGCGTCTTCCGATCAGATCATGTATTATGAGATCGCGAACGATGACTATATGAACCAGTACAGTGACATTCCGTCAAAATAGAGAGACGTAACAGGGTGATGGAGTGACAGAAAAAAGAAGAAAGAAAAAAATCCCAACCAGATTTTCAAGAAAGATGCAAAAGAAGCTGCTGATCGTGTTTTCACTGATATCAGTGGCTTTGATTGGGTTGATCGGAAGGTTGATGTATATTGAATACACGAGTGGCGCGAAGTATGAAAAGATCGTGCTGTCCCAGCAGGAGTACGACAGCTCGACCATACCGTACCGCCGTGGGGACATCGTGGATACGAAAGGAACGATACTTGCGACCAGTACCGATGTCTATAATGTGATTTTGGACTGTAAGGTATTAAACAACGATGAGAAGAAGATCGAGCCTACGATCACGGCGTTAGTGCAGTGTTTCCCGGATCTGAACGCGGATGAACTGAGACAGCTGATCCAGAATGAGCCGAACAAGCAGTACAATGTGCTGGAAAAGCGTCTTCCGTATGACCAGATCCAGGGCTTTGTGACCTTACAGGAGGACAAGAAAAACAATCCGGATATTGACGGCGTATGGTTTGAAAAAGAATACATCCGCAAATATCCTTACGGATCGATCGGCAGTTCGGTGATCGGCTTTACCACATCCGGAAATGTCGGAATGGCGGGGATCGAAAATTCCTACAACAGTACGCTAAATGGGATAAACGGCAGAGAGTACGGCTATCTGAATTCGGACAACAATTTTGAAAAGACGATCAAGGCGGCGGAAGACGGAAATGTCGTAGTCTCCACGATCGATCTGAACATCCAGTCTATCGTAGAAGAAAAAGTCGCGCAGTTCCAGATCGACAATGCAAACGTTGCCAGAGAGGGCGCGGGAAGCAAGCATACGGCGGTCGTTGTCATGAATCCGCAGAACGGGGAAGTGCTCGCGATGGCACAGTACCCGAACTATGATTCCAGCAATCCAAGAGACCTGAGCGCGTATTATACACAGGAACAGATCGATGCGATGAGCGATGATGAAAAACTCGACGCGTTAAACGGACTGTGGCAGAATTACTGTCTCACGGAAACGTATGAGCCGGGATCTACGGCAAAACCGTTTACCGTGGCGGCGGGACTTGAAACCGGTACGTTAAGCGGAGATGAGACGTATCTCTGCGATGGGTCGGAATTGGTATCCGGTTCTACCATCCACTGTGTAAACCGGAATGGACATGGACTCGAAGGGATCCGCGAAGCACTGATGAATTCCTGCAATGACGCTCTGATGCAGATGTCCTATGCGATCGGCGTGGACAACTTTGTGGAGTATCAGAAGATATTTGGCTTCGGTCAAAAGACCAATATCGATCTTCCGGGCGAGGCGAGAACCGATTCTTTGATCTATACCAGGGATTCCATGACGGCAGTGGATCTTGCAACCAACTCATTCGGTCAGAACTTTAACACGACGATGATCCAGATGAGCGGAGCGTTCTGCTCACTGATCAACGGGGGCTATTATTATCAGCCGCATGTAGTAAAAAAGATCACGGATGAAGACGGGAATACGATCCAGACCATGGACAACACGCTGATCAAACAGACCGTTTCGGAAGCAACTTCTGAAAAGATTAAGGGATATCTGTATTCTACGGTATCCGAGGGAGGAACCGGAAAATACGCCAAGGTAAACGGATATTCCATGGGTGGAAAGACCGGAACCGCGCAGAAGATCCCGCGTGGACAGGGAAATTATCTTGTATCCTTTATCGGATATGCGCCGCAGGAAAAACCGCAGCTCATGGTTTATGTCATTGTAGATGAGCCGAACGCGGAAGATGAAGCACACAGCAGCTACGCGCAGGGAATTGCGCAGGAAATATTTGCGGAAACGCTTCCGTATCTGAATATTTATCCGGATGAGCCGATGGCGGCTGAGATGCCGGTCAACCCGACTCTGCCGGAAGCAAAACAGCAGGCGATCGAGGCGGCGAATGCGGCAGCGAGCGGACAGCAGGCAGACGCAGCGGTACCGGATCAGACACAGGCGGAAGAAGGAACCACCGATACACCTTCGAGCGATATCGCGGAACAGGGCGCGGCAACCACCGGTCCGGCAGTCACAAATGATGTGGATGTCGTGACATCGGAATGACGCAGGAATAAAAGCATAACCTCACAAAAAACGTAATAGGATAGAAACAACGGTTTTTGTGAGGTTTTTTTTGTATCGGAATAAAACGGCTTATCGGAAAAAAATAATGATGGTATTTGCGCTGATCTTTCTTATGACCGGAGTTCTGATCGGCAGACTGGTGTATCTTATGGTGTTCCGGTCGGAATATTATGTGGAGCAGGCGAAAGATCTGCATGAAAGAGAACGTGACATCAAGGCGGCGCGCGGTCAGATCTTAGACCGCAACGGAGTCGTGCTTGCGGCGAACCGTACAGTGTGTACGATATCCGTGATCCACAGCCAGGTGACAGATCCGGAAACGGTGATCCGGGTGCTTACGAAAGAACTTGGGATAGACGAGGAAACCGTGCGGAAGCGTGTGGAGAAAGTAAGCTCGATCGAGCGTGTCAGGACAAACGTGGATAAGTCGGTCGGAGACGCGATTCGGGCGTACGGGCTTGCCGGGGTAAAGGTGGATGAGGATTACAAACGGTATTACCCTTATGACACGCTCGCGTCCAAAGTGCTTGGATTTACCGGCGGGGACAATCAGGGGATCATCGGGCTTGAGGTAAAGTATGATGATTATTTGCAGGGAACCAACGGAAAGATACTGACACTTACGGATGCGCGCGGTGTGGAAATTGAAAATGCGGGGGAGAGCCGTCTGGATCCGGTGGATGGAAATAATCTGGTCATCAGCATAGATTATAATATCCAGATGTACGCCGAGCAGGTTGCGACAAAAGTTATGGAGCAAAAGCAGGCGGATCATGTGAGCATCCTTATCATGAATCCGCAAAACGGCGAGATCTACGCGATGGCGAATGTCCCGGAATTCAATCTGAATGAGCCGTTTGTATTAAATTATGATGCGGGAACGGACATGGATGCAGCAAAAAAACAGGAACTGTTAAATCAGATGTGGCGGAATCCATGCATCAATGACACATATGAGCCGGGATCGACGTTCAAGATCATCACGGCGTCCGCCGCGTTAGAGCAGGGAGTGGTGACATTAAACGATAATTTTTTCTGTCCGGGCTATAAGATCGTGGAGGACCGCCGTATCCGCTGCCATAAAGCAGGCGGGCATGGGGCGGAAAATTTTGAACAGGGACTTATGAATTCCTGTAACCCGGTCTTTATGGAACTGGGACTGCGTCTCGGCGCGGATAATTTTTACCATTATTTCAGACAGTTTGGGCTGCTTTCCAAAACCAATATCGATCTGCCGGGAGAAGCGGCAACGATCATGCATTCCCTGGATAATATCGGGCAGGTCGAGCTTGCTACCATGTCGTTTGGACAGTCATTTCAGATCACACCGGTGGAACTTGCGACAACAGTTTCTTCTATTATAAATGGGGGGCGCAGAGTGACGCCGCATTTCGGTGTGAAAGTGCAGACACCGGATGGGGAGGACGTTGAAATCCTGCAGTATGACCAGGTGGATGGCATCGTGAGTGAGGAGACATCAAAGACGATGCGGATGCTGCTTGAAAAAGTAGTTTCGGAAGGCAGTGGAAAAAATGCGAAGATCGAGGGCTACGCGATCGGCGGAAAGACAGCCACATCGCAGACCCTGCCAAGAAGCGCGCACAAATACATTTCGTCGTTTCTGGGATTTGCGCCGGCGGAGGAGCCGACGGTGTTATGTCTGGTCATTATCAATGATCCGCAGGGCGTTTATTATGGGGGTACGATCGCGGCTCCGGTGTGCAAAGAAGTCTTTGAAAATATTCTGCCCTATCTGGAAATTGAAAAAACAGAATCACTTGCACAATAACATAAAATAACGTATACTGAGGAAGCATGGACAAAAGGCAAAAAGAGTACAATAAAGAGGTGTGAGTTTTATGTCGTATCAAGTAGTAATACCGGTTATCATAGCATTTGTGATCAGTGCCGCCTTAGCACCGGTCGTGATACCGTTTCTCAGAAAATTAAAGGTTGGTCAGACCGAGCGAAAGGAACTGGAATCGCATCAGAAGAAGATGGGAACGCCGACGATGGGCGGGATCATCATTCTTGCAGCGGTCGTAGTTACCAGTCTTATCTATATTAAGGATTATCCGAAGATCGTTCCGATCCTGTTCCTCACGGTCGGATTTGGGATCATCGGATTTTTAGATGATTACTTAAAAGTTGTTCTGCGTCGCTCCGACGGACTGCTCGCGTGGCAGAAAATGATCCTGCAGATCGTTGTGACCGCGGTGTTTGCAGTGTACATGATCAAAGTGTCCGGCGTGTCACTTGAGATGCTGATTCCGTTTAGCGGTGGCAAATATCTGGATCTTGGCTGGGTGGCGGTACCGCTTTTGTTTTTTGCGGTGATCGGAACCGTAAATGGCGTGAATTTCACAGATGGATTAGATGGTCTGGCATCGAGCGTAACGGTCATGGTTGCGACGTTCTTCAGCGTTGTGGCGGTTGGAACCCAAAGCGGGATCGAGCCGATCACCTGCGCGGTTGTCGGCGCACTGCTTGGCTTTTTACTGTTTAATGTTTATCCGGCAAGCATTTTTATGGGAGATACCGGATCTCTGGCGCTCGGCGGATTTGTTGCGGGAACTGCGTATATGCTGCAGATGCCGCTGTTTATCCTGATCGTCGGATTTATCTATCTGATCGAGGTATTATCAGTGATCATTCAGGTCACTTATTTTAAAAAGACCGGCGGAAAACGTATTTTCCGTATGGCACCGATCCATCATCACTTTGAGCTTGGTGGCTGGTCGGAAACAAAGGTCGTAGCGGTATTTTCCATTACGACCGCTATCTTATGCATGATCGCATTGCTTGCGCTTTGATATAGGGAAGCAGAAAGGAAGAAGCATGGAATTTACAGGAAAGAAAGTCCTGATCGTAGGAACAGGAAAAAGTGGCGTGGCCGCAGCAGAATTATTACAGAAAAAACAGGCGGATTTAATCATCTTTGATGGAAATAAAGAGTTAAAAGAGGAGCAGGTAAAGGAAAAGTCCGGGGCATTTTCGGATGCGGAGATCGTGCTCGGAGAACTGCCGGAAAGTGTGATGGAGGAGCTTGACCTTGTGGTGTTAAGCCCTGGCGTACCGACGGATCTTCCGATGGTGAATGCGATACGCGACAAAAAGATCCCGATCATCGGTGAGATCGAACTGGCTTATCAGTGCGCGAAGGGAAAGATCCTCGCGATCACGGGAACGAACGGAAAGACCACCACGACAGCGCTGCTTGGCGAGATTATGAAAAATTATTTTTCCGATGTAAAAGTAGTCGGAAATATCGGGATCCCGTATACAAGCGTTGCGGCGGATACGACAGAGGAGACTGTGACGGTTGCGGAGATCAGCAGCTTCCAGTTAGAGACGGCGGTCGAATTCAGACCGGAAGTATCTGCGATCTTAAATATTACGCCGGATCATCTGAACCGTCATCATACGATGGAAAACTATATTGCGGCGAAAGAGAGCATTACAAAAAATCAGACTGCGGATGATATCTGCGTGCTCAACTATGAAGATGAAGTGCTCCGTGAGTTTGGAGCCGGTCTTCAGACCAAAGTTATCTACTTCAGCAGTGCCAGAAAGCTGGAAAACGGTTATTATCTGGACGGAACCGATATCTGCCGGGCAGTGGACGGAAAAGCAGAACACATCTGCAATGTGGAGGAATTGAATCTCCTCGGGAAACACAATTATGAAAATGTGATGGCGGCAACGGCGATGGCGGCTGGCTTTGGTGTTCCGCTTGAAAAGATAAAGGAAGTTTTGGTCAGATTTCAGGCGGTGGAGCATAGAATTGAATATGTGACAGAAAAACGCGGCGTGAAATTTTATAACGATTCCAAGGGAACAAATCCGGATGCGGCGATCCAGGGGATCCGCGCGATGAACCGCCCGACCCTTCTGATCGGCGGCGGCTATGATAAGCAGTCTGAGTATGACGAGTGGATCCAGGCGTTTGATGGAAAAGTAAAGAAACTTGTCCTTATTGGTGCCACAAAGGAAAAGATCGCCGCTGCTGCGAAAAAGTGCGGATTTTATGATATTGTGTTTGCGGACTCTCTGGAAGAAGCAATACAGATCTGCTATGACAACGCGAAGGATGGAGATGCCGTTTTACTGTCACCTGCCTGCGCAAGCTGGGATATGTTCAAAAGCTACGAGCAGCGTGGTGATATCTTCAAAGAGATCGTAAGAAACTTAAAGGAGTGAGCAGATGAGTAAAAGGCAGGGGGCAAAGCGGGAAAAGCCAATTAAATATTTTGATTACAGCCTTTTATTTATTATCATATTTCTGGTGTGTTTCGGACTTGTTATGCTTTACAGTACCAGTTCCTACAATGGAGAGGTGAAGTTCGGAGACGCGGCTTTTTATCTGAAAAAACAGCTGTTTGCAACGGTGCTCGGTCTGATCGCGATGGGAATGATCGCAAACATCGATTACCACGTCTGGATGCGTTTCGGAAAAGCAGCCTATCTGCTTGCGCTTGCTCTTTGTGTTTCCGTTATCTTTATCGGAACCACCGTAAACGGTTCCAAACGATGGCTGCGTTTAGGACCATTGTCCTTTCAGCCGTCGGATTTTGCAAAACTCTGTGTCATCATTTTCCTGGCGACCATGATCAGCCGTATGCCAAAGCAGATGGGAAAATTCAGTACCGTAATACGCGTGGTAGTGATGGTGCTTCCGCTCGTCGCAGTGGTCGCAATCAACAACTTAAGTACCGCGATCATTATTCTCGGGATCGCGGCAGCGCTGGTATTTGTCGCAAGTCCGAAATACCTGCAGTTCTTTTTGATGGGAGGACTGGGTGTCGGATTCGGCGCGGCTTTCATCATGTTTGAGAGCTACCGTGCCGAGCGTTTGAAGATCTGGCTGCATCCGGAGGATTATGACAAGGGATATCAGACCCTTCAGGGTTTGTACGCGATCGGTTCCGGTGGCCTTTTTGGAAAAGGACTCGGAGAGAGTATGCAGAAACTCGGGTTTGTTCCGGAGGCCCAGAACGATATGATCTTTTCGATCATCTGTGAGGAACTGGGGCTTTTTGGCGCGATCTGCGTGATCTTACTGTTCCTTCTTATGATCTGGCGTTTTATGGTCATCGCGAACAATGCGCCGGATCTTTACGGGGCGCTGATCGTGGTCGGGGTCATGGCGCATGTGGCGATCCAGGTGATCTTAAACATTGCCGTAGTAACCAATACGATCCCGAATACCGGTATTACATTGCCGTTTATCAGTTATGGAGGAACTTCCATTCTGTTTCTGTTATCGGAGATGGGGTTAGCGCTCAGTGTGTCAAGGGGAATAAAATTAGAGGCGTGAAAGCATGATTCGTGATGAGAGAAAAAAGAAAAAACGAAAGAAAATAAAGACGATCGTCCTGTTAAGTTTCCTTTTGATCCTGGTGATCGCCGGTTTTGTGGTGACAGAGCTTTTTACGGTAAAACAGGTGGAAGTAAAAGGAAATGAACTCTATCCGGATGAGCAGATTGAGGCAAGTATCTTAAATGACGCGTATTCCTGGAATTCACTGTATGTTTACTTAAAATACAAGTTCGGCAGAGCGGATGAGGTCCCGTTTGTAGACACTATGGAAGTATCGTTAAAAAATCCGCACAGCGTACAGATCCATGTGTACGAAAAAGGACTGCTCGGTTATCTCTACATAGATTCCATCGGAAAAAACGCTTATTTTGATAAAGACGGTTTTGTGGAAGAGACCTCGTCGCGGGTGATCGAGGGTGTTCCGAAGATCACGGGATTGTCCAGCAGCGACGTGGTATTGTATGAAAAACTGTCGTTTGACGATAAAAAGGCGTTAAAGACGCTGCTTACGGTGACGCAGACGTTAAAAAAATACGAGATGATACCGGATACCATCAATTACGATGCGCAAAAGCAGATCACGCTCTATTACGGCAACGTGGCGGTCATGCTCGGCAATTCCGATAACATGACGGAAAAGATCAGCCGGATGTCCTACATTTATCCGAGTATTGCCGGAATGAACGGCGTTTTACATATGGAAAGCTGGACAGAGGAGACCAGTGATATTACATTTGTAAAAAATGAATAAAATAATTCTGATTTTTCGAAAAATAAGGTTGATTATTTTTTATAAAAATTATATTATAGAATATATGATTAGATTTAAGGGTTATTTGACAGAAGTTTATAAGGGAGAGAAGGAGGAACTACCTTGCTTGAAATAAAAACTACAGAAACAGATTCCAATGCCAAAATTATTGTGATAGGCGTTGGCGGAGCAGGAAACAATGCGGTCAATCGGATGATTGATGAAAATATCGGTGGCGTGGAGTTCATTGGTATTAATACGGATAAACAGGCGTTGAATCTCTGCAAGGCACCTACTCTGCTTCAGATTGGTGAAAAACTGACCAAGGGGCTTGGCGCGGGTGCGCAGCCGGAGATTGGTGAGAAGGCAGCGGAAGAGAATGCGGAAGATCTGGAGAACGCGGTTAAGGGTGCGGATATGGTCTTTGTTACCTGTGGTATGGGTGGCGGTACCGGTACTGGAGCAGCTCCGGTGGTAGCCAAGATTGCCAAGGAGCAGGGTATCCTGACCGTTGGTGTTGTGACCAAACCGTTTAAATTCGAAGCAAAAACGCGTATGGTCAATGCGCTTTCCGGAATTGAACGTTTAAAAGAGAGCGTAGATACACTGATCGTGATCCCGAATGATAAATTGCTTGAGATCGTAGACCGCAGAACAACCATGCCGGATGCGTTAAAGAAAGCAGACGAGGTATTACAGCAGGCAGTGCAGGGAATTACCGACCTGATCAATCTGCCGGCACTGATCAATCTGGATTTCGCGGATGTACAGACCGTTATGAAGGATAAGGGACTTGCACATATCGGTATCGGTATGGCGAAGGGTGATGACAAGGCGATCGAGGCAGTAAAACTTGCAGTTGCGAGTCCGTTGCTTGAGACAACGATCACCGGAGCATCTCATGTTATCATCAATATTTCGGGTGATATTTCTCTTATGGATGCCAATGACGCTGCAAGCTATGTTCAGGATCTTGCGGGTGATGACGCGAATATCATTTTCGGTGCGAAGTATGACGAGACCAAGACAGATGAAGCGACCATTACGGTTATTGCGACCGGACTTGAAGCAGCAGCACCGGCGCCTAAGATGATGACCGGAATGTCCGGTATGGGACTCAAATATGCGTCCAGCAAGCCATCCGCCAGACCGGTGACAGGCGGACTTGGAACCAGACCGGTAAGCGGCGCGACAGCAGCAGGTGGAACGACAACCGCTCCTGCAGGTGGATTTATGAGTGGAATCCAGAAGCCGAAACGTCCGGAGAGTACGGTTCAGGAAAAGGATATCAAGATCCCGGAATTTTTAAAGAATACAAGAAAATAAGCAGTACGAAATGTACGGACAGGATATAAGAGCCTTCAGATTGATTCTGAAGGCTCTTTTTTTACTTCATGCGAAAAAATGTCCGTTTTTGCAGATAAGATACCAAAAGACAGGTAGGGCTTTTGACAAAATAAACAGGCTGTTTTTTCTATAATAAAGGAGCAAAAAAGAAAGGGCAGGAGGGGAAACGTGCAATATGAGTTCTACATAGATGCGTTTGTGATGACGAATGGTCTGATGGATTTTCTGGTACTGATGTTCACAGATGAGATCCTGCACCGGAAAGCGCGGCTTGGCGTTTTGTTTCTTGCGAGTGTGCTTGGCGCGGTGGTCAGTGCGGTACTTTTTCTGTGGATGTCCGATTATCTGCTTTATCAGATGGTTATCCATTTTATACTGAATCCGCTGATGCTTGTTTTTGCGTTTGGGGAAAAGAAGGGGAAGCGCCTGCTGGAAGACTGGATCATCTCTTATCTGGCAATGATCCTGCTCGGAGGGGCGATGCAGTGGCTGTATTATGGAATTGGCAGGGGACGGCATTTTGTGCTCTGTCTTCTGGGTGTGCTGACAATCGGCGTATTCGGGCTGTGTGTCGTGGAACGTTACCGCAGGATAGAAGGGAAGGTATACGAAGTAAAGATCTGTCAGGATGACCGGGAGTTAGAAGTGGCGGCGTATTATGATTCTGGAAATTTACTGACAGATCCCTATGTAAAAGAACCGGTTCAGATCATTGATGAGGAAATGATCCGGCCGCTCATGGAAGAAAAACAGATGCGTAAGAGGCTGATCCCGTTTCATTCACTGGGAAAAGAAAACGGATGGATCACTGTGATTACCGCAGAAAAAATGATAATCCGCAAAAGAAAGGAGCAGATCGAGGTGTGCCCGGTGGTCCTGGGACTGGGAAGAAAGGAACTTTTTTCGGGCACCGGATATCATATGCTCTTAAATGAAAAAAATTTAAGAGGTTAAGGAGAGAGGGATATGTATATTAAAGTGAGCATACCGGAGCATTTCCAGTTAAAGATCATGCCGTCGTTGTACAGTCTGATGTTTCGGCGGGAAAATGATGTTCATTATATCGGAGGCGCGGAGGTGCTGCCGGCACCGTTGGATGCGAAAAGAGAAGCGGAGTGTATCGAAAATCTGGGGGAAGAGGACGGAGAGGCGCGGAAATGCCTGATCGAACACAATCTGCGTCTGGTTGTTTACATAGCGAAAAAATTTGATAATACGGGAATCGGCGTGGAGGATCTGATCTCCATCGGGACGATCGGCCTGATCAAGGCGATCAATACATTTAATCCCGGCAAAAACATCAAGCTTGCGACCTATGCGTCCCGCTGTATCGAAAATGAGATCCTGATGTACCTGCGGCGCAGCAGCAAGACAAAACTGGAGGTTTCGATCGATGAGCCGCTCAACGTGGACTGGGATGGAAACGAGCTTTTGCTTTCCGATATCCTTGGAACAGATGAGGATCTTATTTCGAAGGATATTGAAAATGAGGTGGAGCGGAAACTGCTCGGAAAAGCGATCGAAAAACTTTCGGGGAGAGAGCGCATGATCATCGAAATGCGTTTTGGGTTAAATACCGCGGGAGGAGAGGAGATGACGCAGAAAGAAGTAGCCGACCGCATGGGGATCTCCCAGTCTTATATCTCGAGACTGGAGAAAAAGATCATGAAACGTCTCAAAAAAGAAATTGTGCGATTTGAATAAAAAAACGGGAAAAACTATATATAAACTGGATAAAATGTGGTAAAATAACAGTATCAAAACTGGTAGGAGATGGTGGCTATGTTAATAGAATTTTTAGGCGCGGCACATGAAGTAACGGGAAGCTGTCATTTTGTTTCGTTTGGAAATACACATTTTCTGGTAGACTGTGGAATGGAGCAGGGACCGGATCTGTATGTGAATCAGGAGATACCGGTCAATGCGGCAGAGATCGATTATGTGTTTGTGACGCATGCGCATATCGATCATTCGGGACTTCTGCCACTTTTATACAGCCATGGATTCCGTGGAAAGATATTTGCAACGCAGGCGACCTGTGAACTTTGTAATATCATGTTAAAGGACAGTGCGCATATCCAGATGTTTGAAGCGGAATGGCGCAACCGGAAAGCAAAAAGAGCAGGAAAACCGGAGGTTGTACCGTTATACAATATGGATGACGCACAGGGGGTGCTCGAACATTTTGTTCCGTGTGCTTATGAGACGCCGGTGCAGGTCACGGATGATCTGAAGATCCGTTTTGTAGATGCCGGTCATCTGCTCGGCTCATCCAGTATCGAGATCTGGATCCGGGAGGATGGAGAGGAAAAGAAACTTGTTTTTTCCGGGGATATCGGGAACGGAAATCATCCGCTCATCAAAGAACCGGTTTGCTTAAAAGATGCGGATTATGTTGTGATGGAATCAACCTATGGCGATAAAAACCATACCATTCCGCCGGATTACGCATCCGCGCTTGCGGGCGTGATCAAGGACACATTTATCCGGGGAGGAAATCTTGTGATCCCGGCGTTTTCCGTTGGACGTACCCAGGAGATGTTATATTTCCTGCGGCGCATCAAAACAGAGCATCTGCTCCCGGAATTTGAAAACTTTGAAGTATATATTGACAGCCCGCTTGCGGTAGAGGCAACCAATATTTTCCATAAGAGTGTTGCGGAGTGTTTTGATGAGGAAGCATTAGAACTCGTCAGACAGGGCATTAATCCGATCGGATTTCCGGGGCTTAAGACCGCAGTCACGAGTGAAGAGTCAAAGATGATCAATTTTATCCAGAAGCCGGTTGTTATCATATCGGCGTCCGGTATGTGTGAGGCGGGTCGTATCCGCCATCATCTGAAACACAATCTCTGGAGAAAAGAATCCACGATCCTGTTCGTGGGTTATCAGGTACCCGGAACACTTGGCTTTCATCTTTTAAACGGCGCGAAAGAAGTAAAGCTGTTCGGTGAGTCGATCGAGGTACACGCAAAGATTGAAAATCTGCCGGGCATCAGCGGGCATGCGGATAAGGATCATCTGACAAAGTGGGCGGCATCCTTTGCGGAACATCCGCCGAAAAAGGTGTTTATCGTGCATGGAGACGATGCAGTGTGCGATTCCTTTGCGGCGCACCTGCGGGAAGAACTGGGGTATGACGCGACAGCACCGTACAGCGGAGATATCTATGATCTGGCGACCGGCGCCTGCATCAAAGAGGGAAGCAGAGATCAGATTAAGAAAAAGGAAAAAGCAACCAACCATGCTTCCTCCAATGTATTCGCGCGACTGCTTGCAGCCGGACAGAGACTGCTTACGGTTATTAACAAAAACGAGGGACTGGCGAACAAAGATCTCGCAAAATTCGCGGATCAGATCACGGCACTTTGCGACAAATGGGATCGGTAGCCAGGTAGGTCTTCATGCTTTTTAAGGCGGATTTTTCAAGGCGGCTGACCTGAGCCTGTGAGATGTGGATCTCTTCCGCAACTTCCATCTGGGTTTTCCCTTCAAAAAAGCGAAGCTTTATAATGTGATGTTCGCGCGTGTTTAAACGTTTCATGGCATCGTTCAGTGACAGACTTTCCACCCAGCGGTCTTCGCGGTTATGTTTGTCACTGATCTGATCCATGACATAGAGGGCGTCGCCGCCGTCGGTGTAGACGGGATCGTAGAGGCTGACCGGGCTTTGGATCGCGTCTAACGCAAAGAGGATGTCGTCTTTGTCGATGCCGGTTTCTCTTGCAATATCCTCAAGCGTAGGTTCCTGCATGGAAGTGCGGGTGAGCAGTTCCTTGGCGTGGATGGCTTTGTAGGCGATGTCGCGCAGCGAGCGGCTGACGCGGATGCTGTTGTTATCCCGCAGATAGCGGCGGATCTCGCCGATGATCATGGGAACGGCATAGGTACTGAATTTGACACCAATGGAGTCGTCAAAGTTGTCAATGGATTTCATAAGACCGATGCAGCCGATCTGGAAGAGGTCGTCCACATTTTCGTTACTGTTTGCAAAGCGTTTGATCACGCTCAAAACGAGGCGGAGATTTCCCTTGATGTATTGTTCCCTGGCAAAACGGTCGCCCTGTTTGATGCGGGAAAACAGTTCTGTTTTTTCATCTTCTGACAGAATGGGAAGCTTTGCGGTATTGACACCACAGATTTCTACTTTATAAACAGCCATGAAAAATACCTCCGAATCGATTGCTGATATATAAAGGGTGTGCGAAGAAGATATTTTTTATGCAAAATAGAACTTCTTTTTTTGGAAAAAATATGCTAAGATGGGAAAAGTGTAAGGAAAGCCCAAAAGAACGCAACTTGAGAGAAAAAGAAAAGCAGGGATAAAAGATGAAAGATTTAATTGATGAGAGAAATAAAAGAGAAAAGATGCAAAACAGCATTATTAAATGGTGGAATGTAAATATGGTTCCGGTAGAAGAAAAAAAGGACGCGTTTGCGGGGCTCTCAAGTGAGGAAAAAGAGGCGGCAAAACAGATCATTGCGCGGCTGGATGCTGAGGCGGCAGAGGATGAAGCCATAAAAGCGAAAGAAGTCGAAGCGGAATTGAAAAAGCAGGAAGAGAAAGAAGCAACCTTTAACGCGTCAACAGGTTCTTATTCCGGGGAATACGGAACGAAGCCGGTGGATGATGAGGCGGCAAAGGAGCAGATCGAGAAGATCTTAAAAGAAAAAGAGGAAGCACTGCATAAGAGCATAGAGATCACCCAGTCCGAGATGGGCTGAGCACGATACAGTAAGTGGCAGGAACCGCGTTTGCGGTTCCTGTTTTTTGGTTCCGGCATATGATATAAAAAGGGGTCGATGCGGGGAAAACAGTATGCTTACAATGCAAAAATACGAAGGAGTCGGAAACGACTACCTGATTCTGGATCCAAACAGAAATGAACTGAAGCTGGAAGAAAATCAGATCAAAATGCTCTGCCGCAGAAATTTTGGCGTGGGGGCGGATGGAATTTTGTACGGCCCGCTTTATGCCAATCAGAAGATCTTTTTCCGTATTTTTAATCCGGATGGCAGTGAGGCGGAACGCAGTGGGATCGGAGCCTGTATTTTTGCGGCATATCTGCGGGATGCGGGCTGCATCCATGGAAAGAAGGTGCGCCTCTACAGTAAAGCAGGGGAGAATGAGGTCGTATATCTGGAAGATGGCAGGATGCGTGTGAAAATGGGAAAGCCGGTGTTTGCCTGCGAAAAGATCCCGGTCACTGGTGTGGAGGATGAGATCGTAAACCTGCCGCTTCTATTTCACGGAGAACTTTATAATGCAACCTGTGTATCGGTGGGAAACCCGAACTGCGTCATTATGATGGAGGATGTCTCCGGGGGACGGGCAAGAGAACTGGGACCCTATGTAGAGCACGCGGCGCGTTTCCCAAACCGTATGAATTTGCAGCTGTGCCGTGTCGTTGACCGCGCGCATATCAAAATCGAGATCTATGAGCGGGGAACCGGTTACATCCTCGCGTCCGGGACCGGAGCCTGTGCGGCAGCGGCAGCATCTTACCGTATGGGGCTTACCGACCGCACGGTTTTCGTGGAGATGCCGGGGGGAACCCTGCTTGTGGAGACAAAGGAGGACCTTACGATGTATCTGACCGGAAGCGCGCGGGCAGTCGGCACGTTTTTTGTGGCGGAGCACTTTTTTGCCTGAAATTCAAGTTGCAACCGTTTTTGTTTCGTATTATAATAAGCGTTAAATGACATCGTTTCAGTACGGAGAGGAAAAGAATATGAAAAAAATCTTGGATAGGATCACAGACGAAGTAAAAACAGCTTTTACCGCCTGTGGATATGATGAAAAATATGCAAAGGTCACGCTGTCAAACCGGCCGGATCTCTGTGAGTATCAGTGTAACGGGGCAATGGCAGCGGTCAAGGAATATAAGAAGGCACCGCTTATCATTGCGGAAGAAGTTGCGGCAAAATTAAAGGAGAATCCGGTGTTTTCCATGGCGGAAGCGGTAAAACCGGGATTTTTGAACTTAAAACTCTGCGACGCGTTTGTCGCAGAGTTCATGAATGACATGGATGCAGATGCGCGTCTCGGCTGTGAAGAGGCAAAGGAGCCGAAAACAATCATCATTGATTACGGCGGACCAAACGTTGCGAAGCCGCTTCATGTCGGACACCTGCGTTCCGCGGTGATCGGAGAGAGCATCAAACGTATCGGAAAATTTATGGGACATCATATCATCGGGGATGTGCATCTCGGTGACTGGGGACTGCAGATGGGACTCATTATCACGGAGTTAAAACTGCGCAGACCGGAGCTTGTATATTTTGATGAAAACTACAGCGGAGAATATCCGGCAGAGCCACCGTTTACGATCTCAGAACTGGAAGAGATCTATCCGACGGCAAGCAAAAAGTCCAAAGAGGATGCTTCTTATAAGGAAGCTGCCATGCAGGCAACGTATGAATTGCAGCATGGAAGAAAGGGATATCAGGCACTGCTTTCCCATATTTTAAACGTGTCAGTCACAGACTTAAAGCGCAATTATGAGAACTTAAATGTGTCTTTTGAGCTCTGGAAAGGGGAATCCGACGCACAGCCGTATATCCCGGATATGGTAAAGAAAATGAAAGAGGACGGCTTTGCCTATATCAGTGACGGCGCGCTGGTCGTGGATGTCAAAGAGGAAAGTGATACCAAGGAAGTTCCGCCGTGCATGATCTTAAAATCAGACGGTGCGTCACTCTACAATACGACCGACCTTGCAACGATCGTATGGCGTATGAAAGACTATGATCCGGACATGCTCATCTATGTGGTGGACAAGCGTCAGGAACTGTATTTTACCCAGGTATTCCGCTGTGCGAGAAAGACAGGACTCGTCAAACCGGAAACAGAGTTAAAATTCCTCGGATTTGGTACCATGAACGGAAAAGACGGAAAGCCTTTCAAGACCAGAGAGGGCGGCGTAATGCGCCTGGAAGTACTGCTTTCCGAGATCAATGAGGAAATGTATAATAAGATCCGTGACAATCAGAATATGACCGATGAGGAAGCAAGAAAGACAGCGAAGATCGTTGCGCTCTCAGCGGTCAAATACGGAGATCTTTCCAATCAGGCTTCCAAGGATTATATTTTTGATATCGAACGGTTTACTTCTTTTGAAGGAAATACGGGACCCTATATCCTTTATACGATCGTCCGTATCAAGTCCATTTTAAACAAATACAAAGATGCCGGAAAGAGCGCGGACGGAGCGAAGATCCTGCCGCCGCATTCTGAAGATGAAAAAGCGCTGATGCTTGAGATCAGCAGATTCAATGCGATGATGGAAAATGCGTTTGAGGAGACAGCACCGCATAAAGTGTGTGCCTATATCTATGATGTGGCAAATGCGTTCAATCATTTTTACCACAATACCAAAATCATGGCAGAAGAAGATGTGACACTTCAGGCTTCCTATATCAGACTTTTAGAGCTGACAAAGCGTGTGCTTGAAACCTGTATCGATGTACTCGGCTTCAGCGCACCGGATAAAATGTAAAAAAATCTGACCCTAAGATGCGTCTGCGGGAAAGGTATTTGATACCTGTGCCCTTTTTGGACACAGGTATTTTCTATATATACTAAGTGGGATAGAAGACTTAGGAGGAAAAAGATATGCAGGCAACGTTAAATCAGACACCAACAGCAAACCGGACACACATCGGCTTCTTTGGAAAAATGAACAGTGGAAAGTCATCGCTTATCAATGCCCTGGCAAATCAGGAAATTTCCATTGTTTCCGAAGTGAGCGGAACAACGACGGATCCGGTAAAAAAATCCATGGAGATCCATGGGATCGGACCGTGTGTGCTCGTCGATACCGCAGGTTTTGATGATATCGGAGAGCTTGGAGAAAAGCGTGTGGAGCTGACCAAAAAGGCGGCGGAAAAGACAGATATCGCGGTTATCCTGTTTCAGGATGATGACATGGAAAAAGAGATCGGCTGGTATGAATTTTTCAAAAAAATGCAGACACCGGTCGTTGCGGTCATCAATAAGACAGATATTTTGGAGAATGTTCCAAAGTTAAAACAGCGGGTGGAGGAGCAGCTTCACGCGCCGGTGCTCTGCCTTAGTGCCCGAAAGCGTGAAGGCATTGAAGAATTAAAAAACCGTCTGGTCGAAGTATCGCCGTCGGCGGCGGAAAAACGGTTCATCACGGGTGGTCTGGTTTCCGAGGGCGATACGGTTTTGCTCGTCATGCCACAGGATATCCAGGCACCGGAGGGCAGGCTGATCCTGCCGCAGGTACAGACGATCCGGGAACTTTTAGATAAAAAATGTCTGGTCATGAGCGCAACGACCGATAAGATGGAACAGGCACTGGAGGCTATGGCAAAACCGCCGAAGCTCATCATCACGGATTCCCAGGTTTACAAAACGGTTTATGAAAAGAAGCCGGAGGAGAGCAGCCTTACCTCGTTTTCCACGCTGTTCGCCGCATATAAGGGAGACATTCATTATTATGTGGAAAGCGCAAAGAAGATCGAAGCGCTGACCGAAGATTCAAAAGTGCTGATCGCCGAGTGCTGTACGCATGCGCCGCTCAAAGAAGATATCGGAAGAGAGAAGCTGCCGCGTTTCTTAAGAAAGAGAGTGGGCAGCGGACTTGGGATCGACATTGTGAGCGGTTCGGATTTCCCGGAAGATCTTTCGTCTTATGATCTTGTGATCCAGTGCGGAGCCTGTATGTTTAACCGCAAATATGTGATGTCACGGATCCTGCAGGCAAAGGAACAGAAAGTACCGATGTCAAATTACGGGATCGTGATCGCCTATCTGAACGGCATACTGGACAAAATAACAATACCGGAGGAATGAGTGATGGATACAAGGATCGCGATCATTGCTATCGTCGTGGAAAATCCGGAGCATGTGGAGGAACTGAACCGGATCTTACACAAGTACAGCGAATATATCATCGGGCGGATGGGAATCCCGTATCAGAAACGGAACATATCCCTGATCAGCGTAGCGATCGACGCGCCGGCAGATGTGATCAGTTCCCTGTCGGGAAAGATCGGAATGTTAAAAGGAATCAACGCAAAGACAGTATATTCCAAGCTGTCGGAGTAGGAAAAGGAAGAAAAATGCAGACAGTACATGAGTTGATCGATAAATTGAATAAGGAACATGCGCTAGAGAAAGAGGAATGGGTATTTCTGCTCGGACACCGGACGAAAGAGGACGCCGAATATCTGTTTTCCTGCGCGAGAAAGCAGCAGCAGAAATATTTTGGGAATTGTGTATACACGAGAGGGCTGATCGAGTTTACAAACATCTGCCGGAACGACTGCTATTACTGCGGGATACGAAAGAGCAATCCGAATGCGGAGCGTTACCGCCTTACGACCGAACAGATCTTATCCTGCGCAAAGAACGGGTATGAGCTGGGATTTCGTACCTTTGTGCTGCAGGGCGGTGAGGATCTGGCATATAAGGATGAAGATATCGTCTGTCTTGTGCGCACCATAAAAGAGGCGTATCCGGACTGCGCGGTTACCTTGTCGATCGGGGAAAAAAGTTACGAGAGCTATCAGAAATATTTTGACGCGGGGGCAGACCGTTATCTGCTGCGCCATGAGACCGCGGACGAGGTCCATTACCGGAAACTGCATCCGGCGGAACTTTCCTTAGAACACAGGAAACAGTGTCTTTATGATCTGAAAGAGATTGGGTATCAGGTGGGCTGCGGATTTATGGTGGGTTCACCTGGACAGACTTATGAGACACTTGCGGAGGATATGCTGTTTATTACAAAATTGCAGCCGCAGATGGTAGGCATCGGTCCGTTCATCCCGCATCATGATACGCCGTTTCGGGAAGAACAGGCGGGAACGTTGGAGCTTACGCTGTTTCTGCTTGGGCTGCTTCGGCTTTTGATCCCGAATCTGCTGCTTCCGGCGACAACAGCGCTTGGTACCATAGCGCCGACCGGCAGGGAACAAGGGATCCTCGCCGGGGCAAATGTGGTCATGCCGAACCTTTCTCCGGTCGGTGTACGAAAAAAATATGAGCTTTACGACAATAAGATCTGCACCGGAGACGAGGCGGCTGAGTGCCGGGGATGCTTAAACCGCCGCATGGAGAGCATCGGGTATGAACTCGTGGTAGACCGCGGCGATTTTGTGCCGGTAAGCGGTTTATAAAAATTTCATGAAGTTGAGAAGTTTTTTACTTTTCGGAAACTTGACAGAAATGACAGTTAGGCTTATGATTTCATGTGATGAATAAAAAGGGCGGGGAAAGTGTACCCTTTCGTTAATGGATTGAAGCGGCGGAGAACCGTAAAAAAAGGAGATTGATATATTATGACAAAGATTGACATTATTTCCGGGTTCCTTGGAGCAGGAAAGACCACATTTATTAAGAAGATGATCGACGAAGTCTTTCACGGACAGAAGATCGTCTTAATCGAGAACGAGTTCGGTGAAGTTGGTATCGATGGCGGATTCTTAAAGGATTCCGGTATCCAGATCAGCGAAATGAATTCCGGCTGCATCTGCTGTTCCCTGGTAGGAGATTTCGGTAAAAACCTGAATGAGGTGATCACAAAATATCATCCGGACCGTATCCTGATCGAGCCGTCCGGCGTTGGAAAACTTTCAGATGTTATGAAATCCGTGATCGACATTGAGAAAGAGCAGGATGTAAAATTGAATGCGCTTGTAACCGTAGTCAATTCCTTAAAGGCATCCAAGCAGATGAAAGCGTTTGGTGAGTTCTTCAATAACCAGATCGAGTTTGCGACCACTGTTATTTTGAGCAGAACACAGAACGCAACACCGGAACAGCTTGAATTCTGCGTAAAGCAGATCCAGAATCTGAATCCGAAAGCGGCTGTGATCACAACAGACTGGGATAAGATCTCCGGCGAGCAGATCTTAAAGGCAATGGAAGGACAGGATACCCTTGAGATGGAACTCCTTGCAGAGGAGCGTCATGCAAAAGAGGCAGAAGAACATGAGCATGAACATCACCATCATGATCACGACCATGAAGAGCACGATCATCACGATCATGACCACGAAGAGCATGACCATCATCACGAGCATGGCGAGAACTGCACCTGCGGCTGCCATGACCATGATCACGAACATCATCACCATCATCATGCGGATGATGTATTTACAAGCTGGGGCAAGGAAACTCCGCATAAATACGAGAAGTCTGTCATTGAAAATGCGCTGAAGAAATTTGTGGATACCGAAGAGTACGGCGTTATCTTGCGTGCGAAGGGTATGGTAGAATCCACAGACGGTTCATGGATCTACTTTGACATGGTTTCCGGCGAGTACGAACTGCGTGAGGGTGAACCGGATTACACCGGACGTCTGTGCGTGATCGGAACTGACTTAAAAGAGGACAAATTAGAAGAACTGTTTGAATTAGTATAAGGAAATGAAAAGAAGGGAGGCGCCTGCCTTGGAAGAAATACCAGTATATTTATTTACCGGATTTATGGACAGCGGAAAGACAACGCTGGTAAATGAAACACTGTATGATCAGGACTTTGGCAACGGGGCAAAGACGCTTATCATTGCCTGCGAAGATGGAGATGTGGAGTATGATGAGGCAAAGTTAAAGACCATCAACGCGAAGCTTCTTATGATCGAGAAAGAGGAAGATTTCACGGAAGAACTGCTTCATAATGTAAATCTTCAGTATCTGCCGGAACAGGTGTTTATTGAATACAACGGAACCTGGGAAATGGCAAAGATCCTGGAGACCAAGCTGCCGGATGGCTGGATGATCGTTCAGTCACTCGCTACCGTGGATGCAACGACCTATGAGATGTATCTTGCGAATATGCGTTCCATGATCATGGAGCAGCTGTTTAAAGCGGATGTCGTGATCTTTAACCGCTGTGATGATAATACACCAAAGGGCAAGTTCCGGCGTTCCGTAAAAGCGTTGAACCGGAAAGCGCAGATCGTATATGAACGTGCGGACGGCACGATCGATGAGGGCGATAATGAGGAACTTCCATACGACATCACACAGGATTTTATCGATCTGAGTGATGCGGATTATGGTCTGTGGTATCTGGACGCGATGGACAATCCAAAGCGTTACGATGGCAAGACTGTGAAATTCCTTGCGCTTGTATACAATCCGGACAAGATGCGCAAAAAAGGCATGTTCGTACCGGGACGTTTCGCGATGACCTGTTGCGCGGCAGATATCCAGTTTGTAGGGTTTAAATGCAAATATCCGAAGGCGGATGAGATCGCGCATAAATCCTGGATCACGATCACTGCAAAGGTGAAAGTGGAGTTCGCAAAAGAATACCGGGGAAAAGGGCCGGTGTTATATCCGGTATCCATTGAACCTGCGGAGAAACCGGAAGACGAACTGGTTTATTTCTCATAAGAGAAGCAGATTTTAAAAATCTCGAAAGAAACTTCTTGACAGGAACACTGGAAAGTAGTAAAGTATGATTCATAGAAAAACCGTTGAAAAAGAGTAGTAGGTTAGCGAAATGCATTCAGAGAGCCTCCGGTGGTGGGATGGAGACAGCAGGCAGTTAATTGAATGGACTTTTGAGGGCGGCTTCGAAGTTTAACGTAGAGGCCGACGGGGATCCGAACCCGTTACCAGTTCGGCGTGTATGCCAGTACATGAGTGAGTGGACGTTCGTCAATTTGAGTGGTACCGCGATAATAAGATTTTATTACCGTCTCAAGCATTAGCTTGAGGCGGTTTTTTCATGGAAAAGGCATGGGAACCTGAAAAACAGCAGTAGCAGAGGAGTCCGGAGAAATCCGGCAGAAAGAGAGGAATTATTATGAAAAAGAAAGTTTTGACAGGAGTTCTTGCAGCAGCAATGGTAATGTCTATGGCAGGATGTGGAAGCACCAAGGATACCACTTCCACAGCAGGGAACACCGCATCAACCGATGCACAGACAGAGAGTGCAGCAGAAACGACAGATGGCACGGAGGCAGCCTCCGGAGCAACCTATAAGGTCGGTATCGTTCAGTATGTGGATGACGCGTCCTTAAATCAGATCGAAGCAGCGATCGAAGCAGAGCTTGATAAAAAAGGCGAGGAGCTTGGAGTAACGTTTGATTACGGCGATTACACCTTCAATGGTCAGGCAGATTCCACGACATTAAATCAGATCGCAACAGAACTCGTTGCAGATAATGTGGATGTGATCATTCCGATCGCGACTCCGGCAGCTATGATCATGCAGAACGCGACAGAAGATAATCAGATCCCGGTTGTATTTTCCGCAGTATCCGATCCGGAAAGCGCCGGACTTGTGGCAGGTAACGACGCACCGGGCGCAAATATCACAGGAACCTCAGACGCATTGGACACAGATGCGGTATTTGATCTGATGTTTGCGGCAGATCCGGATATCAAATCCGTAGGTCTTTTATATGATAAGAGCCAGGATTCCGCAAAGAAACCGATTGAGGAAGCCAAAGCTTACCTGGAAGGAAAAGGCGTAGAGGTAGTAGAAAAGACAGGAACGACCAATGATGAGATCAGCAATGCGGCAGACGCGCTGGCAGCAGCAGGTGTGGATGCGGTATTTACTCCGACCGATAATACGGTAATGACAGCAGAGCTTGCGATCTATGAAAAATTTATTGATGCGGGGATCCCGCATTACACCGGTGCAGATTCCTTCGCATTAAATGGAGCGTTCTTAGGATATGGCGTAAATTATGAAGATCTTGGAACTGCGACAGCAGATATGGTAGTAGACATTCTGGTAAATGGAAAGAATCCGGCGGAGACACCGGTACAGACACTTAGCAATGGTATCGCGACCGTAAATACCGAGACAGCAGAAGCTCTTGGAATTGACTACAGTGTATTCTCCGATATGTGTGAGGGCGTAGTAGAAACACAGACAGCGGAGGAATTTGAATAAAACGATAGAAAAGTATGACCGGAGGTAGGTTTTTATGTCTTCAATATTCACGTTATCCATTGTACAGAGTGCTCTGGAACTGGGATTTATCTATTCGCTGGTGGCACTGGCGTTATTTATCTCTTTTACGATTTTAAATATAGCAGATCTTTCCACGGACGGATGTTTTACGCTTGGCTGTGCGGTGGGCGCCATGGTGACGCTCGCCGGGCATCCGGTGCTTGCGCTGTTCGCGGCAATGGGTGCGGGGGTATGCTCCGGTTTTATTACCGCGTTTTTGCAGACGAGAATGGGGATCGAATCCATTCTTGCTGGAATCATCGTAAATACCGGACTTTACACGATCAACATCGCAGTGATGGGATTTGCGTCCAATGTGAATCTGTTTGGCTGTGATACGATATTCAGTCTTGCAAAAGAGACGATCGGCGGCAGCTTTTACAAGATCATTGTGGTAGCCATTGTAGTTGCGGCTGTCGCGCTCATCCTCTCATGGTTCCTTGGCACCAGACTCGGACTTTCCATCCGGGCGACCGGAGATAATCCGGATATGGTGAAGGCATCCAGTATCAATCCGGGATTTATGATCACCGTAGGGCTTTGTGTGGCGAATTCTCTGACCGGACTGTCCGGCGCACTGCTCGCGCAGTATCAGAAATCCTGCGACATCAATCTTGGTACCGGAATGGTTACGATCGCGCTTGCCAGCCTGATCATCGGAGAATCCATTATCGGGAAAGGCTCGATATTAAAACGCGTCTGCGGAGTGGTACTCGGAAGCTGTCTGTACCGCTTTTTGGTTGCGGTAGCGCTTCGCTTAAATGTTCCGGCGGAATGCTTAAAGCTGGTTTCCGCGATCATCGTTGCGGTAGCGATCGCGTTCCCGTATTTAAAAAAGCGCGCGGCGTTTTCTAGACAGAAATCGATCGCGATCCGAAAGAGAAAGGAGGATTCGTATGCTGCAGCTGAAACACATAGAAAAGACATTTAATCCGGGAACGGTCAATGAAAAAAGGGCGCTTACGGATCTGAACCTCGATTTGAAGGACGGAGATTTTGCAACGATCGTCGGAAGTAACGGCGCGGGAAAATCTACCATGTTCAATGCGATCACAGGAGCGTTTTATGTCGATGAAGGGCAGATTATTCTGGATGGGGAGGATATCACCTATAAGAAAGAATATCTGCGCAGTCATGAGATCGGACATCTGTTCCAGGATCCGCTTCGTGGAACCGCACCGGGCATGACGATCGAGGAAAATATGGCACTTGCCTATCTGCGTGCAAAGACGATGCGCAATCAGTATTTCAGCCGCATTAACAAAGCGGATAAAGAGAAGTTCCGTGAACAGCTCGCACTGCTTGATATGGGACTGGAAGACCGGATGAAACAGCCGGTCGGTCTTTTGTCCGGCGGGCAGCGTCAGGCGCTGACACTTCTTATGGCAACGATGGTGACACCGAAGATCCTTTTGCTCGATGAACATACGGCGGCACTGGATCCGGCGACCGCAGCGAAAGTGCTTGCGCTTACCAGACAGATCATTGCGGAGCGGAAGATCACGGCACTCATGGTCACACACAATATGCACCAGGCGTTGGAACTTGGAAACCGCACGCTCATGATGGATGCGGGAAGCATCATCTTTGATGTGTCTGGGGCAGAGCGGGAAAAGCTTACGGTGGATGATCTTTTGGAAAAATTCAAAGAAAATGCCGGCAGACAGTTAGACAATGACCGGATTTTAACTTCAAAATAATAAAAATGCGACAGCAGCTGTTCCAGTCAGGGACAGCTGCTTTTTTTGTAATGACGACCGTTGATCAGAGCGGGATGCGGAACGCATCCCGTCTTTTTGTCCTGCGCCGGAAATGACGGAACAATATGACTAAAAAGGAACGGCAAAATTTGTCTATTTCTGTGAATGGAATCGGAAATGGGATCGTGATACAATATAGGAAACCAGAAAACCAAAACTGGTTTTCTGGTTTCCTATCAACAGAGAGAAGAAGGCAAAGGAGAGCAGTTATGGATATACAGGCAGCAAAGGAAACTATTTTGGAAGCCACATTAAAGATGTTTTACGAAAAGGGTCTGAAATTTACAATGAGTGATATCGCGGTTTGCGCAGGAATGAGTAAACGGACGATTTATATGGTGTTTGCGGATAAGGAGAGCCTTTTTTACGCAATGGTAGATTACTGTTTTGACAAGATAAAGGACAGTGAGAAAAAGGTGTTGGAGGATGCTTCTCTGGATACCGTAGGCAAGATCCGCGCGATCCTCTCCGTACTTCCCGAAGGATATCGTGAGATCGATTTTCAGAAGCTCTTTATTTTAAAAGAAAAATATCCGAAGATCTACCGGCGTGTGGAGGAGCGGTTGGAGAGCGGATGGGAGAACACGATCGCACTGATCGAACAGGGGATTGCAGAGGGTGTTGTGCGCCCGGTCAATATCGCGATCTATAAAGTGATGTTGGAAGCAACGATCGAACAGTTTTTCCAGCGGGATGTTCTGGTCAGCAATCAGATCTCCTATGCGGATGCGTTAGATGAAGTGGTCGGGATCCTGGTGGATGGAATTACCGTAAAATGCTAAAAAACGAACCATAGACTGGCAGAAAAGAGGAAAAGATATGAAAGACAGATCAAAAGTGATTTTTGGAAATGAGATGAGCAGCCGTGTGTACCATAAGGCGGAAAAATCCAAAAAGAAATACAGCAAGAAGTTTGGGGATGATGCGGCGGTCAATTATCCGCTCTATATAGAAAAGAATCCGTATATCGGAGACGCGCTTGGCGTGCAGAATATCTTAATCAACGGAAAGGATAATGCCACAGAAGCGTTTGATCGCGAAAAAGGCATTATCGTCGGAAATATCCGTATGGGGTTTGGACATTACAGGATCTCCATGGCGATGGCATCTGCGGCAAAGCATCTGGGCTATACACCGTACTGGCTGGATCTGAATTCCTTCCCGGAGACGACCTGCACCAAGGTGATCAGCGCACAGAATGATCTCTACTCGCTGGGATCAAGACTTTCCGCGAAGAGCAGACTGTTTAACCGGTTTATGTGGGAGCCGATGAATTACGAAGGGTTCCGGGCGCTGTCCTATAATGCTGCGGATCAGAAAAACGCGGAGCTGATGGCGCCGGTCTACCGCAACATTCCAAAAGATATCCCGGTGATCGGGACTCATGTGTGGTCGGCGCAGGCGGCAGTGCATGCCGGCATGCACTATGTAGTCAACGCGATCCCGGATAACTGGCCGATGGCACTGCATCTTTCCGAAGGAAGTGTCCACACCGTTCAGTGTCACAATGCGTACATGGGCTACCGCATTTTAAACGGAATGCAAAAGGACGAGGTCTTAAAACCAATGCCGGAGGAAAGCCTTGTATACACCGGTCACTATATCGACCATGAGCTGGTATCCAATATCGAGTCGGACTGTGCGGCGAGGATCCGGCGCAAAAAGGATAAAAAGCCGATGCGGTTTTTACTCACGATCGGAGGGGCAGGCGCACAAAAAGAGATTTTTGCGGCGATCATCCATTATCTGATTCCGGCGATCCGCGAAAAGAAGGCGGCGCTTTATGTGAATGTGGGCGATTACCGGAATGTCTGGGAGGAACTGGTAAAAGAAATCCCGGAGATGAAGAGCCTCTCAACCGAGCATTTCAATCAGTGGGAAGAGACGGAGCATTTTGCAAAAGAGGCACTGACCGGGGAAGTGGAAGGCATTCACGGTTTCTGGCATGAAAACATTTTTGAGGCGGTCTACTGCACGAATCTGCTGATGCGAAGTGTGGATGTGCTGGTCACAAAACCGAGTGAACTCGCGTTTTATCCGGTGCCGAAATTATTTATCAAGCGCGTCGGAAAGCATGAGATGTGGGGCGCGATCCATTCGGCGGAGATCGGGGATGGAACCTTAGAGTGCCGTGATATACCACATACCTTACAGATGATCGATCTGTTCTTAAAAGAGGACGGGCTGCTTTTCGACATGTGCGATAACATTGTGAAAAATAAGTCGATCGGTATCTATGACGGGGCATACAAAGTCGTGGAACTGGCGATGGGCTTAAAGAAGTAAAAACGGAGGAGAAATTACTATGAAACTGACAGGAAAAGAAAAAATTTCATATGGACTGGGGGCAGTCGGAAAGGATATGGTCTATATGCTTTCCGCAAGTTACATTTTGTATTATTATCAGGATATCCTTGGCGTGAGCGCGATCGCAATGGGATTTATCCTGCTTGGCGCGCGGATCTTTGACGCGTTCAATGACCCGGTCATGGGGATCATTGTGGCAAAGACACGTACCAGATGGGGTAAATTCCGTCCGTGGCTTTTGATCGGAACGCTCTTAAATGCAGTAGTGCTCTATCTGATGTTCGCGGCACCGCCCACACTGGACGGAAGCGGCATGGTCGCGTATGCGGCGGTCACTTATATCGTGTGGGGTGTGACCTATACGATGATGGATATCCCGTACTGGTCGATGATCCCGGCGTTTACCGAGGGCGGTAAAGAGCGTGAGGGACTTTCCGCAATGGCGCGTTCCTGCGCGGGTGTCGGCTCGGCGATCGTGACGATCATTACAATGAAATGCGTCTACATGTTAGGACAGGGAGATGAGCGCACCGGCTTTCGGTGGTTTGCGTTGATCATTGCGGTGATCTTTGTATTATGTACCCTGACGACCTGCATCAATATTAAGGAAAAATCAACGGTTCAGGTCGATGCACCGTCCATAAAGCAGATGCTTCAGGCGCTGATCCAGAACGATCAGGCAATGGCAACGGTTATTACGATTGTTTTGATCAACATGTCGATGTATATTACATCAAATCTGGTAATTTACTTTTTTAAATATGATTTTGGCGGTGAGGGATGGTATAATAGTTATACATTATTCAGCACCTTTGGCGGAGCGATGCAGATCGCGGCGATGGTATTTTTCTTTTCACTGCTTCGCAGATTTTTCAGCACGATCCAGGTATTTTATGTGAGCTTTGCCATGGCAGTGATCGGCTATGTCTCACTTTTGATCCTTGCGTTTACCAATATGTCAAATGTGGTGCTGTTATTTATACCGGGCTTTTTCATTTTCGCGGCAAACGGCATGCTCGCCATTCTTACGACGGTATTCCTTGCAAATACCGTGGATTACGGGGAATTGAAAAACAACCGCAGGGATGAGAGTGTGATCTTTTCCATGCAGACCTTTGTCGTAAAACTGGCATCCGGCGTAGCGGCACTTGTGGCATCCATCTGCCTTAGTGTGTTCCATCTGAACTCAGATACCGAAAATACCGCAGAGGTGGCAAAAGCGGCGGTAAGCTCCGTAGTCGGACTGCGTATGACGATGACACTGATCCCGATCGCGGGACTTGTCATTGCGGGAATCTTTTTCTACAAAAAATATAAGCTGACCGAAGAAAAAGTAGAAGAGATCGCAGAACAGGTTAAGATCAGACGGGAAGCCGGGCAAAATCAGCTGACGGGAGGAAAATAGAATGATCACAGAAAATGAGGGATTTTACTGGCTGACAACCGAACATACCGCGTATGGATTCCAGGTGCTTGAAACGGGACATCTGGAACATCTGTATTACGGCCCGAAGATCCGGGTAAAAGATCCATCGGCACTTTCGGAAAAGTGTGCGTTTGGGCTCGGAAATACGATCGCCTATGATGCGGCACATGAAAATCTGTCACTGGAAAATATGAGACTTGAGATGTCGTCCTACGGGAAAGGGGATATTCGTGAACCGTTTGTGGAGATCACTTATGCGGATGGAAGCTTTTCCAGTGATTTTAAATTTGATCATGCAGATATCATGGAAGAAAAAGAAGCGTATGAGACGCTGCCTGGTTCCTATGCCACAGAAGAGGAGGGCGTAGAACAGCTCACCGTTGTTTTGAAGGAGCAGGCATCCCCGGTGTATCTCGAACTTCACTATTATGTATATGAAAAATCCGATGTCATCACACGAAGCGCGAAGCTCTGTAACGAAGGAGATACGCCGATCCGTCTGCGCCGGCTGCTCAGCACACAGCTGGATTTTTCGGATCATGACTATGTGGTATCAGACTTTCACGGCGGCTGGGCGCGGGAGATGGAACGTACGGATACCAGGATCACGGCGGGAAAATTCGTAAACGCGTCCTATACCGGCGGTTCCTCGAGCCGCGCAAATCCGTTTCTCATGTTAAGCCGTGAAAATACGACGGAAGAAGCAGGACTCTGCTACGGCATGAATCTGATTTACAGTGGAAACCATTACACGGCAGTCGAGGTCGGAAGCTTTGGCAAGACCCGCGTGGTCATGGGGATCAATCCGCAGTCTTTCTGTTTTTATTTAGAGCCGAAAAAAACGTTTGAGGCGCCGGAGGCGGTGATGACGGTATCTGCGGACGGCTTTGGCGGTATGAGCAGAAATATGCAGTATTTTGTACAGGAGCATATCATAAGGGGCGAATGGAAGAAAAAAGAGCGTCCGGTGCTTCTAAACAGTTGGGAAGCGGCATACTTTGATATCAATGAGAAGAAGCTGTTAAAACTTGCGAAGGCTGGAAAAGAGGCAGGGATAGAGCTGTTTGTGATGGATGACGGCTGGTTCGGGGAGCGTAAGGATGATAAGCGTTCGCTGGGTGACTGGGAAGCGGATAAAAAGAAGCTGCCGGACGGTGTCCGGGGACTGGCGGACAAGATCAACGCGCTCGGACTTTCCTTTGGTATCTGGGTGGAGCCTGAGATGGTAAATGTGGACAGTGACTGTTACCGGGCGCATCCGGACTGGGCGATGGATATTCCGGGAAGAGAACACTCTGAGGGAAGAAATCAGAGAGTCCTTGATCTGGCAAATCCGGAGGTGGTCGATTATATCATTGAAAAAATGACCGCGCTTTTTTCCGGCGCGAATATTTCCTATGTCAAATGGGACATGAACCGGATCTTTTCCGACTGCTATTCCAAATATCTGGGACATGAGCGGCAGGGCGAGACCGCACACCGGTATATGACCGGTCTGTATCGCGTGATGAAGACCCTGACGGAGCATTTTCCGCATATCCTGTTTGAGGGCTGCGCGGCGGGCGGCAACCGGTTTGATCTTGGAATATTAAGTTACTTCCCACAGATCTGGGCGAGTGACAATACCGACGCAGTCTGCCGTCTGGCGATCCAGACCGGATACAGCTATGGTTATCCGCTTTCCGCGGTCTCAGCGCATGTGTCCGCATGTCCGAACCACCAGACACTGCGTGTGACGCCGCTGCCTACAAGGTATCATGTGGCGGCGTTTGGCGTGCTTGGCTATGAATGCAATTTCTGCGAACTGAACAAAGAGGAATTTCTTGAGATCAAAAGACAGATCGCCGAATATAAGAAGTGGCGGCAGGTGCTGCAGTTTGGACGGATGTACCGTGGCAGACAGGATAACCTGTACGAGTGGACAGTGGTGAGCGAGGATCAAAAGGCAGCGGTCGGTATGCTTGCACAGAAACTTACGGCTGCCAACGCGCCGTATGCGCGCTACCATGCGGCAGGGCTTGCGCCGGAGAAATGCTATCATTTCTATAATCAGCCGATGAAACATGACATCCGTGAATTCGGGGATCTGATCAACACGGCAGCGCCGATCCATATCCGTAAGAATTCACTTATTCACCATGCAGTGGCGAAATTCGTAAAAATGGATGGCGAGACGGAAGACTATCTGGTATACGGTGATGGTCTGATGCAGGCGGGTGTGAACTTAAAACAGGCATTCAGCGCGACCGGATATAACAGCGAGGTCCGTTATTTCCCGGATTTCGCGTCACGAATGTATTTTATGGAGGAACAGGATGAGTCAGGTGTCCTTTGACGATACCATGGAAAAACTTGCGGAGCTTGAGCAGTTTGCGGAAAACTATGCAGAAAATACAGAAGGGGCAGATGCGAAAGCACTTGCCTCCTGTTATCTGTTTTCGGACCGTTACAGCGGCGGACTCTGGGAAAAAGTCGGGATCCGGAAAGACGCGGATTTTGAGCGCTATGTAAAAGAGCAGGACGCAGGTCTCTCGTCCTTAAAAGAAGTGGAAACGCTTTCGGTGCCGGCGGGCTATGAGGTGGACTTTTTGCATATGGCGGCATCCCTCTATGTGGGGGATGATGCCGGCGGATGGATCGGAGATCTGACGGAGTTTGCCTGGGAATTAAAAAATAACGGGATCACGGAAAAGGAAAACGCGGCAGCGCGGTTTCTGTCTGCGGACAGTTACTGGAATGAGGCGGATTTCTATGCGGACATCGATGCGGCAAATATGCGAAAAACATATCAGAGGAACACGCTCTCGGAAACGCTTCTCACATATTATGGAAAAGATACCGATTCGGCAGAGGAACATCTGGGGCAGTTCGTTTCGGACCGTTTTTTCGCGGACAGCAAAGAAGAGCTGGAGCAGGCGGTTTTTAGCGGTTACCGGACACACTGGCTTACGCAGGAACTGCTCACAGCATTTGAACTGGATGCGTCGGAAGATCAAAGTTCACTGAAACTGGCTTCGGATACGATGGCGGATTATCTTTATGCGCACGCGAAGCTGCCGGAGACCGGACAGATAGAGACAAAAAAAGAAGAACTGTTTGAGGATACAGAGTTTTCTTACTGGTCAGAGGATACGGCAGGAATGGTGGTCACGGATGAAACGGGTCAGGTTTCCGGTGCGGGACTGGCGGGGATCGCGGTCTTACTTCTGGTCGCAGTCTTTCTTTTTATCGCATGGAACCGAAAAAAATGAAAAAATGAAAAAATGGATTGACAGACATTCTTCTTTGTGGTAGCCTGTTAATAGTTTAAAGAGATAAAGTCAAAGAGCAAAAGTAGTACCGTGTACGATTCTTTCAGAGAGCTGCCGGATGGTGCGAGGCAGTAAGATAGTTCATTGCAGGTTTTATGCTTAACGGGAATGGATTTGTGAGATGCGAAGTGAAACAAAAGTAGCGGATGCCGTTTCCCCACGTTACAGGGGTAAGATATAGAGTGATTCTGTATCAATGAGATGAGAAGCAGATAGGTGGCGCGTATTTTCCGATTCGGAGATATGCGTTTTTTATTTTTCATAACATGGAAAGATATCTGCGTATCATGAATGAGGGTGGCACCACGGAACAATTCGTCCCTGACTTGGAGTAAAGAGCTTCAGGTCAGGGATTTTCTTGTTTAAAGGAGGATAAAGTATGAAAAGAAGGTTAAGGGTTTACCGAAAGACAGTCAGCATTGTAAATGAAACGGCGACCGGGATGTATGAAAATTTGGTTGGAAAGAAAAAAGGATTCCTGTTGGAAAGTTATGATAAAAACTATGACCGCTATACATTTTTTGGAGCGGATCCAAAAGAGATCATTTCCTCAAAGGGAAACGCACTCGTGATCGAGCGGGCAGACGGCACGAAGGAAGTACGTGAAGGAAATCCGTTAGAACGGTTAAAAGAGTATTACGATGAGTTCGATATCGTAAAAGAGAACAGAGATTCCGCATTTTCCGGCGGATTAGTTGGAAATCTCGGTTATGATTTTGTACGGTACAGTGAGAAGCTGCCGGACGACAATCCGGATGAGATCGGCATTGAGACGATCCAGATGATGCTGATGACAGAGTTTGTGATGGTCGATCATGTTGCGGAGACGTTGACCGGTATCGTCCTTGCGGAAGACAGTGAGAAAGGAAAAAAGCAGGCACTGGAAAAAGCCGATGAAATGATAAAAAAGGCGCGCGAAAAACGTGTGGAAGAAAAAGAGGATTACAGACGCGACGGCGTGATCGTAAAGCAGTCTGATACCCTGGAGGAATACAGCGCAAAGGTCAATAAGATCAAGGAATACATAAAAGAAGGCCATATTTTCCAGACGGTGCTTTCCCAGCGCTGGACAGTGGAGACAAAGCAGGACGGATTCGCACTCTACAAAGAACTCCGCGTGTTAAATCCTTCTCCGTATCTTTACTATTTTAATTTCGGGGAATTTGAAGTGATCGGAAGTTCACCGGAAATGTTAGTCAAACAGAAGGAGAACCACATTTATACCTGTCCGATCGCGGGAACGAGAAAGCGTGGAAAAGACAAAGCTGAGGATGAACGCTTAAAGGAAGAACTTTTAGCGGATGAAAAGGAAAAGGCAGAGCATGTAATGCTGGTAGACCTGGCGCGAAACGACATGGGCCGTATCTCCCAGTTTGGAACGGTAAAAGTGACACAGTTCATGCAGGTGCAGAATTACTCACATGTCATGCACATTGTTTCCCAGGTGGAGGGACAGAAAAAAGGCGAATATCATCCGCTTGATCTGGTGGTATCTTTCCTTCCGGCGGGAACCTTAAGCGGGGCGCCGAAGATCCGCGCGATGGAGATCATCGATGAGCTCGAAAGCATCAGACGCGGACTGTACGGAGGAGCGACCGGATACATCGATTTTTCCGGGGACATGGATTTTTGTATTACGATCCGTACCATGATAAAGAAACAGGATAAGGTGTATCTGCAGGCGGGAGCCGGGATCGTAGCGGACTCGGTACCGGAGAGCGAATACAATGAATGCTGCAACAAGGTCATGGCACTGGCAAAGACACTGATCGAGGAGGAGAACTTATGATACTGCTGATTGATAATTACGATTCGTTTACCTATAACCTGTATCAGTATATGGGAATCTTTAATGATGATATCAAAGTTGTGCGCAATGACAAAATCACGATAGAAGAGATCAAAGCCCTTGCGCCGGAGCGCATCGTGCTTTCTCCGGGACCGAAAAGCCCGAAGGAAGCCGGTATCTGTATCGATGCGGTCAGAGAATTTTATGATAAAATACCGATCCTTGGCATCTGTCTCGGACACCAGAGCATCGGGGAAGCATTTGGAGCGACCGTAAGCTATGCCAAAAAGATCTTTCACGGCAAGCAGTCCGAGATCACCCATACCGGTGACAGCGTGTTTACCGGGATCGACAGCCCGATCAAGGTTGCGCGGTATCATTCGCTGGCGGTGAAAAAAGAAGGACTTCCGGACTGCCTACGGATCCTGGCAGAGACAGATGACGGAGAGATCATGGCAATGCGTCACAAAGAGTATCCGGTGGTCGGCTTACAATTTCATCCGGAATCCATTTATACCGAACATGGAAAGCGGATGCTTGAGAACTTTATCAATGGCGTGGTATAGAAAAAAGGAGTTTTTTTATGATATTAGATGATATTGTAGCAGACAAAAAGATACGGCTTGCGGAACAGAAAGCAAAGACCGGGAAAGATGAGATGAAGCGGCTCGCGGCGGCTTACCGGGGAAATGGGCATTCATTTTATGAAGCGTTAAAAAAGCCGGGGCTTTCCATTATCGGAGAATTTAAAAAAGCGTCGCCAAGTCTTGGAGACATTCCGCAGAAGATGGATCTCATGGAGCGGATCAAAGAGTACAACGCATCAGTGGACGCGATTTCCTGCCTGACCGAGGAAGACCATTTCCATGGAAATGTCGGGTACTTAAAGGAGATCCGCGGGAAATCCGAGCTGCCGATCCTGCGGAAGGATTTTATGATCGATGAGTATCAGTTTTATGAGGCAAAAGCGGTCGGTGCGGATGCGGTGCTTCTTATCGCGGCAATTTTAGATGACGCGCAGATGAAAGGCTTTTATGAGCTGGCGCGTTCCCTTGGCCTTGACGCGCTGGTTGAGGTGCATGACGAGGAGGAGATGGAGCGGGCATTAAAACTGGATGCGCGCATCATCGGGGTCAATAACCGAAACCTCAGGGATTTTACGATTTCTCTGGATAACACAAAGAGGCTGCGCGGTATGGCAGGAGCGGATAAAATCTTTGTTGCGGAGAGCGGTATCGTAACCGATGATGATGTCCTCACCTTAAAAGAATATCAGGTGGATGCGTTTCTGATCGGGCGGGCATTTATGGAAGCGGATAACCCGAAGGAACTGGCAAAGCACTGGAAGGCGTTATAGAAATGGAACAAAAAAGAGCAGCAGAAGAAAAGCCAGGGATCAAGATCTGCGGGATCACGACTCCGGAAGAAGCAGTGTACTTAAATGAAGCAGGCGTTTCGTATGCGGGATTTGTATTTTTCCCAAAGAGCAAGCGGAACGTGACTTATGAACAGGCGGAAAAAATATTTTCCGGTCTGGATCCCTCTATCAAAAAGGTCGCTGTTTTCGTCAGCCCGACACTTGCGGAAATACAAAGCGCAGAGGAGATCGGCGCGGATATCCTGCAGATCCATGGAACACTTGCGCAGGAGATCATAAAAAAAAGCAGGCATCCGATCTGGCGGGCAGTCAATATCAAATCCGGAACAGAATTTTTGGAAAAGGAAGAACTGTTTTACGATAATATCACGGGGATCGTGGTGGACGGTGCACAGTACGGAGGCGGAAAAACCTTTGACTGGAGTGCAAACGGGGCACGGCTGTCAGTAAGAGAACAGTTTGCGGACAAAGCATTTATTCTGGCGGGTGGCTTAAACAGTGAGAATGTACAAACGGGGATTTCGATCTTTGCACCGGATATCGTGGATGTAAGTTCCGGCGTGGAAAATGATAACGGGATCGGGAAGAACCGGGATAAAATAATGGAATTTGTAAGAAAGGTGAAAGAACATGAATAAGAAAGCGTATTATGGAGAATTTGGCGGACAGTTTGTTTCCGAATCTTTGATGAACACATTAAAGGAACTGGATGACGCGTTTGAAAAAGCGATCCGGGATGAGAGCTTTATGAAGGAGTATCATTATTACTTAGAGCAGTATGTCGGACGTGAGACACCGCTTTACTTTGCGGAGCGTCTGAGCGAAAAATACGGCACCAGGATCTATTTAAAGAGAGAGGACTTAAACCACACCGGAGCACACAAGATCAACAACGTGATCGGTCAGATCCTGCTTGCAAAGCGAATGGGCAAAAAGAAAGTGATCGCAGAGACCGGAGCCGGCCAGCATGGTGTCGCAACCGCGACCGGAGCAGCGCTGTTCGATATGGAGTGTACCGTCTATATGGGTGAGGAGGATATCAAGCGTCAGGCGCTTAACGTGATGCGTATGGAGATGCTCGGCGCGAAGGTTGTCAGCGTACAGTCCGGAAGCAACACGTTAAAAGATGCGACAAACGAGGCAATCCGTACCTGGGCAAAGACAGCGGAAGATACCTTCTATGTCATCGGTTCCGCGGTTGGACCTTATCCGTATCCGAAGATGGTAAAGGAATTCCAGAGTGTGATCAGCCGTGAAGCGAAAAAGCAGATCTTAGAGACAGAGGGAAGACTCCCGGATGTGGTCATGGCATGTGTGGGCGGCGGCTCAAATTCGATCGGAATGTTTGCGGACTTCATCGATGAGAAGGATGTAAAATTGGTCGGCGTGGAGGCAGCCGGACTTGGAATCGAGACCGGAAAACACGCGAGTGCCATGGCACTTGGAAAACCGGGTGTTTTACACGGCATGAAGTCTTATCTCTTACAGGATGACAACGGAAACGTCGAGCTGGCACATTCGATCTCTGCCGGACTGGATTATCCGGGTGTTGGACCGGAGCACGCGTATCTGCGGGACAGCGGCCGTGCGCAATATGTTTCCATCACGGATGTGGAGGCAATGGACGCCCTCATGGAACTGTGCAGATTAGAGGGCATCATTCCGGCGATCGAGAGTGCGCATGCGGTTGCCTATGCAAAAAAAATGGCAAAGACCATGAAAAAAGATGACATCATGGTCGTGTGCCTGTCCGGCCGTGGTGACAAAGATGTAAACACGATCTCGGATTATCTGGCAGGAAAAGGATATTTGAATTAGGAGGCTATTATGAATCGAATTGAAGATACATTAAATCAGTTAAAAGAAAAAAAGGAAAAAGCGTTTATTACTTATGTGACAGCCGGGTATCCGGATCTTGCGAAGACAAAGGAGATCTTAAGGGCACAGGAAGCGGCGGGCACGGACATCGTGGAGCTTGGAGTACCGTTTTCCGATCCGGTGGCGGACGGACCGGTCATCCAGGATGCGTCCTATCGTTCCATCTGCGGCGGAACAACGTTAAAGAAAGTATTCCGTACCGTGGAGGAGGCAAGAAACGACGGATTAAAACTTCCGATCGTTTTCATGCTTTACTACAATACGATCGTATTTTACGGTGTGGAAGCATTTGTCAAAGAGTGTGAGCGTGTCGGCGTGGACGGACTTATCATTCCGGATCTTCCGATGGAGGAACAGGAAGAGATCAAGGCCGCGCTTGACGGTCAGGATACCACATTACTGCTGCAGCTGGTATCTCCGGTGTCCGGAGACCGCATCCCGCAGATCCTGGACGGTGCGCGAGGATTTGTCTACTGCGTATCGTCGATGGGTGTGACCGGTCAGGAAGCGCAGTTCCACAAAGAGGTCAAAAACTATCTGAAATCTGTAAAAGAACAGTCCAAGATCCCGGTTATGATGGGATTTGGCATCCGCACCGCAAAAGATGTGGAGCCGATGAAGGAATACATCGACGGAGCGATCGTCGGATCACATTTTATCAGACTTTTGGAGGAAAGCAATTTTGATCCGGATGCGGTAAAGACTTACTGCAATACCTTTAAGAAAGAGTTAAACGAATTATAAGCCGGAAATTATAATTGGATGCAAGATAAAAGGAAAAAATCGTAAGGAGGAAACGAACATGGATATGAAAGAACTGATCGCAAAAGTGGCAGATGGAAAAGATCTGACCGAGGAGGAAGCAAGAAGAGGAATGGAGATTTTGCTTGGAGGAGAGGCAACACAGGCGCAGATCGGCGCGTTTTTGACCGCGCTTCGCATGAAAGGTGAGACCCTCCTGGAGGAACTGGTCGGATTTGCATCGGTACTGCGTGATAAAGCCGAGACGATCAAACCGGCGGCGGACAATTATGTGGATCTGGTCGGAACCGGCGGAGACTGCACCTATACCTTTAATATTTCCACAACATCCGCGTTTGTAGTTGCGGCGGCGGGACTTCCGGTCGCAAAACACGGAAACCGTTCGATCTCATCAAAGTCCGGTGCGGGCGATGTGTTAGAAGAACTCGGAGTCAATATCATGGCAGAACCGGCGGTCGTAGAGCGCTGTGTCAATGAAACAGGCATCGGCTTCATGTTTGCGCAGCTCTTTAATAAATCCATGAAATATGTCGGACAGGCGAGAAAAGAGATGGGGATCCGCACCGTGTTCAATATCTTAGGACCTCTTGCAAATCCATCCCGCGCAAAAAACATGGTCGTAGGTGTTTACAGTCCGGCACTTACCGAAGCGGTTGCAAAAGCAATGGCGAGACTCGGCGTGGAGCGCGCGTTTGTTGTGAGCGGATGCGATAATATGGATGAGATCACACTGAGTGGAAAAACAACCGTTTCCGAGATCAAAAACGGTGCGGTGGAAACTTTCCAGATCCAACCGGAAGATTTTGGCTTCCAAAGTGTTTCCCTTGCGGAATTAAAAGGCGGTGACGGAAAAGAGAACGCAAAGATCACAAAAGCAATCCTTGGCGGGGAGAAAGGTCCGAAGCGCGATATCGTGCTGCTGAACGCCGGAGCGACACTTTATGTCGGCGGCGTGGCAGCAGATATCAAAGAGGGGATCCGTCTTGCCGAGCAGGCGATCGATTCCGGCGCGGCATTAAAGACACTCGAAAAGCTGATCGAGGAATCAAACCGTTAATCAAACCATCAGTGTGTTTTCCGGTTGATGTAGGATGTCTTAAACTTGGAATAGACGATCTTCTGACTGCGGTAGAGTCCGTAGTAGCCGGAGAGCATGTAGCTTAACGCAATCGCGAGCAGGTAGTATGGCATGCCGTCATAGCCAAACAGCTCAAAACTGATGAGCAGGGAGGAAATCGGTGCGTTGGTGACACCGCAGAAGACAGCACTCATGCCGACTGCCGCGCAGAGCGATGGCGCAAAACCGGTCAGATTTCCGAACAGGCATCCGAACGTCGCGCCGACAAAGAAACTCGGCACGATCTCGCCGCCTTTAAAGCCGGCACCGAGCGTGAATGCGGTGAGAACCATTTTAAAGAAGAATGCCCAGGTATCCGTGGAACCGTGTATGGACGAGGCGATAATGTCCATGCCGGTTCCATTGTAGTTATAATTGCCGATGCACGCGGTGACAAGCAGCACAAAACAGCCGCCGGCGAACGCACGCAGGTAAGGATTTTTAAATACATAGCGGTAGAGCCGTTCAAAGTTGTGTAACATCATGCAGAACACGACACTGATGAACGCGCAGAGCATTGCAAGCAGTGAAATGATGACGGCATGCGGAACATTGAAAGACGGAATCCGGTCAAAGAAAAAAGTATGGGCGGTGGCACCGAAATACTCCGCAATGCCGTGTGCGATGAAAGAGGAGATCACGCACGGAACCAGGGCTGCATAGTGCATGATACCGACACTGACGATCTCCATCGGAAAGATCGCAGCAGCCATCGGTGTGCCAAAGAGTGCGGAAAAGGCAGCACTCATGCCGCACATGATCATGATATGCTGATCTTTTTCATCAAAGCGGAACAGTCGTCCGAGCGAATTTCCGATGCTGCCGCCGAGCTGCAAAGCCGCGCCTTCGCGTCCGGCAGAACCGCCGCCAATGTGCGTGATCAGTGTGGAAAGAAAAATAAGCGGTGCCATCCGAAGCGGGATCTCTTCGCCCGAATGGATCGCGGATAAGACAAGGTTGGTGCCGGAATCTTTTTCATCGTGCAGCAGATGATACATGCCTACAATGCAAAGACCGCCAAACGGCAGTGTCAGCATGACCGCAGGGTGCGCGACGCGCAGATCCGTCACGAATTTCATGCAGTAAAAAAAGAGCGTTCCGACAAGACCGACCACGATCCCGGAAACGACAGAAAACAGAAGCCATTTCAAAAAAGTCCCGATGTGGGAGCCTCCTGCCTTACATTCCTCGCGGAGCCACTTCGTAAACTCTGGCAGCAATTCTTTTAAGATCATAATAATATCCCTCTCTAAATCAGATTTCTTTTGTAACATTTTCATTTCATTACCCTAAAAAAATAGTAACATTTCAGACGGCTTTTGACAATAAGACAATAATAGTCTTTGAAAGAGCAAAAAGGTCTGTTAAAATAAAAGCGGCAAGAAAGAAAAAGGAGGCAGTTTTATGTTTCAGATACCAGATCCCAAAGAACAGCTCGTTGCCATTATGAAGCGGATCTACGCGCAGGGAATGACAACGACTTCGGGTGGAAATTTATCTATAAAAGATGAAAATGGAAACGTATATATCACGCCGGGCGGAACCGACAAGGGCAGTATGACCGCAGAGGATATTGTCTGTATCCGTGCGGATGGAACCATGGAGGGAAAACACAAACCGTCCAGTGAATATCCATTTCATATGAAGATCTACGAGACGAGAGGTGATATCCGGGCGATCCTGCATGCGCATCCGCCGGCGATGGTTGCGTACAGCATCGTCAGAAAAATACCGGATATCTCGGCGTTTCCGGAATTAAAAGCGTGTATCGGCAGTGTCGGAATGGCGGAGTACGGGCTGACCGGAAGCGAAGAACTCGGAGAAAAGATCGCGAAAGTGTTTGCGGAGGGGTGCAATGTCGCGGAACTGGAAAATCACGGCCTGGTCGTCGGGAGCACAGATATCGAGAGTGCGTATCAGATGTTTGAGGCGATGGATTTTTCCGCACGTATCGGGATCGGGGCATCCAGACTTGGCGGTGCGAAAAACGAAAACCCGTCGGGGAAAGGGCTCACCGATGAAAACATGGAAAAGCCGAAGGATCCTTCGACAGAAATACCGCAGGAAGACCGGGCGGTCTGTGAAAAATTGTGTGAGATGGTGAGACGCGCCTGGCATCAGAAGTTATTGTACGCCGGACTTGGTGTATTTTCGGCGCGCGCGGAGAGCGGAACGATTTATTACATACCGCAGGGAACAGACCAGAGTGCAGCTGGTATTTTGGATATCCGCAAGCTGGAGCAGACGGGGGATGGCCTTCACGCAAAGATCTACCGCACGCATCCAGGGATCGGATCGGTCGTCACGGCATTTCCGCCGGAACTTATGGCGTTTGCGGTGACCGGCACGAAATTCAGCTCCCGTATCATACCGGAGATCTACATGGTCATGCAGGATGTCGTTTCCCTGCCACAGGCGCAGTATGCAGGAAAGCCGGAGGAGATCGCGGAGGTATTTGACGGGCGGACATCGGTAGCGGTATTGGAGGGCGGCGTGATCGTGACAGCGCCTTCACTTTTAAAGGCATATGACAGACTTGAAGTGGCGGAGTACAGCGCCCGCGCGATCTTAGAGTCCTCCCAGCTTGGAAATATCGTGGAGATCACGGAAAAGCAGGTGGACGAGATCAGGGTGCAGTGCCACCTGAATTAAGGAAAACAGAGAGAACCCGAGTGGCTGTTTCCCCAAATAGATGAAAAATTGCACAAAAAACCACAATGAAAATACAGCATTTTAACAAAAATGTGAAAAACTATTGCATTCCTGTGAAAATGCTGTATACTTTAATTATCAACTGAAAACGTTACCGGAATCATTGCCGAAAACAGTACCGGAAATGGTACCGGACGTTTTGGGGGTTAGCAACTACATTATTTAGGAGGATGAATTATATGAAAAGAAAAACAGTATCACTCATGTTAGTAATGTCTATGATGGCAGCTATGGCAGCAGGATGCGGAAGCTCTTCTGACAGTACAGCAAGCAGCAGTACTTCAGGAAACAGCACAGCTTCTACAGAAACCGGAAGCACAGACAAAAAAGAAGCATCCGGCGATGGTCAGGTTTATTATCTGAACTTCAAACCGGAGCAGGATGAGCAGTGGCAGGATCTTGCAAAAGCTTACACCGATGAAACCGGTGTTCCGGTAACAGTCATTACAGCAGCAGACGGTACCTATGAGCAGACCTTAAAATCTGAAATGGCTAAGTCAGAAGCACCTACCTTATTCCAGGTAAACGGACCGGTAGGACTTGCAAACTGGAAAGATTACTGCTACGACTTATCCGGAAGTGAATTATATAAAGATGTAAAGAGCGATGACTTCGTATTAAAAGACGGAGACGCAGTACAGGGTATCGCGTATGTTATTGAAACATACGGTCTCATTTACAACAAAGCGATCTTAAATGATTACTGCACCATGGACAACGCAGTAATTTCTTCCCCGGATGAGATCAACAACTTCGCAACCTTAAAGGCAGTTGCGGACGACATCCAGGCAAGAAAAGATGAGATTAATGATAAATTTGGTTATGACCTGCTTGGTGCATTTACTTCCGCAGGTATGGATTCTTCCTCTGACTGGAGATTCAAGACACATCTTGCAAACCTTCCGATCTACTATGAATACAAAGCTAAAGGAATCAACGAGACAGACGCGATCGAAGGAACTTACCTTGACAATTACAGACAGATCTGGGATTTATATCTGACCGATTCTACCTGTGAACCGGGACTGTTATCCAGCAAGACCGGTGATGAAGCATCTTCCGAATTTGCAATGGGCGAAGCAGTATTCTATCAGAATGGTACCTGGGCATATGGTGATATCACCGGAAATGAAGTTGCAGATGAAGATCTTGGCATGATGCCGATCTACATTGGTGTGGACGGAGAAGAAAATCAGGGACTCTGCACCGGATCTGAAAACTACTGGTGTGTAAACAATAAAGCTTCCGAAGAAGATATCCAGGCAACACTTGATTTCCTTGCATGGTGTGTAGAAAGCGACACCGGACGTGACGCGATCGCAAACGAAATGGGATTCGTTACACCGTTTACCACATTTGATGATGACGCTTATCAGACAAACAACCCATTGATCAAAGCAGCAAACGAGTCTATTGAAGCTGGCAAGACTCCGGTATCATGGAACTTCTCATCTATCCCGTCTGAGACATGGAAAGATGGCGTTGGATCCGCATTACTGCAGTACGCGCAGGGCTCTCAGAGTGATGAAGAGTGGAATGCAGTTAAGACGGCATTCGTTGACGGATGGGCTTCCGAATACGCAGCATCACACGGTGATTCAGCAGCAGAAGAAGCAACAGAATAAAAGACGGGAAGTCTTTGGATAAGAGCGGGGCGGGTGTCTCCATCCGCCTCCGCTTTTTTAGAAAGGATGATATTGTTATGGAGAAATCAATAAAAAAATATTTTCCTATATTTGCATTACCGACGTTAGTGGCATTTACAATCGGCTTTATAATTCCTTTTGTTATGGGCATCTATTTATCATTTTGTGAATTCACAACAGTAACTGATGCAAAATTTGTAGGTCTTAAAAATTACGCAAGAATTTTTACGGATAATACGTTTGGGCATGCTCTTTGGTATACGGTGCTGTTTACGATAGTTTCGGTCCTTGCCATCAATATTCTGGCATTTGTGGTCGCGATGCTTTTAACAAAGGGAATTAAAGGAACCAACGCTTTCCGTACCGTATTTTTCATGCCGAACCTGATCGGTGGTATCGTACTTGGTTACATCTGGCAGATCATTTTAAACGGTGTTTTGGCACACTGGGGAAGAACGTTTACCTATTCTTCCAAGTATGGTTTCTGGGGACTGGTTATTTTGATGTGCTGGCAGCAGATCGGTTATATGATGATCATCTATGTGGCAGGAATCCAGAATATCCCGGGCGACCTCATCGAGGCGGCAAAGATCGACGGCGCGACACCGTCACAGATCTTAAAAAATGTAACGATCCCGATGGTTATGCCGTCGATTACGATCTGTTCTTTCCTGACACTGACGAACTCCTTTAAGCTCTTCGATCAGAACCTGGCACTGACCGCAGGAGAACCTGCAAACAGTTCCGAACTTCTTGCACTGAATATCTTTAACACATTCTATGGAAGAAATGGCTGGGAAGGCGTAGGACAGGCGAAAGCAGTTGTATTCTTTGTAATTGTGGCAGTTATCGCGATCACACAGAATAAGATCACAAGAAGCAGGGAGGTGCAGCAGTAATGGGCGTAAGAAAAGCAAAACATGGTGGAGTCCTTACCGTAATTTTCACGATTCTTTCGGTCATCTGGGTTTGCCCGATCTTGATCGTAATCATGAACTCCTTTAAGAAAAAGGCGTATATCAACCGAAAACCGTTTGCGTTTCCGGCAGGAAAGTCCTTTGTGGGAATTGAAAACTATTTAAACGGTATTAAAAAGATCAACTTTTTCCAGGCATTCGGTTATTCCCTGTTTATTACCTTATTCTCGGTAGTAGTGATCATCGTGTGTACTTCCATGTGCGCATGGTACATCACCAGAGTTACCAACCGTATGACAAAAGGCATCTATTATCTGTGCCTGTTTGCAATGATCGTTCCGTTCCAGATGGTAATGTTTACGTTATCCAAATTTGCGAATATGTTACATCTTGGAAATCCGGTCGGTATCATCTTGATCTATCTCGGATTCGGAGCAGGGCAGGCGGTATTTATGTTCTGCGGTTTCGCAAAGGGAATTCCGCTTGAGATCGAGGAAGCTGCCATGATCGACGGATGCAATCCGATCCAGATCTTCTTTAAGATTGTATTCCCGATCCTCAAACCGACCTGCATCACCGTTGCGATCCTTGAGGCAATGTGGATCTGGAACGATTACCTGCTGCCATACCTGGTACTTGATATCAAGAAATACAAAACGATCCCGATCGTTATCCAGTATCTGAAAGGTGGATACGGATCTGTTGACTGGGGCAGCATGATGGCAATGTTAGTTTTGGCAATTATTCCAATTATAGTTTTTTATATGGCTTGCCAGAAGTATATAATAGAGGGAGTTGTGGCAGGAGCCGTAAAGGGTTGATGTGCGGCAAATACCAGTAAAGGAATGAAAAAACGTGACAATTAAAGACATTGCAAAAGAGTCCGGGTATTCTGTGAGCACTGTATCACGGGTGCTGAATAACCGCAGGGATGTAAGCCCGGAAGCAAAAAAAAGGATTGACGAGATTGTGGCAGCCCACAATTTTGTACCAAATAATAACGCGAAGCATTTAAAACAGATGATCACAAAGACGATCCTCGTGCTGGTAAAGGGTAATTCGAATATGCTCTTTGCCAGTATCGTGGAGGAGATCCAAAAGACGGTGGAAAAGACAAAATATGCCGTAAGTATCTATTATCTGGATGAGGATGCAAACGAAGTGGAACAGGCGATTACGCTGATGCGGGAGAGAAAACCTCTGGGGATGTTGTTCCTCGGAGGTAACCCGCAGTTCTTTCAAAAAGAGTTCGATCAGATCCGGATCCCGTGTGTACTGGTGACAAACCAGGGGGAAAAGATGGGATTTGGCAATCTTTCCAGTGTGGCGACGGATGACGTGGAAGCATCCATGTGCGCGGTGGATTTTCTGATCGGGCGCGGACACAGACGTATCGGTATCCTGGGTGGTGACACTGCTTTGTCGCATACCAGTAAACAGCGTCTGGAAGGATGCAGAAAGAGTTTTGAAAAAAACGGACTTGCCGAAGAACCGGAAGCGTTTTATGAGAAAGCGCGTTTCTCCTATGAGAGTTCCTATCAGGCAATGAACCGCCTGTTGGACCGGAATTTAAATATCACAGCCGTGTTTGCAATGAGTGATGTGATGGCGGTCGGCGCGGTTCGGGCGATCCGTGACCGCGGACTTCAGGTTCCGGAAGACATTTCGATCATCGGATTTGATGGAATACCACTGGCAAATTATTACAATCCGAAGCTTGCCACAGTCAAACAGCAGTATCAGATTCTGGCGGTGCGCAGCGTGGAGATTTTACTTGGGGCGATTGATTTAAAAAAGCCGGCAGTTTATGAGATCATACCATTTGAGCTTGTGGCTGGTGAAAGTGTAAAACAGATATAATGTAAGGGAAAACAGAAAAAGAAATAGATTCAGGAGGAAAATTTATGAGAAGCAGCGGAGTATTAATGCATATATCTTCATTGCCATCTCCATATGGCATTGGAACCATGGGCAAAGCAGCGGTTCAGTTTGTAGATTTTTTAGAGGAGGCAGGACAGACTTACTGGCAGATTTTGCCGGTATGCCCGACCAGTTATGGAGATTCTCCGTATCAGTCTTTTTCCAGCTTTGCAGGAAACCCTTATTTTATAGATTTGGACTATCTGTGTCTTGACGGACTGTTAAAGAAAGAAGAGTGTGAAGCTTATAACTGGGGCGATGATGAGACACAGGTGGATTACGGTATTTTGTATGAAAACCGCTATGATCTGTTAAAAAAAGCATTTGCCCGTTTTAAGGCTGATGAACCGGAAGATTTTAAAACATTCTGTGAAGAGGAAGCGGAGTGGCTCGACAATTACACACTTTTTATGGCACTGAAAGATGCGAATCACGGAGCAGCGTGGTTTACCTGGGACAGGGATCTGAAATTCCGTAAGGCGGAAGCACTTGAGAAAGTAAAAGAAGACAAAAAAGAGGATATTGCGTTCTGGAAAATGCTGCAGTATCTGTTCTATAAACAGTGGCGTGAGTTAAAAGATTACGCAAATGTAAGAGGGATCAAGATCATCGGTGACGTGCCGATCTATGTTGCTGGCGACAGCGCGGATGTCTGGGCAAATCCGGAGCAGTTTTATCTGAATGAAGATCTTGAGATGATCGATGTCGCCGGATGCCCGCCGGATGCGTTTTCCGAGGACGGACAGCTTTGGGGAAATCCGCTGTTCCGCTGGGACGCAATGAAAAAAGATGGCTATACATGGTGGACAAAGCGTATCAAAGCGATGTCAGAGTTATATGATATTGTCCGTATCGATCATTTCCGTGGATTTGATTCCTATTATGCGATTCCGGGAAAAGATAAGACGGCAAGAAACGGTGAGTGGAGAAAAGGACCTGGCATGGATCTTTTCCGCACACTGGAAGAAAAACTCGGCAAACTGAACATCATCGTGGAAGATCTCGGTTATCTGACTCCGTCTGTGATCCAGATGGTAAAGGATTCCGGATTCCCGGGCATGAAACTGATCCAGTTTGCGTTTGATACCAGAGAAGACGGTGATTATCTGCCGCACAATTATCCGGTACACAGCGTGGTTTATACTGGTACGCATGATAACGATACGATCCTTGGATGGTTTGCAACCGCTCCGAAGGAGAGTGTGAAATTCGCGAAAGAATATCTGCGTCTGACCAAGACCGAGGGATATAACTGGGGCATGATGAAAGGCGCATGGGCAAGTGTCAGCGAACTTGCTATCGTGACCATGCAGGATCTTTTGGATCTTGGCAGCGAGGCGAGAATGAATATTCCGTCCACGCTCGGAACAAACTGGAAGTGGCGTATGAAAGACGGACAGCTTACCGACCAGCTTGCAAGAAAGGTATGCGGCTGCATGAAGACTTACGGACGTATCCGCAAATAATGAGCATAGCAAAAGTCCTTCTGCATATATTTTAACAGTATATGCAGGAGGATTTTTTTATGGACAATTCAAATACGGGAACTTTTGATATCTATAAGGACATCAGCGCGAGGACAAACGGTGAGATCTACATAGGTGTTGTCGGCGGAGTGCGGAGCGGGAAGTCAACGTTTATCAAACGCTTTATGGAGCTTATGGTGCTGCCGTTCATGGAAGATGAGAACGAAAAAAAGCGGGCAGTCGATGAGATGCCGCAGTCGGCCCAGGGAACCACGATCATGACCACGGAGCCGAAATTTATTCCAAAAGAGGCGGCAACGATCAGCCTTTCAGAAGATACCGAAGTGAAAGTGCGCATGATCGACTGCGTCGGCTATATGGTGGACGGAGCGAACGGACATATGGAAAACGGTGTGGAGCGGATGGTAAAAACGCCCTGGTTCGATACGGAGATCCCGTTCACGCAGGCGGCAGAGATCGGCACACAGAAGGTGATAAGAGATCATGCGACGATCGGGATCGTGGTGACGGCGGACGGCTCTTTTTCTGACATTCCGCGTGAAAGCTATGTGGCGGCGGAGGAGCAGACCATCCGTGAATTGAAAAAGGCGGGGAAACCGTTTGTCATGCTCTTAAATTCCGAGCGCCCGTTCCGTGATGAAACGGTAAAACTGGCAGAGGAACTGAGGGAAAAGCATCAGGTAAGCGTGTATCCGGTCAACTGCAGCCAGCTGCATAAGGAAGATGTAAACCGCATCCTTACAGGTATTCTGTATGAATTTCCGGTGGTAAAGATGAATTTTTACATGCCGAAGTGGATCGAGATGCTGGACGCGGGAAACCGTATCCGGGAAAATGTGATCGCGAACGCGAGAAAAGTCTTAAATAATATTACCTATATGAAGGATGTGGTGGCATATGGGTTTGAACCGGATGGGGACTATCTGACAAAATTGAAGGCAGAGCAGCTGGAGCTTTCGGATGGCAGTGTGAATATCGCAATGGATGTCGGGGAGCAGTATTATTACGAAAATATGAGTGAGATGACCGGGATCGAAGTAAAGGGCGAGTATCAGCTGATCGCCATGGTAAAAGAGCTGGCGCAGATGAGGCGTGAGTACGAGAAAGTGGCAGATGCCATGCAGGCAGTCAAAATGCGGGGGTATGGCGTGGTGAACCCGGGACTCGCCGATATCCATATGGAAGAACCGGTGATTATCCATCATGGAAATAAGTTTGGCGTAAAGATCAAGGCAACTTCACCGTCGATCCATATGATCCGGGCGAACATTGAGACGGAGATTGCACCGATCGTCGGGAGCGAAGATCAGGCAAATGATCTGATCAACTATATCAAGGAGGGGGAGAAGGCGGAAGAAGGTGTGTGGCAGACCAATGTGTTTGGAAAAACACTGGGCGAACTGATCGAGGACGGCATCAAGAGCAAGATCTCCATGATGGATGATGAAAGCCAGATGAAACTGCAGGACACCATGCAAAAGATCGTAAATGACAGCAACGGCGGACTGGTGTGTATTATTATTTAAAAAAGGTTGACGTGGAAAGTCTGGTAAGGTAAGGTTAGTTGTGGGAAAAAAGTGAGGGATAAAAAACATGAAGAAACAAAAGAACTTAAAACAGCACATCGGACTGCTTCTTGCGGCAGGACTTCTTTTTGCAGGTACGACTGTATCTGCGGCAGAAAATGAACCGGAGCAGCCGAAGTGTATGACAACGGAACAGGTAGAGGAACTGAATCTTTGCAATACACTGGATGAGCAGGAACCGCTTACCGTAGAGGAGGCGACAAGGACCTATCAGGCGGGAAATACAGTGGTATCTTTTCTGGGGGACAGCATCACGACCTATCAGGATTACACGGATTACAGCGAAGCCGGAAATTATTATAAGGATTCGATCATGTCAGTGGATGATACCTGGTGGATGCAGGTCTTAAAGGCGAATGACTGGACACTCGGAGTTAATGAATCACTGGGAGGTTCCCGTGTCACCTGGGACGGAGTGACCGAGGATAATCTGCATCATATCGGAAAAAATTATTATATGGCGTCAGATACCAGAATCGATAAGCTGGGAAAAAACGGAGTACCGGATAAAATATTTGTCTTTGGCGGAATGAACGACATTCTTTCCCAGGGGGCGGCAAATGTCGGGAATGTGCAGGAAACATACACTTACGGAAAGACAGATGATTTCGGAGATGCCTATTACACGATGATCACAAAAATTGAGAAGAAATATCCGGATGCGCAGATCATCTGTCTGATTCCATACCATACGATCTATTCGCTGAATTATCAGATCATTGCGCAGGATACAGAAAAAGTGGCTGCGATCATTAAAGATATCTGTGAGAAAAAAGATCTGGTGGCGCTTGATTTAAGGGAGCTGAATCTGGAAGGCCAGAATGACATGGAAACAACGGATTATGTGCATCCGAATGAAAGAGGCATGAAAAAGATCGCTGATTTTACATTAGAGGGGATCAAGCCGCATTATGGTCTGGTGGAAAAGGACGGAAATTACTATTATTACGATGAAAACGGCAAAATGGTCCGGGATAAACTGATCGACTATGATGGAAATACCTGGTATTTCCAGAAGGACGGAACAGCGGCGGTATCAAAGCGCGTGGATGATTCGAGCGGAGAATATAAGTTATATTTCGATGAAAACGGACATATGGTAAAGGATGCCATGCAAAAAGATCCGAATTCGGATCATGTCTGGTATTTTGATGGTGACGGGCATCAGGTTTTCGACCAGTATGTGAAGAAGGATAATGTTATCCGGTATTTTGACAAGGATGGCAATCAGTTTACCGGCGAGTGCTATACAGACAAAGATGGAAATCCGCACTACTTTAAGGAAGATGGAACCATGATTTACAATGACTGGTATTTTGATGGTGACTGGACCTACTATATGCAGGCGGATGGCACACCGATGAAAGACCGTCTGACCTATCATCCCGACGGAGAGCATATCATCTATCTGGACAAAAAAGGCCATGAGGTATTTAATAATTTTCAGTACTGTCCGAGCGTCGGATACACCTGCTATTTTGATTCCCAGGGATATCTGTATAAGGATCAGATCACATTTGTCGGAAACCGCGTGTATTACCTGAATGCAAACGGAAAGATGGAAGATTCCGGCTGGTTCCAGTTTGCAAATGGCAGGGATTACGGTTATGCGAACAGTAACGGAACACTGGTCACGACCGGATTTTCCTATGATCCGTACGGCAGAGTTGTGTTCTATCACTGGAACGGAATGGTGGCGAGAGGACTGATCTCTGACGGAGTTTATTACTATAATATGGATGCGGATGACGGACATTACCTCGGGCAGTTTCCGGTGCGGTAAAAAATAGTTTGTAAGCGAAGCAGGTATTACGAATTCGTAGTGTCTGCTTTTTTTGCAGCAATCAATAGTTTATAATAATTTAATTTGTTCCCGGAATCAGCGTGTGCTAAGATAAATATATAAAAGCATATTTTCTATCCGGACAACAGTCCGTCTGTCCGCCATCCGGCGGTTCTAAACATTCTTGTTATTTCAGAAAATTCATGCTTTTTCCACAATCAAAAAGCAGGGGTTTTCAAAGAACTGCTCCTGCGGCAACAGGAGGAAAATAAAATATGGACAAAACAAAAGAAACAGGAAATCAGGTATACCGCAGTTACCAAGACCGGCTGTTCCGGGAGAAAAAGGAGCTGCGCAGCTGGAGCGGTGGTCGGAGGATCTATGGGAGACAGCTCGTAAAGATACCGACACCGCGCTTTTTCGTGTTCTATAACGGAAGGGATATGCAGCCGGAACGGCAGGTGTTAAAGCTGTCCGATGCGTTCATGAACCCGGAGGAAGATCCGCACTGGAGCTGAAGGTCGTGATGTTAAACATCAACCTCGGCAGGAATAAAGAGCTGATGGAACAGTGCCATACGCTGCTTGAGTACGCGCAGTTCGTTGACCGGCTCAGAACGTGTGAGAAGAGCATGGGACGGGAAGAAGCGGTGAAGCATACGGTGGATACCTGCATCGGAGAAGGGAAGCTTGTCGGGGAAGAACAGCGGCTCTTCCGGCAGGTTTGTACAAAGCTGAAAAAAGGAAAAACGCAGGAGGTGATCGCGGAAGAACTGGAAGAAAATCTTTCAACAATACGATCCATCTGCGAGGCGGCAGAAGAATTTGCACCGGAATATGACTGGAAAAAGGTCATGGAGAAAACAGGTGCATATGTAGAGAAAAAATGTTAAAATTAGAGATAGACGAATGCGCAGCCGGATGGCTGTGGAGAAAATAAAATGGCAGGAGAAAGCAAAAAATGAATGAAGTATACGAAAAATTATTAAAATGTTATGAAAGTTATAAGGCAAAGATTGATTTTACACCGAAAGTGGCACTGATCCTTGGCTCTGGACTTGGAGATTATGCGGATGATCACATCAAAGTGGAGGCAACCCTGGATTATCATGATATCGAAGGATTTCCGGTGTCAACCGTTCCGGGACATAAAGGCAGATTTATTTTCGGATATGTGGATGATGTGCCGGTTGTCTGTATGCAGGGCAGAGTACATTATTATGAAGGTTACGATATGTCAGATGTCGTGCTGCCAACAAGACTGATGAAACTCATGGGGGCAGAAGTACTGTTTTTGACCAATGCGGCAGGCGGGATCCGTCAGGGATTTCAGGCGGGAGATTTCATGCTGATTGAAGATCAGATCTCCTGTTTTGTGCCGTCACCGCTTCGCGGGGCCAATATTGAGGAGCTTGGCGTGCGCTTCCCGGACATGTCCCATATTTATGATGAAGATCTGCAGACGATCGTCCGGAAAACGGCACTGAACAATGATATCCCGTTAAAGGATGGTGTGTATTTACAGCTTTCCGGACCGCAGTATGAGTCACCGGCAGAGATCACGATGGCGCGTACACTGGGCGCGGATGCGGTTGGAATGAGCACAGCATGTGAGGCGGTTGCGGCAAATCATATGGGAATGAAGATCGTTGGAATTTCCTGTATTTCCAATCTTGCCAGTGGAATTTCACCGACACCGCTCACACATGGAGAGATTCAGGAAACGGCGGATCGTGTGGCACCGATGTTTAAAAAGCTGGTGACAGAGTCGATCAAAAATATTAACAGGGAGGTTCTTTCCTGATCGAATACTGACGGAAAATAGCGGCGGCAATCGTGGAAAAACAGACAAGGGGGAATTTACATGAATATCCGTTTTTATAATGCAAAGATCGTGCAGCAGAAAGAGAATCATACCTTTGCGCTCACCGAGGGGGAACTGTGGGTAAAAGGGGATACGATCTGCTATATCGGCGATGGTACGGATGTGTCTGGTGTGTGCAGTGAAAACGAGCCGATCATCTGGAACCGCGAGATTGATGTGGCAGGGAATGTGCTGATGCCGGGATTTAAGGATGCGCATACGCATACCGCGATGACGTTTTTGCGTTCCTATGCGGATGATCTGCCATTGCAGGAGTGGTTAAATGAACAGGTATTCCCGAAGGAGGCACAGCTTACGGCGGAAGACGTGTATGATCTGTCTGTGCTTGGAATCATGGAGTATCTGACCAGCGGCATCACGAGCAATTTTGATATGTACAATTTTCCACGCAGCGTCGCAAAAGCGTCTGCGGACTGTGGATTCCGTACGGTATTCACCAGTGGACTCAATGATTTTGTGAGCAGTGTGGAAGAGATGGAGGAAGATTATCATGTGATCAATGAGCTTAGTCCGCTTACCAGTTTTGTTCCGGGCATCCACGCGGAGTACACGACTTCGAAAGAGCGCATGGAGGGTGTGGCGAAGCTTGCTTCCCGCCTGAAAGCACCGGTATGGCTGCATAATTCGGAGACGAAACGGGAAGTTTTAGAGTGCAAAGAGCGTTATGGCATGACACCGACCCAGATCACAGAGAGTCTTGGTATGTATGCGTATGGGGGCGGCGGGTACCACTGCGTATGGTTTGAAGATGCAGATTATGAGATCTTTCGGAAACATCATATGACAGCGGTTACCAATCCTGCGTCAAACTTAAAGCTGGCAAGCGGTATCTGTCCGGTGAAGCGCTTCCTGGAAGAAGGGATCAATCTTGCCATCGGTACAGACGGACCGGCAAGCAATAACTGTCTGGACATGTTCCGGGAAATGTTTCTTACGACAGCACTTGCAAAAGTGAGGGAACACGATGCATCCTGCATCAGCGCGGACGAAGTGCTTTATATGGCAACGGCCGGCGGTGCCAGAGCGATGCAGCTTTCATCCTGTGACAGACTTGCGGTTGGCAAAAAGGCAGATCTTATTATGATCGATTTAAAGCAGCCCAATATGCAGCCGGAAAATAATTTTATAAAAAATATCGTGTATTCCGGCAGTAAGCAGAATGTGAAACTTACCATGGTAGCCGGAAAAATTCTTTACGAAGATGGAAAATTTGAGATCGGCTTTGATCCGGAAGAAATTTATGAAAAAGCAAATCGGATCATCCGTCGTATGAAATGAGGCTGATATGAAAATACTATTTATACAGCACAGCTGTTTTGTTGTGGAAATAGAAAACAAAGTACTGATCTTTGACTGGTTTGACAAAGCACGGATCACCGGGTATGCGTTTCAGGGAATTTTACCGGAATTTTCAAAAGAGAAGGAAATCTATCTGTTCGCAAGCCACAAGCATCAGGATCATTTTGATCTAAATGCATTGAAATGGGTGGAAAAATATCCGAAAATACAGTATATTCTTTCAAAGGATATCCGGCTGGGAGACAATTATCTGGCACGCAATGGAATTCCCAAAGAGGTCAAAGACCGCGTGACTTTTGTGCGCCCGCAGACGAAGTATGAGGTCGGGGGCATGGAGATCAAGACATTGCGCTCTACTGACGCCGGGGTTGCGTTTCTGGTGAAAACAGATGGAGTGACCCTGTATCATGCCGGAGATTTGAATGACTGGAGCATGGAGGGCGCAGGCGATCTGATCAATGGAAAAATGAAACGTGATTACAGGCGTGCCATCGCGGAACTGGATGGAATTCATATTGACGCGGCGTTTGTTGTGCTGGATCCGCGGCTTGAAACGCACAGCATGGACGGGTTTGATTACTTTATGCAGCATGTGGACGCGGATCTGGTATTTCCGATGCACATGTGGCGGGATTATTCCCTGATCGGAGCCTATAAGAAAAAGTCAAAGAATCTGCGTTTCACGGAGCGTATCGTGGACATCACAGGTGAGAACCAGGAATTTGATTGCATTTGTTGAAAAATTTCTGAAATTGGAATATAATAGGTAGCAAAAGTCCGCACCGCGGATTTTTCTATGGGCGAGAAGGAAAACAGGAGGTATTGAGGTGACGTTTTTCGGGTATTTTTTACAATACGTTATCATCATGATCATACTTGCGGCAGTGGGAATTGCCGGAGTTTTTGCCGGAAAGAATCTGCGGGGATACAGGAATGCAAAGCAGATGCCTGACGGACAGGATGAGAAATAGATTTTTTGGAGGAAAGTTGTTGTGAAACAGAAATATGGAGTAAACGAACTGCGCCGGATGTATCTGGAATTTTTTGAAAGCAAAGGACATCTGGCAATGAAGAGCTTTTCACTGGTACCGCACAATGATAACAGCTTATTGCTGATCAATGCGGGTATGGCACCGTTAAAGCCTTATTTTACCGGACAGGAGATCCCGCCGCGCAAAAGAGTGACCACCTGTCAGAAGTGTGTCCGTACCGGAGATATTGAAAATGTAGGTAAGACAGCAAGACATCTTACATTCTTTGAAATGCTTGGAAACTTCTCTTTTGGAGATTACTTTAAACATGAAGCGATCGCCTGGTCATGGGAGTTCTTAACCAAGGTACTTGGTCTTGAGGAGGACAGGCTCTATCCGTCTATTTACGGAGAAGATGATGAGGCATTTGATATCTGGACAAAAGAGATCGGTGTTCCGGCAGACCGCATCACACGTTTTTACCGTGATCCGGAAACCGGAGAGTGTGACAACTTCTGGGAGCATGGCGCAGGCCCGTGTGGTCCCTGCTCTGAGATCTACTATGACCGTGGAGAAAAATACGGCTGTGGAAGCCCGGATTGTAAGGTAGGCTGTGACTGTGACCGTTTCATGGAGATCTGGAACAATGTATTTACCCAGTTTGAAGGCGATGGCAAGGGCGGTTACGAAGAACTTTCCCAGAAAAATATCGATACCGGAATGGGACTGGAGCGTCTTGCGGTCGTTATGCAGGATGTGGACTGTGTCTTCGATATTGATACGATGAAAGCGATCCGCGACAAGGTCTGTGAACTTTCCGGCAAGAAATACCAGGTAGACGCTCTGGATGATGTGTCTATCCGTCTGATCACAGATCATATCCGTTCAGCTACCTTTATGGTATCGGATGGAATCATGCCGTCAAATGAAGGCAGAGGATATGTTTTAAGAAGACTGATCCGCCGTGCGGCCCGTCACGGAAAGATGCTCGGTATCAAGGGGGCGTTCCTGGCAGATTTGTGCGCAACGGTCATCCATGAAAGCAAGGACGGATATCCGGAACTGGAAGAAAAGAAAGATTTTATCTTCAAGGTTCTGACACAGGAAGAAGAAAAATTCGCAAAGACCATCGATCAGGGACTTGCGATCCTTTCCGATATGCAAAAAGAAATGGAAACAAAAGGTGAGAAGGTACTCTCCGGTGAGGATGCGTTCAAACTTTATGATACATACGGTTTCCCGGTTGATCTGACAGAAGAGATTCTGGAAGAAAAAGGATTTTCCGTAGATGAAGACGGATTTAAAAAGGCAATGGAAGTTCAGCGTGACAAGGCGAGAAAAGCCCGCAAGGTCACAAACTACATGGGAACAGACGCTACCGTCTATGAATCCATCGATACTTCCATTACCACAGAATTTGTCGGCTATGACAGGTTAAACTGCAGATCGAAGATCATCGTAATGACAACGGAGACGGAGATCACGGAGGCATTGAGTGACGGAGATGTCGGAACGATCATCGTAGAGCAGACCCCGTTTTATGCGACCATGGGTGGTCAGCAGGGAGATAAGGGTATCATCCGTACCGAGAGCGGTGAGTTCAAGGTAGAAGATACCATCAAATTACTTGGTGGCAAAGTCGGACATGTCGGAAAAATGATCCGCGGAATGATGAAGACCGGTGATGAGGCAGAGCTTGCGGTGGATGAAGCACTCCGCACAGCTACCTGCAAGAACCATTCCGCAACACATCTGCTTCAGAAAGCACTGCGTGAGGTGCTTGGAACACATGTAGAACAGGCGGGTTCCTATCAGGATGGAGAGCGTACCCGTTTCGACTTTACGCATTTTCAGGCAATGACCGAAGATGAACTTGCAAGAGTTGAGAAGATTGTAAATGAAAAGATCGCGGAGAAATTACCGGTGCGCACCGATATCATGACAGTAGATGAGGCGAAAAAGACAGGTGCTATGGCTCTGTTCGGTGAAAAATACGGAGAGACTGTGCGTGTCGTATCGATGGGCGAATTTTCCAAAGAGTTCTGCGGTGGTACCCATGTGGCAAATACCGGAGATATCGTAGCATTTAAGATCATTTCCGAGAGCGGTGTTTCAGCAGGTACACGCCGTATTGAGGCGCTGACCGGCGACAACGTATTCGCTTATTATAAAGCAATGGAAGAAGAGTTAAACAAAGCTTCCCAGATTGTGAAATCAACTCCGGCAAATCTGCTTGAGCGTCTGGAACATCTGATGGCAGAAGTGAAAGAATTGCAGAGTGAAAACGAATCCTTAAAGAGCAAGGCGGCAAGAGAGGCACTTGGCGATGTCATGGATCAGGTCGTTGAAGTAAAAGGTGTCAAACTGCTTGCGGCAGAGGCAGACGGCGTAGACATGAACGGACTGCGTGATCTCGGAGATCAGCTGAAAGAAAAGATTGGTGAAGGTGTGATCGTACTTGCCTCCGCAAAAGATGGCAAGGTAAATCTCGTCGCAATGGCAACAGACACCGTGATGAAACAGGGCGCACATGCCGGAAATCTGATCAAGGGCATTGCGGCACTTGTCGGCGGTGGCGGCGGCGGACGTCCGAACATGGCACAGGCAGGTGGAAAGGATCCGGCCGGTATCAAAGATGCGCTTGCAGAAGCAAGAAAGGTACTGGAACAGCAGATAAAATAAATTTGCGTGTTTTGTATATTTTTTCAGAAAAATAGTTGACGAATGGGATTTTTCTGTTATAATATCTAATAGTGCAATTAAATATTACCCAAACAGTTGAATATGCACAATACGCAACTGGAGGGAGGTTAGGTGTGAGACTATGTCAAATGTTATCGTAAAAGAGAACGAGACGTTAGATAGCGCTTTACGCAGATTCAAAAGAAACTGCGCTAAGGCTGGTATCCAGCAGGAAATCCGTAAGAGAGAACATTACGAGAAACCAAGCGTTCGTCGTAAGAAAAAATCGGAAGCTGCAAGAAAGCGTAAATATAACTAATTGTGTGAAAGAAGCTGTCACTTATGTGGCAGCTTTCTTTGGGTCACAGATAAGGAAGAAGAGAGGACAACAATCGTATGAAAAAAATCGGAATTATCGGGGCAATGGAACTTGAAGTGGAGACTTTAAAGGCAAAGATGGAAGTAAAACAGACCACAAAAAAAGCCGGCATGGAATTTTTTGAGGGCACATTAAATGGTGTGGACGCGGTGATCGTGCGAAGCGGGATCGGAAAGGTAAATGCTGGTATCTGTACACAGATCCTCGTCGATCTGTTTGCGGTCACACATATTATCAACACCGGCGTGGCAGGTTCCCTGGATGCGAAGATTGATATCGGAGATATTGTGGTATCGACAGATGTGTGCCAGCATGACATGGATGTAACCGTTATGGGCTATCAGCTTGGAGAGGTGCCGCAGCTTGGAACTTTAAGTTTCCCGGCAGATGAGAAGATGGCTGCGCTTGCAAAGAGCGTGTGCGAAAAGGTAAATACGGAGATCAAAGTATTTTCCGGCAGAATCGTAAGCGGCGATCAGTTTATCTGCGACAAGGCGGTAAAAGATAAGATCGTGTCCAATTTCCACGCAAGCTGTACCGAGATGGAAGGCGCGGCGATCGGACAGGCGGCGTATCTGAACCAGGTTCCGTTTGTGATCCTGCGTGCGATTTCCGACAAGGCAGATAACTCTGCCGAGATGGATTACCCGGCATTTGAGCGGGAAGCTGCAAAGCACTGCGCAAAGCTCGTGGAAGAATTTATCGTGGAGCTGTAAAAGTAAAAACCAAAGTCATATATTGGAAATGGAAACATATATATAAGTCATGGGACGGTTTGTCCCATGGCTTTTTTTCATAGAATAGCGGAAGAATGGGGGCAGAGCGCATGCTTGAGATGATACAGAAAATATTTCCGGAACCGGTGCGCCGGATATTTCCGGCGTTAGAGCAGATGGGAACGCTGGAAGAAATACGCGTCAGAGCAGGACAGCCGTTTTTATTTCAGGCAGGAGAGACGGAATACTTTTTGGATGAGAAACATGGAAAGCTGACCAGAGAACACGGTCTGGCGTGTGTCGCAAAAAAAGAGGATCTGGCGCAGATGATGGTGCTGTTAAGCCGCTATTCCCTCTATGCATTTGAGGAAGAGATACGGAGGGGGTATATCACACTGGAAGGAGGACATCGTGTCGGGCTGGCAGGGCAGACCGTGCTTGAAGATGGAAAAGTGCGGACGCTGCGTTACATAAATTTCATGAACATCCGTATTGCGCGTGAGCGGAAGGGATGCGCAGCGGGGATGGTTCCGTATCTGTATCATGGGGATCAGATTTACAATACCCTGATCTTTTCGCCGCCCGGAATGGGAAAGACTACCTATCTCAGGGATGCGGTACGTCTTTTGTCCGACGGGTGCGCTGGGAAAAAGGGACTGAGGGTCTGTGTACTGGATGAACGCTCGGAGATCGCGGCATGTCATCTTGGAATACCGCAGAACGATGTCGGGATGCGTACCGATGTCATGGATGGCTGTACCAAGGCAGAAGGCATGCAGATGGTACTTCGTTCGATGGCACCCCAGGTGATCGCGGTGGATGAGCTTGGGCGTGAGGAAGATTTTGAGGCGGTGGAAAAGGTACTCTACAGTGGAAGCTGCATTCTAGGAACCGTGCATGCGGAAAATATGGACGAACTGGAGAAAAAAAGTGTCCTGAGGCGGTGGAAAAAGGATATGGTATTTGAACGTCTGGTACGGCTTGGAAAAAAAGAGGACAGGGAGCGGTATTTTGAGATCTTTGATGGAAGCGGGAACCGCCTATGTTAAAGGTGATCGGATGCACGCTCATTCTTGCCGGAATGACCGGATATGGCGTGAGCAGTGTGTGCTACATGAAACGACATCTGGAAGAGCTGGTGGAGTACAAAGAGATATTGTATGCGCTGCTTGGGGAGATACAGCATTACAGAAAGCCGCTGGCGGAAGCGTTTGATACCATTGCAAAAAAGCGTTCGGAAGGATACCGGCAGGTATTGGAGATGATCGCCGCACGGATGAAGAAGTTCGAGGAGGCAAAGGGCAGTGAGATCTGGGAGGACAGCTTTTTGTCCTGCAGCAGGAAATTTTTGTTTTCCAGAGAAGAGGAAGAGATCATACATAAAAGCGGGCATTTTTTGGATGCGCCGGATATGGAATCGCAGAAACGGGAACTGGAGCTGTATGAGGCGCAGATCGACTACAGGATCGCAGAGATACAAAAAACGATCGGCGGAAAAAGAAAAGTTTGTATGTATGGCAGCGTGCTGGGCGGGCTGTTTCTGATCATTTTGCTGATCTAGGGATATCCGGAGGATGGATTGAAACAGGGAGAGTGTATATGAGTGTAAATTTGATTTTTAAAATCGCGGCGGTCGGAATATTGGTCACTGTCCTGAGCCAGGTGTTAAAACACAGCGGGCGGGAGGAACATGCCTTTCTCATCAGTCTGGCAGGTCTTATGATCGTCTTATTCTGGATCATTCCATATATTTATGATCTTTTTGAAACCATGAAATCATTATTTGTTTTGTAGGTGGGGAAATGGATATTTTAAAGATAGGAGTACTGGGAATTGTGGGGGTATTGCTTGCGATCCCGTTAAAAGTGCAAAAGGCAGAGTACAGTCTGTTTGTCAGCATGGCAGTATGCATCTGTATTTTTGTTTACATCATATCCAAAATAGAGATCCTGTGCCAGTACGCGAAGTCACTTGAGGCGATGCTCCCGGTGGATGGGACATACCTCGCGCTGATCTTAAAGATGGTGGGGATCACCTATGTGTCGGAATTCTCCGTTCACCTGTGTAAGGATGCCGGATACGGCGCGGTTGCGGCGCAGATTGAGATGTTTGCCAAGTTGTCGATCCTGGTCATCAGTATGCCGGTGCTTATGTCATTTCTGGATGTGATTGGAGAATTTTTATGAAAAAATGGGGCATGGCGGTTCTTGTTGTTTTATTCCTTTCGGTGGCGGGAGGTAAGACATCCGTGGTCTATGGAAACAGTTTTTCTGAGACGGACGGACAGGATGTTGAGGAAGAGCAGATCACAGAGTCCATGCTTCAGAGGATCGGTGCTTCAAAAGTGCAGGATTTTTTAGATAAACAGGAGAACCTTTCCGATGTCAGTTTTTCCTCGCTGATGATTGGAATTTTAAAGGGGGAGGAAGGAGTTTCCCCGGAAAAAGTGGGCACATGGTTAAAAGAGACGCTGTTTTATGAACTGGCGGAAACGAAAGGGCTGTTTGTCCAGGTACTTGTGATCAGTATCGCGTTTGGGATTTTAAAAAATTTTACCGATGTTTTTGACAACAGCTATATTTCAGAGCTTTGTTTTGTGTTAGTGTACAGTGTACTTGCGGTTTTGCTGATGCGGTCGTTTCTTGTTATGAGCGATCTGACCAAAGAGACGATCGGTACCACGGTGGAATTTATGCGGACCCTGATCCCGGTGTATGGCATGTCAATGGTGTTTTCCAATGGTACGGCAACGGCGGCGGCTTTTTATGAGCTGACATTTATCATTCTCTATCTGGTGCAGTGGCTGCTTTTGTCTGTGCTGCTGCCACTGGTTCAGATCATGATCGTTTTTTGCTTTATGAATGAACTGCTTGACGGGGAAAAGTTTGAAAAAATGACAGAACTGATCGAAGAGGGGGTGCGTGTCACCTTAAAGTTCATCATGTCGGTGGTGGTTGGGCTCAATGTGATACAGGGGCTGATCCAGCCGGCAGTGGACAAGTTTAAAAACAGCATGGTATCCAAAACAGCATCCGCGATCCCCGGCATCGGCGGTTCCGTCCGGGCGGTAAGCGAGATCATCGTCAGTGCGGGAACCCTGGTGAAAAACAGTGTCGGTGTGGCGGCAATGCTTCTTTTGTTCGGGATCTGTCTGTTCCCTCTTTTGAAAGTGGGAGTGATGGCGTTTTTTTATAAGCTGTCGGCAGCGGTTGTGGAACCGGTTGCGGATAAGCGGATCGCGGAAACCATGAACGGGGTGTGCCGGGGGAGCGTGCTGCTTGCAAAGATCCTGCTCACTTCGGTGCTGTTGTTTTTACTTACGATTGCCATGGTGACGGCATCGACAAGCTTTATATATTAGGGAGGGACTATGGGAAAACTGCTGGAGTGGATGCGGGGCATCGTATTGCTGTTTTTCTTGCTGACAGCGCTTCTTTACTTTATCCCGCGGGATGTATACAAAAAATATATCCGCTTTTTCATGGAGATGGTGCTGGTACTGGCGATCCTGCTTCCGGTCATGAAAATGTTTTACGGGGAAGACCCGTTTGGAAAAATGGTACATTATGATGAATTCTGGCAGGAACTCTCAAACCTGAAAACAGATATGGAGCATATGGAGTATTTACAGAATGAATATTATGCAGAACAGTATGAGCAGGAGATCGGGGCAGATATCAAAAGCATGGCAGACGAGTATGGGTATGAGACGAAAGAGGTGCGGGTGAGCCTGGATGCGGATTACGCGATCGGACAGATCACACTTCGCGTAAAGCCAAAGGAAGATGCAAAAGCGCTTGCGGATTTTAAAGAGGCACTGTTTTTATTTTATCGTACCGATGAGTCCCATGTGGAGATTCTGACGCAGTAGAGGGAGATAATATGAAAAAATTCGTTGACTGGAAACATGGAGAAAATGCGGATAAAAACAAATGGCTGATCGCGGTTTTAGCGGGCGCGCTGCTTCTCGTCGTCGCACTGCCGTCCGGTGAAAAAAATGAAAAGAACAGCGGAAAGGGGGAAGAATCTGTGACGACAGCGGCAACTGACAGCGGAGGAACAAAGGCAGATTATTACCGGCGGCAGTTGGAAACAGAGCTTGCACAGATGCTGGAAGAAATGGAAGGGGTGGGAAAAGTAAAAGTCATGATCACGTTAAAAGACAGCGGGGAACGCGTGGTGGAAAAAGACCGTTCAGACAGCAGCACCGTGAGCGAAGAGACAGAGCAGGAAGCATTAAAAAGAAGAGAAACCCAGTTACAGTCGGAAGAGACGACTGTTTACGCGGACCGGGAGACCAATGAGCCGTTTGTGAGCAAGGAAAACAGACCGGCGGTAGAAGGCGTTTTGATACTTGCGGAAGGCGGAGACAGTACGGCGGTAAAACAGAATATTTCTGATGCCGTTTTGGCATTATTCCATGTGGATGCACATAAGATAAAGGTAGTTAAGATGAGTGTGCAGGAGGCAGCAGAGTGAAAAATATTTTTAAGAAAAATCAGATCATCATCACAGCACTGGCGCTTATGATCGCAGCAGCGGGATACGTCAGTTATACCAACGGAAATTTAAAAGATGACAAAGAGGTGGCGCAGACCAGCGCGGAGGTACTGGAAGAAGATTATGAGATTTCGGATGAAGATCTCGAACTGGCGGCAGGGGATATTTTTACCGATACAGAAGACGGAACAGCGGAAACCTCTGCAGATGCGGGAATGACGGAAAACAGCGGGGAGAGTACGATCGAAAATCCGGGAGAAGCGGTGCTTACAAGCTCAAATGTCAGTGCGGGAACCGTGGATTTTGCGGTGGAGATGAAGTTAAACCGTGAGCAGATGCGTGCCCAGAATAAGGAAACTTTGCTTGATGTCATCAACAATGCCAATATCACGGAGACACAAAAGCAGGCAGCAGTGGATCAGATGATCGCAATGACGGATGTGGCAGAGCGGGAAGCCGCTGCGGAGATGTTACTTGAGGCAAAGGGATTTACCGATGTGGTCGTAAGCATTACCGATGACAGCGCGGATGTGGTATTAAACATGGGAGAAGTCACCGATGCGAAACGTGCGCAGGTGGAAGATATCGTAAAGCGTAAGACGAATGTTGCGGCAGAAAAGATCATCATCACCCCGATCCAGGAAACTGCGGACGGAACCGGTAACGGAAATGTGACCGGAACGGAGACGGCGACAGAACAGGCAGGAGATCAGCAGATGACAGATACGGAGACCGGGGCAGCGGGAGGAACGGAAAGCACAGGCAGCACAGAAACCGCAGAATAAGACGTTGCATAAATGGAAAAATAAATTTATAATGAAAACAACCAGAGAAAGCAGGAGGAACAGACAGATGAAAAGAGTTTTTTTATTCGTTTTGGACAGTGTTGGAATCGGTGAAATGCCGGATGCGGCGTATTACGGAGATGAGGGAAGCAATACACTTCTTGCCGCATCGAAAAGTCCGTATTTTTCCATGCCAAATATGAGAAAACTTGGATATTTTAATATAGACGGCGTAGAGATCGGAGAAAAAGAGGCACATCCGGCGGCATCGTTTGCGCGGATGATGGAGCTTTCCAAAGGAAAAGATACAACGACCGGTCACTGGGAGATCGCGGGCATCATTTCAAAGTCGCCGATGCCAACGTATCCGGATGGATTTCCGGAGGAGATCATTGCGGAGTTTGAAAAAGAAACCGGACGGAAAGTGATCTGTAACAAACCGTATTCCGGAACAGATGTGATCCGGGATTATGGGGAAGAACATATGAAAACAGGGGCACTGATCGTATATACGTCGGCGGATTCTGTTTTTCAGGTGGCGGCGCATGAGGAAGTGGTTCCGGTGGAAACCCTGTACCATTACTGTGAGATCGCAAGAAAGATTTTACATGGAAAACACGGAGTCGGCAGAGTCATTGCGAGACCGTTTGTCGGAACACCGGGAAACTTCACAAGAACTTCAAGAAGACATGATTTTTCACTGGTTCCGCCGCAGACTACGATGCTCGATCAGTTAAAGGACGCGGGATATGATGTGCTTGCGGTCGGAAAGATCAATGATATCTTTGCGGGAAAGGGGATCACGGATTTCATCCGCACGGACGGAAACGCGGACGGCATTGAGAAGACCATAAAATGGATGGATCGTGATTTTAACGGACTTTGTTTTATCAATCTGGTGGACTATGATATGCTTTACGGACACCGGAATGATGTGGACGGCTATGCGAAAGCGCTGACTTATTTTGACGAGCAGCTGCCGCGCATCTTGGAAAAAATGCAGGATGAGGATATCCTTATGATCACAGCGGATCATGGCTGTGATCCGTCTACGCCGTCCACAGACCATTCGAGAGAATATGTGCCGCTCATCCTGTACGGAAAGCAGATTAAGGCGGGAATCAATTACGGAACCAGAAAAGGATTCGGTGATATCGGGGCGACCGTGCTTTCCTATTTTGGCATTCCATCAAAGATCGAGGGAACTTCCATTCTTGACAATACGGATACGGTATTATAAACTTAAGAAGTTTATGGAAAGAATGGGAGGATAATCCTTTGGCTGATTTGAGAAAAGAAATAGAAAAAAGAAGAACTTTTGCAATTATATCACACCCGGATGCCGGTAAAACGACACTGACAGAGAAGTTTCTGCTCTACGGAGGAGCGATCAATCTTGCGGGTTCCGTAAAAGGAAAGGCAACTGCAAGACATGCGGTGTCTGACTGGATGGAGATCGAAAAGCAAAGAGGTATTTCCGTTACCTCATCGGTACTGCAGTTTAACTACGGCGGATACTGCATCAATATCCTGGATACACCGGGACATCAGGATTTCTCGGAGGACACTTATCGTACGCTGATGGCGGCGGATTCCGCAGTCATGGTCATCGATGCATCCAAAGGTGTGGAGGCGCAGACAAGAAAGCTGTTCAAAGTCTGTGTCATGCGGCATATTCCGATCTTTACGTTCATCAACAAAATGGACCGTGATGCCAACGATACGTTTGATCTTTTAGACGAGATCGAAAAGGAGCTTGGGATCGCTACATGTCCGGTGAACTGGCCGATCGGTTCCGGTAAAAATTTTAAAGGTGTATACGACCGGAATACCAAAAAGGTTATGACTTTCTCAGATACCTTAAAGGGTACCAAAGAGGGACTTGAGAAAGAGATCGCGATCGATGATCCGGCGTTAGAGGCGGAGATCGGAACCGAGTATAAAGAACAGCTTCTGGAGGAAGTGGAACTCTTGGATGGGGCTTCCGCCGAATTTGATATGGACAAGGTATCAAAGGGAGAACTTTCTCCGGTGTTTTTTGGCTCCGCACTTACAAATTTTGGTGTGGAAACTTTTTTAAAGCACTTTTTGCAGATGACGTATTCTCCACTGCCGCGTAAGGCGGATATCGGGGAGATCGATCCGTTCTCGGAGGATTTTTCGGCATTTGTATTTAAAATTCAGGCGAACATGAATAAGAATCACAGAGACAGGGTAGCCTTTATGCGTATCTGTTCCGGAAAATTTACGGCAGGCATGGAAGTAAAACATATCCAGGGTGGAAAGACGATCAAGCTTTCCCAGCCGCAGCAGCTGATGGCAGATGAGCGAAAGATCATTGAAGAGGCATATGCCGGTGATATCATTGGTGTGTTTGATCCGGGTATTTTTTCAATCGGAGATACACTGACCACCGCAAAGGAAAAATTTGCGTTTGAGGGGATCCCAACGTTTGCGCCGGAGCATTTTGCAAGGGTGCGTCTGGTAGATTCCATGAAGCGTAAGCAGTTCGTAAAAGGTGTGACCCAGATCGCGCAGGAAGGTGCAATCCAGATCTTTCAGGAATATAAGGGCGGTATGGAAGAGATCATCGTCGGCGTGGTAGGTGTACTGCAGTTTGACGTTTTGAAATTCCGTCTGGAGAGTGAGTACAATGTTGAGATCCGTCTGGAAAATCTGCCGTATGAGCATATCCGGTGGATCAAAAACAGCGATATCGATATGGATCGCCTGACCGGAACATCCGATATGAAAAAGATCATGGATATGAAAGGCAATCCGCTGTTACTGTTTGTAAACGCATGGAGTGTCGGCATGACACTGGACAGAAACGAAGGACTTGAACTGTCTGAATTCGGAACAGCGCAGTAGAAGATCAAAGGAGGAAAAAATATGGCAGTTGTAACGATCACAAACGACAATTTTGAAAAAGAAGTACTGGCGTGTGACATCCCGGTTTTGCTTGACTTCTGGGCAGAATGGTGCGGACCGTGCAAGATGATGTCACCGGTTGTGGATGAACTGGCGGACGAACTCGAAGGCAGAGTAAAGGTCGGCAAGGTAAATGTGGATGAAGAAGCGGCACTGGCATTAAAATACCAGATTATGAGCATCCCGACGTTAGTTGTAATGAAAAACGGTGTTTTTCAGAATAAAGCGATCGGTGTACAGACCAAAGAAGAGGTTCTGGAACTTTTGAAATAAGGCTTGACGAAAACAGAGCATGGAATTTATAATGAGAACAGTTGAAAATCTTCAACTGTTCTTTTTTTCTTATAGATGAATTCCCAATCCGGATAAAAACGAACATATTTTCGAAAAAAGTAGTTGACTTTTAAACGAAGACAGTATATGATAATAACAGCGTAGCGAACATAGGTTCGCGTGAGAAGGAGAATAAAAATGGCAAAGGAAGATAAATTAAAGGCATTGGATGCCGCAATTTCACAGATCGAGAAGCAGTATGGCAAGGGCTCTATCATGAAGCTTGGAGATCCGAGTACCAGTATGAATGTGGAGACTGTCCCGACCGGAGCGCTCAGTCTGGATATCGCGCTTGGCCTCGGAGGACTTCCAAAGGGAAGGATCATTGAGGTTTACGGACCGGAGTCCAGTGGTAAGACGACCGTGGCACTGCATGTAGTGGCGGAGGTACAGAAACGTGGCGGTATTGCCGGATTTATTGACGCAGAGCATGCGCTCGATCCGGTTTATGCAAGAAATATAGGCGTGGATATCGATAACCTTTACATATCACAGCCGGATAACGGTGAGCAGGCACTTGAGATCACAGAGACCATGGTGCGTTCCGGAGCGGTGGACATTGTGATCGTTGACTCTGTGGCGGCATTGGTTCCGAAGGCGGAGATTGACGGTGACATGGGAGATTCACATGTCGGACTTCAGGCGCGTCTGATGTCCCAGGCACTCCGTAAGCTGACAGCAGCAATCAGCCGTTCGAACTGTATCGTTATCTTTATCAACCAGCTGCGTGAAAAAGTGGGCGTGATGTTTGGAAATCCGGAGACAACAACCGGTGGACGTGCGTTGAAATTCTACTCATCCGTGCGTCTGGATGTGCGCCGTATCGAAGCGTTAAAACAGGCGGGAGAGGTAGTCGGAAACCGGACCAGGATCAAGGTTGTAAAGAATAAGGTGGCACCGCCATTTAGGGAAGCGGAATTTGATATCATGTTCGGGCAGGGAATCTCAAGAGAGGGAGATGCGTTAGACCTTGCGTCAGACCTTGGAATTGTAAATAAGTCCGGAGCTTGGTATGCGTATAACGGTGAGAAGATCGGACAGGGACGTGAAAACGCAAAGCAGTTTTTGAAAGACAGACCGGAGGTCTTCGCGGAGATTGAGGCACAGGTGCGGGCGCATTACGGACTTGGAGCGGACGGCATGGATGACGGTACTGCTGACGCAGAGCAGCCGAAGTCTGCGGATAAGAAGGAGAAAGAAACCAAAGCAGAGAAGGAAGCATAGTGCATGCTGGTACAGGAGCTGAAAGATCTTCCGGCAAAAAAAGTACGGGTTGTGTTTGAAGATGCAGAGGATCTCGTGCTGTATCGCGGTGAGATAAGAAAATACCGGATAGAAGAGGGCGAGGATCTGCCGGAAGAAGAGTACCATGAGATCTTCTATCAGGTGATCGGAAAACGTGCGAAGAAACGCGCAATGCATCTGCTGGAAAAGATGGACCGGACAGAAAGCAATCTGAGGGAAAAACTGCGGATGAACGGATATCCACAGGAGCTTGTCGATGAAGCGGTAGACTATGTAAAACGTTATCACTACATTGACGATCGCAGGTACGCGGAGAATTATGTGCGTTTCCATCAGGGACAAAAAAGCGCGGCGCGTCTGAAAATGGATCTGATGAGAAAAGGCGTTTCCAAAGATCTGATCGAGCAGGCACTTTCGCAGGAATATCAGTCCGATGAAAGAAAAATGATCGAACAGATCTTACAGAAAAAAGGATATTTTTCCGGTGAGAAGCTGCCTGCGGAACAACGGAGAATGTATGGGTATCTGCTTCGACGGGGATATAAGAGCAGTGACATTTTACATGTAATGAAATGCGACGACTACTTGACATAACTTGTGATTAAGTATAAAATTTATATGTTGTTATTTATGACAGATCGAAAGAAATTTTGTTATATGGACAATGAAAACTTAATAAAGGAGGTGCGCCTGTGCCACAAGTAATTATTGCTGTAATAGTCACGTTAGTTGTTGCTATTCCTATTACTTACTTTGTTGCCACTTCTTATTTCAAGAAGGCTTCCGAGGCTAAGATCGGAAACGCGGAAGACAAAGCGAGAGAAATAATAGATGAAGCAGTAAAAACCGCAGAGACGAAAAAGAGGGAATCTTTACTTGAAGTCAAGGAAGAATCAATCCGTGCGAAGAACGATCTCGATAAGGAAATCAAAGAGAGAAGATCCGAGATCCAGCGTAATGAACGCCGCGTAGAACAGAAAGAATCTAACCTGGACAGAAAGTTAGAAGCGATCGAGAAGCGCGAAGCGGGTTTTGCAGCGAAAGAAGAAGAAATTAACAGACAAAAAGCAGAAGTTGCGAAGCTCCATGAGGAGCGGGTGCGGGAACTTGAAAGAATCTCCGGTCTTACCTCCGAACAGGCAAAAGAATACCTTTTAAAAACTGTTGAAGAAGATGTGAAACTTGATACCGCGAAAATGATCAAGGAAATGGAAAGTCAGGCAAAAGAAGAGGCTGGCAAGAAAGCGAAGGAGTATGTAGTCACAGCAATTCAGAAATGTGCGGCAGATCATGTAGCTGAGACGACGATTTCGGTAGTACAGCTTCCAAATGACGAGATGAAGGGAAGAATCATTGGTAGAGAAGGACGAAATATCCGTACACTGGAGACACTTACGGGTGTGGATCTGATCATTGATGATACACCGGAAGCAGTTATCTTGTCCGGATTTGATCCAATCCGCAGAGAAGTGGCGCGTATCGCACTGGAAAAACTGATCGTAGATGGCAGAATCCATCCGGCAAGAATCGAAGAAATGGTCGAGAAGGCTCAGAAAGAAGTCGAGACTATGATTCGTGAAGAAGGTGAAGCGGCGACCCTGGAGGTTGGCGTTCACGGAATTCATCCGGAACTGGTTCGCCTGCTTGGAAGAATGAAATTCAGAACAAGTTATGGTCAGAATGCATTAAAGCATTCGATTGAAGTGGCGCAGCTTTCCGGACTGCTGGCAGCCGAGGTAGGTGTAGATGTAAGAACTGCGAAGCGTGCAGGTCTTTTACACGATATTGGTAAGTCAGTGGATCACGAAATGGAAGGCTCACATATTCAGATTGGTGTGGATTTATGTAGAAAATACAAAGAATCCCCAATTATCATCAATGCTGTAGAAGCGCATCATGGCGATGTGGAACCGGAGTCTCTGATCGCATGTCTTGTACAGGCGGCTGATACGATCAGTGCAGCCCGTCCGGGAGCAAGAAGAGAGACACTGGAAACATATTCCAACCGATTAAAACAGTTAGAAGACATTACAAATGGCTTCAAAGGGGTAGAAAAATCTTTTGCAATTCAGGCAGGTAGAGAGATTCGTGTTATGGTAGTTCCTGAGCAGATCAATGATGCCGATATGGTATTGCTGGCACGCGATATTTCAAAGCAGATTGAGGCTGAACTGGAGTATCCGGGACAGATCAAGGTCAGCGTTATCCGCGAGTCACGTGTTGTTGATTATGCAAAATAATTTTGAAACAGAAAATAAAAAACCACTATATTGTAAAATATGGTGGTTTTTTTGTAATAAGCGATAAGGAGGATAAAATGAAACATCATATCAAACGATTAAAGAGAGAACTGGTGTATCAGGGCTCAATACTGGACATTTACGCAGACTATATGCAGCTGCCGGATGGAAAAACGGCGAAGTGGGATTTTGTGTCTCACAGAAAGGGAGCGGCGGCAGTGGTAGCGGTTGCGGAGAATGGGAATCTGTTACTGGTTCGTCAGTACCGTTCAGCGCTGGATCGTGAGACGCTGGAGATCCCGGCCGGATCAAGAGATTCCGTGACAGAAGATACGATGGTCTGCGCAACACGGGAACTGGAAGAAGAAACCGGATGGAAAAGTGAACATGTCGAAAAGCTGTTACAGTTAAAAACGACCGTTGCGTTTTGCAATGAATTTATTGATGTATACCTTGCAACAGATCTGACACTGGGTGTCCAGAAGCTGGATGAGGGAGAAGAGATCGAGATCGTGTCCATGCCACTTGATGAAGCGGTACAAAAGATTTACTGCGGCGAAATACAGGATGCCAAGACGGTGGCTGGAATTTTGGCATATCAGAGCAAACTGCTTACCGGCAGGATTCATAAATAGGACAAAGAAGGCATACGTTAAAGAGAGAAAACAAAGAAAGTATGTGGCCGTTATAAAGATGACGATGGCAAGGAAGGCGGAATGTGTATATCTGATCTCGTTTCTAGCGGGTATCGTTCTTGCAAATACACTCGGCGTTGAAGAATTAAGACACTATGGGATCTTAAATGAATACTTTGTGAAACAGCTGTTGTACGCATCGATCAATTATGATGATCTGCTTTTTTATGTAGCCGAAAACCGGGGGGCTGTTTTTTTTCTGCTTTTTCTGCTCGGGATCACAAGAATCGGTATCCCAACCCATTTTGTATATCTGGCGTGGAATGGATTTTCATTCGGAGTTGCGATGGTGTCTGTGATCGTCAATTTCGGGATTCGCGGGATACCGGTGTTGTGTGCGCTGCTGTTTCCACATTACCTGTTTTACATTCCGCTTTATCTGATCATATTCGGACTTAGCTGTTATCTTGGAAAAAGAGAGATGAAAAGACAGAGCGCGTCCGGTGGACTTCCTGAAAAAGTTTTATTTCTGGGCGGTATAGTGATGACTTTGGGACTCTTTTTTATCGGCATAATGACGGAAAGTTATGTAAATCCGCGCATCATGAAGAAACTGGTAAAAATTCTCTGAAAAAATAAAAAAAAATTTACCAGATGTGGTGCGAAAAAAATCCGGGTTTGCGATATGTAGTAGTTTTATGTAAATCAAAAAATTCTGTTTAAAATTGCTATTTGCATTTTTATACTGATATATTATAATAGGATGGTACCTCTTTTTCGGGTACATTTTTTACATTACAGGCGGAAGGGTTAAGACGTATATGACACAGGAAATTGAAAATTTTATTATGTATATGCATGAGGAGAGACATACCTCCGAAAATACAGAACTCTCGTATGAGAGAGATTTGAAAAAACTGTGTCAGTTCCTGGCAGAGCAGGATATGGAAGATGTCGAACAGATCAGTGAGACGATGTTAAATTCTTATATTTTATATTTGGAAAAGATCGGGCGCAAGGCGTCCACGATCTCAAGAAGCATCGCATCCATGAAAGCATTCTTTCATTATCTGGCAAGAGAGGAACGGATCGAACATGATCCGTCAGAGAACTTAAAGGCGCCTAAAATAGAAAAAAAACTGCCTGAGATCCTTACGGTCGAGGAGACAGAACGCCTGTTGGAACAGCCGTCGGGAACGTCGCCCAAGGAATTGCGCGACCGCGCGATGTTAGAGCTTTTGTACGCAACTGGGATCCGGGTTTCAGAACTGATCCATTTAAAAATATCAGAGATCAATCTGAATCTTGAATTTGTAACATGCAAAGACGCGCATAAAGAGCGTGTGGTACCGTTTGGTGATAAGGCAAGGGAAGCGGTTTTGGCATATCTGGAAAATGGAAGACCGTTTCTGGTGGATGATGACGCCTGTGAGCTTTTGTTTACAAACTGCTCCGGTAAGGCGATGAGCCGTCAGGGCTTCTGGAAGCTGATCAAACATTATGGAGCAATGGCAGGAATCGAAGCGGACATTACACCGCATACGTTGCGTCATTCTTTTGCGGCGCATCTGGTTTCAAATGGAGCGGATTTACATTCGGTGCAGGAAATGCTCGGGCATTCGGATATTGCGACAACGCAGGTATACAATGCGCTCAATCAGGGCAGAGTGCGTGAGGTTTATAAAAAAGCGCATCCCAGAGGATAAAGTGATAAAGAAATAAAAAGAGAAATAATAAAAAAGAATACCGGAAAGCCGTTTGACTTTCCGGTATTCTTTTTTGTAATGACGACCGCTGATCAGATGTGTTGGCTTAACACATTTCAGCGATATCGTAGATCAGACGCTCGGAATCTTCCCATCCAAGGCAAGGATCCGTAATGGATTTTCCGTAAATGTGTTCTCCGATCTTCTGGTTGCCAGGTTCAATGTAACTTTCGATCATGACACCCTTTACCATCTTTCTGATCTCATCGGATAACTGACGGTTGTGCATGACTTCTTTTACGATACGGATCTGTTCTTTGTATTTCTTGCCGGAATTGGAGTGGTTTGCATCAACCACAGCAGCAGGATTTTTTAAATCCATCTTGTCATACATTTCGATCAGGCGCATGATGTCTTCGTAATGGTAATTCTGGGTTGCGTTTCCGTGTTTGCTGACTGCACCGCGGAGTACGACGTGCGTGAGGTCGTTTCCGGTTGTCTCCACTTCGAAACCACGGTAGGTGAAGTGGTGCGGATGCTGTGCGGCGTAAACAGAATTTAACATAACTGAGAAATCACCGCTGGTCGGGTTTTTCATACCGGAAGCAACATCGAAACCGCTGACGGTGAGACGGTGCTGCTGATCTTCTACAGAACGTGCGCCGATGGCAACGTAGGAGAGGAGATCTTCAACATATCCCCAGTTTTCCGGATACAGCATTTCGTCTGCGGAAGTAAGACCGCTTTCTTCGATGGCACGGATGTGCATTTTACGCATGGCAATGAGACCCGCGATCATGTCCGGTGCTTTTTCCGGATCCGGCTGTGTTGCGATTCCCTTATAGCCTTCGCCGGTGGTTCTTGGCTTATTGGTGTAAATACGTGGGATGATGATCAGACGATCCTTTACCTTTTCCTGTACGGCAGTCAGACGGCTGACATAGTCGCAGACCGGATCTTCACTGTCTGCGGAGCACGGTCCGATGACAACGAGAAAACGATCATCCTTTCCGGTCAGCACATCGCGGATCATGGCATCACGTTCTTTCTTCAAAGCGGTCAGCTTGTCGGAAAGCGGATATTCCTTTTTGATTTCCTCCGGTGTCGGTAATTGGTTTAAGTAGGTGAAACTCATGTTTGTATCTCCTTTTGTATTCTTATAGATTCTTTTCTTATTTTTATACATGTGAACCAATGCATATCTTAAAATATTATGGCACGGTTGTCAATGATCTATCCGGTTTTAAAGCCGTCCTTTTGCCCATTCGTCCGGAGCGGCGGCATACTGTTTATTCAGCCATTTGCAGGCGTTTGCGATCCCGTCCTCGGAAAAATCAAAATCCTTTGCAGTTTTTTTCTCATCGGAAACCACGTCAAAGCAGTACGGTCCCGGAAATACCGTGGCACGCAAAATGTTTTTTTCATCCTGCTCGATGCGTTCGATGCGGTAATGCATTCCCTGATAACTTCCGGAAAAATGTGTTTTTTTGTAAAAAGGGATAGTAAAAAGATCCTTGCGTTCTATCATATTAAGACTTCCTTTTTCTGACCATGAATGGTATGATTATGAGTGCTTATCGACAAAAGATATTTGATGTCTGCATTATTATAATATAACATGATACAGAAAACAAGAAAGGAAACGACAGATGGAAATGATGGAATTACTAAAGGTGGTGCTTTTTGGCATCGTGGAAGGGATTACGGAATGGCTGCCGATCAGCAGCACCGGACATATGATACTTTTAAATGAAGTGGTATCTTTGCATGTCTCAGATGAATTTTACAGTATGTTTCAGGTTGTGATACAGCTTGGCGCTATTCTGGCGGTTGTGCTGCTCTTCTTTAAACAGATCTGGCCCTTTGGCAGAAAGAATAATGAGGAACCGCTCACAGCGCATGGAGCAGGAGCCTGGATCAAAACCGATATTTTTAAGCTCTGGTTTCGTATTCTGGTGTCCTGCGTCCCTGCGGCAGTTGTGGGAATACTTTTTGATGACATATTAGAGGAAATGTTCTATAACTACAGGACGGTAGCGATTATGCTGATCCTGTTCGGTGTTGCGTTCCTTATCGTTGAAAACCGAAATCATGGGAAAAAAGCGCAGGTTACTTCATTAAAAGACATTACATACAGACTTGCGTTCTGGATCGGAATGTTTCAGCTGATCGCCGCAATATTTCCGGGTACCTCCCGTTCGGGCGCGACGATCGTCGGCGCGTTATTGCTTGGCGTTTCAAGAACAGTTGCGGCAGAATACACCTTCTTTCTGGCAATCCCGGTCATGTTCGGGGCGAGCCTGCTAAAACTCGTGAAATTCGGTCTGGCATTCTCAGCCGCAGAGACCGCGATCCTGCTTACCGGTATGGTGGTCGCGTTTGTGGTATCCTTAATCGTGATCCGCTTTTTAATGGGATATATCAAAAAGCACGATTTTAAAGTGTTTGGCTGGTATCGGATCATTCTTGGCGCGATCGTGCTTTTATGCGGAGTATGCGGATTGCTTCCGTAACTGGAAAAAAATCTCTGCCGGGAACGGGGAATATGGCTTGACTTTTCTTACTGAAATTGTTACTATGTAAAAGTCGCTTGTTACATATGGTAACGGGCAGCTTATACTTTTGGGATATGCAACTGTAGTCTAATGGATAGAACGTAGGACTCCGACTCCTATAATGCGGGTTCGATTCCCGCCGGTTGCATATTTTTTGGAAGAAAAATAGTAGAAGAGACAATCTGTTTTGGATAAATTCGCACAGGGAGAACGTCAGGAGGAAGCAGAGTCATATGAGTTCAGAAGATAATAAGAAAAATGAAAATAAATCAGTTTTAAAAAAAGAAAACAGCCCTAAGAAGAGTCAGAAAAACAGCACAGAGGCTGTTTTAAATTTTATTCAGGCAAATCTGAAATACATTGCAGGAGCTGCGGTATTAGTAATTTTGATCGTGGTTCTTCTGGTTTACACCGGGAAACAGGGCGGAAATAGTGGAAGCAATGCGGCAGATACCACAGAGATCAGCGGAGCAGAAGGAACGTATGAGGTAGACTCCAACGAAGAGATCAATACCCTGATCACAAATTATTTCAATGCATACGCAAATGGAGATACCGATACGATCGCCACACTTGCGACACCGTTGTCCGATCTGGAGAAGAGTTATATTTCCATGTACAGCCAGTATGTGGAAGCATATCAGAGCATACGATGCTATACCAAACAGGGACTGGATGACAAGTCTTATCTCGTATCGGTTTATCTGGAGATGAAGTTCGCGGGAGTAGATACGGTTGCGCCGGGACTCAGTTTCTTTTATGTACAGACCAACGATGACGGAAGCCTTTACATTAACAACGCTTACAGCTATTTCAACCTGAATATGTTAGAAAACAATCCGGATGCGGCATATCCGTTGGATGATAATGTAAAGAAACTGATCGATAAATTTGAAAAACAGGATGATGTGGTAGCGCTTCTTGCGGATGTCCAGTCGAAGTATGAGACAGCGTTATCGGCAGACGCAAATCTTGCAACAATGGCAAATACAACACTTGCGGATGCTTATAATGCGTGGGCGGCAACGATCAATTCTTCTGCACCGGCTGCGGAAGCGGATACGACAGCGCAGGCGGAAACACCGGCAACTGAGGCACCGGCAGCAGAACCTGTACCGGAAGCAGAGACTCCGGCAGCGGAGACACCGGCAGATACAAGTGGAGTTACGGCGGCGAATGATACCGTATATGCACTGGATACCGTGAATATCAGATCAGAAGCAAATGAGTCAGGATCTGTGGTAGGCCGTGCGACCGTAGGAACATCCTTTACCAGAACCGGAACCACCGCAGACGGATGGAGCCAGGTGGAATATAACGGAACCACCGCATATATCAAGAGTGATTATTTGACCACGGATGCGTCACAGACTTCCGGACAATCACAGAATACTGCGGCTGCGGGCGAGAGCGTTCGTTTGTCAGATACAACCAATATCCGTTCATCCATGAGCGAGACAGCCGATCGTGTCGGAGTTGCTTATTCGGGTGAGACGGTAAAAGTGATTGAAAGTTATGCAGAAGGCTGGAGCAAAGTCGAGTGGAATGGAAAAACCGGATATATTAAGACGGATTTATTGCAGTAGAACAAAGCAGACAGGCGGAGGCTTCATGGTCTCCGCCGTTTTTCACTTTGCGGAAGTTTACGGTGGATGGGAGAGTTTATGCAGGATTCAGAAAATGGGATCAGGATCAATAAATTTTTGAGCGAGGCAGGTGTGTGCTCCAGACGTGAGGCGGACCGTGAGATCGAGGCCGGAAATGTACGGATCGGAGAGCGGGTCGCAGTGACCGGGGACCGCGTGATGCCGGAAGATCAGGTCTTCTTCCGGGAACGGCCGGTAAAAAAAGAGGAAGAGATGATCCTGCTCGTGGTAAATAAACCGGCGGGGATTGTATGTACGGCAGAAAAAAGGGAAAAGAATAATATTGTTGATTTTATACATTATCCGAAGCGGATCTATCCGGTCGGCCGTCTGGACAAGGATTCCGAAGGGCTCATACTCATGACAAACAACGGAGAGATCGTGAATAAGATCATGCGCGCAGGCAACCGGCATGAAAAGGAATACATTGTGACGGTAAACCGCGAAGTGACAGGATCTTTTCTGCATGGAATGGCAAACGGAGTGCCGCTTACGGAACTTGGCGTGACAACCAGAAAATGTAAGGTGGAAAAGCTTGGAAAACACCAGTTTAAGATCATTCTGACGCAGGGGTTAAACCGGCAGATCCGCCGTATGTGTGAGTATTTCGGGTATCGTGTGACACATCTAAAACGTGTCCGTATCATGAATATCCGTCTGGGTGATCTGGAAAACGGAACGTATCGCAAGATTACAGAAGAAGAGTGGAAGACATTGCAAAGACTGATCAGGGATTCTTCCAGTGAGACTGTGAAAGAAAAAAGCAAAGGCAGGATGACAGGATGGATGCAAAAACAAGAATCGAAGAATTAAAAAAGACGCTGGAGTACCATAGCAACCGCTATTACAATATGGATGATCCGGAAATTTCCGATTATGAATATGACAGCATGATGCAGGAACTGAAAAAGCTCGAAAAAGAGCATCCCGAACTTGTTACGCCGGATTCTCCGACACAGCGGGTCGGTGGAACTGCAAAACGTGAGGCGGGTGTTCTGGTTCGTCATAACGTGCCGATGTTAAGCCTCCAGGATGTGTTTTCCAAAGAAGAGGTCTATAACTTTGTGAATGAGATGAAAGAACAGCTGGAAGATCCGGAATTTGTCGTGGAATATAAGATCGATGGACTTTCCATGGCACTCCGCTACGAGGACGGCGTTTTAAAACTTGCCGAGACACGCGGAGACGGGATCAACTTCGGGGAAGATGTGACGGAGAACGCAAAAGTGATACCGGATGTGAAGAAAAAATTAAAGGATGCGCTTCCATATCTAGAGATCCGCGGCGAAGTATATATGAAATTAAAGGATTTTGACGCGGTAAATGAGACGCAGGAACTCCTTGGCAGGAAACCGTTCGCGAATCCGAGAAACTGCGCGGCAGGAACGCTGCGCCAGCTCGACAGCCGGATCACAAAGGAGAGAAAGCTTTCCATGTTCATTTTTAATGTACAGGAAGTAAGGGGAAGAACCTTTGCAACCCATACGGAAGGCTATGAATTTTTAAAAAAACAGGGCATCCATGTCATTGATGACTATAAGGTATGCAAAACGGCGGATGAGGTCTGGGACGCGATCACACGGATCGGTGAGAACCGCGGCAATCTCGGATATGATATTGACGGGGCAGTAGTAAAGTTAAACCGGATCGCAGACCGTGAGAAGCTTGGCAGTACCTCCAAGGTTCCGCGCTGGGCGGTGGCTTATAAATATCCGCCGGAAGAAAAAGAAACAAAAGTGCTTGATATCGAACTTTCTGTAGGAAGAACCGGCCGCATCACACCGACCGCGATCTTTGAACCGATCCGTCTTTGCGGCACTACGGTGTCAAGGGCGACACTGCATAATCAGGATTTTATCGATGATCTGGATATCGGGATCGGGGACACGATCGTGGTGTATAAATCCGGTGAGATCATTCCAAAAGTAAAAGAAGTGATTCACGCAAAGCGGCCGGAGGGAACGGTACGTTTTGAGATCCCGGATGTCTGTCCGGTTTGCGGCGCAAAGACAGAGCGGGAAAAGGATACGGCAGATATTAAATGTACATCACCGAACTGCCCGGCACAGCTCGAACGCCATATTATAAATTTTGTAGGCAGGGATGCCATGGATATCAAGGGCTTTGGAACGGTTTACATTGAGGAACTGGTACGTCTGGGATATTTAAAGGATGTGGCGGACATTTATGACCTGAAGGATCACAGGGAAGAACTGATCGAACAGGGCATTATCGGAAAAGAGAAAAATACGGACAAGCTGTTAGACGCGATCGAGACATCCAAGAAAAACGATGCCTATAAGCTCTTGACCGGACTTGGAATTCCAAATGTGGGAAAAGCGGCTGCAAAAGCGATCTTAAAGTATTTTAAGGAATTCGATGCGCTGGAAGCTGCGGATATGGATCAGCTTCAGGAAGTGAACGATATCGGAGAAGTCAGCGCGGACTGTATCTTCCGCTTTTTCGGGGATGAAAAAAATAAAGTGCTGTTACAAAGACTGCGGGATGCGGGCGTAAATATGGCTTATATTCCGGAAGAAGGAGCCGATGAGCGTTTTGCGGGACAGACGTTTGTGATTACCGGCACACTGCCTTCGATGGACCGGAAAGAGGCGGTAGCCTTGATCGAAAAATTCGGGGGAAAAGTCGCAGGTTCTGTTTCCAAAAAGACCGCCTATGTACTTGCCGGTGAAAATGCCGGAAGCAAACTGACAAAAGCAAATGAACTGGGGATTAAAGTCATTTCTGAGGAAGATATCCTTGCAATGACGAAATAAAGGAGCGTGTTTTGGTATGCCAATTAAAATTCAGGGGGATCTCCCGGCAAAGGAGATTTTAGAAAAGGAAAATATATTTGTCATGGATGAAAACAGAGCGGCACATCAGGATATCCGTCCGATCGATATCGCAATTTTAAATCTGATGCCGTTAAAGGAAGATGCGGAATTACAGCTTTTACGTTCGCTTTCCAATACGCCGCTTCAGGTGGATGTGACATTTCTTGCAGTCTCATCCCATGAGTCCAAGAATACATCACAGAGCCATCTCAATAAGTTTTATCTGACTTTTGAAGATGTGAAATACCGCTCATTTGACGGAATGATCATCACCGGAGCACCGGTGGAGCAGATGCCTTATGAGGATGTGGATTACTGGGAAGAAGTATGCAAGATCATGGAGTGGACAAAAACGCATGTGACTTCAACGCTGCATCTCTGCTGGGGCGCGCAGGCGGGACTCTATTATCATTATGGAATCCCGAAGCATGACCTCGAAAAAAAGAAATTCGGGATTTTCCGCCATCATGTTATGAACCGTAAGATTCCGCTGGTGCGTGGGTTTGATGATTACTTTTATGCGCCGCATTCGAGACACACAGAGGTGCGCAGGGAAGACATCGAAAAGATACCGGAACTCACGATCCTCGCTGAGTCAGATGAGGCGGGCGTTTTCCTCGTGACGGATCCGGAAGGCAAGAAGATCTTTGTGATGGGACACCCGGAATATGACAGACTGACACTTGACGCAGAGTATAAGCGTGATAAGGAAAAAGGACTGCCGATCGATCTGCCGGTCAATTATTATCCGGATGATGACTGCACGAAGCGTCCGTATCTGCTGTGGCGTTCCCATGGAAATATTCTCTATGCGAACTGGCTCAATTATTATGTATACCAACAGACACCGTATGACTTTATCAATACGGCGGAGATTATTGGGAAATAGAAGGTAAAAGATAAAATAATTTAAAAAAGTGGCTTGACTTTTCCAGAAATCCTCATTATTATGTTTAAACAGAATATGAGAAAAGAAGGAATCGGATATGGGAAAAAGTGCTACTAAGGATATGACTGCAGGGGCTCCGTTAAAGCTGATCCTGCAGTTTTTTGTGCCGATGTTTTTCGGAATGCTTTTTCAGCAGTTCTATAATATGATGGACACCATCATCGTCGGAAAGGCGCTTGGTGTCAATGCGCTTGCGGCGGTAGGTGCGACGGGGTCGATCAATTTCATGATCATCGGATTCTGCATGGGCGTTTGCAGCGGGTTTGCGATACCGGTTGCGCAACGTTTTGGAGCGGGCGATTACCATGCGCTGCGCAAATATGTGGCGAACAGTGTATGGCTTTCCGCAATCTTTGCAGGTGTGATGACGGTGGTGGTATGTGTGCTGTGCAGACAGATCCTGCTTTGGATGCGCACCCCACAGGATATTTTTGACGGGGCATACAGCTATATCTTTGTTATCTTTGTAGGAATACCGGTTACTTATTTATATAATCTGCTCTCCGGGATCATCCGTTCACTGGGGGACAGCAGATCACCGTTGATCTTTCTGGTATTTTCATCCCTCCTTAATATTGCGCTGGATCTGCTCCTGATTTTGTCCTTTCATCTTGGTGTGGCGGGCGCTGCGTACGCGACCGTGATCTCGCAGGCGGTTTCCGGTGTGCTTTGCCTGATCTATATGCGAAAGAAATTTGAAGTCTTAAAGATGACAAAAGAGGAATGGCGGATGGAGCGCGGCTATATGCTGCATTTATGCAATATGGGAATTCCGATGGGACTTCAGTATTCCATTACGGCGATCGGCAGCGTGATCTTACAGACCGCGGTGAATACGCTTGGCTCTACAGCTGTCGCTTCGGTAACGGCGGGAAGCAAAGTGGGGATGTTTTTTGCGTGCCCGTTCGACGCAATGGGAGCGACCATGACTACATATGCGGGACAGAATGTGGGCGCAGGAAAGGTTGACCGTGTAGGCAGGGGAATGAAAGCATGCTGTATCATAGGAGCGGTCTACTCGGCGGCGGCATTTGTGGTGTTATACTTTTTCGGAGAACAGGTTTCTCTGTTATTTGTCGATGCCGCAGAGCAGGAGATCCTGCACAACTCCTGGCTGTTTTTGACTATCAACGCCGCGTTTTACCTGCTGCTTGCGTTGGTTAATATTGTCCGTTTTACGATACAGGGAATGGGATTCAGTTATCTTGCGATTCTTGCGGGGGTGTGTGAGATGGCGGCGAGAAGTGTGGTCGGAATCTTTTTTGTGCCGCTCATCGGTTACAAGGCAGCCTGCTTTGCGAGCCCGATGGCATGGCTCTGTGCGGATCTGTTTCTGATCCCGGCATTTATGTATGCATCCAAGACATTGAAAAGGCGGCTGCAGGATCAGTAGAAGATCCGGGAAAAAGAAATGAAATAAGGAAAGTTGGTTATTCATGAAAAGCGTAGAAAAAAAGGTGGATTTTAACGCGCATATAGCGGATATACAGGTATCGCTGATCCGTGAGGAAGGAAAAAACTATGCGCAGATCGCGTGTAAAAATGTTTCAGGAAAGATTATTACCCGGATCTCTTTTTGGGCAAGCGGGACGGATTATTTCGGAGATGCCATAAAAACAGAAGATGGAACGGATTTTGTGATTACACAGAACGGATTATCTTTAAAGCCGGGCGAATCTATGGAACCCTGCCGCATAGAGATCAATGATGAGATCCGCAACCTGGATTTGAAAGAAAAAGAAGTGGAATTCGCGGACGGAGCCTGCGAAGCCTATGCGGGGGCGGAGGAACATATCTACCATGCGGACTGCTTTATGGAAGACAGTTACTGGGACAAACCGGAGCTTGATATCTTAAAAAAGATAGATGTGCGTTTTTGCAGTTATCCGAAAGAGACGGCAGTGGGATGGCTGTGCGCGTGTGCATATTTAAACCGGACGGACCGAAGTGTCTGCGGCGGCTGCGGACATAACAAAAATGAAGTCTTCCTCACCTGCAGCAAAGAAGCGGTTGCAAAGCAGAAACAGGCGGATCAGGAAGCGTTCGAGGAGAAAATGCGGCAGATGGAAGCACACAGAAAGAAAGTTGACCGGATCGAAACGGCAAAATTTTTTGCAGAGGTGTTACTGACTTTACTGCTTTTGTTTCTGGCAGGTTATCTGTTTTTCCACTTTCGCAAATGAAAATGTTTTCAAAAAGTAAATAATCTGTTATAATAAAACAGACAATAGAAACAGAGTGCTGTTTCGCAGATGGATAATAAGTTCAGGAGGCAGAAGCTATGGCGGAAGAAAGAAAGATTTTTAAAATAAAAGAAGACAATCTCGGTGAAGTGCGTATTGCGGATGAAGTAGTTGCAATTATCGCAGGACTTGCCGCAACCGAAGTGGAGGGCGTAAGCTCCATGGCAGGAAATATCACGAACGAACTGGTCAGCAAACTGGGTATGAAAAACCTTTCCAAAGGCGTCCGTGTTGAGGTGTTAGACGGAAGCGTGGAAGTAGAAGTTGCGCTCAACATCGCGTATGGATTTGCAATCCCGGATGTTTCGGCAAAGGTTCAGGAGAAAGTGAAAACTGCGATCGAAACAATGACCGGACTGAATGTTGCGCTTGTCAATGTGCGTATTGCAAGTGTTGATATGGGCGGCAACAAATAGTACTTTTTAATTATGCATTCATGTTGTATAATAAAGGATGTCGAAAATGACATCCTTTTTCGTTTCATAAGGGGAATCCTGTCGCATTAACGCGGCAAAGCGAAAGATTCCATGGAACGGACCCGCCTGGGTGGGATGATAGAGAATAGAAAGGAAATCATATGAGCAGGAGAGAATTAAGAGAACAGATATTTCGGATTTTGTTCCGCGTGGAATTTCATGATCCAAAGGAGTACGAGGAACAGAGAGAGCTGTTTTTCGCATTGGAGGAAGGAGAGGCTTCCGAGAAAGATATTTCCTATGTCAATGACAAAGCAGAGGATATCATCGCCCATCTTCCGGAAATTGATGAGGCAATCAATGCGGTGGCAAAAGGATGGAAGACAAGCCGCATGGGAAAAGTGGATCTTACGATCATCCGCCTTGCGGTGTATGAACTGAAATATGAAGAAGACATTCCGACCGGGGTAGCCATCAACGAGGCAGTTGAACTTGCAAAGAAATATGGTACGGACACATCTTCTTCTTTCGTGAACGGAGTACTGGCGAAACTGGCATGATACAGGGCAGAAAAAATGTATATACGGTAGGACAGGTAAATACCTATATTAAAAATATGTTTGCACAGGATTTTTTATTGCACCGGGTATGCGTAAAGGGTGAGGTATCAAACTGTAAATATCATACATCCGGTCATATCTATTTTACCTTAAAAGACGCGGCCGGTACGATTAGTGGCGTTATGTTTGCGGGAAACCGCCGTGGTCTTGCTTTTCGAATGAAAGAGGGAGACCGGGTGGTTGTCACCGGATCGATTGAAGTATACGAACGGGATGGAAAATATCAGCTTTACGCGAAAGAGATCACACTCGATGGAGAGGGGGATCTCTATCTGCGTTATGAGGCATTAAAACATGAACTGGAAGAAATGGGAATGTTTGCGCAGGAATATAAAAAGCCGATCCCGCGTTATGTGAAACGGGTCGGGATCGTGACGGCACCGACCGGCGCGGCAATCCAGGATATCCGAAAGATCGCTTCGAGAAGAAATCCCTATGTGCAGCTGATCCTGTATCCGGCATTGGTGCAGGGCGATGGAGCAGCGGAGAGCATTGTAAATGGGATCCATGCACTGGATCTGCTGGGTGTGGACGTGATGATCGTCGGACGCGGCGGTGGATCGATCGAAGATCTGTGGGCATTTAACGAGGAGATCGTGGCACGGGCAATTTTTGAGTGTGAAACACCGGTCATATCCGCAGTCGGACATGAGACAGATACAACGATCGCGGATTATGTGGCGGATCTGCGGGCACCGACACCATCGGCGGCGGCAGAGCTTGCGGTGTATGATGTAGCGCGGCTGATGCAGGATATCGCGTCCTGTGAGAACCGTCTGAACCGTCTGATGAAAAATCAGGCAGTGCTCACAAAAAACCGTCTGCTTTCCTATGCGGCAAGGCTCAAGGTATTAAGTCCGGAGTATCAGTTAAACAGCAAAAAGCAGTATGCGGCAGAGCTGGAAGACCGTTTGGGCAGAACAATGCGGGATGTCTTAAATCAAAAGCGTCATCGGATGGAACTGCTTGCCCGGGATATGGACGGACTGTCCCCGTTAAAAAAACTGAGCCAGGGATTTTCTTTTGTCTCGGATATGGAGGGAAAGAACCTCTCAGGTGTTGACCAGGTTGAGACGGGGGATCACATAAAGATCCAGATGACAAACGGATGTCTGGAAGCAACCGTGGATAAAAAGGAAGAATTTCGGAGGAATATTCATGAGTGAAGAAAAAAAGCCAAGCCTGGAAGAAACGTTTGCGGAGATCGAGACGATCATCGAGAAGCTGGAATCCGGAGAACTGGATCTGGATGAATCGTTTGCGTTTTATGAAACAGGAATGAAAAAATTGAAACACTGCAACGAGGAGATCGACCGGGTAGAAAAGAAGATGCTTTGCCTGAATGAACAGGGTGAACTGGAAGAATTTTAGGAGTGTGCCATGGATAAAAAGAAAGAAGAAATCAGTCTTCATACCAAAGAAGTGGAACAGATGATAGAAAAATACCTTCCGAAAGAAGAAGGATTTCAGAAAAAAGTGATCGAGGCGATGAATTACAGTTTTCTCGCGGGAGGAAAGCGGTTGCGTCCGATGCTGATGCTTGAAACCTATCGGCTGTTTGGAGGAAAAGGAAAGGTCATTGAGCCGTTTATGGCAGCCATTGAAATGATCCATACTTACTCACTGGTGCATGATGATCTGCCGGCAATGGATAACGATGCGATGCGGCGTGGAAAGCCAACCACACACAAGGCGTTCGGAGAGGCGATGGCGATCCTCGCCGGTGACGGACTTTTGAACTTCGCCTACGAGACCGCAGCTTTGGCATTCCAGATGGAACCGCAGAACGTGCGGGTTGGAGAAGCGTTTGCGGTACTTGCGAAAAAAGCAGGGATCTATGGAATGGTGGGCGGACAGACTGTGGATGTCCAGACAGACAAAGGTGAGGAGATCACAAGAGAAAAACTCGATTTTATCTACCGCTTAAAGACCAGCGCACTGATCGAGGCGTCCATGTTAGTCGGCGCGATCCTTGCTGGCGCGTCCAAGGAAGAACAGGATATCATCGCGCAGGTGGCGGGAGAGATCGGGCTGGCATTTCAGATCCAGGATGATGTTCTGGATGTGACCAGCACGATGGAAGTTTTAGGCAAGCCGATCGGCAGTGATGAAAAGAACAACAAGGCGACCTATGTCACCTATGAAGGGCTGGATAAAGCAAAACAGGATGTGGAGCGGATTTCGGTCACGGCAGTAGAACGTCTGTCATCCCTGCCGGAAAAAAATAAATTTTTGGAGCAACTTTTGCTCTCTTTGATCCAAAGAGAAAAATAGAGGTAAGGCTTATGGTCTTGGAAAAAATAAATCAGGTAAATGACATAAAAAAACTGGAGCCGCAGGAGCTTCCGATCCTGGCAGATGAGATAAGAAATTTTCTGATCCGCAAGATCTCGGTTACCGGAGGACACCTGGCGTCGAATCTCGGCGTTGTGGAACTTACAATGGCAATGCATCTGGCGTTTGATCTGCCGAAGGACAAGATCATCTGGGATGTCGGTCATCAGTCGTATACGCACAAGCTTTTAACCGGGAGAAAAGAAGGATTTGACGGGCTGCGCAAATATGGCGGGATGAGTGGTTTCCCAAAGCGCGCGGAGAGTGCCTGTGACTGTTTTGACACCGGTCACAGTTCGACTTCGATCTCGGCGGGACTTGGTTACGCAATGGCGCGGGAAATAAGCGGCGAGGATTATAAAGTGATATCGGTGATCGGAGACGGAGCGCTGACCGGCGGGATGGCGTACGAGGCACTGAATAATGCGTCTAAGCTCAAGTCAAATTTTATCATTGTGCTCAACGACAACAATATGTCCATTTCGGAGAATGTCGGAGGGATGTCAAAATATCTGAGCAGCATCCGGACGGCGAGTGCCTATCAGGATTTGAAAAACGGTGTCATTGATTCCTTGAGCAGGATACCGGTTTACGGAGAAAAGATCATACGGAATATCCATAAGACCAAGAGCAGCATCAAGCAGCTCGTGATACCGGGGATGTACTTTGAAAATATGGGGATCGTCTATCTCGGACCGGTGGACGGTCACGATATTTCCGCAATGATACGGACATTTCATGAAGCGTCCAAAATAGAAGGCGCGGTTCTGGTGCATGTGATCACCAAGAAGGGAAAGGGCTATGTTCCGGCGGAGCGCCATCCGGCGAGATTTCACGGGACAGAACCGTTTGATATTGAGACCGGACTTCCGTTAAAGCCACGGGTAAAAGCCAATTATCAGGATATATTTTCCACGGTCATGCGAAAACTGGGTGACCGTGATCCCAAAGTGGTTGCGATCACGGCGGCGATGGCAGATGGTACCGGACTCAAGCGTTTCCGCAATATGTTTCCAGAGCGTTTTTTTGATGTCGGGATTGCGGAAGAACATGCGGTGACCTTTGCGGCAGGACTTGCGGCGGCGGGATTAAAGCCGATCGTTGCGGTCTATTCTTCGTTTTTACAGCGCGCATATGACCAGATCTTACATGATGTCTGTATCCAGAATCTTCCGGTCGTATTTGCGATCGACCGCGCGGGGCTGGTCGGAAGTGACGGGGAGACACACCAGGGGATCTTTGATATTTCCTATCTGTCCGGAATGCCGAATATGACGCTCGCGGCACCGAAAAATAAGTGGGAATTGTCCGATATGATCAAATTTGCCGTAAAATTTGAGACTCCGATCGCGATCCGTTATCCGCGTGGAGAAGCCTATGATGGATTGAAGGAATTCCGTGCGCCGATCGTATTTGGAAAAAGTGAGATCATTTATGACGAGTGCGACATTGCCCTGATCGCCTATGGAAGTATGGTAAAGACAGCGGTTGAGGTGCGGGAGCGCTTAAAGGCGTTGGATTACCACTGCAGTCTGATCAACGCGAGATTTGCAAAACCTCTGGATGAGAAAATGCTGCGTCAGGCGGCAAAGGAACATAAGCTGATCGTGACTTTGGAAGAAAATGTGTTGAGCGGAGGATTTGGCGAGCATGTGACGGAATATCTGTCTGCCTGTCATGCAGGAGTGCCGGTTTTAAATATCGCGATATCGGATGAGTATGTCGAGCACGGCAATGTGGACATCTTAAGACAGGAAGTCGGAATAGACGCGGATTCGATTTATAAAAAGATCATTGCGGAATTTATTGGATTATAATAAAATTTAGCAAAATTTAATATGTAAAAATATTCATTTTGTATTAAAATATATTTATAAAAAGAGAAAAGTGGGATTTATGAAAGAGAGACTGGATGTATTATTGGTAAACAGAGGACTGGCCACCTCAAGGGAAAAGGCAAAAGCCATGATCATGGAGGGCAACGTATTTGTTGACGGTCAGCGAGAGGATAAGGCAGGGACGAATTTCGACACAGAGGCAAAGATCGAGATCCACGGCTCTACCTTGAAATATGTGAGCCGCGGCGGACTGAAGCTGGAAAAGGCAATGAACAATTTCGGTGTTACGCTGGATGGAAAAATCTGCATGGATATCGGTGCATCCACCGGTGGATTTACGGACTGCATGCTGCAGAACGGTGCGGTGAAAGTTTATGCGGTCGATGTCGGATACGGGCAGTTCGCGTGGAAATTGAGACAGGATCCGCGCGTGGTCTGTATGGAGAAGACAAACATACGTTATGTGACACCGGAAGATATTGCGGATCCGTTGGACTTTGCGTCAGTCGACGTCTCTTTTATCTCGCTGACCAAGGTACTTGGACCGGCACAGGCACTGCTAAAAGAGGACGGACAGATGGTCTGCCTGATCAAGCCGCAGTTTGAGGCTGGCCGGGAAAAGGTCGGCAAAAAAGGCGTGGTGCGTGATAAAAAAGTACATAAAGAAGTCATCGAGAAGGTGATCGATTTCGCGTGCGGTCTCGGATTTCATGTGTGGAATCTGGAATATTCTCCGATCAAAGGACCGGAAGGAAATATTGAGTATCTGGTACATCTTGAAAATGGCACAGACGGGGCAAAGGAGGAGTCCGTGGATATTGATGCCGTAGTGGAAGCGGCACATGCGGAACTTGCATAGTTATGAAAAATTTTTATGTCATCACCAATGCGGTAAAGGATGAGAAGTTAATACTGACCGAGAAGATCCGTGCGTATATCGAAAAAAAAGGCGGAAACTGCGGGTATCAGGTGAGTGTCGCACCGGGGCGCGGAAACTGTCCGCTTTCGCTGAAGCAGATACCGGAGGACACGGAATGTATCCTGGTGATCGGCGGGGATGGAACCCTGATCCGTGCGGCGAGAGACACGGTTGCTTTAAAACTGCCGTTAGTCGGAGTCAATCACGGAAATCTCGGGTATCTCTGTGAACTTGAGGAAGACAATGTATATGACGCGATCGACCGGATGTTTGTCAATGATTATGTATTGGAACACCGTATGATGTTAAGCGGATATGTTGTCAAAGGCGGCACCAAATCCGGGGAGACGGTGGCGCTAAATGATATTGTCATCCATCGGAGCGGGGCACTCCAGATCGTCAATCTGGTGGTTTATGTCAATGGGGAATATCTGTCGGAGTTTATGGCGGATGGGATCATTGCGGCTACCGCAACCGGTTCCACTGCATATAATATGTCAGCGGGCGGCCCGATCGTGGATCCGCAGGCGAATCTGATTCTGATCACACCGATCAATTCCCACACGTTAAATTCCAAGAGTATTGTGTTAAGCGCCGATGATGAGATCGAGATCGAGATCGGACAAAGACGGAGTGAGAAGGATGAAAAAGTAGAAGTGAGTTTTGACGGGGATGACGCGGTGCATCTGGAAGTGGGAGACCGCATCGTGATCCACAGAGCAAAAACCAATACGCAGATTTTGAAACTGAGCAGGATAAGTTTTCTTGAGACACTCAGAAAGAAAATGCATACCTATGCCTAATGGAGGGATATATGAAAACAAGCAGACACGCAAAAATATTAGAATTGATTCAGAAAAACGATATTGAAACACAGGAAGAACTTTCCGCACAGCTGGAAAAAGAAGGCTATCATGTGACACAGGCGACCGTATCGAGAGATATCCGCGAACTGAAGCTGACCAAGGTGGCATTAAACAGTGGCAGGCAGAAATATGTGGCACTCAATGAGACATCGGAGGATCTGACCGGAAAATATACCAGAGTGTTCCGGGAGGGCTTTGTCTCCATGGATATGGCGCAGAACATACTGATCGTTAAGACGGTATCCGGTATGGCAATGGCGGTGGCGGCAGCGCTGGATCATATGGACTGTCATGAGATCGTTGGAAGTATTGCCGGGGATGATACGATCATGTGCGCGGTACGGACGGTAGATGATACTGTTTCTTTGATGGGGAGACTCCGCAAACTGCTTGAGGAGTAAGAAAAAGGAGAGTATATGTTACGCAGCTTACATGTAAAAAATCTTGCGCTGATCGATGAGGCAGAAGTTGAATTCGGCGAAGGGTTAAACATTCTTTCCGGTGAGACGGGTGCCGGAAAATCCATTATTATCGGTTCAATCAACCTTGCACTTGGTGGAAAGGTGCAAAAAGAGATGCTGCGCGAAAATGCGGACGCGGCACTGGTGGAACTGATCTTTGAAGTGAAAGAGGAAAACATAAAAGCGGCGCTTGCGGCGATGGACGTTTCCGTGGAGGATGACATGCTCATCATGAGCAGAAAGATCACCGGAGGGCGCAGTATCGCGAGGATCAACGGGGAGACGGTTCCGGCGTCAAAGGTGAAAGAGGCGGCGGCACTGCTTATTGATATTCACGGACAGCATGAGCATCAGTCGCTCCTGTCTAAGAAAAAACATCTTGAGATCCTGGATGATTACGCGAAGACCGAACTTCAGCTGCCGAAGGAAACGTTAAAAAAAGATTACCGGACATACCGGGCAATCGAGGAGGAACTGGAGCAGAATTCCATGGATGAGGAGCAGAGACTGCGGGAACTCTCATTTCTGGAGTATGAGTGGCAGGAGATCGATGAGGCGGATCTGACGGCAGGTGAAGATGAGACCTTAGAGAGTGAATATAAGAAATTCGCCAATGGCAAAAAGATCGTAGAGGCATTAAGTCATGCGTATGAATATACCAAGGGCGGTGCGGATGGCGCATCGGATCTGATCTCCCGCTCGTTAAGAGAATTGTCTGCGGTTTCGGATTTTGACCGGACCGTACAGGGATTTTCGGAAGAACTGCTTGAGATCGATAACCTGCTCAGTGATTTTAACCGGGAGATCTCGGATTATCTGCAGGAGACGGATTTTGATGAGGAGCATTTCTTTGAGACAGAAAAACGTCTGGATCTCATCAATCACTTAAAGTCCAAATATGGCGATTCGGTAGAACAGATCCTGGAAGGACAGAAAAAGCGGGAAGAGAAGATCGAACAGTTAAAGGATCATGATGCTTATGTTGCAAAGCTGCGGGCAGAGCAGAAAAAGGCGCAGGAAGTATTTCAGGCAGACTGCGCGAAGGTATCAAAGATACGAAAGAAATATGCGAAGAAGCTGACCGAAGAAGTACAAAAAGCACTGATCGATCTGAATTTCCTAGATGTCCGTTTTACCATGGAATTCAAAGAAGCGGAGAATCCAAATGCAAACGGCATGGATGATGCGGAGTTTTTGATCTCCACCAATCCGGGAGAGCCGTTAAAACCGCTCTCAAAAGTTGCTTCCGGTGGGGAACTTTCGAGGATCATGCTCGCAATGAAAGCGGTACTTGCCAAAAACGATTCCATCGGTACGCTGATCTTTGATGAGATCGATGCCGGAATCAGCGGACGGACCGCGCAGATGGTATCGGAAAAAATGAATGTGATCGGAAAAAGCCACCAGGTTATCTGCATTACGCATCTGCCGCAGATCGCGGCGATGGCGGATGTGCATTTCCTGATCGAAAAATCCGTAGTCGGAGAAAACACCGTTTCAAGGATCCGCCCGCTGGGAAAAGAGGAGAGCGTTGTGGAATTGGCGCGGATGATCGGCGGCGTGGCAATTACAGACACGGTACTGAAAAGCGCGCGGGAAATGAAAGAGCTGGCATTGCATGAAAAAAAGTAAAATCCACATACTAAAAGAAGATATGAAGATTCATATCTTCTTTTTTTTGAGAAAATACAGCTGGATAGGATGTGGATTTATGCTTGCGAGAATACAAAAGGGAATACAAAAAATTGCGGAGGCAGGACTTTTCGCGCTGATTTTTTTTGCATGGTATTCACTGGAAAATGAAATTCCGGGTGAGATCAACGTGATCGCCGGAGAGGAAGGGCAGTTTAATTTCGATGTTCCGGTCACGTTTACCGTGGAGGATGAGGTACAGGATGTTTTTGACAATATGGCACCGGTGACAGAAGGGAATCCTTCGGAATATACCATGACCTGTAAACTTTTTGGTGTCATACCGGTAAAACAGGTAGACGTACATGTTGTGGAGGAAGAACAGGTAATTCCCGGCGGACTGCCGATCGGAATATATGTAAAGACAGATGGCATTCTTGTGATCGGAACCGGGAGCATATCCGGGGCGGATGGCATAAGCCATGAACCTGCTGCGGCGCTGTTAAAAAGCGGGGACTATATCTGTTCCGTCAATGGAGAAGCGGTTTCCGATAAAAAGGAGCTTACCAGACGGATCAATGACTGCGGGGCGGAAAAACTGGATCTTGGGATACGAAGAAAGGACGAGCAGATCGATGTCTTTGTGACACCGGTACTTTCGGAGGATGGTGCCTATAAGCTTGGGATCTGGGTGCGTGATGATCTTGCGGGCATCGGGACCATGACATATCTGACAGATGAGCTTTTCTATGGAGCGCTGGGACATGGGGTAAATGACGCGGATACCAGCTCTCTGCTGACGATGCGCGCAGGTTCTTTATATCAGACAGACATTGTGGACATTGTAAAAGGAGAGCACGGAACGCCGGGAGAACTGACCGGTGTCATCAATTACCGGAAGGAGTATTACCTTGGAAATATCGATAACAATTCGGAGGTAGGCATTCACGGAAAGTTAGATCAGATTCCGGTGCAGCTTGCGGATGTACCCGCGGTTCTGGTCGGACACAAACAGGAAATCGGGGTCGGAAGGGCGGATATCATCTGTGAACTGAATGGAAAGCGGAAAAATTATGAGATCGAGATCACCGAGGTAAATTACAGTGAAACCAAAGAAAAGCGGGAGATTGTTTTTGAGGTGACCGATCCGGAGCTTTTAGCGACCACCGGAGGAATCGTACAGGGGATGAGCGGGGCACCGATTTTGCAGAACGGGAAAGTGATCGGTGCGGTGACGCATGTATATATCAATAATCCAACAAAAGGATATGGTATTTTTATCGAGGAGATGTTAAAATAGAAAAATATGGGGGAACAGCCATGATAGACAAAATTGACGGGGGAAGCCCGTATGATTATCCGAAAATAACAAATAAACGGTCTGCCGGAATCCACGCCTATGACGCGGCCTGGCAGAATGCAATTTCGGAAAAGGAAAAGCAGGAGGATCCGGGCGTGATCCTGGATATCGGCGCAAACCGTGAAAAAAAGCAGCCGGAAAAGGAACAGCCGCAGAGCCAAAAAGACCGGACGGAGACATCCGGTGGTGGATTTACCTGGGAACAGTTAAAAGCATCGGTGTGTTCCATGATTTCCTTTTTGAAAGAGACCTGGCGGACTATCTGGGAAGATGCGCCGGCAGAAGAAAAAAAGGATCCGGTGGAAACAACGGATGACGCGGAACAGATCGCGGCGCAGAATGAAGCGTGGGCAGATGAACGGATCGAGGAAGCGGAAAAGCAGGTACAGATGCAGGCTGTTTTAAAGAGCCGGAATCTCGATTCACTGGCGGCAATCTTAAGCGAAAACGGAAAAAAACATCTTGCGAAAAATACGACCCTGCTCACCACTTATGACCGGCGGGGAAGGATCGTGGCTATCGATGAAGCGGAGCGTGAGCGGATCCTGCACGGAGATAAGAATTTTATTAAGCTCTGATGATTGACAGGGATAAAAATCCTGTGTTATGATGAAACAAATACGAGGGAGTAGTTCATAGCGTAAAGCTATTATGCATGTCGTCATCACGTTGCAAAACCGGGATGCATACTGAAATAAGAACGAGACTTTTATTGCATTTTTTTGATGCAGTAAAAGTCTCGCTTTTTATCTGAAAATAATGGATAAGACAAAATGGAGGGAATCATGAAAGAAATTTACAAAAAAGCACTCGTCAATGTACTGTTTACTGTTTTCGTGGCAGCGCTGTTAATCGTTTTAATTCCAAAGATCTGGATCTATTTTCTGCCGTTTCTCATTGCCTGGCTGATCGCCGCCTGTGCATGTCCGATCGTGCATTTTCTGGAAAAGAAGATCCGCCTGAAGCGGAAAATGGGATCGGTCCTTGTGATCATCGCGGTAATTGCCGGGATCGTACTTTTGTTTTACGGGCTCATTGCGACACTGCTGCATCAGCTGCTCGGATGGATGGAGAGTCTGCCGGATCTGATGGAACAGATCAGTGATGTGATGCAGGCGTTGACCGGTCAGCTTGCGCAGTGGGGAATCTTAGAGGATGCGAATCTTTCCAATATCACAGAAAAATTTGGGAATCAGATCGTTTCCGCAATATCCGGGCTTGCGGATGGAGGAAGCAAAGTCGCGTTTTCGGCGGTCAGCGGGCTGACCAAGCAGGTGCCCATGGTGATGATCGGTCTGTTTGTGTGCCTGATCTCATCGTACTTTTTTGTGGCGGAGAAAAATGAAAATGAAGCGTTTTTAAAACAGGTGATCCCGGAATCCATACAGAAAAACTTTAAAGTACTGACCGGGAGCTCAAAAAAAGCAGTTGGCGGATACATACGGGCGCAGGTGAAGATCGAGCTGTGGATCTATCTGGTGCTTGTGATCGGCCTGTTTATTCTCCGGGTGGACTATGTGCTCGTCGTGTCTTTCATCATTGCTTTTTTGGATTTCCTGCCGATCCTCGGGGCTGGTATTGTCATGATACCGTGGGCAGTGATCGCGTTTCTCTGCGCGGACTACCGGAGAGCAGTGGGACTTTTGATCGTCTGGGGAGCAACGCAGCTGCTGCGTCAGGTGATCCAGCCGAAATATGTCGGAGAATCGATCGGCATAAGACCGCTTCCGACGCTGATCCTGCTTTATTTTGGATATTGCATTGCCGGTATGGCAGGACTGATCCTTGCCATTCCGGTCGGATATGTTTTGTTAAATCTTTATCAGGCTGGCTTGTTTGATACCCCGATCGAGAGTGTGAAGATCCTGATTCGGGGATTTAATGATTATCGAAAAATTGATCAAGGAGAGAAAAAAGAAAATGAAAAAGATAATTGATACGCTGTATCGTTTTACACATGTATTAGAACTGATCATGGGACTGTTTGTGTTGGCGGCCATTCTCATGGAGGGGATCGCGGTCATTCAGGAATTTGGGATTTTCTGGACGGGAAGAATGGAACACGGCGCGTTTATGGAATTTTTGGAGCTGGTATTAAATCTCGTAGTGGGTGTGGAATTTTTAAAGATGCTGCTGCGTCCGAGCACCGATACGATCTTAGAGGTGCTCATGTTCGTGATCGCAAGACATATGGTCGTAAAAACGACGACATCTTTTGAGGATCTGCTCTCGGTACTCAGTGTGGCAGTACTGCTTCTGATCCGAAAATACGCCGGCGGACCGCTTTTTGCGGCAAAAAAAGATAAAGATCCGGTAAGAGAAGAAAAAAGCGAATAGGATATGCAAAAAAGCAGACAGAAATTAACGACAGGATTTGACAGATTTCGTCTGCTTATTTTGTATATTTTTCTAGTAAGGGGAACAGAATCGGCGCAGGCGGACAAAATGAACGAAAAACCCGAAAAATCCGACATATGATGTCGGAAATTGAGGAAACATTTTTGTTGAACAGCCAGTTTTGGGCGCTTATAATACAAATAGTTTCGTTTTATGAGATTTTATTATCTTAAACAGCAGGAGGGGCAAAGATGGAGAAACTAAAAATAGCAATCGCAGATGATAATGAGAGAATGGTACGATTACTTGGAAAAATTGTGGAGAGTGACGACGAATTAAATGTGGTCGGCACTGCGAAAGACGGGGAAGAAGCATATGAGATCATAAAGAACAAACAGCCGGATGTTGTCCTGCTTGACATTGTAATGCCAAAGCTGGACGGGCTCGGTGTAATGGATAAAGTAAACAAGGATACAACATTGAAAAAAAGACCGGCGTTTATCATGATCAGCGCGATCGGTCAGGAGAAGATCACGGAAGACGCGTTTGACCTCGGGGCGGACTATTTTATCATGAAGCCGTTTGATAATGAGATGGTGTTAAACCGCATCCGGCATATCAAAGACAAAAACCGGCATGGAACAGAGATAAAAAAAGTAAATGCCTATGAGAAAAAGGAGGAATATGTAGAGCGGAATCTGGAAGCGGATGTCACGAACATTATTCACGAGATCGGAGTTCCGGCGCACATCAAGGGATATCAGTATCTGCGCGAGGCCATCATTATGTCGGTCAATGATATTGAGATGCTGAATTCGATCACAAAGATTCTTTATCCAACGATCGCGAAGAAATATCAGACAACGCCGAGCCGCGTAGAGCGTGCGATCCGCCACGCGATCGAGGTCGCATGGAGCCGTGGAAAGATGGATACGATCGATGAACTGTTTGGCTATACGATCAATAACGGGAAGGGAAAACCGACAAATTCAGAATTTATCGCACTGATCGCCGATAAAATCAGATTAGAGTATAAAGTCCGGCAATAAACAGTGATTTGAATGGAAAACTGCTTTAAAAATAAAATGGAATCAGTTATAATATTTTTGAAAGAAAGATTCGGGAAGGACTGAGGCTTTTATGACGAAAATATTATTTGCTGCTTCCGAGGCAGTCCCGTTCATCAAGACCGGCGGACTTGCAGATGTCGTGGGTTCCCTGCCGAAATATCTGGACAAGGATAACTACGATGTGCGTGTGATCGTTCCGAGATACACCTGCATGGATGATAATTTAAAAAAGATCCTGCGTTTCCATTCACATTTTTATGTGTCACTGGGATGGCGCAGGCAGTATGCAGGAATTTTGACGGTACAGTATGAAAATGTGATCTACTATTTTGTAGATAATGAGTATTATTTTTCAGGAGACAGGCCTTATAACAATATCTATGAGGATGTGGAGAAATTCGCGTTCTTTTCGCGGGCGGTACTGGATGCGCTTCCGGTTATTAATTTCTGCCCGGATATCATACATTGCCATGACTGGCAGACCGGGCTGATACCGGTCTATCTGAAAAATCTGTATGATGATCAGCCTTTTTACAAGAATATAAAAACAATTTTCAGTATCCATAATATGAAATTCCAGGGGCGCTGGAAGTTAAACGCCGCGGTTGACACCACCGGACTTCCAGAGGAGCTTTTCCGCCCGGGGATCGGAGGACTCGAAGCGTATGGCGAGGTGAACTATTTAAAGGGAGGGATCCTTTTTTCCGATATCGTAACGACGGTAAGTCCGACCTATGCGAATGAGATCCAGACACCTGCAGGCGGAGAGGGGCTGGATGGACTGATGCGGATGCGGAGCGGTTCCCTCTATGGAATCTTAAACGGAATCGATTATGAACTTTATGATCCCGCAACAGATCCCCATATGGCAAAACATTTCGGGACACTGGACTTTGTGCCGGGAAAGAAAGCCAATAAGGCGGCGCTCCAGGAGATGCTTCATCTGCCAAAGCGCGAGGATGTTTTTTTGATCAGCATGGTTTCGCGGCTGACCAATCAAAAGGGCTTTGACTTGGTCGCGTATGATCTGGAGGAGATCCTTGGTAAAGATCCGGTTCAGATCGTGGTACTTGGCACTGGGGAGGAAAAATACGAAAAAATGCTGCGCTATTTTGCGAACCGCTACCCGGACAAACTTGTGGTGAGCACGGATTATGCAGAGGCGCTTGCGCATAAGATATATGCTTCCAGCGATGCCTTCTTAATGCCGTCGCTGTTTGAACCGTGTGGACTGAGCCAGCTCATGAGCATGCGCTATGGAACCGTTCCGATGGTACGGGAAACAGGCGGCTTGAAAGATACCGTGGAAGCATATAATGAATATGAAAATACCGGAAATGGATTTTCGTTCTGCAATTTTAACGCGCAGGAGATGGCGGACATGATACATTATGCGATGCATGTTTATTTTGATGACAGAACGCATTGGAATGAGATGGCAGTCCGCTGTATGGAGATGGATTACTCCTGGGCAAATTCCGCAAAAGAATATGGAAAGATTTATGAACAGTTATCCGGGATGAGATGATTGGAAGATGATCCTGTCACATACGGATGGATCCCGAACTTCTGGAAAAGTAATAGACATGATCTGAGAGGATTTCTTCCGGGCTTACCTGTGTGTCGTTTACTTCCTGTACCATCTGGGACAGCTCCTGATAAGAGGTATCAGAGGTGGCAGGGATCAGAATGACTTCATGGATACTGCTCGGCAGGATATAAAGATCACAGCAGAGTCTGTCTGCAAAGTGCTCGAGAAGATGTTCATAGAGGATGCAGCTTGCGCCGTTTAATTTGTTCTGGTTCGTCAGAACATACATCGGACAGATCGCGGCATCCTCTTTTTTTATATCCGGATCGGAGAGGGTGGAATGTGCCGGTGCCAGAAGCTCTTCCATCAGGTCATTCATATTGCGGAGATCATAGGAGAGGAGCCTTGGTGTGTTTTCCTTTGCCGCATCAAAAAGCTGTGTCGGGGAAATGTTCCAGAAACGGAGATGATCTTTGCGGATCAGGATCGTGGCACTTCCGGAAGGGGAAGAGGATACCAGACAATAAAAGACAATGGCAAGGTCGAGATATCGGAAGTGGGGCAGATCAGCAAGCAGATGCCGGTTCCTTTCATAGTGGATGAGTTTGTAGGCAATATGTGGCCTGACGTTTGCGTAATCGGTGAAAAAAGAGGTGTCGATCTTTCCCCGGGGTTTGTTGGACTGATAGGTATGGAGAATCGTATCAAGAATAGAAGAAAATTCCACGCCGTTTTGATAGGTTTCATAGAAATAGTTCAGATAGATCGTCGGCGAAAGATTGGTGCCGCCTTCCATAATGGTGAGACCATCCAGCTGCACGTTGTTGTTTTTTACAACGGACTGAATGGAAAGAGATGCGAGCGGAATCCTGGCTTTCATACCGGCAAGGATCTGCTCCTTAAAAGTGTCATAGGTCATAGAAGTCCCCCTTTAAAATAATATTTTGCGGCCGCCGGCAGCAGCCTGCGGATATAATGTATCATATCTGTTTCGCGGAAACAATGAAGAAAGTATAAAAAAATTATGATATTATTTTAAATTGCCAATCACGGACAAGTATAGTATAGTAGAACAGACATCATTTATTAGACAGGGGTTGAGATTGAAATGTCAGAATATGTTTTATATGTGCTCGCAGGACTGATCGTGTTGCTGATCGCGTTCCTTTTACTGCGGCTGATCCTGCAGCTTGTATTTATACGCCAGTGCCCGGATTGCGGGAGAACGGTTTCTCTGATAAAAACAAAAGAATGTCCCAGATGCGGACATGATTTCAGGTCACAGAGTGATCCGAAATTCCGGCTTACCGTGGTACTTTTTGTGGCGGCGATCCTTGGGATCGGAGCGTTTGATGTGTATTCTTTCCAGACAAAGACGAAAGCGTATCAGGCAGACAATCCGTATATGAGCGTCTCGCATATTACAAGAGAGGCGTTGGATGAAGCCGAAACAGAAGAAATGCAAACGGAGGAAGTCCAGACCGAAGAAGCAGGAGCAACAGAAATGCCGCTTCCGGAGGCGGCTCCTGTCGAGTGATAAAAAAAGTGCCTGTCTGATTCCTCAGACAGGCGCTTTTGCTTTTTTTACTGTTTTTTTAACCGGATCTGTTTTAATTCATCAAATATGGCAGGATTTAAAATCTTGATATAGGTTCCTTTCATGCCGGAGGAACGGGATTCTATGATACCGGCACTTTCAAACTTGCGCAGCGCGTTGACGATCACGGAACGGGTAATCCCTACACGGTCAGCAATACGGCTTGCGACAAGAATACCTTCCTCGCCCTGCAGCTCATCAAAAATATGGATGATCGCTTCAAGCTCGGAAAAAGAGAGGGTATTGATCGCAGATTTTACATTCTGGATATTGCGTTCCTCATCTTCGTTTTCTTCAAAAACAGAACGCATCATTTCAAGTCCGACCACGGTCGAACCGTACTCACACAGAATGATATCGTCGATATCGTAAGGATTCTGGTTGCGGTAGATAAACAGCGTGCCGAATCTCTTTTCCGCGATATCGATCGGAACGATGACCGCAGAGTAGTTGTTGATGTTGGTCTCAAATCCAAGAGTCTCTAGATTGACATTTTCCTTTGTGGATAAGATGCCAAGAAGACGTTCGTTTAACAGAGGATCGATGAAACCGCCAATATCATCAACGATCAGCTCCTGGAGCTCATCGGTTCCCCTACACTGGCTGGTGCCCAGAATCTTTCCTTTTTTACTGATGACAAGAATATTGGAATCCAAAATATCGGTCATAACTTTACAGATGTCATTGAATACAACTTTGGAAGAGTTGTTATTATGCAGAAAACTATTGATCTTCCGCGTTTTATCAAGCAGTTGTATGCTCATAGTCAGCCTCCTTTTCCGACAAACACACTGTCGAATTCCTAAATTTTAGCATGAAATTGAAAAATAATCAAGTCATATCAGGGAAATTGCAGAAAAGTAACAAAAAAATGCGACAATTATATGAATTGTACCACACAGAGACGGGATGCACGCGGTCATTTTCCTCGTTGCCATAACAAAAAAAGCAGATACCTGATAGATATCTGCCCAAAAGCTGGAAATCGGACTCGAACCGACGACCTGCTGATTACGAATCAGCTGCTCTACCAACTGAGCCATTCCAGCCTGTCACTCACATGCGACATATGCTATTATATATAAAAACAAAAAAGAATGCAATGTTTTTTTGAAAAAAGTTGTTCTTTTTTTGGGAACTTGATATAATGCAATCATGTGACAGAGGTATATACAAAAGGAGACAGCATACTATGAACCAGAATACAGGAAAAGACGAGATAAAAGAGTTTATGACGGGGGCGGAAAACAAAAGAAAGCGGCAGAACCGGAAGAAGAGAAGACGCAGCTCAGAGCAGTACACCGTTGCGGTTGCGGGACTGATCCTTATGGCAGTGATCTTTGTGGTAGTTGGGATCTTTGCGTGCGAGGTGCCGGTCGTTCCGGTCTGCATTCTGGCACTGCTAGAAGTGATTCTGGCGAGATGTTTTTATGATCTGCCGATCTTCGTGCATCTTTTGATCGTGGCGGCACAGATCATCGCCGGCGTGATCGGAGGAGGGGCGCTGTTCGGACTGATGGCGGCATTGCTTTATTTTGTGGCAGTGATCGTCCGCTGTTATATTTATCGTACCTGAGACAAAATGGCCTTGGATGAAAAGGGGACTAAAAAAGAAGGGACACATGCGTTTTAAATGTCTGCATGTGTCCCTTCTTTTCTGCGGTCAGGCTTTTGCCTGTGGTGTAAGTGAGGCTGTGAGCTGACGCAACTCTTCTTTTAACTTTTCGGTCAGTGTTTTGTCGTCTTTTGCAGCCTGACTCTGTAAGATCTCCTGGATCATGCTGATACGACGGCTTTTGGAATTGTAACAGATCATCATGACAGATCGCCTCCTAGTAATGAAAATATAACACGAATTTTAGAACTACTCTCTAAGAAAATAATAACTTCTTTTTGTGGATGATACAAGAGAAAAGTCTGAAAAAGACAGATAAAATAATTGATTTTTTCTTATAAATAAAGAAAAATACATAAATGCAAGTTAATAATAAAAAATATCATGAAACGGGTAAACAATCCGGAGAGAACAAAAGGTTCCTCGGATTTGCCGGATGTGATATAATAAAAACAGAGAAAACAACAGGAGGTGTGACATCTATGAAGAAACTATATTTTTCACTGATCTATCTGGCAGTCAGTGTGATGTTACTGATCGGTCTGGCACACGATGCTTTCCTATATAAAGAGACCGTCGTAAAGATCAGGCAGGCAGAGACCGTGGTGTCGGAAGAAAAAGACGGAACGATGTATGAGCAGACGCTAGAGGCGCAGATCTTAAACGGAGCGCATAAGGGACAGACGATCACATTAAAGAATCTTTATTCCAGATCACTGACGGTCGATGAAAAGTATAAAAAGGGAGATCAGGTATTTGTGACACTTACCGGGGAAGCGGATGAACTGGAAGGCAAGATCACCGGACTGAAGCGGGACAGCTATGTACTGGCAGTGCTGCTGTTATTCGTCTATCTTTTGTGCATGATGGCGGGGAAAAAGGGGATTGCGGCCATCCTTTCTGCCGGAGTGAATATCCTGTTGTTTTACCTGGCGTTGTGCCAGTATGAAAAGGGGACGTATGTGCTTCCGGTCACGATCCTTGTGATGATCCTGTTTGCGGTGTGCTCGCTTCTTATCGTTTCCGGCTGGAACAGGGTGACTGCGGCAGCAGTGCTTGCCACACTCCTTACCGTTGCGGCAGCAGGCGTGTTTTATTTTTTGGTACTGAAGCTTGCAGGTGACCCGGAGTATTTTATGATGGAATATACGGAATATATGAATAATACCAGCCAGTTCGGCATGCTGTTTTTTGCCCAGGTACTGATCGGCGGGCTTGGCGCGGTGATGGATGTCGCGATCTCGATCACAGCGACAGCCGGAGAACTGGTTTATGTGAATCCGGGGATCACGAAGGAGAGTCTTTATGACGGGATCCGCCATGTGGCAGATGATATTATGGGAACGATGATCAATGTTTTGCTTTTATCTTATTTTTGCGGTTCGATTCCGCTGATACTGATCAAGATGATCAATCATTACGGATTTACGGAAATCTTCAAATTTCATATTCCATTTGAACTGATCCAGTTTCTGATGGGATCGATCGCCATCCTGATCTCGATCCCGATCAGTCTTGCGGTTTCGGTTCGGCTCTTAAAGGGAAAGGAGGAGTTGGCATGATCTTGATTCTTGGAGCAGTATTTGTGATCCTTTTTGTCCTTTTGGGCGGAGACCGGGGACTTCGTTCCCTTGGTGCGCTGCTTATCAATGTCGCGGTATTTTTACTTGACATCAAGGCACTTGAGCATGGATTTCCGGCATATCTGGTGACCCTTATCACCGTTTCGCTCATGAGCGTGACGATCCTGTTTGTACAGAATGGCTATAATCTGAAGACAAGGGCAACGCTTGTATCCCTCGCTGTGGTGACGGTGTTTATCTTTTTCCTTGCGCTTTTGGTTGCGCATGGTGCCAAGAGCAGCGGCTATAATGAGTTAAATATGTATGAGGATGAGACGGCGATGCTGGCAGGGCATGTGAGCATCAATATGACGGCGGCTGCGGTGGCGATGGTGATCGTCGGGATCGTCGGAGCGGTCATCGATGTGGCGATCGCGGTTTCAAGCGCGGTCTATGAAGTGAAATGCAAAAACCCGGAACTGACGGAACGCGAGCTTCTGGCATCCGGTTTCCGGATGGGCGGAAATATTTTAGGAACTACGGTAAATACACTCCTGTTTGCGGGGCTTGGAGAATCGCTTCTCATGTATCTGGAAATGAAAGAGCTGCACTACACGTTTGGACAGTTATTAAATTCCAAGGCATTTTTCCAGATGCTGTTTCCGGTGATGATGAGTGCGATTGGATGTGTCTGCATTGTCCCGGTTGCAGCATGGATCATGGGGAATTTTGTGAAAAAATATCAGTAACGGATAAGACGGAGGAATCTATGCAAAAAGAGGAAAGAGAACAGGAACTCGCCTATTTCGATCAAACGGAGCAAAAGATCAAAGAGCAGGTAAAAGCGCTTCGGACCGTGATCGAGGAGGGAAATAAAAAGATCAAAGAGCAAAAGCAGTTTGTCTGGGACAACACGGCGGACATGGATGAGGAGGAACTGCTTGAAAATAAAAATTCGCTGGAACAGGATGTCCTTCTGCTGGAATTTTACGGGAAAAATCTGGCGGCGCTGGAACGGCTGGAACAGACGCCTTACTTTGGTAAGGTGGGATTTACCTATGAGGAAAACGGGGAACATCTTCCGGTGTATATCGGCGTGAATGGATTTCGTCCGAAGGAGCGGAAACTTCCGCTTGTCTATGACTGGAGAGCACCGATCTCATCCCTTTACTATGCATATGAGAAGGGACCGGCAAAGTATCAGGCACCGGAGGGAACTTTCCAGGGGGTCATCGATGAGAAGAAGCAGTTTCAGATCAGAGAGGGAAAGATGCAGTATATGCTGGATACAGACCTTAGGATCGATGATGATGTGCTTCAAAGGGAACTCGGTGAGAACCATGGCAGCAAGATGAAACAGATCGCGGCAACGATCCAGAAAGAGCAAAATGAGATCATAAGAAACGCGGCGGAGGAGACGCTTGTCATTGACGGCTGCGCGGGAAGCGGAAAGACGGTGATCGCGCTGCACCGGATTGCATGGCTTTTGTATAACCACAGAGAACGGCTGAATACGCAGAATGTGATGATCCTTTCACCGAATGCTTTCTTTTCGGATTATATCGCGGAGGTACTGCCGGAACTTGGTGAGGATAACTGTATCGAAAAAGAATTTGATGACCTTCTGGCAGATATGCTTTTCGTGGAAGAGCCTTATGAGTTTAAGGTGGATCAGATCCACGCGGTGCTCGACGCGAAGAACATGGAGGCGGAGCGCGTACAGCGGATCCGTTATAAGTCGTCGATCTCATATTTTAAGTGTCTTGATGCCTATTTAAAACAGCGTCCGAAGATCAGCATGGGAGAAGAGAGACCGTTACATGTCTATCTGCGCTTCCTGCGGGAACTTGAAAAAGAATTGCCGCAGATGGCAGTTTATCAGAACGACAGGAAAGAGATCTGCTATGAGGATATTCTGGCGGTATTTTACATACAGGTACGCTGCTTCGGCGGAAGCTTTCCGCAGATCCGGCATCTGGTCATTGATGAAATGCAGGATTACAACGTATTCCAGTTTGCGGTTTTAAAAAGGCTGTTTGCGTGTCCAAAGACGATCCTTGGCGATAAGAACCAGGTGCTTTTAAGCGAAAAACCGACATTCCTTGGCTATATGTTAAGTCATGTTTTCCCGGAAGCAAAACTGCTTTCTTTAACAAAAAGCTACCGGTCCACAAAAGAGATCACAGAGTTTTGCAGCCATATCATCGGAGATACCGGGATCGTCCCGTTTGAGAGGGAAGGAAAAGAACCGGTGGTAAAAAAAGAGCGGAGCAGGGCGGCAGTCCTTTCGGATGTGCAGAATGCGGTGGCGGAACTTGATATGACAAAATACCGGACGGCAGCAGTTTTGTGCCGGAATGAAGAGGAAGCGCTCTTTGTCTATGACAGCTTGAAAAAAGACCTTCCGGTCACACTGATTAAAGAAACGACAACGGTCTACTGTGAAGGGATCCTCGTGATGCCGGCATACTTCGCGAAGGGACTGGAATTCGATGCGGTCGTTGTCTGCGATATGGGACGGGAAGCAGAAAATCCGATCACGAGACAGGAATTTTACATTGCATGTACAAGAGCGCTGCATGAGCTTTTTGTTTTCCACAAGGGAAGCTTTGATGCGTATCTCAAATAATTGATTTTGATAGGATTGTACCAGTATAAAAAATAAAATGATTAGAAAAATGCCTTCTTTTTTCCTACAATATAAAAGAACGATGCAGGAAGAATGGAGGTATTTTTTTATGGAATATGGATTGATTTCACACCGCGCGGCATTAAACGAATGTTATGCGCTTGACAAAGATCATCTTGAAATAGAAATAAAGACAGGATATGAGGTGACAGAGGTGCTGCTCTGCTTTGGAGATCCTTTTTCCGCCGGTATCCTCGGAGGAGCTGAAGAATGGAGCGGAGAGACGGTGCCGATGAAGCCGGGCAGGGAACTGGAATATCAAAAGATCTGGGAGATCTCGGTAAAACCGGATTACAAGCGTTGCAAATATTATTTTGAGATCCATGCCGGTGAGGAATGTGTCTATTTCTTTGAGGATGGCGTTTATACGAAAGAGCGGATGGAAATTCCGGGAAGAAAGGAACAGTGTTTCATTTTCCCATGGATGAATCCTGCGGATATCAATGAAGTGCCTGACTGGGTGGAAGATACGGTGTGGTATCAGATCTTTCCGGATCGCTTCTGTAACGGGGATGCGAAAAGAGATCCGTGGTACGTCAAAGAATGGAAATGTGAAAAGACCGAGTATCTGGATGTCTATGGCGGGGATCTGCGCGGGATCCGAAAAAAGCTTTCCTATATCAAAGAGCTTGGGATCACCGGGATCTATCTGACACCGATCTTTGCCTCAGATTCCAATCATAAGTATAATACGTCAGATTACTATAAGATCGATCCGGCATTCGGGGATGAGGAGGAGTTAAAAGCCCTCGTGAAAGAAGCGCATGACATGGGAATCCGCATTATGCTGGACGCAGTGTTCAATCACTGCGGGGAACAGTTCGCACCGTGGCAGGACGTGGTAGAAAACGGCCCGGAGTCGGAATATTACGACTGGTTTTTCATCAATCAGTGGCCGCTTGACACGAAAAAGCATGACACAAGAGATGGCAGATATTACTCTTTTGCGTTTGCGGGCGGAATGCCGAAATTAAACACCAACCATCCGGGTGTGATCGCTTATTTTAAGGATCTTTGCAGCTACTGGCTCCGGGAGTGGGACATTGACGGGATCCGCTTTGACGTTGGAAACGAGGTTTCCCATCTGTTCTTAAAGGAACTGCGAAAGGTATTAAAAAAGATCAAACCGGAGGTGTTTCTTTTAGGAGAGATCTGGCATGACGCGATCGCGTGGTTAGGTGGAGACGAATACGATTCGGTGATGAACTATCCACTGGTGGAGAGCATCCATGACTTTTTTAATGATGAGAACCGGACAGCCGGACAGTTTTCACACAGTGTCAACCGCTGTTATTCGCTCTATATGAAGCAGACGAACCGTGTGCTGTTTAACCTGTTGGATTCTCACGATACCGAACGGCTGTTTACGCGTGTCGGATCGCTTGGCAGGTTTTACGGGCAGCTTGCGCTGTTATTTACCATGGAGGGAAGTCCCTGCATTTATTATGGCACGGAAATAGCGATGGAAGGCGGATTCGATCCGGATTGCAGACGCTGTATGCCATGGAATGAGATAGAAAGCGGAACGTATGATGAGCGGATCAACGCAGTCCGAACACTGATCCGGCTGCGGAAAACAAAGAAAGCTTGTAAAAGCGAAAAGATCATATGGCAGAATACGGGGCATGCGCGCGTGATCGGCTACCGGAAAGAGATGGAGGGTGAACCGGCGGTTGAAGTGAGACTGAACGCATCGAAGGAAAAAGTAAAACTTCCGGAATGCCGGGAGATGCTCTTTTCCTATGGCGTGGAAAACGGCTGGCTCATGCCGGACGGAGTATGCATTTTTTCTGTATAGGGCAGTACCAAAATGCGCATATTAAGTAAAAAAGGAAATATGCGGTATGGAGGAAAATGCAGGATGAACGAAAAAAGGAAAAAAGGCGGGAAAAGTGAACTTACCGGAACGGCGATTGCGATCGGAGTACTGCTCGCTGTGATTTTTGGAGGAGCCAACGCGTATCTCGGACTTCGCGTCGGAATGACGGTATCCGCGTCCATTCCGGCAGCAGTGGTCTCTATGGGGATCATCCGCGTTGTATTAAGACGCGATTCCGTGCTGGAAAACAATATGGTGCAGACGATCGGTTCAGCGGGAGAGTCCGTGGCGGCGGGCGCGATCTTTACATTGCCGGCGCTCTTTATGTGGGCATCCGAAACGGGAAGTGAGCCGCCTTCTTTTTTTGAGATCGCATTGATTGCACTGATCGGCGGAGTGATCGGAGTGCTTTTTATGATACCGCTGCGCTCGGCGCTGATCGTAAAAGAGCATAAGACACTGCCGTATCCGGAGGGAAAAGCATGCGCGGAGGTGTTGATGGCAGGTGAGGAGGGCGGCGCGAAAGCGGGAACCGTTTTTGGAGGTCTCGGACTTTCTGCGCTGTATAAACTGATCGCGGACGGCTTCCGGCTGTTCCCGAGTGAAGTGGATTTCTCCTGGAAAAAATATAAGGGAGCCGGTATTGGAATGGATGTCCTGCCGGCACTTCTCGGCGTCGGGTACATCTGCGGACCGAAGGTGACGTCGTATCTGATGGCGGGCGGCACGCTGGCATGGGTTGTACTGATGCCGCTAATTGTGCTGTTTGGCGGAAATATGATCCTTTATCCTGCGGACATTTCGGTCGGGCAGCTTTTCTTGGAACAGGGAACCTGGGGCATCTGGAGAACCTATATCCGTTATATCGGTGCGGGTGCGGTTGCGGCAGGAGGGATCATCAGTCTTTTGAAAACATTTCCTCTTATTATAAGAACATTTGGTGAGGCAGTCCGGATGTACGGAAAACGTGAAAAAGAAGGAGAGCAGAATGAAGATCTTCCCATGGCAGTCGTGTTTGGCGGGATCCTTGTTGTGGTCATTCTCATGTGGGTGATCCCGGTGATCCCGGTGACACTTCCGGGAGCGCTTCTCATTGTTGTGTTCGGTTTCTTTTTTGCGACCGTGTCTTCGCGTATGGTGGGGCTGGTTGGAAGTTCCAATAATCCGGTTTCGGGAATGGCGATCGCGACCCTGCTTTTTTCTACGATGCTTTTGAAATTTTTCGGGAAAACCGGTATGGCAGGTATGACGGCGGCGATCACGATCGGGTCGGTGATCTGTATCATTGCAGCCCTTGCGGGTGACACTTCCCAGGATCTAAAGACCGGATTTCTGGTTGGCGCAACGCCGAAAAAACAGCAGATCGGAGAGATGTTCGGGATCCTTGCGGCAGCACTCGCAACGGGCGGCGTGCTCTATCTGCTGAATGCGGCGTGGGGATACGGCTCTGCGGAACTTCCGGCGCCACAGGCAACGCTGATGAAAATGGTTGTAGAAGGGGTGATGGAAGGAAATCTTCCGTGGACGCTGGTGTTTTGCGGTGTGTTCCTTGCGATCATCGTGGAGATCTTACAGATCCCGGTTCTGCCGTTTGCGGTTGGGCTGTATCTTCCGGTACATCTGAGTACACCGATGATGGCAGGAGGTCTGATCCGGTGGTACTGCGAGCGGAAAAAGCGGGATACCGGAAGAGGCATTCTTTATGCATCCGGTCTGATCGCGGGAGAAGGACTGATCGGGATCCTGCTTGCGGTGCTCGCCATTATCCCGGCGGGAGGGGGAAGTGTCGCGGATACCATCGATCTGTCCGGGACGATAACACTCGGAAACTGGGGCGCGCTTCTTGTGTTCGCGCTGTTTTCCGTTACACTCTGGCGCGTGACTGCCGGAAAAAAGAAAGAAAAAGCTAGGGTAAAGTTTTTGTAGGGAAATTTAATAGAAAAAGAAGAAAGCACCTGTTCCTTATGTTAGGATTGAGTTTGACGAAAAACAAAAATCCAAAGGAGGGTGCTTTCATGATTAAAAGTATACAACATTTTCAGACAGAAGGGGTAAAAAAATTAGAAGATATTTTTGTTTCCTATTCATCAAA